>NZ_CP159834.1:0-1200000 GCF_047730165.1 Patiriisocius sp. Uisw_047
TTAATTGTTCACATATTTGCATAGCTAAGATATACAAATGAAACCTCCCATTTTCATCAATTTTAGCTTCAAATTATCAACCTTTAACCTCAAACCTAACATGAATAAAACTGCCGAATCAGTTTGGACAAACTGCTTGTCCTTCATCGAAGACAACATTACATCTCAAGCATTCAAAACTTGGTTCGAACCTATTAAGGCGGTTAAACTTACGGATAATGCATTAAGCATTCAAGTACCTAGTAAATTTTTCTATGAATTTTTAGAGGAGCATTATGTAAAGCTTCTTAAAGTTGCACTTACGCGGGAGTTGGGAACTTCAGCAAAATTGGTGTACAACATAAGAATGGAAAACACCTATGGCAATAAGCAGCCATTTACAGAAAAGATACCAAGCACAAACCGCAGCAACAATCAAGGTTCACAAAACGTAGATGTTCCATTAAAGAACAAAAGCCCAGAACTCAAAAATCCATTTGTGATCCCTGGTATCCGTAATGTAAAAATTGAGTCACAACTTAATCCTAATTACAACTTTGAGAATTACCTAGAAGGAGAATCTAATCGCCTAGCGCGCTCTGCAGGTATTGCAGTAGCAAATAAGCCTGGAGGGACTTCATTCAACCCGCTCTTAGTTTTTGGAAGCGTTGGTTTAGGAAAAACACATTTAGCACACGCAATAGGTGTCGATATTAAAGATAAGTATCCAGAGAAAACGGTACTTTATATTTCGGCAGAAAAATTTGTGCAACAGTACAGTGAGTCTGTAAAGAAAAACAACCGGAACGATTTTATACATTTTTATCAAATCATCGATGTCCTTATTGTAGATGACATTCAGTTACTATCTGGAAAGGCTGGAACACAAGACGTATTCTTCCATATCTTCAATCACTTACATCAGAATGGTAAGCAAGTGATCCTTACGAGTGACAAGGCACCGGTAGATATGATAGATATCGAGCAACGCTTACTATCTCGTTTTAAATGGGGATTGTCTGCAGAGCTTAATCACCCAGATTATGATACACGTGTAGCTATAATTCAAAATAAATTATATCGTGATGGTGTAGAGATGCCAGATGATATTGTTGAGTTTTTGGCAAACAATATAAAGACAAACATAAGAGAACTTGAAGGCGCTATTATTTCTTTGATTGCACACTCATCGTTCAATAAAAAAGAAATCACTATTGAGCTCGCTAAAAAGATAGTTGACAACTATGTAAAGCACACCAAGCGTGAAGTTTCTATTGATTACATACAAAAAGTGGTAAGCGATTATTTTCAGATGGATGTAGATACGCTGCAATCTAAAACTAGAAAGCGACACATTGTTCAAGCGAGACAACTGGCCATGTTTTTTGCCAAGAAGTTTACAAAGGCTTCTTTAGCCTCTATTGGCTCTCAAATAGGACAGCGAGATCACGCTACGGTATTGCACGCGTGTAAGACCGTCGACAATCTTGCAAGCACAGATAAACAGTTTAGAAAGTATGTAGAAGACCTACAGAAAAAACTAACTTTATAAAATTCTTAAATCTCGCTTTATTAGCGGGATTTTTTTTGCTTCGGAAATAGGCTATGAAAACAAAAATATTAATGGTTTGCTTAGGGAATATTTGCCGATCGCCATTGGCTGAAGGCATTCTAACTGCTATGATCAATCCTGATAATGTCGCAGTTGATTCAGCTGGCACAGGAAATTGGCACGTAGGCGACAAACCTGACAAACGAAGTATTACGGTTGCATTAAAAAACGGCATTGATATCACCCAACAACGAGGGAAACAATTCTCTACCTACGATTATGAAATCTACGATCATATTTTTGTGATGGATGCTACCAACTACTCAGACGTTATAAAACTAGCCACAAGTCACACAGAAAAGGCCAAGGTCTCTATGATTCTAGACGAAATATTTCCAGGGGAAGCTGTAGATGTTCCAGATCCATATTATGGAGGGGATACAGGCTTTGACAATGTGTATGCTATGCTATATACTGCCTGTGAGAAAATAGTGAGTAGGCTTGCCATTTAAAAAGCGGCATTTTAATTATATTTACGGAAAAAGAAATACGCTATGAAAAAAATAATTTTATCCCTGGCTACTATTGCATGTACCGTCTTGAGTACAGCACAATCCATTTCAATCGAATCCTTCGCTACTGGCTTAAGTGCTCCAGTTGATATTCAAAATGCAGGAGACGATCGTCTATTTGTTGTTGAGAAAGCAGGAAGAATCATAATACTCGAGAGTGACGGAACTGAATCTGGCATCTTTTTAGACATTACTTCACTCGTTTCTGGCGGTGGTGAGCAAGGTCTATTAGGATTAGCATTTCACCCAAATTACACTACAAATGGACACTTTTTTGTGAACTACACAGATCTTAATGGTGATTCACAAATCTCAAGATTCACAGTATCTGGAGACCCAGACGTGGCAGATACAGGTTCTGAGCTTGAGGTTATAGATTATGCACAACCATTTTCAAATCATAATGGAGGTTCTTTAGTTTTTGGCCCAGATGGCTTATTATACATAGGAACTGGCGATGGTGGTAGCGGTGGAGATCCAGGCAACAGAGCTCAAGACAAACAGTTACTCCTAGGTAAAATGTTGAGAATAGATATTGACAACCCAACTAACGGAAACAATTATGGAATTCCTGCAGACAACCCTTACTTAGGTGACCCTAGCGGACTAGACGAGATCTGGGCAATAGGATTAAGAAATCCTTTTAAATATGATTTTGATCCAGCGAGTAATGATCTTTGGATTGCAGATGTAGGACAGAATGCAGTTGAAGAAATAGATCGTGTAGACTATACAGTAGCAGATCTTAATTATGGATGGAGATGTTATGAAGGATCTAGTCCTTTTGACACCTCAGGATGTCCAGCGGCCAGTACACTCACTTTTCCAGTATTTGAATACGCGCAAGGAAGCGGCTGTTCCATTACTGGCGGTAAAGTGTATACTGGGACAACGTACCCTGATGCACAAGGCTTTTTCTTCTATGCAGATTTGTGTGATAGCAGAATAGCAGCGGTTGGTCCTGACAATGTAAATCAGGCATTTGGAACTTTTGGAGGAAACACTTGGACCACGTTCGGTAGAGATGTAACTGGCGAGATTTATATCGGTGACTTCAACGGCACCATATATAAAATAACAGATGTGGTTGTTTTATCACTATCTACAGATTCATTTGAGATTAATGGCTTTAGACTTTTCCCTAATCCTGCAACAAATACGCTTACGCTTACAAGCGACTCACAAAAAATAAACCAGATTGCAATTTATGATCTTAAGGGTAGTTTAGTTTTAGAGAATTCAAACACCAACACGTTGCGCCAAGAGATAAACATCTCTGCGCTTACGCCTGGTTTATATATTACAGAAGTTACCTCAGAAAATGGAAATAGGTTTACCCACAAACTAGTTATTAAGTAAGAATTAATGAAAAAGGAAAAAGGAAATCTCTATTTAATTCCCTGTACATTAGGCGACACTCCCCCACTGGAAGTGTTGCCTTTTTTAGTGAAAAAGGCTGTAGAAGAAATAAACCATTACGTAGTAGAACACGAAAAATCTGCAAGGCGATTTATTAAAAGTATTAGCCCAAATAAAAATCAAGGAGACTTGCATATTAGCGAGATCAACAAATTTACCAAAGATGAAGACATCCCTTCAATGATATCCGCTTGCCTAGAAGGACTGGATGTTGGGGTTATCTCTGATGCCGGTTGTCCGGGTATTGCAGATCCGGGAGCGCTCGTTGTGCAAGAAGCACATAAAAACGGAATAAGAGTAGTACCACTAGTTGGACCATCTTCCATATTGCTTGCTATGATGGCGAGCGGTTTTAATGGACAGAACTTTGCATTTAATGGGTATCTGCCTATAGACAAGCAAGAACGTAAAGCAGCAATAAAAAGATTAGAAAAACTAAGTGCAGACTATGACCAAGCACAGGCCTTTATAGAAACACCCTATAGAAATAACCAAATGCTAGAAAGCCTTTTAAGTAATCTTAACGGGAACAGCAGTATCTGCATTGCTTGCGACATTACTTTACCTTCAGAGTACATACGCACTTTCACAGCAAATGAATGGAAACAAAAAAAGGTAGATCTTAATAAAAGACCTACCCTCTTTATAATTCAAAAACTATAAACTAATCTAAACTTACTATAATATATTTACTGTTGCTTTTCTGTCCGGCTGTATAAAAGAAGTATCATATCCTGAAAACTTTTTTAAGTAATAACAGATTGTTACTCCGTTACCATCTGCAAACTGAGTACTACCACCGGAACGAAGGTACTTTTTTACATTCCCTGCCCCTGCAAGGTGTGCAGCTGCTAGAATTCCACTCTCGGTTACTCTAATGCCATTAATGTATAAACCTGTGCTTCTTTTAATGTCTTTACGTAAAATCCATTTGTTACGAGAAGTATTTGCCTTAAAGGCAGCTTCTTGTAACTCTGAGTCCTTTAAGAAATTTTTTGAGTTATTAATACCTATCATCGCCAAAGTTCCTTTACCAAATTGGTATTTTCCCATATAGCCAAATTGATTAACCACTCCATACCTTCCTTGAGACTCTTTAAACCCTAGCGCCTCCTTAAAACCAATAAATCCTTTTTCAAGATAGATAGAAAAAGAAACGGGTGCTATCGTATAAGCAATCACCTCATCTTCGTTAGGAACTGTATAATCCAAATCTGAAGAAGCAGAATTAAATTTATATTTAGAAAAATCTATGGAGCTCGAAAGTGAGTAACCAGATTTTACCATCAATATTAATAATGCAAAGAATACTAATGTGTTAACTTTTTTCTTCATTTTTCTGAAATTCAAAGAGTTATTACTCCTTATTTTCGGAGCGCAAAATTACTTATTTTTAATTAAATGACAAAAAATTTATGATAAATTTTTAAAAAGTATTTAAAGCTATTTCTCACAGTAAAAATAGCACTTTCTTAGTACACAACAGAAAAGACAGGAAGATAGTAATGAACAGGTTTTCAACAACTTAAAGTTTACGAAGCACGAATAAAACTAGCGATTTACACCATTTTTGTTAATCCAGTTCACGTAGGCAACCTTATTCCGGTTGTGTTCTGAAAGTGATTTTGCGAACTTGTGATAACCAAAGTTCGTCACATCTGCCACCATGTAAAGATAATCATGACGCTCGTTAGCAAGTACCGCATCGATAGAAGAAACGTCTGGCATCGCAATAGGCCCAGGTGGTACACCAGCATATTTATAGGTATTATACTTAGAATCTATTTCCAGGTCTTTATATAAAACCCGCTTAATCACTTGGTCGTAATTATTCTCGCTGCGTTTTTTTGCATAGATCACCGTTGGATCCGCCTGTAGCAACATTCTAAGTCTCAATCTATTTAAGTACAAGGCCGCCACTGTAGGGCGCTCCTCAATTTTTGCAGTCTCTTTTTGTACGATAGAGGCAAGCGACATAACCTCTTGAGGCGTCATATTAAGTTTTGCTGCCTTGGCTAATCTATCGGTATTCCAGAATCGTTGGTATTGTGCATACATTTTATCCCTAAAGTCTTCTGCCGAGGTATTCCAATAGATCTCATAAGTGTTTGGAATATACATAGCGAGCGCAGTATCTTGAGTAAATCCACTCTTTTTAAAGAATGCCGGATCACTCATTGCTGTAATAAAAGCGATGCTATCTAACTCCATCTGTCGAGAGAGGTGACCTGCAAGGGTCGCTAATCGTTCTTGATTGTTAAATTTAATATCTATGGGTGTATTTCCAGAACGGATACTATTAATGATATCATTATTGTTCATCCCTTTCTTAATAACAAAATGTCCAGACTTGATATTACTGCTATATTGCTTTCTATCTGCCACAGCAATAAAGGTGTAAACGTCATCTAGTAAAGGGCGCACTTCTTCAACAACATATGCAAAGGATGCTCCCGAGGGGATATACACATGTGCTTCAGCATTATTAAACGCTGTATTGGGCGTAAAAACGTTATTGTAAACGTAGTATGAAAATCCCGCCATAACGACAAGACCGATGAGCGCAATGGCTACTAAAATCTTTTTGATATACATTTATCCTTTGATGTATTGATATAATAATTCGTCTTTATAGTTTCCTTTAGAAATATTCCAATCTTTCTTATTCCCTATCCTACTAAATCCTTGCTTTTCAAACAAAGCAATACTAGCCAGATTATCTGATGTTATATTAGCAAACAATTGATGTAAGTCAAAAGCAGCTATTGCATACTCGCATAGCAACTGCAAGGCTTCTTTACCAAAGCCCTTATTACGTTCGTTTGCTACCAACATAAGCCCTACTCCTGCGCGTCTGTTTTTTGGGTCAAACTCAAACAAGTCAATAAACCCGACTAATTTTTTATCTGTTTTATGTGTAATTACTAAACGCAATTGCTTAGCTTCATAAATATCTTGATGGGCGTTCGCTAGATATTGCTTTAATATATGTTTTGAAAAAGGGGCTTGTGTGTTGCTTAGTTCCCATCCAGCAGTGTCATTCTCAACCGAGAATAAGAACTCAAGATCTTCTGGCTCCAGCGCTCTAAGGGCGATATTTTCACCTTGTAAGTTTATTGCTCCCATACTCCTTTATATACTAGTGTCGCTGGGCCTTCTAGATACACATTACTATATCCCGTATCATCAGCATCAAATTTAACCTTGAGCGTACCTCCTAGTGTTCTCAAGTTTACTTTGTACTCCCCTAATAATCCCATTTTATGCAAAGCAATCGCCACAGCCGTTACCCCTGTACCACAAGACAATGTTTCATTTTCTACGCCACGCTCATAGGTCCTAACACTGTAAACATCTCCAGACAGCTGTTCTACAAAATTCACATTCGCTCCTTCTTCGCCATAGATCTCATGCCTTATAATCTTTCCTTGCTCAAAAACATCAAACTCCTCTAGGTGATTCACCAATTGCACGTGATGTGGTGATCCTGTATCTAAAAACGCATATTTTTCCGAAACACTCACGGTATCAACATCTGCCATTTTTAAAGAAACTCCCTCCAGGTTGAAAGATGCTTTATGGAGACCATCTATTGCTTGAAATGCTGTTACGCTTTCAATAACACCTAATTGCTTAGCAAAATCTACAATGCATCGCCCACCATTGCCGCACATACTACTCTCGTTACCATCTGCGTTATAGTACAACATTTCAAAATCTAGCGATGGGTGATTCTCTAAAAGAATCAATCCATCTGCCCCAACTCCAAATTTACGATCACACATAAGCGCGATTAATTTAGTGTCTTTTTTTGGAAAATATTGGCTGCGATTATCAATGATGACAAAGTCGTTTCCTGTTCCCTGATATTTATAGAATGGATATTTCATTATATGCAAAGGTATAAAAACGCACAGAGTTCTAAATCTATTATAAGATGTTAATGGTTGTTAATTTTTGAAATGACGCATAATAATCTGCGTCTTATAATTGTTATATGATAGGAACTATTAGAAAAGAACAGCGTATGAAAAAGACAATGCAATTAATTGTAGTAGCAATAACCGCCGGAGTGATATCTCTAGGAGGCTATAAAATGCTAGAAAATAAACAGACGGAGGCAACATTTTCTGTTCTAGAAGAAAACCCAACATTTATTCCAACAACGTATGAGAGCACCAATGCCATTGCAACTGGCATCGACTTTACCGAAGCAGCAGAAAAAACAGTGAATGCAGTGGTTCACGTTAAAAACAAAAGTATTAATTCTCAACCTAAAAATATAATGGATTATATGAACGGAGGTGGAGAATCGAGAGCGATGCTCGGTACAGGAAGCGGTGTGATTATTTCGCCTGACGGCTACATTGTCACCAATAACCACGTAATTGCAAATGCTAGCGAACTTACCGTTACCCTTAATAACAATAAAACATACGAAGCAGAACTAATAGGTACAGATCCAAAAACAGATATTGCCTTGCTTCGTATTATGGATAGTGAAACAGATTTTCCATTTGTGACATTTGCAGATTCAAATAATGTGAAAATTGGGGAATGGGTGCTTGCTGTCGGGAATCCCTTCAATCTAACCTCTACAGTAACAGCAGGAATCGTGAGTGCAAAAGCACGTGACCTTGCCGGCGATCGAGACACGCAGTCTTTTATCCAAACAGATGCCGCTGTAAATCGCGGTAATAGTGGCGGCGCTTTGGTAAATACTAAAGGAGAGCTAGTTGGAATCAACACTGCCATCTCAAGTGAAACAGGTTCTTATGTAGGCTACTCTTTTGCAGTACCCTCTAATAATGCCCTTAAGGTAATCCAAGATATTATGGAGTTTGGTGATGTTCAAAGAGGAATTTTAGGGATCTCAGCTTTAAATAATGCGGCGGCACAAGCCAGTGGTATTGACATCACAGAAGGCGTGTATGTAGCAGATGTAGAAAAAGGGAGTGGCGCAGAAAAAGGAGGTATCAGATCTGGAGATATTATCCAGAATGTGGATGGTATTAAAATTGGCAAGTTTTCAGACTTAGTTGGATACCTAGGTTCTAAACGTCCCAATGATATAGTGGACGTACAAGTATTACGTAACGGAAATCAAAAAAACATACCTGTTACCCTAGTAAAACTTGAAACCCTAGAGATTCCAGATATCGGGATTGAGGTAAAAAATGTAGCACAGTCTATTCTGGACGCCAGAGGTATTAACTATGGTGTAGAGATAAGTCGCGCAATGACAGAAGCGACCAAGCGTTATAAAATAGAAGGAGACATTATCACCTTAATAGATGATATCCCAATTAAAAACATAGACGACGCAAAACGTGTTATAGCGTCTCGCAGATATGAAGATGCACTAAAAGTCACCTTTGTAAACAAAAAAGGAGAAATACATTCATATATTTTCAGATAGAAAAGATACGTAACAAGTTTGAATTTTAAATAACTGTAAACCCCCACTCTATTATGCGATGGGGGTTTTGTTTTGAAATCGAATATTAATAAATAGATTGTAATTTCTAATTTTGCTCGATTCAAAGACCCGCCTTGAGCGGTCAGGTATACAGAGAGTTTAAGCACGCTCATCGATTTTAAGAAGGATCCTGAATATTGAATCTATCGTCTAATCTTTTAGTGAAGCGTCAAGCCATCGTCCTATTCTTCCTTATCTTCATCTTCCATTTCGATTTCAATTTCCTTCTCCTATTCAAAACTAAAATACCAATTAGATATCCCAGAAACCACGTCTAGCATATTTCAGAACAAAACGATACCCAAACCATTACAATTAAGTATTTTTGCAAAAAATTTTTAACCCGTTTTTCCTAACCGAAAACCCTAAAATTAAACTTATTATGAGCTTTGATGACGTTTATGAAAAAGAACTGTCTTTTCAAACAGATCGCCGGAAGGCTACTGTAGAATTTATTAATATCATAAGTGATCTTTGGTATGATAAATCTATCGAGTTAGTGCTTTTCCGCAACCAACTCATTGACCGTAATGTGAGTGAAATCCTCAATCTTCACGAGTATGCAGGGGAGTTTGTACAGAAGCCTATTTCTATTTTTGATTCTGTAGAAATTGCACAAGCGATCAAAATGCTTGACCTTCCACCTTCTAAACTTGACATTGGTAAACTTACCTACGAGTATCATAAAGAGGATAACGAGTATCCAGATGCTGCGGCATTTGTTTCGTCAAAACTAGCAGATGCAAAACAGTATAAAGATATCGCACCTAAAGATGTGGTACTATATGGCTTTGGACGTATAGGGCGCTTATTAGCAAGAGAGTTAATGACGCGCACCGGTAAAGGAAGCCAGATGCGTTTAAGAGCTATCGTGACAAGAGGAGCAATAAATAAAACCGTATTAGAGAAAAGAGCCTCCTTATTAAAGTACGATTCTGTTCACGGTGATTTTTCTGGGACCGTATGTATTGACGAAGAGAAAAGTGCCTTGATTATTAATGGGACAACGGTTCATATGATATCGGCAAATGGACCAGAAGAGATTGACTACACAGCATACAGTATTAGTGATGCGCTTATCATAGACAACACTGGGGCCTTTAGAGATAAAGAGGCGCTATCTAGACATTTAATACCTAATGGCGCTAGCAAAGTTTTATTAACTGCGCCAGCAAAAGGAATCCCAAATATAGTACATGGTGTAAATCACTTAGAGAATAACCCCGATGAGATAGATATCTTTTCTGCGGCATCTTGTACCACAAACGCAATTACTCCTGTCTTGAAAGCAATGGAAGATAGTTTTGGTGTAGTGCAAGGGCATTTAGAAACGATTCACGCATATACAAATGACCAGAACTTGGTAGATAATATGCACAGTAAACACCGTCGTGGGAGAGCAGCTGCATTAAACATGGTAATTACAGAAACAGGTGCTGGTAGTGCCGTTTCAAAAGCATTACCTAGCTTTGAAGGGAAGTTAACCTCAAACGCAATACGTGTTCCTGTCCCTAATGGATCGCTCGCTATTTTAAAGCTAGAACTAGAGCGCACGACTTCTGTTGACGCACTTAATACCACCATTAAAAAGTATGCACTAGAAGGTGATCTCGTAGAGCAGATTCAATATTCATTAAATAATGAGCTTGTATCTAGCGACATCGTTGGTTCTTCTGCTCCCTCTATTTTTGACAGCAATGCAACCATTGTCACTAAAGATGGTAAAAACTGCGTGATCTATGTATGGTATGATAATGAATACGGATATAGCCATCAGGTAATGCGCCTTGCAAAACACATTAGTAAAGTAAGAAGGTATACATACTACTAGTAGTCTTGCCTTAGGGCGGAAATTTTAAAGATTTAAAACTCGCGCTGACCATTTAGGTTTGGGCGAGTTTTTATTTTCTATAAACTATTGTAATTTACATTCTGAAAACATAAAACCCTCATGAAAGTAATCAAAGCAACCGCATCACATTTAGAACAACTAGCACCCCTTTTTGATGGATATCGCCAGTTCTATAAAAAACCCTCTGATCTTGAGGGCGCCGAAGCCTTTCTAAAAGCTCGTTTTGACAAGCAAGAATCTACTATTTTTATAGCTTTAGATACTGAAAATAAAGCCCTAGGTTTTACGCAACTGTATCCTAACTTTTCTTCCGTCTCTATGAAACGAGATTATCTATTAAATGATTTATTTGTTGCAGAAAAAGCGAGAGGACAAGGCGTAGGCAAAGCATTGTTATTAAAAGCCCAAGCCTTTGGTAACACCCAAAACTCAAAAGGAATTATGCTAGAAACAGCTTTTGATAATCCAGCACAACACCTGTATGAAAAGCTAGGATGGAAAAAAGATACAGAAGTATTTCATTATGTATGGGCAACCCCTGAGGCGTGAAAATCACAATAAAATAAATCGCAAAATTTAAAGGGCTAAGGAGTTAGGAATAAGAAATATAAATAACACTTGGCTCGGGTAACTAAGTTTCTGAATACTGTATCAAATTCAGTACAAATCGAGTTCAGAATGACAGCAGGAATACTATATATTGTGCTTGCTAATGGATTCCAATTGTTTTGAGGCTTCCCAATTATTCAAAAAGATCTCTATCATTCTGTACCAAAGCTTCAGGAGGTTCAGAAAAAAATCGTGCATCAAACCTCATAAATTGTGGATCAAGTCCTATTTTTGCACTAAGAAACCTCTTCATCATGCGTATAGACATTATCACAGTATTACCAGAACTATTAAGAAGTCCATTTGAGGCGAGTATTTTAAAACGTGCTATCGAGAAAGGCTTGGTAGAAGTACATATGCATAACTTACGTGATTTTTCCACGAACAATTACAATCAGATAGACGATTACCAGTTTGGTGGTGGTGCTGGTATGGTGATGATGATTGAGCCTATTGACAAGTGTATTTCTAAGCTAAAAGCAGAACGTGATTATGATGAAGTAATTTATATGACTCCAGATGGGGAAACATTAAATCAAGGGATTGCAAACCAACTTTCCTGCAAAGAAAATATCATCCTTTTATGCGGGCATTATAAAGGAGTGGATCAACGGGTACGTGACCAATTTATCACACGTGAAATCTCTGTAGGTGATTTTGTATTAAGCGGTGGCGAACTCGCAGCAGCCATTGTATGTGATGCAGTAATTCGCTTATTACCGGGCGTACTTGGCAATGAGACCAGCGCACTGACAGATAGTTTTCAAGACGACCTCCTCGCTCCTCCTATTTACACGCGTCCATCAGAATATAAAGGATGGAAAGTTCCAGATATTTTATTGAGTGGTCACAATGAGAATATAGACAAGTGGCGTGAAGAACAAGCGTATAAACGTACAGAGGAACTACGACCAGACTTGCTGGAAGATTGAAATTAATAGAAACTCATATCGTCCTAAAAGGCAGCCCGAAGGTTCGGATGTCAGATATTTCTGCAGGGACCTTTCATACCATTACTTCTCGTAAATCTTTTAAAAAGGCAATCAAAACGGGTCTAGTAAAGCTAAATAACTCCAAAGCCTTTACCGCAGATTTTGTCACTGAAGGAGATGTGATTACAATTCACAAAGACGAATCAGTTTCAAAAAAACCAAGCATCCACATCCCGATAGACATCCTATTTGAAGACGACTATCTGGCCATCATTAATAAACCCGCAGGCGTCGAGGTAAGCGGAAACAAAAAATACACCATCGAGAATGCCTTACCGTCCTTATTAAAAAAGAGCATTCAAAAAGACGCCTTAGAAAGACCACTCCCCGCCCACCGTTTAGACTACCCCACAAGTGGTTGTTTGTTGATTAGCAAGGCTTCAGAAACATTACAAGCATTGCACCTTTTGTTTGAAGAAAGAAACATTACTAAAAAATATCTCGCAGTTACCATTGGACACCAAGCTACCGAAGGCAAGATTGATGAACCCATTGATGGAAAGCCTTCCCTTTCTAGCTTCAAGGTTCTACAAACCATTCCGTCTAAAAAGTATGATGCCTTAAACCTTGTTGAGCTTACTCCACATACTGGCAGGCGTCATCAATTGAGAAAACATATGGCACACATTGGCCATCCTATTTTTGGCGAGAAAGCCTATGGCATTCCTGAAAATCAAGGCAGAGGAAACGGACTATATCTTCAAGCGACCTTTCTAGAATTTAAACATCCTATTATGCAAGATGTCATTTCTATTACCGCTCCCATTTCTAAAAAAATAGCCGCTCTTTTTCCTGAAATTTAACGCACCTCTCTTTTTTAAAGCAGGACTAAAATAAGTACATAGTATTTGTCAATATTTCTGAAATATCAAATACCGAATACTCTTGATTCTCGCAGGAATAGAAAGCAACCTTGCTATTAAAGGAATTAAGAAACACTTTATTTTGTGAGCAACTTTACATAGAGGATTTTTGCCTGAGATTTTGTTACCTTTACTTTTTTAAATAATACTATTAACAAAGCTACATTTTCAATTATAACCAAGCGTTTCGCTGGCTGCCATTCGTGGCGATAAAAAATGTACAATCAAACAAACTACTCTATTTAATGTTACCTTGGCACCAATATATTTTCGGACTTATATTCATACTAGCCGGAGCAAACCACTTTAGAACTCCAAAAATTTACGAGCGGATTATTCCGACATACTTGCCTTCGCATAAAATGCTTAATATGCTCAGTGGCGTTGCAGAAATGGTACTCGGTTTTATGCTACTCAAACCAGAAACGCAAACCATTGCAGCTTGGGGCATAATAGCTATACTTATCCTTTTCATACCAGTTCATATCTATATGTTACAGGATAAAAGAGCATCCTTAAAAATGCCACAATGGGCACTTATACTTAGGCTTCCCTTACAATTTACCCTTGTGTATTGGGCATATCAATATGTGATTTAATGAACCTTTTTGATTCTGAAACATCACGGATTTCACACATCGTACCTTTAAAAGACGCGATGGTTTCTTACACGCCTCACTTTTATAATACGCAGAACGCTTCAGAAATTTACCAAACGCTTTTTTCAGAAATAGTCTGGCAAGAGGATGAGATTACACTGTTCGGCAAAACACATTTGCAGCCAAGACTAACTGCGCTTTATGGTGATGATGAGACGCCTTATTCTTATAGTGGCATAGTAATGACGCCTAGAAAATTTTCGCGTACGTTAGAAAAAATTAAGGAAGATATTTCAAACTATACAGGAGAACAATTTAATGCCGTATTATGCAATTTATATCGTGACGGGAAAGATAGTAATGGATGGCACAGTGACAATGAAAAAGAGTTGGGCATCGACCCTTTTATCGCCTCATTAAGCCTGGGAGAAACCAGAATGTTTCACCTAAAACATATGCAAGATACTGCTTCTAAGGCCAAGCTTCCATTAGAAAGTGGAAGCTTACTCTGTATGGGAGGCACGACGCAAGCTCGTTATAAGCATCAAGTATCAAAGACGCAAAAGCAAGTAGGGCCTAGAATTAACCTGACCTTTAGACGGTTATATTAAATAGTTTGTTAAAAGCGTTTTTTGAAGCTTATTAATTACATATCAAGCACTTATCAAAAAACAGAATCTCTATTTTAGCAGAAAATTATTCTTAGTGCCGGGAGTAAAAGCACCATCGTTCTTTAGAGAGATTCTCAAAATTTTATAGGTTTCTAAAAAACTAATTATTAATGAGCTTTGTTGTCGATAAGACACAAACGAAATAGGGCAAAATTCAAAATGATTGAATCTCGCCCTATTTAAAATCGGTTGCTTCTGATCTTTTTTACTCCGTTTTACCCAAAAATATCATTAAGCACTGCAGCAAGTCTGATGCCTCCTTTTTGGAGTTGCATTTTGGTTATTTCCAGGTAGTCGTAAGAATAGCGATATCCTAGCTTATCACCGGGTGACGTGTTTTCATAAATATCTTTACAAAGAACGCGACTTTCTGCTGCCCAAATAGCAGCGTTCCCTTGCTTAAGAGAATCAATTTGAACCTTTGATAATTTTTTTCTATTTGCAGCGAGTTCTGTGTAAGACATCTCATAACTTTCTATAATATCTGTATCCCACACGGAGTGCAGATTAGTCCCTTTATCAAACCATTGTACCTGAAACCTGTTTCCGCCTTTGTCTTCGGATAGACCCACGTGCAAGGGCTGGTGAAGATCACCAATAAAATGGACGAGCATTTTTAGATAAAACTCCGTATCGTCTCTTGTTGTATTTTTGTCCTTAATAATGTCAATGCATTTATTTATTGCCACAATGATATCGCCTTTTTCACTTTTAGGATGTGTCTCGTAGGTAGCGTCAAATGGAAAACTCACATAATGCCAAGGTGCAAAAGCACGAAATCTATCATCGCTGCGTATCTCATCTGCAAACGTAGACACCATGGCTAGTGACTTACCGTCTAACAATTTGTAAATCGCTTGTTTTGCCTTGTCAGATAAATGAGCTTCAGCAATCGCACCGACTACACGGTGACCATTCTTACCCCAATCTGGTGCTGCAGAGATTGTTGTAGAAATTATAAATAAAAAGAAAAATGTAAATCTAGAAATCATCTGTGTAGCGTTTATACAAATATACGAGAGTCCTTGGCAAACGGAATATCAAAATTAATATTATCACAAATTTTACACACAATCGTGGCACTTTGCGTTATACATAATATCGTACCTTTAAACACATACTCATATTATGAAATATTTTCTTATCATTTTTTGTTCTCTTTATTTTGGCCTTGCCACTGCACAAGAGTACACGTCTAGAGATCTAAAAGTCTCTCCATATATAGATGGGACGCTTCTAGTTCCTCAAAATGAAGTAAAGCCCCCATTGGCAATTATCATTGCAGGTAGTGGCCCTACAGATAGAAATGGCAACCAGATGATGATGAAGAACAACGCTTATAAGCAGCTTGCAGAAACATTATCAAATAGCGGTATTGCCACTTTTAGATATGATAAGCGCATCGTGAAGCTCTTACAAAGTCGCACTAACTTTAGTGAAAAAGATTTTAGGTTTGATGATTTTATAGTAGATGCGACTGCCGTCGTTGACTTCTTTGCAAAGAGTGACGATTTTTCTGACATTTATATTATTGGTCACAGCCAAGGTTCTCTTGTTGGGATGGCGGCGATTAGTGCCCGAAGTGACGTAGCTGGCTTTATTTCTGTAGCAGGTCCTGGACAATCTATAGATCAAGTTATTATTGACCAACTAGGTAAGCAAGCGCCTACCTTAAGAGAGAATGCTATCGAGGCTTTTAATGATATACGAGTGACGGGAAAGTCTGAAAACTACAGTCCAGGTTTAGCCTCTATATTTAGAACTGATATCCAACCCTTTATCGCAAGTTGGATGCAACATAAGCCACAAACACTTATTTCTGGATTAGAGATTCCGGTATTGATAATAAACGGTACAAATGATATTCAAGTAGATGAAGATGAAGCAAAGATGTTGCAAAATGCTCAAAGAGATGCATCACTATTACTCATCGAGAATATGAATCACATATTTAGAGAGATTACAGAAGTGGGGATGGATAATCAAAAATCTTATAATGAACCTGGCAGACCGATTATGTCACAATTGCCCAATGCGATCATCGCTTTCATCAGCAAGAATTAATACCATTTAAACCATAAAAGTGTATTTTGCATAAAAATTAACCGTTATGCAAGAAACAGTAGCCGAAGCAATCAAAGACACCTCTCCATTTTTCACAAATGACACCATAGTTTTCGGAATCTTAATGGTTTCATTAGGTCTCATCTTTTACACTTCGTCTAAGAAGAAAGGCTTCTGGAAAGTTTTTTATAGCGTGGTTCCTGCCTTGTTTATGGCCTATTTAATCCCTGCTCTTTTTACTACTTTTGGGATTATCGCCCCCGAATGGAATTCTGTAAGTGACACAGGTGTAGTTACAGAAGGTGGCTCTAGTCTTTATTATATAGCCAGTCGCTATTTACTGCCCGCAGCATTAGTTTTAATGACTTTAAGTATTGATTTAAGAGCCGTATTTAACTTAGGGCCTAAAGCACTTATTATGTTCTTAACAGGAACCGTTGGGATTATTATTGGCGGACCTATTGCCATACTATTGATAGGTTATTTTTCACCAGAAACATTAGCAACACCAGAACTTCCAGCGGCCGTAGCAGGGGAATTTAATGACGTTTGGCGTGGGTTATCTACCTTATCTGGTAGTTGGATTGGTGGTGGTGCAAATCAGACCGCAATGCTTGAAGTATATCATTATAATCAAAAAATTTATGGCGGGATGGTATTTGTAGATATTGTCATTGCAAATATCTGGATGGCCATTATTTTAATAGGTATAGGTAAATCTGCCAAAATCGATAAGTGGCTTGGTGCAGACACTTCAGCTATTGAAGCTCTTAAAGAAAAAGTATCGAACTACGCGCTTGAGAAGGAGCGCAATCCGTCATTGACCGATTTAATGATATTAGCGGCTATTGCTTTTGGCACCGTTGGTTTTGCACATTTTGGTGCAGGATACATGAGTGGGTTTTTTACAGAATTTATCAACGGGCTTGAACCTGGGCTCACACGTAACCTATTTACATTTTTGGGCTCTTCATTTTTTTGGATGATTTCAATTACAACTATCATTGGTATTCTACTTTCATATACTAAACTTAGAACCTATGAAGGTGCTGGTGCTAGTAAATTTGGCAGTGTATTTATATACATCCTAGTTGCCTCTATTGGAATGAAAATGGACCTAATGCTCATTTTTGACAACTTAGGATTAATCGCTATAGGTGCCGTATGGATGGTCATTCACGCAGGGCTACTTATACTCGTGGCAAAACTAATTAAAGCGCCTTATTTCTTTCTAGCAGTAGGAAGTCAAGCAAATGTGGGCGGTGCCGCCTCTGCTCCTATTGTAGCATCTGCATTTCATCCTTCGTTAGCAACTGTGGGTGTATTACTGGCTGTATTTGGCTACGCCATTGGAACTATTGGTGCAGTAGCGTGTACATTTTTAATGCAACTAGCTGCTGCAGGATAAATTCATTTATTCTGAAATTTTCTGTATTCAAGTTCAGCAATTTTATACATCTTTGCCGCCTAGAAAAAACCTCGAGATTAAGACCGAGAGCAAGTACTCTCAATATATCTCGGGACTTAAAAAAAAATCAATACCGCCTGTCAAGGCTTTAAACAAAGTAGAAATATGAGTATATACAAACTGTTAGGAAGTTCACTTTTAATTTTTGTTTTACTGGCCTCTTGTGGTCCTTCAGAAAACGAGATGACCCTTACAGGGAATGTAAAAGGCTTAAAGAAAGGCACTTTATTGCTTCAGAAAATAGAAGACACGCTTTTAGTTACGATAGATTCTGTTCGGGTTTTGGGTGATTCACATTTCAGTTTTACTAAAGAAGTAGAAAGTCCAGAGATTTACTATCTATATGTGAGGCTTGAAAACGGATCGTTACTCGACACGAGACTCCCGTTTTTTGCAGAAGCGGCGCCTATTAATATTGAGACAACACTCAAGAACTTTGCTGTAGATGCCGTGATTACAGGATCTACAAACCAAAAATTACTGGACGAATACAATTCGATTACCAGACGTTACACCGATAAAAATTTAGAATTTATTGAACAGGGTCTTTTAACGCCTGCTGAAGACGATTCACTGATTCTTGCCATAGAAAAGCAACAGGTGCGGTTAAAACAAAGTAAATACCTAGCGACAGTAAACTATGCCCTTAACCATAATGATAGTGAGATAGCGCCCTACATAATGCTGAGCCAGCCATATGAAGGAAATATAAAATATCTAGACACCGTTTTTAATACGCTGACAAAAAGAGTTAAAGAGTCCAGCTACGGAGCCAAGCTTGATGGTTATATCAAACTAAGAAAAGAAAGCACTACGGAAAATTAGTAAAAAAAATACATCAACTAAAAAAGCCCTAAACGTTATGTTTAGGGCTTTTTAGATTTTTATAAAGGCTTATAAACTGTTGATTCTATCAATCAATTGTCTTCCTTTAGTTTCAACCTCTTGGTTGATTGCCTTAAAGTGTGCTTTTTTATCTTCTACTTTTTTAGCATTTATTCTTACTATCAACTCGTCAAAGTCTTTGATAGCACTGTCAATAACAGCTTGAGATTCTTTTGTGTCCTTTCCTGGATTAGTAAGTTCCCAGATGTATACTGCCTCGATAATATCACCGATTACATAATTTACATCTCTTTTTAAATTTCTAACATTTGCCATAATGGTCTTCGTTTCTTTTAAGAATTATAGCTGCAAAGGTACGAACTATTAAGGAATGTAAACCTCGAGAATTTCAGCATTTTCTGTAAGGATCGATATTTGATCAAAACAAGCAGGAATAAGCAGTGTTTCTCCTTTCTTTATTTGAGTGGCTGTATTGCTCGTTTTAATGGTAGCATCGCCTCCCACGCACATATAGACTATAAAGCTATCTACTTTACTATAATCTAAATCTATCTGTGAAATACAATTAATTTTTGAAGTTCTAAAATAAGGCGATTCGCATATACTTGTGACGCCCTTCTCATTTCTTATATATCTTAATCTAGCATCTGGGGCATCAAACTTAATCGCTGCCAGTGCATCTTCTGTATGTAAATCGCGCATATTGCCGTCCAGCCCTGGTCTATCCCAGTCATAAATACGGTACGTAATGTCCGATGTTTGCTGGATCTCTGCTAAAACGATGCCTGCGCCTATTGCGTGCACTGTGCCAGGAGCCAAGAAAAATGAATCTCCTTCTGTCACAGCCTCGGCTTTAATAATACCTACGATGTTGTTTTCTGAAATATGCCGGGCATAACTTTTTTGGTCAACGCCATCATTAAACCCTAAGAGGAGTCTAGCATCCGCTTCGGCCTGCATGATGTACCACATTTCTGTCTTACCAAAACTGTCGTGACGCTCTTTTGCTAACGCATCATCTGGATGTAATTGTACAGAAAGATCCTCTGCAGCATCAATGTATTTGAATAATAATGGAAACTGAGCACCATACTGCTTCGCGACTTTTTCTCCTAGTAACTCACTGCCATAGGTTGTGATAAGCTCATCTAAGCTTTTGTTTTTCAGCTTGCCATGAGAAACAATAGAGATCTCTCCTTTTACTCCAGACAACTCCCAACTCTCCCCTATTTTACCTTTCCCTTTTTTATTGAAAAGTTCTTTTAATTTAGAACCTCCCCAAATTTTCTCTTTGAGAATAGGTGTAAACTTTAAAGGATAGAGTGAAATATCAACCATTATCAAAGGATTGTATAATCTCGAGTGCTTTTGTGATATGAGGACCTGCGCTCATCCCGTCAAATTTAAAAACCAGAATTCCATTTGCATCAAAGACAAATGTTTCTCTCCCCGGGAGCAAGCCCATTAATTTTCCTTGTACATCAAAGCTTTTTCTAACCTCTTTGTTTTCATCGGCTAGTAAGGTAAAAGGAAGGTTAAATCTTTTGGCAAATTTTTGATGCGAGCTCTCAGAATCTGAACTAATCCCAATCACCTTTACCCCGTGCGCTATAAAATCTTCATAGGCATCTCTAAAACTACAAGCCTCTGCGGTACAACCCGGTGTGAAATTTTTCGGGTAAAAATAAATTACGCTTGGTTGATTGACAATGTCTATAGAACTATCAAACGGATTGCCATCTTTGTCGTTCAATTTAATTAATGGCAATTTGCTTCCTTTTTCAATACTCATACTATCCTGTATATACCACAAAGTTACGCGGTGTTTCATAAAGTTTTACAGTCACCTTATAACGATTGTCTAAGCGACTTGTAAGTCTATTATATATTTCGATGGCAATATTCTCTACTGTTGGATTTATATTTTTAAATGCTTCAACCTCGACATTTAAGTTCTTATGATCAAAAGGAATTTCTACTTCCTCATAGATCACATCTTTTAAAATCTTGAGATCTATTAAAAATCCGGTTTCAGCATCTATATCTCCGGTGATCCCGACTTCTAGTTCATAATTGTGACCATGGTAATTTGGGTTACTACATTTGCCGAAAATTTGAGAGTTCTTGGCATCTGACCAATCTTCTCTAAACAAACGATGTGCAGCATTAAAGTGTGCTTTTCTGTAAACGGTTAAACTCATAGGGTAAGATGATTATAAAATTTTTCAAAAATAATTTTGAACCATTCGGTGTATATATCAGGGTTCTTTGTAATATCACTTTTCACTTCTTCGAGCAACATCCATTTCCAGGCAGCTACTTCGTCTTCATTAATAGCAGGTGAATCATTAAAATTTCCGACAAGAATATGATCCAGCTCATGTTCTGTTAAGCCGTTATCAAATGGAGCTTTATAAATAAACCATGTGGTCTCTTTAAGCGGCGTCGTAAATCCCATCTCTTCTTGCAAACGACGTAATCCGGCATCAAGATTAGACTCACCTTCACGCTGGTGCGAGCAGCAAGTATTAGTCCATAATCCGGGAGAATGATATTTATGTAGCGCCCGTTGCTGAAGCATTAGCTCCCCTTTATCATTAAAAACAAATACCGAGAACGCACGGTGGAGTAAGGCCTTTTCATGAGCTTCCAACTTAGGCATTAGCCCAACTTGTTCATCTCTTTCATTCACAAGAATTACTTGCTCTTCTTTCATTTATATATTTTTATCAAAAATACAAAATCTCAAACTAGTATAAATAAAAAGAGCGCATCATAAATGAAGCGCTCTATTAAATAATTTGTTTTTGTATTATTCTCCTTGGCTTTGACTATTGTCAATACCTGGAATGTTATCTTGTATTATAAACATAGATCTTCGATTTAATTGATGTTCTTCTTCTGTGCACTTCACGTCATTAGAGCATTTAATTCTTAACACAGATTCTCCATACCCTTGAGCGGTCAATCTATCAATAGAAACACCTTTCTTTACCAACCATTGTAAAGTTGATTGTGCTCGACGCTCAGAAAGCGCTTCATTGTAAGATTTTTTACCTCTTGTATCTGTATGAGACTCAATATGAATATCTAGTTTTGGATATAAAGTCAAAGCGGCTAGTATTTTAGCCAACTCTATTTCTGCATCAGGTCTGATATTAGATTTATCAAAATCAAAATAAATAGGTTCCAAAAACAATTTACATCCTAAATCCCCTGTCTCGCAAGGATCTTTAGCAGTAAGTGGTATGTTTAATTTTAATTTGATAATCTTACTAGTTGTTAGTACAATCTGTTCATAAGGTAAATAGCCGTCGAGAGTTGCACGCACTAAATATTGTTTTTCACACTCTGTAGCTGGGAAAGAAAATACAGCATCCTTATCTGCTATTGTTTCTACTAGTCGTTTATTATTATCTGTATCTATTAACACAACTAAGGCCCTCGGTAGTAAAGCCCCCGTTTTATCGTCAACTACGACACCAGTCATTTCTACTTCACAAAACTTGAGTTGTATATGATAAATATCGTCATTCGTACTACCCGTATCACCATCTCTATTAGACGATAGATATCCTTCTTGATCATCTTCATTGATAATTAGCGCAAAGTCATCACGCTCACTATTTGCTGGGATACCTACATTTTGAATAGTACCCATCTTGCTATTTTCATCTATGGTACCACTGTAAATATCATAACCTCCATAGCCTAGTCTTCCGTCTGTTGCAAAGTATAAATTACCTTGAACACTAATAAAAGGGAACGACTCTCTGGATGCAGTATTTACTTTTGGACCAAGATTAACAGGGGTACTATAAGTATTTTCACCTAAGAGTGTTACGTAATATAAATCTGACATTCCCATGGCGTTAGGGCCAGGTATATCGCTAGAAAAATAAAGTCTTTTCTCATCTAAACTTAAGGCGGGATGTGCTGTAGAATATTCTGCACGGTTAAATGGCAACTCTACTGCATTACCCCAAACACCTCCTGCGGATTTAGTAGCTGTATACAGCTTTAATCGAACCGTCTTTCCTTTGTCTTTTCCTGTTTTACCTTTTATTAAGTTATTTCTAGTAAAATAAATAGTGCTTCCGTCTTTCGTAAAAACGGCAGAAGATTCATGATATTCAGTATTAATGTTACCTTTTAAGTTCTGTTTGTTTGTTAAACGACCATTCTCACCGCGATCTGCCATAAACAAATCTAGGTAAGGTTGTTCTGTCCAAGGATAAATTTTATCTCCTGTTGTTCCATTATCAGATGCAAAAACAAGCTTATCCATATAGTATGCTGCTCCAAAATCTGAAGTTTCAGTATTGATCGCTGTTTTTTCTAGCTCATATTTCTTCGAAGCAAAGGCAATCGCACTAAGATAGTCTCCATCTTTATTCTCCTTAAAATTCTGATCATAAAGGCTATCTCCAGTCATCTCCGAATAAACAATCATAAACTGATGAGACTGCGCTTTATCAATACCCTTATAACTTTGAGCTGCTCTTAGGTAATGGATAGCTCTTGCTTCGCCTTGAAACTTTTCTATCAACAAAGAATACCACTTAGCGGCATTCTCATAGTCACTATTCCAATAGTAGGTATCCCCTAGTCTTTGATATATTTCTGCAGATTCGTAGCCATCTTTTATTACTTTAAGATAGATTTCGCGCGCATCCATATATGCGAGTTTATCAAACTCTTTGTCCGCTTTTCCAATTAGATTTTCTTGTGAAAAACTAACACTTGTAATTAACAAAGTTAGTAATGTAAAAAGTAAAAAATTGTGAGGTTTTTTTAGCATTGTTGTATGTTTTAAAAGAATCTAGGAGTAAGTACTCTTTCTGGTTTATTGAAAATATCGTATCGCAACATCATTTCATAAGATCCGTTTCCGAAGGCTTCTATATCTGTGGTTTGGTAATCGTAAGCAACCCCTATAAACATTTCGTCAGAAACTTGGAAACCAGCCATCCCACTCATCGCTGCACTCCATCTATATGCAAGACCTAAGGTAAACTTTTCATTATATAAAAAATTTGCAGATACATCCCATTGCAATGGGGCACCACTTACCGCTTTTATCAACGTAGCTGGCTTAAATTTTAAGCCATCATTTATTTTAAGCACATACCCTGCACTTAAAAAATAGTGAATACTCTCACTGCCTACTGAAGTAACTTGAGTGTCCTCTAAACTAGACTCATCAAAGTGTTTAGTCTTTAAGATATTAGGGGTAGACAAGCCTATATAATAATTATCCGAATAATAAAATACTCCTGCTCCAAATTGGGGTTGTAACTTATTATCGATGTTATTCTGAAATCTAGGATCTCCCAAATCTGCTACTTGTAGTTTATTAAAATCTACATCTAATAAATCAATACCAGCTTTGATACCAAATGACAACTTATTTACATCATTTGTGTTAATATGATATGCATAATCAACAGTAACATTAGTATCTACAGATGGCCCTATTGTTTCTGAAACAATAGAAAATCCTAATCCCATATTCTCTAGAGCACCAAGTGGGGTATTTGCACTGAAGGTTCCCGTCTTTGGAGCACCCTCTAAACTAACCCATTGGGTGCGCAAAAGTAACCCAAACGTAGTAGCATCTCTAGAACCAGCATAGGCAGGGTTTATAGTCTGCGGGTTATACATATACTGCGTGTACTGAGGATCTTGCTGGGCATTACTCTGTAAAGAGAACAGCGTACAAGATATAAATAATAAAAAGTATAATTTTTTCATGAGTATAAATTTAAATTTGGGAGGCAAGACTGCCTCCCAGCATTTTTATATTATTTGATTATCTATTGATGTATAAGTATCCAGTGAAAGTGCTTTTCGGAATTAATTCACCTAGTGATTCTGGTAAATCTGGCCCCTTGAAGTTCAAGATATAGAAATACGTTCCTGTTGGTAATAATTCATCGTTATTAATGGTCGCTCTACCGTTAGAATATCCTTTAAAGACATTTCCAAACTCATCATTTTCATAACCAGTGGTCTCGTAAACCAATACTCCCCATCTGTTAAAAATCTGCATCGTGTTATTAGGATAGTCCTCAATACCTGATATTTCAAAGTATTCATTTTTACCATCACCATCAGGGGTTATACCATTAAATATTTCCAAATTACCAAGAATCAATGGAATAATCGTTACTGTTACATCGTCTGGATCACCATCACCATTAATGTCTACATTGGTTGGATTATTTGGATCATCAGATGTGTCTTCTACAAGATCTCCTGTAAATGTATATCCGCTACCAATAGCTTGATTTCGAAATTCTCCTTCTAGAACATCAGCATCAGTGATTGTATAGGTAGCAGTAAACGTAGTCGTATCAGTTTCTCCAGGATCTAATTGAGCTATTGGACCTCCAACAACAACAACACCTGGCAGCGGGTCGTCTATTTGAACGTCGTATAAAGTAACTTGACCAGTGTTAGTAATAATAAAAGTATAGCTGATCATATCACCCTCATTTCCAGATAAACTACCATCAATGTCTTCCCATACACCTGTCTTCTCAACTGATAGTCCAGAAATTTGACACATCCCAGTTACCGTAGGATCATCATCATTAATTGTTGCTCCTGACAGATCAGATACAACAGTTCCGTCTGCAGCAGTACCCACAACCGTAGCTTGATTAGTAACCATTCCAGCATCGATATCAGACTGAACAAGGGTATAGATTCCTGTGTAAATCCATATCTCAGTTACATCTAGAAGTGAATCGTTATTTGTATCTCCTAATACATATGTGATTATTGGAACTAATGGGTCTGTCACATTTATAGCCGATAGACTTTCATTCGATTGATTGGTCACTGTGAATGTATAAGTAATTGCATCTCCTGCAACAGCACAATCTCCATTTAACTCTCCCTCTTTGACAATTGCAATAGGACAAGTATATGTTACCGTAGGGTCATCATCATTAATTGTTGCTCCCGACAGATCAGATACAACAGTTCCGTCTGCAGCAGTACCTAAAACCGTGGCTTGATTAGTAACCATTCCAGCATCGATATCAGACTGAACAAGGGTATAGATTCCTGTGTAAATCCATATCTCAGTTACATCTAGAAGTGAATCGTTATTTGTATCTCCTGATACATATGTGATTATTGGGACCAATGGGTCCGTCACATTTATAGCCGATAGAATTTGATTCCCTTGATTAGTTACTGTGAATGTATAAGTAATAGTATCTCCTGCAACAGCACAATCTCCAGCTAAAGCATTTAACTCTCCCTCTTTCACAATTGCAATAAAACAAGTATATGTTACCGTTGGAATATTATCTGTAATTGTTGCTCCTGACAAGTCTGTTACTAAAGTTCCATTTACAAGATTACCTTCAACCTTGGCTTGATTAGTCACCTGACCAGCGACCATATCTGCCTGAACAAGGGTATAGGTTCCTGTGTAAATCCAAGTCTCTGTTACATCTAAAAGTAAATCGTTATTTGTATCTCCTGATACGTATGTAATTATTGGAACTAATGGGTCTGTCACATTTATAGACGATAGACTTTCATTCGATTGATTGGTTACTGTGAATGTATAAGTAATAGTATCTCCTGTAACAGCACAATCTACATTTAACTCTCCCTCTTTGACAATTGCAATAGGACAAGTATATGTTACCGTAGGATCATTATCATTAATTGTTGCTCCTGATAAGTCTGTTACTAAAGTTCCATTTACAAGGTTACCTACAACCGTGGCTTGATTAGTTACCTGACCAGAGACAATATCTGCCGGAACAAGCGTATAGGTTCCTGTGTAAATCCATATCTCAGTTACATCTAGAAGTGAATCGTTATTTGTATCTCCTGATACGTATGTGATTATTGGAACTAATGGGTCTGTCACATTTATAGCCGATAGACTTTCATTCGATTGATTGGTTACTGTGAATGTATAAGTAATAGTATCTCCTACAATTGCACATGAACCATCACTTAACTCTCCCTCTTTGACAATTGCAATGGGACAAGTATATGTTACCGTAGGATCATTATCATTAACTGTTGCTCCTGATAAGTCTGTTACTAAAGTTCCATTTACAAGGTTACCTACAACCGTGGCTTGATTAGTTACCTGACCAGCGACAATATCTGCCTGAATAAGGGTATAGGTTCCTGTGTAAATCCAAGTCTCTGTTACATCTAAAAGTGAATCGTTATTTGTATCTCCTGATACGTATGTAATTATTGGAACTAATGGGTCTGTCACATTTATAGACGATAGACTTTCATTCGATTGATTGGTTACTGTGAATGTATAAGTAATAGTATCTCCTGCAACAGCACAATCTACATTTAACTCTCCCTCTTTGACAATTGCAATAGGGCAAGTATATGTTACCGTAGGATCATTGTCATTAATTGTTGCTCCTGATAAATCTGATACTAAAGTTCCATTGACAAGATTACCTACAACCGTGGCCTGATTAGTTACCTGACCAGCGACAATATCTGCCTGAATAAGGGTATAGGTTCCTGTGTAAATCCAAGTCTCTGTTACATCTAAAAGTAAATCGTTATTTGTATCTCCTGATACGTATGTAATTATTGGAACTAATGGGTCTGTCACATTTATAGACGATAGACTTTCATTCGATTGATTGGTTACTGTGAATGTATAAGTAATAGTATCTCCTGCAACAGCACATGAACCTCCACTTAACTCCCCTTTTTTGACAATTGCAATAGGGCAAGTAAATGTTACCGTAGGATCATCATCATTAATTGTTGCTCCTGATAAGTCTGTTACTAAAGTCCCATTGACAAGATTACCTACAACCGTGGCTTGATTAGTTACCTGACCAGAGACAATATCTGCCGGAACAAGCGTATAGATTCCTGTGTAAATCCATATCTCCGTTACATCTAATAGATTATCTAAATTTGAATCTCCTGATACGTATGTGATTATTGGAACTAATGGGTCTGTCACATTTATAGCCGATAGACTTTCATTCGATTGATTGGTTACTGTGAATGTATAAGTAATAGTATCTCCTGCAATTGCACATGAACCACCACTTAACTCCCCTTTTTTGACAATTGCAATAGGGCAAGTATATGTTACCGTAGGATCATCATCATTAATTGTTGCTCCTGATAAGTCTGTTACTAAAGTCCCATTGACAAGATTACCTACAACCGTGGCTTGATTAGTTACCTGACCAGCGACAATATCTGCCGGAACAAGCGTATAGGTTCCTGTGTAAATCCAGATCTCCGTTACATCTAAACGTGAATCGTTATTTGTATCTCCTGATACGTATGTAATTATTGGAACTAATGGGTCTGTCACATTTATAGCCGATAGACTTTCATTCGATTGATTGGTTACTGTGAATGTATAAGTAATAGTATCTCCTGCAACAGCACAATCTACATTTAACTCTCCCTCTTTGACAATTGCAATAGGACAAGTATATGTTACCGTAGGATTATTATCATTAATTGTTGCTCCTGATAAGTCTGTTACTAAAGTCCCATTGACAAGATTACCTACAACCGTGGCTTGATTAGTTACCTGACCTGCGACAATATCTGCCTGAACAAGGATATAGGTTCCTGTGTAAATCCATATCTCCGTTACATCCAATAGATTATCTAAATTTGTATCTCCTGATACGTATGTGATTATTGGAACTAATGGATCTGTCACATTTATAGCAGATAGACTTTCATTCGATTGATTGGTTACTGTGAATGTATAAGTAATAGTATCTCCTGCAACAGCACAATCTACATTTAACTCTCCCTCTTTGACAATTGCAATAGGACAAGTATATGTTACCGTAGGATCATTATCATTAATTGTTGCCCCCGATAAGTCTGTTACTAAAACTCCATTGACAAAATTACCTAAAACCGTGGCTTGATTAGTTACCTGACCAGCGACAATATCTACCTGAACAAGCGTATAGACTCCTGTGTAAATCCAAGTCTCTGTTACATCTAAAAGCGAATCGTTATTTGTATCTCCTGATACGTATGTAATTATTGGAACTAATGGGTCTGTCACATTTATAGCTAATAGACTTTCATTAGATTGATTGGTTACTGTGAATGTATAATTAATAATATCTCCTGCAACAGCACAATCTCCAACTAAAGCATTTATCTCTCCCTCTTTGACAATTGCAATAGGACAAGTATATGTTACCGTAGGATCATTTTCTAAAACTGAGTTATCATCTGATAGATCATCGTATTGAACTAGATTAAAATCACCTTTAGCCATGGCTTGATTAGTAACCATCCCAGCAATAACATCATTCTGAGTAATTGTATAGATTCCTGTGTAAATCCAAGCCTCCGCTACGTCTAATCGTGAATTTAAATTTGTATCTCCTGATACGTATGTGATTATTGGAACTAGTGGGTCGGTTACGTTAATGTTTGATAGGCTATTATCCCAACGATTGGTTACTGTAAATGTATAATCAATAGTATCTCCTGCAATTGCACATGAACCATCACTTAACTCCCCTTTTTTGACAATTGCAATAGGGCAAGTAAAAGTTTCCGTAGGATCATCTTCTAAAACTGAGTTATCATCTGATAAATCTGATATTACAATTAAGTTTGGTTGAGTACCTTCAACCGTGGCTTGATTAAGAACTCTCCCAGTAATAATATCATTCTGAGTCATTACATAAATCGCAGTGTACTCCCAATTCTCACCAACGTCTAAAATATTATCGGCGTTAAGATCTCCATTAATATAATTAATAGCAACAATTGGATTTGGAGCTATAAATAATGGGTCGGTTACGTTAATGTTCGATAAACTTACATTTCCTTCGTTAGTAACTTCAAAGGTATAATCAATAGTATCGCCTGCAACAGCACAAGAATTTTGAGTTAACTTCCCTTTTTTAACAATAGCTATCACAGGGCACTGAGGCACAGTAGTTACCGTTGGGTCATCCCCTATTACACTAGTATGATCAGATAGATCGGTTACATCCTCAGTATTTGGAACTGAGGCAACAGGGTATGTAATCTTTGGCGCAGCACCTTTTACCGCAGCTTGATTGATTAACACACCGGCATCAATATCATTTTGAGTAAGCACATAACTTGCTGTATATATCCAAGTTTCTGTTAAATCTAACACGCCCACTACTCCAGTTAAACCATTATCACCCGAAACATAATCGATTGACACTACTGGGTTTTGCGCTGCTAATAAAGGATCAGTAACTACAATATCTGATAGACTTACGGTTCCTTCATTAGTTACCGCAAATGTATAGTCAATGGTTTCCCCAACATCCGCGCATCCATCATTGTTCGTGTCTGAAAATAACCCTGTCTTAACTATAGCAATTTTACAATCATTGATAGTTACAACAACAGGCGTTCTAGCTGCGCCCTGGTAATTCCCGTTCGTATATAAGGCCCAATATGTTGAGGTCCCAGGACCAACTTGAGTAGGATTTTGAACGACATTACCTCCAATTGCAGCATCCCACCATTGAATGCCTCCATTGACAGCATTAAAGGTCGCTTGAGCAGTTAGTGATTGAGTTGGTGATCCATCAGAACAAACTGCTTGATCATGAGCCACAGGTGTAACATTTCCAGGACAAAGCGTATCATTATAAATTACACCTGTACTAAATCCAATAGCCCCGTCTGTAGAAAGCATTCTTCCTTCTAGATTTCCATTTGCCCCCATTGTACAGGCACCATCATGAGCAAGAAGTGTTCCTTTCATAACTGAAAAAGTACCCATAGAAATGGCACCCTCGGCAATCCAAAATATATTACAACGACGAGCTCCATTTTTCAAAATTACTTTTGCTTGTGCCGCTACTGAAAAACCTCCACCAAACTTAAAAACAAATGATGCATTGGGATCTCCATTACCATCTAAAACGAGAGTTCCTGCTAAAGATCCTGCTGCTGCAATAGAATAAACTCCAGTAAAGAGGGTTTCTCCAGACCCAAACGCTGGCGCATGACCTAATACGGTATTTGGTATCGCGATAAGTTGACTATACGCATAGTCTAAATCTACTGCGGCTTGTGCTGTTACAAGACCACCAGAAGGGTGCTTAAATCCTAAATGAGTTGACGGATCTATGCCAGTTACAGGTCCATTATTTGATCCAATGTCACCAACAACTCCAGACAAAGCAGCATTTGCTACAGAACCGTAACTGGTAAAAAGAGCGAATTTTTTTACACTTCCTAAAACATCGAGAGCGGGAATCGAATCACAACTACCCACACAATTTACCGGTATATTATTTACACCTTTAGGTTTACTTGCCACAGTGCCAGCACCTATAGTTATAGCTCCTTCTGAAGAAAAAAGTCTTCCTTCTATGTCACAATCTGTACCAATACTAACTGCTCCTGGATGAGACATTAGCGTTCCTTTTATTACACTATTTGCCCCAACAGAAATAGGTCCTTCAGCAACAAAGTAAACATTAGCAGCTTGTGCTCCATTACTTAAAAAAATTGATGAACTTGCATCTACAGAAAGTGCTCCTTCTAATTTAATTATAAAAAAAGCATTAGGATCATTTTGTCCATCAAGAATAAGAGTTCCGGCTATTGAACCAGCGCCACCAATAGAATAAACTCCAGGGAAAAGAGTTTCACCCCCTCCAAAGCTAGGAGTATGGGTATTAGAAACTGGAACATCACTAACATGAATATACAAAAGTATCAAGTTCTGTTTCGCATCAAAAGCCAATTGACTTAAACTTTGGGCTAAAGTACCAGTGTATCCATTTGATGCCAGAAACCCGGCACCGCTAATTATACCATTGTGTGTCCCTGCATCGCCATCAAACACTTCGCCGTGATTTGTAACCGCACCCACTCCTGTGAATGCCTGATATGTATCAAGCAATCCCAAATCAAGAGGAGTTTGACCAAAACTTATATTAGGTGCTAGTAATAGCGCGATAGTTGTTAAACTTAAAAGTAGTATTTTCTTCATAACTAAGAGTTGTAAGGGTGGTTCTGTAATTTGTTTATTTTATAAATATATACGCTGTACCGATTTTAACGCGGCTATTATATTTTTATCTAATTCTTCAACACTATACTGTAGTAAAAACTAAAAAACAGTAGGCAACGGTTATCAAATTCAATATTAACTAAATTATAAAACGTTGAAATTTTAAGTGTAATAAATTGAATTCATTTTTTGTGAGTTACTCAAACTAACATCAAAGAATAACAATCCTTTAAAAATAGTTTTAAATCCATATATTCGCTGTATTCAAATCACTTGTAAATCTTTATTTTATTTAAATTAATTTGGGTAATAACGAATCATCTCCTATGGCTGACAAAAATAGTGACAATCTTTAAACTTATTGATTTCAATATTCTTTTTCGCTGAACTGACAAATATACACGACATAATACACTAAAAGATACATTCTCAAGACGATTGCTGTAGGATATTACTTACGCTTTAAATTGAATTTCATCACATAAATCCACATATAGTGAATAAAATAGCGCTATCTAACTGTAGAGCATATAGTTATAACTTCCTATATAATTGTAGGACAAATAAAAACATACCTTGCAAAAAAGCGCTTCTCGACCAGCTTCCTCCATTAAAAGGGGTGTTCGACTTCAATACGCTAAGCTTAGAGACGCTATCACACCCCTCAGAAGGGCTAAAAGCGAACTGATTTACCACCCTAATCAACTATGGAATGTTACAAACTAGCTGTATATTTGCCCGCTAATTTATTACAAAATGTCTTTACAAAAAGAAATAAACAGACGTAAAACTTTCGGTATCATTTCGCATCCCGATGCCGGAAAAACAACGCTTACAGAAAAACTCCTACTCTTTGGTGGCGCCATTCAAGAAGCAGGAGCCGTTAAGAGTAATAAAATAAAAAAAGGGGCCACAAGTGACTTTATGGAAATAGAGCGTCAGCGTGGAATTTCTGTTGCAACATCCGTACTTGCTTTTGAGTACGAGGGTATTAAGATTAATATTCTCGATACTCCAGGACACAAGGATTTTGCTGAAGATACCTTTAGAACCCTCACAGCAGTAGATAGCGTTATTGTAGTGATTGATGTTGCAAAAGGTGTTGAAGAGCAAACAGAAAAACTGGTAGAAGTTTGTAGAATGCGCAATATTCCAATGATTGTGTTTATTAACAAACTAGATCGTGAAGGTAAAGATGCATTTGAACTTTTAGATGAGATCGAACAAAAACTGAAACTTCGGGTTACACCCCTATCTTTTCCTATCGGTATGGGATATGATTTTAAAGGAATCTACAATATCTGGGAAAAGAATGTAAATCTCTTTAGTGGTGATAGCCGCAAGAATATTGAAGAAACTATAGAGATCGAAGATCTTTCTAGCCCTGAACTGGATACATTAATAGGGGCATCTGCTGCAGAAATATTAAGAGAAGAACTAGAGCTCGTGCAAGGAATATACCCAGAGTTTGACAGAACAGAATATTTAGAAGGCAAACTACAACCCGTATTCTTCGGTTCTGCCTTAAACAGTTTTGGAGTAAGAGAATTACTCGACTGTTTTATCGAAATAGCTCCTGAACCTCAACCCAAATCCAGTAACACCCGTTTAGTAAGACCAGAGGAAAAAGAATTCTCAGGATTCGTGTTTAAAATTCACGCTAATATGGACCCTAAGCACAGAGATCGCTTAGCTTTTGTAAAGATTGTTTCGGGAACCTTTGAGCGTAATACAAACTATCTACACGTGCGTAATGGTAAGAAAATGAAATTTTCTAGTCCCAATGCTTTCTTTGCAGAGAAAAAACAAATCGTAGATATTTCATACCCAGGAGATATTGTAGGCCTGCATGATACCGGCAGTTTTAAAATAGGAGATACGCTTACCGAAGGAGAAGAGATGAAGTACAAAGGTATACCAAGCTTCTCTCCAGAGTTCTTTAAGTACATTAACAATGCAGATCCAATGAAGAGCAAGCAGCTTGAAAAAGGGATTGATCAATTGATGGATGAAGGTGTTGCCCAATTATTTACCTTAGAATTAAATGGTCGAAAGGCTATTGGAACGGTCGGTGCTCTTCAGTTTGAGGTAATACAATATAGACTAGAACACGAATATGGAGCTATCTGCAGGTATGAAAACCTAAATGTCCACAAAGCCTGCTGGGTACAAGCAATGGACCCTAAGAGTGCTGAGTTTATAGATTTCAAGAGAGTTAAATCAAAATTCTTAGCGAAAGACAAACGTGGTCAGCTCGTATTCTTTGCAGATTCTTCATTTACATTACAAATGACACAAAGTAAATATCCTAACGTAAAATTGCATTTTGTAAGTGAGTTTGAAAAAGCCGATAAGGAGGTATTATAGTTACAAATGTAAATTTAAGCACTTGTGTTATTTCAAAACTAGACTAAATAAGCTAACAAAGCCCATCTGGAAATAACCAGATGGGCTTTGTTATTAAATATAAAGATGAAACTATAACGTTTCTAAGCCTCGCCAGTCGGACCAAAATTAATTGGAATAGCTGGTTGCTTTTGCTCTTTTATAACACCATGTTGTTTTTCAAACCTCGACACATTTTCGTGTAACGCTTTTAAAAACCGTTTTGCATGTTGAGGGGTTAGTACAATTCTAGATTTCACTTTGCTTTTAGGCACTCCTGGCATTATAGAAACAAAGTCTACTACAAACTCAGATTGCGAGTGATTAATGATCGCTAGGTTGCTGTAAATACCTTGAGCTACATCTGCATCCAGTTCTATATTTAATTGTCCTTGTTTTGGTTTTTTATCTTCGGCCATTATTCTTTGCTTTAATAGTTAAGCGTACGCTAAACCCGTACCCTTTTAGTTTTTTAAAAATACAAAATCCCGCAACTACTGTCACGGGATTTTGAATTATTATAAAAGCTACCTTCGTATTAATTGAAGTTCACTTCTTCTTTTTCCTTTGTCATTTCTTCTAGCTCTTCCTTAGAACCTACGATAATCGTATCGTATCTTCTCATACCGGTACCAGCTGGAATACGCTTACCAACAATTACGTTTTCTTTAAGACCTTCTAAGCTATCAACCTTACCTGCTACTGCAGCTTCGTTTAACACTTTGGTTGTCTCCTGGAACGACGCCGCTGAGATAAATGACTTGGTTTGTAGCGATGCTCTTGTAATACCTTGTAGAATAGGAGTTGCTGTTGCGTTAACTGCATCTCTTGCCTCTGCTAAGGCCTTATCTGCTCTTCTTAAAATAGAATTCTCATCACGTAACTCTCTTGCAGTTAACATCTGTCCTTCTTTTAAAGTGTCAGAATCTCCCGCATTCTCTACTATCTTAAGACCAAAGATCTTATCGTTTTCAAGAATAAAGTCAGATTTATGAACCAATTGATTCTCTAAGAACGTTGTATCTCCACTATCAACAATACGCACTTTACGCATCATCTGACGAACAACAACCTCAAAGTGCTTGTCATTAATCTTCACCCCTTGTAAACGATATACCTCTTGTACTTCGTTCACTAAGTACTGCTGTACAGCAGATGGCCCTTTAATTCTCAAGATGTCTGCAGGCGTAATAGAACCATCAGAAAGTGGCATTCCTGCACGTACATAATCATTTTCTTGTACAAGAATCTGATTACTTAACTTCACTAGATATTTCATTACTTCCCCAAGCTTAGACTCTACGATAATCTCACGGTTACCGCGTTTGATTTTTCCGAAGGAAACAACACCATCAATCTCACTTACTACAGCAGGATTAGAAGGGTTACGTGCTTCAAACAATTCTGTTACACGTGGTAAACCTCCAGTAATATCACCTGCTTTAGCAGATTTTCTAGGAATTTTTACAAGAATCTTTCCTATCTTAATTTTCTCTCCATCCTCAACAGATATCAAGGCACCTACTGGTAAGTTATAAGAACGAATCACTTCATCCTTTTTACCCATAATTTGTAAGGTCGGTATCTTTTTCTTATCTCTTGATTCTGTAATTACTTTTTCTTGGAATCCTGTTTGCTCATCAATCTCAACTGAGTATGTAATACCTTGATCGATATTTTCATACTTGATCTTACCAGCAAATTCAGAAATAATAACTCCGTTATATGGATCCCATTGTGAAACAACATCTCCAGCTTTAAGGGTATCACCATTCTTTACAAAGATGGAAGAACCATACTGAATACTGTTAGTACTCAATGTAATTCCAGTCTTCTTATCAACTAATTTAACCTCAGATGTACGAGAAATAACGATATCAATTGGCTTTCCTTCTGAATCTTCACCTTTCACAGTTTTTAGATCTTCAATCTCAGCAATACCATCAAACTTAACTGTTAATTTATTTTCATCTGAAATATTACTTGCAACCCCTCCAACATGGAATGTACGCAGTGTTAACTGTGTACCTGGTTCCCCAATAGATTGTGCTGCTACAACACCTACAGCCTCACCTCGCTGAACCATTTTATTGGTTGCTAAGTTTCTACCGTAACATTGTGTACAGATTCCTTTCTTAGCCTCACATGTAAGTGCAGAACGTACTTCTACCGTTTCTAACGGCGAAGCTTCAATTGCTGCTGCTGCTTTTTCATAGATGTGCTGTCCAGATTCTACTATAACTTCTTTAGTCAATGGATTGATCACATCATTTAATGCAGTTCTACCTACAATACGTGCTCCTAATGTTTCTACTACTTCTTCATTCTTCTTCAATGAAGAAACTTCAATACCTCTTAGGGTACCACAGTCTTCTTCATTCACAATTACATCTTGAGATACATCTACTAGACGTCTTGTTAAATATCCTGCATCGGCAGTTTTTAGTGCCGTATCGGCAAGACCTTTACGAGCACCGTGAGTAGAGATAAAATATTCAAGAATTGAAAGTCCTTCCTTAAAGTTAGAAAGAATTGGATTTTCAATTATCTCTCCTCCTCCACTGTTAGATTTCTTAGGCTTCGCCATTAATCCACGCATACCTGTAAGCTGACGAATCTGTTCTTTAGATCCACGTGCTCCAGAATCAAGCATCATATATACCGAGTTAAACCCTTGTTGATCTTCACGGATACGCTTCATAGACAATTCTGTCAATTCTGCGTTTGTTGCCGTCCAGATATCAATAACTTGATTGTAACGTTCGTTGTTTGTAATAAGACCCATGTTGTAGTTCCCTACAATTGCATCTACTTGCGTATTTGCATCATCAATCATTTGTTGCTTCTCTGGTGGTATAATAATATCACCAAGACTAAACGATAGCCCCCCTTCAAAGGCAAACTTATATCCTAAGGTTTTAATTGCATCAAGAAATTCTGCCGTTTCTGGCACACTTGTTACCGCAAGAATATCACCAATAATATCACGTAAAGACTTTTTAGTCAAAACTTCGTTAATATATCCTGCAACTTCTGGTACGTGCTCATTAAAAATAACTCTACCTAAAGTAGTTGTTACAATCTGAAGCTTTAAATCTCCATTCTCATCAAAATCTTTTGTTCTAATTCTGATTTCAGCATTAAGATCTACCATCTTCTCATTGTAAGCGATCATTGCTTCTTCTTCTGAGTAGAACGTTAAGCCTTCCCCTTTTACTATAACATCTTCCGTAGACTTACGAAGTTTTGTCATATAGTAAAGACCCAAGACCATATCCTGAGAAGGTACTGCTACTGGCGAACCGTTAGCAGGATTCAGAATATTGTGAGAAGCCAGCATTAATAACTGACATTCTAATATTGCTTCTGGTCCAAGTGGAAGGTGAACAGCCATTTGATCCCCATCAAAATCGGCGTTAAAGGCCGTACATACTAATGGGTGCAGTTGGATTGCTTTTCCTTCAATCAATTTTGGTTGAAAAGCCTGTATACCTAGTCTGTGCAACGTTGGCGCACGGTTAAGCATCACAGGGTGTCCTTTCAATACATTCTCAAGAATATCCCATACTACCGGTTCTTTCTTGTCTATTATTTTCTTTGCAGATTTTACTGTTTTTACAATACCACGTTCGATCAACTTACGAATCACGAATGGCTTGTATAATTCTGCTGCCATGTCTTTAGGAATACCACACTCAAATAATTTAAGTTCTGGTCCTACAACAATTACAGAACGTGCAGAATAATCAACACGCTTACCAAGTAAGTTTTGACGGAAACGACCTTGCTTCCCTTTCAATGAATCTGAAAGTGACTTTAAGGGACGGTTACTATCTGTTTTTACTGCAGAAGATTTACGTGTATTATCAAATAAAGAATCTACAGATTCTTGAAGCATACGCTTCTCATTACGCAAAATTACTTCTGGTGCCTTAATTTCCATTAATCGCTTTAAACGATTGTTACGGATAATTACACGACGATACAGGTCATTTAAATCTGACGTTGCAAAACGACCACCATCTAGGGGAACTAAAGGACGTAATTCTGGTGGGATCACCGGTACAACCTTCATAATCATCCACTCAGGATTGTTCTCTCTAGTCTTATTTGCATCACGCAAAGCCTCTACAACCTGAAGTCTCTTAAGTGCTTCTGTCTTACGTTGCTTAGACGTTTCGTTATTTGCTTTGTGACGTAACTCAAATGATAGTGCATTTAAATCTATGCGCTTTAATAAATCTATCAAACATTCAGCACCCATCTTAGCGATAAACTTGTTAGGGTCTTCATCATCTAAGTATAAGTTTTCCTGTGGAAGACTGTCTAAAATTGTTAGATACTCTTCTTCTGTTAGGAAATCCAAATTCTGTACTGGTTCTCCTTCTTCATTCTTAGCAATACCTGGTTGGATTACTACATATCGTTCGTAGTAAATGATCATATCTAATTTCTTAGATGGTAATCCAAGTAAGTATCCTATTTTATTAGGTAAACTACGGAAATACCAGATATGTGCAACTGGCACTACAAGACTAATATGTCCTACTCTATCTCTACGTACTTTCTTTTCAGTTACCTCTACACCACAACGGTCACATACGATCCCTTTGTAGCGAATTCTTTTGTATTTACCACAAGCACACTCATAATCCTTTACAGGACCAAATATACGCTCACAGAAAAGACCGTCACGCTCAGGTTTGTGCGTGCGGTAGTTTATTGTTTCTGGCTTTAAAACTTCACCTTTAGATTCTGCTAAAATAGATTCTGGTGATGCTAATCCTATAGAAATTTTCTCAAATTTCTTCGCCGGTTGTTCATGATTATTTCTTGCCATAATGCTGTAAAATAAATTGTAATGTTGTTAAAAAAGAAATTTTAATCGTTGCTTAAAATTTCCGAAGGAAGTCTAAATAGTCCCCGCCGAAGCAGGGACCTAAATTTATTCTTCTAATCTAATGTCAAGTCCTAAACCTTTCAGTTCGTGCATCAATACGTTGAACGATTCTGGAAGACCCGGCTCTGGCATCGCTTCACCTTTAACAATACTCTCGTATGTCTTAGCTCTACCGATTACATCATCAGATTTAACAGTCAATATTTCTCTAAGCGTACTAGAAGCACCATATGCTTCCAGTGCCCATACCTCCATCTCACCAAAACGCTGACCACCAAACTGTGCTTTACCACCTAATGGTTGTTGTGTAATTAATGAGTAAGGTCCTATAGAACGTGCGTGCATCTTGTCATCAACCATATGCCCTAGTTTAAGCATATAAATGATTCCTACCGTAGCAGGCTGATCAAAACGTTGTCCTGTTCCACCATCATATAAATAAGTATGTCCAAAACGTGGAATACCAGCTTCATCTGTCAACTCATTAATCTGGTCTATTGTTGCACCATCAAAAATAGGAGTCGCATACTTACGACCTAATTTTTGACCTGCCCAACCAAGTACCGTTTCATAAATCTGACCAATGTTCATACGTGATGGCACCCCAAGCGGGTTCAACACGATATCTACTGGAGTCCCATCTTCTAAGAATGGCATATCTTCATCTCTAACGATTCTTGCAACAATACCTTTGTTACCGTGACGTCCCGCCATCTTATCACCTACTTTAAGTTTACGCTTTTTAGCGATATATACTTTAGCAAGTTTTAAGATTCCAGAAGGTAATTCATCCCCTACCGAAATAGTAAATTTATCACGACGAAGGTTTCCTTGTAAATCGTTTTCTTTAATCTTGTAGTTGTGCATTAAATCTGCCACTAACGTGTTAGTCGCATCATCTGTTGTCCAAGTACCACCTGTTAAGTGTGTGTAATCGTCCACAGAGTTAAGCATCTTCAAGGTAAATTTCTTTCCTTTTGGAAAAACAACTTCCCCTAAATCATTACTTACTCCTTGCGCTGTTTTACCAGATACAATTGTAAATAACTTGTCTACTAAAGCATCTTGTAATCCATCAAATTTAGCATCAAATTGTGCTTCTAGGATTTCAATATCTTCTTTATCCTTCGCTCTCTTGCGCTTATCTTTTACAGCACGTGCAAATAACTTCTTGTTAATAACAACACCGTGTAAAGAAGGCGACGCTTTTAAAGATGCATCTTTTACATCTCCAGCTTTATCACCAAAGATAGCCCGAAGTAATTTCTCTTCTGGAGTAGGATCACTTTCTCCCTTAGGAGTAATTTTACCTATTAATATATCACCAGGCTTCACTTCTGCTCCAATACGGATCATTCCGTTTTCGTCAAGATCTTTTGTTGCTTCTTCTGAAACGTTAGGGATATCATTAGTAAGTTCTTCATTACCTAATTTAGTATCTCTAACTTCAAGTGAGTATTCATCTATGTGGATGGATGTAAAGATATCTTCACGTACCACTCTTTCTGAAATTACAATTGCATCCTCAAAGTTATATCCTTTCCAAGGCATAAAGGCAACTTTCATATTACGACCCAGTGCAAGCTCCCCTTTCTCGGTAGCATACCCTTGACACAATACTTGTCCTTTCTTTACTCTATCTCCCTTAGAAACAATTGGCTTAAGGTTAATAGAAGTACCTTGATTGGTTTTTCTAAACTTCACGAGCTTATAGGTCTTCTCATCACTTTCAAAACTTACCATACGAGCTTCCTCAGAACGGTCATATTTAATAGTAATCTCACGAGAATCTACATACTCTACAACTCCATCTCCTTCTGCGTTAATCAATACTCTAGAATCACTAGCTACTTGTCTTTCAAGACCAGTACCTACAATAGGTGAATCTGCAATTAATAAAGGTACCGCTTGACGCATCATATTCGATCCCATCAATGCACGGTTGGCATCATCATGTTCCAAGAAAGGAATTAATGAAGCCGAAATAGATGATATCTGGTTTGGCGCAACATCTGCATAATTTACAGCTGTTGGTTCTACTACCGGGAAATCACCCTCCATACGAGCAATAACCTTTGCAGAGTCTATCGTTCCATCTTTAGTTAATGGGATGTTAGCTTGTGCAATTAATTGTCCTTCTTCTTCTTCCGCAGATAAATAAATTGGCTCATTTTTAAAGTCAATCTTAGCATCTGTTACTTTTCTGTAAGGAGTTTCAATAAATCCTAAGTTGTTCACTTTTGCATATACAGAAAGTGAAGAAATAAGTCCAATGTTTGGTCCTTCAGGAGTTTCAATAGGGCATAATCTTCCGTAGTGTGTATAGTGAACATCACGCACCTCAAATCCTGCTCTTTCTCTTGATAAACCTCCAGGTCCAAGGGCTGATAAACGACGCTTGTGCGTGATTTCGGCCAGTGGATTGGTTTGATCCATAAACTGCGATAACTGGTTCGTTCCGAAGAAAGAATTAATTACTGAAGAAAGGGTCTTTGCATTAATCAAATCTATAGGTGTAAAAACCTCGTTATCACGCACATTCATGCGCTCACGGATCGTTCTTGCCATACGAGCAAGACCTACACCAAACTGAGATGACAATTGTTCACCTACAGTACGTACACGACGGTTAGATAAGTGATCAATATCATCAATCTCTGCCTTAGAGTTGATAAGTTCAATTAAATATTTTACAATTGTAATGATATCTTCTTTGGTCAAGACTTGCTTGTCCATAGGAATATCTAATTGTAATTTCTTGTTCATTCTATAACGTCCTACCTCTCCTAAGTTATATCTCTGGTCAGAGAAGAATAACTTATTGATGATACCACGGGCGGTCTCTTCATCAGGCGGTTCAGCGTTACGTAATTGTCTATAGATATGCTCTACTGCCTCTTTCTCAGAGTTTGTAGGATCCTTTTGTAATGTATTATGGATAATGGCATAATCTGACATATGATTATCCTCTTTATGTAATAAGATAGTCTTACTACCAGAGTCTATAATCTCATCGATATGATCTTTTTCCAATACCGTATCACGGTCTAAAATGATTTCGTTACGTTCGATAGAAACTACTTCACCAGTATCTTCATCTACGAAATCCTCATGCCATGTTTTTAAAACACGCGCAGCAAGTTTACGACCTAGGTATTTTTTAAGACCTGTTTTAGATGCTTTCACCTCTTCGGCAAGATCAAATATCTCAAGAATATCTTTATCTCTTTCAAAACCGATAGCACGGAAAAGCGTTGTAACAGGTAATTTTTTCTTTCTATCAATATAAGCGTACATAACGCTGTTAATATCGGTAGCAAATTCTATCCAAGATCCTTTAAAAGGAATTACTCTGGCAGAATATAATTTAGTTCCATTTGCGTGGAATGATTGTCCAAAGAATACACCAGGCGAACGGTGTAACTGAGATACTACTACACGCTCTGCACCGTTGATACAGAAAGTACCAGATGGGGTCATGTAAGGAATAGTACCTAAATAAACGTCTTGTACAATAGTCTCAAAATCTTCATGTTCTGGATCTGTACAGTATAATTTTAAACGGGCTTTTAACGGCACGCTATAAGTTAGACCACGCTCGATACACTCTTGAATCCCATATCTTGGTGGATCTACGAAGTAATCTAAAAATTCTAATACGAACTGGTTGCGTGTATCTGTAATTGGGAAATTCTCTAAGAAGGTCTTGTAAAGTCCTTCTTGGCCTCTTTCATCTGATTTTGTTTCTAACTGGAAAAAATCCTGGAAGGATTTGATCTGAATATCCAGAAAATCCGGGTAATCCGGCTTGTTTTGGACAGAAGAAAAATTCAATCTTTCAGTTAACGTTGCTGACATCTATGGACGGAATTAATTTAATTAAATGGTGTATGTGTATACCCTAAAAATTGTAAACCTATATATACACAAAATGGTCTAGGTCTTTCCGAGTGAATCGGAAGACCTAAACCTTAAGGTTTGGAGTTGTGGTAGCTTACTTAAGCTCAACCTCTGCTCCAGCTTCTTCTAATTGAGCTTTTAAAGCCTCAGCTTCGTCTTTAGAAACACCTTCCTTAATTGGAGAAGGAGCATTGTCTACTAAATCCTTAGCGTCTTTAAGACCAGCACCAGTTAATTCTTTAACTAGTTTTACAACTGCTAGTTTAGAACCACCAGCTGCAGTAAGGATTACGTCAAATTCTGACTGCTCCTCAACTTCTTCACCAGCTCCAGCACCACCACCAACTACTACAGCTGCAGCAGCAGGTTCGATACCGTACTCATCTTTTAATATAGTTGCTAATTCGTTAACTTCTTTTACAGTAAGGTTAACTAATTTTTCTGCGAAATCTTTTAAATCTGCCATTTTCTATCGTTTTAATTTAATTTGTATTATTTGTATTTAATTAGTGCATTCTTAAAATCCAATACCACCTTCTTAAGAGATGATCAAAGGACTATCCTCTTTCTTGAAGCGTCTTAACAAGCCCAGCGATTGTAGTACCACCACTCTTAAGAGCAGAAATAACATTTTTAGCAGGTGATTGTAATAGACCAATAATATCTCCAATAACTTCTTCTTTAGATTTGATGTTTACTAGGTTCTCTAGTTGATCATCTCCTACATAGACAGCTTCTTCAATATATGCTCCTTTTAATAAAGGCTTTTCAGATTTTTTTCTGAATTCTTTAATCACTTTAGCTGGTGCATTACCAGTATCTGAAGTCATTATAGAGGTATTCCCCTTTAACGTTTCAGGAAGTGCTCCAAAATCCTTATCTGAACTCTCCATTGCTTTTTCAAGCAATGTATTTTTAACTACAGCTATCTTTACTCCTGCTTTAAAACAAGCACGACGTAAGTTAGAACTCTGTAAAGCGTTTAACCCTGAAATATCTGCTAAATAGATAATAGGACTATCAGTTAACTGCGCAGTTAAGTTTTCAATTACTTTTGATTTTTCTTCTCTTGTCATAATTTCTATCTTTTACTGATCAGTAAAGCGTTTAGTATCAATCTCTACACTAGGACTCATCGTGCTAGACATAAATATACTCTTGATATAAACTCCCTTTGAACCTTGTGGCTTCAACTTTACGATTGTAGTTAATAATTCTCTTGCGTTTCCTGCAATTTTCTCAGCATCAAAAGATGCTTTTCCAACTGCTGCATGTACGATTCCAGTCTTATCAACTTTAAAGTCAATTTTACCAGATTTTACATCAGAAACTGCTTTAGCGACATCCATTGTCACAGTACCAGTCTTTGGGTTAGGCATTAGTCCACGAGGTCCTAATACACGACCTAACGGTCCTAACTTACCCATAACACTTGGCATCGTTACAATTACATCAACGTCTGTCCACCCTCCTTTAATCTTTTCGAGGTATTCGTCTAACCCCACGAAATCAGCACCTGCTTCTAGAGCTTCTGCTTCTTTATCTGGAGTAACTAGCGCCAACACCTTTACGTCCTTACCTGTACCGTGCGGTAAAGTAACCACACCTCTTACCATCTGATTTGCTTTACGAGGGTCTACATTAAGACGTATCGCTAGATCTACAGAAGGATCAAAGTTTGTGTTGGTGATATCTTTAATTAAAGCAGATGCTTCTGCAACAGAGTAGGTTCTAGCCTCCACCTTTGCACTTGCTTCTTTTTGCTTTTTAGTTAATCTTGCCATTTTGATAGATTCTTTTCTTGATTAAAAAGGAGCTGCTCCTTTTATTTTAACTCCCATAGAGCGCGCTGTACCAGCCACCATCTTCATCCCAGACTCAACAGTAAATGAGTTTAAATCGGGTTGTTTGTCTTCTGCAATAGCTCTTACTTGTTCCCAAGTAATAGTTGCAACTTTACGTACGTGCGGTTCTCCTGAGCCACTTTTAATTTTGGCAGCTTCTAGTATCTGTACTGCCGCTGGAGGTGTCTTAATAACAAAGTCAAAAGACTTGTCCTTAAATACCGTAATCGCAACTGGAAGTATTTTACCCTGCTTGTCTTGAGTTCTTGCGTTAAATTGCTTACAAAACTCCATAATGTTCACACCAGCCGCACCTAATGCAGGTCCTACCGGAGGAGATGGATTTGCAGCACCGCCTCTAACTTGCAGTTTTACTACTTTATCAATTTCTTTTGCCATTTCTAAAATTTAATTTGGTCATTCATAAGTGGAAGCCTAAGAACAAACCTATTATACTGTAACAGTTAAATCTTCTCTACTTGCATGTAGCTTAATTCTAATGGTGTTTTTCTTCCGAAAATCTTCACCATAACCTCAAGCTTACGTTTTTCTTCGTTGATTTTCTCAACCGTTCCGTTAAATCCATTAAAAGGTCCATCAATTACTTTGATAGTTTCTCCTATAGTAAAGGGAATATTAACGTTATCATCTTGTATTGCCAACTCATCAACCTTACCTAGCATACGATTAACCTCTGCTTGACGCAACGGCACCGGCTCCCCACCTTTAGTTTCTCCTAAGAAACCTATCACACCATTTATAGATTTTATAATATGTGGAATTTCGCCTGCTAAACTTGCCTGAACCATAATATACCCCGGGAAGAAAACACGTTCTTTTTGAACTTTCTTTCCATTACGTATTTGGATTACCTTTTCAGTAGGAACAAGAATTTGCTCAATATAATCAGCCAAGTTAAGACGCGTAATCTCAGATTCAAGATATGCTTTGATCTTATTTTCTTGCCCGCTTACTGAACGAACAACATACCACTTTTTTGTGCTTTTTGTTTCGGTCATCTTACTTACGACTTGATCCATGTGAAATACCTGTCAATCGCACCGCTAAACACAGTGTCAATACCCCAAACAACTAATGCTAACACTACAGAGAAAACTGCAACAATAACTGTAAGACGTTGAGCTTCTGCCCAAGTAGGCCAAGTCACGTGATTCGTGAGCTCATTCCAAGATTCTTTTATATAATCAACCATTGTATTTTGGTTTTTGAACTTTAATTGAAAACTAGTGTTCTAGTTTTTCTTTTTGCACGGGATGGGAGACTCGAACTCACGACACCTGGTTTTGGAGACCAGTGCTCTACCAACTGAGCTAATCCCGTATCTAAAGGTTATTTGAATTCTACTAGCGAACTACTAGAATACTGTACCCGTTATAAAAGTCAAGGCGTCCGCCGAATGGCGGACACCTTTACTCTCATTATTCTTGACTAAATAATTAGTCTAAAATCTCAGTAACCTGACCTGCACCTACAGTTCTACCACCCTCACGGATTGCAAAACGTAAACCTACGCTCATCGCGATAGCAGAGATTAACTCAACATGGATAGTCAAGTTATCACCAGGCATCACCATTTCAACTCCATCAGGAAGAGAAATGTTACCCGTTACATCAGTTGTACGTACGTAAAACTGTGGACGGTAGTTATTATGAAATGGAGTGTGACGTCCACCTTCTTCTTTTTTCAATACGTAAACCTCAGCTTTAAACTTAGCGTGTGGTGTTACAGATCCTGGCTTAACAATTACCATACCTCTTGAAATTTGAGACTTCTCAATACCTCTTAATAAGATACCTGCGTTATCTCCAGCTTCACCTCTATCAAGGATCTGACGGAACATTTCAATACCAGTAATAGTTGAAGTCAATTTCTCAGCTCCCATACCAATAATCTCAACAGGGTCTCCCGTGTTGCCAATTCCTGTTTCGATACGTCCTGTAGCTACAGTTCCACGACCAGTAATTGAAAATACATCTTCAATAGGCATTAAGAAAGGCTTATCGATTTCTCTTAATGGCTCTTCGATCCAAGTATCAACAGCTTCCATTAATTCTAAAACTGTATCAACCCATTTTTGCTCACCGTTCAATGCACCAAGCGCAGAACCAGCGATTACAGGTCCATTATCACCATCATACTCGTAGAAAGATAAAAGATCTCTTACCTCCATCTCAACTAGTTCAAGTAACTCCTCATCATCAACCATATCTACTTTATTCATAAACACAACGATACGTGGAATACCTACCTGACGTCCTAAAAGGATGTGCTCACGTGTTTGTGGCATTGGTCCATCTGTTGCAGCAACAACTAAAATTGCTCCATCCATCTGTGCAGCACCGGTTACCATGTTTTTTACATAATCGGCGTGACCAGGACAGTCAACGTGTGCGTAGTGACGGTTAGCCGTCGCATACTCAACGTGAGAAGAGTTAATTGTTATACCACGTTCCTTTTCTTCAGGAGCGTTGTCAATTTGATCAAAAGCCGAAGCCTCTGAAAATCCAGCATCAGCCATCACCTTAGTAATAGCAGCTGTTAATGTTGTTTTACCGTGATCTACGTGTCCAATGGTACCTACATTTAAATGTGGTTTCGAACGATCATATGTTGCCTTTGCCATTTTGTATTTATTAGTTATATATTAGTGTTCAATTGTAATTCTTATTCTTATTGAGCCAATGACGAGAATTGAACTCGTGACCTCTTCCTTACCAAGGAAACGCTCTACCCCTGAGCTACACCGGCGATTTTTGCAAGATGTATGTTTTAATTCTTACATTAAAACCCTATACTCAAAAGAGCCTTTATTACCTGCTTCTATAAAACAGGAAATCCCTCACTAAAAGTGAAGGTGAAATTTGAGTGGGAGACTAGGCTTGCTTCGACTAAGCTCCGCATAAACTTCTCACCCAACCCTTAAATCTATTTAACACTATTTATAACATAATAAACAGCGTCGTTTGAAGAAAAATTTGAGCGGGAGACCAGGTTCGAACTGGCGACATTCAGCTTGGAAGGCTGACGCTCTACCAACTGAGCTACTCCCGCTTTTAAACCTATTCTTCAATAGATTTCAATTTCATTACCTTTAAGATCTTATCCTCTCAGTGATCACCTGAAAGCGGCTGCAAATATACTTATTTTTACAACCAATTCCAAACTAAATTTTAGCAGGAATAATTATGTTTTATTTTAAACCACGTATCGTCATATGTGAGCTAAAATAACCACACTCATTGAGTGCAATTTGTGGGGAGAGCAGGATTCGAACCTGCGAAGACGTAGTCAGCAGATTTACAGTCTGCCCTCGTTGGCCGCTTGAGTATCTCCCCAAAACAAATTGAAATCCAACTTAGGATATTCAATCAATATAATTTCATTAAAAAAAGAACTTTAAAAAGAGCCGATGGAGGGACTCGAACCCACGACCTGCTGATTACAAATCAGCTGCTCTAGCCAGCTGAGCTACATCGGCTTTTAAACCATCTCTACGTTGAAAATTTCAGCATAAAAAAGTCCGCTATTTCTAACGGATTGCAAATGTAGATAAGATTATAAATTCTACAAAACTTTTTAGCGAAAAATTTTAATTAATTATGCTATCCACTTGTTTCGTGGTTTTTAGCACTCCTTATTTTGAGTTGCGAGGGTGGGCCTTACGATACACCTCTTTTAGCGTAGCAATACTATTGTGCGTGTAAACCTGCGTAGAAGCTAGGCTTGCGTGACCTAATAGCTCTTTTACGGCATTTAGGTCTGCTCCTTCGTTTAAAAGATGTGTAGCAAAAGAATGTCGTAGAATATGTGGACTCTTTTTTACCTTTTGCGATGTCTTACTAAAATAAGTATGAATCAAACGATACACGAGTGTTTCATAAATCTTAAGCCCCTTGTTAGTCAACAGTAGATACTCGTCATCTTCTATAACAAGCATCGCTCTATATTTTAAGTATTCATGAATAGACTTTATCACAGCTGGCAATAGCGGGATCAAGCGTTCTTTATTCCGTTTCCCCAACACTTTTACATGGCCTTGCCCAGCATCAATGTCCTTTAACTTTAAATGTATCAACTCTGCCCTTCGCATACCCGTACTATAAAAAAGCTCTACAATTAACTTGTCACGAGCCGTTTTAAAATCTACAGGATCTGCCAATAAAGTGATTACCTCATCAATTTCTGTTTCTGAAAAAGGTACTTGCACTTTTTTTGACACCTTAAGCGATTTGTGTTTAGCTAGCGGAGACACCTCAACCTGTTCGGTTTTAAGGAGGAATTTATAATAGGTTTTAAGGCCAGACACTTTCCTGTTCACAGAACGATTAGACACGCCTTGCTCCACCAAAGACACAATCCAAGAACGGACCATACTATAATTCACCTCTTCTGGCTTTTCTTCAGAAAAAGTAAGCGCCACAAAATCTAAAAAAGCAGTTAGATCATTCTTATATGCCGTGATGGTGTGCTTAGAATAATTTCGTTCTAAAGAGAGATAATCTATAAACGGCGATAGTGGCATTTTTAGAGTTTATGGTTTTTAGCTTCCGGCTAAAAAAAACGATTACTATTCTTTTTTGCTTCTGCAATATTAAAGATATACAAAATAGTGAAGCAACTATTCAATCAAGCACATTTCCGAACAAAGCATGAAAAAACCGCTTAGACCCTGAATCAAGTTCAGCGTTAAGCGGTTTGTATTATAATAGGCTGCCGAAGCAGATCTACTTATATTTCTTCAGCGTCTCTAAGTCCCTGAATGTATTCAGCTTTCTGAATCTGCTTTCTACGTACAACGGATGGCTTACTAAAAGCCTGTCTAGATCTTAGCTGACGCATCGTACCTGTACGATCAAACTTACGTTTGAAACGCTTCAGCGCTCTGTCTATATTTTCTCCGTCTTTAACTGGTATAATTAACATAGTTCCATAACCTCCTCTCTATTGGACTGCAAAGATAAATAGATTTTAGATTTTAGATGTGCGATGTTTGGTTTTTTTTCTGAAATATTAATTCAAAGCAAAATGCGTGTTGAAGTAGAAGAATGTAAACTATGAGAAAAGACGAAAGATATAAGTCAAAAAAAAAAATGGATTCCTGCACATTCAACAAAAAGACGCTCATTTATATTTTAATTCACGCTTCAGAAGAAGATTAAGACCTACTCCTTAAATAAAGAAACACGATTACTCAAGTCTCTAATAAGCTGATCTTCTTCTTCAGACTCTAGTAACACATTGTAGTCACTCCAGAAATCTTCATTATATGGTCGTGGAGAAAAGATGTCTTCACTCCATTCTTTAGTCGCTAATGCATCTGCTATGCTTTCTGAGTCTTGGATGATTTCAGTAAAAAGAATTTCTTGTACAGCGTAATAAAACTGCTCTTCCTTTTCTCTCGCAAGCTGCTCCTTTGTTTTCTTCCAAGCCTCTGAAGATCGATCCCCTAGATTTAAGAGCTTAGGAGATTCATAATACATATAATTAGGATACATCTTATCCTGGTATTCCATATAGGTAATGATCAATTTATGGTTCTCATACGTACCCAAAAGACTCTTGCTTCTCGCCCTTTGCTTATCTGAAGCCGCCACCAGGTTATACTCAATTTTCTTAATCGCAAAAGTATCCCAATAAATATAAATCCAGCCATTAGGCTCAAACCCCTCATTGTAGACGCGATCTGTTTTTAGACCAGCGAAGTCCAGCCCTTTTGAAATTGCAATTTTATATATTTTTCTATCATTAATTACCTGCACTGTATCTAGCTTAAATTGATGTGTAGAAAGCACGTCTTCTCCAAAAAGCGCCCCTTTATCTGCGGCGTTTCTTATAAGATTAAGCCTGCCTCTAAATAAGATATCTAACCCATTAGTACGAGTATCATTCCATCGTATTGCATCTACAAGGGTTTGCGTTTTAATCGTATCACGCCGCATCGCCTTAGACTTGGTGTTAAAACGAGGAATGGTGTTTTTTAAGTAAGAATAATAAGCAAACAAACTATCCACTTCACGCAAGTCATAGCTTTTACGGGTTTCATCTACATTTATTTTGAGGTTCTTCTTTGCACCAGACGCGTAACTAGAATCATATAAGGTTATGGCGCTCTCAATAAGCCACTTGTACTCCTTAGTGTTTCGTTCCTTATGTCTTAAAAACCCTTTTTGCAAATAGGGCTGTTCTGGCAAGTTATCTGCCAGATCTTCAATAGCGCGCAGTACAATATCGTTCCCTGTCTTTGGCCTCGTTTCTGCGATAATAAGCACCTCATCAAGACTTGCCATATCTTCTTCAAGGAAAATATCGAATGCGGGATCAAAATCACTTACAACCACCTTAAAACTCTTATAGCCAATGGAAGAAATAACAAGCGTATCATTTACTAATGCTATAGGAACACGCAAAGAAAATTTACCGTCCATATTACTTATAGTTCCTACAGTACTTTTGTCAACATACACACTTGCACTCTCAATAGGCGCAAAGGTTAAAAAGTCTGAAACCTTACCTTTGAGCTCTTGCTGTGCAAATCCTGAAAAAGAAAAAGCTAGCATTAGGATGCCAAAAAAAATGTTTGTTTTAGATGTATTCAATTTGAAATATTTTTATGATTGATATGACCTTAGACAAAACATTCCCCTTAGCAATGCTGGGCATCACTAATCAGGAAATCCTTGATTATAAATAACCTTTAAAGCGGAAACTACTGGCTCAAAAAATTCTACTGTAAAAAATCCTTTAAACTTTCAACTCTTAACCTTTTTAAGTTGCCGGCTTATACTCTACCCCATCAATGACCATTTTTGAAATAATCTCTTTTAAAATTTCTGAAGTCCCTCCACCGATTGGACCTAGTCTGCTATCTCTCAGATTACGCGCCATCGGGTATTCTTCCATATAACCGTATCCACCTAATAATTGCACACATTCATAAGCAACATCATCACTCACCTTGGTACTTATTAGCTTAGACATGGTCGCTTCTTTCACTACATATTCTCCATCATCTAAACGCTTTGCTGTTACATAATTAAATGTTTTACACATTTCAACTTCAGAAGCAAGTTGTGCCACCTTGTGACGCAATGCTTGAAACTTTGATATAGACCTTCCAAAAGCGGTTCGCTCCTTCATGTAAGCAATCGTATATTCTAATGCCCATTCACTACGCGCATGTGCATTTATACCCATTATTAATCGCTCTAATGCGAAATGCTGCATGATATACGGGAAACCCTGATTTTCATCACCCATAAGATTTTCTACAGGCACTTTTACATTATCAAAAGCAATCTCACCAGTATCGCTCGCACGCCATCCTAATTTGTCAAGCTTTGTGGCACTAATACCAGCCATATCTCTGTCCAACACAAAAATGCTAATTCCCTTATTACCAAGCTCAGGCGCTGTTTTTGCTGCAACAATTAAATAATCACTATAGATTCCGTTTGTAATGAAGGTTTTACTTCCATTCATTATATAATGATCTCCTTCTTTTACTGCTGTTGTTCGCATTCCTCCTACATCACTACCACCAAATGGTTCTGTAATACATAGACATCCTATTTTCTCGCCTGTCACACTTGGTGCTAGGTATTTTAATTTTTGTTCGTGGTTCGCTTCTTTGTTCAAGTGCGTCATCGCAAGGTATTCGTGCGCCCACATAGCTGCAGCAAAACCTCCAGAATTAATACACTGTAGCTCTTCAATAAAAATTACCGTGTAAAAAATATCGAGATCCATCCCGCCATACGCTTCTGGCGTAGCAAGACCAAAATATCCCATCTCACCAAACTTCTCCCAAATAAAACGATCTATCGTTCCCGTTTCTTCCCACTTTTCAATGTGTGGCACAACTTCCTTTTTAAGGAAATCTCTAAAACTCTTTCTGAAAAATTCGTGCTCCTCTGTAAAATATAAACTCATACTATTAATGATTCTGGTTTTTAGGTGTAACACTGGTAAATAAAAATATCTACTAATGCTTGTTAGTCTACTGACAAATATAACTTAATTAGGTTTAATTTACTTGAGGTCATTCCCTCAATTTCGGCAAGTTCATCTAGACTATTTATTCCTTCGCGTAGTGTTCTGTATTCCCAAATCTCTTTTGCGAGATCAAACGAAACTCCTTTTATGGTAGCAATATCACTTGCAGAAGCCGTATTTATGTGTATCATCACAATCTTCTTAGGCGTCTTTACCGCAAATCTATTTAGAGTTCTTTTAATCACTATGCTATCCAACCCCCAGACGCTAGCAAGCTGGGCTTCGCTTGAAAAACCCTCTAAAGTTTGGTCTCTATATTTTACAATTCGTTCACTTATTGCGGGACCTATTCCAGACACTACTTGCAGTTCAGCTGCTGTCGCGAGATTCAAATCAACTTTATTAGCATAAGATAAAACGACTTCTTTTTTCTTCGGAAATGTGCCAGATATAAAATTGTTATTCTTCGGGTTCGTCACCCATTCTGGAAATTTAAAATAAGGGCTAAAGCTATCAAGCAATGAATCTGATACACCGGTAACACTCTTGAAGTCTTTGACAGAATTGATCCACTTATCGTTTTCGCGAAAACTAACAAAACGATCATATTCTTCTGTACTCAAGCCTAAAGTATATGCTTTATACTCGGTAATAAAATTAGGGTTGAATGGATATATTTTAGGCTTCTTATTTTCTAAGGCCACTAATCTTAAAGAATCTATTTGAGCATTAATTGCCACAACGGCCGGCGATGAAATATCCAAACTGGATGTACGCTCAGGAATATATAGAAAATAAAAAAGTAGCAACCCTATGATGAGTGCTACTAAAGATAAAATCCCAATACGTTCACTTTTGCCGAAAACGAATTGAGATTTCATATCTTATTTAATTTAGTTTACTTGTCTTTTTTAATGGCCGCCATATAGCGTTTTAGCTCTTCTTTCACCTTAGGCGCAAGAATTACAAGACCAATCATGTTTGGTACCATCATCGCAAAAATCATCGCATCAGAGAATCCAATTACAGAACCTAAACTTGCTGCTGCACCAATAACTACAAAGACACAGAATAAAAGCTTATATGAATATTCTGCCTTTTTAGATCTCCCAAAAAGGAAAGACCAACCTTGAAAACCATAGTAAGACCAAGAGATCATACTACTAAAAGCGAATAACACTACCGCTACCGTTAATACATAAGGGAACCAAGAGATTACAGACTCAAATGCACCAGACGTAAGCAAGATCGCTTGTGCATCATTTAAACTTGCATTTTCTGCTGCTACATTACCTGTTATAATCAATACCAAGGCTGTCATAGTACACACCAAAACCGTATCAATAAACGGCTCCAATAACGCCACCATTCCTTCACTTGCTGCATATTTAGTTTTCACCGCTGCGTGCGCGATAGATGCAGAACCGATACCCGCTTCGTTTGAGAATGCTGCACGTCTAAATCCTTGCACCAATACTCCTACTGCACCACCGGCTACACCAAGTGGACTAAAAGCTCCATCCCAAATCTGCATAAATGCATCACCCAACATATCATACTTTGCTATTAAAACAAAGATAGATGCCGCTACATAAATCACTACCATAAAAGGCACAATCTTGTCTGTAACCTTTGCTATTTTTTTGATTCCTCCAATAATTACGATACCAACAAGTACCGCCATTATTAAACCAAACACCCATCCTCTTTCGTGGAAGATAGAAGCATCACCACCTGTAATATTTTCTACTAACTGAAAAGCCTGATTTACTTGAAACATGTTTCCACCTCCAAAAGAACCTCCAATTACAAAAACGGCAAAAACCACGGCTAGTACTTTTCCTAGCACGGGCATTCCTTTTTCTTTCAATCCTTTAGTAAGGTAATACATAGGCCCTCCATACACAGTCCCATCTGCCTCAATATCTCTATACTTTACACCCAGGGTACACTCTACAAACTTAGAAGCCATCCCTAAGAAACCTGCTACTATCATCCAGAATGTTGCTCCAGCACCACCAATAGACACCGCAATGGCAACTCCAGCAATGTTACCAAGACCAACCGTGGCCGATAGTGCCGCCGTTAATGCCTGAAAATGAGATACTTCTCCATCATGCCCCTCTACGCGTATCGTATCTGGATTATCTCCTTCCGCATCTTTATGAACCGCATCAGACACTTCTAAAGCATCAGCATCATGTCCTTCAAGATGATCGTATTTACCTCTCACAATATTTATAGAAGTGAAAAACCCTTTAAAGTTGATAAAACCAAAATAAACTGTGAAATACAGCGCTCCTAGTATTAATGGAAAAAGCACCCAATACACTTCGATATTGCTTCCGAAATCAATTTTATAAAAAATAAAACTAACAAAACCGCCAGTTGCATCACCAAAAGCTTTGTCTATTTTTTGATCCATACCCATCTCTTGTGCTTCTTGAGCAAAAGTGAGTAATGGCGTAATTAAAGTAAATAAGGAAAGAAGAAATTTCTTCATGTTTTGTGGATAAAGGATTAGTTTATTTTATAAGCAGAGCAAGATGCTAAAAAAAAGAGGCAATTCAAATATATTCCCGTTAAAATGTTAACGATTTCTTAAACACCGTAGAGATTTTTCAACTTATCTATTAGAAAGAGACGCTCTATTAAAATCAATTTTGAACATTTTTGAAGCATAAGCGAAGGCTCTGGGTTTACTACGTAGTAACCATTAGGAGACTTATAGCCTATAACAGGACAACCAGTTTTCTTCCGCACATCAAGATCGTGTATTGCCATTTCTTCACCAGAAGGACATACTTTTTCAAATGGCACTTGCTCTACATTAATACGATCATCATCTCCAGAGATAGAAAGATTATCAAGAAATTCTATTAAATCTGGCACCACAACTAAACTTGCCATATGGTCCCCTACTATTTTATCCGGGAGAATTACATTATCTGCTTCAGCAAGTTTCATCTTACGATAACTCGTTTCCTCTGTTGCTCTGCTAATAACTTTAAGGCTTGGGTTTATCTGTCTCGCAGATAGTACGATAAAGAGATTATCTGCGTCACTCGGTAAAGCACAAATAAGAGTGCTTTCTTTTTCAATGCCTGCTTCTTTTAAAACCTCATCTTCGTTGGCATTTCGGGAGACAAAAAGCATTTCATCATTGGAAAAACGCTCCACTACATCATGATTCTTTTCAATAATTACAAAGGTTTTCTTTAGTCTTTAAGCTTTTCTGCAGCTTGTTTGCCGTTGCGGCCATAACCATAAACTATCATGTGGTTTTTCATCTTGTGAATTTTTTTTTAACATTCTCTTTTCTCTTATATTCCCGAGGTTGTCTTTGCTTAACAAATACTCCGCAATCACGCTCAAGGCATACCCGACAATTACAAGACTCGTTAAAATAAGTATGGACATAAAGAGTTTATCTGCGGTGGTCATAGGCTGAACTTCACCAAAACCGACTGTTGTCACCGTAATAACAGTCATGTAAATAGCATCTAACCAGATATAAAGCGGAATCCAAACACCCCCGCAGCAAACACCACGAGTAGCAAGAACATTGCTATTATAATTTTTGCGCTAAATAATTTTCTCATAAATCAAACACAGAGGTTCGTTTTGAATACACTAGGTCTTTTAACCGTAACAAAAATGCAATCGTAAGATACATTGCAAAACCCACTCCAGCAGTCACAAAAGAAACATACACAAAGAAGAGTCGCACGCTTTTTGCACGAATTCCTATACGCTCTGCGAGTCTTGAAGCCACATGAAAACCGTGTCTTTCAAAAAAATGTCGTAGGTTATATATCAATTGTAACATAAGAGCAAAATACGTAAATTAATTATAAATTAGGAAAGTGGTACAATGAATATAATGTGATTTAGCCGGAAAATTAATTTCCGATCAAGGCATTTCCTATCGCGCAATGAAAACATCTCTTTTTATCGCAATACTCATTTTTGAGCTGCAATAACCCTTGAGAGTCTAGCGAAGTCTGCGCCACCTTTTTAATTGAATTAAACTTCTTGATAATACTATTATCTTCCGCAGGTATAGCAGCAGCTATCTCAAACAATGCTTCGGAAATATCCTTGCCTTGATACTTTGCATAACAATACTTTAATGGCAACACCGTGTTAATTAAGAGCAGGTGAATAAAGTCTTTTGTGAGCTTCTTCTTTCTCTTCGTTGACGTCACACCAAAATTATAATGCGTGTCCCAATACACTGAAGCGGCCACATCAAAAATATCATAATACTCCACCAAGGTAGTGGCAGAAATAACCGAAGCAAAGAATTCTTTTTGTTTTACGTAGAGCATTGCCAATTGTGATAATCGAATGGTCGGGAAGTTAGGCGGTCGAAGTCTAAAATATTTTGGAGTAATCACAGGAGCGTTGTCTAATTGAAACTTCGCCATCAAAAAATCATATTCCTTCTTTAAATCTAAAAAATAAGAATCGTCATTGTCTTCCTGCAAGAAGCCCGCTTGCCCATATAGTAATGCTTCGAGGGAAATCGCAGATGTGGCACATTTTCGCGCTACGCTAAAATCTAAAGATTGTCCAATACTCAAGAAAGAGGCGCCATTTACTTTAAGACCAAAGTTTTTACACAGCAACACAAAAAGCAATGCCTCCCAATCATTTTTAGAATCTTTAAGAAGACTTAAAAGCAATTCGTTTTTAGACGCTAGACGCTCTATAAAAAGACGTTCTATCCAATTGTTAATTGTAAAATAGTCCACCTCCACAAAGCTTGATTCACAATTAATCCATTGTTTTTTGCTCGTGAAAAGTTGGTGATATGCTTCGAGTGTTTTTTTCATCACTCTGCCTCTTAACACAAAGGTGGGCAAGGTATTTCCATCTTTAGTAAAGACCGCTACATCGTGTTCCCAGACTACGTGAAGCACCACATTATCATAGGCTTTATCTTGTTGGTGGCTGTGGGCATACCAATCGCTAGATTTAATATGAATCTCAATATTACCAGCCCAGAGTTGGTCATTAATTCGTACTTGGCCGTTAAAGAAATCTGGCCCAGCATTTAAGTTGTGTTGTCCTACTTGCACGATTGACAACGAAGCTCCATCTGTGGTCTCCAAGCTCTTTGTATTGAACTTAGAAAATTTCCAGACGTGATGGAGGAAGTCTTCTTTCATTATTTTTAAAGATAGTGATTCGTCCCTCACCAAAATCCTAAACCGAACTTTTGTACTCAGCCGAAAAGGTTGATTAAAAAGATTCGACGCTCCTAGAGGAGCGTTACTAAGCTACTAATTTGTTATTGTTATTCTTGTAAAAGTCTAAACTCTAAGTTTCCCGAAATAATTAGCTCCGTTTAATAATTAGCTTTTACTGATTCGGCAACATACAATTCAAAGCCACTTAATCTCTCAATCAACTCCTTTTACACCGTAGTTTGCACCACTTCAAAAATCTGATTCTCATCACATTTTAAAGTTTTAGAAGGATATTTCAAAAGCAAGGCGTAATCGTGTGTTGCCATTAGAATGGTATTACCCTGTGCGTTTATTTCTTGAAGCACTTCCATTACCTCTACACTCGTTTGAGGATCTAAGTTTCCTGTAGGCTCATCTGCTAAGATTAGTTCTGGCCTGTTGAGTAAGGCTCTTGCGATAGCGATGCGTTGTTGTTCTCCACCAGAAAGCTGGTATGGATATTTGAAGGCCTTGGTTTTCATACTTACCTTGTCTAGTACCTCATCTATACGAATGGTCATCTCTGTTTTGTCCTTCCAGCCCGTTGCTGTAAGAACAAATAGTAAATTATCTTTTACGGTACGGTCGTTCAGTAATTTAAAATCCTGAAACACCACACCCAGTTTTCTGCGTAAAAACGGAATGTCATTTTCTTTTAGTGAAGCGAGGTCAAAACCTACTACGTGCCCTTCTCCTTTTTGAAGTGGCAAGTCGCCATAAAGCGTTTTCATAAAACTACTTTTTCCGCTACCTGTTTTTCCAATTAGGTAGACAAATTCGCCTTTATCTATACTTACTGAAACATCGCTGAGAATTAGGTTTTCACGCTGAAAAATTTCGGCGTTTGTGAGCTGGAGTATGGTTTCTGGCATTGATTTTTTTTTCTAAACTAAACAACAAAAATAACAATTGATTATTATCCAAGGTAGCTTATTCTTCTTTCTTTTCTAGCGCAGTAAGTCTTTCTTTTAAGACCTCTAATTGCGATTGTTGTTCTAAGGTATACAACGTAAGTTCCTCTACTTTTTCAAGCAATAAAAGATTCATTTTTTTAAGTTCGAGGCCCTCACCCTTTAATGAAGCAGCAGACTGAACTTTTGGTAGATGATGATTTACTTCTATATAAAGAGCAAGCTCTTGCAGGGTGAGCATTTTGTATTCTGGAGACAGCGTTGACGCTCCATCAAAATATGCCTCAAACACATAATCTGGCGCTACGGCTCCCTTAAGATCTACAATCACTTCTTGGGCATGGACCTTGCCTTTTACAGTCAATAGCTCATCAGGGTTGCTTGTGCCAATCCCTATTTTACCGTTTTTTTCTGAAATATTCTTATATGAATTTTGCGCGCCGCAAGCAGTAATTGTGATGGCGAGCAGGAATGTAAAAACGACGAATTTCATAATTTTACAGTGTTATGATATGAAGCCTAAAGGTATGCATATTTGATTAGATTTAAAAAATGAATTTTTTAAACATCCTGATTAACATTGTTTTAATATTTTCTAATTCATCAACACATACTTTGAGATATTTTTTGACGTTATCTTTAAGAACAACTTCGTTTTCAAAACAATTTATAGCACACTTCTACACTTAATAACCTGTTGACAAGATGCATTAGAATCCCTATGGAATGATGATGTATAATGTACTTTTATCCTAGCAAAAAACTTACATTTTATGACTAAAAATTGCCTCGCAATCTTGCTACTCTTGTGTGTTTCATTCACATCAATGGCGCAACGAACCGCTGCTTATACTAATGACCGTGTAGATTATATACGAGCTATAGAACTTTTTAATAACGACCAACATCTGGCGGCACAAAATTTATTTTCCAAAGTAAAGTCGTTCTCAAATGACCAAACCATAAAGGGAGACGCTGCCTACTATATCGCGAGTAGCGCTGTACGCCTCAACCAGCAAGGTGCAGATCGCTTGATGGAAGACTTTGTATCTGACTACCCTACTTCTTTAAAACGCAACGCTGCTTTTATTGATGTGGCGGGTTATTATTTTGATACAGGTAAATACTCCTATGCACGTAAATGGTATGATAAAGTAGATGCCGACAACCTGCCGCGCAGCGAGCGAGAGAAATATAACTTTAATAATGGCTATGCTTATTTTCAAAACAAGCGGTACAACGAAGCTAAAAAGTTTTTTAACCGAGTAAGTGATTCTAAGAAATACGGTTCGCAGGCAAAATACTATCTAGGCTTTATCGCTTATGAAGGCGATGATTATGAGGAGGCAAACGAACTTTTTGAAGGAGTAGACCAAACCGAAGAAACCAATAAAGAGCTTTCCTACTTTAAAGCAGATATGAACTTTAAGCTTGGCAAATTTCAAGAAGCCATTGATTTAGGCTTGGAGCAATACGATCGTTCTAACGCAAAAGAGAAAAGCGAACTTTCAAAAATTATAGGGGAAGGGTATTTTAACCAGGAGAAATATGCAGAAGCTATACCGTACCTAAAAGAATATAAAGGAAAACGTGGCAAATGGAATAACACAGATTACTATCAATTAGGATATGCATATTACAAGCAAGGAGGATATACAAATGCGATAGGTGAGTTTAATAAAATTATTGATGGTAAGAATTCTGTAGCACAAAATGCCTATTACCACTTAGCTGAGTCTTATTTAAAAACAGACCAGAAGCAACAAGCGCTCAACGCGTTTAAAAATGCTTCTGAAATGGATTTTAGTGCTGAGATTCAGGAAGACGCCTATTTAAACTATGCAAAGCTGAGTTATGAAATAGGAAATAGTTACACGAGTGTGCCAGAAGTATTGGCTGGTTTTATGGAAGTGTATCCTAATAACGACAGCAATGATGCTCTCAATGATCTTTTAATTGATTCTTATATCTCTTCTAAAAACTACAAGGCAGCACTTGCCTTACTGGAAGGAAACAAGTCTTTTGAAAACAAACTTGCCTACCAGAAAGTGGCTTTCTACAGAGGATTAGAACTATACAATGAAGGTGAATATAAAGAATCAAGAGAATTTTTAAAACTATCGTTAAAGGAACCACGCGAACCGTTATTCACAGCGAGAGCAACCTACTGGGTGGCGGAGAATGATTTTCAATTAAACGATTTTGACGAGGCGCTAGTTGGCTACAAGCAGTTTTTACAGTTGCCAAATGCTTCTAGCACGCCAGAATTTGAAAATAGTAGCTACAACATAGCTTACAATCATTTTAAACTAAAACAATATCCTGAAGCGATTCGCAATTTTGCTAAATACACTGCAGGCACCACAGAAAGCACCAGAGAGAAAGATGCCTATTTGCGCTTAGGCGATAGTTATTTTGTATCGAGTGAGTATTGGAAGGCGATGGAGAATTACAATAAGGCGGTAGAACTAAACTCGCCAGACAAAGATTATGCAGCATTCCAGAAAGCAATTAGTTACGGTTTTGTAGACCGAGCAGCTAATAAAATTTCTGAACTTAAAGATTTTGCAACAAAGTATCCAAAATCGTTTTACCGCGATGATGCCCTATACGAATTGGGGAACACCTACGCAGCACAAAACAAAATTAATGACGCAATTAACACTTATGACAGGTTAATCACCTCCTTACCTAATAGTAGTTATGTGTCTAGATCATTGCTCAAAAAGGCTTTACTCCTTGACAACTCTGGCGACAGTTATGGCGCCATAACCACCTTTAAGACCGTAGCGAGAGACTTCCCTTCTACTCCAGAAGCTTTACAAGCCGTATCATCGGCAAAGGTGATTTATATTGATGAAGGGCGCGTAGATGAGTATGCAGCATGGGTCAGCACCTTAGATTTCGTTGATATTGAAGACAGCGAACTTGACGATGCTTCCTATCAAGCGGCAGAGCGACCTTATTTAGAAAATAAAGTGGGACAAGCGATGACTAGGTTCAAGGAATATTTAAACCAGTTTCCCAATGGGCAACACGCATTGCAAGCACATTTTTACTTAGCACAATTACAGTTTGCAGATGGTAAAAAAATGGAGGCAATTCCCGGATATACGTTTGTCGCAAATAAAGAACGAAGCGAATTTACAGAGCAGGCACTTGCTCGTCTTTCTGAAATTTTCTTAACTCAAAAAGATTATAAAAATGCAAAAACGTACTTAAAGCGCTTAGAAACGGAAGCAGACTTTCCGCAGAATATCATATTTGCACAGACCAATATTATGAAGGCGAGCTATGAGCTACAGCAATACGAAGAAGCGGTGACCTATGCAGAAACAGTGTTAAGTAATAGCAAAATAGACAATGCCATTAAGACAGATGCTCAAATAATCGTAGCCCGCTCTGCGATTAAAACAAATGATGAAGCAAAAGCAAAAACTGCCTATGCCGAAGTTGCAAAAATAGCAACGGGTCAATTAGCAGCGGAGGCTTTGTTTTATGACGCTTACTTTAAAAATAAAGATTCACAGTTTGAAGCATCAAACGTAGTGGTACAAAAACTAGCGAGTGAATATTCCGGCTACAAATTTTATGGTGCTAAAGGACTGGTGGTGATGGCAAAAAACTTTTATGGCTTAAAAGACGCCTATCAAGCAACGTACATTCTGGAAAGTGTTATTACAAATTTTACAGACTTCCCAGAGGTAGTGGCTGAAGCTAGACAAGAGCTCTCCATCATAAAAACTGCCGAAGCAAAAACCAACTCTTCCGTAGAAACAGAAGGGAATTAAAAAACTACCTCGCGGTAATTTAGATCAAAATAAAAAATAAAAAAGCAAGGGCTACAGAAACCCTTAGAATTTACAAATTTTTACTCATAAAGCAACAGATATCTATGTTTCAATCCATAGCAAATACAATACAATCACATCGCAATTTTTTTTTGGCGCTGGCCGTCCTTGGGTGTTTCACATTTTCGCCGCAGGCAATCGCACAAGAAGATGAGCAAGACTTAGGCACCGAAGTCGTAAACGTGGTAAAACCGTATACTCCGGCTATTAGTGACGCCTTTAAAGTAAAGCAAACCCCTGTTTTAAATACAGATGGGAGCACGAAAAAAAAACCAGTGAGTTATCAAATATTTTCAGTTCCTGTTGCCTCAACCTTTACACCTGCTAAAGGGAAAGCAGCTGGCGTAAAAAAGATAAAAGCCCCAAAATCTTGGGACAATTATGCAACACTAGGATTTGGCAGTAACACCACCATTCTGGCAGAGCTTTTTAGTAATTTTGAAATAAGCAGGACGGAAAATGCTGGTCTGTATTTTAGACACAACTCTTCACAGCGGGGTATTGACAACTTAATCACAGAAAATAAATATTACGACACACGCATTGACGGTGCGTATTACAGCCGTCAGCGTGACATGAGTTATGGTTTTGAAGCCGGCTTAGAAAACCAAATCTACAATTGGTACGGCTCTCCATTTAATATGGACAATCAAGAGGGAACCAGAGAATTTGAAGATGACCTTAATCAAAATTACTTGAGCGGTTATATAGGCGCTAACATCGCAATAGACGACAGCTATTTTAAAGAAGCGGCTGCTACAATTCGATATATGAGTGATGGGTTTTCGTCTTCAGAAATTAATATGCGCGTGCAGCCAGAATTTGAATTTCCAGTTTCCGACTTGAATTTTAAAGTACTAGGGGATGTTGATTATTTGACAGGGAAATTTGAAGAAGACATCCTGGGCGGTGAAGGCCCAACGTACAATTTTTTAAATACCGGGTTATCTCCTTCACTCACCTACATAGACAATGATTTAACAGCAAACCTTGGCGTCACAGGATATGTATCTCTAGACCTTAATGGCGATGAAACTTCCTTGAACATTTACCCAAATGTAAATGCTTCTTATAATCTTGTTGACGAGATTGTGGTCGTCTACGCTGGCTTAGAAGGCGGCTTGCATCAAAACTCATATTACCAGTTTAAAAACGAAAACCCCTTTGTCTCACCCACCCAACAAATAAAACCTACGAGCACCTTATACGAAGGTTTTGGGGGATTAAAAGGAAAACTATCAAGCACTATAGCCTACAACCTGAGAGGCGCTTATAGTAACACAAATGATCAAGTACTATTTGTGAGCAATGATTATAGTCCGAAGGCTGGAATTACGCAACCTTACCAGAATGCAAATTCGTTTTATGCCGTTTATGACAATATAAAAACCTTAAACGTTTTTGGTGAATTACAAATAGAAGTTTCTGAAAATTTTGCAATAGGTGGACAGGTTAAGTTTAACTCATATAGTTTGGACGTCCAAGAAGAAGCTTGGAATCTCCCTAATCTAGATGCTTCATTCTTCACTCGATTTAATATCACAGAAAAGCTCTACGGAGGAGGTTCCATCTTTTACGTGGGAGAGCGCAAATCGCAGCGGTCAATTAATGGTATTATCGCAAACTCAGAAACAAGAACCTTGGATAGCTATTTAGATTTGAATGCAAACTTGGGTTATCGCGTGAGTGACCGTCTTGCCGTTTTTGCAAAAGGAAGCAACCTCATAGGGAAGAACTATGATAAATGGCTTGAGTATCCAGTACAAGGCATCCAAGTACTGGGTGGAGCAACCTATAAATTTGATTGGTAAACAGATGCGATTTAGTCACATAAACAACGTCACGATCATTGCGGTGCTGTCTTTTGTACTGGCAGTTATAGGATTTATACTTGATTTACATGAGCGTGTACAAGATGTTAAAGTAAATATTTTCGAGACCTTAATGGTTACTGCAATTATATTTACCGCCTTAAGCACGCTATATTTATTAGGGCTTGTGATCTTTAAAATCTTACAAAAATCAATTATTAAAAGAAGAAATTCTTAGCATATGCAAAAATGTTAAAGCATTTTAATATCGGTATGCTTTGTTTATTTTTACGCAAAACTACATACATGCGCCTTCTGCTCTCCATATTGTTTATTGCCTCTTTATTTTCGTGTGCTCCGGATAAAGTAAGGGCAGATCTATTAATTAAGAACGGTACTATTTACACCGTAAATTCAGAATTTGACATGGCAGACGCCGTTGTTACAAAGGATGGGAAGATTTTAGAAATAGGGAGAAAACCAGAATTAGAACTTAAGTATTCTTTTAATGAAGTTTATGACGCAAAAGGACAAACGGTGCTTCCGGGGCTGATAGATGGCCACGCACATTTGTTCAATCTTGGTGTAACGATGCAACAGGTTGATTTATTTGGGACAGAAAGTTTTGAAGAAGTTATAGACAGGGTGGTGGCATTTCAGAAGGAAAAAAATGTATCCTTTATTAGAGGAAGAGGCTGGGACCAGAATGACTGGAAGGTGAAAGAATTTCCAAATAACAAGATATTAGATTCCCTTTTTCCAGATACGCCCGTTGCATTAACACGTGTAGATGGCCACGCCATGATCGCCAATAAAATGGCACTAAAGCTTGCAAAAATAACAACAAAAACGAAAATTAAAGGAGGCGTAGTCGCGCTTGACAAGACTGACAAGGCTAATCCAAAACTAACAGGGCTATTAATTGACAGCCCTATGGATCTCGTGTTTGCCACCTACCCAAAAGAGAGTGAATCTTATCTAAGACGCGTGCTTCAAGATGCAGAAAAAAAATGTTTATCACTAGGCCTCACCACTATTAATGACGCTGGGCTTAATAAAAATGTAATTGACGTTATTGAAAAGATGCATCAAGAAGACAGTTTGAAAATACGTGTTTACGCGATGGTGAGTAATAGCAAAGAGAATCTAGATTACTACCTCAAGGCTGGAATTATAAAAACAGACAGGCTCCATGTTCGTTCTGTAAAAGTATATGCAGACGGGGCTTTAGGCTCTAGAGGAGCAACGTTACGCAATTCTTATAGTGACAAGGAGAATCACTTTGGGGCTATGATTACACCACAGAAAGAATTAAAAGCGGTTGCAAAAAGAATCGCGGCGGCAGGATATCAAATGAACACGCATGCTATAGGTGACTCTGCAAACGTTGCTGTAATAAGAGCATATCAAGAGGCTATGGATGACACTAAAGACATGCGCTGGAAGATAGAGCACGCACAATTGGTTACGATGGAAGACTTTGATGCGTTTTCTAAAAACATTATTCCTTCTATTCAACCTACACACGCAACAAGTGATATGTACTGGGCAGAAGATCGTATTGGTAGCGAACGTATCAAAGGAGCTTATGCATATAAAACGCTATTAGACAAAGCAGGAATGATTGTGTTGGGAACAGATTTTCCCGTAGAGCGCGTGAACCCGATGCATACATTTTATGCAGCCGTAGCCAGAAAAGATTTAAAGAACTATCCGGAAGAAGGATATAGAACAGAAGAAGCGCTAAGCCGAGAAGAAACCTTAAAAGGAATGACCATCTGGGCGGCGTACTCCAACTTTGAAGAAAACGAAAAAGGAAGTATCGAAGCAGGCAAATTTGCAGACTTTACGATATTAGACCGTGACATTATGAAAGTAAATGCAGATTCAATTCCGAAAACAAAGGTGATGGCGACGTATATAAATGGTGAACGCGTTTACAGCGGCAATTAAAGATTACTTCCCTCCTTTTGCCTGTAAATCTGCGATACACAAACCATCAAAAACTGGAGTTCCACCTTGGGTTCTACTGCTCATTCTATATGTTATTGCAGCTCTCGTAGCAGAACTTTGAAAATACATCAAGCAATCTTCTACAACACAGTGTTTGTTATTTTCTAGATCTTCATGATCTATAGGGTGAATGTCATCATTTGCAAGATTAACAAGGCTAAACAGATGTCCTAATTCGTGTTCTGTAGTTGTAGTTTGTAACGTTGCCAAACTTAGATCATTCGTTCCTCCAACAAACTGAAAAAGTGTGTGTGTATAAATTACAATTGACGTGTTCTGGTAGGCTGTTCCTAAGGTTACAGACGTATCTGTGTCATTTACAGAAGATCCATTTGCAAAGAATATATAGAGCGCTATGCTGTTATCTTCTGTGTATTGCGTTCTATGATCATCTTCTATATCTCTAATCTCATCTAAAGTATATGGTTGGGTATTAGGTGCAGGAATTAAGTTTTGGGTTATCTGAACACCATTGGGCTTGTTTATTCGTTGGTCTAGAAAATCTTGCAACGCATTAATAGTTTGATTACTTGGCCGTGTAGTATTTGTAAAAACCAATTCTAATCTTAGCTCATTAAAGGTATCTGCAGATAAAATATCTTCTCCCGAAGAACCTAACACCTTTCTGTTTTCGGCCTTTAGGTCAGCCATCACTTCATCATCGTCTCTTTTTTTACAAGAAAAAAATGACCCGAAGGAGATTAAAAGTATAATAGAAATTTTAAAAAAATTACTCATTGGTACGTTTTTTATAATTCAGCAAATCTAATATTTAATAAATCATAATGAAAATCAATTCTCTACTATTAACGGTATTCGCTCTGTTTTGTTTTAGCGTGATGGCACAGGAACTATCCAGCCAAGAAAGCATTGTTAAATACCTTACCATCAACGGTACGCACACGCAGTATAACAGCGCTTATGACCAAATGTTTGATGTTTTAGAACAGTAATTTAAAAGCGCCAATGTTCCTGCTAAAGTGTGGACAGCAGTAAAATCTAAAAAACCAATGACGATAAATCAAGTGGTGCGTATGCCAGCATCCGCCTACCGTGATAGTTTTGACAAACAAGACATAAATAACTTAATAGATTTTTATAGTTCTGGAACAGGACAACAAGTGCTTCAAGATCCTACGAAGTTAACCAAAGAACAGAACGAAGCGCTGGCGCTCTTTCACGGCAGTATGAATGGGTTTTACGGCATATAGCGCAGACTAAAAGAGAAATAGCACCAAAGCAATGAATAGTTGAGGGAAATTGGGACCATTCACTTTAGGTGGAGAACCCCCAAGAAAGGAATGAAGCAAAGCTGCAAGCAATCTTAACGTGTGCTTTTACTTATTAGATGGAACAAAAAAAATCTACACTGTACAGTACCCAAAGGCAATGTCTAATGCAGATTAATTATTAATCGTTGCTTCCTATTTCCGAAGAAATATTAAGCGATTTTATTACGTTTTCTATCAGTAGCTTTTAAGAACACTTTACGAACGCGCAAGAAGTTAGGAGTTACCTCAACATACTCATCTTTCTGAATATATTCTAACGCTTCTTCTAGTGAAAACTTGATAGCAGGTACAATCTTTGCCTTGTCATCTGCACCACTAGAGCGTACATTACTCATCTTCTTAGTTTTGGTGATGTTCACTTCCATATCATCTTGGCGTGTGTTCTCTCCAATTACCTGTCCTTCGTAGATATCCTCATTTGGATTTACAAAGAAACGTCCTCTGTCCTGTAATTTATCAATAGAATAAGGAATTGCAGATCCGTTTTCCATAGATACTAAAGATCCATTTTGACGTTCTGGAATACCACCCTTCATTGGTTGATACTCTATAAAACGGTGTGTCATAATCGCTTCCCCTGCAGTTGCAGTTAAGAGTTGGTTACGAAGTCCAATTATACCACGTGATGGAATCTGGAATTCGCAAATCATACGATCTCCCTTAGCTACCATAGAAAGCAAATCACCTTTACGCATGGTCACTAAATTTACAGCAGTTCCACTTACGTTTTCTGGTAAATCAATTGTCAGTTCTTCTACTGGCTCACATTTAACGCCATCAATCTCCTTGATGATTACTTGTGGTTGCCCTATTTGTAATTCGTATCCTTCACGACGCATTGTCTCAATCAATACAGACAAGTGCAATACACCACGACCAAATACTAAAAACTTATCTGCACTCCCCGTTTCTTCTAAACGCAGTGCTAAGTTTTTCTCTAATTCTCTTTCTAAACGCTCTCTAATGTGACGTGATGTTACATACTTTCCATCTTTACCAAAGAAAGGTGAATCGTTAATTGTAAACAACATACTCATTGTAGGTTCGTCAATATCGATTGTTTTTAAACCTTCAGGGTTTTCAATATCCGCAACGGTGTCACCAATTTCAAATCCTTCAATTCCTACAAGCGCACAAATATCTCCTGCTTGAACCTCTGCTACTTTCTTACGACCTAAACCTTCAAAAGTATGTAGTTCTTTAATTTTTGTTTTTGTAATCGTACCGTCTCTTTTTACAAGAGAGACACGCATTGCTTCTTTTAAAGTACCACGCGTTAAACGTCCAATCGCGATACGCCCTGTAAATGAGGAGAAATCTAATGATGTAATCAATAACTGAGGCGTTCCTTCTTCAAATTTTGGAGGTGTAACGTTCGCTAAAACCATATCTAATAATGGCTCAACATTTTCCGTTTCGTCTTTCCAGTCATCACTCATCCAATTGTTCTTTGCAGAACCATAAACGGTAGGGAAATCTAATTGCCACTCTTCTGCACCAAGCTCATACATTAAGTCGAACACTTTTTCGTGAACGATGTCTGGAGTACAGTTTTCTTTATCTACTTTATTTATTACAACGCAAGGCTTTAGACCTAAGTCTAATGCTTTTTGCAATACAAAACGTGTTTGTGGCATAGGCCCTTCAAAAGCATCTACCAGTAAACAAACGCCATCTGCCATGTTTAATACACGCTCTACTTCACCACCAAAATCGGCGTGACCAGGGGTGTCAATAATATTAATCTTCGTGTCTTTGTATACTACAGACACGTTTTTTGACGTAATCGTAATTCCACGTTCACGCTCAAGATCGTTATTATCAAGGATTAGATCTCCTGTATTTTCGTTTTCACGAAAAAGGCTACAGTGATGCATAATTTTATCAACCAAGGTGGTTTTACCGTGATCTACGTGAGCAATAATTGCAATATTTATAACTTTCATAACAAAACGCCCTTTTTTAGGCGGTGCAAAAGTAGTGTATTTTAATGAATTAGCGTATCTTTTAAAGCACTTTATTTCTACGAAAATGTTACAGGTCTTAGAAACATCTTAATTTTTTATTAATAAAGACTTGACATCAGAATATTCTACCTTTGCCTCTTCTTAAAATAAATCTATGACCTTAGCGAGCATCCCAAACATAAAACACACAAATTCAAACAACTTCTTCCTACTCGCTGGCCCTTGCGCTATTGAAGGTGAAGATATGGCAATGCGTATTGCCGAGAAGATTGTCACTATTGCAGACAAGCTTGAGATTCCTTTTATCTTTAAAGGAAGTTACCGCAAAGCTAACCGCAGTCGTATAGATAGTTTTACGGGTATTGGTGACGAAAAAGCACTAGAGATTTTACAGAAAGTTTCAAAAACATTTAAAGTACCGACCGTAACAGATATTCACGAAGCTAGTGAAGCTGCTAAAGCTGCACAATACGTTGATGTACTTCAAATTCCTGCGTTTTTAGTGCGCCAAACCGACCTCCTAGTGGCCGCTGCAAAAACCGGTAAAGTGGTGAATTTGAAGAAAGGCCAATTTATGAGCCCTGAAGCGATGCAACACGCCGTGCAAAAAGTAAAAGATGCGGGTAGCGATAAAGCGTGGATTACAGATAGAGGGACAATGTTTGGATATCAAGATATGATTGTAGACTTTAGAGGAATCCCAACTATGAAGCAATATGCTCCTGTGGTGCTAGATGTAACCCATAGTTTACAACAGCCTAACCAAAGTGTGGGCGTAACTGGTGGACGACCAGAAATGATTAGCACTATAGCCAGAGCAGGAATAGCAACTGGCGTTGACGGTCTTTTTATCGAAACTCATTTTGATCCAGCAAATGCTAAAAGTGATGGCGCTAATATGCTAGATATCTCTAAACTTGAAAAGTTATTGACAGATCTTGTAGCGATAAGAAAGGTGGTTAATTCATTATAGTATGGAGTAGTGAAAAAAATACTCAATACTAATTCCTAAAAACTCGATACTAATTTTCAAACCGTGTACCCTTTTTTCTTAGTTCAATTTGCTTCCTCTATTCATTCTATTAGAATTCTTCCATCAAGATCATCAGGTTTAAAATAACGAAGTGATTTTACAAACTTTCTTTTTTCAGAAACTAGGGTATCCAGGTGGATATTGAAATCTTTACGGGCCCAAAAGAAAACGTTTAGACACCCATTACTCACATTTACATAGCAAACAGAGCACCTTTCACTTAAAAAAAACTGGCAATCGCCATTTATAAAGTAGTCCCAGCCTAGCAAGATTTGCTGAATAAGCAGTTGCACCTCAAGCAACATAGCCCTGAATTATTCTCCCGCAACATAGTCTAACAAGTACGAAAATCGTTCTGTCAATGTGCCCTGTTTTGTAGTCATTCGTGCACGTTTTAACATCCCTCGATCGTCATTATTGAAGAATGCTGGAATAACGTTTTCTAAAAACATCTCACCAAACCCTTCACTAGCGTCTTTAGGCAATTCGCAAGGTAGGTTGTCTACCGCCATCATAGTAATCGCTCCCGGAGCATCCATGGCAACTTCACTTTCTGTTTGAGGATCATACCCATAAAACGGGTCTGCAATCGTAGATGATTTTATGGTTGCCGCCACGGGCCCATCTATATCACATGAAATATCAGCTATAAGACGTATGCGGAAATTTTCTTGCTTGGCATCTGCTCTAGTAAATAAATAAGGTGCATTATTTCCATAAAAATGACCGGCAATAAAGAAATCTGTTTCTGATGCGTAGGGCATAAAATTGCTTTCATAAGGAGCTGGATCTTTGTAAAAAGCATGCTTCTCTCCTACTTTGCCATCTTTGCGTTTATTGTATTCCATTACATCTGCCATACAATACACAGGCTCTGTAAATTGTGATGTTAAATAAAGCGCATCACTTACTTGTTTTATTTTTAAATAATCTAATATTTCCTTAGCACCTTGCGCTACTTTGCCCGTTCCTGTGAGTATAATTTTAATCGCAGGTAGTTTGATTTTATCTAACTCTTTTTTTACGGCATCAAGATCTGCAAGGCTTTCTACCTTAGGCAGATTAAACAAACTATCTCGTATCCCTAAGGCTCTAAAACCGTTGTAAGCACCTACTAATCCAGCATAGCGCCCAAAACCAATAAGCCTTGCTCCACTTTGCTTTACAATAGTCTCATGGTCATACATCTCGATATTTTTCTCGAGCATCGCTAAGAGTAAGTCTCTATTATAAGGTTGTTTTTTTATGGTATGCGAGAAGTAGAAATACTTCTTGTTTGGTATTAAAGCAGCCACTGGCACTTCTTTAACACCGAGCATTACATCTGCTTCCGTTACATCATCCTTTACTTCAAAACCTGCATCACGATATGCGCCATCGGTAAAGACACGAATATCACTAGACTCTACAATAAATTGAGCCTCAGGAAATAAAGTCGCGGCTTCTTTTAGTTTTTCTGGTGAGAAAACCACACGTCTATCTGGCGGGTTTTTACGTTCTTTAAGGATAGCAAAAGTAATTGGCATTTGGTACGGATTTTGTTATGTATAGAAGGTCAAAGATAGCGCAAATCTTGTATATTTACGCCCTCTTAAGATTCAAGATTCTGTTAGCTCGTATGAATGTATTATACAGACTACTACTAATAAGAGCTTAGTTAAGAGAATACGGGGCCGACTGGTTTTGACAGCGGGTTTTCGGGTATAGTAAGCATGTAGAGCGCTGGAAAACAGCTCTTAAATCTCATTTTTCACACTTTTTAAACGGCGAGAACAACTACGCCCTAGCTGCATAATCCGAATTATAGTAGGATTACGCCTCGGCCCGCTAGGCGGGCAAGCAGGAAGTCACTCAAACACCTTGGTTTACGGTTTTTGATATAGTGACTTCGTAAAAGTAAACCTATCTGTTGTGGTACCTAGACATAGCAGAGACATCTAATTTAGGATAAGGGGTGCGTTGGTAGTTTTTGACCGGCAATCTCACGAAAATCTAAATAAAAACTAAACATGTAGAAAGCTGTGCAAGTGCACGTTTGGACGGGAGTTCGAATCTCCCCGGCTCCACTGATCAAGTAGAAAGCCATTCGCATAAGCGGATGGTTTTGCTATTTTACGTAGAAATTGAGCTCGCTCAAAATTTAAGAATAAGATAAGTACGTAGCGCAGGGATTTCAATTATCAGAACGGAAGCCATTGGGGATTGCGCTTACCTAATCTTAGTCATTCACCCTTAATTATTCCAACCTATAAAAATTCTGTACAATAAAAAAACCGACCAAAATGGACGGTTTATATTTCCGAAGAAAAAAACTTTCTGTTTATTAAATAATACTGCTATTCTTTAACGACTTCCAAGTCATGTGCCTGCCAGTTGGTAATACCACCTTGTAAATCAAATATCTGCGTAAAGCCCATATCTGCTAGTATTTCACTTGCCCTCGCACTACGACCTCCACTTTTACAATAGACATACACAGGTTTACTTCTATCAAGCTTTGCCGCCTTTTCTTTAAATCCTGGTGTGGTCACACATATATTTTGTGATGACTTTAAATGAGTAACACCGTATTCTTCTGGGGTACGCACGTCTAACAATTGTAGAGACTGGTCCTCTTGCAAAGAATCATACACCTCTTTTGGGCTAATTACCGTAATCGTAGATTGTACCGTTTCTGTTTGCGGGTTGATCTGTTTCACTTTTTCTTTACAACTAGTTAACATTGTAACGGTAAAGAGTGCTATTGGTATAAATAAATATTTCATTAGAGTGTTGTTTCGCCATCCCATTGAGAAAAACCTCCCAATAGATTGCTTGTGTTTTTAAAACCTATAGACTCCATAATCATACATGCCTGTGCACTTCTACTGCCAGCTTTACAGTACACAAAGTAATGCACGTCCTTATCTAGTTCATTAGCTCCTTCCATAAAAGCTCTCGCGTTCAAGATATCTAAGTGTTTTGCATTAGGAATATAGCCTTCTGCCACTTCAGACTCCGTGCGTACATCCAGAATGATTGCATTTTCATCTTTTGCAAGTTCATCTCGCCATTGTACTTGGTTCAAATCTTTCATTGTTGTAATCTCTTGTTAAATTTTATAATGCGTAATAGTACGACTAAGTAAAGCTTCAACAATAAAAATGCCGAAACGTTTAAAGCTTCGATATTTTTATTTATCTCAAATTATTTTAAGAGCGCATCAAGTGTTAATGCATCCATTTTTCCGTCAGAAAACAGACCGTTATCTGCTTCAAATTTTTTGAGAGCCGATTGAGTTCCTAAGCTATAAAGCCCATCTTGTTGAATAGCTTCACCTTTTTCAATCAATATACCCTGAACTTCAAAAATAAAGGCGCTTCGTTCTCCTAGTTTAAATTCATTTTGCAGCGGGCTTATGTAGAACATCGTTTTAATAAGCTCCTTTTTTTTCGAATCTTTAGAAGGTGATACTTTAGTACTCTTAGCTACTATTAATTGATCTTCATAATATTTTACAGCTGCTATCTTTGTTGCATAATCTGAAACTGCAGATACTGTTTTGGCATTATCACTTTCTGGATTACGCACATCAATATCGTTTGCACTCCATTGGGTAATCACATAACCGTTGAGTTTTGCTACAGCATCTTGGTAATCTAATAATAGGGCCTTATCAACATGATCTTTAGGAATCTCGAAAGAAGACACATACAGATAATTAGGAGGATTAAACCGTTGCCAATTATCATAAACATGATACCCCATAATGACTATAATAACTGCAAAAAGAAAGATAATGATGGCCTTCATTGTAAGAGGTTAAGTTGTTTCAAATATACTAAAAAACCATTGGCAATAGCTGCGCTTTTGCTCCAAAAGAAATGCCCAAGGGTTTATCCATCGGCATTGATAAATTTAAGAATGGTAATTAAATTTATAAAACCTTTTAAAACGACTCCCGCATCTACTTAAAGCTTGTTAGAAGAAAAAACACCGCGACAACCAAACACCTCATTAGTTTTAAACACTACTATGATCGCGGTAAACATACCTTCAGTTATTAAATATTTGTTAAACGACACAACACTATCTATTAAAAAGAATTACATTTGTCCACACAACAGTTGTATGTACAAATATGAATATTGAAAAAGTAATAAAATCAAATCAGGCATTAGGTTTAGAAACTAAAACAGTCATTAACCTGATGTACACGAGTAGAATAATTGAAGAAAGTGTACTTCAAGTGATCAAAGAGCATGACATTAGCACGCAACAATATAATGTCTTAAGAATCTTAAGAGGTCAAAAAGGTGTTGCCGCAAACTTATCTACCGTTCAGGAAAGAATGATCGATAAAAGCAGTAATACTACAAGATTGATAGACAAACTAATTACAAAAGAGCTCGTAAATAGGCAAGTATGTAAAAATAATAGAAGAAAAATAGAGCTATTTATAACCTCCCAAGGTCTTGTATTACTCGCAAGCTTAGACCCAATTACCGAAACAAACAACAAACAACAATTGCAGAAACTCTCAGAAAATGAACTGCAAACACTCAATACATTATTAGATAAACTAAGAGATTAATTAAATTTAAAAAAGGGCGCCTCCTTTAAGGCACAACGTTATGAAAACAATAAAATCAATTTTAATTGCAACAGTAGTATTAGGAGCTACGACATTTACACAGGCACAAACAGTTAAAAAAGCGATTAACGCAGAAAACAGTGCTATCACTTGGACAGGTGAAAAAGTATTAGGATCACATACAGGAACAATCACTTTTACAGAAGGGGTGCTAGAGATGGACGGAGAAATGCTAACTGGCGGAATGTTTACAGTAGATATGACTTCTATAAATGTAACTGACCTCAAAGTAGGCGAAGGAAAAGAGAAACTAGAAGGTCATTTAAAAAGTGATGATTTCTTTGGTATCGGAACCTACCCAACAGCCACACTTGCGTTCACAAAGGTTCAAAAAATGTCTGATGGCTACGAGATAGATGCAAGTATCACCATAAAAGGCACAACAGAGCCTATTTCTTTTGAGTTAGCAACTGTAGAAGATGCTATGACTGCATCATTTAAAATAGACAGAACAAAGCACAATGTTCGTTATGGTTCTGGAAGCTTTTTTGACAGTTTAGGAGACAATACAATTTCTGATAATTTCACATTAGATGTAGTTTTAAAATTTTAAGCAAATTTTAAGTTGTGAGTTTTTATGATTCACTATCTTTGACCTTTATAATTATGCAAATAACAAATAATCATACTTGGTGGTGGAACAACTCTCGACGATAATCGTGAGAAAAGCACTATTGTAGTATTTTCAAATACCAAAGGCTTGTCATCACGACAAGCCTTTTTTTATTGGCTTTAATTTACGCATAGATAGCAATAAAAAATAGCAGGAAAAAAATGTACAAACTAAAAACACATAGTAAAAAATTACTCGCAGACACACTCACTCCAGTGTCCGTATACTTGAGGTTGCGCGATAGATTCCCTAAGTGTCTATTACTAGAAAGCAGCGATTATCACGCAAACGATAATAGTTTTAGCTACATCTGCTGCAACCCTATTGCATCGATTAAAATTGCGAATGAACAAATAACACAACAGTATCCTGATGGCACTTCAGAAATTTTAAACATTGACAATGCTACGAACGTCCCAAAAATCATCCAGCAATTCTCAGAATCCTTTGAGGCAGATGACTCTAAAGCTTTCAAGTTTATAAACAACGGCCTGTTTGGGTATATGAGCTATGATATGGTGCGCTATTTTGAAGATATCGAGATTACAAAAAAGAAAGGTGATCTTGAAATTCCTGATGCCTATTACGCGGTATATCAAAATGTAATTGCCATCAATCACTTTAACAATGAAGCATACATTTTTGCACATTGCTATAAGAGCGAAAATAATATAGAAGAGATGGAACGTCTCTTAACGTCAAAGAATTTTGCCGAATATCCATTCGCCAAAAACGGAGCGCCCACAACAAACTTAAAAGACGAGGACTTTAAAGAACTAGTGATCAAATGCAAAGCGCATTGTGCACGTGGTGATGTTTTCCAGATTGTACCAAGCAAACGCTTTTCTCAAAAATTTACCGGTGACGAGTTTAATGTATACAGAGCATTACGCAGCATAAACCCATCACCTTACCTATTCTATTTTGACTACGGAAATTTTAAAATTTTCGGAAGTTCGCCAGAAGCACAATTAGTAGTAAGTGGAGATCAAGCAGAAATTCATCCTATTGCCGGGACCTTTAAAAGAACAGGTAATGATGAGCAAGATGCCCTTCTCGCCAAGCAACTTTCCGCAGATGAAAAAGAGAATAGCGAGCATGTAATGCTTGTAGATCTGGCAAGAAATGATCTAAGCCGTCACGGGAGCAATGTGAAAGTAGAAACCTATCGTGAGGTTCAGTTTTTCTCGCACGTGATTCATTTAGTAAGCAAAGTAACCGCAACAAAAAATAAAGAGACCGCAACGATGCAAGTGGTCGCAGACACATTTCCTGCAGGAACATTAAGTGGCGCTCCCAAGCATAACGCGATGACCTTGCTAGAGAAATACGAAAACGTGAATAGAGATTTCTACGGCGGCGCGATTGGTTTCATGGATTTTAAAGGCAACTTTAATCACGCCATCATCATTAGAAGTTTTGTGAGTAAAAATCACACACTACATTTTCAAGCAGGTGCGGGAGTGGTAAATGATAGTGATCCAGAAAAAGAACTACAAGAAGTATATCACAAATTAGGAGCTTTGCAGAAAGCGCTAGAGTTAGCAGAAGAAATTTAAAACAAACCCGCGTATTGTGCGGAGCAGAAATATGAAAATAATAGTAATAGACAATTACGACAGCTTTGTGTACAATCTAGTGCACTATCTAGAAGAATTAGATTGTGAAGTACACGTATTACGTAATGACCAGTTCCATGTGGAAGATTTGGAGCGGTATGATAAGATTTTATTATCTCCAGGTCCGGGGATCCCAGAAGAGGCAGGACTACTTAAAGAAGTAATCAAAACATATGCTGGTAAAAAACCAATATTAGGGGTTTGTTTAGGGCAACAAGCCATAGGAGAAGTTTTTGGAGGATCATTAACAAACCTATCAAAGGTGTTTCACGGAGTTGCTACCAGGGCAGAAATACTAGTAGATGACGAACCTTTATTTAAAGGGCTCGGTAAAGAGATCAAAATAGGAAGGTACCATAGCTGGGTAGTAAACAAAGAAGATTTTCCTGCAAGCCTAGAGATCACGTCTCTGGACGATAATGGACAAATAATGTCACTAAGACATAGAGAACTCGATATTAGAGGCGTTCAGTTTCACCCAGAAAGTGTACTAACACCTAAGGGAAAAGAGATGATTAAAAACTGGATTGAAATGAAGTAAGATGAAGAATATACTAAACAAACTAATCAACCACGAGCGCTTATCAAAGGTGCAGGCAAGAGAGGTTTTGGTTAATATTTCTGAAGGGAAATATAACCAAAGTCAGATTGCGGCTTTTATGACCGTTTATATGATGCGAAGTATCGGTATTGAAGAACTCGAAGGTTTTCGCGATGCACTATTAGAATTGTGTATTCCCGTAAACGTCAGTGATTACAACACCATAGATTTATGTGGCACAGGCGGCGACGGAAAAAACACCTTTAACATAAGCACCTTAGCGTCATTTGTGACTGCAGGTGCCGGCGTTCATGTCACTAAACACGGAAACTACGGCGTTTCTTCTATTAGCGGAAGCAGTAATGTAATGGAACAATTGGGCATCAAGTTTAGCAATAATAACGACCATCATAAAAGATGCTTAGACGAAGCAGGAATTTGCGTATTACACGCGCCCCTCTTCCACCCTGCAATGAAAAATGTAGCGCCTATTCGCAGAGAACTGGGTGTAAAAACATTCTTTAATATGTTAGGCCCTATGGTAAATCCCGCTTTTCCTAAAAACCAATTAGTAGGTGTTTTTAACCTTGAGTTGGCTAGAATATATGGATATCTATATCAAAAAGGCACAAAGAATTTTGCGGTACTCCACGCCATGGATGGCTACGACGAAGTGAGTTTAACGGGACCGGTAAAAATGATAAGCAATGCTTCGGAAATAGTATTGACTCCAGAGAGTTTCGGAGTTAAGAAGATAGCCCAGAGCGACATTTATGGAGGAGAAACAGTAAAAGAATCTGCTCATATTTTTTCTGAAATATTAAGTGGAAATGGAACCGAGCCACAAAATAACGTGGTCTGCGCTAATGCGGGATTAGCAATATCGACAGTAACTGGATCTACGATACAAGAAGGATTTAATAAAGCGAAAGAAAGCTTGATGTGCGGGAATGGGTTGAATGCTTTGAATAAAATTAGGCAATTGAGTACGTAAAAGAGTAACGATTTCTGATTGGGGATTTTTGAATATTGCGCTAAAAAAGATTCAAAAATCGTTAATCCACAATCTCCAATCATATTATGACAATACTAAAAAAAATAACAGAGTACAAAAAACTAGAAGTCGCTGCAAGAATGCAGGCGTTTCCTCTCTCTGTATTGAAGCAATCCACTTTATTTGCAAGAGACTGTTTTTCTATGGCTAAAAGTGTGGCAGAAGGTTCTGGTATTATAGCAGAACACAAAAGACGCTCGCCAAGCAAATCTGTAATCAATGAGAATATATTAGTTCCAGAAGTAGTGAAAGGATATGAAAAGGCCGGTGTGAGTGCCATTTCGGTATTGACGGATACCAAATTTTTTGGAGGATCATTGGATGATTTATTGGTAGCAAGAGCTTGTGTAAACATTCCATTATTACGAAAAGAATTCATTATTGACCCATACCAAATCTATGAGGCAAAAGCCTACGGTGCAGATGCGATTTTATTAATTGCAGCCTGTTTAGAAGCAGGTGAATTACAAGAATATTCTGCATTAGCAAAAGAATTAGGGATGGATGTATTATTAGAAATACATAACGAAGAAGAACTTAAAAAGTCTCTGCACCCTACTGTAGATTTGTTAGGAGTAAATAATAGAAATCTTAAAACATTTGAAGTTTCACTTGATGCGAGTAAAGCATTATCAAAACTGATTCCTGATAGTTATGTAAAAGTTTCGGAAAGTGGTATTAGTACTATTGAAGCGATTCAAGAATTAAAGCCATATGGGTATAAAGGCTTTCTTATTGGTGAACGATTTATGAAAACCGAGGATCCTGGAAAAAGTGCGATGGAGTTTATTAAAGCGCTTCAGTAAAATGAAACAGACTAAACTAAAAATATGCGGAATGAAGCACAACGTAGCCCAAGTGGCAGCGTTGCAACCAGACTATTTAGGTTTTATTTTTTATACTAAAAGTTCACGTGACTATGAGGATGACGTACTTAATATTTCAGAAAAAATAAAGCGCGTGGGTGTTTTTGTAGATGCGCCTATTTCATTTATACTTAAAAAAATTAAAGCTTTTAAACTAGATGTGATCCAACTACACGGTGATGAATCTGTATTTTATATAAACGAAATCAATCAAAATATATTAAACTTACCTACTAGAGTAAAACAGGAAAACGGAGTCGAAGTTTGGAAAGTCTTTTCAGTCGATGACCATTTTGATTTTAGTAAAATTTTAGTGTATGAGAATGTGGTAGATAAGTATCTCTTTGACACAAAAGGAAAAGACAAAGGCGGTAATGGTTTCGCTTTCAACTGGAGGGCGTTAAATGACTATCCAAGCACCAAGCCTTTCATTTTAAGTGGCGGTATCTCCTTGGAGAATATTTCTGAAGTGAAAGAACTATTACAAACAGATTTACCCATTCATGCCATTGATGTGAATAGTAAATTTGAAGACAGCCCTGGATTAAAAAATGTGGAAAAATTGAAAAAGTTAATTAAAGAAATAGAATAATGCTTCAACAAGCTCAAATTGACAAATAAAGTCAAACTGAGCCTGTCGAAGGGCAACAAACAGATATGAATTATAACGTAAACGAAAAAGGATATTACGGCGAATTTGGCGGTGCATACATCCCAGAAATGCTGTATCCAAATGTAGAAGAATTGCGCCAGAAATATATAAAAGTGATGGAAACTGCTGATTTTCAAGCAGAATTTCAGGACTTGCTGCGAGAATATGTAGGCCGTCCAACACCTTTGTATTTTGCCAAGCGATTGTCTAAAAAATACGACACAAAAATCTACTTAAAACGAGAAGATCTTTGCCATACAGGAGCGCATAAAGTGAATAATACAATTGGGCAGATTTTAATGGCGCAGCGTTTAGGCAAAAAACGAATTATTGCAGAAACGGGTGCAGGACAACACGGTGTAGCAACCGCGACCGTTTGCGCGCTTATGGGACTAGAATGTATCGTTTACATGGGCGAAATTGACATCGCGAGACAAGCCCCAAACGTCGCTAGAATGAAAATGCTAGGAGCAACTGTTGTACCTGCCTTAAGTGGAAGTAGAACATTAAAAGATGCTACCAACGAAGCCATTAGAGACTGGATTAACAACCCAACAGACACGCATTATATCATAGGGAGTGTCGTAGGACCGCATCCATATCCAGATATGGTGGCACGTTTTCAAAGTGTTATTTCTAAAGAAATTAAATTACAATTACAAGAAAAAGAAGGACGTGAGAACCCAGATTATGTAGTTGCCTGTGTAGGTGGCGGGAGTAATGCTGCTGGGGCTTATTATCATTTTTTAGATACTCCAGAAGTGGGCCTCATCGCCGTAGAAGCAGCAGGAAAAGGAATCCATAGTGGAGAGAGTGCCGCCACCTCAGCACTTGGTAAAGTTGGGGTTATTCACGGAAGCAAAACGCTGTTAATGCAAACAGATGACGGCCAGATTACAGAGCCGTACTCTATTTCGGCAGGCTTAGATTATCCCGGTGTTGGACCTATGCACGCACATTTGTTTGCGAGTGGTCGTGGCGAATTTATAAGTGTCACAGATGATGATGCGATGCATGCTGGCTTAGAACTTTCTAAACTAGAAGGGATTATTCCAGCAATAGAAACAAGTCATGCGCTAGCGATTTTTGAGACCCGTAAATTTAAGCCAGATGATGTGGTGGTCGTTAATTTAAGTGGACGGGGTGATAAGGACCTAAATAACTATATAGAATATTTTAACCTATAGCCTTTAAAAGAACCAAGACTGCTTCGCTACAGAAAACAAGAAATAAGAGAAAAAAAAATGAATCGAATTACCGAAAAAATAAAAGCTAAGTCTAAACTCCTCTCCATCTACTTCACCGCAGGATATCCAAATCTTGAGGACACCATTCCCATTCTTGAAAGCCTGCAGGCAAACGGCGTAGATATGATAGAAATTGGTTTACCCTTTAGTGATCCTCTCGCAGATGGGCCAACAATTCAAGCAAGTGGAACACAAGCCCTCCAAAACGGAATGACCACTACCCTACTTTTTGAGCAATTGAAAGACATTCGAAAAACCGTTTCTATCCCTTTGATAGCGATGGGATACTTTAATCCTGTGCTTCAATATGGTGTAGAAAATTTCTGTAAAAAATGTCAAGAAGTTGGTATCGACGGATTGATTTTACCAGATTTACCTTTGGCTGAATACACAGAACACTACAAAGCTATTTTTGAAAAATACGGACTCATAAATGTATTTCTAATCACCCCTCAAACCAGCGACGAACGCATTCATCAGATAGACGATGCGAGCAATGGCTTCATATATATGGTAAGTAGCGCCAGTGTAACTGGATCTAATTCTAGCTTCGGAAATGCGCAAACGGACTACTTTGCTCGCATCAAAGAAATGAACCTCAACAACCCACAAATTGTAGGTTTTGGGATTAATAATTCTAAAACTTTCGAGGCTGCCACCAAGTATGCAAGCGGAGCAATTATTGGGAGTGCGTTTATAAACATGTTGACGGAGAAAGGAGTGGATGGGATTGAGGAATTTGTAAAAGCGATCAGGTAATTTTTCCTATTCCGATTTCAAGGTTTAACAAACCTTTACATGAACTAAACACTAGGTTAGACTGATGTTTTGTATCTTGAAAATTAACAATAAATGAAAAGAATATGAAAAGGAAATTTGAAAGAACAGTAGAGCAAACAAACCCAACAAATCCTACGGGAAATGTGAATCAAGCTAGGACTAATAAATTTGATCCTGAGACGAAGACCATAAAAGAACAACAGGAAAAGAGATAATTACTAAGCACTTAGCGCTGATATTCTCGCCAAAGTTTATGCCGAGTATTTCTAATAGTTGCCATATAAACGAAATACAGAAATGAACAAAAAACTTAATTATGGGAAAAGGAGACAAAAAAACGAAACGAGGCAAAATAAGTCTTAGCACTTTTGGAAAGCTACGACCAAAACGCAAAAAGTTTACGTTGCGACCTAAAAAGATAAAAGGCAATGCACCACAAAATTAATTAGAGCGATTGGGTAACCAGTCGCTTTTTTGTTGCGTAAAATAAGGGGGGTATTGTTCGATTCTTAAATCGATGCTGTTCTTGTGGGGAAAGGAGACTTTCATCTCCTTATAAGCTTTTAAACTCCCTACAGCACGATTAGCAGCACCGCTGGGCGCTGTTAAACAAATCGTATGAATGATTCTTTTTGAAATAGGCAATTGAAAACTGTGAATTCTCGGCACTTGATCGTGGATTACATTAACGACAAAGCCACTCGCCTTGGCTACTTTTCTAAAAAAGTACTCGGGTCTATTTTTACTGTTTCCTCCTGTGAAGAGTAAGGTATCCAATTTCGGGTATTTTTCTAATACGGAAATCAAATCCCGAAACTCAACCTCCTGCATTCCTAAATCACTTGCATCTATTTTATCTCGCTTTGCTGAAGCTACAATATCAAAGATTCCTATGTTATTATTTATCAATAAAGCTTGCCTTTGCTCAATGGCTTTTTGGGTGGTTTCAAAAACCAAACCAACATTAAAAATAGAGTTTAAAATAGTCCATAGTTGGCCGTCTATACTTCCGTAGCTAAAGTTTACATCACAAGGATTATACTTGCCAATGGTAAAACGTGGTGGTGGCAAAGTACCCACTATTAGTTTTGTGGCTTTCCCTAAGTTAAATGGCGGATATGGATGGGTGTGGCGGAACAAATTACGAATGCTATTTAGTGAGTGGTAACTAGTAAATAGTTTTCTATTTCAAACACCTACCTTATAAAAACGGGCTCATTTTCCTTCTCCGTGTGCTGTTCGCTGTATCGATATTCATCGCAGTCAAAGCCTAAAATATCTTGACCATTTTTAGCGTCTGTATCAATAAGGTAACGCGCCATACTCCCTCTGGCTTTTTTAGCGAAGAAAGAAATGATTTTTAATTTTCCGTTTTTGTAGTCTTTGAATACGGGGCTTATAATGGGCACCTTTAGCAACTTTTTGTTGATGACTTTAAAGTATTCCTGACTTGCTAGATTTACAAAAGTTTCGTCATCTTCTAATTCGTCATTTAAAGCTTCGGTCACAGTGTCGCCCCAGAATTGGTATAGATTTTCTTTTCGCCCCACTTTTAAGCTTGTTCCCATTTCTAAACGGTAGGCTTGCATTAAATCTAAGGGTCTTAATACGCCATACAGTCCAGATAGGATGCGCAATGTATCTTGCAGTAGGTCTATCTTCTTTTCTGAAATACTATAGGCATCTAGCCCGGTATACACATCGCCCGCGAAGGCGTAGACTGCTGGCCTAGCATTACTCTTTGTAAACGGCGTGGCAAATTCTTTATAGCGCAGATAGTTGAGCTCAGCCAGTTTATCACTAATGTGCATTAACTCGCCAACTGATTTCTTAGACTTTTTCTCAAGCTTTGCATTGAGTATTTCTGCCTGTGTTAAAAACTGAGGTTGGGTACCACGTGTAGTTGGTAATTTACTTTCGTAATCAAGAGATTTTGCTGGCGAAACAACAACTTTCATAGGGATCTAATTTTGTATAAAAATAAGAAGAAATGAGGATAAACGGCTCGTATACCTATCTTTAAAATTAATCTAATGATAGAGAACTCCAATAATGAAGTGAATCATAAATTTGCTGTTGAGTTTTTACTATTTCCGAAGGCATAACGTTTACTTCATTACAAGCATTTACATTTTTTGATAAAATTTATTCCAATCTTCACCCGACCTTAATGGGCAACCAAAATAAATTTTAATGTAACAAGTGAGGGCTTAAAAAAAGCAACGCCTCAACTCTTAAAATTTGTGCTTTCCTTTTTTAAAGTTTTATTCCATTACGTGCTTACTATAGTTACGCCACTTCTCTAGACAGTCCTCAATATCTTGTGGAATCTTACTTTCAAAACGCATGAACTCTCCGGTTGTAGGGTGCACAAAACCCAAGGTTCTGGCGTGGAGGGCTTGGCGTGGGAGTACTTTAAAACAGTTGTCTACAAACTGCTTGTATTTTGTGAAGGTGGTTCCTTTTAAAATCTTCTCACCACCGTAGCGCTCGTCATTAAAAAGGGTGTGGCCTATAAACTTCATATGCACACGTATCTGATGTGTGCGCCCTGTCTCTAGTCTACAACTCACTAAGGTGACATATCCAAATCGCTCCAACACTTTAAAGTGTGTCACGGCTGCTTTTCCTTTTTCTTCTGCATCTTCATCCTTGAAAACAGTATTCTGTAAACGATTTTTAGGATGACGACCTATGTGACCTTCAATGGTACCTTCTTCTTCATCTAAATTACCCCAAACGAGCGCTACATACTCACGCTCTGTACTTTTATTAAAAAACTGCTTAGCGAGATGTGTCATCGCCTCTTCTGTCTTGGCAACCACAAGTAATCCACTCGTGTCTTTATCAATACGATGTACTAATCCTGGGCGATTGCTAGAATTGTTAGGGAGATTATCTATATGATGGATGAGTGCATTTATTAATGTACCACTGTAGTTTCCGTGGCCTGGGTGAACGACCATTCCTGGTTGTTTGTTCACAACAAGTAAGTCATCGTCTTCATAGACAATATCTATATCTATATCTTCTGGCGTGAGCAACATCTCATAGGGAGGGTGTGCAAAAAGCACCGTCACCACATCATCTGGCTTGACCTTGTAATTAGATTTCACTATGACATCGTTAACAAAAATATTACCCTCTTTTGCGGCTTTCTGTATTTTACTACGTGTCGCATTCTCAACACGATTCATTAAGTATTTATCTACACGCAAAGGTTGTTGACCCTTGTCTGCGACAAACCTAAAATGCTCATGAAGATCATCATTTTCAGCTGGCTCTGGGCCCGTAATTTCGTTATTCTCCATCATCGTTGATTTCTGTGGTGTCACTTCCTGGATGTAAACTTCCGGCACCATCGCCTATGACTAAATCTATCACAGTGGTTTTACCTAGCTTCGTCCCGGGGGTTAATTTTTCGCCTTTGTAGCGGAGTTCTAATATTTCGTCTTTAGCTATATAAGGCCGCGTACTTATCTTTCCTATTTTAAATCCTGTTGCCAATAATGTTCGTTCTCCTTGACGTCTGGTGATTCCAACAACGTTAGGTACTGGGATTTTTGTGTACCCAGAAGGATTTAATGCCAAGTAGATTTTGCGATCTTCTTTAACTAGTTTTCCTGCCTTTGGTAATTGCTCTATTACAGAATACTGCGGATACTCTGGATTGTAATTTGCAGAGTCCATCACTTCATATCGCAAATCCATACCATCTAGCGTATCTTCTACCTTGTCCAACTGCATTTTTGAAAGGTTAGGCACTTTTATGGTTTCCCCGTGATTTGTGGTACTTTTAAGCCACAACATTAAGAGGAATACTAAAATTACTAATGCGACAACGGCAAACAATAACTGCTTGATGAAGGTCTTTGTAAATAGAAATCTAAAAAAGTTCATAGGTCACTAATATAGGGTGCAAATATAGCGGGCAATTTACTATCTTTTTAAAGATAACGACTATTTTTGTTAGCGTGCGTTTGTCACAATCTATTAAACGTTGCAATTTTAAAAGTATGCGAAACAATAAGAAAAATATCGCCGTGCTTATGGGCGGCTATTCTAGCGAAGTAAACATCTCTCTTAACAGTGGTGCCGTGGCCTGCGAAGCCTTAGACAAAAGCAAATACAATGTCTACCCCGTTCATATTTTAAAATCGGGTTGGTTTTTTGTTTCTGAAACAGCTACTAAAAGCCCCATTAACAAAGGTGATTTTAGCTTTAATACGCCAGAAGGCAGCATTATTCCAGATGCGGTTTTTAATACCGTACACGGTACGCCAGGAGAAGATGGCTATCTCGCGGCTTATTTTGAGTTGCTGGGTATCCCGCAAACGAGTGCTGGTTTTTATGAAGCAGCGCTGAGTTTTAACAAACGAGACTGCTTGTCTGTGTTAAAAAACTTTGGTGTAAAATGCGCCAACTCCTATTATCATAATAAGGGCGAATCTATAGATGTGAACGCTGTGATTACAAAAGTAGGACTCCCCTGCTTTGTCAAACCCAATCGCGCTGGTAGTAGTTATGGCATTAGCAAGGTGAGCACCATAGAACAGTTTGCCCATGCCCTAGTCCACGCCTTTAAGGAAGACCACGAGATTATTATTGAGACGGCTTTAGTGGGGACAGAAGTATCTGTAGGGACGTATACTAACTTCGGAAACGTGCTTGCTTTTAACCCTACTGAGATTGTTAGTGAAAACGACTTCTTTGATTATGAAGCAAAATATGAAGGAAAGTCAAAAGAGATCACTCCTGCTCGTATTTCCGAAGAAGAAACCTTGCGCGTACAAGCCGAAGCAAAACGCATTTACTCCCTACTCAATATGAGAGGCATAACACGCTCTGAATTTATTATTCAAGATGGCATTCCTTATTTTATAGAAACAAACACCACTCCAGGACTGAGTACCGAAAGTATTATCCCAAAGCAAGTGAAAGATGCTGGGATAGAACTTGGAGCCTTTTTTGAGATGTTGATTGAAGGGATTTTGAAGTAAAACCACTTGAATTCTCAATAAAGTGTAATCACCTAGTTTTATCAAAGTCCATTAGACGCTGATCAAATCAATAAAAAGATCTAATACAGGTAAAGAACGATCAAAAAATAAAAAATATTTGGTAAAAAGAGAAAAAGTCTTAGAAGAAATAATTGAAGGATATAGAAATACTATTTGTCATAGATATCAATATGAAAATATAAAAAAAACCTACGACCTCCCGGCAAGTATAGATGAAGCAACCGTAAACCAACTTAGGGAGTATTTTTTGAATTACATGTATCCAGCGCACGATAAGCGAGTGGCATTAAACGAGGCATTTAATAGTCTAGATGACTATACTAAGTATCCCCAGAAATTATTGAAAATCCTACTAGACGCCGCAAAACTCATCTTTAGATATGGAAGACATTTACCTAGAATACTGATTGCAGGGCTCCATGCCATGAAGACCTTTAAGGCCGCTACAAACTTTGAGAACAGCTTGGTTGATGAAGCCGTTAAAAATGAAATAGAAGCACCGTATGATTTAGTAAAGATTGATGCTCTAATAAAACTATTGTCTCGCGAGGAAATCGAAAAATTTATAGAAATTTCGCAATCCTTATTTGAGATCTTGCACGATAAAGTGCTCATTAAAAAAATCAAGGAAGTGATTCAGCACCTCATCACTGCTATGAGAAAAAATGAAAATTCTTATTCGCAAAGTCAAATCAAAGGTCTTGAAATAGGACTTGAAATGATCACAGAAGGAGATGCACTTTTTAATCGATTACCAAAAGAAGATCAATTAAACTTAGTCCTAGTTATTTCAGAAATAGAAAGAGACAATCTAGATTATATTTTTTAGGAATATAAAATTTTCGGCTTTACTAGCCTATTACGTGTTCCAGCAAAAATAATACCAACGAACAGAATAAAAGCTAATCTGTGCACTATTTGGATTCATTAGATATCTCAGCCATTATTTTTATAAAAAACTGATAAATGGGTACCTTGTACGCCCAACAAACACTGTAATATATACTATAATTATGCATAAAACTTATGTCTTCTTACTCTGTATTTTTGTAACCACACTCTATGTTCAATGTGATTCAAAAGAAAAAAACAAACAAGTTAACACCCAAAACATCCTTCAGGAAGATGAAAGCAAAGCCCTTCACTTACTTCATGATATTGAGCCACTCACTGCGAATGGAGACGTGAATGCAATCATTGAGATTTCTGCGGGCACCCTAGACAAATGGGAATTAGATAAAACAACAGGAGAAATAAGTTGGGAGTTAATCGACAATCAACCCAGAGTTGTAAACTACATAGGATATCCTGGAAATTATGGAATGATCCCAAGAACCTTACTTTCAAAAGAAAGCGGTGGGGATGGTGACCCATTAGACATTCTCGTTCTTGGCGCTCCCGAGGAAAGAGGTCAAGTTATAAAATGCAAATTAATAGGCGTATTATATTTACAGGATCGCGGTGAACAGGATGATAAATTAATTGCGGTTTCAATAGATTCGCCTATGTACGGAGTGCAAAGTATAGCGGAATTGAACAATCAATATAAGGGGGTTACAGATATAATACAGCTATGGTTTTCAAACTATAAGGGTCCCGGTAAAATGGAGTCCAATGGATTTGGAAACAAAGAGGTTGCTCTTAACATACTTACACAGGCAATTAATGAATATCAACTAAATAAGACCAAAGGAGCAAAGTAAAAAAATCGACCTAAAAATTATACATAGCAGAAGACGTTTAGTTTGATCCAAACGCCTTATTTTATTTAGACCTGTCATAAATAGACGCGCACCTGCGCGCAAATAGCGGACGTTTCTTACACAACAGCGGTAGTAATAAATATATTACTAGCACAAATTTTGTAGCCTATATTTCTGATTCGTCAACAACTGGAGCCACCCTCATAGCTGATTTAAGAAGGGTTGCAGCCGTAGACATATCTCGTACGCATTTGTACTGTCCATTCTGTTTCTCGAAATAAGACATATAATTTCCATTATCAACTTCGCTACCAGCAGCATCAAGTTCAGTCCAAGAACCTATCTCAATTACCCCATCACCTGCAGCAAATATGTCTACAACCTTATATAGGTTATAAGTACCAGTAGTGTCTTTTGCCAAGCGATCTGCCATATTTGCCCTGATAGCTTTCTTTCCTTTAATTGGTTGGTTGTTTTGGCCATAACTTATCGCGTTTTCGCCGTAATAATCAGCGATTGCATCAGCATCTTTCGCTTTTTCACCTGCTGCATAAGCATCTTCCATAGCTTGAATTTCTGCCTTCACCACATCCATATCAAGAGCTACCTCTTTTCCCATAGTTGTACAGGCGGTTAGAATTAGAGCAGCGACTGCTAAAAACCCTAATAATCTAAAATTTTTAATCATAATATTAACGTATTGGTTAGATTTCGATGTACAACATAAGATTGAATAACAAACACTTAGCACTTTCATTAGTTTAAAATGATAAACAATGGTAGACCGGAGGTGCTGGTATAACTTCTCTTATTTTTATTATACAGGGATAAACTTGTAAATTGTATTCCTATATAATCACCACTATTAAGCCAAAATAAAACAATGAAGAAATCCTAAAATCTTCGTATTTTTAATGCCAATAAATTAGCTGCAAATAGGTTAGCCTCAAAATATTTTTTAATTAATTTTCTCAAAAAGCAAATAGTGATTACAGATTTTCCAAGCCATTTTTTCTATACAACCGAAGCATCAAGGTTTCTTATAAGACCAGTCCATCCTTCTGATAAGGATTTATTACAAAAAGGATTTGCCGAACTTTCTGAAAGATCTAAGTATCTGAGACTGTTTGAAATCAACAATAGGCTAAGTGATGTTCAGTTAAATTATTTTACTGAAGTTGACGGCATACAACACGTTGCTTGGGGGATCCTCGATGCGTCTGGCTCCGTCTCTATACCTGTTGCTATAGGACGGTTTGTGAAATTCAAGGAGGAACAAGATATGGCAGAAGTGGCCATTACAGTAATTGACTCACACCAAGGTAAAGGATTGGGGAGACTTCTATTTGCCACATTAAATCTTGTAGCGGGTAAAATGGATTTAAAAAAATTAAGGCACTATGTGCTTAGCGAAAATCGTTTTGCACTAAATGCACTGAAAAAATTTAATATTATAAGTCAGAAAAATGAAGGGACGCTAACAACAATAGACATCAAGGTAATCCCAAATCATATGGCAATCCCAGCTGACCCTAAAACGCAGACTTTTATTTCAGTTATGAAAACAATAGAGAAAGAATTCGGGATTTCAATTAATCGAATACAGAAAGGATGATAGTAATCCTTCAAGTGTAATTTTTGAAATTAGGAAATCGCGTCATAGCGACTTTTAGATTTTCTTTAAAAAAAGTGTATTTTTACTTAATAAAATATTTACCCCTGTCATATGAAACTTAATTTCAAATTAGTCCTACTTGTTTTAACATTCTGTTGTTCTCATTTTATAACACAAGCGCAATACATCACCTTTTCTCATGATGGTATAGACCGACAATATATTTACCACGAACCAATAGAACTAGATGAAAATACGCCATTGGTATTTGCAATGCATGGCTATACAGGTGATGCTGGCAGCATGAGAAATTATTCTGATATGAATGACCTTGCAGATCTATATGGATTTGCAGTTGTGTACCCTAGAGGAACTAAAGACGGCGGAGGCAATCGCTTTTGGAATGTAGGCTATGACTTTCATCCAAATGAAGATGTTGATGATGTGGGCTTCTTAACAGAGTTAGCAGCATACCTGCAAGTTACGCATGGTTTAAATCCTGACTATACTTTTGCTACTGGATTTTCTAATGGTGCAGAGATGTGCTATATGCTTGCCTGCCAAGCCTATGAAACGTTTAAAGCCGTAGCGCCCGTTGCTGGCATGATTTTGCAAGACATACTAGACGAATGTGATGGCAGCACGCCTATCCCGTTGTTTGAGATACACGGTTCTCAAGATGGAGTAACACCTTTATCTGGAGATCCTAGCAATCAAGATGGATGGGGAGCATACCCGAGTATCGCTTCAACAATAGATTATTTTGTGGCCAAAAACGAGTGCACCACCTTAGTAAATGAAACGCTACCAGATACAGACCCTAGTGACGATAGTATCATTGTGACTGAAAAGCACCAAAACGGAATTAACAATAATGAGGTATGGTATTATGAAGTAGTAGGAGGAGGTCACGATTGGCCCGGTGCTTGGGGAAATATGGACATCGATGCCGGCGAAGAAGCATGGTTGTTTTTCCGCATGTATATGGACAATATCCTGTCAAACCCTAACTATAACAGTCTAGACAAGACGATTCGTGTTTTTCCTAACCCTGTACAAAATATGATTAGCATTGAAAATAACGACCCGACACTAGCAATACAAGATGTGATATTGTATGATATTCTTGGAGTACAAATTGAGACATCCCTCAACAACGGAACCATGGATTTGAGCAATTTAAGTTCTGGAGTATACTTAATGACAATTAACACTTCTTTGGGCGTAATTACAAGAAGAGTTATTAAAGAATAAAAAGTGAAATTATTTATTTCAATGCCACTATTCTATCTTATTTCGATGACATCTTGAGGTCATAGATTAGAAAAAAAAATGAAACTTTCATTTCCGGGACTATGCTTTCTGAAATCTCTAACAAGGTATATTTGAATGAGATTAAACATTTTTATTTTTTAATTAAAATTATATTATCGGCTCTGCCGTTTTTGCTGATGATGTTACTTTTAAGTTCGAAGAGTATCAAATTGAAAATCAAAAATGATTAAATCAATACTCACAAGCTCATTCACCTTACTACTGTGCACTTCAGTAAAAGCACAGAACCCATCACTTATAGATTTCTACAAATACAATCCAGCCGTAGAACATCGCGTTGATGCAATTTTCAATTCTCTAAACGATACTGCTCGCGTTGCTCAAATGATTGTAACCTCTGCTGGCGAATTAGGAAAGCCTGATAAAACAGTGCTGAAATTAGCACAAGAAAATAAAATAGGCGGTATCGTTTTTCTAAAAGGCAGTAAAGAAAATCACAAGAAGCTCATTGATAGTTTAAATAGTATAAGCGCTAATCAAAGACAACTGCCGCTACTCTATTCTATTGATGCAGAGCCCAGCTTATTTAATGGAAGACTAAAAGGCAGTGCGCCTATGATGAATACCATTGATATTAACACCACAAAGGAAGCTGATTCTATTGCCCGTATTATTAATGAAAGTTTACTAGAGATTGGTTTCCACCAAAATTTTGCTCCCGTAGTAGATGTAAGTCCAAACAACGAAGCCATTAAAAACAGAAGCTTTGGGAGCGATCAAGCAAAAGTAATTGAGCTGAGCACTCAGTTTATAAAAACAACACAAGCTCAAGGAATTATTGGCACGGCAAAACACTTCCCTGGTCACGGATTAGTAAGTGGAGACACACATGAAAAATCAGTGTATCTAGATGGGCCCTTGCAGGAAGTAGCCGTGTATCCTCCGCTTATAGAAGCTGGCGTGCTCTCCATAATGATGGCGCACATTACGATACAAAACAGCCCCAAATACAATACAGAAGGACTTCCAGCCAGTTGTTCCAGAAAGATAGTAACTGGCTTACTAAAAGAAGAATTAGGCTTCAAAGGACTCGTGATTACAGATGCGCTAAACATTATGAAAGCAGTTACCATTATTGATAACGCTCCACTCCTAGCATCAAAAGCAGGGAATGATATGTTGTTGATGCCCAAAGATGAAACTGACACGATATATAGTATTCTTTCCGAAATGTCAAAAAACCAGAACTATAGACAGCAAGTGTATCAATCTGTAAAGAAGATTATTAGGCTAAAGGTGTTTCTTGGTTTGATTTAATTCAAATAAGTATTATCGTGGACTTTTTAAATGTACTAAAACCTAGGACATTTTTTTGCGAGCGTTTTATAGCGTGACGCCTTCCATTTAAAATGAACTACAAACATGCTTCCTTTTTACTAATATGAGTTTATAGCAATTTTTTAACTAAAAAGTAGCCATACTTTTCTTCAAATCATTCGAAAAACACAACATTCCTCAAATTTACATTATGAATAATGCATTTTTATGATCAAATCTATTCAAATTTTATGATATTCATTTTTTAAACAGCACTTGGTTTTTAATATCACAATAATCTTCGATTTGTGGCGCTTTATGGCAAAATATATTCAAAAAAGCATCAATTTTACCTGCTTAATTTAAGCTATGATAAACGCCTACATACGAGGTACTGGTTCTTACGCACCTCAGAACATTGTCAAAAATAATTTTTTCGAAAGTATTGGATCTTCAGATAAATGGATCTATGAAAACCTTGGGATTAAGGAAAGAAGAATCTCAACGGGTGAAACTACAAGCGATTTAGCTTATGAAGCTGGATTAGCTGCGATCAAAGATGCAGATTTACTACCTAGTGATATAGATCTTATTATTCTAGCCACTGCAACTGCAGATAGGCTTGCTCCTTCTTGCGCGTGCTTTGTGCAGGAAAAACTAAATGCAACAAATGCTGTTGCTTTTGATATTTCCGCAGTATGCTCGGGCGCACTATTTGCTACAGCCACAGCGGTACAATATATAAAATCGGGTATGTATAAAAACGTACTGGTCATTGGCGCAGATACGTTTTCTACGATCACAGATTGGACGCGCAGAGATGCCGTATTTTTTGGGGATGGCGCGGGCGCATTTGTACTTTCAGACACGACAGAAGACAAGGGGTTTCTTGATTTTGTTTTATATACTGACGGTACTGGAAAGGAACATTTCACCATTCCTGCCGGAGGATCAGAAAAACCAGCATCCACGGATAGTATTAAAAACGGAGACCATTTTTTTTATATGAATGGGCCAGAAGTTTATAAGACAGCTATTAATGTGGTTCCAAAATGTATTAACGAAATACTGACAAAAAACAAGCGAAGTATCGATGAAGTTAAATTCCTTTTACCACATCAACCAAGTATTAAAATCTTGAAGGAAGTTGCAAAACGCGTGGACATGCCATTTGAAAAAGTAAAAACCAATATGGATCGCTACGCAAATACATCTGGAGGGACGATTCCTATCATTCTTGATGAAACACTAAAGAATAACAAATTCAAAGATGGAGACTTACTATTATTTGCAGCTGTAGGTGCAGGCTGGACCTGGGGTACAGCTTTGTACAAATGGTAAATTATATTCTTCTTTTTTAAACAACGAAATTATGCTTTCAAATACAACATTCTTGATTACAGGTATTGCTGATAAACATTCACTCGCAATGTATGTAGCTAAAGAAATTATTAGACAAGGTGGTAAGGTAGTTTGCACCGGACTGGGCGTGAGTCCACATCATATTGGTTTATCTGAAAAAGCCAAATCATTCCTGACCAAAAACTTTGAAGACTTTAAACAAGCCGTTACAGAAGAATTGGGTGATAGCTCTGTAGAAATTCTAGATGTTACCCTAGATGAAAATATAGCATCTTTTGCGCGTACTCTTTCTGATAGGAACATCAAACTAAACGGATTACTTCACGCAATTGCTATGGATAAAACCATTCGTAATAAAGAAGTAAAACCTTTGCTAGATGTCACCAAAGAAGAATTTTGCGATACTATGAATGTATCTGCATATTCTCTTATTAGGCTCTCTCATTATTTACTGAAACACAAAGTATTGCAACCAGGTGCTTCTATATGCTCCCTTAGCTATATCGCCGCTGCAAAAGTGACATTCCACCCATACCGAAATATTAGCATTGCAAAAGCAGCATTAGAAAGAATCACTATCGAGCTAGCCGATGAACTGGGAAGAGCGCATAAAATTCGTGTGAATGCCATCCGGTTTTCTCCTTACATGGGAAGTAAAGCAGGGAATGCCACGTTAAATGAAAAGGATGTGAACACCTCAGATAGGATGAGCCCCTTAGGAAATGCAAAACCGATGGATCTTGCCTATGAGATTGTTCATCTATTTAGACCTGAGCTAGCGATTACCGGAGAAATAAGACACGTTGATGGCGGTTATAATATTACAGGATAGCATCCTATTTGTTTACTGTAGGTTTAGTAAATTTTAAAAAAAAAATCAATTTTTATATTATAAAAATGGGTAAAAAGATCAACTTTATCGTACTGGCAGCTTTAGTGATTTTTAGTGCTTTTACTGCAACAAGTTATCAAGAACTATCATCAGAAATAGACAAAGCAGATACCGCTTGGATGCTAGTTGCGAGTGCTTTTGTGCTGCTTATGACACCGGGTCTTTCTTTCTTTTATGGCGGAATGATTAACAAAAAAAACATTATTTCTACTATGCTACAAAGTTTTGTAGCGCTTGGTGTTGTTAGTGTTCTTTGGGTACTTGTTGGTTTTAGTTTAGCTTTTGGAGATAGCATAGGCGGTATCATAGGAAACCCATTTACTTACTTAAACTTTAAAAATGTCGGACTCGAACCCAACCCAAATTATTCTAGTACCATTCCGTTTTTACTCTTTGCATTGTTTCAATTAAAATTTGCAATAATAACACCAGCGCTAATCACTGGTAGTTTTGCCGGTCGAGTGCGATTTAGAAGTTACATTCTATTTATGGTGCTGTTTAGCTTATTTATTTATAGTCCTCTTGCACATATGACTTGGCATCCTGACGGCTTGTTTAGAAAATGGGGAGTCCTTGATTTTGCTGGCGGAACCGTGGTACACATGTCTGCAGGATTTGCAGCATTAGCTGGAGCACTTTATTTAGGAAAAAGAAAAGTAGCTGTAGAAAACCATGCAAATGTTCCATATGTTATTTTAGGTACTGGCTTACTTTGGTTTGGTTGGTTTGGTTTTAACGCTGGTTCTGCGCTAGGCGCAAACGGAGATGCAGTTATTGCATTTGCAAATACCAATATTGCTTCTGCCACCGCTATGATAACCTGGATTTTTTATGAAAGAATGTTAGGCAGAAAAATGTCTGCAGTAGGAGCCTGTATTGGTGCTGTCGTAGGGTTAGTCGCGATTACACCTGCAGCGGGTTTTGTAAATATTGGTCAATCTGTACTTATTGGGTTTGTTGCTGCGATAGTTTCTAACTGGGTAATCCATCTTAAAAATAAATCTGGTATTGATGACACACTAGATGTTTTTCCTAGTCACGGGATTGGCGGAATAGTAGGAATGCTTTTAACCGGAGTTCTAGCGAGCAAGGTGGGATTAATATATGGAGAAACAACTACGTTTTATTATCATTTAATAGCACTTGCAATCACCTCTGTATTTACTTTTGGAGGTAGTTATTTACTATTTAAAATAGTAGATGTACTATTAACAATGAGAGTAAGAGAGGATCAAGAAGAAAGAGGTCTTGATCTTAGTCAGCATGGAGAGAGCATAGAATAAAGCAATACACTCGCACCTTCGTGATCTTCCGCAACAGACACCCCCCCAATTCGCAATAGATTTAATTGTTGGAATGAGCGTTTTTCCAAAATCTGTCAACTAATATTCTACCTTTAACGGTGGTTTTGAGGTGTAGCCTTTTCTATTAATGTTACTGTCTTCCTCTAAAATTTTTAACTGTAAACTAAAGGTTCGTTTTTGAACAGTCGGCATTACCTGTCGCAATTTACTATAACGTATCGTCTTTCCTATTAAGTGAAACAAGATGACTGTCTTCGATTTTCTGTCAATAATGCCCAACGTTAAACTTGCACAACAAGGGTATTATTTATCTTTAAATGTAAACATAACCCAATAAATTTTAAAATTTCCTAATGGCCCGTTATTGCAAAAAAAACATACTTAGTCTTGCAACTATAAATAGTATCGTGGTCTAAAAAATATTAAACACGCATTTTAACTCTAGTTATTCGTGTTTTTTTTCTTCTGAAATTTTATTTCTTTAAAGCAATGAAATTCATGTAATTTTGGTGTGACTTCTTATGGTAAATCAACTTATAACATACCTCAACTTTCTCAAAAACTCCAGCAACCAGCATGGAGTCCATTCTCCTTTTGTATACAACTTACTAACCAAGTGTCTGTACTCAAAGCAAACTTCAGAAAATTACAGCAAAGTAAAAGCACACCGCGACTGGCTTCTTAAAAATCATAGGGAGATTGAAGTTTCAGACTTTGGTGTAGGATCACGTATTTTTAAATCTAACCTTCGGAAAGTTTCTTCCATTGCCACAACAGCTGGAATGACAAAAAAAAGACAAAGGTTGTTGTGCAAACTGGCTAACTATTTAAAACCTCAAGAAATTTTAGAGATTGGCACTTCGGTGGGGTTAGCAACGGCGGCGCTTTATACGGGGAATCCTTCTGCATATATTACTACGGTAGAGGGATGTCCAGAAACTTCAGGCATCGCAAGAGCGGGTTTTGAGCTTTTTGGTTTTGACCGTATAGCTCAGGTCTCCACGAAGTTTGATGCTTTTTTCAATTCAGAACATTTCCGAAGTGAGATAGACCTAGCTTTTATAGATGGCAATCATAGCAAGGAGGCAACGCTTACTTATTTTAAGCAATTAGTACCCCAAATGAGTACTGATGGCGTAATTATTTTTGATGATATTTATTGGAGCCCAGGAATGACGGAGGCTTGGAACGAGATTTATGCAGACCCAAAAGTGACTGTAAGCATAGATACCTATCAATGGGGTTTGGTGTTTTTTAGAAAAGAACAACAGAAGGAACATTTTACAATTAGAGTGTAACAAGGTGAAGCATTTTGCGTCTTATGCTACAATGTATTACGTCATTGTTTGCCGCTTTTTGCAAACTAGGATAAATCCAACCAAAGACTACAGTGATTATGAGCGTACTTATTGATATTAAACAAATTACAAGAGATTTCCCACTGGGACAAGAGATTGTAAAGGTGCTTAAAGGGATAGACCTTGTGATAAATAAAGGAGAATACGTAGCACTTATGGGACCTTCTGGTTCTGGTAAGTCTACCTTGATGAACTTATTAGGTTGCTTAGATTCTTGTACTGCCGGTTCATACCAACTCAATGGTAAAGATGTGAGCAATATGAGCGACGACGAACTTGCAGAAATAAGAAACAAGGAGATAGGGTTTGTATTCCAAACCTTCAACCTTCTGCCTCGTACAACGGCTCTTGAAAATGTAGCATTGCCTATGGTATACGCAGGCGCATCAAAATCTGCTCGGAAAATGCGGGCAGAAGAAGTACTCACACAAGTAGGTCTTGCAGACCGTATGGACCACAAACCAAACCAACTTTCTGGTGGACAACGACAGCGTGTTGCTGTGGGGAGAGCTTTAGTAAATAAGCCTTCTATCATCCTAGCAGATGAGCCTACAGGAAATTTAGATTCTGTAACTTCTGTTGAAATAATGAATTTATTTGATGAGATTCACCAACAAGGAAACACTGTAATTGTGGTAACCCACGAAGAAGAGATTGCACTAAACGCGCACCGTATTATTAGATTACGCGATGGAATGATCGAGACTGATGTGAGACGTGAAGGTGGAAGCTGGTGATCGTTGGTTAATGTGTACAATATAATTTGAATCCATCTTTTTTAGCAAAGTGATGGGTTTTTTATTTCCCTCTTCATACCGCTATCATTTCTATTTCTATTTCTATTTTTGCTACTCTCGTAAGTGCTTCTGCGGCAAATATAGTTCTAATTGGTTTTTGAGGCAGGCTGTTATAAGACTTCGTCTGCCCTTCATAATATTTAGTGAAAATTTTTACTCGCTAATAATATCTCCTTAAAATTTCAACAACAAGGAGACAATCACTATTTTTATAAAAATTATTACTATGGCAGATACACAGGCGTTTTTTGACTACATCACTAATGGCTACAAAACCAAAGGTGAAGCGATTGACTTGGGAGCAGCCATGCTTGATGGGGAGACAGTGACAAATGCACTGGTGCGTATTCCATTAAAAACGATGAACCGTCACGGCCTTATTGCAGGTGCCACTGGAACGGGGAAAACAAAAACGTTGCAGATCATCGCAGAAAATCTTTCTGAAAAAGGAGTCCCTGTATTATTAATGGACATGAAAGGTGATTTATCTGGGATTGCGCAACCGAGTCCTGGACATCCTAAAATAGACGAACGTCATGAAAAAATAGGATTTCCTTTTAATGCAAAAAAGTTTCCGGTAGAGATTTTAACAATCTCAGATCAAGAAGGAGTGCGTATGCGCGCTACCGTCAGCGAATTTGGGCCGGTACTACTTTCTAGAATTTTAGATTTAAGTCCGGCGCAGAGCGGTATTACCTCTGTAATTTTTAAGTATTGTGACGATAATAAGTATCCACTTTTAGACTTAAAAGATTTTAAAAAAATGCTGCAGTATGCCACAGAAGAGGGCAAAAAAGAAATGGAACGTGAGTACGGTCGTATGTCCGCTTCTTCAACGGGATCTATACTTCGAAAAATAATAGAAATAGAACAACAGGGAGGAGATTTATTTTTTGGCGAAAAATCGTTTGAGACAGATGATCTATTGCGTGTGGACAAAAACGGCATGGGCTATATTAATATTTTACGCTTAACAGATATCCAAGATAGACCAAAGTTGTTTTCTACATTTATGTTAAGTCTTCTTGCCGAAATCTATGCCACCTTTCCAGAACAAGGGGATAGTGATAGACCAGAGTTAGTAATATTTATTGACGAAGCTCACTTAATATTTAAGCAAGCGAGTGATGCATTGTTGGATCAAATAGAAGGGATTGTAAAACTCATACGCTCTAAGGGGGTTGGTATTTATTTTGTAACTCAAAACCCAACAGATGTACCAGATGCGGTATTAAGTCAGTTAGGGTTAAAGATACAGCACGCTTTAAGAGCTTTTACGGCAAAAGACAGAAAAGCAATCAAACTAACCGCAGAGAATTATCCAATCTCAGACTATTACAAAACGGATGAGATCTTGACTTCACTAGGTATCGGAGAAGCATTAGTTTCTGCCTTAAACGAAAAAGGGATTCCTACGCCCCTTGCCGCTACCATGCTTCGTGCTCCTATGAGTAGAATGGATGTGCTTGAAGATAGTGAACTTAACGATTTGCTTAAAAGTTCTAAGCTTATCAAAAAATATAGCGAGACGATTGACCGCGAAAGCGCCTATGAATTGCTCAATAAAAAAATAGAAGTTGCCGAACAAGAAGACGCTAAAGTCAAAGCTAAAAAAGAACGTGACGCAGCTAGTAAAAGTACGTCTTCAAGAAGCAGAAGAGGATCAAGATCATCAACCTCATCCACCATTTTTAAAACATTAATGAGCCCAACGGTGATACGAAGTGTGTTGGGAATTTTAGGTAAAATGATGAAGTAAGGAGTGAGCGGTGTTCCGATAGCTATCGGGACGTGAGTCGAAAAAAGACAAATTAATAATAAGATTTCCGCCGTCGCGGAAATAACAATAATAAATAAAGAATGAGAAAGATTGCAATGATTGCTGGAGTAGCCTTAAGCGCACTCGTATTTGTACAATGTGAAACCCAACAAGATCCTTTTGAGGTTTCTGAAGACCGTGTAGGGCTTTTGACAAAAGAGGTTCAAATAAAACAATTAGATTCTATTTTCAAGATGGACTCTATTGTAAAAATGAGTTCTATTGAGAATGCAATGGGCACCCAAGGAGAAGTGGAGGTTTACGAAAAAGGCGGAAAGAAACTACTTACAGTTTCCCCGCATGATGAGACAGACCCAAACTCGACGATTCAATCGATTCAGCTTTTTGATGAACGCTATAAAACAGACAAAGGGCTTTCTGTAAAAAGCACTTTTAAAGACGTCAAAGAAAATTATACCATCAAGAATATGATGACGAGTATCAGCACGGTATTGGTTTTCCTAGAAGACAGTAATCTTTTTATCACAATTGATAAAAAGCAGCTTTCTGAAAACGCTCGATACGATCCAAGCTTAAAAATTGAAGCAAGTCATATTCCAGATACTGCCACGTTTAAGTATGTGATGATAGGTTGGGATAAGGAAGAAGATAAAGCAGAGGATATCGAATAGACTAATTTTTTATTAAGGAAAGACTTGGTTTCAAGTTAATTAGCTAATTTTAAATCTATAATAATTAATCTTATTTGTTGATAATTGCACACATTGTAAATTTCAAGATTATTTTCTGAAACATGAACACCTTAAGACCTTTTCATTTAGCAATTCCTGTTTCTAATCTAGAGGCCAACCGCATTTTTTATAGAGATGTATTAGGTTTTGAAGAAGGTAGAAGCAGTGATCATTGGGTCGATTTTAATTTCTTTGGGCATCAATTAGTGATTCACTTAAACGAGCAAGCTAAAGCGAACAACGATAGTAATCCGGTAGATGGACATAATGTTCCAGTGCCGCATTTTGGTGTTGTATTAACACAAGAAGTTTTTAGCACATTTGCGGAACGGTTACGCGCATTAAAAACAGAATTTATCATAGAGCCTTACACTCGATTTAAAGGTTTACCTGGAGAGCAATCAACCATGTTTTTCAAAGACCCAAGTGGAAATGCATTAGAGTTTAAGGCCTTCAACGACTTAGATCAATTATTTGCTAAATAATATATGAGCCACGATAACACAATACCCGCAAAAAAGATTAGGCAGGTTTTTATTCTCCTGATTATCCTATTTATAGGTGTGCTTATTTTTAAAGAAATGCTTCCATACTTATCGGGTGTGCTTGGCTCCATCACTATTTATGTATTGATGCGCCCTTGGATGGCAAGACTCGTAAAGAGAGGATGGAATCCAGATTTAGCAGCTGGAGCCTTAATGCTATTTTCCTTTTTAGGAATTTTATTACCTGTTGCGGGAATTGCATTAATGCTTGGGGATAAAATAGGAGAAGCTGTGAGTAATTCAGAAAGAGTTACCAGGGCTTTTAAAGAGCAAGTAGGTGAATGGGAAGACCGTCTTGGTATGGATTTGCAATCACAAATTGATGTAGAATCTATAACTTCGTGGGTGGCAGAAAACCTCGAGGGCCTAGCGGGTGGAACGTTTAATATATTTATTGCCATAGGGCTTATGTACTTTATGCTGTACTATATGTTAACCAATAGACGTGCATTAAAAGAATCCCTTTTTGAATATATCCCTATCGACAGAAGCAATTTAAAAACGATAGGAAAGGAGGTACAACACATGGTGCGATCTAACGCTCTAGGGATCCCTATGGTTGCTGTTGCTCAAGGTATTATCGCCCTTATTGGGTTTTTAATTTTTGGAATAGAAGACCCCTTTTTCTGGTTTGTTATCGTAACTGTTGGTTCTATGATCCCGTTTATTGGAACCTTAATAGGGATACTTCCGGTCTTTATACTCACACTCTCAGCTGGAAATGACCTCCAAGCCTGGGGTATTTTAATTTATGGTCTCGTAGTAGTTGGAACTACAGATAACATTATTAGACTGTATGTACTTAAAAAATTAGACAATGTGCACCCTTTAATCACCTTGATCGGTGTGATCGTTGGAGTACCATTATTTGGATTTATAGGTCTTATTTTTGGGCCCTTACTCATCAGTTTGTTTATTGTCGTGGTACGCATCTACCGCAAAGAATATGGGAGAATCCCAGAGGCTCATACAAAAGTGAAAGAGGAACTCTAATTAATCACTAACTTAATTTTACAATTTATTAAGGCATTTATAACATTTTGTTATTACATATCGTCCTTAATTGTCTCTGCCTTTATTTCATAAATAAGTATAACCCGCACCTATGCCTATAAAAGGAATTCTAAAGAAGATAAACTTCAACCCCGGAAATCGTGACACTACCCTACCAGATAATTTTATAGAGGGAGAGGTAGCGAAAGCAAATGAGGGTGACGTCGAAATTGTACTGAAAAATGAAAAACAGATTAATAAAAAATTTAGTGGCTCTAGCAGCTTAAATAAATATTTAGAGTTGAGTCAGATAATGATAGCTATGCTCAAAGACCTTAAGCGTGGTAGCTATAAACAAACCCCGTGGCTCGCTATTGCGACCATCGTAGTAGTATTACTCTATGTATTAAACCCTATCGATATTATTCCAGATTTCATCCCAGGACTTGGCTATATAGACGATATTGCGGTCTTTACTATGAGTATTAGATGGATAGAAAATGATCTTCACCGGTATTTAGATTGGAAAATAAATAATAGCCAAGGTATCTAGTTCTTCGGAAATTTGATCCATATAAAAATCCCGCTATTTAATGAAATAGCGAGATTTTTATGTAATAGCATTTCTGAAGTCTTATTGTTTTCTTACTGCTCTTTGCTCTCTTGCTAACAGTGTGTTTTTTAATAACATTGCAATCGTCATAGGCCCCACTCCACCTGGAACAGGTGTTATAAAACTTGCTTTTTTACTTACGTTCTCAAAATCTACATCTCCTACAATTCTATAGCCTTTTGGCCTGCTATCGTCTTCAACGCGCGTAATCCCTACGTCAATGATTACGGCATCGTCTTTTACCATTTCAGCTTTCAAGAAATTAGGAACTCCTAAGGCCGAAATCACAATATCTGCTTGCGATATAATTTGCGTGATGTTTTTTGTATTGCTATGTGTTAGGGTTACCGTACTGTTCCCTGGCCATCCTTTACGACTCATCAAGATACTCATAGGACGCCCCACAATGTGGCTCCGACCTATTACCACGGTGTGCTTTCCTTTTGTATCTACCTTATATCGTTCTAGTAATTCAAGAATTCCAAAAGGTGTTGCAGGAATAAATGTAGACATATCTAAAGCCATACGGCCAAAGTTCTCTGGATGAAACCCGTCAACATCTTTACTAGGATCAACCGCCATCAAAACGCGCTGCGTATTAATCTGCGGCGGCAAAGGCAACTGGATTATAAAGCCGTCAATAGCATCATTCTCGTTAAGCTCCTTTATCTTTTGCAGTAATTCAATCTCGCTTGTAGTATGCGGCAACCGCACCATTGTAGACTCAAAACCCACACGCTCACAAGAACGTACTTTGCTCCCAACATAGGTTAAACTAGCACCATCATCTCCCACAATCACAGCAGCAAGGTGTGGCACCTTCTCGCCAGCGTCCTTCATCTTCTGCACTTCTGCAGCGATTTCACTCTTTATATCATTAGATACTTTCTTACCGTCGAGAATTGTCATGTCTTGTTGTTAAATGTTAAACGTTATATGTTAACTGGAGCTTCTTAGTAATTATCAATAGTTGCAATTACAATAAGAACTGATTACTAAACCTACTTCATCTTCCCCATCATCTGCGCCATCTTTCGACCCCCGCCACCTTGCATCATCTTCATCATTTTACTCATCTGATCAAACTGCTTCATAAGTTGGTTCACCTGGCTGACAGATGTTCCACTTCCTTTTGCGATTCTCTTTTTACGCGGGCCATTTATTAAAGCCGGCGTAGATCTTTCTGTTGGTGTCATCGACTGAATAATAGCTTCTATTCCTTTAAAAGCATCATCATCAATATCTACATCTTTTAATGCCTTGCCGGCACCAGGAATCATCCCTACAAGATCTTTCATAGATCCCATTTTTTTAATCTGCTGGATCTGCTTCATAAAGTCATCAAACCCAAACTGATTCTTCGCAATCTTCTTTTGTAATTTTCTTGCTTCCTCTTCGTCAAACTGCTCTTGTGCGCGCTCTACAAGCGACACAACATCTCCCATCCCTAAGATACGATCTGCCATACGAGAAGGATAGAAAACATCTATCGCATCCATCTTCTCTCCTGTACCAATAAATTTGATAGGCTTATTTACGACACTCTTAATAGAGATGGCAGCACCACCACGTGTATCACCATCAAGCTTGGTAAGTACAACACCGTCAAAGTTAAGACGTTCATTAAAGGTCTTTGCAGTGTTCACAGCATCTTGACCTGTCATAGCATCTACCACAAATAATGTTTCTTGTGGCTGGATGGCTTTATGCACATTCTCGATCTCAGTCATCATCGCTTCGTCTACAGCAAGGCGTCCAGCCGTATCCACGATTATTACATTATGACCATTTTGTTTTGCGTGAGCGATGGCATTTGTTGCGATAGAAACAGGATCCATATTTCCCACTTCGCTATATACCTCAACACCTATCTGTTCACCAACTATTTGCAGTTGATTGATGGCCGCAGGACGGTATACATCACAAGCAACCAATAACGGCTTCTTTGTTTTTTTAGTTTTTAAGTAATTTGCCAATTTACCAGAAAAAGTAGTTTTACCACTACCCTGTAAACCCGACATTAAAATGATACTTGGTGTACCCTGTAAATTGATGCCAGCAGCATCGCCACCCATCAAGGCTGTCAACTCATCCTTCACAATCTTCACCATTAACTGGCTAGGCTGTAAGGCAGTTAACACATTCTGACCTAATGCTTTTGTCTTAACCGTATTAGTAAAATCTTTTGCAATCTTAAAGTTAACATCGGCATCAAGCAAAGCGCGACGAACTTCTTTAAGCGTTTCCGCAACGTTTACTTCTGTAATGCTACCGTGCCCTTTAAGGACGTGCATTGCTTTATCTAACTTATCACTTAAATTATCGAACATAGTATCAAAAAATAAAATAATTCTGCAGGTTTGTAGGATTTCAGTCCTGAAACGTCGGGACTTTTTCTGAAATATTAAGCGCAGAATAACAAGCTGTAAAGATACTAATTGGGCTCGGGTTCTCAAAGTCTGTTTACAAGAAAAAGCACAATGTATAAAGTGACAAGTTTTAGTATCTTCACTTTAGCCATCTAAACCAAATAACGACGCAACCCCTTAAACACAACTGTGTTAATTTTATAGTTAATACTACTTAATTTATGGAAATAATAACTGGATTCTTATTAGGACTTAGCACACTTGTTTTTATTGGTGCTGTGTTCTTCTACCTCATCAAGACAGCAATAGTTTCTGGCAAAAAAGCGGGAGTAGCGGTTGCTTCTGGGATTATTATTGGTGATATACTATATGTAGTATTGCTTCTCTTTGGTTTTTCAGAGGTATTTGAAAATGAAGTTTTCGTTAGGTGGTTTGCATTTTTTGGCGGGACACTACTTGTAATGATTGGTATTCGTTACCTAATCAAAAAGCGTGATATTTCTGAAGCCAAAAGTGCATCTAAGGGGTCGCTCTGGGCTCATTTCACCAAAGGTTTTGTTCTTAATTTCATAAATCCATTTGTTGCAACCGTTTGGGTGGGGTTTTTAGCGATTAATGAAGAACAGTTTTCAAGCTCTGCTTCCGTAATCACTTCACTAACAATAACACTGGCGGTGATTTTCTTAACAGATCTCTTAAAGATTTTTTATGCTGAAAAGCTAAGAAGATTATTACGCCCTTCCGTACTTCAAAAAACGTTTAACACCCTAGGAATCATCATTATACTGCTTGGTCTTCGTTTGTTCTATGAGTTCTTTTAATTTGAAATTATTATATTTAAGCCAACCTTAAAACCACTATGTTATGATTCCAAACTTTATTGTGATCACCTTAACTGCGATCATCCCCATGTTAATGAGCTTTATTTATTACCACCCAAAAGTTTTTGGGAATGTATGGATGAAAGCCGCACAAGTGACCGAAGAACAACTAAAAAAAAGCAATACGGTAGTCATTTTTATCGCTGCACTTATACTTAGTTTTTTCATTGCCTTCAGTTTGTTCCAGTTTACCGTTCACCAAACGGACTACTACTCGTTGCTCGCAAACGAGCCAGGATTTGGCGAAGAAGGATCTGCTATTATGACACAAATAGCCGCATTTATGGAAACCTACGGCGGTAGCTTTAGAACCTTTAAACACGGTGCTCTTCATGGCGGACTTATAGGCGTGTTCTTTGCACTTCCTGTTCTAATGATCAATGGCCTCTTTGAAGCTAAAGGCTTTAAATATGGAATTATAAATGGAGGATACTGGATTATTACACTAGCGCTTATGGGCGGAGCTGTATGCCAATGGGGATAAACGACAGTTGACAGTAGCAGTAAAAAAAAATGAGTTTAGCAATAGGCTTAAATCAAAAATGTTCGGGAATATTTTCTCGAACATTTTTTTTAGTCTTTCTTTTTTCAGCGAAGTGGTCTTGATCTTACTACTTAGACCTAATCTTAAACTTCAAACCCACTCTTAAAGGGTCTTCTTAGCTCGTAATGACTAGGAGTTACTTTATTTAATACAGCACCCATAATCAAGTTTGTGAGTGGGAGTTTATGCTTTGCGTACAATTTCATATCTACGGGACGTGCGCCAAGAGCACTTTTTATTAACTCGCTGGTTCTCCCTAATTGCAGCTGGCTTGCCTTTCGCTCTATGGCTTGTTCTACATAATTATACAATATGCGCTGATAGACCGCATAATCTACATTTACAGTATAGTCTAATCCTACATATCCTGCTTCCATAATATTTTTATGAAAATACGCAATACTGAAACCTACGAGTTTGTTCTCCAAATAAACGCCCATAAAAGAAAAATCATCTTTTAGGTTTCTCTTTAGCTGGGCAAAAACGCCTGCATCCATGCGGCCAAAACTGTATTCACTTTTATCTAAAACATTGGCGAGCAAGACATCTACGGGGTCACTATTCGTAGTAATTTCTGAAGAAGAAAACGATCGCATCTCGACATCTTTAGATCGCTTATAAGCACTATTAGCTTTGGTCCTAAACTTTGTTTTCATACTCTGTAAATAGTCATCAAAGGTGTTCCAAGATGCATGAATATCGAGCACCATATTGACATCGATATTAAACCCCCTAAAACGAGATGCTAACAATCCATCCATCATCACAACAGATGAAGGCCAGAATTCTTTAAATAGGCTTACAGATATTTTCTTATGTGGACTAAAGCGCTTCTCTATCTCTTTTGAAATAGCAACCAATTCTTCTATCACTTCTTCTTGTGAAATAGCCTCTGTAGCGACAAATCCATGTTCGCCATCCGCAAAGACATTTCCGCAGACGAGCATATTCATCTTAAAAGGATGGCGCTTACTTTTTGTTTCTGAAAATAATTTTATGAAAGAACTTCTCGTCTGTTCGCGGCTATCCACAAAAGTCACTAACTGAAAAGCCGTGATTAGCGCCGGCAATCCATGTTGATAGCTGACACAGAAAAACAAAGAGACTTGGTCTTGCAAGGTCTCTTCTAGTATTTTTAAATATGGGATGGAAAGATAGAGATTATAAGCTACAAGCACCTGCTCCCAATCTTGGCTTGGGATGTCTGAAGTTTTTTGAAAGATACTATGTGTCACGAGGTGTTTTATATGATTCCTAGAAAATTCTCTTTTATTTAAAAATATAGGTATAAATCAATGGCTCCATGTTACAGATGGAGCCATTTAAAATTCGATTTTCAATAATGTTATGTTCTTACTCGCTCCATTTGAAATTAAAGTGCGTGTTTCAAATTAGAATATTTTCAAAGAAAACAACAAACGTTAATTACGACGATTATTATTTCTAGAACCACCACCGCGATTACCGCCACCTCGTGGATTGTTACGACGGGATTGTTGATGTTGTGCTTTATTAGCTGCTTGTTTATCTAAAACATCTTGCAAATTATCAGTTTGATCAAAACCTTCCATCTTCACAGATTCTAGTTTTTCACCTAAGAGTTTTTCAATTCCTCTTACATATTCAAACTCATCTACACTCACTATAGAAATAGCATCACCACTGGCTCCTGCCCTGGCAGTTCTCCCTATACGGTGTACATAATCCTCTGGTATATTAGGCAACTCATAATTAATAACGTGTGGTAATAATGGAATATCGAGGCCACGTGCTGCAATGTCTGTGGCAACCAATACGCGCACAGTTCCGTCTTTAAAACCAGCAAGCGCTTTAGTTCGCGCTCCTTGACTTTTGTTTCCGTGAATCGCCGCAGATTTGATATCTGCTTTATCAAGTTTTTCGGCAAGTCTATTAGCTCCGTGTTTGGTTCTAGTAAAAATAAGCACCTGTTCCCAGTTTCCTTCGCTTATTAACTTGATAACCAAATCTGTCTTATCAGCTTTGTTAGTTCTATAAATAGTTTGCTTTACTTTTTCTGCAGTACTATTTTGACGTTCCGCTTCTACTAATACCGGATTGTTCAAAAACGTTTGCGCAAGCTTCTTAATATCTTTTGAGAAGGTTGCAGAAAACAATAGATTCTGTCTTTTTGATGGTAGCAAAGCAAGTATCTTTTTAATATCTCGCACAAAGCCCATATCAAGCATTCTATCTGCTTCATCAAGCACCAAGAACTCTACTTGCTTCATATTAAAAACACCTTGAGAGTGTAGATCTAATAATCGGCCTGGAGTCGCTACAAGAATATCTGTTCCTTGTCTTAGTGCTCTTATTTGTGGGTTTGCGTTTACACCTCCAAAAATCACTGTAGAGCGCACGTCTGTAAACTCTGAGTACTCTTTAATCTCTTTAAGAATCTGTGCTGCGAGTTCGCGAGTAGGTGTCACAATCAAAGCCTTTACAGGACGCTGTCTCTGAAAAGGTTTTTGAGTGATAATGTGAAGCATAGGTAATGCAAAACCGGCTGTTTTACCCGTACCTGTTTGTGCAGATGCTAATACATCTTTACCTTCTAATATTTTTGGGATTGCTTTTGCCTGTATCGGGCTTGGAGTAGTGTATCCTTTTTTGCTAATAGCTTTTAGCAAGGCATCAGAGAGCCCTAAATCTTTAAATGACATATGTTTTTTTTGAGAAATAACTCAATGTAGCAAAGGTCATCTCTTTATGAAATGCAAAGATAGTCGATAAAAGGTACATCACTACGATTAAAAGATAAACCTTAAAATAATAAGAGCCACCCTGATAGGATGGCTCTTAATCACATTAATAATGCTTTATTATAATGTAGGTAAAAGAACCGTGTCTATCGCGTGTACCACTCCGTTTGCAGCTTGTACATTTGTAACAATGATAGTACTTACTCTACCATTATTATCAGTTACTGTTCCGTTTGTAGCGTCTATAGTAATGTCTTCTCCTAAAGTAGACACTACACTATTTGTTAAATCTTCGGCTCTTACATTTGCTCCAGCGATTACGTGCGTATTAAGGGCAGCAGTTAAAACAGCCCCTTCAATATCTGCTAAGCTATCTGCCCCTAGTTCTTCTAGTAAATCTTCAAAAGCAGTATTAGTAGGTGCTAATACAGTAAATGGCGCATTACCATCGTCTCCGTTTGCATCCGTCAATACAGTTACGTAATCTGGCTGATCAGCTCTCGTCAATGCAGCTACTAGTGTTGAAAATGTAGCCGAATCTGCTAAGGCAAAAGTCACTACCGTTGGCAATCCAATTACTTTGTTTACAGCGTGTATTACTCCATTGTCTACTGCAACATCTGCTGCAGTTACTGTTGCTCCACCGGAGACTGCATCACCACCATTAATGGTAACACCGTTTGTTATGTTAAGATACATACTTAAAGCTGCATCTGCTTCACCATTAAAAGTCGCTAAGGTATTTACATATCCTGTCGTTAAATTTGCCGCTTCATTTTTACCAGCAATTACGTGGTTTAATAATACTTCTGTCAATAGTGGTACTGGCACATCTCCTAAGCTTGCAAAACCATTTGCTGTTAAGAAATCTGAAAACGCAGCATTGTTGGGTGCAAATACAGTAAATTCTGTAGTCCCATCTAGTGTTGCGGTTAATCCAGCAGCATCTAAGGCAGCGCCTAAAGAAGAATAATCCTCATTAGCAGCTACAAAATCTGCAATCGTATTTGTATCCGGCAAGACAACAACCACATCGTCATCATCTCCACAAGAGGCGAATGGAATTGTCAAAAACAATACTAAGGTGAATTTTAATAAATTTTTCATAATCGTTTTATTTTTTTTTGTTTAAACAAATCTAACTATCATTAAACAGAAGAAATAATTACAAATCATAATTGTGACTAGTTTAACTATTTTAATGGGTATGGTGAATTTCTTTAATATTGTAGTGTAGTTATTCTAAAAGCATCAATCAGCGCGATAAAAATAAAATAATCTTATTATATTTAAGTCAAATTAAACCAAACATGAAAAAACTAATCCTACTACTTCTAGCCATTACTGTTTCAGCAATAAGCAATGCGCAATCTGAAAAAGAAAAAGTACAGGCTACTGTTTCTCAATCTCAAATAGAAGGACATATCTATTTTCTAGCAGACGATTTACTAGAAGGACGAATGACCGGAACTCAAGAAAATAGAATAGCAGCTTCTTATCTAGCAAACACGCTACGTGGCTATGGAGTGAAACCAAACCCGCTAACTGGAGATTATTATCAGCCGGTGGCATTACAGCAGGTAAGTCCGCCATTGGATAAAATGGTGAAACTAAATGCGATGAGTTTAGAAAAGATAGTGGCACTTGAGGCGTCTGGTTTACAATACAACGATAACGCTGTTTACGCAGGCTACGGTTTAAAGGACGATTACATAAACATCAAGGCCAAAGGAAGAGTACTCATTATAAAAGGCGGAAGTTCAGAAACGCAAGATACAAGAGCTACTTTTAGTTTACGTAACGAAAAAATGGAGTTGGCACTGAAAGCAGGTGCCAAAGGATTGATAGAATTAATACAAGCAGAAGATCAAATCTGGGATTTTATTGATCATAACTTTAATAGACCTTCTTTGAGTGTCGCAAGTAATGATGCTTCAAAAATGGAAAGCGAGTTTACGTATGTTTGGGCACAAGACAAAGAAGGTGACCTGGCGACACAGCTTTCTCAAAACAGAGCGATTGTTGCAAATATTAATATTTCAGAAGCGGTAAAAGAAACTATTACTTCTCAAAATGTGATAGGCATTGTGGAAGGTACAGACCCAAAACTTAAAAACGAATACATTATTTACGCTGCACATTATGACCACGTAGGCATTGGTGCGCCAGACGAAACGGGAGATGACAATTATAACGGAGCGAGAGACAATGCCGTAGGAACGACGACGGTTTTGAGTATGGCGCAGAACTTAGCAAAGTACCCGACCAAGCGATCGGCACTATTCATTCTGTTTACGGGAGAAGAAAAAGGATTATTAGGTAGCGAATACTATGTAGCAAATCCTGTTTTACCTTTAAACCAAATGGTCTATTGCTTTAACAGTGACAATGCAGGATACAATGACACTACTGTGGCAACGATTATAGGATTAGAGAGAACGACGGCATCGAAACATATTAAAGAAGCTGCTATAGCTTTTGGCTTGACAGCTATCGATGATCCTGCTCCAGAGCAAGGATTGTTTGACCGTAGCGACAATGTACATTTTGCCAAAGCAGGTATCCCTGCTCCTACGTTCTCCTTAGGTTTTACTGCCTTTAATGGAGACGTAACAAAATACTACCACAGACCAGGAGACGAAGCAAACACCTTAGATTACGAATACTTATTTAAATTTTTTAGCTCCTATGTAATGGCAGGAAGAAGCATTGGGAATGATCCTACGACTCCTGTTTGGACGAAGGGTGATAAATATGAGGAGGCTGGAAAGATGCTTTATGGGAAGAAGTAGGATATAAGGGCCGTTAGCTGCCATTATTTATCCCAAAATAAAGTAAACTTTAATGTAGAGAACAGAACAATAGGCCAAAGGGTAGTTGCTGAGGATACTTGCAAATTTACTCTTGCAGTATAGAGTACTCCGTATGTAATGCCATTTTTAATAAACGAGTCCCTTATTCGACTTTTAAATAAATAATTAAAAAGCTCGAACTGCACGAACGGCGAATGCGTTGACCTTATTGAGGTTGTTGTACTCTACACCATCGCTGAATTTCAAACACCATGGGTTAATGAAGGTATACTCCGTAGAACTCCAGTAGAAATTATTTATAAAAACACCAATATTCCCTAATCCTAAAGAATCACCTGGACCAATGTTTTCATACATTAAATTCAACTCATATAACGAGGGTAAATACCAATTTCCATAACTAATCCCATCTTCTAAAACTTGCAATTCATTACAAATACGTGCAGCATATGTCTGATTATCACCACCTAAACCTGCATGAACTGCAATAATAATAGAAGTATTTGCTTTCCCTGCATAAAGCCCATCTCCCTTCGCCTGTGTATCCTCATAAGAACCAGCGTGCCAGCGTATATTACCTTCGTGCTCCGGTTTTGAAGAAACCGAACCATGACAACCTGAGGCGTCAAGATAAAAGATAATGCCGCCAGAATAGGAATCCCCTATTGAAAGACCGCAGCCCGAGTTATTTAGTTTGTACCATAAATCAGCGGTAGCTTCATAAAAGTAAACCCCCTTACCCGTAATGAAAATTGTCTCGGTTTTTGTTGAAGCCACAGATACATCATCAATATAAACTATTGCTCCGTCTTGGTCTACACCGTATGCAGCTACCTTCGCATCTAGCTGAGCAAGGCTTAAGGTAGGTACCTGTATGCCATCAGCTGTGGTAGTTGTTGCTGCATCACTAATTACCTGTAAAGTTGTTTTTGGTGTTACTGTACCGATACCTACTTGAGCGCATACCGTAAAGCTTGTGAATAAAACCGTTAAGGCAATAGCTTTGAGTGTCGTTGTTTTCAAAAACATTGTTTTCATTAAATTTAACTAGAGTAAAACCCAATAAACAAAAAAGTAAAACCTAGTATTGATTAATTTAAAGTAAACATAGTCTATTTTGAAAGAAATTATTTATTGTAATACGAATAATTTACAAAATAAAATAATGACAAATGGCCTGAAGAATTATCTACTGATAAAAACTAATGGCAACACCGTCTATCGTCTATTGCTTTGACCGTCAATTATTTGTTTACTAAACTAAGTGCTTAAACACCCTAATAACCAATCACTATACTAGCGTTGCATATTCCAATTTAAAATATTAATTGGACCAAAAAAGTAGAACTCTAATAACCGAGATATATTTATTGCAATGCTTTTAAAACTTTTTACCCAACCTTATCGCGGGACTTAGATTTATGCGTGTATTCTTTTATTGTAGAAAGTGATTATATCTGCTTTTATATAATTAGACCAATCACAATTTATAAATAGATATAGAGCGTATAGCCTCACTACATCCTGTCAGGCACGTCAATCCCTAACAAGCCAAAAGCAGTTTTAATTACATCACCTACAGCACCAGAAAGAGCCACTCTAAACTGGATGTCTTTTTCACTATCTGCGGCAAATATAGGCACGTTTTGGTAAAAGGAATTGAACTCTTTTACGAGTTCATATGTGTAATTTGCGATGATGGCTGGACTATAATTAGCTGCTGCCACCTCAATCGCATTTGGAAATTGCTGTAACAATTTTACGACTTCTTTTTCTTTAGGCTCTAGCGTATAATTTTCAAAACCGTCCGCACCCTCAGCGGTCCGAATAGCTGCCGGGCCGTAGGAGGCGCCTTTTCTAACAATAGACTGAATACGTGCATAGGTATACTGTATAAACGGCCCTGTATTTCCTTGAAAATCTACACTCTCTTCTGGGTTAAATAGAATTCGTTTTTTGGGATCTACTTTAAGAATGTAATATTTTAAAGCACCAAGACCTATCGTGTGATTAAGCTCCGTCTTTTCTTCTTCACTAAAGTCATCTATCTTCCCTAGATCTTCTGAAATAGCACGCGCCGTAGCTGCCATCTCTGCAATAAGATCATCTGCATCTACCACCGTACCTTCCCTACTTTTCATTTTCCCACTTGGCAGGTCTACCATTCCGTAACTTAAGTGGAATAAGTTTTTTGCCCACTCGAAACCTAGTTTTTTTAGAATTAAAAACAGGACCTGAAAGTGATATTCTTGCTCATTACCAACAGTATAAATCATACCATTTACATCTGGATGATCTTTAACACGCTGGATAGCCGTCCCAATATCTTGTGTCATATATACCGCAGTACCATCACTTCTTAACACAATTTTTTCATCCAGTCCCTCTGCTGTTAAGTCACACCATACAGAACCATCTTCTTTTCTAAAAAACACATCGGATTCTAATCCTTCTGCAATAAATTCTTTTCCTAGCAAATACGTTTTGCTCTCGTAGTAATAACTATCAAAGTCAACCCCTATGGCTTTATAAGTGGCATCAAAACCTTTATACACCCATTCGTTCATCATCTTCCAAAGATCAACCACTGCCGTGTCGCCTGCTTCCCATTTGCGGAGCATTACTTGAGCTTGTAGTATAAGTGGCGCTTCTGCTTTTGCTTCATCTGTAGTTTTGCCTTCTGCCTCTAGTGCAGCTATTTCTTTTTTATATTCTTGGTCAAATTTCACATAGTAGTTTCCTACCAGCTTGTCCCCTTTTAACCCTGTTGATTCTGGCGTCTCGCCATCTCCATAACGTTCCCAAGCCAACATACTTTTACAGATATGAATCCCGCGATCGTTTATGATTTGAGTTTTATATACTTTTTTTCCAGCCGCCTTTACGATGTTTGCTACGCTATAGCCTAGTAATACATTTCTTACGTGACCTAAGTGCAAAGGTTTGTTTGTGTTTGGTGAAGCGTACTCTACCATCATCGCTTCATCGCCTTGTGGCTTTGTCCCAAAAGTGCTCCAATCTGGTACATTTCCGAAGAAATCTAAGAAATAAGCATCACTTAAAACTACGTTTAAAAACCCTTTGACCACATTAAATCGCACCACAGCTTGTACATTTTCTAAAAGGTAGTTACCAATAGCTTCGCCTATTTGCAAAGGATTGCCCTTTACTACTCGTAACATAGGAAATACCACAATCGTGATATCGCCTTCAAACTCCTTGCGAGTCGCTTGAAACTCCACCGTCTCTATGGTTGCGCTATATATACTCGAAATGGCTTCTTTTGTTTTTAAAGAAAGGGTATCGTGTAAGGTCATTTTTATGTATTATTTAAGAATGCAAAGATAGTTTTTTTTGGAGTTTACTATTTGTTCTTAGTATCTTTATAACATTGATAAAATTAAGTATATGCTAGTAAATGTTTCTTATAGTAATAAAGCCGTGAGTAGAAAGGTAGATCTCGAGGTAGGTATGCCTTACACCTTAAAGGAACGTTTCAGATTAAAAGGAATAGGCAGCAGCAAATTGATTATTACTGAAACGAGCATACAAATACACAACCTTCTCATCTTAGATAGTAACCGAAACCAATGCAATATAGAGTTGCGTCCTAATGGCATTATCGTGGGTTTTAGATCGCTTTTAGAAAGTTACGCCCTCGTAATTCCTTATTACAAGCTAGTCCTTTATAAAGGACGGGCAGAAGAATATTCTATCTACAGAGATAACTATTTTATTAAGATTGAAGCGAAAGCAAAGGATCGTAGTACGCACAAGTTTATGCAGAAAATAATCGAAGCAAAAAACAACGTTGCTCCTGAGCGTATAGAAGATTTATAAGTTAGTTGCTGCTTCCTAAAAAAGCACCAGCAATAAGAGCGACAACTCCTAAGCCTATCATTCCTAGGGTCTGATCGTTCAATCCCTTTTTTATACTTACTGCAATAGAACCATTATCCAATACTTCTTGCGGCACAAAGCCTGTGTATAACCCAAACCCTACTAGAACTGCGCCCGCGATCACTAATATTAATTTGAGAATTTTCATTTGTCTGAATATTAAATTTGGTTAAAAGCAAATATCGCAGATAATTATCTTGGCTAGAGAAGAATTTATGTTAAAATGAAAACAACCTACCACGATAATTAACAAGAGTTTAGTTGTTCTGAACTTAAAACAATCTAGCGCTTTCGTATCTTTAAACAAAATCACCATCATTGAAAATTCTACTCACAGGGGCAAATGGATATATAGGGATGCGATTGCTCCCATTACTACTAGAAGAAGGGCACGAGGTAATCTGTGCGGTAAGAGACGCTAATAGACTTTCTATCTCTTCGGAAATGCAAACCAAAATAAAGATTGTCATTATAGACTTCTTAAAACCGGTTAAAGATGATGTGCTGCCCAAAGATCTCGATGCGGCGTATTACCTCATCCACTCGATGAGCTCCTCCACAGAAGATTTTGATGAGAAAGAACAACTAGCGGCACAACATTTCAATGAATACCTGAAACCTACTGCGTGTAAACAGATTATCTATGTTGGTGGGATCGCTAACGAGAAAAACCTAAGTAAACATTTATGGTCCCGTAAAAATGTAGAGCGCATTTTATCCAAAGGAAATGCAAAACTAACGGTACTAAGAGCTGCAATTATAGTAGGTAGCGGGAGTGCCTCTTTTGAAATAATTAGAGATCTCTGTGAAAAGCTGCCTATTATGATTACGCCAAAATGGGTTAAAACGAAATGTCAACCTATTGCCATCCGTGATGTGCTCACCTACTTAACTAGAGTTTTGGGCAATGAAAAATGTTATGACGATTCATTTGATATAGGCGGCCCAGATGTATTGAGCTATAAACAGATGATGCTGGAGTATTCAAAATTCAGAAAAATCAATCTTAGCATATTTACCATTCCTTTTTTATCTCCTAAATTATCCAGTTACTGGCTCTATTTCGTGACTTCTACTTCATATAAATTAGCACTAAACCTAGTAGACAGTATGCGCATTGAAGTCATCACAAAAGATAAACGATTACAAGAAATGCTTGACGTAACGCCACTTTCTTATGTGAAAGCGATCGAACTGGCTTTTAAAAAAATTAAGCAAAACCAAGTTGTTTCAAGCTGGAAGGACAGCATGGTAAGTGGTCGATTTCGCAAAGATTTAAAGCAGTATATAGAAGTACCTGACCACGGTTGTGTTAGTGACAAACAAAAAATTAAAGTAGACAATCCATCGCTTGCTCTAGAAAATATATGGGCAATAGGCGGCACACGTGGCTGGTATTATGGAGATTGGTTATGGAAAATACGCGGATATGTAGATAAGCTTTTTGGGGGTGTAGGATTACGGCGTGGTCGCACGCATCCTACTAAAATCTATGAAGGGGACGCCTTAGATTTCTGGAGAGTGATTCTTGCAGATAAGGAAAACAAACGGTTACTGCTCTTTGCAGAGATGCTTGTTCCTGGCGAAGCTTGGCTAGAATTTAAAATAGATAAAGAGAACGTGCTACACCAGACTGCCACCTTTAGACCTAAGGGATTATTTGGTAGAATCTATTGGTACAGTATGTTGCCGTTCCATTTTTTTATCTTCGGAAATATGATAAAACGCATAGCGAGTTATAAAGAAAAATGATTTGGGGTATTTGTCCTTTTAAATTATTCAATCTTTAAATAATAAGTGAAATCGAGATTTTTCACCCCATTAGCCGCAACTTAATCAAAACATTTCAATGCTATAATTTTAGAGAATAAGCTACACTTAGGGTGTGGTGAAAGCTTTTTCGGCAATGCTCAGAATATTTTTATTTCTTTTTACTCCAACTGCTACCGTATAATTAAACTACAACTGCCATTTTTTTAGGAAGAAAAACTTCTGCCATCATGCATCTTGCGCTTCCGCCACCGCAGGTTTCAATTGTGGTAAGGTCGCTACTCAAAATCTTACAATGCTTTTGTATCGCTTTTACTTGATCCGGCTTTAAACTCGATCTTGCAGCCTCGCTCATTACCATATACTTGGCATCCTTACCTTGAACTTGTAACATATTTCCAGCGAAATGATGCATCTGTTCTTCTGTGATAGTAATGATTTCTTTCTTAGTTTCTTTAAGATGTTTGATCACGTGTTTCTTCTCGTGCTTATCGTCTATGGAGTCAAGACAAATCACGGCAAAATTTTCTGCTAGTGCCATCATGACATTAGTATGATAGATAGGCAAGCGTTGTCCTTTATAATCTTGGTTCGCCGTAAAAAGTACAGGATCACACTCAAAGTCTTCACAGAACTCTATCACAAGCTCTTCATCTGCTCTTGGCGAGATAGCACAATATACCTTATTATGTACTCTGTCTAAAAGCAAACTCCCAGTACCTTCCAAGAAATATCCTTCCTCTTCTGCCATGGTGTAATCCATAAACCCTTCTACGAGGAAGCCTTCCTTTTCAAGTCGAATGAATATTTCTTCTCTGCGCTCGCGTCTTCTATTTTCTGCAAACATAGGATACATCCCCACCATTCCACTTTTGTGAAAACTCACCCAGTTATTTGGAAAAATAGAATCTGGGGTATCCAATGTTGGATCATCATTTTCTACAATTACATTCACACCTACACCACGAAGTTTTACTACAAAGGCGTCAAACTCTGCTTGCGCCTTCGTGTTAATTTCTCCTTTTCTAAGATTGATATCTTCTTGAAAATAATTATTAACAGCTGTTTCTTCGTTCATCCTAAAAGCGACTGGACGAATCATTAATATGGTATTTGTAATCTGTGACATAGGGATAATTTTTCTCCGCAAAAATAATTCTATTTTGTCGATTTACGGCACTTTTTTTGCTTCTACAATTTCCAATAAAATGACTACCTTGTCTTCTAAAAATAAACCTATTATGAAAAAGGCCGCTCTTATTATTTTGCTTATGTTCTTTGCATCCACATCTTTATCCGCCCAAGAATGGCTAGTTGATATAGCTACAGCCCAAAAAGCAGCTACCAAAACTGACCGCCCTATCGTGTTGGTTTTTCAAGGAAGTGACTGGTGCGCACCTTGTATTAAGTTAGACCGCGAGATTTTTCAATCAGAGCAATTTAAACTACATGCTAAAGATCACTTTGTGATGTTACAAGCAGATTTTCCGAAGAAAAAGAAAAACGCTTTATCTGAAGAAATGACAGCAAAAAATAATGCCTTAGCAGAACGTTTTAACAAACGCGGTATTTTTCCGCTCGTGGTGGTTCTAGACAAGAATCTCAATGTTCTTGGCGAGACAGGCTATTCTAAAACGTCACCGAGCGCATATATTTTAGAAATAGACGGATTCACTAAATAATGAAGCGCGTCTATTTTATCTTCGCTTTATTGCTAATTGTCACATTTTCTCAAGCCCAAGTTATTGTAAACAAGGAGTTGTCCTTAATGGGCACAGATTTTACAATCACGGTAGTCGCCCCTACTTCGGAAATAGGACAACTTTACATTAGTGATGCTGTTACAGAAATAAGAAGAATTGAGGCCCTTATCTCCTCTTGGCAAGAAACTTCAGAAACTACATTTATAAACAACAATGCTGGAATTCAACCCGTTAAAGTTTCGGTAGAATTATTTAATCTTATAAAACGATCTATCGCCATCTCAAAATTAACCGATGGCGCCTTTGATATTAGCTACGCATCAATGGACCGCATCTGGAAATTTGACGGAAGCATGAAACAAATGCCGAGGGATGAAGTTATTAAAATTTCCGTAGCAAATGTTGGGTATAATGGTATAGAACTCAATGAGATTGATCAAACCGTTTTCCTGAAACGAGAAGGAATGAAAATTGGCTTTGGCGCTATAGGAAAGGGCTACGCGGCAGATGCGGCTAAAGCACTCTTAATACAAAAAGGCGTTGCAGCTGGTATTATCAACGCTTCTGGAGATATGAATACTTGGGGAACACAACCTAATGGCAGCCCATGGCGAGTGGCAATAACAAACCCGCTGGACAATAATAAGGCGTTTGCATTGTTACCTATTACAGATGCCGTTGTGACTTCTGGAAACTATGAAAAGTTTGTGATGTTTAATGATATTAGGTACGCGCACATTATTGATCCTCGCACTGGCTATCCCTCACAAGGCATCTTAAGCGTCACTGTTTTTGCTCCCAAGGCAGAACTTGCAGACGCGCTTGCCACCTCTGTCTTTGTGATGGGGATTGAACCTGGGATTGATAGGATGAACCAATTCCCAGGAGTAGAGTGTATTGCTATCTCGACGGATGGTGCTATATTTACTACTAAGAATATTACACTTGACCTGAAAAAATAAGTTCGTTTTTATGAAAAAACTACTCTTACTTGCCCTTTGTATTGCCAGCTTCACATCTTGTGTGGCAGTAAAAGAATACGAAAAAGTGAACCTCAACGATCCAGATATGGCGCTTGCCGACCGATCTATTAAACGTTTTGATACCAATGCTCAGATTTACCGCGAATCTGCCTCTGGCGCTAACGGAGGAAAGACCGGCGGAGGTTGCGGATGTAATTAAATGAGCCCAAATTTATGAATCGTAGCGTACATAAACTTGATAGGCCAATTCATTCTGCCTACTAAAGAAACTATTTACTGAACAACTATACGCAGAGCTTCAATATCTAACCATAAATGAAAAACCTACTATACATTCTTTTGCTATTTCCAGTAATCTGCTGGGCACAAGACTCTACAGCAACCTATACTAAAAGAGTATTAGAAACCACCGAAGTAGAATTCCTGACGAGCTACTACTCACAAGAAGGGAAAAACGCGGCCGTTACTGGTGGTCGTGGAACAGAAGAGTTAACAGATTTTACACCTACCATTGTAGTTTCTATTCCATTAAATGATAGTGATGTATTAACTATTGATGCGGGGATTTCTGCATACACTTCTGCCTCTTCTAGTAATGTGGGTCCCTTTGATGGCGCTCAACCAGCAGATCCTTTTGTGGCTTCTAGTGGTGCTTCTGGCAGTGACACTTGGGCAAATATCAATGGTAGTTACAGCCACTCTAGTCCAGACAGAAATCGCATTTGGGGTGCCCACGTTTCTCTTGCTACAGAATACGACTACACCTCGGTAGGTATTGGCGGAAACTACACGTACCTATTTAATGAAAAAAACACAGAAGTTAGTCTTTCTGGAAATGTCTACTTAGACCAGTGGAAGATTATCTATCCTGAAGAAATACGTTTTGAATTAGAAAACGAAACTGACTTTGATACCTTAGATGGCTTTGCAGATGGTGCTCGTAATTCTTATTCTGTTGGATTTGGATTTTCTCAGATTTTAAGTAAGAAGGCACAGTTTTCTTTATCGCTAGATTTGATACAGCAGAAAGGCTTATTGTCCACGCCTTTTCATCGTATCTACTTTGCAGACCGGCCTATTTTTATGGCAGAAAATTTTCCTATTGCACACGATATTGAGCGATTACCCGATACTCGTTTTAAGGTGGCTATAGGAGGCCGTTTTAATTACTACCTAAGTGAGACCTTTGTTTTAAGAAGTTACTATAGATATTACTCAGATGACTTTGGGATTACATCAAACACAGCATCCTTAGAAATCCCAATAAAAATAGGAGGCCGTTTTACCTTATACCCAGGCTATCGTTATTATCAGCAATCTGCTTCAGCATATTTTAACGGCTATGCAGAAGCATTATCTACAGACGAATTCTACACCAGTGACTTTGATCTTTCTGAGTTTAATGCAAACCAATTTAGCGTAGGCATTAATTACACAGATATTTTTACGGGGCTTAAAGTATTTGATTTTGGATTAAAATCTATAGACCTCAAAGTAAGTACCTATGAAAGAAACACGGGACTCAACTACTTCTTGATTTCTGGTGGGGTAAAGTTTGTAATGGATTAGGAGAAAAAATCACAAAAAAATAAGAGATAACTTCCCTGAGCAATAGACTCAAAATGAAATTATACACAAGACCTATTCCATTTGAATAAAGACCACGTGTTTATTGTACTATACCTATGCTAGGCGCCGCATAAGATTGTACAGAGAATTCACCCCCTTCCTTTAATGATACTTATCGGGATCAATTTTATCACTTATTAATCTCTAATTAAAGGCAGTGTGCTGCACCTCAATAAACCTTCCTGTTTAGAGATTTCAAAATAAGGCACTTCTTCTACCGTAAAACCTTGTGCTCTTAACCACGTGTTCAAACGAGTAAAGTTTTTTTCTGAAATTATAACATCTTCACTAATGCTAAAGATGTTGCTATTCATATGATACATTTCTTGCTTATCAATCTGAAAACAATTTGCTACACCGAAATGATTTATCAACCATTCATACTCCTCTTTATCAAGAAACCCATTCTCGTGAATGATGCATTTTCCTTTCCCTATAGGCTGAAAACAGCAATCTAAATGCAATGCATTATCTTCTGCAACAGTGTTGCTCTTTCGCAAATTAAAAGACTTCACTTTTTTATTGGGGAAGGTCTCTTGTAAAAAATCTACAGCAGCTCGATTCGTGCGCGCCGTAATGTAATCTGCATAATCATCACCCCTGTACGTACCTACAAAAATATAATCGCCGTGAGGCATTACATCTCCTCCTTCTATATGCGCCTCCTCAGGAAATTGTATTCTGTTCTCTTCTGGCACTTGTGACCAAACGTGCTTTATTGCAGTAAACTCTTGTTCTCTGTCTGGTAAAATATTGGCTTTAAAAAACTTATCTTCAATTACAAACCCAATGTCCCTAGAGAATATCTGGTTGTAATCTATAATATCTGAAGGACGGTAGACTGTCACATCATACTTTTCAAAAATTGAGCAAACCGCAGCGATTTCCACTACCATATCTGATACTTTAGGATACGTACCTGCTTTTATATGCAATGCAGATTTTGGATCATACGTATCTTCTAATGTAGGTGCAGGTCCATTTGTTTTTGCAGTACCAAGCACAACGGCTCTCAAGCGCGAAAACTCGTTATTAACGTGAAGTTTAATCATAGCTAGCAAATATAAATGTTTCCTTTAAATTTAACTTCGGAAATGTGATCGTCTTGACACTTTATTAATCGATTAATATTTCGGTATAAAAAAAAACACCTCACAATGGAGGTGTTTAATAATTAGTTTACGTGAATATCAAGAATTCTTATCTTTTTGAAACATCTTTAAAAGACCTTTGCGTCTCTCCAATGTAAACTTGTCTGGGACGACCGATAGGCTCCTTACGCAAACGCATTTCTTTCCATTGTGCGATCCATCCTGGAAGTCTTCCTAGGGCAAACATAGGTGTGAACATTTCTACAGGAATACCTAAGGCTCTATATATAATCCCTGAATAGAAATCTACATTAGGATATAACTTTCTGTCTACAAAGTATGGATCTTCTAAGGCTTCTTTCTCAAGTCCTTTAGCGATGTCTAGAATAGGATCTTCAATTCCTAATCTCTCTAAAACATCATCTGCTGCCACCTTAATAATTTTTGCTCTTGGATCAAAGTTTTTGTACACACGATGTCCAAACCCACTTAATCTAAACGGATCATTTTTGTCTTTGGCTTTTGCCATGTATTTCTTTGTGTCACCACCATCTTCTTTAATCGCCTCAAGCATTTCAATTACCGCTTGGTTTGCACCCCCGTGAAGTGGGCCCCATAACGCGTTAATCCCTGCAGATATACTCACGAATAAACCAGCATGTGATGACCCAACCATACGTACCGTAGAAGTAGAACAGTTTTGCTCGTGGTCTGCGTGTAATATTAATAGTTTGTCAATCGCCGAGATTACTTTAGGATCTACCTCATAAGAACTGTTAGGCTTATTGAACATCATTTTATGAAAATTCTCTACATAGCCTAAAGTATCATCACCATAATCTAATGGCAGGCCTGCCCTCTTTCTGTGTGCCCAGGCAGTTAAAACAGGAAATTTACCCATCACCTTAACAATTGCCTGATACATCTCTTCTTCACTATCTACATTTACTGAAGTAGGATTAAAAGCAACCAAAGCAGAAGTTAAAGATGATAAAACTCCCATAGGATGGGCAGCTTTTGGAAAACCATCTAATATTTTCTTAACATCATCATCTACGTGTGATTCTGCTTTTATATCTGCGTGAAATTTTTCGTGTTGCTCTTTTGTTGGTAATTCACCAAAAATCAAAAGGTATGCTACCTCTAAGAAATCTGCCTTATCAGCGAGCTCTTCAATAGAATAGCCTCTATATCTTAACACACCCTCTTCTCCATTTAAAAATGTAATAGCACTCTCGCAAGAGCCTGTATTTTTATATCCTGGATCAATAGTAGTTATTCCACCAGTAACACCTCTCAGCGTTTTTATATCTATTGCAGTTTCATTTTCCGTACCAGTAATTAAAGGAAATTCGTACTTTTTTCCATCAATCTCTAAAGTGGCCATTTTTGACATATATTCTTTTCTTTTTTTGTTTAATTCCCGAATAAACGGAACCGACAAGGTACAAAATATTGAACCATTTATAAAAACCTAAGGCCCTTATGTTTGGTTAAATAATTGCTAAATTTTTTAATCCTTCAGCCAGTAAAGTATGCTAGTCGTCTCTTAGGTATACATAAAAAAAGCGACCTCTACGAGATCGCCTGCACTTTAACTGCACGGGGCATTTATATCTTAAACGCCTTACTGCCAGGAAAATATGCCACATCTGCTAATTGCTCTTCAATACGCAACAACTGATTATACTTTGCCATACGATCACTACGAGACGCAGAACCTGTTTTTATCTGACCACAGTTTAAAGCAACTGCAAGATCTGCAATTGTATTATCTTCTGTCTCTCCACTTCTATGTGACATCACCGATGTATACCCTGCATTATGCGCCATATTTACAGCTGCAATCGTTTCGCTCAAGGTTCCTATTTGGTTTACTTTAATTAAGATAGAATTTGCAATGTTTTCTGAAATACCACGAGACAAACGCTCTACATTAGTCACAAAAAGGTCATCACCTACAAGTTGAACTTTATCACCAACAATATCGGTGAGATATTTCCATCCCTCCCAATCATTCTCATCCATCCCGTCCTCCACAGAAATGATAGGATAGTCTGCACATAATTGCGCTAAATAATCTGCCTGCTCTTTACTCGTTCTAATTTTTCCTGAAGCGCCTTCGAACTTAGAATAATCATACTTCCCATCCACGTAAAACTCTGCCGCTGCGCAATCAAGGGCGATCATTATTTGATCCCCGAACGTATATCCAGCATTCTCCACTGCTTTCTTAATTGTATCCAATGCGTCTTCTGTTCCATCCAGCGTTGGCGCAAAACCACCTTCATCACCAACTGCGGTACTTAAACCCCTATCGTGCAACACCTTTTTTAAATGATGGAAAATTTCAGATCCCATTTGCATTGCCTCTGTAAAAGTTGCTGCCTTTACTGGTATCACCATAAATTCTTGAAAGGCGATAGGCGCGTCACTGTGCGAGCCACCGTTGATAATATTCATCATGGGCACGGGCAGTGTTTTTGCACTCACTCCTCCTATGTAGCGATACAACGGCATCCCTAATTCATTTGCTGCAGCTTTAGCTACCGCTAGTGAAACTCCAAGAATTGCATTAGCACCTAGCTTCGCTTTGTTTTTAGTTCCATCAAGATCAAGCATGATCTGGTCAATCTCCTCTTGTTCAAAAACTGACACACCGAGTAAGGTACCCGCTATCTTACCATTAACATTCTCAACGGCTTTTAGCACTCCTTTACCCATATAAGCATCACCACCATCTCTCAACTCTACGGCTTCGTGCTCCCCTGTAGATGCGCCGGAAGGCACAGCCGCTCGACCTAGAAAACCTTGTTCTGTGATAACATCAACCTCAATGGTTGGGTTACCTCTACTATCAAAAATCTGCCTTGCATGGATATCTATTATAATGCTCATTTAATTATTTTTTTTCTATTGCTTTGCAACAATTGTTTCTCTTTTAATTTTCTATTGTCGAACTACTCTTCAAGTATTAAAATTTCTGAAATTTACTTATTTAGAATTCTTGATGTTTGTAATAAAATCATCAAAAAGATAACTAGCGTCGTGTGGCCCAGGACTTGCTTCTGGATGGTACTGTACAGAAAATACCGGCTTGCTCTTCATTCGAATCCCAGCAGCCGTCTGATCATTTAAATGCACGTGAGTTATCTCAACATCTGCATGTGCTTCTGCTTCTTCTTTATTAATTGCAAAACCATGATTTTGTGATGTAATTTCACCTTTCCCTGTCATAAGATTCATAATCGGGTGATTAATACCCCTATGACCGTGGTGCATTTTATAGGTAGAAATTCCATTTGCCAAAGCCAAAACTTGGTGCCCTAGACAAATACCAAATAAAGGTTTCCCAGTTTCTAATATCTCTTTAGTTGTTGCGATTGCTTGGGTAAGTGGCTCTGGATCTCCAGGACCATTAGACAAAAAATAACCGTCTGGCTCAAAAGATTGCATTTCAGTAAAAGAGGTATTGTATGGAAATACTTTCACATAGCAATCACGCTTCGCAAGGTTGCGCAAGATGTTCTTCTTGATCCCAATATCTAATGCTGAAATTTTATAACTCGCATTTTCGTCACCATAGAAATAAGGTTCTTTAGTAGAAACTTTGCTCGCCAATTCCAGTCCATTCATATCTGGAATGTCTGCCAATTGCTTTTTCAACACCTCCAGATTATCTACATCTGTAGTAATCACAGCGTTCATAGCGCCATTATCTCTTATGTAGCTTACGAGTGCTCTCGTATCCACATCGCTAATAGCTAATAAATTATTCTGTGAAAGAAAGTCTTCCAAGGTACCGTCACTATCGGGTCTTGACGCTTGATAGCTAAAATTACGACAAATGAGGCCTGCAATTTTTACGCCATCAGACTCTACTTCTTCATCGTTCACTCCGTAGTTCCCTATGTGGGCATTGGTGGTCACCATTAATTGACCAAAATAAGAAGGGTCGGTAAAAATCTCTTGATATCCGGTCATTCCAGTATTAAAACAAACCTCTCCAAAGGCAGAACCTTCTTTACTTCCTACTGCTTTCCCATAAAATATGGTGCCATCTACAAGGAGAATTAATGCGTTTTTTCTTGCTTGATATTTCATCTTTATAAAATATTTGAGAATTTGGAGAACTTAAGGCTCGATTGAAAATCTTTCATTCTATTGAAAATTGTTATGGAGCATTTTATAGCTTATATAAGCTGGACAAAAATAATCTAATTGCTCGTTTTATTATAATAGTGTTTTTAGAACTTCTTAACAGTCTATAAAAAAAGGGATAAACATTAATTGTTTATCCCTTTTAAAATTTTATAAATGATATCGCATTTATTCTTCTTCTTTACTGGCTTTAGCAGATTCTGCGACAGCTACTGGTTTTGCATCGGCACCTCCACGACGACTACGACGTGTAGTTTTCGTTTTCTTAGATTTTCCTGGGTTGTAAATCTCGTTGTAATCTACTAATTCGATCATCGCCATATCAGCGTTATCTCCTAGACGATTTCCTAACTTAATAATCCGAGTATAACCACCTGGACGATCCCCTATCTTAACAGCTACATCTCTAAAAAGCTCCGCTACTACTTCTTTTTGGCGTAAACGTGCCATAACGATACGACGATTATGAGTTGTGTCTACCTTAGACTTTGTAATCATAGGTTCTACAAAAGACTTAAGCGCTTTTGCCTTAGCAACAGTCGTATTAATTCTTTTGTGCTCTATCAATGAACAAGCCATGTTAGCTAGCATTGATTTTCTGTGCGCAGTTTTTCTACTTAAGTGGTTTACTTTTTTTCCGTGTCTCATGACATTTTGTTTATCATCTTGCTACCAAATCCGACGATGCGGAGAGCAAAATATGATTATTAATTATTTTATATTACTAGTCTTTATCTAACTTGTACTTAGAAAGGTCCATTCCGAAGTTCAATCCCTTTACATTAACGAGCTCTTCTAGTTCCGTAAGAGATTTCTTTCCGAAATTTCTAAACTTCATTAAATCGTTCTTATTAAAAGAAACCAAATCTCCAAGTGTATCTACTTCTGCAGCTTTAAGACAGTTAAGCGCACGAACACTAAGGTCCATATCTACTAACTTAGTCTTAAGCAACTGACGCATGTGTAATGACTCTTCGTCATATGTTTCAGTTTGAGCAATCTCATCTGCCTCAAGGGTGATGCGCTCGTCACTAAATAACATAAAGTGATGTATTAAAGTCTTAGCTGCCTCAGTTAAAGCATCTTTAGGATTGATAGAGCCGTCTGTAATGATTTCAAAAACCAATTTTTCGTAATCTGTTTTCTGCTCTACACGGAAATTCTCAATACTATACTTTACGTTTTTAATAGGAGTAAAAATAGAATCTGTAAAGATGGTACCAAGTGGCGCATTTGCCTTCTTGTTTTCTTCAGCAGGAACATATCCTCTACCTTTTTCGATAGTAATCTCCATATTAAGATTCACTTTAGAATCCATATTACAGATTACATGATCCGGGTTAAGCACTTGAAATCCAGAAATAAACTTCTGAAAATCTCCTGCAACTATCTTATCATTACCAGAAACAGATATGGTCACTGTCTCGTTGTCAATCTCATCTATTTGTCTTTTAAAACGAACTTGCTTTAAATTTAAGATGATTTCTGTTACATCTTCTACTACACCAGCGATCGTTGAGAACTCATGATCTACACCTTCGATACGCAAAGAGGTGATCGCAAATCCTTCAAGAGAAGAAAGTAGTACTCTTCTAAGTGCATTACCCACAGTCAATCCATAACCTGGTTCTAAGGGACGAAATTCGAATTTCCCCTCAAAATCAGTTGAGTTAATCATGATTACTTTATCTGGTTTTTGAAAACTAAATACTGCCATTTTTTCTTCGTTTTAATTGTTATTTAGTTGCGCGATTTAACAGTTTGAAGAACACCATAAATCCTTTGGCCAAATACCAATATGATTATTTTATTACTTAGAATATAATTCGACAATAAACTGCTCGTTTATGTTTTCTGGAATCTGTAAACGCTGAGGTACAGAAACAAATGTTCCTTGCTTAGTCTCAGTATTCCATGTGATCCACTCATATACGTTACTAGAATTTGCCAATGAATTTTGAATCGCTTCAAGAGATTTAGACTTCTCTCTTACTGCAACTACATCACCTGCTTTTAATTGGTAGGAAGGGATGTTTACTTTTTCTCCATTCACAGTGATGTGACGGTGAGAAACTAGTTGTCTTGCCGCTGGACGGCTAGATGCAATACCCATACGGTATACTACATTATCAAGTCTAGACTCACAAAGCTGTAACAATACCTGTCCTGTGATTCCAGGTGCAGCTGTTGACTTCTTGAATAAGTTTCTAAACTGCTTTTCAAGGATACCATAAGTATACTTTGCTTTCTGCTTTTCAGCTAGCTGGATTGCATATTCAGATTTTTTACCACGACGACGGTTATTACCGTGTTGCCCTGGAGGGTAATTTCTTTTTTCGAAGGATTTGTCTTCTCCGAAGATCGCTTCACCGAATTTACGGGCGATTTTAGTTTTTGGACCAGTATATCTTGCCATTTCTAATTGTTTGTGAGGGAAAAACTAAATTAAGGTCTTTGTGTGGTGACAAAACAAGTTTTGTCCTTACATCCTCTAGTTTTTTTCAACTCTCGATTGATATTTATTAAGTACTACTAAAGATGCCCGGAAGCATCTTATATATTTTCTCTATTAGAGCCCGCAAAGGTACTAATAAAAAATAGAAATGATTCGCCCGAAGGCGAATCAAATATTTTATTTAAACTCTACGTCTTTTTGCTGGACGACACCCGTTATGTGGCATTGGAGTAACATCGATAATTTCTGTAACCTCAATTCCCATATTATGGATAGCACGGATAGCAGATTCTCTACCATTCCCTGGTCCTTTTACGTATACTTTACACTTGCGCATACCTGCCTCGTGTGCCACTTTCGCACAGTCCTCAGATGCTAGTTGAGCAGCATAAGGAGTATTCTTCTTTGATCCTCTAAAGCCCATTTTACCGGCAGATGACCAAGAGATTACATCTCCTGCTTTGTTAGTCAACGAAACAATAATATTATTGAATGACGCTGTAATGTGCGCTGCACCTACAGACTCCACATTAACTTTACGTTTTTTTGTGCTTTTAGCTTTTGGATTTGCCTTTGCCATATCTAATTATTATTTAGTTGCCTTTTTCTTGTTAGCAACAGTTTTACGTTTTCCTTTTCTTGTTCTAGAATTATTCTTAGTACGTTGTCCCCTAAGAGGAAGACCTACTCTGTGACGAATACCTCTGTAACATCCTATGTCCATTAAACGTTTAATGTTTAATTGAACTTCGCTACGTAGTTCACCTTCAATTTTGAAAGACCCAACCGCGTCACGAATAGCACCGATTTCTTCATCGTTCCATTCGTTTACTTTTTTGTCTTCGCTAACTCCAGCCTTTTCCAATATTTCTTGAGAACGGCTTAAACCGATTCCGAAGATATACGTTAACGCGATTACACCCCTTTTTTGCTTTGGGATATCAACACCTGCGATTCTTGCCATAACTTATCCTTGTCTTTGTTTGAACCTAGGGTTCTTTTTGTTAATTACATATAATCTGCCTTTCCTGCGTACAATCTTGCAGTCGACACTTCTTTTCTTAACTGATGCTCTAACTTTCATTTTAGTATCTGTATGTTATTCGAGCCTTAGTCAAATCGTAAGGACTCATTTCTAATTTTACTTTATCTCCTGGTAATAATTTTATATAGTGCATTCTCATTTTTCCTGAGATATGCGCCGTAACTATATGTCCGTTTTCTAACTCGACTCTAAACATTGCATTACTTAATGCTTCTACAATGCTACCATCTTGTTCTATTGCCGGTTGTTTTGCCATTCTGAAATTTTATTATTATTATTAATACGATATTGCAATTGGCAATAGTCATACCAACATTTCAAATATAGTTATTTAGTTAGGCAACAGCTTTTCTATTCTTTCCAGTTTTCATTAATCCATCATAGTGACGGTTTAATAAATAAGAGTTGATCTGTTGCATTGTATCTATTGCTACACCCACCATAATTAATAGTGACGTCCCACCGTAGAATAATGCCCAACCTTGCTGAAGACCCATAAGCTTCACAACTATTGCAGGAAAAATTGCAAGTAGCGCAAGGAATATAGAACCCGGTAAGGTAATTTGTGACATAATTCTATCTAACAACTCTGCCGTGTCTGTTCCAGGCTTAATCCCAGGAATAAAACCACCGCTTCGTTTAAGATCATCTGCCATTTTATTAGTTGGTACTGTAATCGCAGTATAGAAATATGTAAACACAATAATCAATATTGCAAAGGTCACATTATACCACAATCCAAATATATCACTATAAGTAGCCTGTATCGAAGTTGCCCATTCAGAGTCAGATAAACTAGCTACTGCAGATGGAACAAACATGATTGCTTGCGCAAAGATAATAGGCATTACCCCAGAAGCATTAAGCTTTAATGGAATAAACTGTCTTGCACCAAAAATGTTACGCTCATACTCCCCTGTAGCCGTTCTTCTTGCATACTGGACCGGTATCTTTCTAACCGCTAGCACTAGCATTACACAGGCTAAAATAATTACAAACCAGATTACCAGTTCAATTAGAACCATAATCAAACCACCGTTAGATTCAAATACTCTAGAAGCAAATTCTTGAACAAATGATTGTGGTAATGTTGCAATAATACCTACCATAATTAAGATAGAAATACCGTTTCCGATTCCTTTATCCGTAATCTTCTCTCCTAACCACATTGCAAAGATAGTACCTGTTACAAGGATTAATGTTGAAGTTACCATAAACCATAACGGCTTACCTAGGATAAACGCGTCTGCTGGAACACCCAATGCCTCAAGACCTAAAAGGTAACTTGGAGCCTGTATCAAACAAATACCTATAGTTAACCATCGAGTAATTTGATTAATTTTCTTTCTTCCACTCTCACCTTCTTTTTGTAATTTTTGAAGGTAAGGAACAGCAATTTGCATTAACTGTACAACAATAGAAGCAGAAATGTATGGCATAATTCCCAATGCAAAAACAGAAGCATTTGCGAATGCACCTCCCGTAAAAGCATTTAACAAACTTCCTAATCCACCGCCATCAAAGTTGCTGGCAAAACCACCTAACTTAGAAGCATCAATACCTGGAAGTGTTACCTGCGCACCAAATCGATACACTAATAATAGACCAAGCGTTAAGATAATACGGTTACGTAGTTCCTCTATTTTCCAAACGTTTTTTATGTTTTCAATAAATTTCATTGGTCTCTTTTAAATTACAAAGTTACTACTTCACCACCTGCAGCCTCAATCGCACTCTTAGCTGTAGCAGTAAATTTGTGAGCGGTTACCTTAAGTTTTGCTTTCAATTCTCCTCTTCCTAAGATCTTCACCATTTCATTCTTGCCGGCAAGACCCATTTCAACTAAAGCGTCAAAATCTAAAGTTCCATTGATTTTTTTCTCGTCAACAAGCTGTTGAAGCGTGTCTAAGTTTACACCTTGATATTCCTTACGGTTTATGTTAGTGAAACCAAACTTAGGTACACGTCTTTGAAGTGGCATTTGCCCACCTTCAAAACCTAATTTCTTAGAATAACCAGAACGGGACTTCGCCCCATTGTGACCACGTGTTGCAGTTCCGCCTTTACCAGAACCTTGTCCACGACCTATTCGTTTCCCTTGGGTTTTAACTGCACCTTTTGCAGGTCTTAAGCTATGTAATTCCATTTTTGAATATCTTATTTAGTTTCAAAAGAAACTAAGTGTGAAACTTTGTTTACCATACCAAGTATACTTGGTGTGCTTTCATGCTCTACAGTCTGTCCTATTTTTTTTAGGCCTAGCGCTTCGAGCGTTCTCTTTTGGGTCTTAGTGCGGTTAATTGCACTTTTCACCTTTGTTACTTTAATCTTTGCCATATTAATTGTCTGCCTAAACAGAAAGTTTTAATTGGTTATTATCCTTTGTATAATTTCTCTATCGAAATACCTCTTTGCTTTGCAACAGTATGAGCACTTCTCATTTGTAATAAAGCATCAAAAGTAGCTTTCACCACGTTATGTGGGTTAGACGATCCTTGAGACTTAGATAATACATCATGAATACCTACTGCTTCTAATACCGCACGTACCGCTCCACCAGCAATAACTCCTGTACCAGGCGCTGCTGGTAAAAGATTCACTCTAGCTCCACCATACTTACCTTTTTGCTCGTGTGGCAATGTCGCTTTGTTCAATGGAATACGAACTAAGTTTTTCTTAGCGTCTTCTATTGCTTTAGCGATAGCACTAGCAACATCTTTAGACTTTCCAAGACCTTGTCCTACTACACCCTTTTCATCCCCTACAACTACAATAGCTGAAAATCCGAAAGCTCTACCACCTTTTGTCACCTTAGTAACACGTTGTACACCTACCAGACGATCTTTAAGATCTAATCCTCCTGGCTTTACTAATTCTACGTTTTTATAATCTTGATACATACTACTTAGAATTTTAGGCCACCTTCGCGTGCACCTTCTGCTAATGATTTAACTCTTCCGTGATATAAGTAACCGCCTCTGTCGAAAGACACAGTATCCACTCCAGCCTTGATAGCCTTCTCTGCAACTGCCTTACCTACTATTTTTGCTATTTCAACCTTGTTACCAGTTGCTTTCACATCCTTGTCTCTTGATGACGCTGCGGTAATTGTTTTACCACTTACATCGTCTATCAATTGAGCATAAATTTCTTTATTACTTCTGAAAACTGCCAAACGTGGGCGTTGCTCTGTTCCTGAAACCGTCTTACGTATTCTGAAACGTAATCGCTGTCTTCTATCTGTTTTTGATAATGCCATAACGCTATTGTTTATGCAGATTTACCTGCTTTTCTTCTTAATACTTCACCTACGAACTTCACACCTTTACCTTTGTAAGGTTCTGGTCTACGGAAGCCACGGATCTTAGCCGCAACCTGTCCTACCAGTTGTTTGTCGTGAGATGATAATTTTATGATTGGATTTTTTCCTTTTTCCGAAATAGTCTCCACTTTAACTTCTTGTGCAATCTCTAGTACAATGTTATGAGAAAAACCTAAAGCCAATTCTAAACGTTGACCTTGATTACTCGCTCTATAACCTACACCTACAAGCTCTAAAGATTTTGACCATCCTTCAGAAACACCAGCACACATATTGTTTACCAATGCTCTATAAAGACCATGCTTCGCTCTGTGATCTTTATGATCTGATGAACGTTCTACTATCACTTCTTCTCCCTCAACTTTTACAGTTACATCACTGAATTCTTGAGTTAACTCTCCTAACTTTCCTTTAACTGTAATTACGTTGTCTTTTACAACAACTGTAACTCCACTAGGAATCGATACCGGGTTTTTACCTATTCTTGACATTTCTTCTTGTCTTTAATATTAGTATACGTAACATAAAACTTCACCACCTACGTTTTGAGCTGAGGCTTGCTTGGCAGTCATTACTCCCGCAGAAGTAGAAACTATAGCAATCCCAAGTCCGTTTAAGATACGTGGCATCTCTCCTGCACCCGCATATTTACGTAAACCAGGTGTACTTATTCTCTGTATTTTTTTGATCACAGGATCTTTAGAAAGCTTATCATACTTAAGTGCAATTTTGATTGTCCCCTGAGGCCCATTATCATCAAATTTGTAGCTCAAGACAAAACCTTGATCAAATAATATTTTTGTAATCTCTTTTTTGAGATTAGAAGCTGGAACTTCCACCACTCGGTGGCCAGCTTGTACTGCATTCCTAACTCTCGTTAAGTAATCTGCGATAGTATCTGTATTCATAATTTAATTTTACGGATGTGGTTTTCACTTGAAATTTCAGAAGTAAACCTACAACCAATTAGTACTATTTTACCAAGATGCTTTTCTAACACCAGGTATCAAACCTTGATTAGCCATTTCACGAAAAGTAACACGTGAAATACCAAAAGTTCTCATGTAACCTTTAGGTCTTCCAGTTAATTTACAACGGTTGTGTAAACGTACCGGAGAAGCATCTTTAGGCAATTTCTGTAAACCTTCCCAATCGCCTGCATCTTTCAATACCTTACGTTTAGCGGCATACTTCTTTACCATTGCTTGTCTCTTTACCTCACGGGCTTTCATTGATTCTTTAGCCATATCTTAATTTTTTTGAAAAGGTAAACCTAGCGATCCTAATAAAGATTTCGCCTCTTTATCCGTATCTGCTGTCGTCACAAATGTGATGTTTAGTCCTTCAATTTTCTTTACTTTATCAATATCGATCTCTGGAAAGATAATCTGTTCAGTAACTCCCAAAGAGTAGTTACCTCTTCCGTCAAAACCTGTAACTTTAATACCATTAAAGTCACGTACTCGTGGTAATGAAGATGTGATTAATCTGTCTAAAAATTCGTACATACGTTCTCCACGTAATGTTACTCTAGCACCGATAGGCATCCCTTTACGTAATTTGAAGGTAGCAACATCTTTCTTTGAGATTGTTGCAACAGCATGTTGTCCAGTGATATTAGAAAGCTCTTCTACTGCGTAGTCGATCAATTTTTTATCTGCAACAGCTGCACCTACTCCACGTGATACAACGATACGCGCTAGTTTAGGAACTTGATGTACATTTTTGTACCCAAATTCATCCGTAAGAACACTTACTACTCTGCTCTTATATTCTTCCTTAAGTCTTGGTGTATATGCCATAACTATAATACTTGATTCGATTTTTTAGAAAATCGTACTTTTTTACCATCTTCCATTCTATATCCTATTCTTGTTGCAGATCCATCTTTAGGGTCTACAATAGAAAGGTTAGAAATATGAATAAGAGCTTCTTTTTCAGTAATTCCACCTTGAGGATTTGCCGAACTTGGCTTCTCATGCTTCTTTACAAGATTTACTCCTTCTACTATTGCTTTGTTCTTATCAGCAACCACACTCATTACTTTTCCTTCAGATCCTTTGTGATCTCCGGCCGTAACAACAACTGTATCTCCTGTTTTTATTTTAAGCTTTCCCATTTTACTTTCGTATTAAAGCACCTCTGGTGCCAATGATACAATCTTCATAAATTGTCTGTCACGAAGCTCTCTTGCAACCGGTCCAAAAACACGTGTACCTCTCATTTCCCCTTGAGGTCCTAATAATACACAAGCGTTATCGTCAAAACGGATATATGATCCATCTGGTCTTCTCACTTCTTTTTTCACACGTACAACAACTGCTGTTGAGACAGTTCCCTTCTTTACAGTTCCATTAGGTGTAGCTTCTTTTACAGAAACTACAATCTTGTCACCAATAGAAGCGTATCTTCTCTTTGTTCCACCCAGTACACGAATGGTAAGTACCTCTTTTGCACCGGTGTTGTCTGCGACTCTAAGTCTTGATTCTTGTTGTAACATATCTACTTCGCTCTTTCAATTATTTCTACTAATCTCCAACATTTGGTCTTACTCATAGGTCGTGTTTCCATGATCTTTACAGTATCACCTTCGTTGCAATCGTTTTTCTCGTCGTGCGCTACGTATTTTTTCGTCTTTAAAACGAATTTTCCATACATAGGATGTTTTACCTTCTTTACTTCGGCAACAACTATAGATTTCTCCATTTTGTTAGAAGTAACTACACCTACACGTTCTTTTCTTAAGTTTCTTTTTAATTCTTCCATCTTACAGTGGGTACTATTGTACGTCTCTTTTAGTTAATTCTGTCGCAATTCTAGCAATCGATCTTCTGTGATTTCTTAACTGAATTGGATTCTCTAATGGAGAAATGGTATGAGCCATTTTCAGGTCTGAATATAACTTCTTTGCTGACGCGAATTCCTCTTGTAGCTCTACAGTAGTCGCCTCGTTTATTTGTGCTTGTTTCATCTTACAAAAATTTTACGCTTGGTAATCTCTCGATACTACAAACTTGGTTTTTACTGGAAGCTTCTGTGCTGCAAGACGTAACGCTTCTTTTGCTGTTTCCATTGATACACCAGATACTTCAAAAAGTATTCTTCCTGGCTTCACAACGGCTGCCCAATATTCTACTCCACCTTTACCTTTACCCATACGTACTTCAAGAGGTTTCTTTGTAATTGGCTTATCTGGAAATATCATAATCCAGATTGAACCTTCTCTTTTCATAAAACGAGTTGCGGCTATACGTGCTGCTTCTATTTGACGTGCTGTCAAAAAATTTGAATCTAAAGACTTAATACCAAAGGTACCGTATGATAACTGGTTACCACGACCAGCATTTCCTTTCATACGTCCTTTCTGCTGCTTACGGAACTTTGTCCTTTTAGGTTGTAACATGTTCTGTTCTCTTTAAAAATGATTACTTTCTACGACGTGGTTTATTATTTCCACCTCGACCGGAATTACCTCCTTTTCCACCTTTCTTGTCTAAACCGACAAGTGGAGAAAGTTCTCTCTTTCCGTATACTTCACCTTTCATTATCCATACTTTAACACCCAATCTACCATAAGTAGTGTGCGCCTCAACTAAAGCATAATCAATATCGGCTCTAAATGTTGATAAAGGAACACGACCTTCTTTGTACCCCTCAGAACGAGCCATCTCTGCCCCATTCAAACGTCCTGAAATCTGAACTTTAATACCCTCTGCATTCATACGCATTGCTGCTGCAATAGCCATCTTGATTGCACGACGGTAAGAAATTCTATTTTCTATCTGTCTAGCGATACTCGACCCTACAAGATACGCGTCCATTTCTGGTCTCTTAATCTCATGGATGTTGATCTGTACTTCTTTACCAGTAATCTTCTTAAGCTCTTCTTTTAACTTATCTACCTCTTGACCACCTTTCCCGATAATGATACCAGGTCTAGCCGTAGTGATAGTAACGGTTACAAGTTTAAGCGTACGCTCAATAATTACTCGTGACACACTAGCTTTACTTAAACGAGCATGAATGTATTTTCTAATCTTATCGTCTTCGGCAAGTTTATCACCGTAGTCGTTACCTCCGTACCAGTTAGATTCCCATCCTCTGATAATTCCAAGGCGATTCCCGATTGGATTTGTCTTCTGTCCCATTTAGTTAACTTTGTGTGTTATCGTTTGCTGCTAATACCAGTGTTACGTGGTTAGAGCGTTTTCTAATTCTATGTGCACGACCTTGAGGCGCCGGACGTAATCTCTTCAGCATTGTTCCTCCGTCTACACGGATTTCCTTTACAAAAAGATCCGCGTCTTCAATAGAAGCATCTTCATTCTTAGCTTGCCAGTTTGCCATAGCAGACAATAACAATTTCTCTAAGCGACGTGATGATTCTTTTGAACTGAACTTCAAAATATTTAATGCTTTCTCAACTTTCTCACCTCTAATCAAATCCGCCATAAGGCGCATTTTTCTTGGTGATGTAGGGCAATTATTCAACTTAGCAAAGAATTGTGTCTTCTTTGCTTCCTTGATTGCTTCTGCTCTTTCTCTTTTACGAACTCCCATGGCCTATTATTTTTTACCTTTATTTTTGGCACCTGCGTGACCACGGAATGATCTTGTAGGTGAAAATTCTCCTAGTTTATGTCCTACCATATTCTCAGTTACATATACAGGAACAAATTGCTTCCCATTATGAACTGCGATGGTCTGTCCTACGAAATCTGGAGTTATCATAGAAGCCCTTGACCAAGTCTTGATCACAGTCTTCTTATTCCCTTCCACATTTGTCTGTACCTTCTTATCTAATTTATAGTGAACGTACGGTCCTTTTTTTAACGATCTTGCCATAGCTTATTTCTTTCTACGTTCTATAATGTATTTATTACTCTGCTTTGTCTTAGAACGAGTTCTGAATCCTTTTGCAGGAATACCGTTTCTAGAACGTGGATGCCCACCTGAAGATTTACCTTCACCACCACCCATTGGGTGATCTACTGGGTTCATCACTACTGGTCTAACACGTGGTCTTCTACCCAACCATCTAGATCTACCAGCTTTACCAGATACAAGTAACTGATGATCACTGTTCGATACCGCTCCGATTGTCGCCATACAAGTAACAAGAATTAGTCTTGTCTCACCTGACGGTAATTTTACCGTTGCATACTTACCATCTCTTGCCATTAGTTGAGCAAATGCACCAGCACTTCGGGCTAAAACAGCACCTTGACCTGGACGTAACTCTAAACAAGAAATAATAGTTCCTAATGGAATACTCGCTAAACTCATAGCGTTTCCAATCTCCGGAGCTACACTATCGCCAGAAACAATATTCTGACCTACTTGAAGTCCATTTTGAGCAATCACATAACGCTTTTCACCATCTTGGTAATTTAGCAGTGCGATAAACGCAGTACGATTTGGATCATATTCGATTGTCGCTACGGTTGCAGGCACTCCTACTCTTTCACGTTTAAAATCGATAACACGATACTTCTTTTTATGACCTCCACCAATATGGCGCATCGTCATTTTTCCTTGACTGTTTCTACCACCAGATCTCTTATTCGGAGCAAGTAAAGACTTCTCCGGCTTATCAGTTGTAATGGCGTCAAAACCATTTACAACTCTAAAACGCTGACCCGGGGTGATAGGTTTTAATTTTCTTACTGACATTTTTTGTCTAATTTATTGTAAGCTTACCTTACAAATTGTTGTAAAAATCTATTGTATCACCTTCCGCCACCTGTACAATTGCCTTCTTAACAGCATTTGTTTTACCAGTTTGAATTCCCGTTTTTGTATAACGAGTACTTCTTTCAGGGCGGACATTTATTGTGCGAACTTTATCAACAGAAACTCCGTAAGTGGCTTCAACCGCTTTCTTGATTTCTACCTTATTCGCCTTTGGGTTTACTACAAAGCTGAAAACATTTGATTCCTCAGCAAAACGTGTAGCTTTTTCCGTAATTATAGGTTTAATTAAGATACTCATCTCGTTTCTATTTACTTAAGTTAGTTTCTATTCCTTCCAAAGAACCCTCAAACAACACAACGTTGTTTGCGTTCATTATTTTGTAAGTGCTTAATTCTGAGGCTTTTATCACTTCGACACCCGTTAAATTTCGCGAAGACAAATATACATTATTATTTGACTCTCCCAACACGAACAAAGACTTTTTGTCTGCAAGACCTAAACTAGTTAAAACTGCAATGAAATCTTTTGTTCTTGGACCATCAAAATTGAGGTCTTCTAACACCATAATCGACTCGCTATTAGCTTTCATTGTTAAAGCAGATTTACGCGCAAGACGCTTCAAGTTTTTATTCAATTTAAAAGTGTAGTTCCTTGGCCTAGGACCGAACATTCTACCACCACCTTTGAATATACCAGACTTAATACTACCCGCACGGGCAGTACCTGTTCCTTTTTGTTTCTTTATCTTTCTAGTAGATCCTGCAATCTCTGCTCTTTCCTTTGATTTATGCGTTCCCTGACGTTGATTTGCCAAGTATTGCTTCACATCAAGATATACAGCGTGATTGTTAGGTTCGATACCATAAACCTCTTTAGAAAGTTCAACCTTTCTACTCGTGGCTTTTCCGTTTTTATCTAATACAGCTACCTTCATTATTTCTGAATCGTTACATAAGCGTTTTTATGTCCAGGTACACACCCTTTCACTACAAGTAGGTTCTTTTCAGCAACCACCTTTAAAACTCTTAAATTTTGAACTTTCACCTTTTCGTTCCCCATTTGACCAGCCATCTTCATTCCCTTGAATACTCTCGCAGGATACGATGCTGCACCAATAGAACCTGGCGCTCTTAAACGGTTATGTTGACCGTGCGTAGCTTGACCTACACCGGCAAAACCGTGACGTTTTACAACTCCTTGAAAACCTTTACCCTTTGAAGTTCCTGCCACATCGACAAAATCTCCTTCAGCAAAATGTTCTACAGTGATCGTATCACCTAATTTGTACTCCGAATCAAAACTTTTGAATTCCGCAACTTTACGTTTCGCGACAGTACCTGCTTTTTTAGCGTGCCCTTCAGCAGCCTTATTAACAGTCTTCTTGTCATCGAAACCTAGTTGAAGCGCAGCATAGCCGTCTACTTCTTCAGTTCTGACTTGGGTAACAACACAAGGACCGCATTCAATAACGGTACACGGCATATTCTTACCATTCTCGTCAAAGATGCTGGTCATCCCTATCTTTCTTCCAATTAACCCAGACATATTTATATATATTAATTATTAGTATTTCGCCGATTATCGACTTTATCTCAATTCGCTTTCACGAAAAATTAATCACTTTTATTTTTCAGCATTAAAACCAGAGATTGCTCAAGGTTCAAATACAAACGGGATCAAAATAAATTCGATCCCGATTTACTTTTTTTCCGTTTTTCCCTAACCATCGTTGGGGACATTTAATTTTTATTGTACAGGCGAAGCAAGCTTCGAATCTACGGCTTAATAAAATTAAACCTTGATCTCTACCTCTACACCACTTGGCAACTCTAACTTCATCAGAGCGTCGATTGTTTTTGAAGAAGAACTATAGATATCCAATAATCTCTTGTAAGATGATAATTGAAACTGCTCTCTACTCTTCTTGTTTACGTGTGGCGAACGTAGTACTGTAAATATTTTTTTGTGCGTAGGTAATGGGATTGGCCCTGTTACTACTGCACCTGTACTCTTTACAGTCTTTACGATTTTTTCAGCAGATTTATCTACTAAATTATGATCGTATGATTTTAATTTAATTCTGATTTTTTGACTCATAGCTGAAAATATTATGCGTTAGCTCCTCTTGCTGCTTTGATTACTTCTTCCGAAACGTTAGAAGGAGTCTCTGCATAGTGAGAAAATTCCATTGTTGATGTTGCTCTACCTGATGATAATGTTCTTAATGTGGTTACATATCCAAACATTTCAGAAAGTGGCACTGTAGCTTTTACAGTTTTTGCACCAGCACGGTCTCCCATACTAGTCATTTGACCTCTTCTTCTATTTAAATCGCCAACGATATCACCCATATTCTCTTCTGGTGTAATCACCTCAAGTTTCATTATAGGTTCCATTATCACAGCCTTAGCCGCTTTTGCTGAATTCTTAAATCCAAGTTTTGCCGCTAATTCGAAAGATAGTTGATCTGAATCCACATCATGGTAAGATCCATCTCTTAGCGTCACTTTCATCGACTCAACCTCATAGCCAGCTAAAGGACCATTTACCATCGCAACTTTAAAACCTTTTTCAATCGAAGGGATAAATTCTTTAGGAACATTACCACCTTTAATTACAGACTCAAACTGGAGCCCTACAACACCCTCATCTGCAGGCTCAATCGTAAATACGATATCTGCAAACTTTCCACGACCACCAGATTGTTTCTTATAAACTTCTCTGTGATCAGCAGCTCTTGTAATAGCCTCTTTATACTCCACTTGTGGTTGTCCTTGATTCACTTCAACGTTAAACTCACGCCTTAGCCTGTCAACAATAACATCTAAGTGAAGTTCACCCATTCCAGATATAATAGTCTGTCCTGAAGCTTCGTCTGAACGAACTGTAAACGTAGGATCTTCTTCAGCTAATTTAGCTAAGCCCATCCCTAATTTATCAACATCTGCCTTCGTCTTAGGCTCAACCGCGATACCAATAACTGGATCTGGAAAGTCCATAGATTCAAGAACGATAGGATGATCTTGATCAGATAATGTATCTCCTGTTTTAATAGATTTGAATCCTACAGCAGCACCAATATCACCAGCTTCAATAAAATCAATTGCATTCTGCTTGTTAGCGTGCATTTGATAGATACGTGAAATACGCTCTTTCTTACCTGAACGATTATTTAACACATATGAACCAGCATCTAAACGACCAGAATATGCTCTAAAAAATGCTAAACGACCCACAAAAGGATCTGTAGCAATCTTAAATGCTAAAGCAGCAAACGGCTCCTTCACACTAGGCTTACGAATCACTTTTTCATCTGTATCTGGATTAATACCCTCAATACCTTCCTTATCCATTGGAGAAGGCAAGTAACGACATACAGCATCTAAGAGAAACTGCACCCCTTTGTTCTTAAAGGCAGAACCACAAATCATTGGAATGATTGCCATGTCCATTACAGCAGCTCTAAGTGCAGCATGCACTTCTTCTTCTGTGATAGAATCTTCATCTTCCATATATTTTTCAAGCAAATTTTCATCATATGCAGCAACTTCTTCTATAAGAAGACCGCGATATTTTCTTGCTTCCGCCTTCAATTCTTCTGGAATTTCGATAATATCAAAAGTTGCCCCTTGAGTATCGTCATGCCATACAATTGCACGGTTTTTTACTAAATCTATAATCCCTTTAAAATCTTCTTCGTCACCAATGTTTAGAACGATTGGCACCGCGTTAGACTTTAACATATCTTTTACCTGTTGGCAAACACCTAAAAAGTCAGATCCCTGACGGTCCATTTTATTAACGAAACCAATTCTAGGTACTTTATAGTTATCAGCCAATCTCCAGTTAGTTTCAGATTGTGGTTCAACACCATCTACTGCACTAAACAAGAATACTAAACCATCTAGAACACGTAAAGATCTATTTACCTCTACAGTAAAATCTACGTGACCCGGTGTGTCAATAATATTAAAGTGATAATCCTGAGTATCTTCTGTTGGCTCCGCATTTTCGAGAGGAAACTGCCATGTACACGTGGTAGCAGCAGACGTAATAGTAATACCACGCTCTTGCTCTTGCTCCATCCAGTCCATTGTTGCAGCACCATCATGTACCTCACCAATTTTATGTGAAACTCCTGTATAATAAAGAACGCGCTCCGTTGTTGTTGTTTTACCAGCATCAATATGGGCAGCAATCCCTATATTTCTTGTTAATCTTAAATCTCTTGCCATTTTTTAAAATCTGAAATGTGAGAATGCTTTATTTGCTTCGGCCATTTTATGCGTGTCAGTACGCTTTTTAACAGCTGCTCCTTCTTCCTTACTTGCTGCAAGAATTTCTGAGGCAAGTTTTTGAGCCATTGACTTCTCATTACGCTTACGAGCGTATCCAATCAACCACTTCATAGCAGTAGATATTTTACGGTCTGCACGTATTTGCATTGGTATTTGGAACGTTGCACCACCTACACGGCGACTACGCACCTCTACGTGTGGCATCACGTTAGACAAGGCATCTTTCCAAGTCTCTAAACCGGTTTTTTCTTCGTCTGTTTTCTTTTCTTCTACGATGTCTATTGCATCATAAAAAACTTTAAAAGCCGTAGACTTCTTACCATCCCACATCATGTTGTTCACAAAACGTGTCACCAATTGATCATTAAATCTTGGATCTGGCAAAAGCGGTCTTTTTTTGGCTGCTCTTTTTCTCATTCTTTTAGTTTTACGTTGCGTCGAATCATGCTTCGACGTTACTGGATTGCGACGCAGATACCCGCGTCATTACTAAATTTTACTTCTTAGGGCGTTTTGTACCATACTTAGACCTACGTTGTGTTCTGCCATCGACACCTGCGGTATCTAAAGCTCCACGAACGATGTGGTATCTAACTCCTGGTAAATCTTTTACCCTTCCACCTCTAACCAATACTATCGAGTGTTCTTGTAGATTGTGTCCTTCACCTCCGATGTATGCGTTTACCTCTTTTCCATTGGTTAACCTTACACGCGCTACTTTACGCATCGCTGAGTTAGGTTTCTTAGGAGTAGTGGTATATACACGCGTACAAACACCGCGGCGTTGCGGGCACGAATCCAAAGCAGCCGATTTAGACTTCTTGGTTATTTTGGTCCTTCCTTTTCGTACTAATTGTGAAATAGTTGGCATATAATATCCTTGTTACTATTAATTAAATATAATTCCCCATTATTTATGGGCGTGCAAAAATATAAATATTTATCTATAATTCAAACACATGTCAGCTTATTTTTTACACTTTTTAAATATTCTTTATTTTTATATGAAAATCGACCCTGTAACGTTAGCTTTATCCACACAATACAACATTTTTTGAAGCACATATTTTATATTTTCCTATATCTTAACATTCATACCGCATTATATTACGACATCAATGCGCAATATATTAGCCTGACACTTGAAGCGGAAAAAGAAATCCCTTCAGAATTGATCGAAAAAACAGCAACCGCTAACTCCTTTAGCACATTTGCAGCACTAAAAACAGAGACTTCTAGTCTATTAAAAGCATTTCAGACTGATGGCTTCATAGATAGTAGACTTATTTCAATTACTGAAATCAAAACACAAGAAAATACCAAAAAATTAATCTATAAAGCAACTTATTTTTTAGGACCGAAATTTTCAAACATTACTATACATTACAATCAGGAAGATTTCAGCAGTAAAGAGCTAAATAGGTTTATTTCTAAGATAGAAGAAGATCGTTTTATTATTTCCATTTCCGAAGTAGAAAAGACGCTGATGAAAATTAATGCATTACAAACCGAAAGTGGTGATGCATTTGCCAAGACCTATTTAAACGAATTTAAAAGAGATGGAGTTAAACTTTCTGCGCAGCTCATTTCAGAAACAACACAAACAAGGACTATTGACAGCATCGTAATTAAAGGGTATGAGAAATTTCCGACATCCTATATACGATATATCGCTGGCATTAAAAAAGATGTCATATTTAAAATCTCTACTATAGCAAAAGCAAGTACTGCAATTAGCGCTTTGCAGTTTGCCTCTAACATTAAACAGCCAGAAGTACTTTTTAAAGACAAAAAAACGACACTCTATTTGTATTTAGAAAAACAGAAGAGCAACAATTTTGATGGAATTATAGGTTTTAGCACTGATGATGTTACCAACAAACTTATTTTCAATGGATATCTAGACCTAAAGCTCAACAATAATTTAAATTATGGCGAAACTTTTAGTCTTAATTATAAATCTGATGGGGACAATCAGCAAAACTTTAGTGTTCAAACAACCCTACCTTATATATTAAGGTCTCCTTTAGGTATTGACCTTGGCCTTACGATATTTAAACAGGCAGATAATTTTTCTACTACTTCGCAACTAGCAGGCCTGCGCTATCAAATAAACCCCAACACTATAGTCACCTTAAACTACACTAGTTCAAATTCTGCCATTTTATCTAATGAAGACGTGACCGCAATAGATCTAGTGGCCTTTCAGAAAAAAGAAATTATTACTGGTTCTCAATGGAAGTTTTATCAAGAAGATAATTTGTTTCCTGTAAAAGCAAGGTTTGGTCTACAAATAGGTGCGGGTACAAAAAAAACTGACCTTACTACCGAACAACAATATAGACTTAGCGCACATGGCTCTTACATTATAAATCTTAACCTACAAAACTCATTTTATATTGCAAACCAGAGCGGGTTTTTACAGAGCGACACCTACCTAACAAATGAATTATATAGAATTGGCGGTATTAAAAGCATAAGAGGCTTTAAAGAAAATGCTATCGAAGCGTCGCTTTTCTCCATCTTAAACACAGAATACAGATACAGATTAAACAATCTTCTTTACGTACATAGCATTGTGGATCTTGGGTATTTAGAAAACCGAGCGGCAAGAAGCAATAATAGCCTTTTCAGTTTTGGTTTTGGCACTGGTTTCTACACAAACACGGGACTACTGAGGCTTTCATTGGCTAATGGCAAAGTTTATGGTCAAGAATTTAGGTTTTCTGACACTAAAGTCCACCTCAGTTTGATTTCTACATTTTAGGAAAAACAAGTCTTTTTCTGCTCATCTATAATAGAAATTTAAGTTTAAATAGTTGTGTAATTGTAATTTTATTTCGACTTTTGACGTTGGCTAATTCAAAAAATTTATAAAATGAAAACAAAATTTAGTGGAATTTTAGCGCTTTTACTAGTGCTCGTTGTGCAACTATCGTTCGCTCAACAAAAAACAATTACTGGTACTGTTAACGATGACAGCGGCTTACCTCTTCCTGGGGCTAACGTAATCATCAAAGGCACGAATACCGGAACTCAAACAGACTTTGATGGAAATTACTCTGTTAGTGCTGCAACGGGGCAAACTCTTATATTTAGTTATATTGGATTTGAGACTCAAGAAATGGCAGTTGGAGCTTCAAGTCGTATCAATGTGAATATGGCATCGGATAACGCGCTTCAAGAGGTTGTAATTATAGGAAATGTTAACAGTACAAAAGAAAAATCAAGTACTGCGACCTACTCTATAAGTGCTGAAACGATTCAATCGAGACCAAATGCTAGTTTTGTACAAACACTTTCTGGACAAGTTCCTGGTCTTAACATATCTACAGCAAATGGTCAACCTGGTGCTAACTCTAACGTAAGAATACGTGGTATATCTTCTATTAATGGAGATACTGAGCCACTATTTATTATCGACGGTGCTCCAGTAGATCAAGATAACTTTAGATCACTTAACCCAAATGAAATTGCTTCTGTATCTGTTTTAAAGGATGCGGGTGCAACTGCTATTTACGGTAATAGAGGTGCAAATGGAGTTATTATCATTAAAACAAAGAGTGGTAAATTCAACTCTAAGTTAAAGATGTCTTATACAGGTACTGTAAATGTAGCTGCACTGCAAGATAATGACTATGACCTAATGAATTCTCAAGAGTTACTTACTCTAGAAAGAGAGAGAAACGTAGGTGTAGGTGGCAATGGCTTTCCAGTTGGGAATACTTCTGGGATGGCATTAACAGATGCAGAAATTGCTGGAGTTGAAACTTTTGACTGGGCAGATTATTTCTTTGATCCAGCAATAACAAATTCTCATACTTTAAACGTGAGTAATGGTGGCGAGAATCTTGCAAGTTATGTATCATTAGGGTTTCATGATCAAGAGGGTCTTTTAAGACAATCTAGCTTGAAGCGTTTTAACATTAGAACTAATGTTAATGGTACTAGTGACAACAAAAAGTTCTCATACAAGCTTAATTTATCTACAAACTGGTCTAAGTCTGATGAGCCTAACCGTATTGGTTCAGGAGCAATTAACCGTAACTACGTTTTAGGAGCTTACCAGTCTGTACCATATATCACGGCTAGTGATTATACTAACGGAGCAGATTTACTTTCTCCTTTAAGTTTCGCTAACACTCCATTATTTCTAGTTGATAGACTAAACACCTATACTCGTTATGAAGAAGAATTAAAAATGATTGGAGCTCTTGAAGGGAGTTACAATTTGACTGACGACTTAGTTGCATCTGTTATATTTAGTAGTGACTACCAAGATCAAAATACGTTAAGAGCTGAACAACCTATTAGTTTTAACTCTCAATTGTTTGCTGAGTCAGGAAATGATACTCCTGGGACGCAAGATCAACAATACAGAAGACAGTTCTCTTTTAATCAATTAGCTTCGTTAGTGTGGAACAAAACATTTGACAAGCAATCATTGAACATTGGCTTATATTCTGAATACTTTAAAGCACACTTATATACTTATGGCTTTAGAAACAATGGTTTAAACCAGGCAACTTTCTTCCCTGGAGATGGTAGTGCCTTTGTAGATGATAATGGTGACAATGACTTTTTTGGGAATACAGTTAACGCAAATATTGCGGAATCTGGATTGTTTTCATATTTCACACGTGTAGATTATGATTATGACACTAGATATGGTATAACTGGAACTTTCCGTAGAGATGCTTCTTCACGTTTTTCTGACTCAAATAGATGGGCAAACTTCTACTCTGTTTCTGCTAGATGGAACATAAGCAACGAAGCTTTTATGTCGAACTCTGTTTTTGACGTTCTTAAACTTAGAGCCTCTTATGGTACCAACGGTAACCAAGATGTTACAGGTGGTGGACTTTTTGGAGGACTTAATTTAACGCAATCTTTATTTGCTACAACAGGTGGATACCAGGGCGCTAACTCTTTACAATTATCTCAAATTCCTAACACAGACCTTAAATGGGAAACTGTTACTACAACTAATGTAGGTATTGATTATGAATTTGCTAACAGAAGAGCACGTGGATCATTAGATGTATACCAAAAAGTTACTACAGACTTATTTTTATTACAACCTATTTCTGCAATTAATGCAACTACTGCCTTAAATGTAAATGGCGGTGAATTAAAAAATACTGGTGTTGACTTAGCAATAGCATACGACGTTATTCGCTCTACTAGTGAAGGTGGTTTTAACGCTACCATTAATTTTGTTGGTAACTACAACAAAAATGAGATTGTAGAATTTGGTTCTGGAGAAGAAGAAATTATCGGAACTGGACGTGTAGGAGGTAAAGTTTTTGAATACTATGATTATCGATATGCTGGTGTAAACTCAGAAAATGGTAATCTTCAATTCTTAACTGCAGATGGAGAAATTACAGAAACTCCTGACCCAGATACTGACCGTGTTTGGTTAGACAAAAACATTTTTCCTGATTTTGAAGGAAGTGCTGGTCTTAACTTCGACTACGGTGGTTTCTTTTTAAGCACTCAGTTTAACTACACTTTCGGAGTAGATAGATATGACTTTGAGCAATCTAGCTTCCAGAACATCAACAACTTAGGTCAATTTAGATTATCAAGAGATCTTTTTGATTCTTGGACACCTGAGAACACAGGTGGGTCACTTCCGTCATTAGACGCAACTAATCAACAATTTAGTGGTACTAGATACTTAACAAACGCAGATTTCGTTCGTTTACGTTTTGCACAGTTTGGATACAACCTACCATCAAAATATTTAGAAGGAACAAGTATTTCTGCCTTGAGATTGTATCTTAATGGCGAGAACCTTATAACATTCTCAGACTGGAGAGGTTTTGATGCGGAAGCACAATCTAATACCTCTAGAATTTATCCTACACCAAAGACTTTTGCTTTTGGCTTAGATATTGAATTTTAAGAATCACTTTAGTTTATTATTAACAATATAATATTTATTACAATGAAAAAAATAAAATATATCGCAGTATTTGTGCTGGCATCTATAGGCTTTACCAGCTGTACTGATGCTATCGAAATTACGCAAGTAGGTATCTTAAACTCAGATGCGGCTTTCATAACTGTTGGAGACTTACAATTAGGGCTCTTAGGAGCATATGATAATTTCGACCACACGCAACAAATTCAATTTAACTCAGTTTTTACAGACGAAATTTCTGTAGGAGCAGATAGTGGAGGTCAAGGTACCGCTAACGGTGACACCGCATTCGTCCTCAATGCAGGAAGTGCATTTCCAGCAGCTTTATGGCTTAATAACAATGCTGCTTTAAATTCAGTGAATCGTGTTATCGCCGGTGCAGAAGGAATAGAAATTGGTGAAGGAGAACAGGCACAATATGATGACATTCTTGGACAATCATACGCCCTAAGAGCTTATGCTCATTTTGAATTATTATCTTACTTGTCTGCAGATTACACTGATGACTCAACATTGGCAACAATATTGCTAGACTTTGTACCTCAAACCGAGCAAAAATTACCACGTAATACCAATGGTGAGATTTATGCTTCAATAACCTCAGATTTGAATCTTGCTAATGGCTTGCTTTCTAATCAAGCTGATGCAGTGTTTGTAAGTAGAGACTTTGTTAAGGCGCTAAGAGCTAGAATGGCGGCATACAGACAGGATTATAGTACTGCCAATACCCTTGCTACTGAATTACTAGGAGCATACGGTATCGCTAATCAAACTCAATACACTGATATGTATCTCGATTTAGATAACACTGAAATAATATTTAAATTAAGCCGAACTATAGGTGACTCATACGATGGACAAGGTGCTACTGGTAGTGCATTCGCTGGCGGATGGGCTGGAGCAAATTATGCTTTTGTAAACGCTACAATAAATGGTTCACCATATTTTGAAATGGGTAGAGCCGTATTTAACGCGTTTAGTACTGATGATGTGCGTTACTCAGTAAATGTTCATCCTACATCTATAATCGATCCTAATTATCAAACTAGCTCAAATCCTTTAGGAACTGACGTATTAGTTATTGGAAAGTATCCAGGTAAAGACGGTCAAAACTTAATGAATGATTTAAAAATCTTTAAGTCTTCTGAAATGTTATTAATTGCGGCAGAAGCAAGAGCATCTATGAATGATCTAGTTGGGGCTGAAGCTTTAATTGATCAATTAAGAGATGCTCGTTTTGGTTCTGATCAACCAGCACCGAACTTCGCTTCTACACAAGAAGCGTTAGCTGCCGTGATGGATGAAAGAAGGTTAGAATTATTGTTTGAAGGACATAGATATAAAGATTTAAAGCGTTTAGGCGCTAGAGCCGGAAGAGGAATTGATAGAGATCCTATTGATTGCATAGCTTTAAATGCTTGTGATTTAGCTTTAAGCAGTAACTTGTTTACTGTACCAATTCCAATTGTAGAATTAGATGCTAACGATAATATCCAACAGAATCCTGGTTATTAATTTTTAATAACACATTCCTTAAAAAAGATGGCTCTTAATGGAGCCATCTTTTTTTTTGTTGTAGATTATTTATCAATTAATAACTATTTATTCTAAACATTAACAAATTTAAATGACGCTATAAATTTGAATTCACATATTTATTCACCATTTTTGTAAGACTTAACAATTAATTAACAATTTATTAATTAACAATTTATGAAAACAACAATACTTAGAATTTTTAGTATGTTTTTGTTGATTTCATCACAATTAGTGATGGCACAACAAACAACAGTAACCGGCTCGGTCTCCGATGAAAACGGCCTTCCCCTACCAGGGGTAAATGTAATCGTTGAGGGCACCTCTAACGGTACACAATCTGATTTTGATGGTAATTACTCCATAAACACAAGCGTAGGACAAACACTTGTCTTTAGTTACTTAAGCTACACTACAGCTAGCAGACCGGTTACTGCCGGATCTAATGTTATTAGTATAGCTATGGAACCTGATGCTGAAGCCTTAGGAGAGGTTATTGTAAATGCTATTGGTCTTAAGCGTAAGAAGGAGGATGACCTCTCTTCTGCCACTTTAGTTCCTATTGAAGCAGTTACACGTTCAGGTGAATCTGGAGTTTTACAAGGTCTAGCCGGTAAAACATCTGGTGTGAACATAACTAAGAGTTCAGGTGATCCAGGAGCTGGGGCTTACATCCAGATTCGTGGAGCGAACAGTATAAGTGGTTCTGATGAGCCTTTAATTGTACTTGATGGAGTACTAATCGATAACCGTAACTTTGAAAGTGGTGTAGATGGTGTAACAGAACAATCAAGATTGAATGATATTGCATCAGAAGATATCGCAAGTATACAAATCTATAAAGGAGCTCAAGCAGTTGCTATATATGGAACAGGTGCTGCAAATGGTGTAATAGTAATAGAAACTAAAACGGGTAAATCTTCAGGATCTTCTTGGTCATTAGACTATAAAACTGGAATGTATGTTGATACTGTAAATAGAGAATGGGATTTACAAACTAAGTTTGGTCAAGGTAACAATGGTGCATATGACCAATCTGCCTCTACTTCTTATGGTGACAAAATCTCTGATCGTTCTGGAGCAGCAGATGGTGTTATAATAGGAAACCAACGTTTTGAATCTAGAGACGGGAGAGTATATTATCCTTACGCAGATAGAGTTGATGGATCAGTAGACAAAAATTCACAAGCGGTTTATGTAAAATCTAACCGTGATGCAATTTTAGGAACAGGCTACTCTTTCGAAAACAGTTTGAGTCTTCAAAAATCAACTGAGAATGGGAGCACCTATATTAGTGCAAACTCTTGGAAACAAAACGGTGTAATTAGAGGAGGATCTGATTACTACAGACGTTCTTTCCGTTTTAACAACTCTACCAAGTTTGATGAAAAATTATCAGGTAGAATCTCTGCCAACTACACTAAGACAACTGCAGATCAAGTTCAGTTTGGTTCAAATCTAAACGGTCTTTACTTGGGTTACCTTCGTACACCTGCAGATTTTGATAACAGTGCTTATATTGGAACAGCTTATAACGCTGCAGGACAACCTACTCTTAACGCACAACGTGGTTACAGAAACTTTTTAGGGCCAATCCCAACATATAACAACCCTTTATGGACGGCAAAAGAGCAATCTAACACAACTTCTGTAGACCGTTTCTTAATAACGCCAGAGTTAACATACAAGTTTAATGATAACATGTCTGTTACAGCCCGTTATAACGTAGATACATATAGAGATAAAAGAGAACAGTTTTTCCCTGTAAACTCTGCAACGAATCAAGGTTCAGGTGCAGGTTTTTTTGATTCTAATCACATTTTCTCTAACTCGCAGTACTTAACAGCTTTTATAAACTCTAATCACGCAATATCGGAAGACTTTACCTTTAACTGGGTATTAGGAGCTACGTATGAAGAAAGGTCTTTAGAGCAAGTTGGCGGAACACTATCTCGGTTTCAAGTTTCAGATATTGATTTAAACGACCTTATAGATCTTTCTAATGGTTTACCTGAAGACATTTCAATCCGTGATAGCTACTCGTATTCTAGACAGGTTGGTACGTATGCAGTACTTGATTTTGAAGTATTTAATCAAATATTAATACAAGCTTCTGGTCGTGTGGATCAATCTTCAACATTGCCAGATCAAAATTTTTACTACCCTGGTCTTGCTTTGGGATGGAAATTTACAGAAGCAATTGGAGAAAGTGATTTCTTAAGTTTTGGTAAACTAAGAGCGTCTTACGGTGAAGTTGCTGTTGCGCCATTAAACTACTCACTTTCTACTGATTTTAATATCGGTGGAGGAGTTAGTTCTTCTTGGGGTGATTCTTTAAATGGAGCTTCCCTTGGTGGTGCTACTTCAAGAGCAAATCAACAAGGAAATCCTAACCTATTAGTTGAACGTGTTAAAGAAGTTGAAGTTGGTGCAGACCTTAAGTTTTTCAATAATAGAGTAAGCACTGGTTTTACTTATTATGACAGAGAAACTGAAGATGTAATTATTGGAAGATTAGTATCTCCTGCTACAGGATTTACAAGTCTTTTATCTAATGCAGCAAATATTACCAACAAAGGTATTGAAGCAGATATCTCTGCAACTCTTGTAAATAGTGACAATTTTAAATGGACTATAAACGCTAACTACAGTATGAATGAAAATTTAGTTACTGGACCTGATACAGAAGAAGGTGATGTAATTGACACGCTTAATGGATTTACAGGATCTGCTGCTAGTGTAGTAGACGGATCTCCTTTCTCAGTAATATATGGTAGCCCGCTTTATAGAGATTTAGACTCAGGCGAACTAATTCTTAACGACTTTGGTTTTCCTCAATTAGATCCAACTGGTGCTACTCCTGATCGAGTATTAGGTGATCCTAACCCAGAATGGAGAGCAGGACTTGGTACTACTATTGAATATAAAAACTTTAGATTGTCTGCACAATTTGATGCAGTACAAGGTAACGACGTTTGGAATGGAACTCGTGGTGTATTAAATCACTTTGGTGTTTCACAAGAAACTGCTAATGAAGTTACTGTTTCTGCAGAAGAAGCAATTACTATTGTAAACTATCAAGGTACGGCGATTCAAGATCTACCTAACGCACAACAGAATGACGATGGATCTTATACGGTTCGTGGTAATCTAGAAGATTTTGGAGCTGGTACTGTGTTATTAGATCAAGCATACTATAACGGTGGAACTGGATCTGGTTTTAACGGAGCTACTGAGCCCTATATTGAAGATGCATCTTATGTAAAATTAAGAGAATTAACATTAGGTTATTCGTTCTCAAATAAAGCAGCTAAGAGAATCGGAATGCGCTCTTTAGATATCAGCATCTCTGGACGTAACTTAATCACTTGGTCTGACATCGAAGGATTTGACCCTGACAATAACTTGACTGGTGCTTCTAAAGGGCGTGGATTAGAGTATTTTACAAATCCATCAACTAGTTCATATTCATTTATTGTTCGTATAGGACTATAATTAAAAAACAAATTCAATACATATGAAAACATTTAAAAATATATTGATAGTTTTTGCCGCGGGGTTGTTAGCAACTTCATGTACGCAAATCCTAAGTGGTCCTAATTTAGAGGACAATCCAAATACAGTGGGGACTGCTTCCACTCTAGCTTTAATTAATCAAGCAGAAATAGTTTCTGCTTACCTTGCAGAAAGTGATGCAGCAAGATACGGAGGTATCAATGCAAATTACATCACTGGAATTGACGCGCAATGGATAGGATACGAACAGTATACGTATGCGCCAGATGACTTTGATGCACTATGGAGTAATCTATACTCTGAAGGGATCACGCACGCACGTATTGCAAAAGGACAAGCCACTGAAGAAGGAGACGTTGACGGTTTAGGTTATGCTTCTTTATTGGAGGCATACCAATTAGGCGAACTAGCTACTTCATTTGGTGATGTACCAGATTCAGAAGCTGTAGGAGAGTCTGACGCACCAACATATGACAGCCAAGCGATGGTATTTAACCACGTTCAGGAATTACTATCTGAGGTTGTTGCGAATGCTTCAACAGCTAACCAATACATTTCTGATCCAAGCGGAGGTACTATTAGTACTTCTAACCTTGGTCAAGTAGCGCACTCTTTGAAAGCGCGTTATTTCTTGAATGCTAAAAACTACCCAATGGCTTTATCAGAAGCAAATGCAGGTATCTCTTCTCCAACTGGTGGATGGAATACTGTACATGCTGATGCTACTGGTGCACAAAACCTTTTTTGGAATTTTGCAGTATTATCACGACCTGATAACACAACTCCATTAAATTCGTACCTTGAAGACTTAGTAGACCCAAGTGGACCAGTTGCTAGACAATTAGCTACACCTGGAGAAGCTGCACGCTACGCCTTCTATTATGATGCTGACGGTGACTATAATTTGGCTGAAGACGGTATTTTTGCTGTAGATGCATCGTTACCTCTTATCTCTTGGCATGAAACAAGGTTAATCGCTGCAGAGGCTGCTTTCAGAACCTCAGGTGATGGGGCTGCAAGAAGTGCATTAAATGCAGTACGTACGCAACTAGGTACTGAATATGGTGGTGGTTTTCCAGCTTCTACTGCAAGTGGAAACGCACTTTTAACCCACATCCTTGAAGAGAAGTATATAACTATTTACCCTTCATCATCTACGTTCCATGATTTATCAAGAACGAACAATGCACTTGGAGTGAGAGTAAAAACGGGTAATCAATTACCACAACGTTTCCTATACCCTCAGATAGAATCTGATACAAATCCAAATGCTCCAGCAAATTTCCCTGGCTTATTTACACCAACACCTGTTAATCAATAGATTTAGGTAAATAATTTTTATTCAAAATGGCTGTCTTCGGATAGCCATTTTTTTGTTTCTAAAATATCCTACAGCGCCTCGCTCGATTTTTATGACCACATCATTGTATAATTAACAATTTATTAGCATTTTTGCTATTAAATCAATAATCAAAAAATTAATATGAAAACAACGTTCTATTATGTTATAGGATTATTCTTTATGCTTTCTGCCTCTATAGGTCTAGCACAAGAGAAAACTGTAACGGGTCTCGTTCAAGATAGTGGTGGCCTTCCACTTCCAGGTGTAAACATTTTGGTAAAAGGCACATCAACAGGAACACAATCTGATTTTGACGGTAACTATACTATCAAATCTGCCGTGGGTCAAACTTTAATATTTAGTTATATTGGTTTTCTTTCACAAGAATTTGCCGTAACAGCAGCAACTAATTCAATAACAGTATCGCTAAATGAAGATGCTGCACAACTTGATGAAGTAATTGTAACCGCCTTAGGTATTAAAAAGGAAAAGAAAGCATTAGGGTATGCTGTAACTGCTTTAAGTTCTGAAGATTTAGAAAATAAAGCGAACGGTGATATCACTAAAATTCTTCGCGGTAAAGCTGCCGGTGTTAATGTAATTAACGCAAGTGGACTTTCTGGAGCTGGTTCTAGTATTAACATTAGAGGTATTTCTACAACAGGAGACAACCAGCCACTTTACATCGTTGATGGGGTTCGTTTTAACTCTCAGACTAACGGTTCTGGATTTTCTGGTACTAGTAGATCATTGGATATCGACCCAAACAATATTGAAAGCGTAAATGTGCTAAGAGGCTTAAACGCTGCTACACTTTATGGCTCTGATGGTCGTAATGGTGTTATTGTGATCACAACAAAAGCCGGGAAACTAGGTGGAAATAGAAATAAAAAGACTGAAGTAACAGTAACCGCATCAACGTTTGTTAATGAGATTGCTTCACTTCCAGATTTTACGAATCAAAGAGGACAAGGGTATTACGATGCTTACTATAACTTTTTTGGTAACTGGGGAGCTACATTTGGCAGAACAGATCACGGTAATATTGACTCTTTAGGACAAACATCGCATCCTTATGCACTTAACAGCCCTGTTTTTGTTGATGGTTTTCCTGACCAGGAAGACGCAAGAGTTGATTACAAAAACTACAAATCACAAGAAAATTTCTTTAAAACTGGAGTCGTTAAGAACATTAACGTTGCCGTCAACGGTGGCTCTGAGAATGTAGGGTACAATGTATCTTATGGAAATTTAGCTGACGAAGGTTTTTTACCTGGCAACAATCTTAGTAGAAACTCTATTTCTTTAGGTGGAAATGCCAACTTATCAAATAAGTTTTCAGTTTCAACTACTTTAAATTATTCTAATACAGACTTCACATCCCCTTTCACGGGACCAATATTTACTGGTTTATTGAATACACCAAGAAGTATTGATTTAGCAGGTTTCCCTTCACAACATCCATTAGATGGTAGAGAGATTAACTTCCAGAATGCATCAGGAGCCTCTAACCCATATTGGTACGTGAATAACTCAAAAATCGATGAAGAAGTAGATCGTACTTACGGACAGATTTCTGCTACATATGCTTTTAACGATAAGTTTACTGCAACCTACAGATATGGACTAGATACAAGTATTGAGCAAAGAAGAACTTTCATCAATAGAGGAAGCACAGATGCATCGAACATTACGGGAGGCTTAACAACATCTACAAGAAGACAAGTGTATACCAATCACACATTAATCTTAAACTATGAAACACGATTTAAGGATGACTTCTTTGGGTTTGGAATTAATGGTGGTGCAGATGTTTTTAGAAATGAAGAGAGCCTTGAAGGATCTTCAAGTACGGAGCAAACAGTTTTTGGTCGCGACCAACACGGTTTTTTTGCTGCGAGTGCTGGATTCTCTAATGAATATGCAATTAACAGACCAGGGGTGTTTACACAACTTACATTTGACATAGATAGATATTTATACTTGACAGCTTCTGCTAGAAATGATTGGACTTCAAACTATGTAGACAACTCACAGTTCTACCCGGGCCTTGGTTTATCTTTTATCCCAACAGCTGCCTTTGAAGGTTTAAAAAGTGACGCATTGACATATTTAAAGCTTAGAGCTGGTTACGGTAGTTCGGCAATATTTGATATTCCAGGAGGAAATAGATATCCTAACACACAACTACTTAGCTCTACGGCAAATGCATTTGTCGCAGCGAACGGTGATGTGATTAACACAGATTCTGTAAGTAACAACCTTGCAAACTCAGAATTAGGACCTGCACTTGTTACTGAAATAGAATTTGGTGTTGAAGCAAAATTATTTAAAAACAGAGTGTCTTTAGACGCTAGTTATTATACTAAGAAAACAACCGACTTAATCTTTAATAGAGAACTAGACCCTGCTACTGGTTTTACGGACAGCCCGCTGAACGTGAACGAGTTTGAATCGAGTGGTATTGAATTAGAGATGAATGTAACCGTTATTAAAACTGAAAACTTTTCTTGGGATATTGGTGGGAACTGGACCGCTACAGACTCTGAAGTAACAGATCTAGATGTAGATGAATTTAGGTTCACAGACGCTGGTGGTGACTTAGGTAATTACTTAATTGAAGGTCAGCCAGTAGGAGTTATAAAAGGTTCTGTGGTTGCAACAAATGAAGCTGGTCAGTTATTGACTAATGGTAGACAATATGAAATTGCTACCGATGCTGAAATTTTAGGCGACCCTAACCCAGACTGGGTAGGATCTTTCTTTACAGCTTTACAATATAAGAGCTTATCTCTAACAGGTAACTTACAATACCGTCAAGGTGGAGCAATCTATTCTACAACGGCACGCAGCCTTCTAGGTAGAGGTTTAACAACAGATACAGACAACCTTCAAAATGTAGGATATGTTTTACCTGGTTATAACACTATTACAGAATCTGAAAATGATATTGTTATTTCTGCGGGAGATGCATTTTTCAATGAATATAATAATGGTGCAGACGAAATAGGAATCTATGATGGTTCTACTATTAGACTTCAAGAATTAGCATTGACATATACTTTTACAGACAAGGCGCTAGACAAGACTCCATTTGGGAAGTTTTCCATATCGCTTGTTGGTGAAAATTTATACTATAATGCGATCAATACACCAGATGGTTTAAATCTTGATCCAAACTCTATTGGAACAGGCGTTAATAGTAACGGTGCTGGTATAGAAGGTGGAACAAGCCCATCATCTAGAAGAATAGGATTCAATGTAAAAGCATCATTTTAATCACAATAAACAATCAAATTATGACAAAATATATGAACATATTGAAAAGTGTAGCAGTGGTTGCAACACTCTTCGCTGTTGTTTCTTGTGAAACAATAGAAACAGATCTTACGGAAGACCCTAACCAACTTACCGCTAATGACGCAAACATTGAGTTTCTTTTTAACTCAAACCAAATAGCATTAGTTAGTTTTTTCCAAAACTTACAATTTCAAGAAGCTACAGTTTCTAGAATGGAGTTAATGCGTAATTCGCCTTTTTATGCGAGTCAGTATGACGCAGGTTCTTTTGATGGTGCTTGGATAAGAGCTTACGCTAATTTATTAAATGAAACCAAGCAACTAAAGGTTATTGCCGCAGAAATAGAAACAGATGTTGTAAACGCTAATAATTACATTGCCGCAGCGCAAATCTTAGAAGCATATACCGTCGTAACTCTAGTTGATACGTTTGGTGATATTCCTTTTTCAGAAGCACTTCAAGGGAGTGATAATTTTGATCCAGGTAGAGATAGTGGAGAATCAGTTTATGCACAAGCCAGAGAATTGTTATTAAACGCTATTGTCAAAATAAATGGAACTAGCAGTGTTGATCTTGCAAGTGACTTATACTTTAACGGCGATATGAACAAATGGAAGGCATTAGCAAATTCTTTATTGCTTAAGATTGCAGTTTCATCGAGATTGAACAACAGTAACGCAGCAACTGAAGCAAATGCCGTAATCAATGGAGCAGATTTTATTTCTAGCAACTCCGGAGATTTTGAGTTTAAATGGTCAACTTCTGCAGAGCCAGAAAGCAGACATCCATTGTTTCAAGCACAGTATGTAGGTGGTGCTGGCACATATATGTCTAACGCTATGTTGTCTAGAATGGATGGCGACCCAAGATTCAACTATTACTTTTATCAACAAGATGGAGCAGATCCATTTCAATATCCTCCAGCTGGCGGAAATGGTTTTGAAGGTAGAGCTCACGGAGACGCAGGCCCTTCTGTAGCATCAGATTATCCGCTTATCACGGTGCACGGTTTATACCCTGCAGGTGGTAAATATAACGATGGTACTACTGGAGCTACTTCTGGTACGATGGGAGCTGCCGGTGCAGGTATATCTCCAATAATGACACATGCATTCACACAATTTTTACTTGCAGAAGCCCAGTTAACACTTAACAATAACGCTGGTGCAGCACGAAATGCTCTAATAGCTGGTGTTACTGCATCCATGGATAAAGTAACTGGTTTTCAAGGAGGTGCCAATGGCGCAGACAACGAGCCTACTGCTGGAGAGATACAAGCGTATATCGATAGTGTAGGAACTGCATTTGATGCTGCTTCAAACCCGAGCGGCAAATTAAATGTTATTATCAGTGAATACTACAAGGCAGCTTGGGGTAATGGTGTAGAAGTGTACAATAACTTTAGAAGAACTAGTTTTCCTGCAGATATGGCGCCATCGATTGCCCCTAACCCAGGAACGTTCACAAACTCTATGTTATATCCTTCTAACTACATCAACAATAACAATAACACAGATGCTGTTCAAAAATCATCTGTAGGTGTTAAAGTTTGGTGGGCAGAAGGAACTTCATTCAATTTAGACTTTTAAAAAAACAATATTATGAAAAAAATTTTAAGCATATGTATTGCAGCAATGATCACCGCAACATTTTTCGTAGGTTGTGAAAGTGATGAATCATCTTTTGGAGATGAAGTTTTTAACGACTTAACAAACTATCCTTACGTAGCTATCCAAGATAGAAATGAAGATTTAGACGAGATCGTAGGGAATAACTTTTGGGGATTCTCAATTGTAGCAGAAGAAGAAGGTACTCAAATACGTATTGCCTATGATGCTCAAGATCCAAACATTACAGATCACAAGGTGTTTGTAGGCTTTGATAATGATGACGCTTCTGCACCACTCGATACTGATGTATTGGTAGCAACAATTACATCGTTCCCAACAGAATTAGTTTTTACGAAAGCAGCGATAGCAGCAGCATTAAATGTTCCTCTTACAGATCTTGAGACGGGAAGTGTTTACTTTAGAGGAAGAAGTGCTGATGCAGACGGAAATATCGTAGATGACCCTTCTGTTTTTGAAGACTTTTTGGCCTATGAAAGACACGCTTATTTTTATGAGTGGCCTTTAGCCCAATAAGCAAATAAAAATTTAGTAATTTTGCGCCGCTACTCTACTTATAGAGTAGCGGTTTTTTTTATGAGCAAAAGAGAGAGTACCGTATTTGGAATATATCCAGTTAAAGAAGCCCTAGCGGCCGAAATAATTTTTGATAAGGTTTATGTCCAGAAGGATATAAACAACCCTAAAATAGAGCAGCTAGTAGCTGACCTTGAGAAACAGAATGTATCTATTTCTCAAGTTCCGGAGGAGAAGCTATACAAGTTGACCAAAGGAAATCATCAAGGGATTGTAGCCCTTATATCCCCTATCGCCTTTCACGACCTCGAGACGATTGTAGAAAAGACACTAGAAGCAGACACTACTCCTTTATTTCTTATTCTAGATCAGATTAGTGATGTCCGTAACTTTGGTGCGATTCTTAGAACGGCAGAATGTACAGGTGTACACGCTGTGATTGTTCAGAAAAAAGGTGGAGCTCCTGTATCTGGGGACGCCGTAAAAACCTCAGCAGGTGCTATTTTTAATATCCCTATTGTAAAAGTAGATCATATAAAAGATGCCATATTTTACTTACAAGGTTCTGGAATTACAACGATCGCTGCTACTGAGAAGACTGAAAAAACAGTATATGACTTAACACTAACTGCACCTTTAGCCATCATTATGGGTTCTGAAGGTCGTGGCGTATCTAAGTCTGTTTTGCAACTTGTAGATCAAAAAGCTTCCTTACCCGTATTAGGTGAGATCAATTCTCTTAATGTATCTGTGGCTTGTGGCGCTATGCTCTATGAAGTAGTGAGACAAAGAATGACTACTCTTTAGACCCGAGATCCTTCGGCTTATATTTATAGATGTACCTTATTTTTTTTGTGCCAAAATTTTCTGAACTCGTCATCTGTTCAGTTTGATTCTCGCCTAGGGCTTCTATCTCAATTTCGGTATCAGGTATCGGGTCTATAAAATTTCCGAAGTCATCAAACTGTCTTAAAAATGGATCATCCTCTGGACTAAAATCTGGATCTTCCCATTGATACTTTTTATTTTCAATTGGGTTTTGCTTAAACAAGAGTGATAAGCCAAGCCCTACAACAAATCCTGACAAATGACCTTCCCAAGAGATCCGTGGATCTCCACCCGGAAAGGCATACCATACTAAACTTCCGTACAGAAACACAACCACAAAAGCCAATGCTGTGAGCTGGTATTGCTTGCTAAAAATGCCTTTAAAGAATAAAAATGCGGTGAGCATATAGATCACGCCGCTCATCCCGATGTGATAGGCTGGACGTGCAATTGTCCACGTGAGTACACCAGTAAGAAGTGCACCTAACAAGAGAATTCTCCATCTGTCTTTTTGATAAAAATAAAACAAGGCGGTAGAAAGCACGAGCATCGGCATCGTATTACTAAATAAATGCTCCAGATTACTATGTATAAAAGGAGAGAACAAAACACCGCGCAATCCTAAAATACTTCTTGGGAGAACCCCCCAGTGATTTAGATCTAAATGAAATCTGATTTCTGCCCAAAATACGATCCACATACCCAAGACAAACAGGATAGGATACAAGATTACAGAAGGAGTAAAAACAAGGGCATTTTGTCGCTGCATACATCAATATAGTCAAAAACAAGCCCAAAATATATTTTATGATAAAATGTCAGCCTTGCTCTGCATCAATAATCGTAATTTTACAAAGTGAGCACACCATTAGCAGAACGTATACGACCGAGAACCTTAGAAGAGTACCTAAGCCAGCAACACCTTGTGGGTAAAGAAGGATCATTAGCATCGCAAATTAAAACAGGCGTGTTTTCTTCTATGATATTCTGGGGTCCTCCCGGAACTGGCAAAACAACCTTGGCATCTATCATTGCAGAAACATCGGACCGGCCCTTTTACACACTAAGCGCCATAGATAGTGGTGTTGCTGCAGTACGTGAAGTAATCGCTAAAGCAAAACAAGGTGACGGACTCTTCACTACAAAGAACCCTATTCTCTTTATTGACGAGATACATAGGTTTAGTAAGTCGCAGCAAGACTCCTTGCTAGGCGCCGTAGAAAAAGGATGGATTACCTTGATAGGTGCCACGACAGAAAACCCGAGTTTTGAAGTGATCCCCGCACTTTTGTCAAGATGTCAAGTATACATCTTAAAATCATTCTCGAAAGACGACCTAAATCAATTACTAGACAGAGCCTTGGTAACAGACACCATACTCAAGAAAAAGAATATTATTTTAAAAGAAACGGAAGCCTTATTAAGACTCTCTGGGGGTGATGCCAGGAAGTTACTTAACATGCTAGAACTTGTCATTCTGTCTGAAGGCACAGAAAAAGTTACAGTCACAAATGATCTTGTGATGTCTAAAGTTCAGAAAAATACGGTGTTATACGACAAAACCGGAGAACAGCATTATGATATCGTTTCGGCATTTATAAAATCTATAAGAGGAAGTGACCCCAATGCAGCTGTCTATTGGTTGGCCAGAATGATAGAAGGAGGTGAAGATGTAAAGTTTATTGCAAGAAGACTTCTTATACTTGCCTCAGAAGATATTGGTCTCGCAAACCCAAATGCCTTATTGATGGCACATGCTACTTTTCAATCTGTAAGTGTCATTGGACATCCAGAATCGCGAATCATCTTGAGTCAATGCACCATTTACCTTGCTACTTCACCCAAGAGCAATGCTTCTTATATGGCAATCAACAAGGCGCAGCAATTAGTAAAACAGACAGGAGACTTATCTGTCCCCTTGTCTATTAGAAATGCACCTACAAAGTTAATGAAAGAACTGGGCTATGGTAAAGCGTACGCCTATGCGCACAACTATGAAGGTAATTTTACCGCCCACGAGTTTTTACCTGAAGAGATTACTGGAACTTCTTTTTATGAACCAGGCAATAACAGCAAAGAGATTCAATTAAAAACGTATTTAAAAGGTCTTTGGAAAGATAAGTATTCTTTCTAAAGTTGCTTGACGTACAAAATTTCGTCGCCATTGGCTAACTGGATAACCAGATCTTGTTTGGTATTAAAACGTCCCATTTTAGTTTCGCCGTAGATATCTACCATCGTAAATGACGCGCCTGTAGTAATCGCAATATCCCCTACTTTAATAAAAGTATCATTGCCTTCTTGTGTAAGAAATAAGGTGAACCCTATGGGTGCTTTTTTGAGTAAATACGATTGTCCGTTGAGCTCATAATTAGAAAAAGCTGTTTCCGGAATTTGAACAATAGCAGCACTGGTCGCTGTTTCTTCCGCCTTAATAAGGACCACCTCTTTTTGTGTATCTGTCACTGTAACAAGCACGTTATCCATGGATGTATCTTTCCCTTCTTTTGTAGCTGCAACCATTGGCTTACTTACTTCAGGAATTTTAATATCGCTTTTAGCGAAGGTGCTAAAGGCTGTTCTTAAGGCGTCTGGATAGGCTTTTGCATATGCTTTGACTTTAGACTTCCCTTCTTCACTTCTGAAAATCACAGTATCATTACAATCTTTTATGACGATGGCAAGCTTCGAACTTAAAATACTCGTTCCTTTTTCTATGTCTGCATAGAGTGCATCACATTTAGCCACATTAGGACTGTCCTGTTGACGGTAGGCCTTCATCCCTTTTTTTTCAAAATAATATACCATCATATCAGATAACTGATATGTATTATCTCCAGTAACAAACTCAAATCTATCTGACACTTCTATAAAATCATACTCCCCTATTCCGCTCTGAGCGCTACCTATTGTTGCACTCGAAATAAAAGCTACTAGTAAAATTACTCTCATTATTGATCCCATTTTAAGTTTAATCCTAGTTGTAAAGATACGCTATTTGCTTTGGCTAGATTTTCATACCGAAGCAGGGTATCGGCTGCAACGTAAAAATTAAATTTACCAATATCCATCACCATGGCTGCTCCTATATTATCCTTGCTGTAAGAATCTACGGTGTAGGTTCCTTTTAAAGAAAAGTTAGTTCCAAATCTTCTTCTATAGAAAAACGTCCCTGCCGTTTGAGGCCCCTTCGGTCTTTTTATAGCATATAAATGTATCCCCATTTCGTTTACACGACGGATGCGCCCTTTTTCTAAACAATCACAAGCAGAACCCCCAATAAAATTTCCGAAGTTATACGCTAGTTGCGCATGTACCTTAAGCGGTCGCGCTTGCACATAAGACTTTGAGATCGTGTCTAGTTTCAATTCCCTTTCTATTTCATCTTCTAGGTCATTATAATAAGGCAAGGTAAACTCACCGTCCTCGATAGGTGGAAAAACCAACTCAATCCCGTTTAAAGCGTAGTCGCCCTGTATGCGGTACGTATCTGTATCTGTTGCATGAAAAATAGCACCTATATCTAAGGCGCTGGCAGACAATCGGACTTTATCTGTTAATTGATAGGTAAAACCTACGTCTACCCCTAGTCCATAATTACCACTAAATAAAGAACGACCCATTACTGTGGTCGTAATTCCAGTTCTATTTCCACTCAATTCTGTCAAGGAGGTTAAACCAGAACTTTGAAAAGAGAAATCTATATTGCTTAATCTATGCTCATATATGTTTAGACCATTTTCTGAAGGCACAGTGTTTATCGTTCCTGTATTACCGGTACTACTTAGGCTTATTAAACTAGAATAGAGTTTTGCGCGACCACCAATGGTAAGCTTTCTATTTATTTGTTTATTTATACCAAAGTGAAATACCGATGTCGCATCTGCTCTAGCGCTTATTTGCCCAATATCAAACGGAACATTAATATAATCTCTATTACCTTCTGTGGCTAAGACTGCCAAGTCCTTAGGGAAGTACGCTATAAAATCTGTCTCTCCATACCATCCCCCTGAGAAATAAGTACCCTCCTGTGAACGCCACCCAAAGTTTAAGAGTTCTAGTTGCTGTGTGATTGTAAAAAAGTCTTTATCACTTAATTCTGAAATTTTATCGCGAATCTTAGTATTGATGTCTCCATTATCATTCCCAAAAATATCATATACAGAGACTCCAGAAGTACCTGCGTTTAAGTGGAAGCCAGAAAAAAATGGAATGCCGAAATGCTTTTGCGTATCTATCTCTCCGCCAGGATTAAGCAACAATGATTGTGGTATATTCTCCAGTCCATAGAGCAATTGCTTATTCTGTGACAATGAAGAAAAAGTAGCAAGAACCGCTACACTGTATGTGAGAATCGATCGCATCATATTAATATTCTATAAAATATGTTGCCTTAGACTGCAAGGTTAGATTGCCATTGAGTGCTGCATCTGCCGCTGGTATAGTAACGCTCACCACCACTTTTGATGCGCGCTCGATACTATTTAAATCTTCTCCTTCTACTACTTTAGTAAATAGCGTATTAGTTGGACTATCTGTTGTTCCTGGTTGTACCACCGTACCGGTAGTATAAGTCGCGCTATTATCCATCCTTAGAAACTCAAAATCTACTTCAAAAGTTCTGGGAATGGCATTGTTAAAATCAAATAAGAAATCTATTTTCTGAATGCTTCCAGTAATCTCATTGGAGTCCAAGAATTCTAAAGCCGTCGTGTCTCGTACCGTGAATCTCGCTGTGTTTGTTATTTCATCAAAAAATTCGCCAGCATCGAGATCAAAGTAAATAAGATCTAGCTCGATCTCTGGAGTAAAAACAACAGCGTCTAGTTGGTCAAAATCGGTATCCTTTACGCACCCAAAAAAGGACATAGTAATTGCGTAAAGAAATAGGCAGATGAAAAATTTCATTCAAGGGGTATTACTTGAGAACGCAAAATACTTTGTTATTATTATAACATATTTTTAATCTCAATAAGATGGTCTACTATTTTTATGTGAGAAGGAATGGTCTCTTGTCTATAATTATAAAATATCGTGTCCATTTTTGCGGCCTCTGCTCCAATAATATCTGCGCCATAGGTATCTCCAATCATTACAGAATTTGAAGCAGCTACTCCTGCTTTTTCAAGTGCTCTATGAAATACTTTTGGGTTCGGTTTTTTTACGCCTACTTCTTCAGAGCTCGTCACGGTTTTGAAAAAATGATTGATCTCGCTTTTTTGTAACTTTATATGCTGCACCTCGTGAAATCCATTGGTGATAATATGAAGATTATATAAAGGGTTTAAATACTCCAAGAGCTCCATAGCTCCCGGCAACAAATGATTGTTACCTGGCAGCTCATCTATGTAAGCTTCAGAAATCAAGTCTATGGTCGCTACAGAATATGTTACATCGAGTTTTTTAAATGTATCAATAAGTCTTCCACGTCTCAATTCTTGCTTGGTCACGCGCTCTTCCCTAAACGCTGCCCAATACCTAAAGTTTATAGGTTCATATGCTCTTAAAAAAGCTTCCAGCGGAAGCTCCATATTATGTTTTGCAAAAACCCTTTCAAAAGCTAATGCAGAATTTTTATCGAAATCCCATAAGGTGTGATCGAGATCAAAAAATACGTCGGTGATGGTTGTTTTTTCTATCAAAGTGTTTCTGTTAAAATTGAACGCCAGAATTTTCCGTCTTTGGCGTTTCCGAAGCAGGTGTTACTCAGTCCCAAAATAAAGTGGCCGTCCACTTGCTTCACTTCATGTTTTAAATGAAGAATGATGTTCTTAATTTTCTCTTGCTCATAATTATCAAATGACGAAGAGATACCGGCCACTGGGGCGATAATCAAAGGCGTCTTGATTTCAAAATCTAAATCATAAAATAAAAATGGTGTACAGGTTCCAGCTCTAAAACCAGGCTTGTTTGCATAGCACATAGTAAAATCTTGACCGATTTCCATTTCTACTAACTCTCGATAACCGTGCGGCAGATCTACTACTTGATCTGCATTATACGCGAGCCTCACATCTTGTAAAATAATGTCTTCTAGCTGCTGCTTTTCATTTTTCAGCATGGCTACATCTTTTTGAGCCTTTGCTGATATTATCAGCCCAACCTCTGTATAATCTGCTACGTATTTAATGACTTGCCTAAATTTATTTTTATAGGTCGTTACTCCGTTTAAATACTCCCTCGCCTCTCCCAATAAAAAGAAGAAAGATAACTTGTAGTTTGTGTTTTTTGATGCGGTGATCAAATATTTAAAACAATCATAATGATCTCTACGCATCCCAGAAATTACGCGCGTTCTATTAAATAACTCTCTAAATCTCCCACCAAATAAATCTACCGAATAACTAAACAGCGTTCGTGAAAAACCTTTGGCCTTATATCTATAAGGTTCTTCAGCCTGTATAAAAAGATGATTCTCACTTTCCTTCTTCTCAAAAGCCATATCAGGGAAAGTAGTTATAAAAACGGCTTTCAGCTTTAAAGCCCAAACATCGACTATAGGGGTTTGTAAAAATTGATTTTTATAGGCCAAGCTTTCCTTACTAGGATATCTACCTAGAGCATCCTTTACGTGTGGCAGGTATTCTTCATACCTGCTCAAGAGATAAAAGCTTGCAGCAAAAATATCGAAAGGCAATGCGCTCTGGTCACTTACAGCAAAAAAGCCCTTGGTTTCTTCCCAAGGCCTCACCGTTATCTCTTGGCTCTCTACGCCTTGCTCTAACAGAATTCCCTGACTCTGAAAAAACAACTCATTACCCAAAGAGATGGCACCATAAGAAGCTTTGGGCCCTTGATGCCCAATAAACGTATCTATAGATGATGTAAACGTAACTTCTACCCCCAACACTCTTGTGCATATATGCTTAAAAACATAGGATATGCGTGGCGAAACTTGTTGAGTAAATAGTAGCAGCATAAATGTGTGAAAAAAAAATTTAGTGATAGACAACTCAAAGATACTAGTTCTAGTAGCGCAAAAGAAATCCTTTGTTTTTTTTAATACAGGATGCAAACAATATAACATCGCACCTCGCTACATCAAGCCTTCATCTGCAAAACTGAAATACGCATCTTCTGTGATAATAATGTGATCTAGTACTTTCACATCCAGGCTGAGGCCAGCCGTTTTTATTTTGTCAGTAAGGTTTTTGTCTGCGGCACTAGGCCTTAAAGTTCCACTGGGATGATTATGAACGAGGAGTATCGCGACAGCTCCTATCTCTAGGGCACTTTTAAAAGCAAGCCGAACATCTACAAGTGTTCCTGTGATACCGCCTTTGCTCAACTGCAATTTACGGAGTACCTTATTAGAATTATTAACATAAATCACCCAAAATTCTTCATGAGGCAAATCGCCAAGGATGGGTTGCATTATATGAAAAACAGATTGGCTGGAGGTGATTTTCTTGAGTTGTGCAGGTCTGCTTTCTTTTCTTCGTCTTCCTAGTTCTAATGCTGCGATAATGGAGATAGCCTTTGCCTCGCCTATGCCTTTAAATTGCATTAATTCTTTTACAGAAAATTTTCCTAAGGTGTCCAGATTATTATTTGCAGATGCCATAATACGCTGGCTCAACGCGACGGCGCTTTCTTCTCTATTACCGCTACCTATTAAAATAGCCACAAGTTCTGCATCTGTTAATCCCGCTTTGCCTTGGGTCAACAACTTTTCGCGAGGACGATCGTCTTCGTTCCAGTCTTTTATAGAGAATGAGGACTTAGGTTCTTTCACAATTTCTGAAATGTTAAAGCTTAAAGATAGGCATGAAAAAATGAAACAACCAAATCACTAAAATCCATGCGTACTCGCGATAGCTATTGAGTCATAAAAGACAAAGACCTATATAATCTAGATGAAGATTTTATAGGTCTTTGGTTTAGTAATTTTTAACAAAAGTATGGATGGTTTTTTTAAGTATCGAAAAAGACCATCGTCAAAGAGTTTCTGGAGTAAAATGAAGACAATTACCCTTTAAACTTTAAAGGCACGTGCACCAAAGTTTTAGTTTCAAAAAAGTCTTCTTTAAAATAAACCGGCAAGGGATAAATAGTCGCTTTTGGGAAGGCTGCGAGCTCTTCTGTAAGATCACCTCCTTTTAAATAGAGAATGCCGTTTTTTATAGGATGGTTGCTCTTCTTCTTCACGCTGTGCTTTACCCATCTCACAAAGGTTTCCATCTGGGCGACAGCTCTGCTTACAATAAAGTCATACTGCGCATCAATAGCTTCTGCACGGGCGTTGGTCACCTTTACGTTGGTCAGTCCTAATCCTGCGACTACCTCTTCAACCACCTTGATTTTTTTTCCGATACTGTCTACAAGATGAAAATGCGTTTCAGGGAAAAGTATCGCCAATGGGATTCCTGGAAAACCACCACCAGTACCTACATCTAATACAGATGATCCTGGTAAAAACGTAATCACCTTTGCGATCCCCAGCGAGTGTAACACATGACGTACGTATATTTCATCGATGTCTTTGCGGGACACCACATTAATCTTTAAATTCCAGTCTTTATAGAGTACTTCTAGTTGTGCAAACTGGTGTTTTTGCGTTTCAGACAGGTCGGGGAAATAGGCGTTTATGAGTTCCATAAGAGTTTTGAGCAGCAAAAATAGCCTAACTTTTACAAATTTAACTTGATATTGAATACCATTCGGTAATAGATACGTATTTTTGCGTTTGTTTAACGAATAGTATTAATGTTTAAACTCCTCCTATTTTGAATCATAAAACACTTACATTTTCCCGTGGCGAGTCAGCGATCTTTTTTAGAACCCTAAACAAGCGCGTTAACTCTTATTTTAAAGACAATAATCTTTCTAGAAATGGAAACTGGCGTCTATACGTTAAGACCATTGCAATGTTTGCAATGTACTTAGGGCCTTACGCTCTTTTACTTTTTACCGATATGCCTTGGTGGGCAAATTTACTATGCGTCCTCACTATGGGTGTTGGTATGGCAGGCGTTGGGATGAACGTAATGCACGATGCCAATCACGGAGCTTATTCTTCTAAAGGATGGGTTAATAAAATAATGGGCGGTAGTATGTATATCCTTGCAGGAAATGTATACAACTGGCAAGTGCAACACAACGTATTGCACCATACTTATACAAATATTCACGGCCATGATGAAGATCTAGAAGCGGGACGTATTTTAAGATTTAGCGAACATAGCGACTGGAAACGTTTTCATAAATTTCAACATATTTATGGGGTCTTGTTTTATGGTCTCTTAACTTTTAACTGGGTGCTTACTACAGATTTTACGCAGTCAGCTCGTTTTTTAAAGCGCAAATTGGCTTTCGGAAAAATGCCAAAACCATCTACGCAATGGATCACACTGGTAATTACAAAACTTATTTATTTTAGTATTTGGATTGTCATCCCTATGTTATTTTTTAGCGCAGCTTGGTGGCAAATACTTATTGGGTTCTTCATTATGCATTATGTAGCAGGAATGATCCTGAGTATCATCTTTCAACTAGCACACGTTATAGAAGGGGCTAACATGCCATTACCTGATGCTTCTGGAACGATGAAAAACTCATGGGCAATACACCAATTGTTTACCACCGTAAATTTTTCTACTAAAAGTAAATTTATGAACTGGTTTACCGGGGGTCTTAATCACCAAGTAGAGCATCATATTTTCCCTAACATTAGCCACGTACATTACACTAAAATTTCAGCAATTGTAAAAAGTACTGCAAAAGAGTTTAACTTACCATACAACGAATATAAAACGACCCGAAAAGCGCTCATTGCCCATTTTAAACATCTGAAACAGATGGGTATGAATCCCGCGACCCTAACCGCATAACATACAATGAACGAAAGACTTTCTAACAGAGTAAACAACATGGCTACTTCTGCGACGCTAGCAATGGCTGCAAAAGCAAGAGAATTAAGAGCCTCTGGAAAAAACATTATAGGTTTAAGCCTTGGCGAACCAGACTTTAATGTACCAGAATTTGTTAAAGATGCCGCGATTCAAGCGGTGAAAGACAACTTTCATGCCTACACCCCTGTAGATGGATATGCAGACCTTAAAGAGGCGATTATCACAAAATTTAAACGTGATAATAACCTGAGTTATGCTCCTAATCAGATTGTTGTTTCTACCGGTGCAAAGCAATCACTGTATAACCTTGCACAAGTGTTATTAAATGAAGGTGATGAAGTATTACTCCCTGCTCCATACTGGGTGAGTTATAGTGACATTGCAAAAGTAGCCGGCGGTGTACCCGTTGAGATTACTACTTCTATTGACAATGACTTTAAAGTAACCGCGCAAGAACTAGAAGCTGCGATTACGCCAAAAACAAAAATGATTATCTACAGTTCTCCTTGTAATCCAAGTGGCTCTGTATATAGCAAAGCAGAACTGAGAGCACTGGCAGATGTGCTGGTAAAATACCCAAAGATCATTATCATTAGTGACGAGATTTACGAACATATAAACTTTACAGAAGCGCACGCCTCTATGGCGCAGTTTGCAGATATGTATGACCAGACAGTAACCGTAAACGGCTTGTCTAAGGCATATGCGATGACGGGCTGGCGTATAGGCTACATAGGCGGTCCAGAATGGATTGCACGCGCTTGCAATAAGATGCAAGGTCAAGCGACTAGTGGTGCTAATTGTATAGGACAAAAGGCAGCAGTGGTGGCACTCAACAACTCGCCAAGTAAAATTAAATATATGGTAGATGCTTTTAAGGAGCGTCGCACGATGATTCTAGATTTACTGGCAGAAATACCAGGGATTAAGACGAACGTACCAGAGGGCGCCTTTTATGTGTTTCCAGACATATCTTCTTACTTCGGAAAAGTGCTAAACGGAACCCCTATCAACACCGCATCAGATTTTAGCCTTTACTTGTTAGAGCGCGCAAATGTGGCTACGGTTACTGGAGAAGCGTTTGGTGATCCAGATTGCATACGCATCTCTTACGCTGCCTCTGAAGAGGACATCAAACAAGCGATGAAGCAAATAAAGGCGGCATTGGTTTAATTGTGTCGCATGAGATAGTATAAAAAAAGGTTCGCAGAAATGCGAACCTTTTTTTTTGAGCGTGCTTTTCGGGGGCTTGTTTCTTACATTCGCTTGACAGCATTTGTTGTAGCACCCTAAAGACCCACGATATAGCGTAGGTACTAACACCTATCCTTAAAATCGTGTTTTAATGTATTTGTAGCTAATTCAAAATTATCCTAAAAAACAGCATCCAGCCTATCACAGCTGTCAGTGCTATTTGTTAGTTCCCATGTACTTAACTTCCCCATTTATGGTGAGTGTAGCGGTAAGCACATCAAAATGATAGGCATCATCACTATAAGTATCGTTTTCAGATTTGAGCAATATGATACTGGTGCTTGACGTAGGTGAAAATAATTCAAGCTTTGACCAATTGGCACTATAAACCACAAATGCAGCAGAGGTCTCACTCTTATCTATAGGACTTAAGAGCTGTCCACTTTCAAAAATACGAATGCATTCTTGCCTTATTTGACTCCAGGTATAACCTGCAGTTCCTATACAGCCATGTGCATCTCTATCGTTACCAACGATTTCTACCGCAAACTCTTCTTCTACTTCTATGTCTTTATTCTTGTCTTTTACACTACCGCAAGAAATAAAAATAAAGAGTCCCAAAATCAAAAATCCTGTGTTTTTCATACTGCTGTTTTTATAAAATTAATACGTTGTTTTTATTTTATTCAATTCGTTTTTAGGGCTGTTTTTCTTATGCTGACAGCTATAATTGCTTTTTAAAATTCAATAAATAAGCTACTACCCAACCATACCTTGAACAAACACCTCCACAAATTTTTTCATTTTATCAAGGATACGTTCTCCTATATCTCGTGCCTTTAGAATACTTGGCCTGCTATCTAAACATTTAAAAACGGCATCTCTAATGGGTTCTTGACCACTATAAATATAAGCATCTATCAAGGCTTTAAACTGGGCTTTATCTAAATGTTCTTCCTCACAAAGCTTCCCTAAAGCCAATACTTTTTGGTCTTGCCAGTATTGTTCAAACTCTTCTTCTATAGCATCTTCATCTAAAATATGAGGCAGGTTTTCGTCAATAAATTTCTCGATAAGTTCGCGTTTGCTTCGCAGCTTCACATCGCCTCCTAACAAATCAATGATTGCTTTTCTTTGTGCTGCAGCTCCCATTGTTTTATCGCCTTTCATTTTTGCCAAAAGCTTAATGATATACGCGACATTGATTCTATCTCTGTGTATCAATTCTAATTCAAAATCAATATCATCGAGAATAGATATTTTTTCTTTAACAGTATCTCGTTTTACTTTTTCATACAAATCAAGATACTTTCCTTTGTAGTCTTCAAATTCTTGTGCATCAAGCGGTAAGTCTTCCCAATCAAAATCTGTATAGGACTGTAAGACATTAAGGGTACGCATTAACTTTCTAAAGGCTTGCACAAAGGCTGCTTCATCCTCTTCGCTCACTAGATCGTTTACACTCTCATACGTAGGCGTAATTTCTTTCAAGTTTGTAAAAGCCTCATCAAACTTCTTTGCGATGTCCTCATATTCAGGCATAATAACTACCTCTATGGCATCTTTGTTTGAGAACAAGGTAATAGCATCATCTGTAGCATTTTTAAGGTTGCGGAAGCACAAGATGTTTCCTTGCGACTTCTGTTCTCCTAAAATCCTATTGGTTCGAGAGAAGGCCTGTATTAACCCATGCTGCTTTAAGTTTTTATCTACATACAAGGTGTTTACCTTTTTTGCATCAAAACCTGTCAACATCATGTTGACCACAATAACAATGTCTAAGCGATCCTTATCATCATTAAAGTGCTGCTTCTCTCTTTCTTTTAAACGTTTACTGATGTCTTTAAAATAGCCCTCAAACAACTTACTATCCTTTGTAGTATAGCTTGTGCCGTACATTTGATTGTAATCACCAATGAAACCTTCTAATTTATCACGTGTATGACTTGATTGATACGCAAGCTCAGTTTCTGCGGCCATGTTAAAATCATCCTCAGGAATATAATCCTGCGCTTCTTTACCATCTTCATTTGCCCCATAGGTAAAGATAGTTGCGATGCGTAAATCGTGCTCCCCTGCTTCTTTCTTTTGCTGGAACAACTCATAATAAGCAATAGCTGCATCAATGCTGCTTACTGCAAATAATGCAGAGTAGTCCTTACTAAATGTTTTTCGTTTGTGGTTGGCGATAATATAATTCGCAACGCCTTCAAGGTACTTAGGATCATTAAAAACTTCTTCTTTATTAATATCCTCCACCATTTTGTCAAACTGTGGTTTGTTCTTGTGTTTGAAAACACTGTAATACTCAATACCAAACTTCAATACGTTTTCATCGCGTATGGCATCTGTAATTACATACTTGTGCAAACAGTTGCCAAACAAATCTTTGGTGGTCCGTTTTCCTAAATCGTTTTTAGAAGCATTTTCTGCAAAAATGGGGGTACCCGTAAAACCGAACAATTGACTTTGACCAAAAAATTCCGTTATTCTTCCATGAGTTTCTCCAAACTGACTTCGATGACACTCATCAAAAATAAACACAAAACGTTCGTTTTTTAAAGGCTCTAATTGCTTGCGATACTTCCCTGAAATGGCATTGTTTAGTTTTTGTATGGTGGTAATGATTAAGTCTGAATCTTTTGCGACTCCCTTTTTATCTTTAAATTTTCCTAAAAATTGATTGACCAAACTATTTGTGTTGGTTGTAGAGTCTACGCTTCCATCTTTAAAAGAATTGAATTCTTGCATGGTTTGATAATCTAAATCTTTACGATCTACTACAAACACCACTTTATACACCTCTGGCAAGTCCATTAGAATCTGACTCGTTTTAAAAGAAGTTAAGGTTTTACCAGAACCGGTGGTATGCCAGATGTAGGCATTATCTGTATTGGTTTTCACTTGCTTAATCAACGCCTCGGTAGCAAAGTACTGGTAGGGGCGAAGCACCATTAAAATTTTATGGGTTTGGTTAATTACAATGTAATTGGCTATCATTTTACCCAAATGATCTGAGTTTAAAAATGCTGCTGCAAACTCGTCTAATTCTGTAATGTTTTTATTGGTAGCATCTGCCCAATAAAAGGTTTGTTTTACCGATTGCAAGGCGTTATTTGCCAAATACTTGGTGTTGCCACCATTGCTAATTACAAACAACTGTACATATTGAAACAAGCCATGGTTGCTCCAGAACGAATGTTTTTGATACCTGTTAATTTGGTTAAAAGCTTCTTTAATTTCTAAGCCTCTGCGTTTTAACTCTATTTGTACCAGTGGCAAACCATTGACTAGCAAAGTAACATCATACCGGTTTTTAAACGACCCTTCTAGTGTGACTTGATTGGTTACTTGAAATAAGTTGTTATTCCAGTTTTCTGAATCGAAGAAACGAACGTAGGCTATTTCTCCATTTTCTTTGGTAAAACTAAAACGGTCTCTTAGAGTTTTTGCTTTTTCAAACACATTGCCTTTGGCCAAGTGATTGAGTATGGCATCAAATTCTTTATCGGTATACTCCGTATTATTAAATGCTTGGAGCTGTGATTTCAAATTAGAAACCAAGGCATCGCCATCCATTACTTTGGCTGATTCATATCCTAAAACAATTAATTGTTTGATTAAGTTATTTTCTAAGTTTAATTCTGTTTGATGAAATGACATAATACTAATTCAAATTAAGACACTCTATTGTTTCTAACTTTGATTTATTAAACTCCCATTTAGGAGACTCTTTAAGTTCTTTCCCATTTTTCGTCCAAAATTTAACATCTCTAAACCCTGTGGGCATTTTTTCAGATTGAGTGTGTGTGAATACCATATCTATGAAAAGTGGAACATAATTTGATTTTTCTACAACAATTTTTTCTTTAACCCTATGCAGATAACCCAAATTTATTAGACTATTTAATATCCCTTCATTATCCTTGAAAGATTCATATGGATAAAGAACAACATTGGTTCTTAAACCATGTACAACTTCCTCCTCAATAATTCTATAAAGCTTTCGAATTTGCATTTCAGGTAAATATGCCTCTTCAATTATTAATTCATCTTTACTCTGCTTGATCTTTCTAATAACCATAGAAAGCACCATTTTATGAATTTTTGTTTGATTTTCTGCTAAGGAATATTTAACCATATTACTAAACACATCTAAAAAATACCTTGGTAAAGCTCCAGAAGCCCTAATGCAATTATTTAAAACTACTTGATCATTAAATAACTTATGTATTCTGACAGAGGTAAAGCCTAATGAGGGATCTATACCACATAATATTTTGAACAATAAATCTTTGTTGTCTTCTAATTCATAAAAATCTCGATCTAAATTAATTGTACTGAAATCATCTTTGTGAGATAATATCTTATTACTAATTTCATTTAATTTAAATCTATGAGGAACTAGACAGGCTTTAAAAGAAAAAACTTTTTTAGAAGTTTCTTTATTTAAATCATGTAAATATTGAAAAATATAAGGTTGATTATTAATAGGGATTTGATAAAAATCATCAAGAATTAGATGTATTGGAATCTTAATTAGATTATGAAAATTTTCTAAACACTCAACAATTTCATTTTTTAAAATATCTAAGGCCTCTTTTTTAGAATAAGACACAATAAATTCGGTTGTTTTATTTTGTAATTTCTCTTCTTCAGAGACAATACTGTAATTTGCTCTTATATAGGCTTGTGCATTAACTATTTCCAAATATTTTGTATCAGCCGATATAGTAGATGAAACTTTTAAATTACTAATTTTACTTCTTTTTTTTGTATCTACTTCCGATGTTTTTAAACTAGCCCCATCTGGTGTCTTTTTTATTTGTTCCAATTGTCCAATTATATTAATAATTGAAAAGTGTAAAGTATCAAACTTAACAAAGTCATTTGTCCAAAGTTCTTTTTTTATTAACCCGAAATAAAGCGATTTTAATTTGTAAAATTTGATTTTTGATTTTCTTTTAATATATGGCTCCCAAGTCTGGTTCGATTCAATATTCAATAACAACTCAGTATATAATTTCAAAAGAACCTCTACTAAAGGTAAATCTGCACTTAGGCGCTGCTTGCTTTGCATATCAACAGTTGTAATAAACCCGCCTGTCTTTTTTATTTCCTCAATCACTTTTATTAATAAAGATGTTTTTCCAGCACCTCTCCTACCAATTATTAGATGATTAACTGGATTTTTTAGAGTTTTTACATGATTAAGTGGATCAATGTAGTTTATCACTTCATCACTGTCTCTAATTTTTCTTCGCTTTATCATCTCAATTTGATCAAGTAACAACTCAACTTCCGGGAATTTTAAATTGAAATTACTATAATCTTTAGACTTATACTCTGCGGTTCTACTCTTATCCATAAAAAAATTATACTCTTATTAATTTTATCTTATTTAAACAAACATTTGCTGCAACAGCCCTTTTTTAAAGGTTTGGGTTTGGGTCATTTGATTATTTACACTTTCTATTTTGGTATCGATACGCGATACGTAGGTAGCGACTTTTTGTTGTTCTGGTTTAGATGGAAATGGAACTTTAATCTCTGAGAAGTATTTATAACTAATCATTTTACCATCTCTAATTCCTTCTAAATTCTTTTGTAATTGTCTTATGTAGAAAGATGTTTTTAAGTAGAACTTGTAAAAAGCTCTGTCAACATCATCAGAACTTGGTCTAAGTATATTGTATGCTGGACTGCAAATACCGTGATATTCTGAAAATTCAATTCCTCCTTGAAAAGTTCTTAAACTTATAATAAAATCTCCTTTTTGTACAACCTTATAACTTGCTACACTTGCTTCAGTTACGGTCATTTGATAATTAATCAACTCTCTAGGAATAGCTCCTTGATCTTGGGTAATTGCAAGTATTGGCAAGTCTGAATTATGTTTTTTATCCGAAATATTATCAAACAATTCGTTTCCTCCAACCCACTCCCAATCAGGATAATCCTCACCGTTTTCGTCTTTGAAGCGGAGTTGGCCAGAGAAGAGTTGTTGCATTACGCCTTTTTTGTAGTGCTCCAACAATGCCTTCTTTTTGGTGAGCTGCTGTATTTTATTATCTACCGCACTTAAAAAAGATGCTATTTTTTGTTGTTCGGGGAGGGTTGGGATATTTAATTTTAAATTCGAAACTCTACCAGCAGATAAACTCAGAACTTTTGTCCCTTGCGCTATTGTCATTATTTGCTTCCTCAATTTCCAAGATTTAAGCAAACAACTTATATAGCCAACAGATGTACTTTCAGATGATGGTCTTGCTAAGAATGTGTGCAAGCCAGCTAATAATTTTTCATTATTAATATCAATAAGCTCAATAGATTTTCCAATATCTGCGTAATCTTCAGATGCATCTGCAATAACTAAATCACCAACTTTACAATAAGAGTCTTCCTTAATTTTTGCTAAATCTACATCCTCATTTATCAATGGAACATATTCGTTAACTAAATGAAAGTGAGTTTGAAATTTTGTATGAATATCACCGTAATGAATATTTCTAACTTCCCCTTTATCGTAATTCAGTTTATCTCTTGAAAGTGAATTTGTTGTATGAAATGAATAATGACTTCCAAACAAAGTTTCTTCAATATCACCATCAAACTCCTTGAATCTTAATGCGGGAGATTGCTTGAGTTTGCGTCGTCCTTCGTCCTCGCAATGACTAGCTCGCAATGACGGTTGTGAGGACGGTTTGTTATCGATATGTGTTAAAGCGTTACTCATAAGTTGCACGAAGGATTAAGGCATTTGTTTGAGCTCATATTGCTTTTCGCAAAATAGCGAGTGCCGCAAGCCTGATCCGCCAGGAGGCGGACGTGCCCTAATAATATATATTCTAATCTATCCATTAAAAAGGAGTGTCTATGTCTAATTGTTTACAGTAATCGGCTATGGTGGCATCTGTAGTGGCCATGGCTGTGTCTATGGCTTTGAGGGCGGTAGAAACGGTTGCCAGGTCTACAGGTTCTTCTTCTTCGAAGGTATCTACATAACGTGGTATGTTTAGGTTGTAGTCGTTTTCTGCTACTTCTGTCAGTTGGGCTACATGGCTGTATTTATCTTCTGGCTTTCGGTTTTTGTAGGTATCAATTAATTTATTGATGTCTTCTTCACGCAAGTAGTTCTGCGTTTTTACTTTCTCGAAATGCTGGCTTGAATCTATAAACAGGATGTTGTCTTTATGAACTCTTTCCTTTTTTAGCACCAAAATACAGGTAGGAATACTGGTTCCATAAAAGATGTTGGCTGGCAACCCTATGACGGCATCGAGGTAGTTGCGGTCTTGGATGAGGTATTTACGGATGTGCCCTTCGGCTGCGCCTCTAAACAATACGCCGTGTGGTAGCACTACGGCCATGGTTCCGTTATCTGCTAAAGAGTGCACCATGTGTTGCACAAAGGCAAAATCTGCCTTAGAGCTTGGTGCTAGTTTTCCGTAGTTAGAAAAACGGTCGTCACTCATAAACAAGGGGCTTGCGCTCCACTTGGCAGAGAATGGCGGGTTTGCTACAATGGCTTCAAAACGTTGATCTAGATGTTGCGGTCGCTCTAGGGTATCTTCATTTTTAATATCGAACTTTTTGTAATGCACATCGTGCATAATCATGTTCATTCGACACAAGTTATAGGTAGTCGGGTTCATTTCTTGTCCGTAAAACGCACTAACTTCTTTTACTTGTTTGGCAACGCGTAATAACAAAGAACCGGATCCACAGGTAGGATCGTACACAGATTTTAGCCTGTCTTTACCCACGGTTACCAGTTGTGCCAGCACATTTGATACTTGTTGTGGGGTATAAAACTCCCCTGCTTTCTTTCCTGCGCCAGAGGCAAATTTACCAATGAGGTATTCATAGGCATCGCCTAGCACATCGCTATCGGTGTTTTCTAAATCGAAATCAATCTCGTCTAAATGCGAGAGTACTTTTACAATGAGTTCGTTTTTATCGTTTTCGGATTTACCGAGTTTATGGCTTGTTAAATCTAGGTCTTCAAACAGGTTACCAAAATCTTCTTCACTTTCGGAACCCATAGTGCTTTGCTCTATATGCGTGAGTACTTTTGCTAGATCACCCAAAATAAATTGGTGCTTTCCACCAGAGTTTCCTCTTTTGGCGAGTTCGCTAAAGAGCTCTGATGGCAATAAGAAATACCCTAGTTTATCTAGTGCGGCATCTTTAATGGCTTCTATAAAAGCTGCTTCTTGGGCGTGTCCTTCTACTTCCTGAAAGGTGAGTCCGTCAGGTTTTAGGATGCGGTTGGCATACAAATCCATTTTTTTACTCAGGTACTTATAAAATATGAAGCCTAATATGTAATCTCTAAAATCATCGGCATCCATCTTTCCACGCAGGGTGTTTGCGATGTTCCAGAGTTGTTGTTCTAGTTGTGCTTTTTGTTCGGTCATTTAATTTTTTATTGCTTGTCTTGCTTGTATTGCTTTGAGGTCAGGTTTGTAAATAAAAGCATTGTGTTTTTTATTTGACTTGATTTTTTTACAAGGTAAATCAAGTATGCGGGCTTTGGCGTTTATAAAGGTGCTAACTTTTGGGGTTAACATAGCGCCGTATTTTTAAATTTTACTATTTATTTTATTTTTGGGAAACCATCAAGGAGCACCTTGTAAACCTACAAAGACCATTCATAGACGCGATACGTGTAAACACGTAATTATGGGAAAATTTTTCATTTGATCATTTACCTAGCGATCCCGGCATAGCCAAAATTACCACCCGTGTATGAAACCTCATTACGGGTTTCCGTATTCGTAAAAAAAAGAGTCTTCCTCCCTATGTGTAGGAGAAAGACTCTTTTAATATATAATGTAATTAAATAGAGTACTGTATTCACAACCCAAGCTCGAGATAGAAGTGACTCTATAACGACACAAACGAGTTACTAAGTGTACCGTTTTCTTTGTTGGTATAACGACAAGCTTTATTATTATAAATCTATAAAGATAAGGACGGCATCTCTTATGGGTTCTTGACCACTATAGACCTAGGGATCCATCTTAGCCCTTAGGGTGTTTATGATGCTCCAGCGTTGTTGTTCTAGTTGTGCTTTTACTTAGCATCTATTTCGATAGCGTATGTACTACATTCTCGATAGCGTATTTACTACATTTCCATTAAAAGTTCCATCACTACCATCATATGACCAAGTACCTGTCACATCACTTTGGAGTGTAATAGTATCTGAACTTAATACACCAATGGTTGTAAAAATTATTGAGCCAGTATATTCAACTGAGTCAAAAGGGTTAGCATACGGAGTACTAGTAAGGTTAAAACCATTAACAAAATATATTCTATCGTCAATCAATAAATCATTCTCCCCAGATTTTGAAATATTTACTGTTTCTGTCTCATTAATAATTTCAGTTTCCTCAATATCTCCGTTGAATAACGTATTTACAGTCCCTTCAGAGACCATAACCCACGTGCCAACATATTGGTCTCTTGAATCAGTTTCATCTTCATCGTCTGATGAGCAAGAATTCATAGACATTCCCAATGACAGCATTCCAATAATTACAATTAAAAAACTTTTTTTCATAACTTTACTTATTTATAAACGTACACCTACTTCGATTTTACAGGTCTCATTCGGCTTATTCCGACCTTGTTAAATTTTTATTTAAACGATTAATTCGTTGGCTTTTGTCATTTTTTTATTCTTCATCAAATTGCCAATAACTCGCATGTATCAAACACGATTTGCCATTTGGTAAACTTTTGCGCTAAAGTATTTATCTCACGTATTGCAAGCATAAGTATGCTATAAATGCGAAGCTAGCACTTAATCTTTGTCTCCATGTTCACTCATTTTAGGTGATTCACTAGCTACTACACTATTTTTTATTTTGAGAACTTCAGAATTAAGTACGCTTTAAAAGGTTTATTTATATATACCAACTCGGTCACTATCCATCTCTAAGTTTAATGCCCTCTAAAATTACCCAGTAAACCTACACCGAATATTTTAAATCTACTTACGTATTTACACTTAATTATTAGTAAAATTTTTATTTGATCATTTGCCTAGCGATCCCGGCACAGCCAAAATTACCACCCATTTGTTGAACCTCATTATGGATTTCGGTATTCGCAAAAAAAAGCGCCTTTCTCCCTATGTTTAGGAGAAAGGCGCTTTTGTTTAATAAGAATTAAATAGATTACTGCACTTTAAGCATCAAGGTGTTAGCCATGTCTCCTCCAGTAACCTTTACTAGATACGCTCCTGCAGAAAGATTTGTTTCTAAAGCTGCACGTTCTCCATTAAAGCTTTGAGCAAATACAACGCTTCCTAGCGTATTGTAGATTGTTACTTTTGCATCGTCCATAGCAACAGGAAGATCAAGGTGTACTAAAGACCCATTACTTGGATTAGGGTACATTGTAAAATCTAGTACAGCCGTATCTCCTAAACCTAAAGAACACGCCATAGGTGTTGCGTTAGACTCTGCAGGAATAGTAGCCTCATAGGTACTAACATCAGCGATAGGCCAGATATCATTTTCTACAAGTGTGTTGTCTGGGCCTACCATACAATAGGTAGGATATGCAGTAATACCAAAGTTGGCATCAACGGCATCAGAACCACCATCACTACTTACAGCGGGACTGTGTTGAAAATCACCACCAAACGTGTTTTCAAAAGCAATAACCTCTTCGTCATTATCCGTTCCATTATTGATAGAAATCACAAATATCTCAAATTCATTACACCCGTATGTATCATGAAACTCATTATAGATAGGTTGCGTTGTTTGACAAGGCCCACAGGTATCAAAGAAAAAATCTAAATACACATACTTTCCTTGTGCTGTAAGGTCATAGAGATTCCATTCCACGCCATCCGTATCTGTAACGGTAAAGTCATCTACAGTATCACCTATTGCATAATTTTGTACTTGTGCAAACATGGCAGTGCTCAAAAGAATAGCAAATGCAGATAAAATAATTTTTCTCATAATACATTGGTTTAAGTTAATTTAGCGTTCAAGATAGTAGCAATTTTTCAATTAACTCTTATAATTAATACTGTTTCACCTATTAAAAACATCAATGGGTGCTGGGTCCCGAACACCGTTACTATCCCACTAAAATCATAGGTTATTTAATTTTACATCAATTTTTCTTAAAACAATGATTTAATGTACTTTCGTACTCAATAAAAAAAATATGGCAAAGATACTCCTCCTTGGATCTGGAGAATTAGGAAAAGAATTTGTGATCGCTGCACAGCGTTTGGGACAATATGTAATCGCTGTTGATAGTTATAAAAATGCGCCTGCAATGCAAGTGGCGCACGAGTCGGCCGTAATTAATATGCTCGATGGCAAGGCGCTAGATGCGCTTGTTGCAAAATACAACCCAGATTATATTATACCAGAAATTGAAGCCATTAGAACAGAGCGTTTTTATGACTATGAAAAGCAAGGCTTTACCGTAATCCCTTCTGCAAAGGCGGCAAACTTTACCATGAATAGAAAAGCCATTCGTGATCTTGCGGCAAAAGATCTAGGCCTAAAAACCGCTAGATATAGGTATGCCACCTCAGCAACTTCTTTAAAAGAAGCGGTCGCTGTCGTAGGGATGCCCTGCGTAGTAAAACCTTTAATGTCCTCCAGCGGAAAAGGCCAAAGCACCATAAAAACCGAAGCAGATATTGACAAAGCCTGGACCTACTCTCAGGAAGGTTCTCGCGGTGATGTTGCCGAGGTAATCGTAGAAGAATTTGTAAACTTTAATTATGAGATCACCCTACTGACCGTTACCCAACGGGAAGCCCCTACACTTTTCTGCCCACCTATAGGACACAGGCAAGAAAGAGGCGACTATCAAGAAAGCTGGCAACCTGCCACGATGGAAGCTGCACACTTGCAAGAAGCACAAGATATGGCTGCAAAAGTAACTGCTGCATTAGGTGGAGCTGGGCTTTGGGGTGTAGAGTTTTTTGTGGGAGATGATGGTGTTTATTTTTCAGAATTATCACCAAGACCTCACGATACGGGGATGGTAACGCTCGCGAATACTCAAAACTACAACGAATTTGAATTACACTTAAGAGCTGTTTTAGGGCTTAAAATTTCAGAAATAACACTAGAGAGAATAGGTGCAAGCGCCGTGATTCTTGCTTCAGAAACGTCAAGCAGTCCTACTTTTGAGGGAGTTGAAGATATTGCCAGCGAGCAAAAAAGTGACTTCCGCCTTTTTGGGAAACCTACTTCTAGACCGTATAGAAGAATGGGCGTAGTGGTAACTTATGATCATCTAGACGCATCTGTTGCCGCCGTTACAAAAAGAGCCAAAGAACTGGCCAGTAAAGTGAAGGTAGTATCTTAATTGAAATATGGTTCGCTATAGCGAGCGGAACTTACTTATCGATTTCTCCAGAAAAATGGGGTAAGTAAAATTAATACGGTAAACAGCTCAAGCCTTCCTATAAGCATTAAAAAGCAGGCCCACCATTTTGCCAAGACGGGCAGACTTCCATAAGTATCTACAGGCCCAAGATTACCTAAAGCGGGCCCTACATTTCCTAAACTAGATGCGGCGCCACCGAGCGCTGTCCTAAAGTCGAGTCCTAACCAAGAAAACACAAGTACCCCCACAATAAAGGAAAGCATATATAGAATAAAGAAGCCTAATATATTATACACGATGGGCGCTTGTACCGCTTTGTTATTATATCTAACTGGTAAAATAGCATTAGGATGCAGGGTTCTTTTAAATTCTAAAACCCCATTTTTAATCATTATTAAATGACGTACAATTTTTATTCCTCCAGAAGTAGATCCAGAAGAAGCCCCCAAAAACATTAAGCCAAAGAAAAATATGGTTAAAAACGGAGCCCACATCGTATAATCTGCAGTCACAAATCCTGTGGTGGTCACAACGGCTAGCACCTGAAATAAACCGTGCCGTACAGCACTTTCAAACTCGCCATACACTAAGGGATGCACAATACTTGATGCTTGCACATCTGCATAAGCATAGATAAACAAGGCTGCAACAACTGTAAGAGCTATGACTCCATAGAGATACACTCTAAACTCTTCATCCATAAATATTCTGGAGAACTTGCGCTTAAATGCAAAATAACTTAAGACAAAGTTGGTCCCAGCAAGAAACATAAATACAATGATAATGTATTGTATTAAAGGAGAATCATTCCAGTAGGCAATGCTGTTATTCTTAGTAGAAAAACCACCCGTACTCAACGTACTTAGGGAGTGATTTATCGCATCAAAAAAGCTCATACCCGCTACTTGTAATAAGATCGTTTCTGCAATGGTGTACCCTACATAGATTAGCCATAAACGTTTTGCAGTATCTGTAATTCTAGGATGCAGCTTGTCTCCTCCTGGCCCAGGTGCTTCCGCAGCAAAGAGCTGCATCCCTCCTATTCCTAATAAAGGTAAAATGGCAATGGCGAGCACAATAATACCCATCCCTCCTATCCAGTGTGTGATGCTACGCCAAAAGAGAATGCCTTTCGGTAAGCTTTCTACATCAGACAAGATACTCGCACCTGTGGTGGTATACCCACTTATCGTTTCAAAAAAGATGTTTGTAAATCCATCTATCGCTCCAGTAAAGACATAGGGTAAGGTCCCTGCAAGCGACATAAAGATCCAGCCAAAAGTGACAATAATGTATCCTTCCCTTTTCTGTATTTCTTTGCGGTGGTTTTTTGAGAGTAGCATAGTAATACCTCCCAATAGAATAGTAACAATCCCGGCGAGTAACATTTGAAACCCTACCCCATCTTGATAGGCAAAACTTACAATGGTTGCAATTAACATGAAGCCACCGTTCACTGCAAAGAGCAGTCCCATAATATGTATGATGATCCGGTAATTAAGGTTACGAATATGACGGCGCATTACACAAAAAGTTTTTCCACCTTCGCTATAGATTGCGGCAAGCAACATACGACAATGCGATCTCCGCAAGCGATTTTAAAGTCTCCCAATGGGATAAAGCCTTCACCTTCACGCACTATTCCGCCAATGATTGCAGACCTAGGAATATCGATTTCTTTGATGATTTCATTACACACCGCCGCATTTTCTTTTACTTCAAACTCTAACAACTCTGCGTTCATATTATTTAGCTTGGTCATTGCAACCACCTCTCCTTTACGGATGTATCTAAAAATATTATTTGCTGCCAGTAATTTTTTGTTAATCAAGGTATCAATCCCAATAGAGTGAGAGAGTTGATAATAATCCATATTCTCTACTAGGGCAATTGCCTTTTTTACTCCTTTAGATTTTGCCACCAAGCAAGACATGATATTTGTTTCGCTATTTCCTGTGACCGCAATAAAGGCATCCATTTCTTGAATAGATTCTTCTTGAAGCAACTCGACATTTCTACCATCGCCATTTATGACCAGACAATTAGGAACATCATCTGCTATCTCAAATGCTTTTTCTGCATTGCTTTCTATGAGCTTTACATTAAACTTATTCCCACATAGATTGCTTGCTGTTTGATATCCTATTTTACTTCCACCAAGAATCATCACATTTTTTATGTCGTGCCGTACTTTTCCGGTAAGCTTATAGATTTCATCTACACCCGCCTTCGTTGTCATAAAATATACTTGATCTCCCTCCTTAAATTTAGTATCACCGCGAGGGATAAGCGTGTATTGCGTACCAAAGCGTTGTATCGCAATAGGAATAAACTCAAGGTGAGGAAAGATACTTGCCGCTTCATGAACCGTTTTACCAACAAAATCTGCGGTACGTGAAAGGCTCAACCCTATCATCGTTAAGGCACCATCTTCAAACTCGTAGGTATCATTAAAGGCACTCTGATTAAGGAGTAGTCCAATTTCAGCAGAGGCTAACGCTTCTGGAGAGATGAGCTCATCGATACCAAATTTTTCAAACCCAACCTCATCTTTATGTTCTAAAAACTCCGTATTCGATATTCTTGCAACCGTACGTTTTGCTCCTAATTGCTTAGAAAGCACGCATACAGTAATGTTTGTAGTTTCAGAAGAAGTTACGGCGATGACTAAGTCCGTCTGGTCTATTTGAGCATCTCGCAGCACAGCAATAGAGGTTGCGTCTCCTTTGATCACACGTATATCAAGATGTGTCTCGGCATTCGCCAGACTAGATCTTTTAGAATCTATTAAGGTAATATCTTGAGACTCAAAAGAAAGCAGCTTTGCTAAGTGAAATCCTACTTCGCCTGCTCCAGCAATGATTATCTTCATAACGTTTGTTACAACATAAGAATTAAGAAGGCAAAGGTACAAATTACCCCGTATGCTTTAATGGTATTTGCCTTTAATTTAGCTAGGAGACGTTTTAGTAAAAAAAATAAACGCTTGTATCGTGGCTCTTGAGCCGTAACTGGTTAGTCATGGAAATAAATAATAAATTGAAATTACAAACCCTTGTGTACGTGCAACTATTCTCTAAAAAGTACGTAATTTTGCAGCCGAAATGAAAAAAGAAAATCCTATAACACCGTACAAAGATCACCAAGGATCTAAAAAAGAACAAGTAGAAGAAATGTTTGACAACATCTCTGGCAACTACGATGGTCTTAACCGTGTCATCTCTATGGGTATTGATCAAAAATGGAGAAGAAAAGTAATCGATATGATTACAGAAAATCGGCCTTCTTCTTATCTTGATATTGCCACAGGGACGGGCGATCTCGCCTTACAATTTGCGGAGCGTTTACCATCAACAAAAATTGTAGGTCTCGACTTATCTGAAGGGATGCTCTCTATGGCAAGAAAAAAACTAATAGGCACTCCCTTAGAAAAACAAATAGATTTTATTAAAGGCGATAGTGAAGCACTGCCTTTTGATGATAATAGCTTTGAAGCGATTACGGTTTCTTTTGGGATTCGTAATTTTCAAAATTTAGAAAAGGGTTTAGCCGAAATTTTAAGGGTTTTAACCCCAGGAGGAATTTTTGTCATTCTGGAAACCTCAGTACCTACTAAGTTTCCATTTAAGCAAGGCTATTTTGTATATTCTAAAGCGGTCTTGCCGTTAATAGGAAAACTGTTTTCAAAAGACAAGGTAGCGTATCGTTACTTAAGTCAGAGCGCCTCTGTTTTCCCTTTTGGAGAAAAGCTCAACAATATTTTACGGAAAATAGGGTTTAAAGAAGTGCAATACAAACCGCAAACGCTAGGAGTAGCTACTATTTATAGTGCTACCAAATAATATATGAAAAGGTACTTATTCATTTTTGCATTCGCCATTTTAGCTCAGAGCGCTAATGCTCAGTTATTTAGCAAAGAACGTGTCACTAATCTAGAAACGTTTGACAAGAAACTTCTTACTTGGGGTTATTTTCTTGGTTTCAATACGTATGATTTTAATTTTGACTATGAGCAAGACTTAGGCCCAGAAACAGATGTTGTTGTAAACAGCACAGGAGGTTTTAATGTAGGTCTTATAGGTGATTTGCGTATTAATAAATATGTCAATCTAAGACTAGAACCAGGCCTTTACTTTACGCAGCGGGATCTCTTGTATCGTCAATTTGAAGAAGAAAACGACCGCTTACGTTCGCTGCAATCCACCTATATTCACGTGCCTTTATTAGTGAAGTTTTCTACAAAAAGAATCAATAATTTTAAGCCATTTATCGTGGGAGGAGTTTCTACTTCTTTAAATCTATCTAGCAATCAAGACAATCCAGAAGATAATGGTGAAGGTCAGTTTAGAATGAAAAAAAACACTTCCTATTTTGAGCTTGGTTTTGGGATAGACTTTTATCTTTTCTACTTTAAGTTTACACCATCTATTCGTGGCGTATTTGCCACAAGTGATGAGCTCGTTAGAGATGAAAATCCAAATAGTGCTTACACAAGTAACATTGCAAAAATGGGATCGCGAGGGCTTTTTGTTAATTTTACTTTCCAGTAGGGCGCATTGCCTCACTTAGTAAAATTGCAGCAGCGGTTGCCACATTAAGACTTTCCGTTTTTTGAGAAGCACCGTATTGCGGGATCGTAATTTTATGCGTCAAGAGCCCTATTATTTTTTCTGAAATACCATTACCCTCATTACCTACCACCAGATAACAATCCTCTTCTATTTTTTCTGAATACACAGAGCTCCCTTCTAAAACCCCGCCATAAATAGGCAGCATAGTTGTAGAAAGTTTTTGCTCAATATCTCCATATTGTATGGAGAGTCTCGCTAGAGAACCCATCGTGGCCTGCACCACTTTTGGGTTAAAACAGTCTACCGTATCTGTGGAGCAAACAAGTTGAGATACCCCAAACCAATCACACAATCTTATAATGGTCCCGAGATTTCCCGGATCTTGAATTCCATCCAGCACAAGGCATATTCCTTTGTTTTCATTAGCTTTCTGCTTCGGAAATTTAAACACGGCAAGAGACGTATTTGGGTTGGTAAGATTGCTTATTTTTTTTAATTCTTGGGGAGTAATCTGGTGATAAACCGAGGTTTCATTCTTTACTATTTCTGAAGTAAAATGCAGCTGCATCTCAAGACCTTCTGCGATGAACTCTGCAATCACTTTTGGCCCTTCAGCAATAAAAAAACCATGCTGGTCACGGTACTTTTTTTTAGAAAGACTCGTTATTAATTTTAATTGACTTTTACTTATCAAAATTAGCTTATTTTTGCTAGTACCATACTGGATATGGCAAATTAAAGTCCACAAACCGTATTGCGCGCAGACCTTACAAAAATATCATTAATTCTCTTAACTGCACTATTTCTTTATGGTTGTAATGCTGTAAAACGGGTTCCAGACGGCAAATACCTCCTCACTGAAAATGTAATCAATGTAGATGGAGAAGAAGTTACAGCGTTTGGAGTATTGAGCCAACTTGCACAAAAACCAAATCCAACAATTCCGATTATCAATTATCCATTAGGACTTCACATATACAATATAGCAGAGCCTAATCCAGATTCTACGTTCCAAGATTGGTTGTACCGTAAACCAAATAGAAAGGAAAATCTAGTAAAATTCTTGTCAGAAAAACAAGTAATAAAACTAGACTCTAGCAAAATAGGAATTAATAATTGGCTAAAAGAAACTGGAGATGCCCCGACGATAATCTCTGAAGTGAGAACCAAGAAATCGTTGGAACGCTTAAAAAGGTACTATTCCAGCTTTGGCTATTTTAACACGAAGGCAACAGCAACAGTAGTTCCTATTGAAAAGAAAGAAAAAAGAGCAGCTATTAATTATCAAGTACAGCGCTTTAAACCCTATATCGTAGGCTCTATACAAGCCGATATCACTTCGCCAGTGATTGACTCTTTATTTAAAAAAACTAGATCACAAACTTTTTTAAAAAGCGGAGTACAGTACAGCGCGAACGATTTTAATAATGAGCGGGATCGATTAACTATTGAGTTTAGAAACTCTGGAGTATATCACTTTGACCAGGAGTACATCACATTTGAAGGAGACACTGTAAAAACTGAGCACAAGGCAAACATGAAGTATATCATTCCAGATAGAAAGATTGAAGAAGGCGATAGTACACGCACTGCCCCTTTTGAGATTTACTCAGTTAATAAAGTAAGGATTGTGACAGACTTCACCTTTGACAATAAAGACAAAACAGTTTTTCAAGATTCTGCTAAATATAAAGGGTACGAACTCTACAGCTATGACGATTTAAAGTTTAAACCTAAGGCGATTGCAGACGCCGTCTCTATACAGCCAAATGCTATCTTTAAAGACATAGACCGTACACTAACCTATAACCAGATTAGTGACCTTAAGATTTTTAAATACCCCAACATTAGCTATCAAGAAGACCCAAAAGATAGTACGGGCACTGGATTAATAGCGACCCTATTATTAACACCAAGAGAAAAATACACCTTAGGTGCAGACTTTGACACCTATACGTCCGCTATCCAGCAAATAGGTATAGGAGGTAGTGGGAGTATGTTTATCAGGAACATTTTTAAAGGTGCAGAAACATTAGAGATTAGCGCTAGAGGAAGCCTAGGTTCTTCAAATGACGTGGCAGAAAACAGCAATTTTTTTAACATTTTTGAATTTGGTGGAGATGTTAAACTATCCTTCCCTCGTATTTTATCTCCTTTTAAAACAGATAAGGTAATCCCTAAATATATGTCACCCAGTACTAATGTAAGTGCGGGTTTTAGTTCTCAAAAAAACATTGGGCTAGATAGGCAGACCTTTAATGGAGTTTATAATTATAGCTGGAAACCCTCAAAAGCGCGTAAGTACCGTCTAGACTTTTTTAATGTTCAGTTTGTGAGAAACGTGAATCCTGATAATTACTTTAACGTCTATCGCAGTTCGTTTCAACGATTAAACGAGATTGCACAAGAGGTAAACTATGACTTTATTGACAATGGCGCAAACCCCCAGTTGGTCCTTCCAGCAGATGGAACTGGGTTTAATGAGGCAGATTTTTTCACGACAGGTGTGCTTACAGGTACGCTGGATAACCTTGCACTCACTCCAGATCTTTTTAGCGAAATCTTAAGCATCCGCGAACGTCAAGAACGACTTACAGAGAACAATCTTATTTTTGCATCAAATTTTACTTTTCTAAGAGACACACGTAGCAATCTTTTTGACAAAGACTTTACCCGTCTTCGTGTAAAACTAGAAAGTGCCGGCGGGATCTTATCCCTACTTTCTAAAGGCGCAAATCTAGCTACCAATACAGCTGGACAGAAAGAAATATTCGGGGTAGCTTTTTCACAGTACGGAAAGATAGAAACAGAAATCACTAGACACTGGGAACTCCCTAATGGTAGTGTCGTGGCAACAAGGGCATTTGCCGGGATTGCAATCCCTTATGGTAATAGCAACAGTATTCCTTTTACCCGTAGTTATTTTGCCGGTGGAGCAAATGACAATAGAGGGTGGCGTCCTTATGATCTAGGACCAGGAAGTAGCGGAAGCATTTTAGATTTTAATGAAGCCAACTTTAAAGTCGCACTAAATGCAGAATATCGCTTTACTATCTTAGGCGCGTTTAAAGGAGTGTTTTTTATAGATGCAGGAAACATCTGGAATATCTATGACGATCTGGATACTTCAGAATTTAAATTTGATGGAATAAAAGACTTCAAAGAGCTCGCCATCGCAACAGGAACAGGGGTTCGATATGATTTTGGATTCTTTGTGTTTAGACTAGACTTAGGCTTTAAAACACACGATCCTGCTTTGTCAGAAGGGGAGCGCTGGTTTAAAAACTTTTCATTAAGAGAGTCCGTGTTAAACATTGGGATCAATTACCCATTTTAATTTGCTATTTTTGTCCCTAATTGTAACTAAACAAAGACAACCAACAATATGAGTCATTCCATCAAACCAGGAGTTGCCACAGGCAAGGAAATACAAGCAATACATACCTACGCAAAAGAAAAAGGCTTTGCTATGCCAGCAGTAAATGTTACGAGCTCAAGCACAGTAAATACTGTTATTGAAACAGCAGCAGAGCTTAACAGCCCTGTAATTGTACAATTCTCAAATGGAGGCTGTGTATTTATGGCTGGAAAAGGACTTGCAAACGACAACCACAAAGCAGCAATTGTTGGTGGAGTATCAGGAGCAAAACACGTACATATGATGGCGGAGGCTTATGGCGCAACCGTAATCCTACACACAGATCATTGTGCAAAAAAACTATTACCTTGGATCGACGGTTTACTTGACGCAGGTGAAAAATTTTATGCAGAAACTGGCAAACCATTGTACAGTTCGCATATGATTGACCTAAGCGAAGAGCCTATTGAAGAAAACATCGAAATTTGCAAATCATACCTTAAGCGTATGAGTAAAATGGGAATGACACTCGAGATAGAACTTGGGATTACAGGTGGTGAAGAAGATGGTGTAGATAATAGCGACGTAGATGTCTCAAAATTATATACGCAACCAGAAGAAGTAGCTTATGCCTATGAAGAGTTAATGAAGGTTAGTGATCAATTCACCATTGCTGCTGCCTTCGGAAATGTGCACGGCGTTTATAAGCCAGGAAACGTAAAACTAACTCCAAAGATTTTAAAAAACTCTCAGGAATACGTTCAGAAAAAATACAATACAGGAGAAAACCCAATAGACTTTGTGTTTCACGGAGGGAGTGGTTCTACTGTAGAAGAAATACGTGAAGCGATAGGATATGGTGTGATCAAGATGAACATTGACACAGATCTTCAATACGCCTACACAGAAGGCGCTAGAGATTACATCTTAAAATATCAAGATTATTTAGCGAAGCAAATAGGAAACCCTGATGGGGATGATATACCTAATAAAAAATATTACGACCCAAGAAAATGGCTGCGTGAAAGCGAACTAACATTCAAGGCTAGACTCACAAGAGCCTTTGAAGATCTTAACAACGTGAATACACTTTAACCGGATATATGCAACAAGATATCCCCGCAATCGAAGAAGATATGGCTTGGTTTAAAAGAACAAAAAAAGGAATTAATACTCCAACAGAAGAAAAAAAGGATGTACCTAAAGGCTTATGGTATAAATCTCCTACCGGGAAAGTAGTAGATGCAGAAGAGCTAGAAAAAAACTTTTATGTGAGTCCCGAAGATGGATACCACGTAAGAGTGGGAAGTCACGAGTATTTTTCAATACTTTTTGATGACAATAAGTTTGATGAGCTAGATGCAAATCTAACCTCTAAAGATCCAATGGGCTTTGTCGACACTAAAAAATACTCTGACAGACTTGAAGCGGCACAAAAAAACACAGGCCTAAAGGACGCTGTTAGAACCGCAGTAGGAAAATCTAATGGAGCAGATCTTGTGATCGCTTGTATGGACTTTCGCTTTATTGGTGGTTCTATGGGGAGTGTTGTAGGTGAGAAAATTGCCCGCGCAGCAGATCACGCACTTAAAAATAAAATTCCATTTTTATTAATTAGTAAATCCGGAGGTGCCCGTATGATGGAAGCAGCCTTATCGCTCATGCAACTTGCAAAAACGAGTGCGAAATTAGCTCAACTGGCAGATGCAGGAATTCCTTATATCTCTTTATGTACAGACCCAACCACAGGAGGAACAACGGCTTCTTTTGCGATGCTGGGTGATATTAACATAAGCGAGCCAGGAGCCTTAATAGGTTTTGCAGGACCAAGAGTTGTTAAAGACACGACAGGAAAAGATTTGCCAGAAGGTTTTCAAAGTGCAGAGTTTGTACTAGAACACGGTTTCTTAGATTTTATATCGCACCGTAAAGACATGAAACATAAGGTGAACTTATATCTTGATCTCGTCTTGAACAGGGCCTTAAGAGGGAAAACGGCTTAAGTTAATAAGCAGTTGCGGTAACAGTTCAGAGCACTTTACAATCTAAAATCCTTTTTATCTAAATGTTAGAAAGGATTTTTGTTTTCTTCAGAAAATATAATGAGATGAATATTTCAGAAAAAAGGTTGTAAGTATCACTATATCATAAGAAAATAGTATTTTTGCAGCCGAATTGTGATATACGTAATTCATACATAAAAATCATTAAAATAATATTAGCATGTATTTAGACCCAAAAGAAAAAGCAGCCATTTTCAAGAAACACGGAAAATCTGCAACAGACACAGGTTCTGCAGAAGGACAGATCGCTTTATTCACTTACAGAATTGAGCATTTAACTGGACATCTTAAAAAGAACCACAAAGATTATAACACAGAACGCTCTCTAGTAATGCTAGTAGGTAAGCGTCGTTCATTATTAGATTATCTAATGAAGAAAGATGTATTACGTTACAGAGCAATCGTTGCTGAACTTAATTTACGTAAATAATATTTCTAATAAAGGAGGCTAGCGCCTCCTTTATTATTTAGTACTACTCTATACTTGACTTGTTTTGAATTTAATTCAGAATCTGGAAAAAATAGCATTATCTCTGCTTCGGAAAAGAGAATAAATTAAAAACCGAAACGTTCATTAAATACCTAAAAGACTACCCTTAGTTTTTCATTGGTCCTAGTACCATTAGCTCATTGAAATTGCTTGTTTAAAATGTCCTTTTTGCGTTAAACTTCAAAATAAAATAGAACCATAGCGATGCTATGCTTAGATTTTCTTTTTCGCCTAAACACAAAAATTTTCATCTTCTACTATTGCAGTTCCAATAAACAAATGATACGCCACAACAACACAACAACACTTCAATTGAGAACCAATTGTTGACCAATTATTAATGTCTTTTCTTGTTGTCTATTATTGACAGCTTGAAAAGTCTCCCACTCTAGTTTACGCTGAGCGTAGTCGAAGTGAGGAGTAAAACTTAAGTTTTATGATACCTAAAGTATTTAGAGAGGTCATTGACCTTGGCGATGGTAGAGAAATTTCTATCGAGACCGGAAAATTAGCAAAACAAGCACACGGATCCGTAGTGGTTCAGTCTGGAAAATGTATGATGCTTTGTACTGTAGTTTCTAACTACGAGCAAAAAGATTTACCATTCTTACCACTCACAGTTGACTATCGTGAGAAATTTGCGGCAGCAGGACGTTACCCAGGTGGTTTCTTTAAAAGAGAAGCGAGACCTAGTGATGGTGAAGTATTGACAATGCGTTTGGTGGATCGTGTACTACGTCCATTATTCCCGAAAAATTACAGCGCAGAAACGCAAGTAATGATTCAATTAATGTCTCACGATGATGACGTTATGCCAGATGCAATGGCAGGTCTTGCCGCATCTGCAGCAATCCAATTATCAGATTTCCCTTTTGAATGCGCTATTTCTGAAGCAAGAGTAGGACGTATTGACGGAAAGTTTGTAATCAACCCTACTAGAGCACAACTTGAAGAGTCTGACATCGATATGATGATCGGTGCATCTTCTGATTCTGTAATGATGGTAGAAGGTGAAATGGACGAGATTTCTGAAGAAGAAATGATCGAAGCTATCAAGTTTGCACACGAAGCTATTAAACTTCAGATTGACGCACAACACCGTTTAGCTGATGCCTTTGGTAGAAAAAAAGTTCGTGACTATGAAGAAGCTCCTGATAATGAAGAGCTAGTGAAGAGAGTACACGACATGGCGTATGACAAAGTATATGCAGTTGCAAAAGCTGGATCTACGAAGCAAGAACGTACTGCCGCATTTGCTGATATTAAAGCAGAAGTAAAAGCATCATTCTCTGACGAAGAATTAGAAGAGTACGGTGGTTTAGTTTCTGACTATTACAGAAAAGCTGAAAAAGCTGCAGTTCGTGACCTTACGGTAAACGAAGGTTTACGTTTAGATGGTCGTAAGACTGATGAAGTACGTGACATCTGGTGTGAGATTGATTACTTACCATCTGTGCACGGTTCTGCTGTTTTCACACGTGGCGAAACGCAAGCACTAGCTACTGTAACTTTAGGAACTTCTAGAGATGCAAACAAAATAGATATGCCATCATTTGAAGGTGAAGAGAATTTCTACCTTCATTATAACTTCCCTCCTTTCTGTACAGGTGAAGCAAGACCTATACGTGGAACCTCTCGTAGAGAAGTTGGTCACGGTAACCTTGCACAACGTGGATTAAAAGGAATGGTACCAGCAGATTGTCCTTACACAGTACGTGTAGTGAGTGAAGTATTAGAATCTAATGGTTCTTCTTCTATGGCAACAGTATGTGCTGGAACAATGGCTATGATGGATGCAGGTATCCAAATGATCAAGCCAGTTTCTGGTATCGCAATGGGACTTATCTCTGACGCGTCTACTGGCAAGTACGCAGTACTTACCGATATCCTTGGTGATGAAGATTACTTAGGAGATATGGACTTTAAGGTAACCGGAACGGCAGATGGTATTACAGCTTGTCAGATGGATATTAAAGTAAAAGGATTAAGCTACGAGATTCTTGTTGCTGCATTAAAGCAAGCAAGAGATGGTCGTTTACATATTCTTGAAAAAATAATTGAAACAATCGCTACGCCACGTGAGGACGTAAAAGAATACGCTCCAAAAATGGTATCTGTTCGTATTCCTAATGAATTCATTGGTGCATTAATTGGACCAGGAGGAAAAGTGATACAAGAACTTCAAAAAGTAACTGGATGTACTATCGTAATAAACGAAGACCCAGTAACAGAAGAAGGAATTGTTGAAATCTTAGGAACAGGACAAGACGGAATTGACCAAGTATTAGCTAAAATTGATTCGATCACATTTAAGCCTACTGTAGGTTCTGCATACGAAGTAAAAGTAATCAAGATGTTAGATTTTGGCGCTGTTGTAGAGTATATGGAAGCTCCAGGAAACGAAGTATTATTACACGTATCTGAGCTCGCTTGGGAACGTACAGAAAACGTAAGCGACGTTGTGAAAATGGGCGATGTGTTTGATGTAAAATACTTTGGTCTTGACAAACGCACTCGCAAAGAGAAAGTATCTCGTAAGGCATTGCTAGAAAAGCCAGAAGGCTATGTAGCACCTGCACCAAGAGAACGTAGCAGTAGCGATCGTCGTCCACCACGAAGAGACGATAGAAAGAGAGATTAGTCCTAGCCTAAGCTCGTGCAACGAGTTGGTCTTTACTAGTATATAATTCAAAAGCACTTTTCCTTTAGGAGAAGTGCTTTTTTTATGCTTCGAAAACTTGATGAGTTTGAAATCTAACTATAAGTTAGAAAACTTATAAATCCCTAAAATAAAGGCCCTTATTTTTGTTAGGTCTTATTTTCCGCAGCTGTACTATCGTATACATCACCACAACTTTACACTGACAAAACGCTATACACTAACAAAACCTATATGAAAAATTTAAATTAATAGCATCCCTTGTCCTTTTGACATTCCTGTTTGCCTGTTACAAGCTGGACCAATTAACTCAATTTGATATTACCTATAATGAAGAGGGAGTCATCGAATCTTCTGTATTAGTTGATCTGCTATTCAATGTATATACTCCAGATATTAATTCTAATTCTGAGTCAGCTTTTGAAAACAACAATACGCATAGGGATCTAATAGAACATATTGAACTTAGTTCCATGATCTTAGAGATCAAATCGCCGTCTAATGGGAATTTCGATTTTTTAAAATCTATTGAAACATTTATTTCAGCAGAAGATCAACCCGAAGCAAGGATGGCTTGGAAAGAAGTTATCCCTTCAAATTCTGACAACCTTATTGAATTAAACACGTCTAGTGATGATTTGCAAAACTATCTAAAAGAAGATAAATTTACCCTGAGAGTAGAAACAGTAACTGACGAATTAATAACATCAGACCACACAATTGACATCAACTCTGTATTCTTTGTAGATGCTAAAATATTAGGTATTTAATATTCTTTTAGAAGAACATTCTTTTACAAAGGCTAAACTAAACTTTAGGCATATAAAAAAACTAGCGATTCGAGTGTTACCTCAAATCGCTAGTTTTTTTTACAAATTATTTTCTGAAATTTGCACCACATAAATGATACACATTTAAAGCAAGTATAGTTGTACATACAACAAATGTAGCTATTTTAAACTTCGCTCAATTATAAGTCTGAACGAGTCAACAATAGGTTTCTATTATCAAGTGTCGCTTCACCAGAATTCACTTGCCAACGCACTTCAATCACTTCCCCTGACGTTACCGTTGTAACCATTGCTTGGAGAGACACTACGGAGTGCAGTGAAACAACCGTCCTACTAGAATTAACTACTTCAGTTCCATTTTGATAAATACTGTACGTCGTCTTTGTTTCGTCGCTTGCTGTTGTTCCTGGAGGAAATTCATTTCCGTGGTGCGTACCTGCAATTGCCATAGCTCCGATTCCTGTACCTATATCCCCCGTGATCGTAGAACTTGCATCAGATGAAACCGCGCCACTAGTGGTAAACATCACAAAATTTTCGAGTCTCCTTAAGTCAATAGGGGAAACACCTGTTGGCATTGCAAGAATACAACTCGCCCCAACACTTAGAGCTCCACTCTTTGTAAACATCCTACCCACCATACTTGTGCCGACTCCTAATGAAATCGCTCCAGCTCGAGACACTAATGATCCTTTAAATATGGAGTTAGCACCTGTTGACATTGGTTGTTCAGAAACCCAAAATATATTATTCGCGCTTGCTCCATTTGTTAACGTTACTGTAGTACCAACGCCCGTAGTTAATGGACCCGTACTTCTAATAACAAACATTGCGTTTGGATCTCCACCACCGTCGAACACGAGTGTCCCAGCAACCGATGCTGATCCCGTTACATCATAAACTCCTGGTGGTAAAATCTCTCCACCAGGACTACTATTACCAAAAACAAGAGAATGAGATAAGTTAGTAGCCGTTAAGGTTTTTAAGTCTTGATAAATCAAGTCTACATCAATTATACCTTCGTTTGTATTGAACGCATGATTGACTACAGTAGTCAAATGCTGAGCATTAAAAGAAACGGCATATGTACCTATTCCCACTGTTTTTGTCATGCCCGGCACAACTGAAGCCACCGTACCTGTGGTACTAATGTTATCACCAAAAAAAGCAGAATCAATCATAGATTCATTACGCCTTTTAACTCCTATCCATATAGGTGCCGAGGGAGTTCCCGTATTTAATTGGCCATCATTTAAGGTGGTGTTAAATATCATTAAGCCCGTCGCTGGGAGTGTGATATTATCTCTTTCTGTCGTGGTTAATCGAGGCATTAATAAACCCTTGCTTGTAGAAGAAACATCTAAGATAGATGAAGTGTCAGGTGTTGTTGTCCCAACCCCTACTTGAGCATAAAGACTACTCACAGGTAGTACGGTAAGCAGTAGTAAAAAATATTTCCGAAAAATTTTCATAATATTAGTTTTTGTTTAAATAAAAAAAATTAACTGTTTGGTTACGCAATTATACTAAAAAAATAACCTTACATCTAATTTATATGCATCTTATCGAATAAAATATTTTTATTTGTTAAATCCTGAGTAATCCGTATGCTCTGTACAAAAAGTAAAACTAGGACCTTAAATCAAGACAATAGGGCTAATAAAGAATGTGAAGCTTATTTAATCAGACAACAATTAAGAGTCTGTATATAATCACTAATATGATACGAGCCCTTTGGCAAAAATATACTATAAAAAAAAGGCCTGGAATACTTCTAGCCCTTTTTTAAATCTACCTTATCTCTTACACTTCGAGTTTTACGCAGCGGCGATACCTATTTGAGGCGCTTTCTTTGCTTATGAAATAACCATAAATTGAGAACTAAATACATTAATTTTATCCCTGCATCTGTTTGCAGCTATTAATTCTCCATTAATTTCAATCCTCTCGGTGTCATTATAAAATATTATTTTTTCTATAAGGTGACCTTACCTATATTTAAAAGCTAAGGACACGCTCTCTATAATTTCATAGCTATGTTTATAAGCTATTATTATTCTGGGTCTTTTACCAACTCGCAATTTGAAAAACTGGCTAAATCTAAGACTTGATTGATTTCTGCCTCTTCTATTTTTTTGAAGAAGTAGAAAAAAAAACTAGATGAAAAATTTTAATTCTTCTGTAACCTTTTGTCGCTTTCTTACGTACAACCGAGAGACACACTTTTGTGTTCCCAAATTTTTATTTGATAAATGAGACAACTTAAGATTTCCAAGCAGGTTACTAATAGAGAGACTGCATCGCTTGATAAATACTTACAAGAAATAGGGAAAATAGACCTCATTACTGCTGAAGAAGAGGTAGAACTGGCTCTAAAAATTAAAGCCGGTGACCAGGGCGCATTAAAGAAACTAACAACAGCGAATCTTCGTTTTGTGGTTTCGGTAGCCAAGCAATACCAAAACCAAGGCTTAACGCTTCCAGATCTTATTAATGAAGGAAATCTAGGCTTAATTAAAGCTGCGCAACGTTTTGATGAGACACGTGGTTTTAAATTTATCTCGTACGCAGTATGGTGGATTAGACAATCTATTTTGCAAGCATTGGCAGAGCAATCTCGCGTCGTGCGTCTACCTCTTAACAAGATAGGAAGCATCAATAAGATTAAAAAAGCTTTTGCCCACCTAGAACAAGCACACGAGCGTCCGCCAAGCCCGGATGAAATTGCCAAGGAGCTAGATATGACCATTAACGATGTAAAAGAGTCGATGAAAAACTCTGGCCGGTCTGTGTCCATGGATGCACCACTTATGGAAGGTGAAGATTATAATATGTACGATATTGTGCGCAGTGGAGAATCTCCTAATCCAGATAAAGCCCTTTTAAACGAGTCATTGCGTACAGAGATTGAACGCGCACTAGAAACATTAACACCACGGGAGGCAGATGTGATACGTCTTTATTTTGGCCTTGCCGATCAACATTCTATGACGCTAGAAGAGATAGGACAAACCTTTGATTTAACAAGGGAGCGCGTGCGCCAAATTAAAGAAAAGGCGGTTAGAAGATTAAAACACATTTCTAGAAGCACCATACTTAAAACGTATTTAGGCTAAGCGAGCTTGTCTACATTGATAGTTTCTGAAGCCTAAGTCATTTTAGAAATACAGTATCAATGAAACGCTACGACAGTATATAGATCGAGGCCTAGGCTGAGATTAAAACTGTTCGTTTTTTGATTGATGAATGACCTCCGGCTGATTACCGGAGGTTTTTTTTTGCACTTTAAAAGTGCTATGAATAATAATCCTTTTAGATATGATTTCTTATTATCTTTATACTTGAGCAAAACCAAATTTCTTTATTATGAATTTTACGATCTGTTATTTTAGCAAGTCCCAGGAAGGTCTCTCCAATGAAGAAGCTGAACACATTTTTGCAAAAGCATATACAAAAAATACCCTGTTAGGGATTAAAGGGGTTTTATTATATATGATGGGTGATTTTTTTCAGGTACTAGAAGGTTCTGAAAAAGCCGTAAAGAAAGTGTTTGAAACTATTAAACTTGATGCCCGCCATCATACTGTGTTTGAAATTATCAATAAGGAGACGAAACAACCTGTATTTAAAGACTACAGTTTAGATTTTAATATCGTAAGAACCGATGCTCAAATAAAGGAGATAAAGGAGTATCTTCGTGGTCTAAATCACAATACGACGGCAGAAAAACTAGACCGTCTTCTCAAACCTTTCTTTCTACTAGCATGAGCCACACTTTAATTGCCCCTTCTATTTTAGCCGCAGATTTTGCGAACCTCCAGCGTGACATTGAAATGATTAATGCCAGTGAAGCAGATTGGTTTCATATTGATATTATGGATGGTGTTTTTGTTCCTAATATTTCTTTTGGGATGCCCGTATTAAAAGCAATAAGCAAACACGCTACAAAAACAGTAGATGTACACTTGATGATCGTTGATCCAGATAGATACATCCAGACTTTTGCAGATCTTGGTGCAAATATATTAACGGTGCACATAGAAGCTTGCACACACCTTCACCGCACGCTGCAAGCTATAAAAGCAGCTGGAATGAAAGCTGGTGTTGCCTTAAACCCACATACGAGTATCGCATTACTTGAAGACACGATAAAAGATATTGACCTTGTATGCTTAATGAGTGTGAATCCAGGTTTTGGTGGTCAAAAATTTATTGATAACACGTATGATAAAGTTCGTGCACTCAAAAAACTTATCAATGAAAAAGGAGCTAGCACCCAAATAGAAATTGACGGTGGAGTGACTAATAAAAATGCAAAACAACTAGCAGATGCAGGAGCAGATGTACTCGTAGCTGGTAGTTATGTTTTTGGAGCAGAAAACCCTACACAAACGGTTGCAGATCTTAAAAAATTACTAAGTTAAAAAAAATGGTTCTCTAACCATTAATAATCATCCTATTCTACTACCACATTAAATGCTTATTATTGGCGGTAGCCCAATAGGTATAGCCTCTGCGATAGAGTGTAAGAAAAACAACTTAGATTATGTGGTATTAAAAAAAGGGTCGCTCACCAACTCGTTATTCAATTATCCTTTAAAAACGAGCTTCTTTTCTACTTCAGAGAAGTTATAAATTGATCATATTCCCTTCATTAGCACAAATGCTAAACCCAAACATGACGAAGCGCTAGAATACTAACGTAACGTTGTCACTGCAGATGACTTAAAAATAAAACTGTACGAAGGCGTTATTGCTGCTGAAAAGTCAAAGGATGGATTCCTTATCATTTCAGAAAAAAACAACTATCAAATGAAGCACGTTATCGTGGCGACAGGATTTTATGACATTCCAAAACTACTACACGTACCTGGCGAAAACCTGCCTAATGTTTCACATTATTATAAAGAAGCACATCCCTATTCATTAAAAGACATTAGTATCGTGGGCGCTAGTAATAGTGCCGTAGCTGTATTAGAAATCTGCAGAAAGGGCGGAAACGTTACTATGATTGTACGCGGCCCAGCCTTAGGCGAACGTGTGGAATATTGGGTGAAACCGGATATAGAAAACCGTATTAAAGAAGGAAGCATCAAAGCCCATTTCTCTTAATAAATTTTAAAAATTGAAGACAGCTCTGTCACCATAAAATCTAATGAAGGTATTGTAAAACTATCCAATGACTTTGTCATTGCACTCATAGGCTATCTGCCTAATTTTAATTTCTTAGGAAAACCAGGAATCACACTCTCTAAAGACAAATGCATCCCCACGTATAGTAATGATACTATGGAAAGCAATGTTGAAAATTTATATGTAGCAGGCGTTATTTGTGGTGGTAAAGAAACACATACATGGTTTATAGAAAACTCTAGAATTCACGCCAAGTTGATTGTTTAAGTCATTAGCAGTAAATCTAAATCTGGGTTATAAATATTAATTCAAGAACGCCGTGCTTATAAAAGCAGAATAGGCAAGCACAAGGAGGAAACCTTTGACTCTACCTATCTCGAATCTTTTTGGAATAAATGCTAAAGGAATTAGCACCGCTGAAAAACCTAGCATCCACCAAATATCACTTGTTAGTATTTCAGAACTATTTACGACGATGGGCTGTATTAAGGCAGTGATCCCGAGAACAGAAGCAATGTTGAAAATATTTGATCCAATTAAATTTCCTAAAGATAATGCTTTTTCTTTCTTTAAAGCAGCAATTACAGATGCAGCTAACTCTGGCACACTAGTACCAATAGCAATCATTGTCACCGCTATAACACGCTCACTCACGCCCAGCATTGTGGCTAGATCTACAGCGCCATCTACTAGTAAAGTACTTCCAAAATAAAGCGCTACCGCACCAATAAGGAGCCAGATACCAATCTTAAAATTTGAAACCGTAGCTAAAGCATCATCCACCTCATCAACTATAGCAACTTCAGAAACAGGTTTTCTTCTTGCTCTGCGTATTAACAAGTACAAGTAAATGGCTAGAATAAATAATAAAGCAACTCCTTCAATTTGAGAAATTTCATTACCGCTTGATAAGATAAAGTAAAGCGCCACAGACAGAATCATCATTACAGGCCAGTTGAACTTATAGAAGTCTTTATCTATGGTTAGCGGCGTGATAATAGCTGTTATCCCGAGCACTAATCCTATATTAGCAATGTTTGAACCTATCACATTTCCGAGGGAGATATCACTAAACCCATCGAGGGCAGCCTGTATACTCACCAATAATTCTGGTGCCGAAGTCGCAAAAGAAACCACGGTAAGCCCGATGATCATTTTTGATAATTTGAGCTTAAAAGACAAGCCTATAGCGGCGCGAACTAAGAACTCACCTCCTACTACCAAAAGCGCTAAACCTGCAATAATAAAAACAATACTCATAGGGAAAATCTAGTACTCACAAAAGGGAGAATTAAAGATGCGAAGATACTTAATTCAATACAAAATTAATTGCGTGCTCATACAATAAACAGCGACCCCTGCACTTATATCAATGCTTTTTTTGAATGGGTTTTTAAAAGGTAACAGCACTATTCGTTTAGTTTTTTAACACCGTCTTCACAGGGTATTACTACGGGAACGAACAAATCATATCTAAGCAAATGGATACTGGAAAGTAATTGAAAGTGACTCCTGATTTATTTCAGGGCATTTTTTGTCTATGTTTGTAGCATGAAAAAACAGCTATTTAAAACCTTAGCAAAACTTAATAGAACCTTGCTCCCTAGTTTTACTAAGAAACGAGTAGACCTTGCTAAAGCGTCAAAGCTTCAGATGGCACTCTTTGGCTATAAATTGTGGGTGACTAAAAATGCGCTAGATTAGTAGCTTAGCACAGAGGCTAAGTCGTATTTGTAAAGTTTATCTTCACCTCTCAAAAAGTCTATCTGCATAATAAAGTTGCATTGAACGACTATACCTCCAGCTCTTTCTACTAGATTGCAAGCGGCTTTTGCAGTACCACCCGTAGCTAGCACATCATCGTGAATAAGCACTCGATCTCCTCTTTTTATAGCATCTTCATGCATCTCAAGCACATCCATTCCATATTCTAGCGAATAAGGTTCTTTGTAGGTGTCAAAGGGTAATTTACCTGGTTTCCGCAAAGGCACAAAACCAGCGTTGAGCTCCTGTGCAAGCATCATCCCAAAGAGAAACCCTCTGGACTCGATACCAACTACTTTATCAATTTCTTGATTATTAACCAAAGATACGAGCTGTTCAAGACAAACACGTGATGCTTCATGACTGGACAGCAAAGGAGTAATATCCTTAAAAACCACACCTGGCTTAGGAAAATCTACAATGTCCCGTATGTATTCTGAAATATCAATCATAGAAAAAAAAGCATAAAAAAGCATCTATCGTATAAAGATAGATGGTAATACATTACAATTCAAACAATTAGTCCTTTAACATTCTAGCCACAAGACCAAACAAAAGACAAACCGCTACACTACCAAAAACTAAAGCTCCTACTCCCATTCGACTAAGATAAATAAAAATTATAAACTAAACCATTTTGTGATGTTAAACCCTATCATTAGAGCAAATCACACAAATAATACTCCGCTAAAAAAAGGATTGAATTTTATCTTAAATACTCACGAAGACACTAAAATACCTGCTTTTTTAAGTGGTCGTATTAAGTTATTTACGAAAGATTTTTCGGGTATAATTCTCTATTTTAAATAGAGATGTTTTCTAGATACTAGTGTATGTTTTATTCACGAATATGTCCATTACCATAGACATAATATTTATTGGTAACCAACTGATCAAGACCTAAAGGACCTCTATGGTGTAATTTATCTGTACTAATGGCAAGTTCTGCACCTACCCCCATCTCACCACCGTCTGTAAATCTGGTTGATGCATTATGGTACACAGCTGCACAATCTACCTGTTCCATAAAAAGGGACGCTGTTTTATTATTAGTTGTCATTATAGTCGCTGAGTGACCACCAGAATATTTATTTATTTTTTGAATCGCATCCATTGTAGAATCTACGGATCCAATAACACACTTCATCGCCAAAAACTCCTTTTCCCAAAGTGAGTCTTTTGGTATAAGTTGTTCCTCTTTTAAAACATCTTTAACATCAGAGTCTACTAATATAGATACTCCATTGTTTTTTAAAATATGCTTCAAAGCAATCATCTTATTGTGGTAACTAGATAAGTTTTTGTTTATCAATATTTTATCTAAAGCATTACAGGCTGATATTTTACTAGTTTTTGCATCAAGAATAACCTTAATGCTATCTTCCCAATCTGAATTTTGATCTACATATAAAAAGTTATTGCCCCGACCACTTACTAGTACAGCGCATTTTGCATGTTCCTTCACAAAAGTAATCAATTGCTCACCTCCTCTGGGAACTATTAAATCTATCTGCTCTGTTGGGTTTTTTAAAAATTGCTGTGTCTCTGTTCTATCCATCTTTAAAAACTGGATATATTCTGTACTCAACCCATTTTCTTGTAATGCTTGATGCCATAAATCAACGAGAATAGTATTACTATGTATGGCTTCTTTCCCTCCTTTGAGCAAGATTTTATTATTCGCCTTAAATGCAAGCACAGCGGCCTCTATGGTAACATCTGGTCGAGACTCGTAAATAATCATTATAGTCCCAAAAGGCGCTGTCTTGTTCACTACTTGCAGACCATTTTCTAGCAACTTATCGGTAATCACCTTGTTTATTGGATCTCCTTGTGAACGCACTTGCATAATTGCCTGTATCATTCCGTTGATCTTTTTATCATTTATAAGTAAACGATCATACATCGCCTGATCATCTTTTTTAAAAGCCTCAAGGTCCTTTTTGTTTGCGTCTAGAAGTTGTGCTCTATTTTCATCTAAAGTACGCTCCATAGACCTTAAAACATTATTTTTTTTCTCCGTTTGTATTAATCTCATTATTATGTTTTTTGATTAGAGGGATACTTTGGTCCCAATACTTTTTCCTTCTATAATATCAACAATCGTATTTTCTTTTTTCCCATTGGCAATGAATGTTGGTATACTTTGAGCTGCAGTCTGTTGTGCATAGTTTAATTTAGACCCCATACCACCTCGACCTTCTCCCTCATCTTTGCCACTGTCTTTAATATACTTATCAAAGTCATCTTTTGGGTTTACATTTTCTATAAGACTACTAAATTCTGCGTCTGGATCACCCGAATACAATCCATCAATATCTGTAAGAATAATTAGCCTGTCTGCATTGATTAATTTTGCAATAAGACTAGCTAGCTCATCATTATCAGAAAACATAGACATGGTAACCGATACAGCATCATCCTCATTTGCAATAGGAATTACCCCTTCGGAGAGTAATCCTTGGACACAATTAATCATATTTTCTCTATGAATTCCTGGACTAAAATCCCGCTTAGTAGGAAGTACTTGTGCACATTTCATCCCATATTCTTGGAAGAGATTATAATAAAGACTCATCATACGGGGTTGCCCAATGGCAGAATAAACTTGCCTTTTCTGTGTTTTATCTTTTATATTAGAATTTCCTAAAACCTCTTTTCCCGCAATAACAGACCCAGATGAAACTAATATAGATATAATACCACGCTCATAGAGTTCTGCTATCTGTTTGACCAATCTTCTGAGGACAGGCCTGACTATTCTATTGTCTTTATTGGTCATTACATTGGTACCTACCTTAATGACAATTATTTCTTTGTACATATTAATTTTCTTTACCTAATTCAACAGCACGGCTAAACGCAGCGAATGCGGCTTCTTTTATTAATTCATTTACGTTATTATCATCCATAGAATCCAGCGCTGCTTGCGTTGTCCCTCCTTTTGAAGCTACTTTCTCCATCCAAGAGTTGGGAGATAAATTAGACTGATTAAACAGTGATATGGCACCTGTGAATGTTTGACTAACCAAAACTTGAGAATCATTCTTTGTAAATCCCATTTGCAAGGCAGCTTCCATCATACTCTGCATAAAGTAAAACACATAAGCCGGGCCGCTACCAGAAATCCCAGTAGACGCATCAATTAAACTTTCATTACTAACAAGAATAGACTTCCCTGTGGTGTTTAATAAGCTTTCTACGGTTAATAATTCCATTCGTGAGACTTCAGGTGAAGCCACATACGCTGTTAAACCAAGCCCAACTTTTGCTGGTAAATTTGGCATTGCACGTATTACTTTATGTACTCCGGAAATATTCTTTATTGCGCCCATGGTGACACCCGCCATAATCGAAATTAAAATTTGACCCGAGGTGACCATAGGGTGAATTTTTTTAAATAGGTCTTCTGCATGATGTGGCTTGACCGCTATAAAAATAATATCTGCTTTTGGGACACAATCTTCTAATTCCTTAAATGCATCGAAATGCGAAATTTGATGAAGTTGTTCCAATTTTTTATCAGACTTGTCCAACACCATAATGTTTTTCTTTTTGAGCAGTTTTGACTTGGACATTCCTTCAGCGTAGGTAAGCCCCATATTGCCCGCTCCAATTACTAGTACTTTCATAAAATGGTTTAAAATTAATTTATTGTTTCATAAGATAAATATGACTCGCGCTAAATAAATAATATACAGTCACTACAGTTTTTTACTTGACCATAATAGGTTTCCCTGTATTTATGAAGTGTTTTAATGGGCAAACCTAAAAAGTGTTTTTTTATATAGGTAACTCTGGTTGTCAGTATTCCCATTTTTCTACTGTATCGTTTTTCTGTTTTAGTCCTTCTTTTAATACCAAAAATTTTCATATCGGATTTTCTTGTTGTTATTAATAAATCGAAAAGTCTATAATTTGTTGTTTATTTTAATCTGAAGCACTGCCTAACAAATCACGTTCCTAAAGGCACTATATGCTCTTGCACATGGTGTCTTAAAATCTGTTTAAGTGCGTTTATTTGTTCCCTTTTTTCGACAGCCATTGAAATATAGCTGTCTTTCGCCTTTTGAACCTAGAGCGAATGTATTATCGCGTTAATATTGTGGCTATTAACTATTTTTTTAACGAATGCTTTGTGACCAGTTGGCGTCAATAAATGAAGCTGCCCTCTCTTCATAGAAGCAAGTAAACTTAGCAACTTCCACTTTGCAGCTGTTTGTTTTTGATTTTCAACTTTTAAAGCTACTACTGAATAATGCTTAACCCCTCCTTCAGTGATGAAAGACACATCTGCCTGAAATTTTTCTTGAGTAGATTTTTTGGTAAAAACTTTAGTGTTTTCATATCCCTCTGAAACCGATTTTAGAGAAATGGAGGCTCTTTTTTCGGCCCACTCAACTGCCCTCTTTAAATATTCATCATTCCTCATACATCTGTTTTAGTGTAAATCTGCCTCAGACTTTTAAGCCATAAGACGTTTGCGTCAAAATACAATAAATAGTTCGTATAGGAACTATTTATCGTGTTTAATGCAAAATCTCATAAAACAAGCTACTATTGATTCGCATTTATTAAAAAACAAAAGTTTAGTAGATGCCCTGTCCTAAAGGATGTGAAGCTTAGTGGAAATAAATTATTTGGGATTAGTTGTTATTTCATCTATAGTAAGTAATGGTGCTGCATCCATATCTTCTACATTCAAAATCTGAGTAAGTAATTCTATATTTCTATCTAATTCTTCAATTTGCTCAGGGCTTAACTTTTTTAATCTTTTTGATAGTTTCTCCTGAAGCGTCGGCGGAGATTTATGAAGTAAGTCTGCACCTTTAGCTGTTAAAATAATATATACCGCTCTCCTGTCTTCCGGCTTAGGGAGCTTAGCTACAAGGCTTTTACCTTCTAATCTGGAGATAATACCAGAAACAGTACTGGCATTTAGATTGATGTATGCTTTAATATCTTTTGCGAGCGCTCGATAATCGTTTTGATCAGATAAGTATTTTAGCACTAAAAGCTGAGGAATGCTTATTCCTAATTCTTTCTCTATCTTTTTGCTTTCAAGATTTACAGAGCGAATTATTTTACGGAGTTTTACGATAATGTCAATATATTTCAAAAGGTATATCCATTTAGTGTATTCAAAAATAAACCTATTTAATTGAAACAAGTGTTTTCATTCACTAATAAAATTATCTTTATGTTCTGTAGAAAGTAAATAAGAATACAGCCTGTTTAATTTTAAAATTGTTACGTTTCCTTTAATTGATTAATAGCCTTCTTATTACCTGTAGCAATACTGTCATGTACACTATCAGTTTAGAGCCTAAAACAAGATCATCACTTAGATATCCTGACATTTTCTGAACATTTAGAATAAAGAAATCACACTCCAGTTTTCAAAAAAAAGCATCGCATAATCGATTGCATTCATTGAATTAACAGAAAAACCTGTTGGTAAGAGTATTTTTTTTATTTTTATGAAATTTATACAACGAAAATAGTCCTGTCATAAAAATTAAAAAATGATGGTTGTCATATTAATCGTGTTAATATACAATTCACTTCGCTTTCTTATTTAATCTCCTCAATCACACTTCCGCAGGCAAGCATCGCATCACCATAATACGGATTCTGAATATCCTTTTCAGTGCTTAACCAGACAGCTCCTTTATTGTTGTTTGCCATTGGGCATTTTTGAACATAAAGCAGCTCCTCCAGACTATCAACATTCATAACAATAGGGACTATATTCTCATTTAGTATCACATAATGTGCACGTTGGTTTTCAAGATCATCATGACTCCCTATGGCATCAAGCAAATCTATACTTCTCTTACTATGTGATTGCTCCATTTTTCCCAGACTCTCTATAGCAATGGCTTTAAATGATTTTGATGTTACCCTTGCGAAGGCCGCAACTTGTGTCGCATCACTAGCCACAAAAGCATCTTTCATTTCTAAGTATCCCTTAAGCACCTTTTTAAATTCTTTTTGAAAACTTGCGGAAAATTTCATTTTCATATCAGACATCGGTTCCTTTAGCTCTGCAACCTTTCCCCTATTCATCATAGACTTTTTTCCTTGCAGTTGTGCCGCAGCATCAACCGTAAATGTGCCATTGGTTACCACCTCATCACCAGCACTTAAGCCCTCAATAATCGTATAATATTCACCATTCCTAGTACCAATAGTCACTTCTCGCATTTCAAAAACTGGTTCATTGATGTTTGTCTTTATATACACTAGGGAGCGCTCCCCAGTCCACATTACAGCACTTGCAGGCACGGAGAGCACTTCATCTGTATTTGCAGTTACACCTTCTAGTTTACCTGTCACAAACATTCCAGGCTTAAAGAGATCATCTGTATTTTTAAGTGTCGCTCTTACTGTTACGGTGCGCGTCATCTTATTTAAAATAGGATCGATAAACGAAACCGTTGCATCAAATTCCTTATTCGCGTATGCAGTGCTAACAACCTTAATTTTTTGTCCAACCTTTAGATCTGAAATTTGATTTTCATAGGCGTCGAATGCTGCCCAAACCGAATTTAAGTTGCTCACCCTAAGTAGCGGTTGCCCTTGTTTTACATAGTCCCCTTCTCTAGCCATTACTTCTAAAACGGTCCCAGAAACAGTGGCGTAAACAGGAAAGTTTTCACGTGCTTTACCTGAACCTTCAATAGCATCAATTTGTTTTTCTGAAAGTTTCCAGTTTTTTAATTTATTCCGCACCGCCTTGTATAATGCTGGTTGCGCTTCTTTTAAAGAAGCGGTTGTAATAAGTTCCTGTTGCGCAGCGATAAGATTTGGCGCATAGATTGTGGCTAACAATTGACCTTGATTTAATTTTTGTCCCTTATAATTTACATTCAACCGTTCAATGCGTCCATCAAAATAACTTGATTGAACTGAGTTGTTCTCTTCATTTGTAGTAATCTTTCCTGATAATGAAATCATTCCATCGTCATCAGATGCGCTGCCGCTCCCTACAATGCTGGTTTGGATATTTGCTAGTGCCATTGCATTTTTGGTCATTTTTATTTCATTCATCGCTAGACCTTCGGCGCTGAATTCTGCTGGAATTAAATCCATTCCGCATATAGGGCAGTCGCCAGCCTCTGGCAGCATAATATGCGGGTGCATAGAGCAGGTCCACATTTGTTCTGCTGATTCACTAATATGGTCGTGAGTATCCGTTATTTTTGGACTAGTTAAATCCGTACTATTTCCGAAAACCAAATAGCCGCCAAATAGCCCTATGATTACTGCAATACCGAAATATAAGATGTTCTTTTTCATAATTAATTAATTAATTGATTTAGATTTTAATCTGAGTGCATTTACAATCACTAAAACTGAGCTAAAGCTCATTGCTCCTACTTTTCCTTAGTCCTGTAATTTTGCTACTTCTTTGAATTTGTCTTCCGACAACATTCCCGTTTTAAAATCGGAAAGATTGAGTTCAATTGCCACTCCTTGAGCGGTGTCGTGATTATCTCCTGTAAGCATTATTACTGAAATGTCTTTATCTTGAAGTGCTTTTTGAAATGTTTCAATAGCAATGTGCGATTCCATTTCGATACTGGCTTCGGCTTTTTCTAAATCTACCGATACACTTGACACACCTACCACTTTAGAAAGTGTTTGTCTTATATAATTTCGACAACCGTTGCAGGTCATTCCTTGTATGTCATAGGTGTGTTTCATTTTAATTATTCTCTACTTATTCGTGCTTATGTCCCTTTGCGGCATGGTCCTCATTTTTCATCAGTGTCATTCCACACGTATTACACGCAACTTCCTTATCGCTGCCGCTATCTTTACAATGCACAGGACAGACGTAAGCTGATGTGTATTCTGCTCCCTGTTTTGCAATAGCTCCTTCCTTTACTGCTGCCTTGTTATCCTTACAAGGCAACACAAATACTGATGTAATCAGTACTATTGCTGCTAAAATTGTTTATTTTTTTGTATTTATTTTGTTATTAAATAATTAACTATCGCGCTCTGCAAATAGTATGTTTTTATAGCACTTATTTGATTTGTCTGAAACTTTAATTGTAATTCTTGAATGTCTAAAACATCATTAAAATCTATAGTTCCAGTTTCATAATTCTTGATGAGAATTTCTTCCGCATCCTTGGCTTGTTTTACGTTTTTTGATTGTGTGCTATATTTTATTCTAGCCTGATTACGTTGAGATATTGCCTTTGCAAACGCAGTTTCCAAAAGATTTAAACGGTGTAGCTTTTGGGTTTCAATTTCCTGTTGGCGTAATTGATTCTGTCTTGATATAGACTTGTATCTCTTATTAAATAATGGAATAGAAACAGAAACCATAGGCATTAACACATCTTTCCCATTGTCGATAGGGTTTGCATCTGTTCTTTCGCTTACAGGCAAATAATCCAAACCAAAACCTATCATAGGCAAACCATCTCGCTGGTTTAACAATTCAGACTGTGTTACAGATTCATAAAGCATGTCATATTTAAGCAATTCAGGGTTGAGTAACAGCGCGTCATAATTGATGACAAGCGTATCTTCCGGGATTTCTAAAGACGAAACCGTAGCAACGGGCACATCATAATTTCGATTAAGGAGTTTATTAAAAGCGGCTTGTATTCCCTCCTGTTGTTCCGCTAGCACTTCTTTTTCTTGGACTAACTCATTCTGGCGTATCTGTAATCTCAAGACATCTACCGCAGAAGCCTTACCTACTTCAATAGAAGTAAGGGCAAGTTGTTCATAGGTTTCCAGCAATTGAATATTCTCGGCTAACACAAGCTGCTTTGCACGAATTTCATACAACAAATAGTATGTCTCGGCTACAGATAAAGCTAGTTTCCTTTTAGCAATTGTGACTTCTACATATTCAGCTTCAGCCATAGAAGAAGCATAATTTTCACGGGCGGTAATTGTGCCAAACCAAGGAAGCATTTGTTTAAAACCAATACGTGTCCGCTGTGCTCCCACACGAGTTTCTGGCTCACTCACAAAATAGCCCGCACTTATTTCTGTGTTTGGAATCCAGTTCGCTTCGTTTATCTTTTCTTCGGAAATTTTATGTCTCAATTCGAAAGATTGAATCGTTGGATTAGTAAGCATTGCTTCGTCTATGTAATTTTGTAAAGATTGCGCTATCACAATTGGCCCCAAGAAACAAAAGACAAGAAACAAGAATGCATATTTATTTTGATTTTTCATAATTAGTCGTTTATTATTTTGATTCCTGATTGGTCTTCTCTAACACGTTTCCGCACTACGAATTCCCTCCGTATCAACTTCAGCGGAAAAAAATGAAACACAGTGAATTTTATATTTTTCATTGTTTTACTTTTTTAAGCTGGTATTCTTTTTTCCAACTATACAGCACAGGCACTAAGAAGTAGGAAGTGATGTCGATGATCATCCCACCGAAAATAGGAATTGCCATTGGGATCATAATGTCGCTCCCTTTTCCTGTAGATGTCAGTATGGGTAGTAAAGCAAGTATCGTCGTAACGGTGGTCATTAAACACGGACGAATTCTCTTTCCTGCTGCTTCTAATGTTGCCAGACGGATTTCCTTTTTATTGGTTGGATTCTCCCTATCAAAGGTTTGTGTGAGGTAAGTTGCCATGACCACACCATCATCTGTTGCAATACCAAAAAGTGCAATAAACCCAACCCACACGGCGACACTTAAATTAATGGTTTTCATATTGAAAAGATCGCGCATATTCTCACCAAACAAATTGAAGTTGAAAAACCAATCCTGACCATAGAGCCAGATCATTATGAAGCCACCTGCAAAAGCAACTGTGATTCCTGTAAATACCATTAGTGAAGTACTCACTGACTTAAACTGAAAATATAAAATCAAAAAGATGATGGCAAGTGCCAATGGAACTACCACGGAAAGTGTTTTTTCTGCTCGTAGTTGATTTTCATAGGTTCCCGTAAATTGATAACTGATTCCTTTAGGAACTATTAATTCGCCAGCTTCTATTTTTTGTTTAAATAAAGTCTGCGCATTTTCCACTACATCTACTTCGGCAAAGCTATCTAGCTTATCAAATAACACATAGCCCACTAGAAAGGTGTCTTCACTTTTAATGACTTGCGGGCCCTGTTCATAACGAATCTCAACCAATTCGCCCAATGGAACAGGACTCCCATTTGCTACCGGAACATAGATCTTTTTTAAATCGTCTGGATTGCTGCGCAACTCTCTTGGATAACGCACACGAACATCATAACGCTCACGACCTTCTAGAGTTTGGGTAAGTGGCATTCCGCCAACAGCCACTTGCAGAATTTGCTGCACATCCATAATTGAAATTCCGTAACGCGCGAGTTGCTCACGTTTGATATCAATTAACAAATATGGCTTACCTACAATACGATCTGCAAAAACAGCTTGCTCTTTTACACCTTCTGACTGCTTTAAAATTGTTTCAAGCTGTAAACCAAAAGCTTCAATTTGAGCCAAATCTTGGCCTTTCACTTTGATTCCCATAGGGGCGCGCATTCCCGTTTGTAGCATGACCAATCGAGTTTCAATAGGCTGTAGTTTTGGTGCAGAAGTCACACCTGGAAATTTAGTCACCTTAATGATTTCATTCCAGATATCGTCTGGGCTGTTAATTTCTGGTCTCCAGTTTCGGTAATATTCTCCATCATCGTCAGGAATCAAATCTGTATGAGATACACTTGCGTTGAGTTGTGATGCCTCATAGTTTGCATCCTCATCAATTTTATTGTTTGGATTGATATTGAATGTGTCATCTTTCAGCACAAATAAACCGTCAGCATTTACACGATAGCGTTGTCGTTTTCCGTTGTCATTCCTCATAAATTCAGATTTATACTGAATCATATTTTCATACATTGATAGTGGTGCAGGGTCGAGCGCAGATTCTGTTCTGCCAGATTTACCTACTACTGTTTCAATTTCGGGAATGGTAGCAACTGCCATATCGAGTTGCTTCAACACCCGTTTATTTTCTTCCACACCCGCGTGCGGTAATGAGGTAGGCATCAAGAGGAATGAACCTTCATTTAGTGAGGGCATAAATTCCTTGCCCGTATTATTCATTATCCATATTCCAGAAATAAGCACGGTTGTCGGAATTATGAGAAACAGCAGCTTATTTGCTAAAGCCCACTTCAAAATTTGATTATAATACCTTTTAAAAAGCGAGAACACTCCTAATATTCCGAAGCAGATAATGGAAACAAAAACGAGATTAATAGCAATCCCTCGATCAAATCCCAGAGGCCGCCAGTACGTTGCCAAGAGAAATACAATGGCCGCAGAAGCTATTATGATATGAATTAGGTTTGCTCGTTTTTCAGAAAGCATACCTCGTACAGACCCTAGAGTAGTGATACCAAAAGCGATTAATATTAAACCTAACCAGTACCCGTAAATTATTGCAATAATCCCCAGTACTACAAGTGAAATATTAAGCAAATAGCGAAATGGCTTCTTGACATCGTTCTTCTTAAATAAATAAGCAGCTATCGGTGGAATTATGAACAAGGCGATTACTAAAGAGGCAGAAAGTGCCATCGTTTTTGTAAAAGCTAAGGGCCTAAATAGTTTTCCTTCGGCACCTATCATTGTAAAGACAGGCACAAAGCTTATAATCGTGGTGAGTACCGCTGTTAAGATGGCTCCTGACACTTCTGCCGTAGCATTATAGATGATTTCATTTGTGGTGTATGCTGTGCCGTTCTCCTTATGGCGTAGTTTCTCGTCATCGATATGCCGTATCATATTTTCGGCTAGAATGACACCTACATCTACCATAGTACCAATAGCAATGGCAATACCTGAAAGGGCAACGATATTTGCGTCTACATTAAAGAGTTTCATTGTTACAAAAACCATTAATACAGCTACAGGCAATAAACCAGAAATAAGTATGGATGCTCTTATATTAAAAAGCATAATAATAATGACTAGAATGGTAATTAAGATCTCTAGTGTGAGCGCTTCATTAAGGGTATCTAATGTCTCTTCAATAAGCTCAGTTCGATCATAAAACGGCACTACGGTAAGTTGAGATGTACGACCATCTGCCAATACTTTTGTAGGCAGACCGCCTTTGAGTTCTTCAATTTTTGCTTTGACATTATTGATGACTTCCATCGGGTTTGCTCCGTAACGAGCAACAACAACACCACCCACAACTTCCGCTCCTTCTTTGTCTAGCATACCACGTCTTGCTGCTGGTCCAAGTGTAACGCTTGCAACATCTTTGATTCGTAGAGAAGTAAAGTTTTTTGAAGACACCACAGCATTCTCCAAATCTGCAATTGATTTTACATAGCCTAAACCGCGAACTAAATATTCTGCTTGATTAATCTCTAAGGTTTGCGCACCGATATCTTGATTACTTTCCTTGACCGCCTTTACGATAGCATTTAAACTGATGTCGTATTGACGCATTTTTTCAGGATCAACATCTACTTGATATTCCTGAACATAGCCCCCTATAGAGGAAACTTCTGAAACTCCACTTGCACCAGAAAGTGCATATTTCACATAGTAATCCTGAATGCTTCTCAATTCTTGCAAATCCCAACCACCCGTTACTTTTCCTTTTTTATCACGCCCCTCTAGTGTGTACCAATATATTTGACCTAGACCTGTAGCATCAGGTCCTAATGACGGATTAACACCTTCTGGCAAAAGGTTTGCTGACAGCGAATTTAGTTTTTCTAGAATTCGACTACGTGACCAGTAAAACTCGATGTCTTCTTCAAAAATGATATAGATACTGGAAAAACCAAACATAGAAGAACTACGAATTGTTTTTACTCCAGGAATACCAAGTAAGGATGTCGTTAAAGGATAGGAGATCTGGTCTTCAATATCTTGTGGTGAACGACCTTGCCACTTTGTAAATACAATCTGTTGGTTCTCTCCAATATCTGGGATTGCATCAACGGCTACAGGATTAGAGGGTAGCATGCCCGTGTCCCAACCAAAGGGTGCATTTACAATACCCCAACCTATAAATAAGGTGAGCATTAAAACGGCAACGAGTTTATTCTCTATTAGAAATTTGATAGCTCTATTAAGCATGGTATTTGATATTTAAACAGTTATGGAAAGATTGAAATTTTGGAAGTCAAAAAATCAAACACAACAAATTAAGCCCAAGACGGAAGTACCGTAGAGCAAAATGGCTACTGTTTAAAAATCAAATTAAATAGGTCTGGTGCAGCACTTGCACATCGAGCTTGACGTAGGGCGGCTCGTAATCAAATAAAGGAATCTCTTTAGATTCGGTTGCTTCAAAGAGACTGATGTATGCGTATGTAAATGATGCAACGAAGACTTGTTGCTCAAATGTAAGTAAGTCAAATGAAACTTTGAGATCATCTGATCCTTGTTTCATGACTTGCTTATCTGTACAGCAAGGCTTCTTTGAAAACATAGGATTTTCACAGGTAGTTGCGGTCTGAGCTTTTTCCATCCCACACGTTTTTACTTGCTGGATAAAAGAAAAATCAACCAACGTTTCTCCACAATAATGCATATCAACCGTGAACGACATCGTAGTCATAAGGACTACGGCTGCCATAAACACTGCCATTGATTTGTGGATGAATTGTATCATTTGCTGTAAAATTAGCATTTATTTTAACAATTGGGTTCTTTTTAACATATTCTTAGTTTATATAAAGTGTGCCTCAAGGTTCCATGGCCCTAGGTATAAACGAAATAACAGTAATATAGATAGCCGGATTACAAATCTAGAAAAAACTCCCTCCTTACAATGAAAAGTATACATCGCTGAAGAAGCGATGTACTTTTTTTGTTTCCGAAATCTTACAAAAGCTGCACTTGTTTGCATCGAAGCTGGATTACAGATCCAGAAAAAACTCCCTCCTTACAATGAAAAAAAGTACATCGCTGAAGAAGCGATGTACTTTTTGTTTCCGAAATCTTACAAAAGCTGCGCTTTTGACGGTTTCGGAAACAAAAAAAGTCTACACATCAAATGTGTAGACTTTTCGCTCTTGGTGACCTCGACTGGATTCAAACCAGTAACCTCTTGAGCCGTAATCAAGTGCGCTATTCAGTTGCGCCACGAGGCCGTTTTACGAAACAAAATATTTTTTGTTTCGGGCTGCAAATATATACAATTCTATAATTCTCTTACTAACAAACTTTAAAATTATTTTGCATTTCTTAATAATTCTTTAAGAACCATTTAAAATCATTCAAACCAGCTTTATGAAAACTTATAATATGATCAAGAAAAAACAAAGTATTCCAAAAATTTGTGAAGTACTCAGACAAGAATCAAGAAAGCGATTATATATTTTAAGACACTAAAAAACTAAGTTTGGAGCGACCTTTATTATAGTAGTTTTGGTCCTTTTAGCTTTTGCTGATGTTGTGACCTCTTATTTTATTAGCGGATAATGTCTAGCTAATCTCAGCACTTAATCCTGCTTCTAATAACATAGAACATCTAGGTTCTAAATCTTCATAAGAACCTGACTTAACAGTACACTTACCTTTGTAATGCACGAGTGTAGCACACTGCTCTGCCTGTATAGGTGTATGATCGCAGGCATAGACAAGCGCATCTATCACGTCATCAAAGGTATTTACATCATCGTTAAATAACACAATAACGTTCTCTTTATACTCTAAGACAGCTACGTCTTCTTGTTCGTCATATTTTTCTCTAGTACTCATCTCAATATTTTTAAAAGACAAATTTTGCCGCAACCCAATTATTACGTTCTTTATTAGAAACAAAAGTACCACCTAATTTATTGCAACAATCTGTAATTATTGTTAAATCTTGTGTGTAAAATCCGCTTAAAAATAGGGAACCTCCTTTTTTCAACCTCTTTACATACGTGTCCATATCTGCTAATAAAATATTCCTATTAATGTTTGCGATAACTGTATCGTACTGAACCTGGGGGATCGCTTCTGCCCCACCTAGTATGGTTGTAATTCCTGTACAGTTATTTCTTTCTACATTTTCTTCAGAATTATCCACACACCAAGGATCTATATCTATTGCGTCTAGTGTTTTTGCCCCCTTCATCTCTGCCAGTATGGCTAGAATTGCAGTGCCACAGCCCATATCAAGTACGTGCTTACCTTGATATTCTTCTTCAAGAATATACTGGATCATCATATGCGTAGTCTCGTGATGCCCTGTCCCAAAAGACATTTTAGGCTCTATCACAATCTCGTATTTTACATTAAAAGGTTTGTGAAAGGTAGCGCGAACTGCACACGTATCATCTACAATAATAGGGGCAAAGTTCTTTTCCCATTCAGAATTCCAATTTACTTGGTCTATTTCTGTCTTCTGAAATGTGATCTCAAACTCATCTGAGCTAAGAATGTAGATACCCGCTAGAATATTTTCATTCCATTCTTCTTTTTGAATATAAGCCTTCACTCCATCTTCATTCTCAACAAAACTTTCGAATCCTACATTTCCTAATTCGGCGATGAGAATTTCATTTCCCGGAGTTAAGGGTGCTACTTTAAAATCGTACTCTATATAAATCTGCGACATGGGTTTAATATTTAAAATTTCAGAAGTATTAAAAAGCGTTAACAATTGCCATAAAATCATTTGCATTCAATGCAGCGCCGCCAATAAGGCCGCCATCTACATCTGGATTTGCAAAAATTTCCTTTGCGTTCCCAGGCTTCACACTACCGCCGTAAAGGATGGATACATTTTCCGCAACCGTATCGCTATACGCCGAGGCAATTAACTTGCGAACGTATGCGTGGATGTCCTGCGCCTGCTCAGGGCTTGCTGTTTCTCCCGTGCCTATTGCCCACACTGGTTCATAAGCGAGGATAATATTTTTAAATTGCTCCTCATTTAAATGCAATAATCCCTGCTCCAGCTGCGCTTTCACTACTTCAAACTGCTCTCCTTGTTTTCTATCTTCCAGCTCTTCACCGAAACAGAAAATAGCCTGCATATCGTTTTCTAAAGCTGTATTCACCTTTTCTGCCAAGACTGCATTGGTATCATTAAAATATGCACGACGTTCGCTATGTCCTAATATCACCGTGTCTATACCTACACTTTTTAGCATTTCTGCAGAAACTTCGCCGGTATAAGCGCCATTTTTAGACTGATGCATATTTTGTGCTACCACCTCTATAGCCTGCCCTCTCACGGACTCAAAAGCATGATACAAATTTGTATACGCTGGCGCCACCATTACAGTCACATTTTCTGGAATCACTTGCATTTTTAATTCTTGGAGCAAGGCTTCTGTTTGCAAGAGGTTATTATTCATTTTCCAATTTCCAGCTACGATATTTCTTCTCATAATGTATGCCCGCAATGGGGTTTATTTTAAACTTCCGAAGTAATACTATTGCTTCAGAACTTCCTGCTAGTGGGCAGGCGGATTAATAATTTAATTTAGTTTTTATTCATTTACTTTCGGGTCCAGCCAACCATATGCAATATCTACCAAAATATTGATAACAATAAAAAGACTTGCGATAATAATAACGGCGCCCATAATAATCGGTAAATCTAAGGTGTTTAATGCTTCTACTATTTCTTTTCCCAAGCCGTTCCAACCAAAGATGTATTCTACAAATACAGCTCCTGCTAGCATAGAAGCAAACCATCCAGATATTGCTGTAATCACCGGATTCATCGAATTTTTTAAGGCGTGACTGATAATAATCTTTGTAAATGAAAGTCCTTTTGCCTTAGCTGTTCTTATGTAATCCTGGTTCAACACCTCTAATAAGGAATTACGCATTAATTGGCTCACAACCGCTAACGGTCTAATCCCTAGAACAATGGCTGGCAAAATCAAGTTCTTCCATTGAATAGTGGCCCCTTCACCAAAATCATCTACTTCATACAAACTCCCTGTCATATTCAATCCTGTGTACTTATGTAATACAAAACCAAACAACCACGCAAAGATAATTGCACTGAAGAAGGAAGGAACACTCATCCCTAAGGTACTTACTAGCTGGATCAATCTATCCACCCATCCATCTTTAAAAAGCACCGAAATAACCCCTAGAAACACCCCTAAGAACATGGCGACAAGTATTGCTGAAACGGCGAGAATAAATGTATTGGGCAAGGTCTCTGCAATCACGGCACTCACCTTCTTCCCGTTTTTCTGAAAGGACTCCCGCAGATAAGGCAGTTTTACAACCATAACAGTTCCTGACGCTTCAAATAATTTTGTTGCACTATATTTATCTTTCGCTAAATGCGTATAATCATCTGCCTGTGTGCTATGAAAAGACAATGGAGAAAGGTCATTTAAATAATATAAATACTGCGTGTAGATAGGTTTATCAAAACCGTACTTCTTTTTTACTATGGCAACCTGTTCTGCCGTTTCATTCTGGCCTAGCATCATACTTGCGGGGTCGCCAGGTAATATGGTAAATAATAAAAATATCACGGTAACCACTCCAAAAAGTGTAAGTAGAGCGTACCCCAATTTTTTTAGTATATACCGACCCATTATTATTCTATTACTTCTGTTTGTACTTGTAAAGAATCCGTAACAGCTTCTTCTAGTAACGCTTCGATAACTTTAGGCCGGGCAGGAAGTAATTCGAGTTTTAAATCTGCGGCATCGTTAAAATGTAGTTTTTGGGTAATGGTTCCATTCTCTAACATTACTAAACCTGGATTACTACGAACAATTGTTTTTAAGGTCGTCATATCGCAGAAGTAAAAATCGAAATTAAGACCATGTCTGTTCTTTAGTTTTTCTGTTTCTTCACGAGACGAGGCAGACATTCCTATCACCTTATAGTTTTTTGCAATGGCTCGATCTGTTACTTCTTTAATTGCCACATATCCGTTGAGTTCTGTATTATCAAGGCTATACGCGATTACCACAAGAAGATTAGGGTCATTTAATAAAGCTTCTGTATAATCTTCTCCATCACGTTCCATTGTAAAGTCGTGCACAGGTGGCTCATAACCCGCCTGCACCTCTATGGTTTCTACTTCGACAAACTTTCCATCTATTTGCGGGTAGTCTCCTTGGGTAGTGACAATTTGCGCTTCCCCATTTACATCAAATTTCCAGTTATAATCAAAAATAGGTTTTGGAGCATCTTCTGGATATGCCATACCTTCTTTAACACTCTTCCCTATTTCGTAGGCCCTAAAGTCTACCACTGGCAAGTGCATTAATACGTGATATCCTAGCAATAAACAAAGCACAAATGAAATAAACACGATAATAGTTCGTGTCATTTTTGTAAAGAACAGCGAAAGATGTTTCTGTCCAATAAATAAAATGATAATCATCGCTAACAGCACTACATCTTTAATAAAAGACTCCCAAGGAACTAATGGCAATGCATCACCAAAACACCCACAATCTGTCACCTTATTAAAATACGCCGAATAGAACGTTAAGAACGTAAAGCCTACAATCAAGATTAACAAACTCCACAAAGTGAACTTTTTAGCATAACCAATAATTAGCATCACACCGAGCATCACTTCATAAACAACTACAGCCACTGCGATTAACAAGGCAAAAGGCACTAGGAACTCAAGATTTAAAACGTCTGGAGCAAAATAATCTCCCAGCTTAAAAGAAAACCCTACTGGATCATTAAGTTTAACGAGACCGCTTATGATGAATAAAACACCAACAAATATTCTTAAAAATCCGACTAGTACTCTCATTATATATTTATTTAAATCTTTATTCTAACTTTAGGAATGCACTTCGACAAGCTCCGTGTGACAATATCACTTAATTATTTTTTTAACAGTCACCCTGAGCTTGTCGAAGGGCAACAAAAGGCTTATTTATTCTGCAGCATTTAAATGAATAAGCGCAAAAACAGCATAATTAATCATATCCTGATAATTAGCATCTATCCCTTCACTTACTATAGTTTTGCCTTGATTGTCTTCTATCTGCTTTACTCTCAATAATTTTTGCAAAATTAAATCTGTCAAGCTACTTACACGCATATCTCTCCAGGCCTCTCCATAATCGTGATTCTTATCCATCATTAATTGCTTTGTGATCGCAACATTCTCATCATACAAGGCGGTCGCTTGCTCTAATGACAAATCTGGTTGCTCTACTACTCCTTTTTCAAGTTGCACCAGTGCCATGATACTATAATTAATTACTCCTATAAACTCACTCTGCTGCCCTTCATCTACCTTTTGCTCCTTGTTTTGCTGCAATCCTCTTATGCGCTGTGCCTTAATAAATATCTGGTCTGTCAATGATGGCAATCTCAAGATACGCCACGCGCTTCCATAGTCTTTCATCTTATTGATAAACAGAGATCTACAAGTCTCGATTACCTCATTGTATTGTTTAGACGTATCTGCCATAGGGAGTTCTAAGAATTTGCGTAAATTTCGCTATAATTAATCAGAATTAAAAATTGCAGACTATCAATTGTAAAGGCACGCTCATCGATCTCTCCACACCGCGCGTAATGGGGATTATTAACGTCACTCCAGATTCATTTTATGACGGCGGGAAGACTACTACAGAAACAGCTATTATGTCACAGGCAGAAAAGATGCTTACAGATGGCGCAACGTTTTTAGATATTGGTGGCTATAGCTCTAGACCAAATGCCGTTAACATTTCAGAAGAAGAAGAAATAGCGCGCGTTATTCCTGCGATTACTGAAATTTTAAAAATATTCCCCACGGCACTGCTCTCGATAGACACCTTTAGAAGTCACGTTGCACGAAGAGCCGTTGAAGCTGGGGCTTGTATGATTAATGATATTTCTGGAGGAAGTCTTGATGCCGCAATGTTCCAGACTGTAGCCTCACTAAAAGTACCCTATATCGTAATGCATATGAAAGGGACCCCACAAAATATGACCACCAAGGCAGAGTACCAAAATATCACTAATGAAGTCATCCTCTATTTCACTCAAAAACTAGCAGAAGCAAGAAGCCTAGGCATTAACGATATCATTATTGACCCAGGGTTTGGTTTTGCAAAAACTGCAAACCATAGTTTTGAGTTGTTGAATAATCTGGAGCTTTTAAAATCTTTACACGCACCAATTTTAGCGGGAGTTTCTAGGAAATCTATGATTTACAAAACCTTAGGGATTGAACCAACAGAAGCACTGAACGGCACATCTGTACTTCACGGTATTGCACTAGACAAAGGCGCAAACATAATACGTGTACACGATGTGAAAGAAGCCGTAGCTTGTGTGAAGCTTGTAACAAAGTTGAAATCCTCAGACATATGAGTACGCAGTTTTAGTGCTAGTAAGCAGCAAAGAAATGTGCGCTTATAGGGTGTTTAATTTTCAAGCTAAACCAAAAGGCACTCAAACGAATCGTTTTAAATAATTTTGAAACTATTAAAATTTAGTTACTTTTAACCAACCTAAAACACCCCCTAATTGGATTTCCTAGACCCTAGATTCATTGACATTGTAGACATTGTGCTAGTGGCATTCCTATTATATTATATCTATAAACTTGTGAAAGGTACCGTTGCGATCAATATTTTTATTGGAATCGTAATTGTCTATGGGATTTGGCGCCTTACAGAATTTTTAGAAATGGAGCTTCTAAGTACTATCTTAGGTGGATTCTTAGGTGTTGGTATGTTTGCTTTGATTGTAGTATTTCAGCAAGAAATCAGGAAATTTTTATTGATGTTAGGCTCGACTAATTTCTCATCTCGCAAACGAATTTTCAAAAGATTTAATCTTTTCAGCAGTACGGAAGGACCAGAAACAAATATAGAAGTGATCGTGAACGCTTGCCAGAAAATGGGGAAAGAAAAAACGGGCGCTCTTATAGTAATCAAACGCAATAACAGCTTAGATTTTATTAAAGACAGCGGCGATGCGATGGAGATGGAGGTAAATCAACCCATTATAGAATCTGTGTTTTACAAAAATAGCCCGCTCCACGATGGGGCAATGCTTGTTGAGAGAAATAAAATTACCGCCACACGTGTTATTCTTCCTGTTTCAAATAACAGAAATATTCCTTTGCGTTTTGGCTTACGGCATCGCGCTGCTGTGGGAATATCAGAAAAGACAGATGCTGTTTGCTTAGTGGTGTCAGAAGAAAACGGGCAAATATCCTATGTTAAAGAGGGCAACTTCTCTCTCTTTGACACCCTAGAAGAATTAAAAGAGAACCTCAATTCAGATTTAAGTTAAGATAAGTATTGTTAAAATTGTTGAAACAAACTGGATCAAAATTTCGGGACAAAACCAATAGGTCATAGAATCATACTGGGACATCTCCCTACGGAGATGAAAGATGGTTATTTTTAGTATTGACCTATGTAAGCCAGCACGTACCTTTATTCATATGTTTAACCAACCGGTAATTTACGCCGACTCTTCAACCATAAACTGGACTTCGTAAAGCGATCGATAATGTCCATCTTCTTTAGTAAGTAGATCTTTATGCGTTCCCATTTCTACAATCTTACCAGATTCCATCACAATAATTTTGTCTGCTTTTTTAATGGTAGCAAGTCTGTGTGCTATAACAATAGAAGTACGTCCTTTGGTGAGCTTTTCTGTGGCAGTCTGTATCAACTCTTCACTATAACTATCGACACTCGACGTTGCTTCATCAAGAATCAAAATACTTGGCTTACTTACATATGCCCGCAAGAATGCAATTAATTGTCGCTGTCCAGAAGACAACATTGCACCGCGTTCTTTCACGTTATAATGATACCCACCTGGCAAGGTTTCTATAAATTTATCAACGCCAATAGCAATGGCTGCTTCCTTAACTTCTGCTTCAGAAATATTAGGGTCATTAAGCGTAATGTTATTTAAAATCGTATCTGCAAAGAGAAACACGTCCTGTAAGACTATTGCAATTTGGCTTCGTAAAGAACTTAATGTATATTCTTTTATATCCTTTCCATCAATCTCAATCTCCCCTTTATTTATCTCGTAAAAACGATTTAAGAGATTTATAATAGTAGACTTTCCGGCTCCAGTAGCCCCAACAATAGCTACGGTTTCTCCTGGATTCACTTGAAAGCTAATACCTCTTATCACTTCTTCATCTGGAATATAACTAAACCGCACCTCTTTAAATTCAATTATTCCCTGAGGGTTGTTCAGCACGAACGCTCCTGTATTTTGAATATGAGATTTTGTGTCAAGTATAGCAAACACACGATTTGCAGCCACCATACCCATTTGCAGTGTATTAAATTTATCTGCAATCTGACGCAAGGGTCTAAAGAGCATTTGCGAAAAATCTATAAAGGCAGATATGATTCCTAAGGTGACCAATCCTCCTTCTGCATTAAGCCCTCCATACCAAACTACTAGCCCAATTGCCACGGAGCTTGACATTTCAGCAATAGGAAAGAAAATAGAATTATACCATACTGTCTTTACCCAAGCCTTTTTATGCTTGGCATTTATTTTTTCAAATTCTCTAAATTCTATATCCTCCCTGTTAAATATTTGAAGGATCTTCATCCCCGTAATTCTCTCTTGCACAAATGAATTAAGGTTTGACACCTGCAGTCGCACTTCTTCAAAAGCAGTTTTCATCGCGCGCTGAAAAATTCTTGTGGCTACTAATATCACTGGTAAAATTAAAAACACAATGAGTGCTAGCTTCCAGCTCATAAAGAGCATCACTCCTGCAATCACTACCATTTTTAGCAAATCACTAATTATCATAAATAAACCTTGACTAAAAATCGCAGAAATAGTTTCTAGATCACTCACGGCTCGCGTCGTTAACCTCCCTACCGCACTCTTGTCAAAATATTGCATTCTAAAACTGGTCATTAGTTTAAAAAGCTTTACTCTAATGTCTTTTACGACGTGCTGCCCTAGCCAGTTTGCATAATAAATAAATGCCAATTGAAATAGCACCTCGAGCAAAAGCACTCCTGCCATTAAGAGAACAAAAAACAATAAGCCCTCGCCATCCTTGCCTATGATAGACTCATCTATTGCTACTTTTAAGATATAAGGTCTTACTGCAGAAAGCGCCGCCATGGCAATAGCAGCAAAGCCTACAAAGTAGAATACATTACGATACACGTTTGCAAACGCGATGAGTCGTTTAAATAATTTGAGGTCAAAAGCCTTTCCTGAATCTGCCAAGTTACAATGTTTTAATAGGTATCAAAGATACGGTTTCTGGGTATATTATCTTTGTCAAGTAGAGTCCGTGGGCAGGTACAGATGTACCAGCAGCCCCTCTGTCTTTACTTTTTATGATGTCGTGAAATTCTGCAATAGTAATCTTCCCGCTCCCTACTTCTAGCAGCGTTCCTACAATAGCTCTCACCATATTCCGCAAAAAACGATCTGCCGAAATAGTAAAAATCAACTTCCCGTCTTTTGCCGTCCACGCAGCTTTTGTCACCTTACAATTGAAGGTATGCACTCCTGTTTTTACTTTTGAAAAACATTGAAAATTCGTATAATCTAACAATGAAGATGCCGCTTCATTCATTAATTTTAAATTTGGTGTATTATTTATCTGATAAGCTGATGCTATAGAAAATGGATCTTTTTCAATACTTACATAATATTTATATTCTCTAGCAATGGCATTAAAACGAGCGTGGTCGTCATCATTGACCTTATAAATATTTAACACACTAATATCTGAAGGCAAGAAAGAGTTTGCTCTATATAGAAAGTTAGTGATTGTAATCGCTTCGGAAATATCAAAATGAAGAAACATCTGTCTGGCATGAACACCCGCATCTGTCCTCCCTGCTCCCATTGTATTTATTTCCTGCTGTAGTACCTTAGACAAAAAACGTTCTATTTCTTGTTGCACGGTATTCTCATCCGGCTGTTTTTGCCAGCCGCAATAGTTTTTTCCGTTATATGCTATCTCTAAGAAATACCTCACCTCGCTAGTTTTCAACAAAATTACAAAATGAAAGGCCTAATTTTTAGATTAGCCATAAAATAAAATAGAAGGACTATAAACCTTCGCTATAAAGGCTTTAAAAATGTAATTTTGTAGTTAAATAAATCTTCTATTTCCCTTGAAAAAAATACTTCTACTTAGTGATACGCACAGCTACCTGGATGATCAAATACTTGCACACGTTAAACACGCCGATGAGGTATGGCACGCTGGAGACATAGGTGATCTCAAGGTGACAGACACCATTAAAAAACTAAAGCCATTGAGAGCGGTTTATGGTAATATCGACGATGCAAAGGCTAGAATGGAATTCCCGTTAGACCATCGCTTTATGTGTGAAGGGGTTGATGTTTGGATGACGCACATAGGAGGTTATCCCGGAAAATACAATCAACGTGTAAGAGCCGATATTTATGCAAATCCGCCAAAGCTATATATCACGGGGCATTCACATATCTTAAAAGTGATGAATGATAAAAAAACAGGCTTGTTACACATGAACCCAGGAGCGGTGGGCACCCACGGTTTTCAGCAAGTACGAACGATGCTTCGGTTCACTATAGATGCTGGAAAAATAGCTAACTTAGAGGTGATTGAATTTGAAAGGAATAATCCAAAAGTTTAATATTCCTGCTGGGAAAGTGAAGAAAGACCGCTTCGCCGAAAGAGATAAGACAAATGATCTTTAAGTAATAAGGCCTCGTAGTGTTAGTCTTTCAGGAATTCTTCATGGGAGACTAAGATACTGAAGCAAGTTCAGCATAAGTCAAGTTCGTAATGACAGTCTATCTTCTTATAATCACCTTAATCTCAAGGAGAGCTTGCTATGCAGCAGGGCTAGTTAGATTAGGAAAATCAAGATTTGTTATCTCATTAAAATAGTAAAACCCTTCCGGATGGCATTCCAGAAGGGTCTTGCACTAATAGTACTAAGTAATAGTTTATCGTAAACGGTCCACAGATTTTACAAGGTCTTCATCCCTTTTGATGGCCTTATTGGCCATCACTAAAAAAACGATAGAAATGATAGGAATCAACACCCCAATACCCTTCTCCGAAACCAAGGTCTCTCCAGATATACTTAGTGCTCTGTAAACGAAAACTCCCAGTAATACAAAGTTTAATATGATTGATAAGCGATTAAGCACAAACTGTAACTGTCGCTTTTTAAAACTTAAAATTGCTAAAACAATGAATGCCATTGCTCCAAATATAACGCCAAAAACCAAAGGTTCATTACGATCAATAATCACTGTATCCCCATCTGTTAATGCTGGAAACCACAAATACAATACGCCCATTAATAAAATGGCGATAGTCATATAAATAGTCTGAATACGTTGTAACATAAATCTGCGCTATACCAGCAAAAATAACGTTTCTTTAGTAGAATATAAATGCGATATCTAAATTAATATTGTATTATTGCATTATCTATATGTAACCACTTCAAATAAGGTTACTTAGTCTTCGATAAATTTTCAAAAGAAATTCCATCTTCGGAATCTTCCCTAATTACAATTCAAACTTATACATTTTAGATGTTAGACATTTCAGAATTAAAAGCAAAAAAGTTGCCTGAATTACAGGAACTTGCTTCAGCTTTAAAAGTACCTAAGTACAAAAGCATGAAAAAATTAGACTTGGTATATCAAATATTAGATTACCAAGCCGCAAATCCAAACAAAGTGAAAGCAGTAGTTGCTACTGATGATGCCGCTCCAGAAAAGGAAACGCCGAGAGCTGCACCTAAACCGAGAGCACAGCGTAAAGCCGCTCCAGTAAAAAGCAGACAGGAAGATTCGAAAAGAGCGGACAGTTCAAAAAAAGAAGAACATCCTAAAAAAGAGGAAAGCATTAAAAAGGCAGAAAATTCTAAAAAGGAAGAATCCACAACTGTTGACACTAAAAGAAACGATACCCGCAAGGACAGCCGTCCTAATCAAAACGAAAAGCGGAACAATCATCATAAAAACAATGATGACAAGGATAAAAAATCAAGCAACGATACGAAGCCTAATAGCCGCAGAGACAACAATAGCAGAGACAATAGTAATAAAAACAACAATCGCAATGCTGGTAAAAACGGGAATAAAGATACCCGTAACCGTTATAAAGAGCCAGATTATGAGTTTGACAGCATTATCTCAAGTGAAGGTGTCTTAGATATTATGCAAGATGGCTATGGCTTCTTGCGCTCTAGTGATTATAATTATTTATCATCTCCAGATGATATTTATGTATCACAATCTCAGATTAGACTTTTTGGTTTAAAATCTGGTGACACTGTACTTGGAGAAGTAAGACCCCCAAAAGAAGGTGAGAAGTATTTCCCTCTTATTAAGGTTAATATGATCAATGGTCAATCACCGAGTGTGGTTCGTGACCGTGTTTCTTTTGAGCACTTAACGCCTTTATTCCCTACAGAAAAATTTAAACTTGCCGAAAAGCAGAGCACCATTTCTACTCGTATTATTGACCTTTTTGCCCCTATAGGAAAAGGACAACGTGGCATGATCGTATCGCAGCCTAAGACAGGTAAAACGATGTTACTTAAAGACATCGCAAACGCAATAGCGGCTAATCATCCAGAAGTATATCAAATTATCCTTCTTATTGACGAACGCCCTGAAGAGGTTACAGACATGCAACGTAATGTACAAGGTGAAGTGATTGCTTCTACCTTTGACAAAGAGCCATCAGAGCACGTTCGTATTGCAAATCTTGTAATAGACAAGGCTAAGCGTCTTGTTGAGTGTGGTCACGATGTTGTAATTTTGTTAGATTCGATTACACGTTTAGCTCGTGCTTATAATACAGTACAACCCGCTAGTGGAAAAATATTAAGTGGTGGTGTAGATGCCGCCGCCCTAAACAAGCCTAAGCGTTTCTTTGGTGCTGCTAGAAATATTGAAAATGGTGGATCTTTAAGTATCATTGCAACGGCACTTACAGAGACTGGATCTAAAATGGATGAAGTAATCTTTGAAGAATTTAAAGGAACTGGTAATATGGAACTACAGTTAGATAGAAAAATATCTAACAGACGTATTTTCCCTGCTATTGACCTTACCTCTTCGAGCACACGTCGTGATGACATATTACTTGACGACACCACTATTAAACGTATGTGGGTGATGCGCAAGTATCTTGCAGATATGAACCCAGTAGAAGCGATGGAGTTTATTAACGAGCGCTTTAAACAAACTCGTAATAACGAGGAGTTCCTGATCTCTATGAACGGATAAAACAATAGACTGTTTTAATGAATAACTCTAAAGACTCGATAGCAATATCGGGTCTTTTTTTACGCGGAAATTTTAAGAATAAACAGGAGCTCATTCCATTTAAAAAGGCGCTGAATAGCACTCGTTATAAAGACTGAGAAGCAGCATTTAGAAAATGACGCTACAATAATGCAACAACAACAACAACAACAACAACAACAACAACAACAACAACAACAACAACAACAACAACAACAACAACAACAACAACAACAACAACAACACACACACACACACACACACACACACACTCACTCAGGGACCTTGCCTTGACATTTAAGCCGCAAGGCATACTCAGTAGTGGGTGCGCCTATTCTTATCGCTTAAAAAATTCCTATGTAAATAGCAAACAAACAAAAAAGCCTTCTGCAATGCAGAAGGCTTTTAAATAATTAATTAAGGAGTATGATTACTCGATAATAACTTTTTCTGTTAAAGTTCCAGCGGTAGTGTTTACATTAAGAATGTAAATACCTCTTGCTAGTCCAGAAATATTAATTTGACCATTAGATAAAGAAACGTTAGTTGCTTTTCCTAAAACATCATATAGAGCAACACTAGTAACCTCGATAGTAGAAGGTACGTTAATGTTTAATAAATCTGATGCAGGGTTAGGGAAAATAGAAACTTGAGCCAATTCAGAATTTTCTGTTCCTAAAACATCAGATCCTCTTAAATCAAAAATTATATGAGCATCTGGAAAACCTATTGCTGTGTAAGTAGTAGGACTTGCAATCGCACAAGCTACAGAACTAATGTAACCCTCACCAGTTTCACCTAAGTCATTCATACCAATACGTGCATCAAAAGTGTCATCTGCATCAGGAATTTCAAGAGAAATAACTACTTGATCTCCTGCATCAGCTGATACATAAGGAGTTTCAAAATCAACAGATACAATAGTAGCATCATCGGCTGAACCTAAAATCGCAGTTGCCATAGCAACTTCTGTTAATGCACCACCTGGAAAAGCAGCGTCTGTTGTCCAAGCACGAACAGTCACTTCAACCTCTTCTACAGTTCCTGCTGTAAAATTAAATGCAAAATCAACACCTTCTACTGAAAATGAATTAAATTCACCCTCATCAGATGGCGTATACGCGCGGTAAAAAACGTTATCAGCCGTAAATCCACCACCACCACAAGCTACAGCTCCAACAAATTCTGAAGTGTCAATAGATTGAGAAAGCGTTACCTGCTGTGCAAAACCTGCTGCAGCTATTAGAGCAACAGCAAAAAATAAAGTAATTTTTTTCATAATAAATTTAATTTAGTTAATATTAAATAACAAATATAGTATAAATAAATACAGGACGCGGTTATGTTAAAAAATACTTCGATTTTTGCACTCTATCTCAACAAAAACAATAAAACAATGCAGATAAAGCACTCCTCAATTCTCCTCGCCTTTCTATTCTTTACAATAATTCAAGTCTCCTGTAGTGAGAAACGAGATCATCATTTTGATTTCGATACTAGATTTGAAAAATCTGAAGGACTAGAGACGGCGACCTATAGTGAAATTGTTACTTTTTATGAGGCACTCGCAAAAGCGCACCCCTCCATTTCTGTATATTCTATGCAAAAAACCGATAGTGGTAGGCCACTACAACTAGTAACCTATAATCCAGATAGAACTTTTACATCAGAGTTTGGAGACGAAAGAAGCAAGACACTTATTCTTATTAATAACGGGATACACCCCGGAGAAAGTGATGGTATTGATGCTTCTATGATGCTTATGAGAGATTTGGCAGAGGGAAAAATTAAAAGTCCTAAAAACACCATTGTAGCAGTCATTCCAGTATATAATATAGGCGGAGCACTCCATAGAAACAGTACGACCAGAACAAATCAAAACGGCCCAGAGGAATATGGGTTTAGAGGAAATGCTCGCAACTACGACCTTAACAGAGACTTTATAAAAACCGACACCAAGAATGCGCTTGCTTTTACAGACATATTTAGAACCATAAAACCTGACGTATTCATCGACAACCACGTGAGCAATGGCGCAGACTACCAATACACCCTGACACACTTATTTACGCAACACAATAAACTTGGTGGGCCGCTAGGCGAATATCTGCATACTTCGTTTATGCCTCAATTAGAAGATTCTCTTGCTCTAAAAAAATGGGATATCACTCCTTATGTAAATGTCTTTAACAGTACTCCAGAAAAAGGATTTAGTCAGTTTAACGACTCTCCTAGATATTCTACCGGCTATACAAGCCTCTATAACACCCTGGGAATGATGGTAGAAACTCATATGCTCAAACCTTACAAAGAAAGGGTTGAGGGCACATATGAACTCATGAGTAGTATGATTAACATTGTTGATGCCGATGCCGACGTTATTATCGCTAAGAGAATCAAAAATTTTAACCACTTTAAAAAAGGCGATGTGTACCCACTATCTTGGAGTGTAGACACTACAAAAGCATCAACGTTGACTTTTAAAGGGTATGAAGGCGAGATGATTGATAGTGAGATCACGGGTTTTAAACGCCTTAAGTTTGACAAGAAAAAACCCTTTACCAAAGAAGTTTCGTATCAAAATTATTTTACACCTACCACTTCAGTCACAATACCTGAAAAGTATATCATACCAAAAGGGTATTGGAACGTTATTGACCGATTGCGCGAGAATAAAGTAAGAATGACTTCAGTAAAAAAAGACAGCACAATGGATGCGACAGTGTATCACATAGCAGATTATAAAACAAGGCAATCTCCTTATGAGGGACACTACCTTCATTATAACACCACAATTATTGCAACTACAGAAAATGTAGCTGTGCGTAAAGGAGATTTAATTGTAGACACAAATCAAGAAGGAATGCGATACTTACTAGAGACACTAGAGCCAGCGGCTACAGATAGTTTTTTTAACTGGAACTTCTTTGACACCATTTTACAGCAAAAAGAAGGATTCTCTCCTTATGTCTGGGAAGACCAAGCAAAAAAACTCCTTGATGACAATCCTGATGTAATGAAAGCCTTTGAAGCTAAGAAAAAAGCAGAGCCTTCATTTGCCAAGAGCTGGTATGCGCAATTAGATTGGCTTCATAAAAAATCGCCTAACTATGAGGAAGCACATTTAAGATACCCTATCATTAGGGTGGGTGGTTAAATATTCTTTTGGGAATAGTAGCTTTACGTTTTCGTAGGATTCTTTTAGAGCCTTTTGAGATTTGGCAAAATTTTTCCATTTTGCCTTCTTGATACCTTCTTTGGTTTCTGGAACCAAGTCTCCTGTATAGTCTGTATACATTTCATACCAGTATGTAATCTTAAGTTTAAACTTATCATTACGTTTAAATACGTGGTACGTTTGTGCTATAAATTTTCTTATCACTAAGTTTTGCACTCCTGTTTCCTCTTCTGTCTCTCTTATGGCACCTTCCTGTGGACTCTCACCTTTTTCTAGTTTTCCCTTAGGGAGATCCCACTTACCATTTCTACGAATAAATAAAATTTCCTTCTTGGCATTATATACTAAGGCACCACCAGCTTCAACAACAGGCAATTTTTTACGCAAGAACTTCTCTAATCTCTCTTCATCCTTATGATAAAGGTTCACATACAAGAGCTCACCATTATTGATTTTTCTAATCAATTTTTTAAACTTTGCTTGTTTTAGAGGAATGGTTGTGTATTGCTTTCCTATTTTCTTTTCTGTTGAAAGAATTATAGGGATGTCATTGACAAAAACTTTATACATTTGCAAAATGATTTTAAACAAAGAAACAGCTCAAAAAACGGCCGAATTACTGTTGCAAATTAATGCAATTAAATTACAACCGCAAACACCATTTGCATGGGCGTCAGGATGGAAATCGCCTATTTATTGTGATAATAGAATAACCCTCTCATACCCAACTATTAGAAACTACTTAAGAGAACAGATGGCAAATCAAATTGAAGAATTATATGGCAAACCAGATGCTATTGCTGGTGTCGCTACAGGCGCAATAGGTATCGGTATCCTAGTTGCAGATTATATGAACATACCATTTTGCTATGTGCGACCAGAAGCAAAAAAACACGGAAGACAAAACCAGATAGAAGGCAAAATAGAAGCAGGACAAAATGTCGTTGTCGTAGAAGACCTTATTAGCACCGGAAAAAGCAGTATATTAGCCGTAGACGCATTAAGATCTGCCGGAGCACATATTAAAGGAATGCTTGCGATATTTACGTATGGTTTTGATTTTGCAGTAGAAAATTTTGAAAAAGCAGATGTGCAGCTAAATACGTTGAGCGATTATTCACATTTACTAATTCAGGCTGAAAAAACAAATTATATTTCTAAAGATGACATGGATGTTCTTGGCCAATGGCGGGAAAATCCTTCAGAGTGGAAACAATAATTAACAAACTTAACAAACCCTAAAAATCTAATAGTCAATGATATTAAATAGCAATACAGCATCCGTAAATAAATCTGCAACAGATATGTGTGCCTACTTGGCCGATGCCAAAAATTTTGAACATATCATGCCAGACAACATTAGCAAGTTTGAAATGATTAGAGAAAATGGTTTTCTTTTTGCACTTAGCGGAATGCCTGAGATCGCCCTTGAAGTAAAAGAAGTAGACTCCCCAAACAGAGTCGTTCTTGGAGCTATCAGCGACAAAATACCGTTTAATCTTACTGCAGATATCGTAGCGGTAGATGACGAGAACTGCGCAGTAGATCTAGAATTTACAGGACAATTTAATATGATGATGAAGATGATGGTTAAAGGACCTGTCTCAAAATTCATCAACACCCTTTCAGAAAACATGGAGTTGCTTTAGTAGAGCATCTCTACTTCTTTGTTCCAAAATTTTAAGGAATTGCCCTGTGGAAGATCCATTAATAATTGTCCAAGTAGGTTTACCCCGGTAATAGTGCCTAGAAACTCTGTTCCATCGGAAAGTCGATATCGCGATTGTACTCCCTTTTTAAAAAGAAATTGCTCAAACCGAAATTGTATTGATGCGGTTGCTTCTTGGCTCACGGTGGTTAATGCCGAGAACATTTCAGAAGTAACACCTTTTAAAATGATGTCTAGATCGTACGTTTTCCCAGACACCAGACGTAAAGAAGTTGCTTGAGGTAAATTTATAAGCACCTCCTCGTTGATATTGAGACCTACTCCTACGATTGTAGATTTTATTGCGGTGCCTCTCACTTGATTTTCGATTAAAATTCCGCCACATTTTTTACCGGCTGCCATTATGTCGTTGGGCCACTTAACAGTTATGGCAGTGCCTGATATTGTCTGTAAATAATCTGCTAGAGCAACAGCGACTAACATTGAGATTGCAAATTGTTGTTGCACGGATACACCCTCAATCCTTTTAAAAACGCTAAACGTTAAGCTTCGAGTGGGCTGTGACTGCCATACAGATTCACGCTGCCCTCTTCCCTTTTTCTGGTGATCTGTCACTACTATTGTCTCATCTTTCAACGCAGTATTTTTTGCCAAAGCGGCAAGATAGGAGTTGGTAGAGTCGGTGGCACTAAGTTTGATTATGTTCACAATGAAAATAGTGTGTTAGGATTATCAAAACTAAGGCATTCAAGAATTAAAAAAGTAATACTTTTGTATAAATTAAATTTTGTTAATGACTAAAAAGAAAGCAGACACAGATCAACTTATTACTGAAGCCATTAGAGGTATAGAAGACGTAAAGGGTTTAGACATAGAAATACTCGATCTGAGAGAATTAGAAAACACAGTTACAGATTACTTTATAATTTGCAATGGGACGTCAAATACGCACGTTAATGCGATTGTAGGTTCTATTCAAAAAACCGTGAGTAAAGCGATCCAAGAGAAGGCTTGGCATATAGAAGGAAGCGAAAATTCTGAATGGGTCTTAATGGATTATGTTCACGTTGTTGTGCATGTTTTTCAAAAGCACATTCGCGAATACTATGACATTGAGGGACTGTGGGGAGATGCAAAATCGGTTAAATTTAACACTACAAACTAAAAACACTTAAGCCTCATGGCAGACGAAAAAAAAGAGCCTAAAAAAGATAAAAAGCCAGAAATCAAAAAACCAAAAGTTAGTCCTTATTGGATTACGGCAGCGGTTCTTGTGGCTTTAATTGCTTTTAACATACTAGGTGGTGATGCACTCACCCAACCTCAGAAAACCACACAATCACAATTTGAGTCTTACTTAGGTGATGGTGATGTTGAAAAAGTGGTACTTGTTAATCGCAGAAAGGCAGAAGTATTTCTTACCATAGAGGCTAAAGAAAAGCCAGTACACAATACAAAAAAAGGAACAGGAATTTTAACTCCTGGACAAAATGATGCTGATTATCAATTTGAGATTGGAGATCTTCAAAATTTTGAAAATGATTTTGACCAGATTGTAAAAGAAAATAATTTAAGTACGTCTAGAAGTAACGAGTCTCAAACTAATTTACTTGCAGAATTTTTACCTTCCATAATATTCTTTGCCGTAATTATCGGGATTTGGATTTTCATTATGAGACGCATGTCTGGTGGTGCTGGAGGTGGCGCTGGAGGGCAAATCTTTAATATAGGTAAGTCTAAAGCAAAATTATTTGATGAGAAGGTAGACGTAAAAACTTCATTTAAAGATGTAGCAGGTTTAGAAGGCGCCAAAGAAGAGGTGCAAGAAATCGTAGATTTTTTAAAGAATCCAGACAAGTACACCTCTTTAGGTGGCAAGATTCCAAAAGGAGCTTTACTAGTAGGACCCCCAGGAACAGGAAAAACGCTACTTGCAAGAGCGGTTGCCGGAGAAGCAAAAGTGCCTTTTTTCTCATTGTCGGGCTCAGACTTCGTAGAGATGTTTGTAGGGGTTGGTGCATCTCGAGTTCGTGATCTTTTTAAACAAGCTAAAGAAAAATCTCCGTCTATAATATTTATCGATGAGATTGATGCGATAGGACGTGCAAGAGGAAAAAATAACATGTCAGGTTCTAATGATGAACGTGAAAACACTTTAAACCAACTTCTTACAGAGATGGATGGTTTTGGAACTTCTACAAACGTCATTGTAATTGCAGCTACTAATCGCGCAGATGTCCTTGATAAAGCACTAATGCGTGCTGGACGTTTTGACAGACAGATTTATGTAGACCTACCAGATGTAAGAGAACGTAAACAAATTTTTGAAGTTCACTTACGCCCTATAAAGAAGGAAGAAAATCTAGATACAGATTTCTTATCAAAACAAACTCCAGGATTCTCTGGAGCAGATATCGCTAACGTTTGTAATGAAGCTGCCTTAATTGCGGCTCGTAAAGAGAAAAAAGCGGTTGGCAAACAAGATTTCTTAGATGCTGTAGATAGAATCGTAGGAGGACTTGAAAAGAAAAATAAAATTATTACTCCTAGCGAGAAAAAAGCAATTGCTTTTCACGAAGCAGGACACGCTACGGTAAGCTGGATGTTAGAACATGCTGCGCCACTTGTTAAAGTAACAATTGTGCCTAGAGGTCAGTCCTTAGGTGCTGCTTGGTACTTACCAGAAGAGCGATTAATTGTGCGACCAGAACAAATGCTGGATGAGATGTGTGCTACTATGGGTGGACGAGCTGCTGAAAAAGTGATTTTCAATCAAATCTCAACAGGTGCCTTGAGTGACTTAGAAAAAGTAACAAAACAAGCAAGGGCTATGGTTACTATTTATGGTCTTAATGAAAAAGTAGGTAATGTTACTTATTATGATTCTTCTGGACAATCTGAATATGGTTTTTCTAAGCCCTACAGTGAAGCTACAGCAGAACTAATTGATAAAGAAATATCAAATATCATTGAAGAGCAATACCAAAGAGCGATAAAATTACTTGAAGAAAATAAAGACAAACTTTCTTTACTTGCTGAAGAGTTATTAGAAAAAGAAGTGATTTTCAAGGAAAGTCTAGAAGTGATTTTCGGGAAAAGACCATTTATTAAGGAAGTGATGCCGGAGTAAACAACAATGAAAATACTTGTCTGTTCCCCAAAGGTCTTAAAGATTATGCATAAGCTTAAGAACTTCGGTTAAGATTTAATACCTTTGGGCTAAAGCTATGAATCCACTCAATAATATCAATGGGGCTCTTTAAAAGACTTTTAAATCCTAGATCCAATCTGTCATCGAAAAATGACGGGGCGAGTAAATACGTCCCGAAAGAGAAACTTCCCTTAGACGAAAAATTCACTTATTATTTTAAGCAAAACGGCGGTAAGTTTTTATACTGCATTACGCCACAGGAGATACTCGAAGCTTTTGATAATATTTTATTAGAAAACGACTGGTACGAGCAGGATGTATTTTGTATCGACCCAGATTTAACTGCTCGCTTTGATGGTTTCAATTTAAACTTCGATAAAAAGTCTTCTAGTAAGTTTTTTCTTTCCAAATGCGAATCCCTTGTAGCTAATGATGGCGCTATACTTTTTTCTTCAAATCAGATTAAAGAAAAGAAAATGCACGAATTACCTGCCAACCTTGTCATTTTTGCAACTACAAGTCAGTTTGTAGAAAACATAAGCGAAGGTATGCGGATCATAAAAAACAAATCTAAAGAAAGGATTCCAACAAATATTACCACAATTAAAGATTTTGAAGTAGAATCAGACAAGGAAAAGGACTTTATGACTTACGGTAGTAGCACAAAAAACCTATATTTGCTGCTACTAGAAGACCTATAATTTATGAAAGAACTTTGTGTGCGAGCCTTATCGGGATTGATATATATCTCGATAGTTATTCTAGCTATGTTTGCTTCACGCGAATGGTTTATTGGGTTATTCTTGATTCTTGGAATAGTTACTTTATATGAATTTTTAAAGCTTGTACATTTAAAAAGCTTTTTAGCTTATATCCTTTTTGCTGCTGGATTCTACTTTTTAAGCTATGAAATCTTTGACTACCATGCAGTGCAACTTCTTTTAATTCTTACGGTGTTTGTGAATCTGTTTCTTTTGAAAGATATTCTTTGGGTAAATAAAATCCCTATGTTCGGGAAGAAAAAATACATCACCGTTATTCTATATCTTATGAGTGGTTTTGTATTTCTCACACTCATACCCATGGCGCAATTAGATTTCAAACCTATGGTGCTACTTGGTGTATTTATTTTAATCTGGGCCAATGATACTTTTGCTTATCTTATGGGTAAGAACTTTGGGCGGAACAAGCTACTAGAACGTATATCACCTAAAAAAACCGTAGAAGGATTTTTGGGGGGTGTTGTTGGAGCGCTAATAGCTGGTCTTATAATTTATCACTTTATAGGAGTTTACGACCTTTGGATGTGGCTGGTAATGGCTCTCATCGCTTCCGTATTTGGCACTATTGGGGATCTTGTTCAATCCAAATTCAAAAGGCAAGCTGGGGTAAAAGACAGCGGCGTAATAATGCCAGGACACGGCGGAATGTACGATAGACTTGATAGTATTATTTATACCAGTCCATTTATTTATTCATTTTTAGAAATCGCAACAAATGTTTCATAGAGAAGGTCATAAAATTATTTTTGGAATGCTCACTTTTGCAGTACTTGCAAGTATTGTAGCAGATTCTTTTATCACTAATATTTATTATAAAGGAGCCATTATCATCACCTGTATGGTATTGCTAGTACTGGTTTTACAATTTTTCAGGAACCCAAAACGTCATTTCAGTTTAAATGAAGACGCATTGTTATGCCCTGTTGACGGAAAAGTAGTTGTGATTGAAGAAGTGTTTGAAAAAGAATATTTTAAAGACAAACGATTACAAGTATCTGTTTTCATGTCTCCAATTAATGTACACGTAACTCGATACCCAGCTGGTGGCGAAGTAATCTTTAGCAAATATCATCCTGGCAAATTTTTAGTCGCGTGGCATCCTAAGTCTTCAGAAGAGAATGAGCGTACCACGGTGGTAGTCAAGTCTTCTTCTTTTGGCGAAATCCTACATAGACAGATTGCAGGCGCACTTGCAAAGCGCATTGTTAATTATGCAGAAGAAGGTGAGACAGTAGCGCAAGCTAGTGATAGTGGATTTATAAAATTTGGATCTCGAGTAGATGTATTTTTACCTCTTGGCACTAAAATAGATGTTACATTAAACCAAAAAGTAACAGGAGGCATCACGATTTTAGCAAGTAAATAACATGGAAAATGCCGAGCTAGATATTGCCTTTTTAAAAGCTGTAAAAAGCATCAATGAACATACAAAACCATTTCCAGCAGATGTACTACTTAACCTTTACGCATACTACAAACGAGCCACAGATTCTCAAGATGCTTCAGAAGGAAGTGAGCCTTTAATTAGTGCTTTTAAGACAAATGCACTTTTCCAAACCAGAAATTTAACCGAGGACGAAGCCAAGCAACTTTATATCGAAACCGTAGATCAGTACTTCCTGTATAGAAAATAAAAAAAGAGGGCAATTGCTCTCTTTTTTATAAGCCACAAAAGCCTCTATTTACTTTATATAAACTACTTCAAACTAAGTAAAGAAGCCTCTATCGTTTCAATCTTAGCTAGCGCATCTGCCTCTTTCTTTTTTTCATTTACTACCACTTGCTCTGGCGCACCGCTCACAAATTTTTCATTTTTAAGTTTCCCCTGCACAGAACGTAAGAACCCCCTTGTATATTTGAGTTCTTCTTCAAGTTTTAAAATCTCCTCCTCCACATTAATCGCACCTTCCATAGGGATAAAATACTCATTTGATTTCACCCTAAAAGTTAAAGCTCCATCAACCGCAGCATCTACATTTTTCATTTCTGAAATATTCCCTAGTTTTACAATTATAGTGTCTAATGAACCCGTCCTATTCTCTTGGTTAAGCACCATTAGCTCTATAGAATCTTTAAAAGCAATATTCTTCTCCTTACGAATGGTTCGCACTCCAGAAACCACTTCTGTGGCAAATGTAAAATCATTCAATAACGTGGTGTCTATTGTTTTAGTTTTAGGCCAATGATTAATAATGAGCGCTTCTTCTGGCGTCCTGTCTGCAATGGTATGCCAAAGCTCTTCTGTCAAGAAGGGCATAAATGGATGTAGAATCCTTAAGTTATCCTCAAAAATAGAAATAACAGCATCATATGTGTTAATATCTATCGGCGCTTGATAAGCAGGCTTAACTATTTCTAATAACCAACCACAGAAATCATCCCAAACAAGCTTATAGGTGCTCATAAGCGCATCGCTAATACGATACTTCTCATAGTGATCTTCTATTTCAACAAGCGTTTGCTGCAACTTTGATGCATACCAAGCTAAAGCTATCCTTGAAGCTTCTGGTTGGGCTATTGAAATATCTTTCTCCCAAGATTGTGTGAGTTTAAATGCATTCCATATTTTATTACTGAAACCCCTTCCTTGTTGGCATAATGACTCATCAAACATTAAATCGTTTCCGGCAGGTGCACTAAGTAGCAACCCTACACGAACTCCATCTGCACTATAATCATCAATCAACTTTAAGGCATCTGGAGAGTTCCCCAGCGACTTACTCATCTTACGACGCTGTTTATCACGCACTAATCCTGTAAAATACACATTCTTAAATGGACGCTTTCCAGTATATTCATATCCTGCAATAATCATACGGGCTACCCAGAAAAATAAAATGTCTGGTCCGGTTACAAGATCGTTAGTGGGGTAATAGTATTTAAACTCTTTGTTTTCTGGATCGTTTAGTCCATCAAACACACTCATAGGCCATAACCAAGAAGAGAACCAAGTGTCTAATGCATCAGAATCTTGATTTAAGTCTTCTGTCTTTAGGTCGTTCTTACCCGTTTTTTCTTGTGCTAATAAAACTGCTTTTTCTAGCGTTTCAGCAACCACGAAATCTTCTTTGCCATCTCCATAAAAATAGGCAGGTATTTGTTGTCCCCACCACAATTGTCTTGAGATGTTCCAGTCGCGAATGTTAGACAACCAGTGGCGATAGGTATTCTCAAATTTTTTGGGATGCAAAACCACATCGCCATCTTCAAGAACCGCCTTAATAGCTGGCTTTACTAGATCTTGCATTTTCAAGAACCATTGATCACTTAATCTTGGCTCAATGACCGCTTTGGTCCGTTCACTTGTTCCTACCTTATTTAAATGCTGTTCCGTTTTTACTAAAGCTCCTAATTCTTCTAACTCTTTTGTAACTTCTTTACGAACCACAAAACGATCTTTCCCTTGATAATGAAGTCCAAAACTATTTAAACTAGCATCATCATTAAAGATATCGATTACTTCTAGCTTGTGTTTATCTCCAAGCATTTTGTCATTTTCGTCGTGGGCAGGTGTCACTTTTAAACACCCTGTACCAAACGCTACATCAACATACGTATCCTCAATAATTGGGATCACTCTATCGCAAATAGGCACAATTGCCTTTTTCCCTTTTAAATAGGTAAAACGCTCATCGTTGGGATTGATACAAATCGCTGTATCTCCGAAAATTGTTTCTGGTCGCGTAGTAGCAATCGTTAGCGTTTCCGAAGAACCTTCTATTTTGTACTCAATATAATATAAGTTTCCTTGTTTTTCTACGTAATTAACCTCTTCATCACTCAACGTGGTTTTTGCCTCTGGATCCCAGTTTACCATGCGGTAGCCGCGATAGATAAGCCCTTTATTGTAAAGATCTACAAACGATGCAATCACTTGCTTAGACATAGCAGGATCTAAGGTGAACTTAGTTCGCTCCCAGTCACAGGACGCCCCTAACTTTTTTAGTTGATCTAGGATTACACCTCCATATTCTTCTGTCCAGTCCCAGGCATGTTTTAAAAATTCTTCTCTCGTCAGATCTGCTTTATCAATACCCTGCTCCTTTAATCGAGCCACCACTTTTGCTTCTGTGGCGATAGAAGCATGGTCTGTTCCTGGCACCCAGCAAGCATTAAAGCCTTTCAGTCTCGCACGACGAATTAACACATCTTGTATTGTGTTATTGAGCATATGGCCCATATGAAGGATTCCTGTAACATTTGGCGGCGGAATCACGATCGTATAAGGCTCTCTATCGTCAACTTCACTGTGAAAAAAGTCGTGTTTCATCCAATAGGAATACCACTTATCTTCTACTTCTTGAGCAATATAATTTGCCGATTTTGCCATTTTGGTCTAGTTTTTGAATAAGTATACAAAAGTAGTTATATCTACTATATTATAAAACTGTAAATGTGTATAATGTCTTGCATAATGGGTAAAAAGTACCTACTTTAGCTGACCTAAATTATAGAAATTATGAAAAAATTAGTTGTAGTTGCAATAATGGCTTTGGTAGGATTTTCTGCAATGGCACAAGCAAAAATCACTTTTAAGTCAGACACTGTAGATTATGGTGAAATAGCAAAAGGTTCGGATGGCGTACGTGTATTTGAATTTACAAACACAGGCGATGCCCCGTTAATAATTTCAGATGTGAAGTCTAGCTGTGGATGTACTGTGCCTAAAAAGCCGGATGGAGCAATAGCGCCTGGCGCGTCTAGCACGATAGAAGTAAAATATGATACAAACCGCGTAGGCCCTATTAGAAAGACAGTTACTGTTTATTCTAATGCAGTTGAGGCCATTAAAGCGTTAAAGATCAAAGGGGAAGTAAAAAGTGATGCGAAAAGCATGCTTGAAAAAACTGAATAGTCTTTTTTAGACACATATTAAAAAACCCTTTCAAAAAATGAAAGGGTTTTTTTTTGTGTTTGCACGAAAACGCTAACGATCTTAGAATAGTTTTTTAAGGTAGAATTTCTTTTTAAATCTTTCGCCATCTCTCTCAATTTTAAGACTGATAAGTTTGCCCTCCCTCGAACTAAACATACTGGTGATCTCGTATAGTTTATATTCGTGGGTAAATTTTCCATTAATGAGTACCAGTTTGTCCCCTACACGAACGTCAGCAAGAGCCGCTGTAGAATTTTCCCTAACCTCTGCTACTACTATCGCCGGAGCTAACGTTATTTTATAATTCGCAGATGGGGTGAAACCCGTAACCTCTGTGCCACTATCTTGAACATTACCCGCAATACTTCTACTTCCTCCAACTGCAGTTCTTACTAACGAAATTCCATCATGTTCTAAAGTAAGACCACTCATATTGTAATAAAATGGATCGTCATAATGAGTATTTTTCTTAAGGCTAATTTCGCTTTTAGGATAATTAAAAATCACATTAAATCGCTTCATCAATTGTGAACCTATACTTCCTTTACGACCTTCCATCATTCTTGCATTCACTAAGGCCTGCGTTTCTGGTATTGCAATATTTACATCCTGAAAGCTAAACTCGCCAATCGCTACTTCACTGACCCTTGATCGCTTGCCATATATACTCCCACTTATACCTAGGCCAAGAAAATCTACAAAATAGTTGTGCTCATTTTCTGAAATAATATTTACATCATCGAAGATCCAAATGCTATCACTTGAACCGATATCTACAAGCATGAGAGATTCTTCCCCATCATTAATTACTACATTATTTATAAATGGTCTTCCTTTTTCTATACGCATGGGATATGTGATATATCCTCTTTTACGTCTTTCCTTAAAGTTTTCTGGCGTAGCATATTTTATCGTTTTTGAGCTATAACTAATAGAAACAACAAAGTTTTTAAAAAAATCATACCCTAAAATCCCGTGGATAGGAATTCCCATTCTATTAGAAAAATTAAGTTCTTCATCAAAAATCACATAAAGAGAATGATCTAAATCTATTGCTCTTCCTATCCTTATATGATTTCTATCGCTTTTCAGAGCCTCCACGGCTTTCCCTTTCCCCAAACCTCGGAGCAGTACTGTAGAAGTGTTTTTTAACTCTAATGTATCTCTAGTAGCACCAAATAAAAGTGTAGAGGTCACTCCTGTGTCAAGTATAAAAGACAATTTTACATTATTAATCTCGACTGGGACGAACACAAGGTTATTTACCAATTCAAACTTTATGGCACCTGATTTTTTTCCTTTTGGGAGTTTAAAACCTGTCTGCGCCCATAGTGAGCCAGAAGAAAAAAATACAAAAGCAATTAGTATGAGGATATGTAGAACCTTGTTTTTCACGTGCATTTAAAGTACGAAAAAAGAGAATGATTGCCATAACTAATAACTAGAAAAATTAAAATATATTTCGGAACTTTGTAAGACTAAAAAACATGTATGCCAGCAGTATCAAAAAAAGGATTGTCGATGCCAGAATCGCCAATTAGAAAACTAGTCCCCTACGCTGAAAAAGCGTACAAAGAAAACAAAACTGTTTTTCACCTCAACATAGGTCAACCAGATATTAAATCGCCACAAATCGCTATGGAAGCGGTAGCGTCTCACCATTTAGAGATTTTAGCCTATACTAGATCTGAAGGTAGTGAAGCATATAGAACTAAAATTGCCGCATACTATAAGCAAAACAACATCGATGTTACTGCAGACGAGATAATTGTAACCACGGGTGGCAGTGAGGCCCTACTCTTTGCAATGGGAAGCATCGCAGATGTAGAAGACGAAATTATAATCCCAGAACCATTTTACGCCAATTACAATGGTTTTGCTACAGCCTCTGGCGTTCAGATTGTACCCGTAATTTCAAAAATTGAAGATAATTTTGCCCTTCCTCCTATTGAAGAATTTGAAAAACTTATCACTTCAAAAACCAAAGCGATCTTAATTTGCAATCCTGGTAACCCTACAGGGTATCTTTATAGCAAAGAAGAAATTCAGAAATTAGCGAAAATTGTAAAAGAACACGATCTATTCTTGGTTGCAGACGAGGTGTATAGAGAGTTTACGTACGACGGCGCAAAACATTATTCTATTTTAGAAAATTTTGGCCTTGAAGAACACGCGATCATTATAGATTCTGTTTCAAAGCGATACAGCATGTGTGGAGCTCGCATAGGCTGTCTTGTTTCAAAAAATAAAGATGTGATGAAGACTGCCCTTAAATTTGCACAGGCACGATTAAGCCCGCCTACATTTGCACAGATTGCTAGTGAAGCGGCATTACAGACACCACAAAGTTACTTTGACGATGTGATTGTAGAATATAAAGAACGACGCGATACCTTGGTGAGACATCTAGAAGAAATTCCGGGAGTTAAAGTGGGGCATCCTAAAGGTGCTTTTTACTGTATCGCACAGCTGCCTATTAAAAATTCTGACGATTTTGCACAATGGCTTTTAGAATCATTTGATGTAAATGGTGCGACCATTATGGTAGCTCCCGCAGCCGGATTTTACTCGAGCCCAGGCGTAGGTAAGAACCAGATTCGCATTGCTTATGTCCTCAACTCAGAAAGTCTAATTAAAGCAGTACACATACTTAAGGAAGCCCTCAAAGTTTATAAAGACTAGATGCACGCAGCCCACAATGTTTCGTTAAAACCATATAATACATTTAGCATTGACGTTGCTGCGGAAACGTTCTACCATATCACCACAGAAGAAGACTTAATAACAATATTAGCTGCACAAAAAGATCAAGAACTATTCATTCTGGGTGGCGGAAGCAATATGCTGCTCACAAAAGACATAGAGCAACCCGTTTTACATCTTGATTTAAAAGGTATTTATATTATTTCTGAAACCGAAAAAGATGTCACTCTTAAAGTCTCAGCTGGAGAAAACTGGCACGACTTTGTGATTTACTGCATAAACAATAACTATGGTGGCTTAGAAAACATGGCACTCATTCCTGGGAATGTGGGTACTGCACCTATTCAAAACATAGGCGCTTATGGCGTCGAGTTAAAAGACTCTTTTTACAGCTGCACAGCAACCCATATCCAAACGCAAGAAACACGCACTTTTAGTAAAGTAGCATGTGAGTTTGGGTACCGTAATAGTATTTTTAAAAATCAATTAAAAGGGCAATACATTATCACTTCGGTATCCTTTTGTCTCACTAAGAAAGATCACGTATTAAGAACCGAATATGGTGCCATTAAACAAGAACTAGAAACCAATAAAATTGACAATCCTTCTATTAAGGATATTTCCGAAGCAGTTATTGCGATACGTCAGTCAAAATTGCCGGACCCAAAAGAACTGGGCAACAGCGGTAGTTTTTTCAAGAATCCAGTGGTTGATTTGGCCATTTTTACAACGTTTCAAAAGAACTACCCTCAAGCACCTTTTTATAAGATCTCAGACTTAGAACATAAGATTCCAGCAGGATGGCTTATTGAACAAGCAGGGTTTAAAGGGAAACGATATGGGGACGCGGGTGTACATAAAAACCAAGCGCTCGTTTTAGTGAACTACGGAAATGCCACAGGAAAAGAAATCTGGGCTTTAGCTATGAAAATACAGCAAGCAGTTCTTGATAAATTTGGGATTACAATCGAAGCCGAAGTAAACGTATTTTAAATATCTAATGGTGACTTTACCACATGAATAATCCCATTTGAAGCGACGATATCACTTTTCCCTATTTCTGCTTTATCGCCTTTTAAATTTTTAAGAAAGATGATGTTTCCTAATTTGTAAGCAACTAACGTGGTTCCACCTAAGGTTTTCATAGAATAGCTACCTCCATTAGTTCTTATTTTTTTGGTAAGCGCAACCGTTGTTATTTTTCCCTTTACCATGTATTTTTTAAGCAGGTCTTCAATCACCATTCTATCACCCAAGTAATCGATCTCTTCCAGCGCTTCGTCTGAAGGAGCAAAAATAGTAAATGGTCCTTTATCTGTTGTAAGCTGATCCAAAATAGGGGAAGATTCTATTTCTGCAAACAGCAAGGTGAGGTCGTCAGAAGATCGTATTCGGGAAGCCAGATTATATGGCAATACAATAGGGGGCTCTGGCTTAACATTTTTTGAATCCTGTGCACCTATCACTTGTGCATTTTGCTTTGATGGCCTTTCATCACAAGAAGAAAAACCTATCACCATAACGATTACTAAAAGACTCCAATTGTATCTCATTTATTAACTTTTTATCTCTTTAAAAGTAGTCCTTTTGCCCACATATCACAAAGAAACTTTGTATTTTTGTAATATAAATTTATCGCTTAACACGCCTAGATTATGGAACTATTCATCATTACTATTATTTTACTATTACTAGCAGTAGCAGGAATCGCCATCAAGATATGGGCAAAAAAAGACGGTAAATTTGCCGGTACTTGCGCGAGCCAATCTCCATTTTTAAATAAAGATGGCAATGCTTGTGGGTTTTGCGGCAAAACACCAGATCAATTTGATTCTTGTTCTGAAGAAAAACACGCCTAATACTTTATAGAGCGTCCACCTTATGGTTTTTATCTACATATTTGCCGGCATCATCCTAGTTAATTTACTTTATTATATCTTATTTTCGAAGATAGCTTTCTACAGGACTATTTCTGAAGTAAAGGAAACTAACACCCCTGTTTCAATTCTTGTTTGTGCTAAAAACGAGTCTGAAAATCTGCAAAAAATTATACCTCTATTACTCGAACAACAATACCCTGATTTTGAAATCATTTTAATTAATGACTGTTCCACTGACGACTCCCTTGAGGTACTGGAATCTTTTGAAAAACAAGATACCCGTATTAAGATTGTAGACGTCGTTCCTAACGAAGCCTTCTGGGCTAATAAGAAATACGCACTCACTCTAGGAATAAAGAAAGCCTCACACAAGCGTATGTTGTTTATAGATGCAGATTGCTGGCCAAATAGTCCCTATTGGGTTGCCACGATGAGCGGGAAATTCAGCACAGAAAAGCAATTGGTTTTAGGATATGGGGGTTATCAAAAGAAGAAAGGAATACTCAATAAACTTATTAGGTATGAAACGCTAGCCACTGCTATTCAATATATGTCATATGCAAAAGCAGGTATGCCTTATATGGGTGTTGGCAGAAACTTAGGCTATACGAATGATTTATATTATTCTGTAAACGGTTTTATTTCTCATATTAAAATCCCTTCTGGTGATGACGATCTTTTTGTAAACGAAGCTGCATCAAAAGTAAACACTGAAGTTTGTCTGGAGAAAGTAGGATTTACCATTTCTAAACCAAAAACTTCTTTTTCTAAATGGGCACAACAGAAAAGACGACATATTACTACCGCACATTTATATAAAGAAAAACATCAATTTTTATTGAGTAGCTTTTTTATTTTTAACCTTCTTTTCTGGATTTTCTTGGCACTCAGCTATATCTTTTGCCCTTGGATGATGGTCACGGCGCTTGTCGTTTTAAGATTAGGGGTGCAATGGGTAATATACGCCAGCTCGGCTGCAATCCTAAATGAGAAAGATTTGAAATATTTTATTCCATTTCTAGATTTGTTCTTGATTCTGTTCCAATTAAGTATCTTTATCAGCAATACGACTTCTAAACCAGCCCGTTGGAAATAAAGAAAGACATTCTTAAAATTCAAATTTCCGAAGCAACTGGGGGCAAACAAAGCGCTTACAAATTTTTACTTGACAACTACTGGAATCAAGTTTTTGGATTCTTACTGAAACGTGTGAACGACGAATATGAGGCTGAAGAAATTGCCATTGAAACCTTCTCTAAAGCCTTTGACAAAGTAGCTACATACGATGGAAATTATGCGTTTGCCACTTGGCTTACTACGATTGCAAAAAATATCCAAATAGATAGATTTAGAAAGAAAAAAACCTCACCACTAAATAGCACATCAGAAGTAAGTGAAGAGCTTCTTAAAAAAATTACTGACGGCTCTTTAAACGCTGAAGATCAATTAATAAAAGAGCAGAATCTTAAAGAACTCTTAGGATATATAAAAATGCTCAAACCACATTACCAAGAAGTAATTAATCTCTTTTATTTTCAAGAACTAAGTTACCAGGAGATAAGCGTCACTATTGGACAGCCACTTGGCAATGTAAAAGTTAGACTCCTTAGAGCTCGTAAATTACTGGCAGAAATAATTACTAGGGCAAATTAAAATGAGCATTTTACTCAAAAAATTAGGGCCAGGTTTTTTATTTGCGGGAGCGGCTATTGGTGTATCGCATCTTGTGCAATCTACAAGAGCTGGAGCAGATTTTGGCTTTGGTTTATTATGGGCGCTCGTGCTAATAAATCTTATAAAATATCCCTTTTTTCAGTTTGGAACAAGCTATGCCGCAGCCACTGGAGAAAGCATGCTCGAGGGATATCATAAAATGGGTAAAGGCGTTTTGATCGCATATTTCATTTTGACATTTGCCACTATGTTTACAATACAAACAGCAGTAACAATTGTAACTGCTGGCATTGCCGCTTCTCTTTTTGGCTGGGGCGCCATTACCTTATGGACCGCAGTGATCACTGCCATTTGTTTTTGCATTCTTATCTTAGGGAAGTATAAATTTCTAGACGGACTAATTAAAGGCATCGTAATCTGTCTCACTATCAGCACCATTATTGCAGTAGCTCTTATAGTAAAGGATGTAGACAGCATCTCTTTACAACAAACGCTGCCATCAGATGTTATTTCTATTGGGTTTTTAATAGCCTTTATGGGCTGGATGCCAGCACCGCTTGACATATCCATCTGGCAATCCATCTGGACCATAGAAAAACAAAAAATACAACCAGATCTAACACCCAAACAAGTACTATTTGATTTTAATGTTGGCTATGTAATGACTTGTATTCTTGCTCTTGGCTTCTTAGCCTTAGGAGCTTTAGTAATGTTTGACAGCGGTGAAAGCTTCTCAAATAAAGGCGGTGTTTTTGCCAACCAATTGATTAATATATATGTACTCAGTCTAGGTGATTGGGCAAAAATTATTATTGGAATTGCAGCACTCACCACTATGTTTAGCACAACCTTAACCACACTAGATGCTTCTCCCAGAGTAATGCATAAAACTTCGGAAATACTAAGCAGTACAAAAATGCGCCACGGATATCTCCTCTGGCTAGTAATCCTGGCGATAGGAACACTTTTTATTTTTAAATTTTTACTTTCTGAAATGGGATCTTTGATAAAAATTGCCACTATCCTGTCATTTCTAACCGCTCCTTTTTATGCGATTATTAATTTAAAATTGATGACAAGCCAATGGGTTCCTGCCATATTTAGACCTTCTAGAACGATGCGCATCTATGCAGGCACTAGTATTGGATTACTCTTTGCTTTGAGTATATGGTATTTGAGTACACTACTTTAACCCTTGTCTGTAATTTAATATGTGTCACTAGCGTCCAAGTTGTGTAATTTCAGAAGTAGAAATTGTATCTTTGTAAATAGATGGAAACACAAACCCCCACCCTTAATAGACCTGCTCCTAAGCCTAAATGGCTGCGTGTAAAACTACCTACTGGTAAAAAATACACCTCGCTCCGTAACTTAGTAGACAAGTACGACCTTCATACAATTTGCACCTCTGGAAGCTGCCCTAATATGGGAGAATGCTGGACAGAAGGGACTGCAACTTTTATGATTTTAGGTAATATTTGCACACGATCCTGCGGATTTTGTGGCGTAAAAACAGGACGTCCAGAAACTGTAGATTGGGACGAACCAGAAAAAGTAGCGCGTTCTATAAAATTAATGGAAATTAAGCATGCCGTGATTACCTCTGTAGATCGTGATGATCTAAAGGATATGGGTTCTATTATCTGGGCAGAAACGGTAAAAGCGATTCGTCGTTTTAATCCAGAAACTACCTTAGAAACTTTAATTCCAGATTTTCAAGGCAACACTAGAATTATAGACCGTATTATCGAAGTAGCACCAGAAGTGGTCTCTCATAATATGGAAACAGTAAAAAGATTGACCCGAGAAGTGCGAATTCAAGCAAAATATGAACGCAGCTTAGAAGTTCTTAATTATTTAAAGAAGCAAGGTATTAAGCGCACCAAAAGCGGAATCATGCTTGGTCTAGGCGAAAGAGAAGATGAAGTATTGCAAACGATGCAAGATTTAAGAGATGTAAAACTAGACATTATTACCATTGGACAGTATCTACAACCTTCTAAAAAGCATCTTCCTGTAAAAGAATTTATTACGCCAGAGCAGTTTAAGAAATATGAAGAAATAGGTTTAGAAATGGGCTTTAGACATGTAGAGAGTGGTCCACTTGTGCGTTCTTCATATAAAGCACAGAAACATCTTACCTAAGCCCTAGTGAATGAACAAACAAGTTACAGTTGGGATTAACGGTTTTGGAAGAATAGGCCGCAATCTCTTTAGATTATTATTACAACATCCAGATATTAAAGTGGTAAATGTTAATGATATCGCACCGATAGCGACACTTGCGCACCTTTTAAAGTATGACAGCATACACGGCGTTCTTTCTTGTGAAATGTCAATTAATAAAAATACACTCTCCATTAACAGTCAAGAAGTTAGTTTTTCTCAAGAACTAGCTATTGAGAAACTCTCCTGGAAAGACGTAGATATCGTAATTGAATGTACAGGTAAATTCAAGCATCGAGAACAACTACAACAGCATATAGATAATGGAGCGGGCAAGGTAATTTTAGGGGTACCACCGGCAGACGACTCTATTAAAATGGTTGTGATAGGTGTGAATGAAGCACAAATTTTAGAAGAAGACCTCATTGTATCAAATGCCTCTTGTACCACAAACAATGCAGCACCTATGCTCAAAGTCATCAACGAACTTTGCGGTATTGAGCAAGCCTACATCACAACTATTCATAGCTACACCACAGACCAAAGTCTTCACGACCAGCCGCATCGCGATTTACGACGTGCCAGAGCAGCAGGCCAATCTATTGTCCCCACCACTACAGGAGCGGCAAAAGCACTGACTAAAATTTTTCCCGAGCTGGCAGATGCCATAGGAGGTTGCGGTATACGTGTCCCTATTCCTAACGGCTCCTTGACAGATATTACGCTCAACGTAAAAAACGAGGTATCTATCGAGGCGGTAAATGAGGCTTTTAAACATGCCGCGGACCACCAGCTAAAAGGAATTCTAGAATACACAGAGGACCCCATCGTTTCCATTGACATAAAAGGAAATCAACACTCGTGTATATTTGACTCCGGAATGACTTCTGTCATTGGTAAAATGGTCAAAATAATAGGATGGTACGACAACGAAATTGGTTATTCCTCAAGAATTATTGATTTAATCTATATTTTATCGAGTAAATAATTACATTTACCGCCAAAATGCAACCTACGCCTATTGAATTTCGCTAAGAAATATCATCTATTATTGCCCATCCTAGTGTTGTTTTCTGTTTTTTCACTGCAAGCGCAGCAAGAAAAAGTAGCGGACAGTAATTTAGTGCGGATACTTGAATTAAAAAATTCTGCAAAGATAGCTACCATAAACCAGAAATTTGACAACGCATTAGTAGACTTAAACAAAGCCTATAGGTTTGCGCTTACAACAAATATCGATTCGATTAGGTACAATCTTAAATTACAAATCGCCGAACTTCATTATTATATTCACAACTTTGATAAAGCAAACACAGAAGCAGATCTCGCTTTAGTGATGCTTCCAGAAATGGCAGACCCTATTCTTTTCGCATCTGTATATACGCTCAAAGGATTAATCGCCACTCAACTAATTGATTTCACCACTGCAGAAGATTACTTCACAAAAGCAGATAAGATTTATATAGATGTAAATAATGAAAACAAACGTGCAGATGTACTTTTGGGTCTTGGAATTTTAGAATTAAAAAGAAATGAAAACAGTAAGGCTATTAACTATTTTGATGCTGTCTTACCAGTTTTTAAAAAAACCAACCGAGACCATCAGACAGTTATAACCTTGCTTGGCAAAGCAGAAGCTTTACTAGCAATAGACGCTCAGAATTCTGACAACCTCGCCTCTGCAGAGGATCAATACAACAAAGCTTTTGAGCTCATTGACACTAAAACGCATAGCTCGCTAAAGCTGCAGAGTTATCAAACAGCTGCTAAAATTGCTATGGCCAAAGGAGATTCAGGTACCGCAATACGTCTTTTTAAAAAATACACCAAAGCGAGAGACTCTAACTTTCAGCAGTACATTATTGCTATTTCTAGCAGTGTGGATGAAGAAGCAAATGTTGCTGATTTAAAAGAGAAACTTGCCTTACTAGAAACCGAAAAGAAAAAAGATGACCAATCTTTAAACTTTATTAAGTACACCACTGGTTTAAGTATTGCCCTGATCGTTATTCTGTCCTTGCTTACGCTTTCATTATACAAAAACAACAATCTAAGAGCCAAAGCAAACAATCTACTTCTTGATAAAAATACAGAATTACAATTGTCCAAAGAAAAGGCTGAACAGGCGTCTTTAGCTAAAGCACAATTTTTATCTACCGTGACACACGAGTTAAGAACACCGCTATATGCAGTAACTGGACTCACCCATTTATTGTTAGAAGAAGACCCAAAACCAGACCAAAAAGAACATTTAAACTCTTTGAAATTTTCAGGGGAGTATCTACTGTCATTAATTAACAACATATTAGATCTCAATAAACTTGAAGCAAACAAAGTAGAAATTGAGCAAACTACTTTTGACTTAAAGCGCAGAATAAACGATGTTTTAATTGCGCTCAAAAAATCTGCAGAAGACAAAAAGAACAATCTTACATTAGAGTTTGACCCTTCAGTTCCTGAAAAACTAGTAGGAGATCCTGTAAAATTATCTCAAGTATTAATCAACCTTATAGGAAATAGTTTAAAATTTACTCAAAACGGTTTTGTTGCAGTTAGAGTGAATAAAGTTGAAGACAAAGGCAATAGGATCATGCTTCATTTTGAGATAGAAGATGATGGGGTAGGTATTTCAAAAAAGAAACAGAAAACAATCTTTGAGTCCTTCTCACAAGCATCATTGCAAGTGAATAGGAAATTTGGCGGTACCGGATTGGGATTGTCAATAGTAAAAAATATTTTAGAACTAATGAACAGCAAAATCCAGCTGGAAAGCCAGCTAGGAAAAGGATCAAAATTCTGGTTTAATATTTCTTTTGATAAGGTTGAGAGTATAGAAAATCGTGCGGTTAACAATATCCCAGCAGTAGTAATAGACTTTGACTTATTTGAAGACAAACATATTCTTGTTGTCGAGGATAACAAGATAAACCAGATGATTACCCGTAAGATTCTGGAAAAGAATAAGATTATTTGCCAAGTGGCAGACAATGGCCTTGACGCTATAAAATTAATAGAAACCAACAACTTTGATTTGGTGTTGATGGATATCCATATGCCTGGTATTAGTGGAATTGAAGCAACCAAAAAGGTGCGTAAATTTAAACCTGATCTTCCTATAATTGCCTTAACAGCAGTTACTATTGATGAAAATCTGGACGAATTTTACAAAGCTGGATTTAACGATATAATCCCTAAGCCGTTTAAGACCGAAGTATTTTTTGAGAAAATCTATAACATCCTACTTAAAAACCAAACCGTTTTATAGAACGCATCTTATTCTGCTCTCTTGAAATTCTCTACTACTTCCCTAATTCTTTCATCAAAGATAGGTGACCTATTATTTAAAAATTGTGTTTTGATAGGAAGATAAAAAAGCGCAAACTTTCCGAGTCTTGGCTGCAAGCGCATAAAGTCTTTTTCTGTAGTGATCAGCAACTCTTCTTTTTTGAATTCTGAAATTTCAGCATCTGAGAACTCGTGATGATCTGGATAATTCTTGTGAGTAAAGTTGAATTTCTTCTCTTTTAAAAATTGAACCAAAGGAGCTGGTTTTGCGATACCTGTTACCAAAGTAAACTTTTTTTGTTTCAGATAATCCAGCGGCAATGTTTCAAAAGAACCTATTAAGTTAGCTTCGTAACCTATTGTTGTGAAAAATATTTTTTGATGCACTTGTAATTTAAGATCATATTCTATTTGCTGCAATGTAGCATAAGGAACCCGCGGCGGGCATTTTGTGACTACAATCATACCTGCACGTGCTGCCCCTTTTTTTGACTCTCTCAAGTTTCCTGTTGGCAAAAGATAGTCCGCGCTAAAAAGCGAACCAAATGCCGATAAGATGATATTAAAAGTCGGTTTAACTTTACGATGTTGAAAACCATCATCCATCAAAATAACATCGGCTTTAAATTTTAATTTTTCTATGGCGGTTCTTCTATCTTCACAAACTACAACCCTTACATTGGGATAATTTTTTTTAATCTGCAATGGCTCATCTCCGACTTCTTTAGATGTCGAGCTAACTTCAACTTCTATATATCCTTTGGTTTTTCTTCCGTATCCTCGACTTAAAACGACCACGTCATTTGTGGATGATAATAATGAGACCAAGTATGCAATCATTGGTGATTTTCCGGTACCGCCAACAGACAAGTTGCCTACACAAATTACCGGAACGGGATACGAAGTACTCTTAAAATAGCCTTTATCATAAAAATAATTACGCAGTCGCGTAACCAGATCATACAATACGGCAAAAGGAAATAAAACTATTCTAAAAATCTGCATCAGACGAAAGTACTAAAATAAATTACCCCGGGACTAGCCCCACGAGGTATTAATCCCAATACCTCTCAAGACTCAAAAATAAAACCTGAAATCCGCAACCAGTGAGGCAAATCTCGAAAGCATTTAAAAATAGTAATCAGCACCAAGCTAGAGATAGCCTTATAAGACTAGCAAGAATTCTATTTTCTCCATTACCTTCATTTGTGAAACGTCATATAATCAATAAATATTTCTGCAAAAAGCACCTTTCTGCTATCTTTACGCAAAACAGACGAATGAAAATTTCTGAAATTATAAGTGAATTAGAAGTATTAGCGCCAAGAGCCTATGCGGAAGGTTTTGACAACACAGGGCTTTTAATAGGAGATGCTACTACCGAAGTTTCCGGGATACTAGTGACGCTGGACTCCTTAGAATCTGTGGTTGATGAAGCTATTGAAACTAATTGTAATCTCATTGTTAGTTTTCATCCAATAGTTTTTTCTGGACTGAAAAAGATTACTGGTAAGAATTATGTTGAGCGCGTTGTTCTTAAAGCGATTAAGAATGATATTGCTATTTATGCCATACATACCGCGCTAGATAATAGTTTTAATGGTGTAAACGCTGGCATCTGTGATCGTCTTAAACTTACGAACCGGAAAATCTTAATCCCTCAAAAAGGGACAATCAAAAAACTAATTACCTATGCACCCCTAAGTGAAGCAGAAGCTTTGAGACAGGTATTGTTTGAGGCAGGAGCAGGGAGTATTGGCAATTATAAAGAATGTAGTTTTAGCTTAGAGGGCACAGGAACTTATAAAGGAAATGAAGATTCAAATCCCGTAGTAGGCAAGAAGCACGAGTTAACCACCGCAGAAGAAACTCAAATTAATGTAACATTTCCGAAGCACTTAGAAAGTGCCGTTATCAAAGCATTACACGCATCGCATTCTTACGAAGAAGTGGCATATGAGGTGTTAAACTTAGAAAACACGAACCAACATATTGGGATGGGAATGGTAGGAACCTTAGAGACCCCAATGGAGGAAGCTGCATTTTTAACATTTCTAAAAAAACAAATGAATGCGCAAGTAGTGCGGCATTCAAAGTTTAGAAACAAAACAATAAAAACGGTCGCAGTTTTAGGAGGCAGCGGGGCTTTTGCGATTGATGCTGCTAAAGGCTCTGGAGCAGATGTTTTTATCACTGCAGATCTTAAATATCACGACTTCTACAAAGCTGAAAATGAGCTATTGATGGCAGATATAGGGCACTATGAAAGTGAGCAATTCACAAAAGAACTTTTACATACGTTTCTTAGCAAAAAAAGTAGTAATTTTGCACCTGCTCTGCCCCAAGGTAGGGTGGTTTTATCTAAAATAAACACAAATCCCATTAGCTATTTTTAATTTATGGCAGCAAAGAAAGAAATTACGGTTGAAGAAAAATTAAGAGCGTTGTATGACTTGCAGCTTATCGATTCTCGCATTGACGAGATCCGTAACGTGCGTGGAGAGCTTCCTTTAGAGGTAGATGATCTTGCAGACGAAGTAGAAGGAATGAAGACGCGTCTGGAAAAACTTCAGAATGGTCTCATCGTAAGCGAAGATGATATCAAGGGAAAGAAACAGTTGATAGAAGAAGCTAAAGAGCTCATCAAAAAATACACGAAGCAACAAGACAATGTGCGCAACAATCGTGAATTTAACTCATTGACTAAAGAAGTAGAATTTCAAGAATTAGAAATTCAACTTGCAGACAAGCATATAAAAGAGTTTAAAGCACAGATTGAGCAGAAAACCGTTGTAATCGAAGAGACTAAGCAGCAACTCGTTAAAAGAGAAGAGCACTTAACACATAAGCAAAAAGAGCTTGATGAGATCTTAGGCGAAACGGAGAAAGAAGAAGCTACGCTTGTAAAAGAGTCTGAGAAGTACGAAAAACAAATTGAAGAGCGTCTTGTAAAAGCATACAAACGTATCCGCACAAATGTGAAAAACGGCCTCGCTGTTGTTGCAGTGGAACGTGGAGCATCTGGTGGATCTTTCTTTACAATCCCACCACAAGTAATTATGGAGATTGGTTCTCGTAAAAAAATTATTACAGATGAGCATAGTGGACGTGTCTTGGTTGATGCAGCCCTAGCTTTTGAAGAACAAGAGAAAATGAATAAAGTATTTAATAAAATTAAATAATTTATTTTACACTTATATATAAACGCCACTTAGCAGAAATGTTAAGTGGCGTTTTTTTTGCATTATTGATTCACAGTAATATTTATGACGGAAATTATTACATTAAATAAATCTCGTTGATAGATATACTAAAAATAATCTTATAATTCATAGCCGGATTATTACCCGGAAATACTAGAGTAACCGTTATTCTAGATATTTTAATTATTTTGACCGGAATAATAGTTTTGATTTTTTTCCTGTTGGCGCCAATCAATAACTATTAATCGCACTGGCTTCAAACGAGCGTTAGTGTAAACGCACATTAACGGTTGTAGAACAATCTAATCCAAAGTGTCCGAAATATACGACAACTAATTATTTTGAGTTCAAACCATCCAAAAAACCGACAACTTCAATAAAACTTAATTATAACAAAGTCTTCACATAATGTGAAGGCATATTTCATAACTTTGATTATCTAAGTCAGACCAGTATCCTGCGACCAAAAAATAAAAATTAATAGTATGAAAAAATATATTGTTTTAACTACATTCTCTTTATTACTAACTTTGAGTGGCTCTTGCCAATCTAAAAGTAATGAACTAAATGAAAGCGCGGCGGCCATTGCTCAGAAAGAAGTTCCAGTAAAAGTAGCTTCCGTTAATGGACTAGAAAAAGCCTATTTCGCTAGTGGATGCTTCTGGTGTGTAGAGGCCGTATACGAAAGTGTAAAAGGTGTTAAAGAGTCTATCTCTGGCTACAGTGGTGGTCATACAGAAAATCCAACTTACGAATCTAGTAACACAGGTAGAACAGGTCACGCAGAAGCCGTAGAGATTATTTATGACCCAAAGGTGGTAAGTTTCAGCGACCTTGTAGCTGTTTATTTTGGCTCACAAAGGGTCACTCAAGTAAATGGTCAAGGCCCGGATAACGGATCTCAGTATCGCTCCATTATTTTTTATCAGGATGATGCGCAGAAAAAGATTATTGATGATAAAATCATGTTGTTGGAGAAGGATCTTGGCGCTGGAAAGGTAGCTGCTCAAGTGATGCCTTTTCAAAAATTCTGGGAAGGCGAAGGCTATCACCAAGATTATGAAAAACTACACCCAAGTCAATCATACATTAGAAATGTATCTGTTCCTAGATTAAATAAGTTTAAGGCCAAATTTTCGCAGCTTTTAAAAGAAGACGGAGCTCATTAAGCTAAAGCTATAAGAACTCAAGTCGCTAGATGCAATTATCTAGCGACTTTTTTTGTGGCCTTGATTTCAAAAAGCAAAGGATACAACTTGTCTTTCAATTCATACAATCCTTCCTTGTTTTTCTGCAGATCAGGAAACACATCATAAGGCGAAGCGTCCATCTCGTGAAATGAATCGATAGTCAAACCAGCGTCTATGAGTGATTGAATCACCTCACTCAAGCTGTGATTCCATCCATATTCTTTGCTCATTATCGCTGCGTTTTCATCTGCATAAGTACCTTTATATTCTTCATATATAGCTTCTTCTTGATGGTAGGGATATTTCATCACTGGTGTACCAGAGGTATGGTCAAACATCCAAGCAATAGGATGAAACTCTACGATATAAAAAGTACCACGATCCTTTAAAAGTTCGCTTATCATTTGTGCCCAAGGTTTTAAATCTGGCAACCAACCTATAGTGCCATAACTCGTAAAAACAATATCAAAGGTTTTTGAAATATGCTTCGACGTCTCTAAAACATTACAACAGACGAAGCTTGCATTTTGGGAAAGTTCGCTATTGAGTTCTTGCGCTAGAGCAATTGCTTTATCAGATAAGTCAACCCCTGTACAAGAGGCTCCCATCCTACTCCAACTCAAAGTATCTTGTCCAAAATGACATTGTAAATGCAGTAATGATTTGCCCGAAACATCCCCAAGTGCTGCTAGTTCATATTTGTTTAAACTGGAGGCACCCGCTTTGAAGGCTTCTAAAAAGTAGAAATCACTTTTCGCATGGGCATCTACTTTATGATTCCAGGTTTCTTTATTGGTTTTAAATTCTTTCTCAAAATTCATGAGTCACAGGCTGTGTTAATTAGTCGTTAAAGTTAATTATTGAATATATAAAAATTGTACTTTTATTTCATTGCTTGAACAAATCAATCTTAATTATTATGAAAAAAATATTTCTTTTAGTATTCTGCCTAGAGCTTTTAGCTACGTCGGCAACAAGTTGTAGAGAAAAATCTACTGTAGAACAAGTATCAGACAATGTAGAGGATGCATTAGATTAATCTAGCATCAATAAAACAAGAACACTCTTCACTGCAGCATAGTGAAGAGTGTTCTTGTTTACGGTTTTATTTATTATGATTTCCGTTGCAGTACGGCATATTTTCACTTTTCCCACACCTACAAAAAGAAGCTCTTGTTTCTTTTATTTCTTCTGTACCATCTTCGTGAGAGATTGTCATTTGTCCTAGCACGATCATAGGTCCGTTTTCTATTAAATTTACTTTTGTCATAAAAATTTATTTTTCATTCCTACGGAGGCGGGAATCTATGTGTTAATGATTATTTAAAGATAGTACAGGCTTACTGCAATTCTTTATTTTTGCTGAAATTTTTTACCATGAAAACATCCCTCCCTTTTATCATACTAGTTATTTCTATTGTTTCCTGTAATGACAGTACTAATAAAGACGCTAACATTTCCGAAGTCAATGAAACGGATAACGTATTAACAATCGCCCAAAGCATCGCGTTTAAAAGTGGTTTTAACAAGTTTGAACAGCTTGACCAAATAGACTTTACATTTAATGTAGACCGTGGCGAAAGTCATTTTGAGCGTTCTTGGCAATGGATGCCGAAAAAAAACGATGTAATTTATATTGTGGGAAAAGACACAATCTCTTATAATAGAATGTCTGTGGATAGCACTACTGCGCAATATGACAGTGCTTTTATCAATGATAAATACTGGTTATTAGCTCCTTTCAATCTTGTGTGGGATGAAGGCTCCACTTTTAGTAATGCCGTAAAAGCTAAAGCACCGCTTTCTGGTGACGAAGTAAATATGCTGACTATTACCTATGGTGAAGAAGGTGGTTACACACCAGGTGATGCCTATGATTTATACTACGGTGATGACTTTATGTTGCAAGAATGGGTATTTAGAAAAGGTAATGATTCAGTGCCTACGATGACGACAACATGGGAAGATTATAAGGATTACAATGGGGTAAAGATTGCTACGATGCACAATGATAGTCTAAACGACTTCAAACTTTATTTCACTGGGATTAAAGTAAACTAGCGCTTTAAAAAACGAATTACTTGCAGAGCACTCCCTTTCTCATCTTCTATAGACACAAAATATAGGCCTCGAGTCAGGGTACTTACATCTAGCTTCATACTCGCATCTTTATCAAAACTACCACCTACTCTCGATATTCTTCTGCCACTGGTATCATATACACTCACCATTAAAGCACTCGTCTGGTTGTAGAGAATAGTAAGCTCATTATCTACAGGGTTAGGAAAAACGGTTGGGTTCACTTGTGTCCCACCAGAAAAACAAAGGTCTGCAAACGCAAACGCTTGATTCCCTACTTTGATTCCTATTTTTCTTCCTGGAATATCATCTATAGCTGGGTGTATACCGCCCCAAATACGAGACAAACTCGTCTGATCACTTGCGTCTCTGTACGTTGCCCACTGTAGCTGCATATCTTCTGTTGGTCCAATTTCAAAAGCGAGAAAGGCATCTTTATTAATATCGAAAACACCCATACCTCCCGGGAAAAATTCACTTCCTGTAAATTGAGTTAACACTTCTGCCGCCGCTCTAGAAAAAGTAGAGTGCCCACTTACGTAGCCTGCAAAAGGAGGAGTCACAAAAGAGGCACGTTGATATGGAAACCATTCTTCTGCTAAGATCCAATCAACACCCGCACTGTCTGTTGTAGGTTCAATAATAAAATCTGGACCACGCCAAGTATATAACTTTATTTTATTTAAATTTTCTTGAAAGGCACCAACTAAGGTATCATCTATATCAACTATTTCTATATAACCTTCAATTAATGGAATCCCGTGTGGGTCATATCTCGGTAAAGAAGGATCTGTAGACTGCCCCTTAAAAGACATATATCTAATGGCGCTAATAGGCCTTATATAATCATAATAGCCTTTTACACCCCAAGCAGAAATAGCGCTGTCATGCATCGCTCCGCCTAAAACAAAATAAGATTTTACATCCCACTCTAGGTCTGAAAGCAATTCTCCTTCGCCTTTATATTTTTTAACAAGCGCTGGCTGATCACTCACATAATTTAAAATAGTAAACCAGTGTCCAGGTGGCGTTTCGCTCTCGGGTCCATCTGCCCAAAATTCTGCAAGAACTCTGGCATAATCACTCCTCTTTACTAGTTGCTCAACATAAGGCGTGTTTGTGATTGGATTCATACTCCTGCCTTGGCTAGGATCTCCCCCATCTATATAGTTGTAGAACGCTTTATACTCATCAAACGTCTCTGGCATTGCTGCGGTATTCCCTATGCTCCTTGGTGAGATATCTACAATCTGTTCATTTTCTGGACCCAAATGTGAACCCCAAACAGCAACCATGGCAAAGCCCCATTTATAAGGATCATCTATCCCTAAACCTTCTTGAATATAGGAAGGTGCCCCAGGATCATTATACACCCAATACGTATCTTCGTCTCTTTGTAAAACGGAGAGCTCATCATTTATTAAAGCAAAGGGTGTAACAAAACCCCATTCTGGACCCAAAAATTCTGGCGTGCCACCCGGTATAGAATTTCCGCTTTGATCTACAAAATTTTCTATCTTAAGTGGTTGCCATCTATTCGGAAATTCTAGCATATCATTTCCCGCAATATCTGTATTTAATTCTTCATTGACAGGCTCATAAAATTGATTTATATAGTCATTTTCCTCATTAGCCCCATCTTGCATTCCGTAAGCAATCATCTCTTGAGCCATATAATTCCCTAGTGCTGCAGCGTCACCTAGCTGGTAGTTTATACTAGCATTTACGGTGTCATAACCTTCTTGCTGCATAAGATCGTCCATACGATTAAAAATGGTTTCTACTCCTGGAGAATTGGCAAAACGATGCCTCATTAATCTATAAACCGCATAGCTCATTGTTTTTCTTCTTGATGCTTCTATACTTTCTGAAGGAGTAAACCCATCAAACTCACAAAAATAATTACCCAATTGTTTTCCTAAAAAAAAGGTCTGTGCTCCAGCATCAAAAACGGCCCAAGCGTCATACATTAAAACAGAGGAGTGATATAAATTACGCGCGTGTACTGTTGGTCTGGCAAAGTCATTTCTAATCCCAACAAGAACAGTTTCATTCCATTCTCGTGCAATAGATTGCGATTGTACTTCCGAAATACAAAAAATCCAACATAGAAATATAAAAAATATACGCATAAAAATTACTTGTAAGAATCCTAATACAAGGATACTAAAAAGTGTTCAAATCAGTAAACGGACTGCACAAAACTTTATCACAATCAAGTATTATAAATGGAGTGCGATACCATATTAATCATTATTTTTGAGGGAGTTCATTATTCAAACCAACAGATGTACACAAACTCTTTAGCATTTGCGCAACAATGTGACCGTGAGGACGCGTTAGCGCATTTCAGAAATAAATTTTTACACCCTTCAGACCAACACGGCAAGCAGCTCATTTATCTCTGCGGAAATTCTCTAGGCTTGCAACCTAGTGCCACAGCAAGTTACATTGAGAAGGAGCTCAAAGACTGGGCAAAATATGGTGTAGAAGGACACACAGATGCGAGCCACCCTTGGTTACCTTATCACGAGTTTCTTGCGAAAAACATGGCAGAAATTGTAGGCGCAAAACAGTCTGAGGTGGTCATCATGAATACCCTCACTACAAATCTACATTTGATGATGGTCTCATTTTATCAACCTACAAAGACCAAATATAAAATAGTAATTGAAAGCGACGCCTTCCCTAGTGATAAGTACGCGATGGAAAGCCAACTTAAATTTCACGGTGTGGACCCAAAAGAAGGTCTAATTTTATGGAAACCCCGAGAAGGTGAAGATCTATGCAGATATGAAGATCTCGAAAAAATAATGGAAGATCATGGTAACAAGATCGCCCTTTTAATGATAGGGAGCACAAATTATTATAGTGGTCAGCATTTCCCATTAAAAAAAATCACAGATTTAGGACATAGCTATGACTGCACGGTAGGATTTGACCTTGCACACGGTGCCGGAAATATCGCGCCAGATTTACATAATACAGGCGCAGATTTTGCTGTATGGTGTACCTATAAATATCTCAATAGTGGCCCAGGAAGTTTAGGCGGGTGTTTTGTACACGAACGTCACGAAAACAATGAGAAACTCAACCGTTTTGCAGGGTGGTGGGGTCATAATAAAGACACGCGATTTAATATGCGACAAGATTTTGACCCATTACCAGGAGCAGAAGGATGGCAATTAAGCAATCCTCCTATCTTATCAATGGCAGCTATTAGGGCAAGTCTAGATACCTTTGCAGAAGCAGGATTTAAAAACTTAAGAGCCAAATCTGAAAAACTTACAGGATTTTTAGAGTATTTACTAGATGAGTTAAACAACAATCAGATTCATATAATCACCCCTAGAAATAAAAAGGAGCGTGGCGCACAATTGAGTATTCAAGTAAAAAGTGCGGATAAAAACTTACATAAAAAATTAACCGAAGCCGGCGTAATTAGCGACTGGCGCGAACCAGACGTAATCCGTGTAGCTCCCGCCCCCTTGTATAATAACTATGAAGACGTATATGAATTTGTTCAACGTTTAAAAGCACTCCTCTAATTTATGGACACAGCTACGCTACTTATTTACATACACGCAGGTTTTGGAGGTATTGCTTTGCTTTTAGGAACCCTAGCTATTGTATTTAAAAAAGGGAGCGTTAGACATAAATTGACAGGTAAATTATTTTTTTACAGTATGATGATCTCTGCCGTAACAGCATTAGTAATTGCAATTTTGCCGGGGCATCAAAGTCCCTTTCTATTTTCGATTGGACTTTTTAGCATCTATTTTTTATTAATTGGGTATCGAGCACTTCGTTATAAACGAAAGATAGAACATGTGACCATAGAGATTGTAGGCAACATTATCATGCTTCTCATATCTTTATCAATGGTTTTATCACCATTGATTATTAATGGCACTATAAATTTTGTCTTATTAGTTTTCGGTATTTTCGGAATCCTAGCTTCGTTGAACACATTACGCCTTTTAATTAAAGTAAACACCTTAAAAAAGCACTGGCTACGCATGCACTTAGGAAATATGATGGGCGGTTATATTGCTGCAGCTTCGGCATTTGCGGTAGTGAATCAAATTTTACCTGGCATCTATAATTGGTTTTTCCCCGGCATTATTGGCGGATTTTACATCTATTTTTGGATGCGAAAAATAAGACTAGGACAAATAAAAAGCCCTAAAAACATATGACACAGAATCAAAAAATATTAATTATCGGTGCAGGACTCTGCGGAAGTCTCCTAGCTTTAAGAATGGGACAACGCGGTTTTCATGTAACCCTTGTTGAAAAGAGACCAGATTTACGTGATGCAAATTTAGATGCAGGACGGTCCATTAACTTATCATTAAGCGACAGAGGTCTTAAAGGACTGCGATTAGCTGGACTTGAAGAAGAAGCTAGAGAGTTATGCATCCCTATGTTGGGCAGAATGATTCACGATAAGGAAGGCAATACCTTTATGAGCAACTATAGTGGTCGCGACGGCGAATTTATTAATTCAATTTCTAGACCAGGCTTAAATATGATGCTTCTTAATGCTGCTGAAGCCATGCCAAACGTTCAAATCATTTTCGATAAAGGATGTAAAACTGTTGATCTTGAAAATGCTTCTGCCGTTTTTGAAGATTATACCACCAAGGAACGAATCGAACTAAAAGGGGATGTGATTCTAGGAACAGATGGCGCAGGATCTTTAGTTAGAAGAAGTATGTTTAATGACAGGAAGTTCTTGTTCAGTTTTTCACAGGAGTATCTAACGCACGGCTATAAAGAGATCACAATTCCAGCCACAGAAGATGGCGGCTATAGAACTGAAAAAGGAGCATTACACATCTGGCCGCGAGGCGAAGACATGTTAATTGCATTGCCCAACCTCGACGGCAGTTTTACCGTTACCTTATTTGCTCCCTATTCAAATAGCGATTACTGTTTTGACAATCTCACAACACCAGAAATGGTGACAGCATATTTCACGCAAGAATATCCAGATGCGGTTGCTTTAATGCCTAATCTTGTCAAAGAGTTTTTTGACAACCCAACAGGACCTTTGGGAACCATTAAATGTTCTCCTTGGAACAGCTACGGAAAAACCCTAATCTTGGGAGATGCTGCACATGCGATTGTTCCTTTTTATGGTCAAGGAATGAATGCCTCTTTTGAAGATGTCGTGGTATTTGATGAAGTGCTGGAAAAACAAGCAGAAGGTGAATTGGACTGGAAAAAAATATTTCAAGAATATGAGCAAGCCCGCAAATTAGATACAGATGCGATTGCAGATCTTGCCGTTGATAATTTTCACGAAATGAAGGAGCACACTGCAAGCCCACTATTTCAAGAGAAAAGGAAGATTGAGATGTTATTAGAAACTCAGTTTCCAACTGATTATTCAAGTAAATACTCTTTAGTTACGTTCTCAGAAAGTATTGGATATGCAGAAGCTTTAAAAAGGGGACGCGCACAAGACAAGGCTATTTTAAATTTATTATCTGACGGTAAAATAAGTACAGAAGATACCCCAGGCTCCTTGTTAAAAATCGTAAAAAGTGAAACACAAGCCATATTGCACGATGATGATGTAGTAGGGAGTTTATAGAAACAAGATCATTCGCTGCGCTCATTACAAGAACCAAGACAGTGTATGTAGTATTGGAATTAATAACACTCGTCGTGGTTCGTGATTCAAAAAATTGCGTCAGCAATTTTAAGACGTAAGTCTAACCAACTAAGAACATAAAATGACAAACAAAAGCAACATAGTAAAAGGAAAGGCAACACCAAGAGGTGCATATCCGTACATTAAGCGAGCAGGAGATTTTCTATTTGTGAGCGGGACAAGTTCTCGTTTGCCTGATAACACTATCGCCGGAGCCAACAAAATAGATGAAATGGGAACCATTTTTCTAGACATCAAGGAGCAAACACGCGCGGTATTAAACAATATAAAAGACACCCTCGCTGCAGAAGGTGCTACATTAGCAGACGTGGTAGATGTAGGAAGTTTTTTAGTGAACATGAACGACTTTGGTGGTTATAATCAAGTGTATGGTGAATTTTTCAGTAAAGAAACTGGACCTGCGAGAACGACTGTTGCGGTGCACCAATTGCCACATCCGCATTTAGTGGTTGAGATTAAGGTCACGGCATTTAAACCAATTATTAAGTAGTCAATCGTGTCATTCTGTCTTGAAGCTTCGGGAAATTCAGAAAGCACATAGTGTAGGAGAAATATGAAATAAACAATTTCATTTTTTTTTAAAGAGAAAAACTAATGGAGAAAATTCTTAATTACATCGACGGAACCTTTTGTGAGCCTAGTTCTGGGCAATGGTTGGATAATTACAATCCAAGTACTGGGGAGGTATATTCTCAAATCCCAGACAGTAATGCAGATGATGTTTCCGAAGCATACAAAGCCGCAGAAAAAGCATTCCCATCCTGGAGTAATACGACAATAGACAAACGCAGTAGGATTTTAATAAAGTTAGCAGATTTAATAGAAGAAAACCTAGACCGTCTCGCGGCGGCAGAAGCGAAGGACAATGGTAAACCGTTGAGTCTTGCCACCACGGTAGATATTCCAAGAGCCTCTGCAAATTTTCGTTTTTTCGGGAATGCGATCACACAATTTGCGTCTCAAGCACACGAAAGTGTGGGGCTGCAAACAATGAATTTTACATTACGAGAACCGCTAGGCGTAGTTGGTTGTATCTCACCTTGGAATTTGCCTCTTTACTTATTTACATGGAAAATTGCTCCCGCCATTGCCGCTGGTAATTGCGTGGTTGCAAAGCCAAGTGAGGTGACACCAATGACTGCCTATTTATTGGGCGAACTTTGCACAGAAGCTGGACTACCTCCTGGCGTGCTCAACATCGTTCACGGAAATGGGCCCACAGCGGGAGAAGCCATTGTGGTGCACCAAAAAATTAAAGCGATCTCATTTACTGGAGGCACAAAAACAGGGGAGCACATTGCTAGAACAGCGGCGCCTATGTTTAAAAAACTATCTTTAGAGCTAGGTGGAAAAAATCCAAACCTCATCTTTGCAGATTGTAATTATGATAAGATGCTTGCCGTAACGGTGAGGTCATCTTTTGCAAATCAAGGGCAAATTTGCCTTTGTGGGAGTCGTATTTTTATCGAAGATTCGATTTATGAAAAATTTAAAAAAGATTTTGTAGCCAAAGTTTCTGTGATGAAAGTAGGTGACCCTTTTGATAGCGGAACACACTTGGGTGCATTAGTGTCACAACCTCATCTTGAAAAAGTAATTTCATATATCGAAATTGCAAAAGAAGAAGGCGGCAAAGTGCTTTGTGGTGGAGAAAAAGTGAATGTAGCAGGAAAAGAAGGCGGGTACTACCTCGCTCCTACGGTGATAGAAATACCAAATAATAAATGTAGAGTGAATCAAGAAGAAATTTTTGGCCCTGTGGTAACCTTGATTGCTTTTAAGACAGAAGTCGAAGCAATCGCTATGGCTAATGATGTGAAATATGGTTTATCTGCAACACTATGGACAAAGGACGTGGACAGAACAATGCGCCTTTCTAAAAAACTAGAAGCGGGAATTGTTTGGGTAAATACATGGCTTAATCGAGATTTAAGAACACCTTTTGGAGGAATGAAAGAAAGTGGCGTAGGCCGCGAAGGAGGCTTTGAAGCACTTCGGTTTTTTACGGAATCTAAGAATGTTTGTATTTCTTGGGAGGACGGGGAGTAGTAAAAATAACAATGAAAATAATAAAAGCGTAGCTTTTAAAGAACAATATATGAATATAGATTTAACAGGTAAGAATGCCTTGGTTTGTGGGAGTACGGCCGGCATAGGAAAGGCGATTGCACAGCAATTGGCTAAGAATGGCGCGACTGTAACGCTCGTTGCTCGTAATGAAGAAAAGTTAAAAGAAACGCTTATTGAGCTTCACCATGACAAAGGACAGAAGCATAATTACTTTGTGGCAGATTTTAACAATCCTGAAGAAGTTAAGGAGAAAGTAAAAATTGCAGCAGCACGTAAAACTTGGCATATTTTAATTAATAACACGGGTGGCCCAAAAGGAGGACCTGTTTTTTCTGCGGAAACATCAGAGTTTACAAATGCTTTTTCCCAACATTTGATATGCAACCAGATTATGGTACAGGCGGTAGTTCCTGGAATGAAAGAGTCTGATTATGGCCGGATTATTAATATTATTTCTACATCAGTAAAACAGCCTATTGATGGACTCGGAGTAAGCAACACGATTCGTGGCGCAGTGGCAAGCTGGAGCAAGACCTTGGCAAATGAGCTAGGACAATATGGAATTACGGTAAATAATGTATTGCCAGGATTTACAGCTACAGACAGGCTAGCAGACATTATTAAGAACGCCTCTAAGCGTTTTGACGGCTCTGAAGAAAAGGCTACAGCCTTTATGAAAAGTATTGTCCCAGCAAGACGATTTGGGCATCCTGGAGAAATTGCAAATGCCGTTGCTTTTCTATCAAGCGAAGCAGCGAGCTATATTAACGGCGTAAATCTGCCCGTAGACGGTGGACGCACAAAGAGTTTGTAAAGTCCTCATCTAGCATCTACCAGGGGTAGGAACTCTTGAGTTATTTATTTGTAACTTTATCAAGATATACAGAGACACAAAAAATCAATAAGAACTTAGCTTACGCGAAAACGTCACATGGAAAAACGCAAACTTAGAATAAACGGGCACTCTCACCTTCTCCCCTATCCTGAAGATATCCCTCAATTTATGCAGGACAAAGAGATATTTTGGGTGGATAAAGACCGAAAATTTATGCTACAGAAAGACTGGAGTCGTCCAGTGACAGATTCTAGTTTCTTTCTTGATGAGAAACTGGCTTGGATGGAACATAATCGCTTAGATCACGCTGTCGTACTTAATCTCTCCCAGCTTTATGGAAATGGCTTACGGGTGGAAGAAATGAAAAAGGCATTGCGATTTCAGAATGACTTTAACGCGAAAGTACAACGAGATCATCCCTCAAAGTTTACTTGCGGTTTTGTGGTACACCCGGGTGTTGTTCAAGGCGCATTATGGGAAATAGAACGTTGTGTAGAGGATTTAGGAATGCAATTGCTCTGCTTACCTACACACTATATGGACACCATCGGAACATGGCGCTGTATTTTTGACGAAGAAAACGAACCTATCTTTGAAATGGCAAGTAAATACAATCTTGCTGTAGAGATACACCCTTATGATGGAGAGAAGTTTATAAAACTAGAAAATACGTCCTGGCGTTTTCATTTAATATGGATGCTTGCACAATGTGCAGATGCGTATCACTTCTTGACCTTAAATGGTTATGCTGATAAATACCCAAATATGCGTACTTGCTTTGCGCACGGAGGACAGTTAGCACAAATGAATTTAGGCAGAAGGATTCAAGGATTTGATGGAAGACCAGATTTATTTGAAGGTAAATCACACCCGAGAAAAGCAGTGGGTCACAAAAACATCTTTTTTGACACCTTAGTTCACGACACAGGATCTTTAGAATTAGTAATAAAAAACCAAGGTGCGAAGCAAGTGGTAATGGGTCTAGATGATCCGTATCCTTTAGGTGAAATGGAAAGCGAAAAGCAATCTTCGTATCCAGGTAAAATACTTGATCTTGCAAAACAACAAAATATTTTGACAGACGTAGAATGCGACGCCATCTGGGAAGACAATGTGATTCAGTGGTTGTGTGGTGATGACGCTGCGGCGAAAGAAAAGTTGATTAAAAGAATTCTTGGTAAATAATTAAATGCACTTCCTACCAGACCATATAGACGACTATGCCGTAAAACACAGTCAGCCTGAACCCCAACTTCTCCAAGAATTAACGAGAGAGACTTGGCAAAAAGTATTAGCACCCGTAATGTTAAGCGGGCATTATCAAGGGCGCGTTTTAAGTATGATTTCAAAACTAATACGTCCTTTGCGTATTTTAGAGATAGGCACCTACACGGGCTATTCTGCACTTTGCCTAGCAGAGGGAATGCAAGCTGAAGGAACACTCTACACCATAGACATTAACGAAGAATTATACGATTTTCAACGTAGGTATTTTGATTGTTCTGACTTTGGGAACCAGATAATACAACATACAGGCAATGCCCTTGAGATTATCCCAAAACTGGAAGAGACTTTTGATCTTGTGTTTTTAGATGCCGATAAAAGCAACTATCCAAAATACATTGAAACCGTACTTCCTAAAATGAATAAGGGTGCTGTTTTATTAAGTGATAATGTATTGTGGTATGGAAAAGTGGCTGAAGCTTCAAAGGAGAAAGATACCGACACTGCGGCTCTCAAACAGTACAACAAGATGATCCATGATCACCCACAACTAGAAAGCGTTTTGCTACCCATACGAGATGGGTTGACGATATCAAGAAAAATCTAATCAAGAAATACTACTGACTACCTTCTTACTGGCATTATGCAAGAATAACACAATACTAGTCCCAATCAATGCTCCTACTAGAATATCACTAAGATAATGCACCCCGACATAGATTCTACTTAAAACGGATAACAAGGGTCACAAATAGAACAAGTAAATATACTTATGAAATTTCCGGAGGGAAAGTACAACAAAAGTGGTGATGGCAAAACTAGATGAAGCGTGCCCTGAAAAGAAACTATAGTTTGTAGGCTTGTGTAAAACGCGAATGAGGTCACTTAAATTAGCTGCATTCTTGGGACGTAAGCGCACAACATACACTTTTAGTAAGGTCTGTGAGAAATATGGCTAACAAAGCAGTTGCTAGCAAGAAGAAGATAACTAGTAGTCCTTTCTTAAAATCGCAGAAGTAAAAAAGAAGAATGAAAAAATAAATGAATAAGGGAAGCCTTGTCTCTATTAATGTGAGAAATAACAAGCAGCTATCCCAGCGCTCAACTCCAATACTATTAAGCCAGACAAACAATTCTAGATCTCAATCTTTAAGGATCTATCACATCTAGAATTTTCTTTTTACCACTCCAGTAATATCTTCTACTTCTTCTTTTACTTTATCAATTTCTTTGCGCACGTCTTTTGTAATATCTAAGTCAAAACCTTGCTTCTCTGCGCTCTTTGTAATCTCGCTTTTGATGTCGTTTGTGGCGTGTTTGATTTGCTTCATTGTTTTACCAAGCCCCCTCGCTATTTCCGGTATTTTATCCGCACCAAATACGAGCAGTATGATGAATAGGATAAAACCTATCTCGGTACCGCCGATGAAGAGAAAATGTGCCTGTGCTAACATACCGCAAAGATAGTATAATTTGGAAAGAGAAGAAAGAGGAAAGACCATTCGCTTTGCTCATTGAAAGAAGAACGAAAGAATCGTGGGATGGCGGTTTGGAGACATTTCAAATCTAAGTGTGTTTTAAAATAATGCTTGATGCGGCGCTTAACACTTAGATCGTTACTATTTGCTCTAAAAACAGAAAGCCTCGACATCTGTCGAGGCTTTCTTATTTCCGAAGAAAAAATATTAGTTCTTCTTTTCTTTAAAAGTGTCAAACTCACCAAGCTTCTTACGCGCTGGCCAAGAGTTGTTAGATGTGTCAATATCTGCAGTCTCCTCGTCTGGATCGACCATGATTTTTAAAATCTCCTTATCTGAAGCTACTATCTTACCTACCGTCTTGTCATTCTTTCTCCAGATCTGTGCTGGGAAAGTTTCTCTCATTGTAGAACCGTCTTTATATGTGTACTCCACAATAATAGGCATTGGGATACCTCCTGGCTTGTTATACGTTACCTCATAGAAATATTTAGGTTCCTTTAAATTAGCGCGCTCAGCTGCAGGCACATTATCCATAATGTACTGCTGTAATGTACTCACCTCTTTTAGGCTGCTGGTTCGCATAGACTCTTCAAAATCTTCGCTACCTTCTTCTATTAGATATACCAATGGTGGTAAGTCTGATTCGTCGATACCGCGTTGCTTGATCATCTCACGAACCTCTTTGTTCATTTTTGAAGTCACGTAAAAAGTTTTTACTTCTTCAATACCGATGTCTGTGTAATCTGTGCTATAGAACCAAGCTCTCCAGAACCAATCTAAGTCTACAGCAGAGGCATCTTCCATAGTACGGAAAAAATCTTCTGGTGTTGGGTGCTTAAACATCCATCGCTGAGAGTACGTTCTAAATGCATGGTCAAATAACTCACGTCCCATAATAGTCTCACGTAAGATGTTTAATCCTGTTGCCGGTTTTGCGTATGCATTGGCCCCAAAATTATACGTATTCAATCCCTTTGTCATAATAGGCGCAATAAAATCTTGATCACCCGCCATATAATCTACAATTTTATTTGCAGGCCCTCTTCGTGAAGGATAGGCCTTGTTAGGTGCAATAGCATCTGGATACCACTCACCAAAATCTTGCTCCGCTACATACTGTACAAAGGTGTTTAATCCTTCATCCATCCATGTCCACTGACGCTCATCACTATTTACAATCATTGGGAAATAGTTATGTCCTACTTCGTGGATAATCACACTCATCATCCCGTATTTTGTACGTTCGCTATAGTTCCCGTCTTTATCAGGACGCCCGTAATTCCAGCAAATCATTGGGTATTCCATCCCTTGCCCTTTAGCATGTACAGAGATTGCTTTATGATAAGGATAGTCAAAGGACATACGAGAGTATGACTTTAAAGTACTAGCCACAACCTTTGTCGAATAATCTTCCCATAATGGATTTCCTTCTGGCGGATACAAGGATACTGCCATCACATCTCTAGTCCCCATCTTAACGGCCATCATATCCCAAATAAAACGTCTTGATGTTGCGAAACCATAATCACGAACGTTTTCTGCTTTAAACTTCCACGTCTTAGTTGCTTTTACTTTTCCTTTTGAAGCGGCTTCTGCCTCGGCTTGTGTCACGATAATTACAGGTGTCTCATATGATTTTTTAGCCTGCTCATACCGATTCATCATTTTTTTGCTAAAAACATCCTTTCTATTAGTAAGCACTCCGGTGGCATCCATTGTGTGATCTGCAGGCACCGTAATGTTTACTTCATAATCTCCGAAGGGTAATGCAAACTCATCACGTCCCCAGAACTGACTATTTTGCCATCCTTCTACGTCGTTATACACAGCCATACGTGGGAAAAACTGTGCAATCACAAACCCTTTGTTCCCATCATCAAACACTTCATAACCACTACGTGCTCTATCAATCGTGTGGTTTACAACATTGTACCACCACTTAATATCAAAAGAATACTTATCCCCTGGCTCCATCTCTTCAGGAATATCAATACGCATCATTGTGCGGTTAATCGTATACTTTAGGTTATTTCCTTTACTATCTTTTACGTAGTCTATTTTAAAACCACCATCAAATGCTGCTCCCATATAGGAGTTTACAAAAGTACTTGCTTGTTGAGCTGGTGCAGCGCCACTACCTTCAATTAAAGGCGACTTAGAATCTGCAGCACGAACGTTTTGATCTAGCTGTACCCAAAGGTACTCTAAAACGTCTGGCGAATTGTTAGTATATGTAATGGTCTCTTTACCATAAAGCTTTGCATTATCATCATCTAATCTGATGTCCATTTTATAATCTGCCTGTTGCTGATAATAATCCGGTCCCGGAGCTCCACTTGCACTTCTATACCTGTTAGGGGTAGAGAACTCTTCGTATAATTGTTTAAATCTGTTTTCATTTGTGTGGCCTGGCTTACGCTCAACCATATCGCTTTCTACCTCCTGTGCAAAACTTACGCTTGCCATTAGAAAAAGTAATACTAACGATAAATACTTAGCTAGTTTCATGTTGTTGTTTTGGTTTAAATTAAAGGGTTAAAAATACTTGATATTATTAGGTTTTGATGGCTCAATCGTTAAAGTTTAACAAACCATTGGAATTTTCTTTTTCTAAAATCATACTTCGTTTTTTATCGCCCACCGTAAAGTGAATGATGTTTTGTTGTTCGTCAAATTTTTCCATTAAAATGGTATTTTCAATCCCTATAGTAGTGCATTCTTTCACATCTACAATCTCAATAAAAGCCTTTACCACATCCGTCTCGTAGGCAATACCCAGATACTTTAAATCTGTCCTTTGCCCGTTGACTTCTACTTTCAGTTTTTTCAAAATATATTCTTTAAGGAGTTCACGATCACGGGCCGTCTCCTTTTTAGTATCCAGAAAAGTCTCTGTGTCGTAACGCTCATTAAGCACATCTTCTACGTCATCGATAAAGATTTTAGTAATTATCTGAAGTGTTTCCGCTTCTGTATTATACTCCACTTTAGTCACACTCACATAAAATTTATGGATGGTAAATGAAGACAGTCCAATCAAGAGAAGGGCGATAATTATAATTCTAGGTATTAATTTCATAGCTTCAGTATTAGTATCTTTTCTTCGAATATGTTACAAGAATAAGACCACAAAACATCTTTGAATAAACCGCAAGATATAAAAACACTAAATGAAAAATCTCAAATTCAAAAACACTTTCTCTTAATCAATCTTAATTGACGCGCTATTGATCTCTAATCGCCCCATCTTCAGAGAATTTTGGTGCAGTGGTCGCAGAAATCCGTTCTATATAAACACTAGCTTTTGCTTCTAATGTCGCAATCACTCTCGAGTAATTTTCCTTCTTATAATCCTGTTCCATCGTTTCAGTTTCCATACAGAATAACAGGAAATCGTACAGTCTATTTTCAGGTATAGTATATGCATCTCTAAAAAAGTCTACACCGTAAAAATTGATGATGCCTGCGACGGTTTGATTTTGAGATTCCCATTTTCGCTTTGTCTTTAATATTTTGTAATAGCCACTCAGATGTTTATATAGAGCCTCAACATCAACAGATACTATCAATCCAATACTAGGTACTACTGGTACTATTTTTTCTTCTGGTTTTCCTTTAAACCCTGGAATACCTACATCATCAAACTGTAATATCTTTTCTGTTTTTATATTTTGGAGATCTGTATTTAGGTTTCCGGTAAGATGATTTCCTAGTTTCACCTCGGTAAGTTCGTTGACAATTTCCTCAAGTGTGACGTTTAGCTTTTCTTGTTTGTAGAATATTTCAGAAACAATGATGAGCTGCGGGACGTATGTTACAGACGATACTAAAATAGTGTCATTTACTTTTGCGGTAATCATAAATACCCCCTCTTTATTGCTTACGGCATTAAAACGCGAAGATTGATTAAGAATGTGAATTCCCTCTACATCTGTGGTATTTGTAATTTGCCCGCGCAGCTCTTTTTGCTGGGAGAACAATGTCCCCGCAACAAAAAAAAGTAGTAGAAATAAAGGAAGTTTATTCTTTAGCTGTTGCATTATAAAGTAAAGCCTTTTCGCTTATTAATTGCGTTAAATTCATCTCGTTGTTGTCATCTAAAAACGCGTCTGGCACTCCTTCCTCCACTAAGAAATACAGAAAATCTACTGCATTTGCTGTTGGGATATTAAAAAAGCCCTGCAAGTCTTCTTTGCTAAATTTTTCTTTTAAAAAATACCGAACCACCTCTTTAGGTAATTGTGGGAGGGTTTCCGTTTCTTTCCGTTTTAAAAACTGCAGTACTGCAGGAATAATCATGTGCAGTTTTATACCGTCGTTTTGCTGTTGACCATTAAATAGAGCATCGTGTGCTGTATTGTTTACTATTGATGAATATTTGTCCTGTGTAAACTCATATTCAAACTCCATTTTTCCCCAAGACAAGTCATTCTTTAGGTCTTTCTTTACCGCATTTATTTGCTCTCGATCTTCTTTTGAAAGTTGATTACCCACTCGCACTTCATCTAGTTCATTTACAATTTCGGTAAGGGTAATGGTTAGTGCGGATTGCTGGTATGCTATTTCAGAAACAACAATTTGCTGGGGTACATACGTAACCGAAGTGATTAATATTGTATCATGAACTTTCGCCTTTATTTTAAAAGTCCCGTCGTTATGTGTCACAGAATTGTGACGAGAAGATTGATTAAAAACATGAATCCCACCCACATCAATGGTGTTAGTTAAGCTCCCATTCATTTCTTTTTCTTGTGAGAAAGACAGTGTAGTTGCACATAATAAAATAGGAATTATGATTAACTTATTCATCCATCTTTTTACGATAATCAATCGCACGCATTGATAAGAAAGAAAGCAATACGAGTTGGTTTTTATCAAGCAACAAGTCATTTGTCAAGCCCTGCTCTTCTGCAAAATATAAGAAGTCGTTTTCCTTACCTTCCGGAATTTGAAACGCATCCCTAATCTCTTGGTGTGTGAATCGCTCTCTAATTCCCTGAATCGTTTCTTCTGGATTACGAGGTTTTAAGGCGAAAGATCTACTGGCTTTTTTATTAAAAATTATTTGTGATAACAAGCCAAGACCCCCTAGTAGATTTACTCCATATTGCTCTTGCCCATTGTAAAACGCACTTTCGGCAAAATTGCCTGGTATGGACGACCATTTATCTGGTGTAAACTCGTAATCAAACTCCATCGTCTCATAAGAGATATCCCACTCCGTATCAAGGTCTACTGTTTTTATACTACTCACATCTACCATTAGATTACCTGTGAGATCGTATTGTCTTACCGTTACCTCTGTTAGTTGATTCACTACTGGATTTAAGTAAATCCCTAATGTGCTCGTATCTAAAGTACGTTGATCTACTTTCACTTTAAAGGTGGCATATTGTATGGCCGAAACTATAATCTCATCGTTAAGGGCTACGGCTAATTTAAATTCGCCATTCTTGTCTGTTATCGTTCCTCTATTAGAAGAATTATTATAGATAGTCACCCCTTCTATGTCACTTTCTAACGGAGCAGAAATATGTCCTTCTACTGAGAAGCGCTCTACTTCCTGTGCTTGTAAGGCAATTGTTGAAACATAAAATAATAGGAAGAGTAGTTTTTTCATACTAATAAAGATAAGGAAAAGGTTGGTGCTGAAATCGATTTTTTTACAATAGTTACTTACTTTTATAATTTAATAAAAGACGTATGAAAAATTTAATCGTTGCAAGCACCTCTACTATTCACGGTGGTTCTTATTTAGAGTACCTCATAGACGAAGTGACATTGTTATTTAAAGACTGTAAAAAAATCATCTTTATCCCCTACGCTCGTCCCGGCGGAATGTCCCATGATGCTTACACGGAAATCGCGGCAAAATTTTTCAAGAAAATACATATCAAAGTAACTGGACTTCATGCGTATGACAATCCTGCAAAAGCAATCAAAGAAGCAAAAGGAGTTTTCACTGGAGGGGGAAACACGTTCTTATTGGCACACATGCTGTATAGAAACGAAGTCTTGCAACCCTTGCGTGAGTCTATTTATAAAGGCCTTCCCTATCTAGGCACAAGTGCAGGCAGCAACATATGCGGCCCTTCCATGCAGACTACAAATGATATGCCTATTGTGTATCCACCTTCTTTTAAAACCTTGGGCGTGATCCCTTACAACATTAACGCACATTATCTCGATCCAGACCCGAGTTCAAAACATATGGGCGAAACTAGAGAAACACGTATTAAAGAGTTTCACACCCAGAATACAATACCTGTTATTGGATTAAGAGAGGGAAGTTGGTTACGTGTTATAGGAGATGAAATAACACTTAAAGGTGGGCACACTGCTCGCATGTTTGAGCAAGGAAAGTTACCCCTTGAGATTGCAAGTGGCCCGGTTTAAAACTCCTTCACCATATGGTATCCTTTACTCACAAAACCTTCATTATAATAAAATTTATGAGACGGAAAATTATGAACAAACGTATTAAGCTCTACCCATAAGCAACCCTTGCTTTGAACATATTCATACACCCATTGCATCAGTTTTTTACCTAAGCCTTTGCCTTGATAGCCAGCAGTAATAATCACGTGATCTGCCTCAACGCTTTTGCCAGCATAATGGCGCGTCATAAACCACATCCCGCAAATACCTATTAGCTTTTCATCATCATAAAGCCCTACACATTCATAATTCTGGGATGCCATTTCGAGCACACGTGCTTCTCTTGTAGCTTCGGAAATATCAGCGCTTCCTAATTCTACCAGCAATGGGAGAATGGTTAAAATTTCCGAAGTAGGAATTAGGGCAAACTTGAAATTATCTTCTATCAAAATAGTATTGCTTTTAGTATCTTACAAAGATAGGGCGTTAAATAATTATATTAAATAAACTATTGATTTCTTGATGGCTATTTAGTCGGTTTTTTGACAAGTGTTCTTTATGTGCACAAGGACAGACAAGCCCTAAACTTGATTCAGGAAGTGAAATACGGAATACTGAGTATAGATTTTTTTTACTAATTTTGAGATTAATGAATAGAAACCAATTTATAAAAATGGGTGCAATCGCGGGAGTAGGAATCCTAGCCGCACCTCAACTAGCTTTTAACGCTAGCAATCCATCTTTTGATAAAGATTTTTTAATAGGTAAAAGCGACTACGCGTTTAGAGGTCCGTCTTGGCAGATGCATCAAGAAACCTACACTAGTTTTCAAGCAATGAAAAAAGCAGCTGCAGACGCTGGCTTCAATATTGAAGTCGTCTCGGCCTATAGAAGTTTTGAACGCCAAAAACAGATTTACGAAGGCAAATACAAACAGTATACAACAGGAGGTCTATCACCTATTCAAGCAATAGAAAAAATAATTGAATACTCGACTATCCCAGGGACCTCAAGACATCACTGGGGTACGGACATAGATATAATTGACAGGAATGGCACCCCTAGACCTTCCAGTGTATTGCAGGCAAAACACTTTCACGGGGCAGGCCCTTTTTGCAAACTCAAGGAATGGCTTACTACTAACGCCGCATCGTTTGGTTTTTATGAGGTGTATACAGATAACGCTAAGCGCAAAGGGTTTAAATACGAGCCTTGGCATTTTAGCTACGCGGCTGCTTCTCGCAAGATGTTAGCGGACTACCATAAACTTGACGTAAAGCAAATTTTACTTGAAGAAAAGCTGCAGGGAGCAGCGCATTTTACTGATGCATTTATCACAAAATATAGAAACGAGAATATTCTGGATATTAATCCAGAATTGATTTTGAAGCCTTAGGTAGTTGAATTTATAAAAGAATTAAAAAGAAATCTACGCAATAAGAATCTGCAAATTTACGGTAAAAGGCTGGCGCGAAAATGACAATGAAAAATCATTATGAGAATAAGCTGGAAAATAAGGTTGTTTATAGGTGCATTAATTGTTGGGTTTGCCTTATTTAAAAAATGCGCTAACACACAAGAGAATCCATATACAGGAACCTCACAAGTAATCTCTATGGATCCTGAACAGGAGCTTGCCATAGGATTACAGAGTGCCCCAGGTATCGCCGAAGAATATGGCGGCTTGTATAAAGATGAACGTCTTCAAAATTACGTAGATATGACTGGCTAAAAGCTAGTGAATAACAGTATGGCAAGAGACACTCCTTACCAATATGATTTTTATTTCCTCCCAGACCCCAATACAATAAACGCCTTCGCTTTACCAGGCGGCCAGATATTTGTCACTTATACTTTATTTTCAAAACTCGAGAACGAAGATCAATTGGCCGGTGTTCTTGGTCACGAAATAGGACATGTTTTAGAAAGACATAGCGCAGAGCGTATTGCAAATAGCGAATTCTGGCAAACTCTTGCCACGGGTGCCTCAGTTGTTGCTGACGCTGGCGAACTTGTCTCTGGTGCAGCCCAGAATGTATTATTAGGAAATGGTCGTGGTGACGAGTTAGAAAGCGATGACCTTGATATACTCTTTGTGATTAACGCGGGTTACGACCCGATTCAAATGAAAGGCGTGATGCAAATCTTAAAAGCCGCTGCAGGGCCAAGCCGTGTTCCAGAATTTTAAAGCACGCACCCAGATCCAGAAAACCGTATTGAACAGATTGAGGCTTCTATAGAGAAGTATCGCGAGGCTTCTTAATTTTTTCAACAATGTAATTCTCTGTTTTCCGTTCGAGCACTTCGAGAACTGTTTATCTTTTATTAGTGAGGTAGCTTAAACTTTGAAAAGCTCAGTCTGTTAAAATTTCATGAAAATTCTATCTCGCCCATTCGCCATTGTCTTTAACCCTTAGTATCTTTACCCTATGAAAAAAAAAGTACTCCTTTTAATACTTGATGGTTACGGCATTACGCAGGACGAAAGTGTTTCTGCAGTGGCACAAGCAGACACCCCTTTTATAGATTCGTTGATGGCAAATTATCCACACGCAGAACTGTTTACGCACGGTAAACATGTAGGATTGCCAGATGGCCAGATGGGAAATAGCGAAGTGGGACATATGAATCTAGGCGCTGGGCGCATTGTCTATCAAGATTTAGCTAAGATTAATTTAGCAATCGCAAATGACACTTTAAAAGATGAAAAAGTACTTAAAGAAGCTTTTTCTCACGCCAAACAAACGGGTAAAAAAGTGCACCTTTTGGGCTTAGTTTCAGATGGTGGTGTGCATTCTCATATGGATCATATTAAAGGATTACTCACCGCTGCAAACGACTACGGTCTTCATAATGTATTTGTTCACGCCTTTACTGATGGTCGTGATGTAGACCCAAAATCTGGGGCTCGACACATTTCCGCATTACAAGAACATATGGCGAAGACTACAGGGAAAATAGCTTCTGTTATAGGTCGCTATTTTGCGATGGATCGAGATAAAAGATGGGAGCGCGTTCAAAGAGCTTATGATCTTTTGGTTTTCGGAAATGGGAAACATTCAGAAAACTTAGTGAAAAGCATTGAAGAAAGTTATAAAGTTGGCGTTACTGATGAATTTATTGAACCGATAGTCGCCACAAACAACAACGAACCTATTGCTAAAATAGAAAAAGACGATATTGTTATTTTCTTCAATTTTAGGACCGACAGAGGAAGACAACTCACTGAAGTTTTGACGCAAGAAAATTTTGAAGATTTCGGGATGCATAAAATCCCTTTGTATTATGTGACCCTCACTAACTATGATGCTTCTTACAAAGGAACTCACGTAGTTTACGACAAGGAGAATCTTAAGGATACTTTAGGCGAAGTTTTAGAACGTAATAACAAAACACAAATACGTATCGCCGAAACAGAAAAATACCCACACGTTACCTTCTTCTTTAATGGCGGGAGAGAAACACCTTTTACTGGCGAGCGACGTTTATTATGTCCGTCACCTAAAGTAGCTACCTACGACCTGCAACCAGAAATGAGTGCTTTTGAGATACGTGATAAAATCATTCCTGAAATCAAGAATGAAACGGCAGATTTCATCTGTCTTAATTTTGCCAATCCAGATATGGTAGGCCATACAGGAGTAATGGCTGCAGCAATTAAAGCCTGCGAGACAGTGGATGCTTGTTCAAAATCTATTATTGAAGCAGCTTTAGAACACGGCTACACTACGCTAGTAATAGCAGACCACGGGAATAGTGAAACAATGCGAAATCCTGACGGCTCGCCCAACACGGCACACACAACCAATCCTGTTCCATTAATTTTAGTAGACAACAATATTAAACACATTAACAACGGAATTTTAGGTGACATTGCCCCTACTATTCTTGATCTACTTGAGGTAGAAAAGCCAGCAGCGATGACCCAAAAATCATTAATATAAAACGTATGAAATTTATAGTATTATTAGTCGTATTAATATCCTGTATTGCCTGTAACGACAAAAAGGAAACAACAATAGCAGAAACTAATCAAGAAACAATGATTGACACAGATGAAGATATGAGCAAACTATTTGACGATCCGGAAGAAGAAGGATCAAAGATGTTGATAGGTAAAGTAGAAGTGTCAGCACTTTTTATTGATAGATTTGCTTGGTTTAAAACTGAGTTTGACGCTTATACCATAGACCAAGATTCTATGGCTTCTTTGACAGAAGCATTAAAAGACAAAGAGATTTTAGTAATTATGGGTACTTGGTGTGAGGATAGCCAGCGTGAGGTTCCTAGGTTAGTTAAAATCTTAGCGAATATAAATCACGAATACGGTCCAAGAATTATTGCCGTGAACAGAGATAAAGATATTCCTGAAGGCTTAGAAAATGTTGAAAACATAGCTTATGTACCCACCATTATTATTTTAGAAAACGGAATAGAACTAGGGCGCATTGTAGAATCGACTCAAGAAACTTTAGAAAAAGATCTCCTGGCTATCGCCACGGATCAAGATTACAAGCACATCTACGAAGAGTAAAACATTTTTCTTTGTAGTTTTGCCGCAACAAATAAACGATGCTGAAAGAAAATTTTACCATAGCAGTAGATTTTGACGGTACCATTGTAGAAGACGCCTACCCTAAAATAGGGAAGCCCATGATTTTTGCTTTTGAAACGTTAAAGGCATTACAATCTGAAGGCCATCGTCTTATTTTATGGACCTATCGTGATGGTGCTAAATTAAATGAAGCGGTTGCTTTTTGTGAAAAAAACGACATTATATTTTATGCCGTAAACAAGAGTTACCCTGAAGAAGTTTATTCAGAAAAAATAAGCAGGAAGATTAATGCAGATTATTTTATAGACGATCGCAATATAGGTGGTCTTAGACAATGGGGAGAAATCCACCAACAATTAATTGGAGAGTCTGCCCCTTTGAGTAAAATAACAAAAAAGAAGAACTGGTTCGGTTTTTAAACTATGATTATACCTAAGACAAGAGAAGAGATTGAGTTAATGAGAGAAGCTGCGCAAGTAGTTTCGAGAACGCTAGGAATGCTAGCTCCCTTGGTGAAGCCGGGAGTAACAACCCAAGAACTCAATGACACTGCAGAAGCATTTATAAGAGCACAAGATGCATTACCCGGGTTTTTAGGTCTTTATGATTGTCCTTCTACGCTACTAACGAGTGTGAATGAAGCGGTAGTACATGGATTACCCACTAACATACCATTAAAAGAAGGTGATATTGTTTCTATAGATTGCGGCGCTATTAAGCATGGGTTTTACGGAGATCACGCTTATACTTTTGAAGTAGGCGAAGTAGCAGAAGAAACAAAAAAACTTTTAGCAGTCACTAAAGAGTCATTGTACTTAGGAATCCGTCAGTTTAAAAAAGGGAACCGAGTAGGTGACGTAGGTCACGCTATCCAGGATTTTTGTGAAAGTCAGAGTTACGGAGTCGTTCGTGAACTAGTAGGACACGGCCTAGGAAGAAAGATGCACGAAGATCCAGAAATGCCTAACTATGGCAAAAGAGGTCGCGGAAAAAAGTTCATTGAAGGGATGACTATAGCCATTGAGCCTATGATTAATTTAGGTACGCGTAAAATCACACAATTGGATGACGGCTGGACGATTATCACACAAGATAAAAAACCGAGTGCACATTTTGAGCATAATATTGCCCTAGTGGATGGCATGCCGCAACTACTTTCTACTTTTGACTTTGTTTACGAAGCGCTAGGTATTGTGAGTGATGAGGAGGACGAATTCAGACCTTAATATGACAAAAGTATTCAAATACTTACTCAATCTCTTTCCAAGAACTTTTATGATACGGGTAAGTTACTTGTTAAGACCGCTTGTGGCTTTCTTCTTAAAAGGGAACACATACACAGATCCAATAGACGGGAAATCATATCGTACTTTTTTACCTTATGGATATGAGCACGTACGGGAAAATGTGCTTGCACCGGGCACTTTATCTCTAGAACGTCACCGCTTATTTTGGTTGTACCTGAGTAATGAAACTGAGTTTTTCAGTAAACAAATAAGCGTACTTCATTTCGCCCCAGAGCAAGCTTTTTTGAAGCGATTCAAGAAACTAAAAAACATTTCATACACCACAACAGACCTCAACTCGCCCATTGCCGATGTGAAGGCAGATATTTGCGCATTGCCTTTTAAAGATCACAGCTTTGACTTTATCATTTGCAATCACGTGTTAGAACATATTCCTGATGACACAAAAGCGATGCAAGAACTTTATAGAGTGCTCGCACCAGGAGGAACCGCAATACTACAAGTCCCATACGACAAAAATCGAATCGAAACTTTTACAGACGACACTATCACAGACCAGAAAGAACGCGCAGCTATTTTTGGTCAGTATGATCACGTGCGGGTTTATGGTATGGACTATTTTAACAAGCTGAGATCAATTGGCTTTCAAGTGGAAGCCATAGATTACACTACTCAGCTTTCCAAAGAAGATGTTCAAAGATTTAGGCTTCCTAAAGGTGAATTATTACCTTTATGTAAAAAATAAAGTTTTGCTTACAAAATTTGATAATTTCTCGATTCCCGTGATAGTTACTAACAATAGCTAGAGAATACTCATCAAAGATTTAAACCTTTCAAAAATCAAAGATATAACGGCACAAAAAATCATCTGAGCCCTTTATATTCTATCAATTACTTCGGTGCTACTTGAGCATTTTATCTGTGAAGTTTTGCGACACATAGATCCCTGTGGTATTAGCATCTTCTATAAAAGTAAGATACGCCGCTACACCCTCTGTTTGAGAGATTACTTCTTTTGAACGAGTTAGCCCCATTGCCATAAAAGCTGTTGCATAGGCGTCTGCTAAGGCACAAGTAGGAGCAATAACCGTAGCACTTGTCACATCACTTGCTTCTGCCATTCCAGTTAATGGGTTTATGGTATGGACATATTTGTTGCCAGTAAGGCTATCTATTCTATATTTCCTATAATTACCAGAACCAGCCATACCTTGATTGTTAAGTTCTACCAAAGCTGCAAATGTTCTATTTTCTACTTTCGAATCTATCGTTTCTACCCCTGCGGTCCATAATTTATCTCTTGTAATGTTTTTGCCTTTGGCTAAAATTTCTCCTCCTAACTCAATGATATAATTATTGATATTTTTTGACTCTAGAAAATTTCCGAGGAGATCAATACCGTACCCTTTTGCAACGGCATTAAAATCGAGGTAAATGGAAGGATGTTCTTTTTTAACGGTCCCGTCTGCTAAAATTTTCACCTTGCGAAAGCCTACAAACTCACGTAAACTATCTAATTTTTCTGGAGTTAGTTCCAGCTTTTCCTCTCCTTCACCAAAACCATATGCATTGCGCAATGTTCCTACTGTAGGATCAAAATACCCATTTGAGCTTGTGAATACCATTTCAGAAATACGGAAGACTTCTTTAAAAATTGTATCCACTTTAACACTGCTGTCCCCTCTGTTTATTTTTGAAATATCACTTTCGTATAAATAGGTGCTGACAGACTTGTTGACCTGATAAATTACTTGATCGATTCCCTTTTCTAGCCCATCTTCCTTGTCAGTAAACACTTTTATATTATAAGTGGTTCCAAACGCTGGGCCTTGGAAGGTCATCATGGTAACTTCTGCTGGAGTGCTGCAACTTGCTAGTGCTAGCGCGATAAAAACTAGGAGTACATTTCTCATAAGATTTCTTGAAGTCCTTTATATACTTGTGTATAATCTTCATCTTTAAGAACAGGTTTTGCAAAGTCAGCGCCGTGCCCTAAGCCAACACCTGCATAATATGCTTTTGCCTCAAATGTAGTTGCGTGCTGTTTGATAGTTTGCATAAAAACGGGGTCATAACTACTTGCATCTTGTGGGTAAGCGATGGCTCGAACAATCACGAAATGGAGATCTTTATTCTTTAAACCCACAAACTGCGGGTCTTTTCCTATTTTACTATTGACACCTAAAAACTCGAAGCCCAGCGACTCCATATCTTTCCCAACGATGTTCATCGCAAGGTTATGTAACTCTTGGAGACTTAATTTTTGGCTCATTTAAACCTGATAAATTGTGACGTATTAAAATAATAAGTAGGAATCCGCATTGCCTCGCCCATCAGAATCTCATACCACGGACTTCGACTTGAGTCACTTGGATTTTTAAGGATATGGACGCTTTGTGCAAGTGCACTTCCTTGTGCAAAAATAAATAAATTTTTACCGTTTTCACCCCTAGCCTTGTCAACAATAATAATAATAATAATATGTCCTAGAAAACATGGAGTGATTAACATATCTCCAACTTCTAGATTCTCTACTTCGGAAATTTTAACGAGCTCGTCAAAAAGTAACTGCGTCCCCGCATAGGTAAAGATTAAATTTAGGTAGCGATAGTATTTCTTTTTTGAATCATCTGCACTTGCCGTATTATGAAATATGACTTTATTTCCGCTTATTTTGAGTATATCCTTCTGCATATTTGAACCAAGAACAATAGTGCCCTGAAGTAAAGTTGAAGCCTATTTTGTTTTTCTCGTTCGTGTCACAAAGATATGCTACTCTTAATGTCATCAAAGCGTCTGTGCATTGTTGCAAACCATTAGAAGGTACCGGCACTTCTAGAATCCCAACGTGACCCGCCTGATACATATATGGATTACCATCATAATTGATGATTTTTGCTCCATAATATTTTAATGAGTAGTCTTGTAAGTACTTCGGAAATCTTTCTGCATCATATGCTACTCGTGCATAACCATCTGGCACAAGAATTCTTGACCTTACTGTATTTTCTTTTTCTTTGACATAGCTTGGTGTTGTCACATAAGAAAGTACTGTGCTTTTTACTATGTCTCCTTTCTTGGTAAAAAAGAGAAAACCGAAACTAATAATAAACACGAATGCAAGGATGTATTTGTTCATCCTCATTAGAACTAAGATCTCGGTGTTTTATTTTTAGGTTTCTTTAAATTTTAATAACTGGGTCGCAATCAAAAGAATGCGACCCAGTTATTAAAATTTCAGAAATACTACTTTTTAAGTAGCCGCTTTACAATATCACCTTGTGTGGTAGAGATAGTAATAAAATATAATGCTGCTTTTAAACTAGAAAGGTCAAGCGTAATACTGTTTCTATTCTGTTCAGCAAACGATGTGATGATTCTTCCTTGAACGTCTGTAATAGTAATAGCACTAATCTGAGCTTGTAGAGAGTTGATCGTAATCAATCCACCTGTAGGGTTAGGAAAAACACTTATTGAATTAGTATCAAACGCTGACGTACCTAATACAGAACTCCTAAACTCTAAAGTAAAACGATTGTTTTGAGTTCCTGCAATACTTTGAAAACTGTAGGCGGTGTCATTTAAATTAGTAACCGTGTGCGCTATGTGATCAACTAAAAATACGTCTGCCTCTGTAATAAGTTCCCCTTCTAATTGGTGAATAGATATACTATAAGTAGCATCCTCATCAATTTGAGACGAGAATCCAACACCTACTTGTATCGTATCTACAAAAGCTTCTCGCCCTTGAATACCAAGCTCTTGAGAACCATCTAGAATATGAGTGTAAATAGATACAGGAACCCCAAGACGCCTGCTGTCATAGGCAGCTTCAAACCTTGAAGTGGCCCCGTCCAAAAATGCAATTGCAGTTGTAGACCCGAGTTCGTATTGCTCATTTTGTATTCTTAACCATATGCGGTTTATTTCAGTTTCTGACGTTCTTAGTGTATTATTATTTGAAGTAGTACGCATACTGTTGCTAAACGTTGCTGTTCCACTAGCATTCGCTTTTACACCAAATCCTTGTCCAGTAGAAATTGAGTTATTCATTATAGCGTTTGGTTTTGTTGAAGCTGGGTTAAAAGTAGTTCCATCAAACGTAGAAATATCTGCCATATTAAAATTGGCTGTATTTGCGCCTGGAAATAAAGGAGAGGGAGTAGACACGTGTTCCCAAAAGTAGATCTCATCAATAGCTGTGTTTGCAGCTATAAAGGCACTTGCATCAATAGCAGATGCATACGGGTTTGAAATTATACTAGGACTCGCATTCTTGTTCATTGCTGTAGTACCAGTTCCAGTTCCAGTTGTATTAAAATCTAAAGAATACATGATGTCACCATTGTTTAATGTCCCTTGTGAATATCTAAGATCATAGGTTTGATTTCCGCTAATAAGGTCTGGTTGAGGCCAAACATAATATCCTTCACCCGCATTATAATCACCAGCATATTGAGACCAATCATTATTATCTTCATCTACAAAATTTGTCCCTCCCGGAAATATAGCCTGCACCAGTGGATTTGGTCTAAAATTAGTAGTCGTAAGGTTTACTGTTCTAAAAATAGGATTTGTTTGTCCAACTGGTTTACCCGTGCTCATTGGGTTTCCTAAAATAATGAAATCACGTGGCTTTAAATTCGGTGTTGTTACATCCACATTGATTGTACCGTTGTTTATAACCATAGCATCTTTTCCTATTTGTACCACACTTCCTTGATGGCTTACTAATAATGTTCCGTTTACGGTAATATTATTCTGAGTCTTTACATAGGTATTTGTATCTACCGTTAAGGTTCTTGTTCCATTTACCGTAAGCTCGCAAACGTTTATGCTTCCATATGCAGCCGTATCATAAGTACCATCAATGATTGCTGTATCTGCTACACCAGGTGCCAATCCGCCAATCCAGCCAGAATCAATCCAAGTTATTGCAGCACCGAAACACACAGACGTAGGGTCTACAATATTTACGGTGTAATCTTGTGTTTCTCCGTAGACTATATCATCACAGGGACCCGTATTAGATGCATCTGCTGACGCATCAAATGCTCTTGCTCTTAACAACTTGGTTCCTAAAGTTGTTTCAGTAGGTATGGTGATACTAAAATTTTCTAAGGATCCGTCTGTTATTGTAAAAAGCGTATTTAACACTTCTTCGCCCGCATCAGTAAAAAGCCCATTATCATTAAGATCTATCCATACTTTAATGCGCTCGTTAGAATATCTTGTAGAAGCTTGTAACGTGTGGTTATTAAATCCTGTTCTTCTATCGAGATCTGTCGTTAATTCTGTTCTATTAGCATAGCCCACGGGCGAACTTGTTTCTGGGCCAGTATTACAACCAGCACCTCCATCATCCACATTTATGGTCCCTAAAACAAATTGCTTTATGCCATCTAAAGAACAGGGGGTCGCGCCTGAAGTGGTAACTGGAATACAATTAAGATGAAGTGTGGTTTTACAAAACTCATCATTGGTAGTATTTTCATCTGAAGGCAACAGTGTTTTCACGCAAATAGCATACGTATCAAATAATGACAAGTCTACCAAGGTAGGAACATTGATATTCACAGAAGCACCGCTTGCTAATGCTGTGTTGTACGTCTCCGTAGCAACTACCACATCATTTATTTTCACTTCATAAGAAATTCCCGTTTGACTCAGGGTTCCAAGATTTGAAAGGCTAATTTCTAATTGTTCTGTACTTGTGAGTCCAGTCTCTAGTGCTATAGGCGCACTAATTGCAGATACGGAAACATCATTATCTGAAGCCACTCCTGCTTCAAGAGATAGGCTAAGATCATACATTTGCACATTGTTTACTGAGCCACCTTGCTGCCTTATTCTTATGTAATAAGTTCCAGCAATTGGTAATCCAACATCCAATAAATTTTCACTTACTCCAAGACCGTTAGCATTACCCGTTGCAATAATAGACACTCCATTTGTATCTAATACTTCCACCATTAAGTCCGAAACTGTAAGCGCATCAAAAGAGCTCCCAGCACTGCAAAGTCCATTACTATTTTGAACTCCGCTTAAATACATTGAACCTGTTGGACTCAGTGTTGTAGAAATTAAGGTAGCTTCAATTGTAGTAAAAGAAAAATAGTCTACATCTCCATTATCATCAATACTGCGTTGTAATTTTGAATACGACGTAGGATTTGAATTTGCGCCTAAAAAGGAAGCGGTAGCAGCTGAATCATTTAAACCCTCTTGATCGCCATAACTCCTGTTTGTAGCCAAAATATCATCTTCCTGTGGCCCCATAAAAGCAGTAGTAACAAATGGTTCCATTAATTTAGTTTGCGTTATTGGGCAGACATGAGAGATACCTAATCCATGACCTATTTCGTGTGTTAGTACATTAGTAGTACCAAGTCCAGGAGAATTAGCAAAGAAATTATCAGAAGTATCTATAATCATATCTCCATTTGTTGGGAAATAATTACAGGCAAGGACATTACTATTCCCATCGAGTGAATGACCCGAAATACGCAAATCCCCGCGAGTCCCCAATACCCCACTACCACCTGTAACCACAGTTACGCCATCATCATTGGGTTCATAGACAAAAGTTAGTCCACTAGCATTTGACCAAGAATCAAACATGTTAATAAAGACATTGTGCCATGGAGCTGTTGTATAATCACCAGGTGTAGTAGGACCTCCGTAAATACCATTGAAAAATGCAATAAAATTACTAGGAGCGGATGATTCTCCAGCAACACCGCAACCACCATTTCCTATAGCTGCACCGTCTGGAACGTAGCTCCAAGTGAGCGTAGTTAAATCTCCCTGCCCTAAACCTCCTCCGTTTGAGGCCGTTGTAGACCAACGATTGCCTATGCTGAATCTGGAGTCTTGACTCGTTTCAGGAATTTTTAGACTGTTCGCGAGCGCAGCTCTATTTTGGTAAAATGCTTCTATTACGGCCTGATCTGTATCTGGAGCAAAACATGTTGCTGGAAAACCTACAAAGTCATCGGCATCGATTTCAATTAATACCACAGGCTGCTTAAGAGATTCATCTAAATTTGGGGCTATGAATGATAAAGCTGCTTTTTTTATCAACTCCTTACCTTCTTCTTGAGATACTTGCGCGTCGAATGTGTTCTTCTTTTGTTCTAGACTTGATGGTGTATTAAAATTTATTACGAGTAGCAGGAGAAGTAGGCTACATATTGATAATAGAGACAATTGAATTGATTTTTCCATAACGTTATATAGGTTAATGAGAACTAGAAATTCTATTGAGGAGGTACTCGATGATATACTTAAGGAATATCAAATATAACATTTTATAGTCAAAATATGTACTTTATCGTTTAAAATGTTAATTTTTACGAAATCGAATACTTATAAAGCAATGAGTTTTATTTTGAAATGCCACAAAAAAAAGGTTCGCAATCTTTTGATTGCGAACCTTTTATTAGTATTTAAGAAGTACTATTTCTTAAGTAACTGCTTTACAATATCACCTTTTGTCGTAGCGATAGTGACAAAATATAATGCTGCTTTTAAACTAGATACATCTAGAGTAACACTGTTTCTATTCTGTTCAGCAAACGATGTGATGATTCTTCCTTGAACATCGGTAATTGTAACCTTATGAATCTCATATTGTTGAGAATATATAGTAAATAATCCATCTGTAGGATTAGGGAAAACATTAATTGAATTAGCATCAAACGCTGATGTACCTAAAACAGAACTCCTAAACTCTAGCGTGAAACGGTTGTTTTGAGTTCCCGCGGCACTTTCAAAATTATAAGCCGTTTTGTTTAAATTAGTAACTGTATTTGCTAAATGATCAATTAATAAAACATCTGCACCTGTAATAAGCTTCCCCTCTAATTGGTGAATAGAAATACTATAAGACGTTGCCTCATCAATTTGAGATGAGAACCCAACACCTACTTGCATATTGTCCACAAAAGCCTCTCTACCCTGAATACCAAGTTCCTGAGTGCCATCAAGTATATGAGAATAAATAGAAACAGGAACCCCTAGACGTCTACTGTCATAAGCGGCCTCAAGTCCTGAAGTTGCTCCTTCAGTAAATGTAATCGCAGTTGTAGACCCGAGTTCGTATTGCTCATTTTGTATTCTTATCCATATGCTGTTTATTTCAGTTTCTGAAGTTCTTAGTGTATTATTATTTGAAGTAGTACGCATACTGTTGTTAAACGTTGCTGTCCCGCTTGCATTAGCCTTCACACCAAATCCTTGTCCAGTAGAGATTGAATTATTCAATGTAGCTCCTGGTTTTGTTGCAGCTGGATTAAAAGTAGTCCCATTATACGTAGAAATATCTGCCATGTTAAAATTGGCTGTATTTGCACCTGGAAACGCAGGGGAGGGAGTAGACACGTGTTCCCAAAAGTAAATCTCATCAATTGCTACGTTAGCAGCTATAAAAGCACTCGCATTAATAGCAGATGCATAAGGATTAGAAATAATACTTGGACTCGCATTTTTGTTCTTGGCTGCAGTGCCAGTTTCAGTTCCCGTTGTATTATAATCTAAAGTATACATCACAACACCACTGTTAAGCGTTCCTTGTGAGTATCTAAGGTCATAGGTTTGATTTCCACTAGCAAGGTCTGCTTGAGGCCAAACATAATATCCTTCACCTGCATTATAATCACCTGCATGATGAGACCAATCATTATTATCTTCATCTACAAAATTTGTCCCACCTGGAAACATAGCTTGTACATCTGGATTTGGTCTAAAATTAGTAGTCGTAAGGTTTAATACTCTAAAAACAGGATTTGTCTGCCCTACTGGCGTACCCATACTCATAGGAGTACCTAAAACCATAAAATCACGTGGTTTTAAAGTAGGTGTTGTTACATCAACATTTATTGTACCGTTGTTTATAACCCTTGCATCTTCTTCTACCTGAACAAAACTACCTTGATGCTCAATGTTTAAAGTCGCACCTGCATCTACAGTGGCTTCATTTTGTAATGAGATGAACGAACCTGCTCCTACATTAACTACACTAGTTCCAGAAATTGTAAGAGTACAAGCAGTTATTGAACCACCATTTATTGCAGTATCATAGTTCCCATTGATTACCACAACATCTGTATTTCCAGGCGCACCAGCCGGAGACCAATTAGCGCCATCCCATGTTTTTGTAACTCCAATGCAACGAGGTTGCGCAGCTATCTTCCATAAACTTCGACCAAAGGTTCCAACATATAGTTCTTGATCTATATAATTAATTTCTAAATCTGAAATTCGAACATTGGGCAAATCGACACCATATTTTTCCCAATTAGCCATTGTATTATTCTTCCAATACACACCTAGCTCCGTCCCCACAAATAAAGTTTCGTCGTTCGAATCTGCTTTATGTAAAATTTTATAAGTGATAATATTTGGCAAGTCTCCTGTAATATTTGTCCAACTATCACCAGCATTCGTAGATTTATAAACTTTGTTTCCGTCATTATATCCTGAAACTGTAGCATAAACTGTAGCTGAATCATCAACTCCAGAAAAGCTATTTAATAATGTACCTGCAGGAGAGTTTACCTCTATCCAACTTACTCCATCATCACCACTATGTACAGCTCCATTGTTACCTATTGCATATATCCTAATAGACGCAGCATTTGCAGAAATATCTAAAAAATGTGTTCCGCTTAAACCACTTGGAAGCGGAGAAAAACTAACTCCTTTATTTGCAGAACGTTTTATAACATTGTCTCCCGCATAAATTATATTCGCATTTGTTGGGTGTTGTTCAAAAGGAGAAACAAATGCGGCACCAGCAGCACCACTTAAGAGAACAAACGCAGAATTATATGCTACAGAAAAACCATTGTCTGACCGCAGTAAATAACCTCTTGTACCACCAAGATAGCGCACATTAGAATCTCCAATATCTATACCTGTACCTGTTCCATCTCCTGCAAGACAAGAAACCCATTGTCTAGTGCCATCTTTTAAAATTTTGGAAAATCCATCATTATCTTGATTACCCATCATAAAGTTATCCCCATTTATCTCTTGTGTAACAGAAATATGATATGGCTGTGTAATGTGAAGCTTATCTGAAAGGTCTGTCCACCCTGTTGTAGCATTAAATGCTCCCTTATGAACTCCACCGTCGTGACCGTTGATAACGGTAACTCCATCTGCTAAAAAAGAAAGGTGATGATGATCAGGGTGCACATAAAAACCAACACCAGGAGGGTTATTATAAGGATTGCTAAATACCGTAAAACTTGCCCCATTATCCGTTGAACGATACCCTCGAACACCGGCTACTAAAATATTATTAGGAACGGTTGGGGACACAGCTAAAACTTGATTATAACCTCCTTGAGAATTGTAGTCAGCTATTTGAGTACTACTTATTAAGTCTCCAACAGTATTATCTAAGGCATATCTATATTTTCTAAACACCCCATTTTCAGCAATCCCATAGAAAAAGTCTGGATCAGCTGCAGAGGAAGTAAGTTTCAATTTCCTTCGACTGTTTAAGCCTGGAAAGGCAGCGTGTAATTCAAAATTATCACCTCCATTTACAGAAACAAAAATTCCATCCCAGTAATCTGAAACAATAACTTTATCTGCATCATTCGGATCAAAAACAATTGTTTGAAAATATGCTGTAAATGGGGCGTATGGCGCATAATCTACTGCTACGTTTGCCCAATTTGCACCTGAATCTGTAGACTTTCTAATTTGGTTCGTGGTTAAAGCAAAAATAGTGCTAGAATCTCCAGGAGCAAATGCTAAATCATTTATATATTCATTGTCACTCAAGTTAAAAGCCAACCCTGTTGGCAACCAGGTTTCTCCAGCATCGATAGATTTAAAAACCCCTATTGAAGAAATATGACTTGCATCTTCATCACCAGTTGCCATGTAGAGAATATTGGTGTTATTAGGATCTACAAGAATGTCTGACACCCCTAATCCTGCTAAATAATCTGATTTTGGAGACCAATTTACCCCGCCATCGATGGTTTTCCAAACACCTCCAACAGCCGCACCTGCGTACATTATATTTTCATTTGTTGGATCTACTGATACCACATTTATCCTTCCTTTTCCTGGATACGCAGCGTAGCCGTTTTCTAGAGGATTTGTTAAAGGCCCAACTTGCTGCCACATTACACCAGTCATTTTAGAGTTTGAAGTGTTTTTTGAAGCAGCTACCACAAACAATTGATCCCTTTCTTTTTGGGCCATCGCAGATGGAAATGAACCATCCGGATTTACTTGATCCTTAAGTATGAATGCCCAGCGTTCAAATTGCTTCATGGCTTTATTGTTAGCCTTAATATTCATATCCATTGCGGCAAACTCAGCTCTTTTTTGAGCAACAACTTCAAAAAAGTTTGCCTCTCTAGAAGTAACTAACTCTCTGTAATCCAAGGTTTTTAATTGTTGCGCAGTGGATATCCCTGTCAATAATAACAACAGAAACCATAGGCATAATTTCATTTTCAATACTTGCTGGTTAATCATAATTTAATTGTTTAATTGAAATACAATATTATTTCATTAATAATTGATTCGACATGGTTGTCTTTTGTTCTATTGTGATTGTTTTTTGAAACTCATTTTTAAAAATAAAAATAAGTACATCCTCCGTCTTTGCAATTTCTTCTGTGTAATCTCGATATACATTGATAAAATATTCTCCCTTTTGTAACACTGTAGCTGAAGGTATTAGTAATCCATCTGGAAGTCTGGTGATTGAAAACGAAAGTGACTCTAAAGTATACTTTTCACGTATTTTTATTATTGAGACTGGATTACCCACCTTAATAGCAGTAGAATAAAGCACCGCAATTTCTCCCCCTTGTCTTCCTGGCTGTATTATTTTTTTATCTACAACATGTAAGCGTACAGATTGACAACTCATTAATGTAAAAAGCAATAATAAAATTGGAATTTTTAAATCCATAGCCCTCATTTTTTTAGGAAAATATATATTATATTGCTATTTATTTATGCAAATTTAACATAAATAAACAAATATTCTCATTTATTCATATCATGTCCAAAAAAGGTGTTTCCAATAAAAAACAAAAAAGACGCTTTTTATAATTAAAAAGCGTCTTTTGAAAATAACATTATAAAAGTGGTTCTAGAATTAATAAAGGGTCAGTTACCCTCCAAAATCATCAAAGCGTATATGCTCATCTGGTATCCCGTAGTCCTCTCCCATTTTTTGAACAGCTTGGTTCATTAATGGTGGTCCACAGAAATATAATTCGATATCTTCTGGTTCCTCGTGAAGGTCTAAATAGTTGTCAATTACTACTTGGTGGATGAATCCTACAAATCCATCTCCTTCACCATCTATTCCATCCTTTACTTTCCAGTTATCCTCTTCAGCAGGCTCAGAAAGTGCTAAATAGAATTTAAAATTAGGAAATTCATCTTGTAATTGCTGAAAGTGATCTAAGTAGAAAAGCTCTCTTTTAGAACGCCCACCGTACCAATATGTCACTTTCCGCCCTGTACGTAAGGTTTTGAATAAGTGATACAAATGAGAACGCATAGGTGCCATTCCTGCTCCACCACCTACGTATAGCATTTCAGACTCAGATGAATTGATAAAGAACTCACCATAAGGTCCTGAAATCACACACTTATCACCTTTCTTCAAATTAAATATATAAGAAGATGCAACTCCTGGATTTACATCCATCCATTGGTTCTTAGCGCGATCCCAAGGTGGCGATGCAATACGAACGTTTAACATTATCTCACGTCCTTCTGCTGGGTATGAAGCCATTGAGTAGGCTCTTTCTACCACTTCTTTATTCTTCATTACTAAGGGCCAAAGTCCAAACTTATCCCATTCTGCCTGGAACATATCTGGTGTATCGTGCTCTTCAGGGTGTGCTGTGATATCCATTTCTGAAAACTTCACTTCACATTCTGGAATTTCTATTTGAATATAACCACCAGCCTTGTAGTTCATATCCTGAGGGATCTCTACTACGAACTCTTTAATGAAAGATGCTACATTATAATTTCTTACAACAACAGCGTCCCATTTCTTAATTCCAAAAACTTCTTCTGGAATCGTGATATTCATATTCTGTTTTACCTTTACTTGACACGATAATCGTGCTCCATCTTTTAACTCCTTACGGCTAAAGTGAGGGGTCTCTGTAGGCAAGGCTTCTCCTCCACCTTCGAGTACGTGACACTCGCATTGAATACACGTTCCTCCACCCCCACAAGCAGATGGTAAGAAAATTTTGTTCGCTCCTAAGGTTGTAAGCAATGTGTCACCACTTGCAACCTCTAGTTCTTTCTCCCCGTTGATGGTAATAGTTACCGGTCCCGATGGAGATAATTTTTGCTTTGTGAACAATAGCAAAGCAACTAACAATAATGTCAACACTAAAAATGCGACAACAGTTGCTAAAACGACTCCTGTAATACTTGCTGCTATAAACATACTTATTCTGTTATTTCTGTTACTTCTGAAATATTAACGATTTCAGATAAATCATTTGTTGTTTTCTGAATGACTGCTCCTACAGCTTCTGGCTGTACCTCTGCAGCAGGTGTTTCATCATCACCTCCTGTTAGCATACCACCGAAACTCATAAAGCCAATTGCCATTAAGCCTGTAATAATAAATGTAATACCTAGTCCTCTTAAAGGTGCAGGCACATTACTGTAACGTATCTTCTCTCGAATCGCTGCAATCGCTACAATCGCTAAAAACCAACCTATTCCAGAACTAAAACCATAATTCAATGCTAATCCAGCTGTCTCGATTTCTCTTGACTGCATAAATAGTGATCCACCAAGAATGGCACAGTTTACTGCAATAAGCGGTAAGAATATTCCAAGTGAGTTATATAATGACGGAGAGAATTTCTCTACAATTATTTCTACTAATTGTACCATCGTTGCAATGGTTGCAATAAAGAGGATGAAAGATAGAAAACTCAAATCATAGTCTGCATATGCACTTAACTCGGGTGTTGCACGATTACCGTCTAACCAAGCTAATGCTCCAGGCTGTAAAATAAATTGGTCTAAAAACCAGTTAAGAGGTACTGTTACTGTTAATACAAATATTACCGCAGCTCCAAGACCTACAGCTGTTGTTACCTTTTTTGATACCGCTAAGTACGAACACATTCCTAAGAAATATGCAAATACCATGTTATCAACAAAGATTGATTTGAAAAAAAGTTCGATATGTTCTAACATCTCTTGATTTATTAAAATTTCCGAAGAAATCTATTTTAATATTGTTGTTTATTTTATCAAAACTAACTGCCTATCAGACTGCGTACTGCAACTGCGACTGCTACCTTTTTAATTCTCTTCAATAAGCGCTGGATTCCTACTACGCTGCACCCAGATAATGATTCCCACTACGATTAACGCCATAGGAGGCAACACCATAAAACCGTTATTTTCATAACCAAACTCATAAAGACCTGTTTTTGTGATAGGATCTCCTAACACTTTGAAACCAAATAAAGTTCCACTCCCTAATAACTCTCTAAAGAATCCTACTATGATAAGGATTACTCCGTATCCTAATGCGTTACCCACGCCATCTAAGAAAGATCTCCAAGGTTTATTACCCAAAGCAAAAGCCTCAAAACGACCCATTATAATACAATTTGTAATAATCAGCCCGATAAAAACCGAAAGCTCTTTACTCAGCGTGTAAGCAAATGCCTTAAGCACTTGATCAACAATTATTACTAAAGTTGCTACCACGATAAGCTGCACGATGATCCTAATTTTTGAAGGAATCACGTTTCTCAATAAGGAGATAACTACATTTCCTATTCCTAATACAAAGATTACAGAAACAGCCATAACAATAGATGGCTTTAACTGTGCCGTAATTGCTAATGCAGAACAGATACCAAGTACTTGTATCGTAATTGGGTTGTCATCCGTAAGAGGATCCAGTATTAGTTTTGTGTCTTTTTTTGAAAGTAAACCCATTTCTTATTTGTTTAAAGATTGAAAGTAAGGAACATACATTTTGATGTCCTTCTTGAGCATTGCTGCTACACCATCTCCTGTAATAGTTGCACCAGCAAGGGCATCTACTTCGTAATCAGTTTTGTCGTTATTTAAAGGATCGTTATTACCTTTAGCTACTTTGATTCCTTCAAAGGAATTTCCGTTAAGGAAGCTTTCACCTGTAAAGTCATCCATAAAATAACGTTGCTTAATTTCTGCACCTAAGCCTGGTGTCTCTCCTTTGTGGTCAAAATACACTCCTTGAATTGTCATAGACTTATCCATAGCAACAAAGCCCCAGATTGCATCCCACAGTCCTTTACCTCTTACAGGCACAACATAAATCTCTTTACCATCTTTCTCTCCTATCATTAAAGGTAATTTACGCAAATAGCCTTCCTTCTTAGCTTTTGTGCCCTCTTTCTTGATATCGATAAGATATGCTTGATCGTTCTCAGTTACCTTTTCACCTTCTATAACTATTTGTTTAGTGACATAAGTATTAAACTTCTCTCCTACTTTATCTGTAGGAATAAAAGTAACATCGCCGGCTCCCTCATTATCGTTTACGTTCATTGCATACAGAATGTTCTGCTGCTTCTCAGCTTCCATGTTCACTGTAATCAAAGGCTTGAGGGAAGTTGCGAAAAATGATAAAAGCCCACCAACAACCACTACCATAATAATGGAAAACAAAATTGTATATCTGTTTGAATCTTTATTAACTGCCATAGTTAAGCTATTTTAAGTTTTAGACGTTTTGCTCTTTTCTTTACATTTCCTTGCACTACATAGTGATCTATAGTAGGAGCAAACACGTTCATTAGCAGTATGGCTAAGAAAACTCCTTCTGGATACGCAGGGTTAAATACTCGAATCATTATCGAGATAAAACCTATTAAGAATCCATAAATCCATTTACCTTTTGTGGTCTGTGAGGCTGATACTGGATCTGTTGCCATAAACACAGCACCAAATAAAATACTACCTATAAATAAGTGTTGCCAGAAAACAACATCCATCAGCCCAAAGAATTTAGAGCTTTCATCAATCCATCCCATTTCAACAACTCCGTTAAATATAAGACCCATTGATAAGGCACCTAAGAGTGTGCTCAAGATAATTCTCCAGCTACCTATTTTAGTTAAGATTAAAATAAGCGCCCCTACTATAATGAGAAGTTTTGATGTTTCTCCTACAGACCCCGGAATGAACCCTAAAAACTGGTCCATTAAACTCCAGTCTCCAAAACCATTATTCTGCGCTAAGCTTCCTAAAATCGTTTCTCCAGAAATAGCATCAGGTTGTCCTACCGTATCTACAGCACCTGTTACCCATACTTTGTCTCCAGACATCCACGTAGGATATGCAAAGAATAAGAATGCACGAATCGTTAATGCTGGGTTCAAGATATTCATCCCAGTTCCGCCAAAAACTTCTTTACCGATTACTACACCAAAAACAACGGCAACTGCTAACATCCACAAAGGGATATCGACAGGTACGATTAATGGCACTAGCATTCCAGTAACTAAATATCCTTCTTCTACTTCGTGTCCTTTAATTACCGCAAAGATAAACTCTACTAAAAGCCCTACTCCATAAGAAACAATAACTAGTGGTAAAACTTTCCAAGCTCCAATACTAAAGTTATCTAGATTCCAGAATTCGGGACTTAAAAAACCAGCGGCAACATCTACAGCGCCCGTCTGAACATTGTATTGATACCCTGCGTTAAAAATCCCAAAAAGAAGACAAGGTACAAGTGCCATAATGACAATGTTCATCGTTCTCTTAAGATCATCTGCTACCTTAATGTGTGTCCCACCGTGAGTGGTTTCATTAGGCAGGTATAAAAAAGTATGAATTGCATTAAATGCAGGAGCCATCTTGGTTCCTTCATACTTCATTTTCATTTTATGTAAACTCTGTTTCAATCCCATCGTTTATCCTATTTCTTTATACATTAAATCAAGACCTTTTCGTATAATCTGCTGATGCGGCTGCTTAGACACACATACAAACTCTGTCAAAGCAAAATCTTCTGGTGCTACTTCGTACATACCTAACGCTTCCATCTCATCAAGATCTTGCACCATACACGCTTTTAATATTTGCATTGGAAAGATATCCAAAGGAAAAACCTCTTCATAACTTCCAGTAACAACAAAAGCACGATGCTCACCATTCGTATTTGTATTTAAATCAAACTTCTTCTTAGGTGTTAACCATGAAAATGTTAATGCTCGAGTAGTAGATATCTTATTAAAGATAGGCTTGTTCCATCCAAAAAATTCATAATCATCTCCTTCTGGAATCACGGTTACAGCAGTATCATAAAACCCTAAATGTTGTTTAGGCGAAATCGCTGTTCCCGAAAGCACCCCACCACTTATGATGCGCACATTTTCTTCGGTTAATCCAGAATCGTATACAAAGGTTGCTACTTCGCTCCCTATTCTTGTTCTGTAATATTTCGCAGTCTTCACAGAAGATCCAGCCAAGGCAATAATGCGTTCTGCATTGTATTTTCCTGTTAAGAATAACTCGCCGATAATCACTAAATCTTGTGCTGCAATCGTCCACACAACCTCACCCTTATTAACTGGGTCAAGTTTATTGATTTGCGTCCCCACATTTCCTGCAGGATGCAAATTATTTGTCTTATGCAGTACCACATCATTCATTCCCGCTAGTGGAGAATTCCCATCTTTATCAATGGTTATATGAACAGATCCTTCTGTTAATTTTGCCAGTGCAGATAAAGCAACTTGCAATTCTTTTTCTTTGCCATGTAATGCAAAGTCAAGATCTACAGCAAGAGGCCCTGTATTTAATCCAGAAACAAATATTGCTTTTGGCATTTGCTCAGGATTTGCGATAACAGCGTAAGGGCGTTGCATTATAAATGGCCAGCATCCAGAAACCAATAAATGGTTTTTAATTGCGGCAGCATCCATAGCGTCCGGCATCTTCACGCCAAAATCTTTAAAAGTATCCTGCTGGTCACCTTCTAATGTGATTTTAGTAATCACACGTTTTGGTCCGCGCTCAATCTCTGTTAACGTACCACTTACCGGTGACGAAAACTTGATAGCTTCATTATCCTTACTATAAAACAGCGTATCGCCGGCTTGTATTTTTGCACCTTCTTTTACCACTAACTTAGGGGTAACTAAATGAAGATCGCTAGGTCTAATCGCGAAGGTTCGAGAACGCGGTGCATTTGAAAGTGTTTTATCCGCTTCGCCTTTTAAGCGAATGGTTAGACCCTTTTTAATCTTAATGTCTTTGGACATAGGATAGTCGTGTTAAAATTGTCTTTTAATCCCTACAATTCTGTGCAAAAAAGCACAGGCCTGTTTTGGGTCTGCAAATTTAAGAATTAAAGTACCATCTTACTATTAAATAAGAATATTTTCTTCGGAAATAGACACGCTTTAACATAGAGGAATTTTTAGGCATAAATTTTGTTTTATATTTGACAGCACAAACGTGTTTTCTCTTATGACTCGATCAATTTTAATCACCCTTATTTCTATTATTGGAACTCTTAGTATTTTCGCACAAGCTGAAGAAAAAAGAGCCCCCCAATACATACAAACCATTCAGTTTAAAGGCGCGCAGGCCTTAAACAAACTTCCTATTATTAAACTAGGAGATCGTCTACAACTCAACTTTGATGCACTCAACGGTGAAGAAGAAGATTATTATTACAGAATCACTCATCATAACTTTGATTGGACAGAAAGCGATCTTTCTAAGAGTGAATTTTTAGACGGCTTTGATGACGTGCGAATTGAGACCTACGAAAACTCATTAAATACACTTCAAATCTTTTCTCATTATTATTTTTCAATCCCAAATAGGGAGACTAAAAAATTGAAGAAAAGTGGAAACTACCTCATCTCTATATATAATGACTACAACGAGCTTATTTTCTCAAGAAAATTTATGATCATGGAGCCCATCGCAGGAGTTGGCGTTGAGATTAAACGCTCTAGAGATTTAAAATATGTTGAAGAACGACAAGTGGTAAACTTTACCATAGACAGTCCTTCATTACTACTAATTAACCCTAAGCAGCGTGTGAACACACTGGTCATTAAAAACAATAACCTGAACGCCGCAATACGAGATTTAAAACCACAATACACGATAGGGAGCGAACTTATTTACAGGTATGATCAAGAAGCATCTTTTGGTGGTGGCAATGAGTTTTTAGCTTTTGACAATAAAGAGGTGCGCTCTGCAGTAAATGGCGTTCGTAGGGTAGAACTCACAGATATTTACGAAAACTTTCTGTACACAGACATCGATCGCTACGATCGCCCTTACACCTATAATCCAGATGTAAACGGAACTTTTTTAGTACGCAACATTGATGCAGACAACTCTTCAATAGAAGCAGAATATGTGCGCATGCATTTTACCTTACATCATTTTGAAGACATAGGCGATAAAGAAATACATATTTTCGGTGGTTTTAATAACTGGACCATTGATGGCTCTACGTATATGAAGTATAACAAAAGCCGTGATGTGTATGAAAACACTAGATTATTTAAACAAGGGTTTTATAATTATCAATACGTGCTGGTAGACAGAAACGGAAATATAGATCAAGGCGCCTTCTCCGGTGACTTCTGGCAAACAGAAAATGAATATACAGTAATAGTATACTATAGAGATCAAGGAGGTAGGTTTGATAGAATCATTGGTGTAGGGTATGCTAATTCAGACAGGATTACAAACAACTAAGCCGACTTGAAAGACATTCTAAGCAGACCTGATGTGGAATTTATAGTAGACAGCTTCTACGACCAAGCCACGTTACATCCAGAAATATCATGATATTTCACAGACATTGTCGCCCAGCACTTTGAGATACACAAAGCACGTATTTGCGACTTTTGGGACGATTTAATTTTTCGCGGAAATAAATACAAAGAGAACCCCGAGCTAGTGCATATAAAAATGCAAGCAGAATAAAACCTCACAACTATTGCGTTTCAAACTTGGCTAGCATTGTGGGAACATACTGTTCTTAAAAACTTTAAAGGGACGAATGCAGCTATTGATGTCTCTAAAGCAAATAGGAATGTTGATGCAACTTAAGATAGAAAAAAGTAGCTCATAACTTCTCGTCGCAGGTTTACATCATCTTTCTTTTATAAACCCAAAAGCCATCTCTCATTAAAAAAGTTACTATCTTAGTACTGTGAACGAAGAGAAAACTACAGACATCGACAAAACCGACAAAGTTTCAATAAACAGCCGAAAGCATTTTAAATACAGGAGCAATGAATGCCTTAACTGCAGCCAACCTCTAGATTTAAGTGACCGCTTCTGCCCTTACTGCTCGCAGCTCAACAGCACAAAACCACTTACGCTCGCAGATTTTATAAAAGAATTTTTTAGCAGTCTCGTAAGCTACGACTCTCGATTGCGATTTACCGTGACAGACTTGCTTTTTCGTCCCGGTAAGATTTCTAAAAATTACATAAGCGGAAAACGATTACGGTACACGAACCCGTTTAGATTCTTTCTTAGCGTATCTATCATCTACTTTTTAATGTATAGTGTAGTTAATTTTTTTAACCCTAGTTACGACGTGCCGTTGTTTGACATTAATAAGGAAATAAAGAATGATGACACTACCAAACAAAAGAACAGCAATGAAACCGCGGGACTTAATATATCTAACACCATAAAGCAAGACACCATACACAAAAAAAATCTGGCTACCACAGCGCTTTTAGACAACACTGCTAAGAACGACTCCAATACTAAACAAGAAAGTGAGCCCATTCCTTATCTAATCGTAACGGGCGACACCATTAAATTTGACACCAAAAACAAGAGTTATCCAGAACGAGTTGCAACACTAGACTCGCTGGGCACTATTCAAAAGACAATTTCTAAATTTGACATCTTCCTTGATTTTTATAAGGACACAGAAATAAAAGATTCTAAAAAAGCACTAGACAGTTTAAATCTGGAACAAACACGTTTTAATCAATGGCTTTACAAAAAGAATAAAACGCTTAATAACGTCCGACAATCGCCAGGAGATTTTATTAATTATATGTTATCTAAAGTGCCTTTCTTCGTTTTCTTTTTTGCGCCTATATACGCCTTATTCCTCTGGCTACTATACGTAAGGCGCAGATTCACATATATGGAGCACTTAGTTTTTATATTTCATATTTTTAGTTTTGTCTTTTTAGCATTAATAATAGGGACCATACCAGATTTAATTTTTGGAACAGATTTGTTCGTAAACCTTATTCTCGGATTGGTAGGCCCTGTTTATTTTTATTTAGCTTTGCGTAAATTTTATGGGCAGTCGCATATTAAAACAATTATAAAATTTTTAATTTTAAATTTCGTTTTCTTAATAAGTTCCATTACAGCGGCCCTCGTCTTTTTTGCGGGTACCGCTGCACTATATTAAAATATGATGTACGAAGTAACACAAGGCATAAAAGTATCTGTTAAAACTCGTTTTGAAGGCAAGGTTGTCGATCAAGGCTTGCCCTGTAATGCGTTCTCTTATCTGGTTAAAATAGAAAACAATAGTGAATATGTCGTGCAATTAAAAAAACGCTATTGGGCCATTAAAGATTCGCTTAACGAGACTGAGTTTGTTTATGGTGACGGTGTTGTAGGTAAAAGGCCTGTTCTTAAACCAGGAGAATCTCACGTCTATAGTAGCGGTTGTTTGCTAAAAGGAGATTTTGGCGAGATGGGTGGCTATTATGAAATGGTTAATTTTAGCACAACGGAAATATTTAAGGTGACCATCCCTAACTTTAAGCTAGTCGCACCACAAGGTGTTAACTAGCAAGTGTTCCTTCTGAAATTTTCTGTGCTTGCAAATCTTCATATCTCATTTGTGCTTTTTTAGAAGACCCGATAATTTGAGTAATTGCTTTTGTCTTTACAAAACCCCGATCCATTATTAAATCAATTTTAGCATTACCCTCTCCTGCTGTTTTGTGAAAATCTAGCAGTGTTCTTTCAGAAATATTCTCACTTTTTAAGTAGCGCGAAAACCAAACCTCTCTTTTTTGCTTCATCTCTTGGGTGTATAATAAGGACGAAGACCAAATAGTAGGCCCGAGTGGCTTTTCTGTAAAATGAGCTTTTGTACCATCCCAAACTAATTCGAATAATTGTAAGGCGTCTCCATACTCAACAGCTATCAGGGTGAAAGGCTCAATCCCGTTAAAATTAAAAGCAGCTACTGCAACAGTAAGACTATCTGCCACCAATAGATCCTTTACTACAATACCTCTACTCATTCTATAGGCATCTATTCTTTTATGCGCTTCAAAACCTCCGTTTAACAAACTGATTAATCTTTTTTTACTTGAAACTCCTATCCAAGTTCCTCCGGCAACGGCATCTTTTGGGAAGAGACATTGAACACCATCTATTTTATAAATAGCGGGCGCAATGGTATCTCTTCCTGGCGCTTCGTCACGATTAGAAGTGAGAATAAATGAGGTATTAGATTTCGGGATAAAGGTAACTGTGCACACAGGGTTGAAAATTTACGATATTAAATAGTTAAAAATAATAAAAATTGTAATAGTAAATTCTTGAAACCGAATGCTGAATCAAGTTCAGAACAAGTAAAGTTAGAAAGTGTATTTTATTTTTACCCATTGCGACATCATCCAAGCAGGAATCTCCTTGAAGGGTTTTTCAAGCTGGGCCAATTCCTAATTAACGTTTAACTCTTAAGCTTTTTATTAGCTCACAACTAACTTCATAAGATTTATAAACGCAAGACTCTGAACTCTTAACTCTAATAAGTATCTTTGCAGCCTGAAAAGATGTTCAAATAAAATAACATTTCCGAAGCTATTTACAGAACCCGTAAACTAACTAAGGAATCATTAACAACAACAACATGGGAAAAGGATTTTTTAAAGTGCCAGTGGCCGTTAACGAACCAGTAAAAGATTATGCAGTAGGCTCACCAGAACGTGCAGCGGTTGCGGCAACGTACAAGAAAATGTATGATTCAACAGTAGAAGTACCTTTATTTATTAACGGTAAGGATGTAAAAACTGGAGATACAGAAACGATGTCTTGCCCGCACGATCACAAACATATTTTAGGAACCTACCATAAGGCAGATAAAAAACTAGCGCAAGAAGCAATTGACACTGCACTTGCAGCAAGAGGAAAATGGGCGGCGACACCATGGGAACAGCGTGCAGCTATCTTTTTACGTGCAGCAGAGTTAATTGCTGGACCGTATAGAGCAAAAATAAATGCAGCTACTATGCTTGCGCAGTCTAAGAATATTTTTCAAGCTGAGATTGATGCTTCTTGTGAGTTGATAGACTTCTTACGTTTTAACGTACAGTTTATGACAGAGATTTATAACGAGCAGCCAGCTTCTACTTCTGGAGCCTGGAACCGTCTTGAATACAGACCTCTAGAAGGTTTTGTATACGCGATTACTCCTTTTAACTTTACAGCAATTGCAGCAAACTTGCCAGCAAGTGCCGCTTTAATGGGGAATGTAGTAGTATGGAAACCAAGTGACAGCCAAGTATATTCTGCCAAGGTAATTCTTGACATCTTTAAAGAAGCAGGAGTACCAGACGGCGTAATCAATATGGTTATGGGAGATCCAGTGATGATTACAGACACTGTATTAGCAAGTCCAGACTTTAGTGGAGTTCACTTTACAGGATCTACTCACGTATTTAAAGACATCTGGCAAAAAATAGGAACGAACATACACAACTATAAAACCTACCCACGTATTGTAGGAGAAACAGGTGGAAAAGATTTTATTGTAGCTCATAAAACCTCCAACCCAAAACAAGTAGCTACGGCTATTGCTAGAGGAGCCTTTGAATTCCAAGGTCAGAAATGTAGCGCGGCGAGCCGTTGTTATATTTCAGAAAGCATTTGGGAAGAAGTGAAGAAAGCACTTGTAGCAGACGTAAACTCATTTAAAATAGGGTCGCCAGAAGATATGGGGAACTTTATTACCGCGGTGATTCACGAAGGCTCATTTGACAAATTAGCTAGTTTTATTGATCAAGCAAAAGAAGACAAAAATGCAGATATCATAGTAGGTGGTGGTTATGACAAGAGTGAAGGGTACTTTATTGAACCTACCGTTATTGTAACTAAAGACCCTAATTATACAACTATGTGCACAGAGCTTTTTGGTCCTGTGGTAACCATTTATGTTTTTGAAGACAAGAAATGGGCAGAAACTTTAGCCTTGGTAGATGGTACTAGTGAGTATGCATTAACCGGAGCTGTATTTAGCGAAGACAGATACGCGTTAGAAGAAGCAATTAAAGCATTAGAAAATGCCGCAGGTAACTTCTATGTAAACGACAAGCCGTCTGGTGCCGTGGTTGGACAACAACCTTTTGGTGGTGCACGCGCAAGTGGAACAAATGATAAAGCAGGAAGTAAATTAAATCTTTACAGATGGATCTCTCCTAGAATGATCAAGGAAACGTTTGTAACACCTACAGATTATAAATATCCTTTCTTAGGATAATTTCTTCGGAAATACTAATCATTATTTAAAGCGCTGATACATTTGTATCGGCGCTTTTTTTGATTGCTAGAACAACGTCTATTCAAGCGAAATAAAATCAAAGCCAAATGACTTAAGTCTGAGTCTTCTCTATTCTCTAAAGAATCTAACAAAGTGTTTATGTCTGGCTCATTTTGGTGCAAAAAAAATCCCGAACAAAGTCCCGGGATTTTTAAATTTTTGACAGCAGGGTTATTCAAAATCCTTGAAATCACCTACGTGCGCGTGCTGAGAGTTATACGCTGTATTATTGCTATCTACTAGCATCACTGCTATTGTCAAGTTTGCCGCAACATAGTTTGAAGGAATCGTAATACTCACATTTTTTGTAAATGTTTCAAGTGCTCCAGTAACTGTTATTGCATCTCCAAGCGTTGCGGTCATTGCATCTCTTAATACTTCATTATGCTCAAAGTTAGGAATAGGATCACCTAAGCCAAAATATGGACTTGATGCATCTTCATCATAATAGTTAGTCTGGTCATATAAGATACCATCTTCCAAAAGGTAGATTACAATTTTATCGCCGTCAGTTGAACCGTTTTCGTAGATCACATTTGCTGTTACAGAAAGTTCGCTGCCATTAATAGCAGAACTAATTGAAATAGCAGCATCTGTATCTGTTCCAGCGATTGCAGTAACATCACTCACTGGATGCGGATTCACCCACACCACACTTCTATCTATTCTAGCTTGTGGCAAACCACCTACATCATATTCATCTTCTAGTGTTTCAAAATCTTGAAAATGCATTGGGTCAGGGCTGTTTGCAGCTGTTTTATGGATCGCTACTATAGTAACAAAGTCTGTTACTTCGTGTACCGCTAATATTGCCGCAGCTACTCGTGGGCAGAACCCACACCAAGTACCTGTATAATCTTCTACCACTACTTTACGCTTCGGGATAAATACCTCGAAAGATTTTTCTTCAGTTGAAAATGTTTCTCCTGCCGCAGTGTATTCTGCGTATACCGCAAAACTACCTTCCGTGCTTGAAGAAAACTGACTCCCACTAACTCCTATACCATCTACATAAAAAGTAGCCTCATCTGTAATGTCTTCACCTTCGCCATTTACTAAAGTAAATACTACCGTTTGATCGCGTAAAAATTTGGTTCCATTTATTATGATGGTAAATGACGCACTATCTACCACATTATATGTCAAGGTATTACTTGTAGTCCCTAAGTGGCTTGCGCTTATTTCATAAGTTCCTTCCTCAGCAAACACAAAATTGTTACCTGTCACTTCTTCTTGATTTACAGATAATGTGGCTAATGCAGAATAATCTACGCCGTCATTACCTACAATAGTAAAAGTTACTTCTTCATTAGCAGCTAAAACTTCATCCTCAGAAGAACTGGTTAAAATAAGCTGATCGATACTTCCTATTAAAGGAACATTTTGCTCAGATTTACTACAAGCAAAGGCCACAAAAAGGGCGATTACTGCAAACATTTTAATTAAATTTTTCATTTTCTGATTTTTGGCATTTTAATTGAATATGCAATAATAACTGTTTTAAACCACACCTTATCCATAGGATAATAGAAATTGAATCTAAGCAAGTTAGCTTATTATTTTAAAATTAAAATACCTATCATTGCCTAATTAATAAACCTACTACTATGAGAAATATTGCTTTATTATTCACCCTATTATTGACTTTTAACGCCTTCGCTCAAGAAGACCTCCCCAACGCAAGAGTTCAAACCATAGATGGAACAGACACTTCTATTGAAGAAGCAACTGATAAAGACAATGTAGTGATTCTCTCTTTATGGGCAACTTGGTGTGTACCTTGTATTAAAGAATTGGACGCTATAAGCGAAGTATATGAAGACTGGCAAGATGAAACTAATGTAGAACTTATTGCTGTATCTGTAGATGACAGCCGAACGGTAAAGAGAGTAAAGTCACTTATTAATGGTAAAGGGTGGGAATATGAAATTCTTCTGGACACCAATAACGACCTTAAAAGAGCATTAGGCGCTTCTACCGTGCCACTTACACTCCTAATTAAAGACAACAAAATTGTTTACAGACATTCTGGTTATAGTCCAGGAGCTGAGATGGAATTATACGAAAAGGTGAAAGAGTATTCAGCTAATTAATCTCTCTAACAATAACCAACCAAACTATTATGAAGAAAATTATTTTTGGGTTCGCTATCTTGTATAGTGGACTCTTTTTTGCACAAGAACAAGACAAAGGTTACTTTTTTGGTGGTTTTGAGTCTAATTACCAATGGCTTCTAGAAGACGAAGGAATTAATTTTCTACCCGGTGATGATAACTTTAGAGCGAACAACTATTTTCAGTTAAATTACAACTACGGCAACTTTACTGCCGGAGTGCAACATGAATCTTATTTACCCGCTGCTCTTTTAGGCTACTCTCCGGTGTACGATAACAATAACGGCATTGCTCACTATTATCTTAATTATAAGAATGATGGCCTAGATATTACTGGCGGTTATTTTTATGAGCAATTTGGTAGCGGATTAATACTACGCTCTTGGGAAGACAGACAGCTTGGTATTAATAACGCAATTCGTGGAGTTCGTATTAAATATGCTTTTACAGATTATCTAGATTTCACCGCTTTGTATGGACAACAACGTAATGGTTTTGCGCTGTCTGATGGTGTAGTCCAAGGACTCGATGCAAATATCGATTTGAGTACAGCACTGGCCATTGAAACAGTTGACTTAAGGCTTGGTGCTAGCTATGTAAACAGATATCAAGATACAGGCATTGAGGAATACTTACCCGGTAATGTAAATGCCGTAAGTGGTCGCTTAGACTTTGTTAAAGACAATGTATATGGAGGAGTAGAAGTAGTAAGCCGCAGTAAAGACGCTCTGTTTATAGAAGGATTACCGGTATCTCAAAAATTATACGATGCCACAGCAATGCAAGTTAATCTTGGATATGCTCAAAAAGGTTTAGGGATTAACTCTAGTTTTAGACGTTTAGAGAACTTTTCATTTTACGCAGACAGGGAAGCCCAAGGCAACGTGTTTAATGAACAAATCCTAAACTATGTTCCTGCACTTACAAAACAACAAGATTATTTACTGACTAACATTTATGTATACAATGCACAGCCAGGGCTTAACATTGACAATGTAGACCAGAAAGCTGGAGAGGTAGGATCCCAAACAGACATCTACTATTCTATTAAAAAAGGATCAACTTTGGGCGGAAAATACGGAACAAAAATCGCTGCTAATTTTAGTTATTGGGCAGGATTGGACGCAACGTATAATGTACCTAATCGATTTTACGAAGCAAAATTCGTAGGTAGCGGACCCAGACTTTTTAGAGACTTTAATCTAGAAGTGAAAAAAAGATGGACAAAGGGGTTTAGTTCCGTATTCACTTTTCAAGATGTGATTATAGACAAAGGTGTTGCACAACCAGGGCCTTTAGGTCAAGGAGATATTAGCGCACAGATTGCAGTATTTGAGGGAACATTCAGATTGAAGGATTCTAAATCATTGCGTTTTGTAACGCAGCATTTATGGAGTGAGGATGATCGTAAAAACTGGGTAGCGGGCGTGGTAGAATATAACTTCAACTCTAGAATTAACATATATGCCTTAGATTCTTACAACTACGGAAATGAAGATGAAGTAGTTGGTAAAGTGCACTATTACAGTGTAGGTGGATCTTACTCAAAGGGAAGAACGAGACTATCATTTAACTACGGTAGACAACGTGGAGGCCTTATTTGTGTAGGTGGTGTTTGTCGAGAAGTTCCAGAAAGTAATGGATTAAGCGGCTCAATCAACGTATCCTTCTAGCCACTCGCTTTACTTATAAAACAGTAAATGCGATCTCCCGGAGGTCGCATTTTTTTTACGCCTATTCCCTCTTCGGAAATTTTAATTAATGGGCTACTGTTGGTTTTGATTATACTGTAGTCACACATTACACCTTAAATACAGCGGTGTATTAGACAAAATGAAACAGCTTCAAGTTTTGAGTATTTACGAAGTGCCAAATAGGATTACCTAATCATGGCCTCTGATTAGATTTAAACAAATAGGCCAAGCTCTAAAACAATGGCTTCACAAAACGATAAGCACCATATTGATTAGCGCAAGATCTAACGTATAAAAAAAGGCCGCCTCATGGAGTCGACCTTTAAAATATGTAAGAAGATTTCTTTTATTTTTTAAGCACCTTGATAGATTGCTTATTTCCATTTGCCACTTTAAAGCTCACGATATATAATTGTGAAGACAACCCAGAAACATCAATGTTCTGCTCACCAACGGTCACATCATTTGTTTGCATTAATTGTCCATTAATATCAAAAATTTGCATAAAAGCATTTTCTCTTGATGTCAATGCAATTGTATTTGTAATAACAGTTGCATCGATTGTAATCCCTAGTTGAGACGCAATATCTTCAAGACCCATTGTAGGATCATATTGATATGTAAAAGTTAAATCGCCACCAATATCTGCACCACTCTCATCAACAAGGTAAAACCTTAATACGTGATTCGATATCTGTGGATTATCTACTTCGTTATAAAAAATCTTGTTTCCTTGTCCTGTAGTTGCGGAAGGCTCGATAATTTGAGGAGCAGCAACTGGTGGATAAGAACCTCCTACTGCGATAGCATCATAACATTGACCGCCATAACATATTTGAAAAGAACCACCTACGTCTGAAGAAACATACTCTATTGTAGAACGAAGCGCAGCCCCACTATCATTAGTAACAAAAAACTTTAAAGCATCATCTTCTGCCGTTGAGTTTCTTATTATAAGGTCACCATCATTTATATCGTTTCCGTCACCATCTACAATAGAGTACTGTGCATGAGCACCTAAGGCCGAAATCAATAATGCAAAAAGTAAAAATTTAATTTTCATAATTCAATTTTTTTTAAATTTATAGAAAACAAATATAGTTATTGAGACCAGATAAATGTAAAAATACTGGAACTATTTGCTCAGTCAAAGACCCTTAACCTATTGATTTTATAGGGTATTAGAGCAATAATTTAACATCAATTATTTTGTAATTACTCTAATAATTTTTATATATTCGCTGCTATAATAATTTTAAATCTGATTGATATGTCAAAGAAAATACTTTTTAGTACCATATTTATGCTATTAACTATAGGAATGTACGCGCAGACTATAGTAGGCATCACCGAAGAAAACAGAAATGTAGTATTGGAAGAATTTACAGGAATTAAATGTCAATTTTGCCCACAAGGTCACGCCATTGCACAAGCAATGAAAGACAACAATCCAGATGACGTGTTTTTAGTAAACGTTCACACTGGAGGATACGCAGTTCCTGCTGCAGGTGAGCCAGATTTTAGAACTTCTTTTGGACAAGCTCTTGCCGACCAAAGTCAACTTGCAGGATATCCAGCAGGAACAATTAACCGAGAAAACTTTCCAGGCTCTGAGCAAAATGGCTCTCCTGGCGGCGCTACAGGCCAAGGTAGAGGAACTTGGTCAAATACAGGTTCAACGCTATTAGGTAACTCGTCTTATGTAAATATGGCTGTTGAAGCAGATATAGATGTACAGACTAATGTAATGACAATTCACGTTGAAACTTATTACACAGGGAATAGCCCACAAGCAACAAACAAACTGAATGTCTACATTCTTCAAAATAATACGACTGGACCTCAAACTGGAGGAAACGCAGGGAACAATTATGTACACCAACACAGATTAGTCGACATGCCTTTTGGACAATGGGGAGCAGATATTACAAGCACATCAACAGGTTCTTTTGATGATAGAACTATTGCATATACGATTCCTGCAGATTATAACGGTGTAGCCGTAGAGCTTGCAGATCTTGAAGTAGTAGTTTCTGTAGCAGAAGGAAATCAATATATAGTAAGTGGAAACGGAGCATTACCGACATACTCAGGTATTACTGCTTCAAATGATGTTGACTTACGTACAATAGAAGAAATCCCAGTACAATGCCTTACAGAGCTAGGTCCTAAAGTAAATATCAAAAACTTAGGTCAAGATCCTATTACATCTTTAGATATTACATACAGCATAAATGGCGGAGCATCTTCTGTTTACAACTATACTGGAAACATTACTTCTTTGCAAAATGAAGATGTTGAGTTACCAGCAATAGCATATACTTCACAAGCAGTGAATACAGTAGACGTTACGATTACTGATGATGAGGACAACGCAAACAATGCACTTAGCACTACGTTTGGCGCAGCAACGCAAGGAGCAGGTAATGTTACTTTAACTATTGATGCAGATCAATATGCTTCTGAAATTTCTTGGAACATTAGAAACTCTGCGGGATCTTTTGTAGAAAGCGATGTATTAAACGCAGGTGACAACAATGACACACTTATTTACAACCTTGCTCTTGAAGGAGTTGATTGTTATACTTTTCAGATCATTGACTCTTATGGTGATGGTATCCTTGGTGGAGGTGGTGTTTCATTAATAGATATTAATGGTGTTGAGCACTTTCCTTTCACAGGAAATTACGGTAGCGGAGCAATTTTACAATTTGGTGCTGATGGCGTTTTAGGAACTTCAGATGAAACTTTTGAAGGTCTTTCTATCTTCCCGAACCCTGCAAAAGATTTCTTTAACATTGTGAATGCAGAAAATGCAGATGTTACAATCTTTGATTTAAGAGGAAGAAAAGTAAGAAACATTGATAAGATTTCTAAAAATGAAAAAGTAGATACAATTAGAATGAGTAATGGTACTTACTTTGTGACAATCACAAAAGATGGATTCACTACTACTGAGAAGCTTATCATAAAATAAGCCGAAGTATTATATATTAAAAAGGAGCTCCATTGGAGCTCCTTTTTTAATGCGTATTATTTAGATTATACAGTGTCCATCAAATTAGACAACATCACTTGACATACTCCTTTATAGTATCAAAATCTAAGCCTCCATAATTGCCACTACTCATTAATAGCAATGAAGTTTCTTTAAAATCTTGTGTGTATAGATATGTTTTAAAATCTGCCGGATTCGTAAAAACAGTGAGGTCCTTGCGACCAAAGGCTTCTTCTATTTGTTCTTGCTTAATTTCCTGCAAGCCTTTAATCATAACCGCATAAGGAGAATAAAACACGACGGCAGTGTCTGCGGCATCAAGTGCTCCTTTATATTGTGAAATAAACTCTGGATTCAGGCTGCTATACGTATGTAATTCTAGACAAGCAATAAGTTTCCGATCTGGATATTGATTTTTGACCGCCTGCGTAGTTGCACTCACTTTACTTGGAGAATGTGCAAAATCTTTATAAGCGACACAAGAGTCTGTTTCTGCAATTTTCTCTAATCGCTTACTCGCTCCTGTAAATGTAGAGATTGCCTCATAAAAGTCATCAGCATCAATGCCCATGAGCTGGCACACCCACCGCGCACCTTCCAGGTTGTTTAAATTGTGCTTTCCAAACACTTCTATTGGCATTTCTCCTTCTGGGGTATCAAGCAATGTCGCGCCCTTATCCACGGTGTATTCTGGAGTACGGTATGGATATTTTTTTATTTGGTTTACAGAGGCTTCTACTACTCTTTTTACTTCAGGATCTTCCTCATTGTAAATGATGGCTCCACCTGTTGTAATTTCAGAAAGAAAAATAGAAAACTGTTCTACATAATTTTCATAAGTAGGAAAGACATTAATATGATCCCAAGCAATCCCACTCAACAAAGCAATATTGGGCTTATATAAATGAAACTTAGGACGGCGATCTATAGGCGAAGAAAGATACTCATCACCCTCAAGCACCATAAAATCTGCATCCTCCGTTAGACGCACCATCGTATCAAAACCCTCTAACTGTGCCCCTACCATATAATCTACCTCTCTATCATGATAATGCATCACGTGTAATATCATAGACGTAATAGTAGTCTTACCGTGAGAACCTCCAATAACGACACGTGTTTTATTTTTAGATTGCTCATATAGAAACTCTGGGTAGCTGTAAATAGTCAAGCCTAGTTCTTTGGCTTTTAATAATTCTGGGTTGTCAGCTTTTGCGTGCATCCCAAGAATAATAGCGTCTATTTCTTCTGAAATTTTCTCCGGAAACCAACCAAATGCTGAAGGCAACAAACCTTTTGCCTCGAGTCTTGATTTAGATGGATCAAAAATTTCATCATCACTTCCTGTTACTGTTTCTCCCTTGTTGTGCAGGGCAAGAGCAAGATTGTGCATAGCGCTTCCGCCAATGGCTATAAAGTGTATTTTCATAAAATTGCCTAAAGTTAAAGTTTAGAATGCCTAAAGTTACAAGGTTTCGTTTAAAAACTATTGCAAGTTTAGAGGTTAATATAAAGGGATTTTGAGAGATAGTATCGTGCTATAGTTCCACGTATAGAACCACAAACAAGCATTCACATTTCCGAAGTAAAATTACATTGCTTTGATAATACGCCTCTCTTCTTTCGCCTCCTTAAAATCTGGACGGTCTACAAGTGCTTTTTCAATCCATTGTAAAGCAATCTCTTTGTTACCGACGTTTTTATATATCTGCGCAAGTCTGAAATATGCCCAATCTTTAGGCACGCCATCGCTCACAGAATAATTTTCTATATACGCTTGCAGGCAATTAATACCCAATGTTGCATCTAGATTATACTGCGCAGCAATCTTCCCAATTTGATAGTTAAGACTGTTTCTTTTGTGAATTTGCAAAGATTGCGAAGCCGTTTCAATCGCCTTTTTAGGCTTATTATTTTTCTCATAATGGGCTGAGAGTTTCTCATAAGTATGAAGAGATCCACCTACTTCAATCGCTTTTTTATAAAAGCGCTCTGCATCCTCAGGACGATCACTGTATTCTGCAACATAGCCATTTGCTAGATAGCCATCAACAGGTGAAAGCTTAAGTAGCTCGTTCGCATATTTAATAGATTTCATCTCACTTCCACCTATAATCCCTGGCAACTGAATATAAAGTTCTACCAACGCCCATCGCGCTTCTATATGTTGTAGATCTAAGTTTGCTGCGGCCTCAAAATGCTCTTTAATGTCTCCTATATACGTTGCCGCCCTAATACGGTTTATTGACAATGCTTTCATCCCCAAGGCACCTCCATATTTAAAATGGTAATTAGCATTGGTTTCATCTGCATCAACCAGTTGCTCATAATACTCCATCGCGGCATCCCAGTCCTTAGCATATCCTGCGATATCCCCTAGATATTCTATGGTTTTTCTGTCGTCAGGATTCGAATCAAGATAGTTTTCGAAAAACGGTTTTGCTTTGCTGAAATTTTCTGAATTGAACAATTTCGCTGCTTTGTCAAACGAGGATTGTGCCATTGAAAAGAATGGGATAAGTAAAAAAGTGAAAAGTATGTTTTTCATAAAGATATGGGAGAAATTTATTTTTTATTTTCTTTTGGCGGAAAATCTTTGAGCATCATAGGTATGACCTTGTCATAATATGCTTCCTTTTGTTTGGGAGTCGCTTTTTCTTTTAACTCACCATCATACTCCGCTTGCCATACCAACTTCTCACCCGTAGTAGCTTTTCTAAATTCTATAGTCATACGCTGGTTAATTACTTTACTACCTAAAGGAATACCAACTCCACCGCCTATGCTGATGCCACCACCTCCAGAACCAAGCCCTATTCCTATAGTGTTTTTAGAGTTTGACAGTGATTCTTGCACAAAGAAACTTACGTAGTATTGATTATAATCGGTTCTTTGAAAAGTCTTCTTTTGTAAGGTGCTATCTATTGCTTTTTTGATGCGTGTATCATCAAGATCATTGAGGCCAGAATTCATTTCAGTATAAAACTGATAGCTTTTTAAAACCGTCCAGTCTAGGCCTTTTTCATAATCTACGTTTACTGTTGCACCGCAAGAAGAGAGAAAAACTAATACAAGAGCCGAATAAATAAATTTCATATGCTATTATTTTCTAAGCATGGAAGCAAAAATAAAACCAAAAAAATGCTGCGTGCGACTACTATCTCATAAATCTATTTCCATTCATCAATCTCCCCACACTTCGGCTTTAATTTATCTTGAGCTAGTCAGCAGGGCTCAGCACTCTATTCTTGAACCGTACTCCCGTTCAACATTCCCCATAAAGTATCCTTTAACTCCATTAACCCTTGCTGAGCTATAGAACTAAAAAACAAATACGGAATACCTTCAAAGTCTTTATCAAGTTGCTCCTTCATTTCTGTTTTGAGTTCATCGTCTAGCATATCGCTTTTTGAGATAGCTACTAACTTGTCTTTATCTAGCAATTCTGGGTTGTAACGTTTTAATTCGTCTAGTAGAATATCATATTGTTCTTTAATATCGTCAGCATCCGCAGGAATCAAAAACAACAAGGTAGAATTACGTTCTATGTGGCGTAAAAAATAATGCCCTAATCCTTTTCCTTCTGCAGCACCTTCTATAATTCCCGGAATATCTGCCATCACAAATGTTTTGTGATCGCGGTACTCTACAATACCCAAGTTAGGTTTTAACGTCGTAAACTCATAGTTGGCAATTTTAGGTTTTGCCGCTGTGATTACAGACAACAAAGTAGACTTTCCTGCATTAGGAAATCCAACCAATCCAACATCTGCAAGTACTTTCATCTCTAGCGTGAAATTACCTTCATCGCCATCCATACCTGGCTGCGCGTAGCGCGGCGTTTGGTTTGTAGAAGATTTAAAATGGTTATTCCCTCTACCACCCATACCGCCTTTGGCAATAATAAGTTCATCACCATGTTCTAACAATTCTTTTAAACGCTCACCAGTTTCTGTATTTATTACAGCCGTGCCCAATGGTACATCTACATACACATCTGCTCCATCTGCTCCTGTACTTGTTGACTTACTCCCGCGCTCACCGTGACCTGCTCTTAAGTGACGCTTAAACTTTAAATGGTGTAAGGTCCACATGTTACTATTAGCCACTAGAATAATATGGCCTCCACGACCACCATCACCTCCATCAGGACCTCCTTTTGGTATATATTTTTCGCGACGTAAATGCGCACTACCTTGCCCTCCTTTTCCGGATTGCACATGGATCTTAACGTAATCTGTAAAATTTCCTTCTGTCATGATTGCTTTCCGCGTACGCGGAAATCTTTTTTAGCTTTCGCTATATTTAATACAAATACACAATTAATGCGTACCGATTTTTTATTTATAGTTTGTCGAATACAGCACTCAATCGCTCTGTAATTTCTTCTACACTTCCCACTCCATTAACACCGTAATATTTATCCTCGCCCTGGTAGTATTCTTTTAAAATATCTGTCTTGCGATAATACTCTGCAATGCGCTCTCTAATCACCTCTTCGTTTGCATCATCTGCTCTTCCACTCGATTTTCCTCGCTCCAACAACCTCCCAACCAAAACCTCATCATCCACCTCTAGCGCCACCATCGCAGCAACTTCAGTTCCTTTCTCTGTCATAAATGCTGTGAGAACCCTTGCTTGGTCTTTAGTTCTTGGATACCCGTCAAATAAAAATCCTTTTGGATTACTTTTTAACTGACGATTCACCTCTTCTTTCAACATTTCGTTTGTAACACTATCAGGCACTAAATGACCCTTTTCAGTATAGGTTTTCGCAAGTGCACCAAGTTCTGTATTGTTTTTCATATTGTACCTAAACATATCACCGGTTGATAAATGTATGAGTTGATACTTCTCTTTTAAAACTTCTGCTTGTGTTCCTTTTCCTGCTCCCGGAGGACCAAATAATACTATGTTTGTCATTTTTAATAGCCGCAACGTCGGGCCGTTTTTTAATTTAACTTCTATTTTTTCTTCAAAAATATCTTCTTGAAATTCACGCGAATTTTTAATCCGAAACAATGATTTAATAAATTCCCACATTTCAATATCTATGCCATAAAAATTAGCAGGTGCAAAGATAGTTATTCAAGTTAAGAGTTGAGAGTTAGGAGTTCATAAATGTCCCATTCTAATTATTATGACACATATTTGAACTAGCCACTGATTTTAGTCTGGTTTGACCCATCTTTTCTGCATCATCTTCGACTTCAATTTCGTCTTAATTTTCGATTTCATCCATTATATTTGCACTATGGCAAATTACTTTTCTTCAAACTTTACTCTAGGAATTTTAGGCGGCGGTCAATTAGGCAAAATGATGCTCTATGAAACCCGTAAATTTGACATCACTACGCACGTGCTCGACCCGAGTGCAGAGGCACCTTCGCGAATTTCTTGCGACTATTTTGAGCAAGGCAATTTAATGGATTATGATACGGTATATAACTTCGGAAAAAAAGTGGATATCCTTACTTTTGAAATTGAAGGCGTCAACATTGAGGCCTTAGCAAAACTAGAAAGCGAAGGAAAAAAAGTGTACCCCTCTTCTGGAACTTTAAAAAACATACAAGATAAAGGAGTTCAAAAAAACTTCTATAAACAACACAAAATACCGACAGCACCATTTTTAGTTTTCAAAGATAAATTTGATTTAACCGAAGCTATTGTTCGTAAAGAAGTGACACTACCATTTGTTTGGAAAAGCTGTACGGGTGGTTATGATGGCACTGGCGTTTCAGTAATAAGGAATGAGGGAGATATGATTCCGCTAACAGAAGGTTCGTGTATCGCAGAAAAGTTAATTCCTTTTAAGAACGAGTTAGCTGTGATTGTAGTTCGCAACCCTTCGGGAGAAGCAAAAACCTATCCCGTTGTAGAAATGGAATTTCATCCAGAAGCAAACCAAGTAGAATATGTAATCTGCCCAGCGAGAATAGATGAGAATGTAGCAATAAAAGCAAGAGAAATCGCCGTTAAAGTTTCCGAAGCATTTAAACACGTAGGATTACTTGCGGTAGAAATGTTCCAGACGGAAGATGACGAGATAATAGTAAATGAAGTAGCGCCAAGACCTCACAATAGCGGTCACTACAGCATTGAAGCGAGTTACACAAACCAGTTTGAACAACAAATAAGAGCTATTCTCGATCTCCCATTAGGAAATACAGATAGCAAAGTAGGTGGTATTATGGTCAACCTCGTGGGTGCAGAAGGCCATACCGGCGAAGTGATGTATAAAAACATCGAGAAAATTATGGCAATGGATGGTGTGACGCCACATATTTATGGCAAAAAACAAACCCGCCCTTTCAGGAAAATGGGACACGTCACGATTGTAAATGAAGATATTGATAAAGCAAGGGAGATTGCACAGGAAGTGAAAAATAGTATTAAAGTAATAAGTAAATAAATATGAGCAAAGTTGCAGTAATAATGGGAAGCACTAGCGATATGCCAGTGATGCAAGATGCAATAGACATCTTAAGAGGTTTTGACATTGAGATTGAAGTTGACATCGTCTCTGCCCATAGAACACCAGAAAAATTATTTGATTTTAGCAAAAATGCCCACACCCGTGGTATTAAAGTAATTATTGCAGGCGCAGGCGGCGCAGCACATTTACCAGGAATGGTGGCCTCATTGTCTCCCTTACCCGTAATTGGCGTACCTGTAAAATCAAGCAACAGCATTGATGGCTGGGACTCTGTACTATCTATATTACAAATGCCTGGTGGCGTTCCCGTAGCAACCGTAGCTTTAAACGGCGCTAAAAATGCTGGCATCCTCGCTGCACAAATAATAAGCACTGCTGACAAATGTGTCCTTGACAAAGTAATCGCCTACAAGGAAGGATTGAAAATAAAAGTGGAAGAAGGAGCGAAAAAGTTAAAAATGTAAAACAACTATTAAACTCGGACTCTTACTTTTTTCAATTTTATATTTAAAATTTTATATTTAAATGAACCCATTACTTAAGAAATTTGACCTAGCGCCATTCTCAAAAATTAAAAATGAGCACTTCGCTCCTGCTATCAAGCAATTAATTGCAGACACGAAAGAAGAAGTAAACGCCATTGTTGAAAATACCGATGCTCCTACATTTATTAATACGGTAGAAGCACTTGAAAATACAGGACAACAACTAGACAGAGTCACTAGTATTTTCTTCAACCTGAATAGTGCAGAGACCAATGATGAGATTCAGAAAATTGCACAGGAGGTTTCGCCTTTACTAACTGAACTTGGGAATGACCTGCTTTTAAACGAAGCCTTGTTTAAAAAAGTTAAGACTGTGTTTGATGCCAGTGCGTCCTATGAGTTAACCGCAGAGCAAAAAATGCTGCTCGACAAACAATACAAAGGATTTAGCAGAAATGGCGCAAACCTTTCTGAAGACGATAAAAATAAACTGCGCAAAATAGACGCTGACCTTGCAAAATTAAAATTGACCTTCGGCGAAAATGTGCTGGCGGAAACAAATGCGTTCCAAATGCACCTTACTCAAGAAAGCGATCTCGCGGGTTTGCCTGAAGGCGTTAAGGAAGCCGCTGCGCAAACCGCTGCCGAGAAGGAACTTAAAGGATGGGTTTTTACGCTAGATTACCCTAGCTATATTCCCTTTATGAAATATGCTGAAAACAGGGAGTTGCGCAAAAACTTATCACTCGCATTTGGTGCGAGAGCATTTCAGAAAAACGAATACAATAATGAGCAGAACGTATTACAGATAGTAACTTTACGTCATCAACGCGCTGCTTTACTAGGCTACGAAAGTCACGCACATTTTGTGCTCGAAGAGCGTATGGCAGAAACGCCCAAAAAAGTATTGTCATTCTTAAAAGAACTTATGATTAAGGCCAAGCCCGCAGCTCAAAAAGAGTTTGATGAGCTTGAAGCCTTTGCAAAAGAGTTAGACACTATTGACCAATTGCAAAAATGGGACGGTGCTTTTTATGCCGAAAAGTTAAAACAACAAAAATTTAGTTTAGATGATGAAAAGCTTAAGCCATACTTCAAACTTGAAAATGTTATTCAAGGTGTTTTTACAGTAGCCAATAAATTATTTGGACTTCAGTTTGAAATAGACCCTACGATTGACAAATATCACGAAGACGTAAAGACCTATCGTGTCACAGATGCAGAAGGAGTTCTGGTTTCCATATTTTATGCAGACTTTCACCCGCGACCAGGAAAACGTGGTGGCGCTTGGATGACCAGTTTTAAACCACAGCAGAAATTTCACGAAATTGATGATCGTCCGCATATTTCTAACGTGTGTAACTTTACCAAGCCAACAATAAGCAAGCCATCATTATTAACCTTTAATGAAGTAACCACCCTGTTTCATGAGTTTGGACATGGATTACACGGGATGCTTGCAAACACCACTTACAATGGCTTATCTGGAACAAACGTCTCTTGGGATTTTGTAGAGTTACCGAGCCAGATATTAGAGAACTGGTGTTATGAGAAAGAAACACTCGAACTTTTTGCTACGCATTATGAAACCGGTGAAGTGATCCCAATGGAATTGGTGAACAAAATTAAAGATTCAGCCACATTTCACGAGGGCATGCAAACCATGCGTCAGTTGAGTTTTGGCTTATTAGATATGTCTTGGCACGGGAGTAACCTTTCTCATATTTCCAAAGTAAAGCAATTTGAGACAAACGCTTTTGGCGATAGCGCTTTGTATCCTGAAACTTCACAGACGTGCATGAGTACTGCTTTTTCGCATATTTTTCAAGGAGGATATAGCGCAGGATATTATAGTTATAAATGGGCAGAAGTATTAGACGCAGATGCCTTTGCTTATTTCAAGCAAGAAGGAATTTTCAACAAAACAGTGGCGACTCGTTTTAAAGAAACCGTGCTCTCACAAGGAGGCACCGTTGAACCTATGGATTTATACAAAGCCTTTAGAGGTCAAGAACCAAATCCTGATGCGCTTTTGGAACGTGCTGGACTTTTGAAGTAAATGGCGTTAGGTAAAAATAAAAAACACGTGTTAAACCATGTTTCATTATGAAGTACTTATTACTTGTTATTACGCTATCAGCTTTTTATTCTTGTAAAGACATCAAGACAGAAGCTCCAATGGAGATCGTTTCCGGGGAAAATACTTTTACTTCGTATGCGCGTGTGCATGGTTTAATTCAAGGATCGTGGTCCAATGAGTTAGACCCTGAGAGCGTGATCGTTTTTGAAGAGAATACCACCACTAATAAATATCAGGGTGTTATTGCACTGAAAGGCGTGCCGTACGCTCTTAGCACAAACTGTAAGAATGAGGCCAAGGCAACATCGACAGCTGCTTTTAGGTATATTAACACTTCGGGGAATTATTCAGAATGTTATTACATACTGACTCTTAATGAAAACACCCTTATAATGGAGTTTGAAAAAGGGAATATTACCCTTACATATTTACGTTTAATAGAGGATTAAGTTAAATATAACTAAGATTACTGTTGGTTTTCATCCCTCACAAACAATCTACCCACACTTAATAAGACAACAACATATAATGTTCAATACGTGTAAGAAATAGTTGAAGAAAATTAATTCACAATATTAATTTGATAAATAAGTCATTAAGATAAACATACCCTATATTAAGTATCATATTATGTGGAATAGGGTAAATATATTCAAGGAATAAATTTTAGTTTTGGATTAATAGCAACTCTAATCCCTGCAGATTTAAAAAACGAGAGTAATCTTGCAATCGTAATTATTGGTGCTATTGCTCGATATTAGGCAGGAAAAACTACAATACAATTTGCATATTATCCTATGCACGATATCCCCAAAAAAAGCTTTTAACATGGAGAGGAAATGGAATGAATTTGTTGTTCCTTTTTTTTGAGATCATCTCTTCTTTATTATTCTTTGCGAATATTTTTTGAAATTCATATTCAACCTAAGGCTATATCATTTGTCCTCTCAATCTATAAATATTAATGATGACATCTCTTATAACCTATACTATTCTTTCTTATTTTTGAAATTGATATGACAAACCAACTCATCGATGCCACAAATTGGGTAGATCGCTACAGCGATTATCTATACAACTACACGATTGTGCGCGTGAATGATCATGAGGTTGCTCAAGATCTTATTTCTGAAACCTTTTTAGCAGGTCTTAAATCTGCTAAAAACTTTAAAGGAGAAGCCAGCGAACGCACCTGGCTTATTTCTATTTTGAAAAGAAAAATTATCGATCATTATCGCAAAACCAACAGTAACAAAGGGAAAGCCGAGGTGCGAATGCAGTATTCTGGCGAAGATTCTGATGGAGATTGGTTAGAAGAGCGAGTTAAAGATCCTTCGTACAAAACAGCAGAAGATACTATAGAAAACTCTGAACTAGGCGATGCTATTTATGATTGTATTGACCTTCTTCCTGAAAAACAAGCGGCAATTTTCAAGATGAAAACCATTGATAATTTTGACACAGAAGCCATCTGTAATGAATTTAGTATTACTCCGTCTAACCTCTGGGTGATTATCCATAGAGCGCGAACATCGCTGGCTCATTGCCTTGAAAAAAACTGGTTCTAGTATGGAGAAGTTGCTAATGCTACTTATGATTGATTGTAACAAATCTGCACAATATTGCGATAAAGCACAATACAATGAAGCCTCGACTAAGGAGCGTTTTCGTCTTAATATCCACTTAATTATATGCAAGTTATGTAAAGGTAAATCTGTGGAAAACACTAAACTCACCCGCGCAATAAACGAAGCTAAGCTTACGACAATGCCTAAGGCTGACAAGGAAATTTTAAAAACTAAGTTGCAAAAAGAAATAAGTAACCATTAGCCACCATATAGGAATACTCTCCACCCAGAAAGAAGCATAATATTGACCTTGTCTCTTACCAGCTCTTACAAGCATAACACCTGAAAGAACTATCATAATTACCGCTGCATAAATTTTCCAGAAGGCACCATTACTTAGATAAAACTCACACAATAAGGCAAGCCCAAGTAACACAACACCGACTGCTTTAGTTCTATTGACACCTAGTCTTTGTGGCATTGTACCTAGAGAAAATGAATCATATCGCATATCTCGTATCTCAAAAGGTAATATCCATACGACAACGAGCACGAATCGCTGTAAAAAAAGCAACCAAATAGTTGCGTCTAGCGATTCTTCTTCCCAAACAATTGGTATGATGACGGTGATTCCTGCCCACACTGTTGCGACAATAAATACTTTTAGACCTCCTACGCTTCTTAAATTATATCCTGCCATAAAAGGAACGGCATATAAAAATATTAAAAGCCCAAACCCGGTAGCATAAATTAAGATTTGTAATGGTGATTGCCACAATACCAGAACTAATAATGCGGCACAAAGAGCAGAAAAAACCTGTATGGCTTTTAAACTCTTAGCCAGACTTCTGTGATGTAGACCCGCTACTTTTGCATATTTGACGAAGTTATATCCAGTGATGGTTCCTAAAAAAACAAAGGCATAAATCATCCAAGATATCTCTAGCCCTGTGCTTAATTGCGTTAATCCCACAAGCGCAGTTACTACAAGAGCAACGTGAACACTACTATTAATATAAAAAGCAAATAAGACCTTGAGGAATTTCATTATGTAAATCTAAGGAAACAAATAATGAAAATATAAGTTAGGCAGGTAATAAAGCAAGGTTTTTAATCCTTATAACTCCTTAAGGATGTCTTTCAAATTTCCGAAGTAATATGGTAGATTATTGTTAGTAATTAATGTGCAGTCGTCCTGTGAAAGAATCGATACGTGATAAGATAGCGTGCGTGTAATCAGAATCTAGCGATCTAAAACGACACATATCCAATATAAATAAAACAAATATAAGTAGTTGAAAAGTTATTTAGCACTACCTACAAACTCCTTTAAAAATTACAGTTTATGTTGTATTTTTGTCTAACTATTTTAGGGTAGTAAAACCTATCTTAATTTCACTGAAATACAATCTAATTAAAGTGGTAACCCACAGCTATCATATGAAGACAGATTCTTTTGCTTACAGACACATAGGCCCACGAAAGGCAGACCTTGAAGGCATGTTACAAACCGTAGGAGTAGACTCCATGGAGCATCTTATTTTAGAAACTATCCCTAACGACATTCTACTCAAAAAGGACATCAACCTTGATGATGCAATGAGCGAGCAAGAATATTTGGAACACATCACAGAGCTTTCTGCTAAAAATCAAGTGTTTAAAACCTACATAGGCCTTGGATATCACCAAGCGATTACTCCTCCAGTAATACAGCGTAATATTTTAGAAAATCCGGGATGGTACACTGCTTATACTCCGTATCAAGCAGAAATTGCGCAAGGGAGACTAGAAGCTTTACTTAATTTTCAAACCATGGTGACAGACCTCACGGGAATGGAGCTTGCTAATGCGTCATTACTTGACGAAAGCACTGCAGCTGCAGAAGCTATGTCTTTACTTTTTGCCGTACGAGAGCGTGACCAAAAAAAGAGAGGAGCAAATAAATTTTTTGTTTCTGAAGAAATCTTACCGCAAACACTATCCTTACTAGAGACGAGATCTACTCCTATTGGTATAGAACTGATCGTAGGAGATCACGAAACATTTGATTTTTCATCAGAGTTTTTTGGTGCTATACTTCAGTATCCTGGAACTAGCGGAAAGGTTTTTGATTATAAATCTTTTGTAAGCACTGCTAATAACGCAGGTATTAAAGTAGCCGTAGCCGCAGACATTTTGAGCTTAGTGAAGCTGGAAGCCCCTGGAAATTTCGGAGTAGATGTAGTAGTAGGTACGACGCAACGTTTTGGAATTCCATTGGGATACGGTGGACCACACGCAGCATTTTTTGCAACAAAGAAAGCCTATAAAAGAAGCATCCCTGGAAGAATAATCGGAGTTACAAAAGACATAGACGACAACCGTGCTTTACGTATGGCGCTTCAAACACGCGAGCAACACATAAAGCGTGATAAAGCAACAAGCAACATTTGTACCGCACAAGTTTTACTGGCAGTTATGGCAGGAATGTACGCAGTATATCACGGACCAGATGGTTTAAAATATGTTGCAGATAAGGTTCATAATACAGCTGCTACACTTGCTGATGCTCTAGAAAGGCTAGGTTATTATCAAGCTAATGAAACTTATTTTGATACGATTTCAATTAAAACAGACATTTCAAAAATAAAGTTTAGAGCAGAATCTGAAGGAATAAATTTTTATTACAGCGATGAACAAACGGCTTCAATTTCAATAAATGAAACAACGACACTTTACGATATAAATAAGATTATTGGAGTATTTGCAGAAGCGGCTAGTAAAGATCGTTTTTATGTAAAAGAATTAATAGAAGGGAATGCCATCCCAAATAGCATTGAAAGACGGACAGATTTTTTAACTAATGAAGTCTTTAATAGTTACCATAGCGAAACAGAACTGATGCGCTACATCAAGAAGCTGGAACGTAGAGATCTTTCTCTTACCCACTCAATGATTGCGCTTGGCTCTTGTACAATGAAGCTAAATGCCGCAGCAGAAATGCTCCCACTGAGTGATCCTATGTGGGGTAATATGCACCCCTTTGTTCCTATTGAGCAAGCAGGCGGGTATCAATTTATGTTGAAAAAGCTGGAAGAACAACTTACAGAAATTACCGGATTTTCAGGTACCTCGTTACAGCCTAATAGTGGTGCTCAAGGAGAATATGCTGGACTAATGGTAATTAAAGCATATCATGAATCTAGAGGAGACCACCATAGAAACATTTGTTTAATACCATCTTCCGCGCACGGTACAAATCCTGCAAGTGCTATAATGGCTGGAATGAAGGTAGTAGTAACAAAGGCCACAATTGAAGGGAATATAGATGTAGACGATTTACGAGCAAAAGCAGAGGAACATAAAGACAACCTGGCGGCATTGATGGTTACATATCCATCTACCCACGGAGTATATGAATATGCCATTAGAGAAATCACAGGTTTGATTCATGAGTTTGGAGGTCAAGTATATATGGATGGCGCAAACATGAATGCGCAAGTTGCACTTACAAATCCTGGAGCTATTGGCGCAGATGTATGTCACTTGAACCTGCATAAAACATTTGCCATCCCTCACGGAGGCGGTGGTCCTGGAGTAGGCCCAATTTGTGTTGCAAAACAATTAGTGCCATTTTTACCTTCTAATCCAATAATTGAAACCGGTGGTGAGCTTGCCATTACAGCGATCTCTGCAGCACCTTGGGGAAGCGCATTGGCCTGTTTAATAAGTTATGCATATATCTGTATGCTAGGAGAAAACGGACTTAAAAAATCTACACAGTACGCCATCCTAAACGCTAACTATATCAAAGAACGTTTAACAGGGCACTATGAGACTTTATACTCTGGAGAGAGAGGACGCGCAGCCCATGAGATGATTATTGACTGTAGACCATTTAAAGACCAAGGTATAGAAGTGACAGATATCGCCAAGCGATTGATGGATTATGGTTTTCACGCTCCTACCGTCTCTTTTCCCGTAGCTGGAACGATGATGATAGAACCAACAGAAAGTGAGAGTAAACAAGAATTAGATCGTTTTTGTGACGCGATGATTTCTATTAGAAAAGAGATTGACGCGACAGACAGAGACGCGACTAATAACGTGCTTAAGAACGCGCCACATACACAAGCAATGCTTACGAGCGATACTTGGGATTTCCCATACACGCGCCAGCAAGCAGCATTTCCGTTGGAATATATCAGTGATAACAAATTCTGGCCCGCAGTACGTCGTGTGGACGATGCTTTTGGTGACAGAAATTTAATCTGTACTTGTGAGCCTATTGAGGCGTATATGTAGCACTAGAGTCACTTCGGAAATTTTAAGAATTTTTTAATTGACAAACCTTAAAACACGTGATTATTGCTTGATCACTTTTAAATAAGCTTATTGCCATTGTCAAAAAAAAGACTTAAAGTTGAGGAATTAATATTTCAGCAAGTAAATCGCTTGAATAACCAAAAACAGTCACAAATAGGCAGCTAATCGCTTGTTTCCAAAACTGTTTTATGTATTTTAGCCGAAATTTTTTACAATTATGGGTACGAAAATTATAGGAGTAGGAAGTTATATTCCCGAGATCGTCGCTAAGAATGAAGATTTTGGCGAGAACGATTTTTTTAATGCTGACGGAACAACCTTTTCACACGAGAACGAGGTTATTATTGAAAAATTTAAAGCCATTACTGGTATCGCTGAAAGACGCTATATCAAGGATGAACTTGTCACGTCTGATATTGCAGTGATTGCTGCAGAACGCGCAATAGCAAATGCAGGTATTGATAAAGAGTCATTAGACTATATTATCGTTGCCCAAAATTATGGGGATGTAAAGCACGGTGACTCGCAGAGTGATACGGTACCAAGTCTTGCCTCACGGATAAAACATAAACTTAGAATTCAAAATCCATATTGTGTTGGGTACGACATTCTTTTTGGTTGCCCAGGTTGGGTGGAAGGAATGATCCAAGCACACGCATTTATCAAAGCAGGAATGGCTAAACGCTGTCTAGTCATAGGTGCAGAAGCCTTATCTAGAGTAGTAGACCCGCACGACAGAGATTCTATGATTTACAGTGATGGTGCTGGAGCAACAATCGTAGAAGCTAATGAAGACAAACAATTAGGATTCCTTACTCACAAGAGCGCAACTCATACCTATGACGAGGCACACTTTATCTTTTTTGGAGAATCAAACAACCAAGAAGTGACAAACAGCCGTCGTTACATTAAAATGCACGGTCGTAAGATTTACAATTTTGCTTTGATTAAAGTTCCGCAAGCTATGAAGGCCACTATGGACGAAAGCGGTCTTGACATAAGTGAGCTTAAAAAAGTTTTCATACATCAAGCAAACGAAAAAATGGATGAAGCTATTATCAAACGGTTCTATAAGTTATACGACATGGAAGCACCAGCTTTTATTATGCCTATGAGTATTAATAAGCTTGGTAACTCAAGCGTTGCTACTGTACCTACTTTGTATGATATGGTTTTACAAGGCAAATTAGAAAACCACCAAGTAAACAAAGGAGACCTCATAATGTTTGCCAGCGTTGGTGCTGGCATGAATATTAATGCTATCTTATATAGAGTGTAGAAACCACGAATGCTTAACGATGTACAAAAACACCTTTCCAAAAAAAAGATACAACATCACTTTAGACTTCTTAAATGAAGTAATCACAAAGGATGCAAAAATTCTTGATCTTGGGGTTTTAAATCCGTTTTCTGAAATTTTAAGAAACGAAGGATATACCACTACAAATACGACAGGCGAAGATCTTGATATAGATACCGAAGCAGTAAAAAATAACGCATATGATGTAATCACTGCTTTCGAAATATTTGAACACTTAGTTTCTCCCTTCAATGTACTGCAAGACATTAAAGCCAATAAAATCGTAGCCTCGGTACCCTTAAAATTATGGTTTGCATCTGCGTATCAAAACAAAGAAGATGCAAGAGACCGACACTATCATGAATTTGAAGACTGGCAGTTCGACTGGCTACTAGAGAAGGCAGGATGGAAGATTAAGAAAAGTGTAAAGTTTACAAATCCCGTTAAAAAAATAGGCATCCGTCCAATTCTTAGAAGATTTACACCGCGTTATTATCTTATATATGCTGAGAGAGTAAGATGAAAATCTACATCATCATACCAGCTCATAACGAGGCAAAGTATATCTCAAAAACATTAGACTCACTTCTCAATCAATCGTTTAAGGCTACAAAAATTTTAGTAGTTGATGATTCTTCAACAGACGACACGCTCGCAGTGCTAAAATCCTATTCTGAGTCTAATGAAGCCATCTCATGTATCACAAAGCCATCGGTTGGGGGTCACAATCCAGGAAGTAAGGTAATTGAAGCATTTAATTTTGGACTCCAGCAACTGGATGATTCGTATGACATTATTTGCAAATATGACGCAGATCTTATTTTTCCATCAAATTATCTAGAAGCCGTTGTTGGCACATTTCAGGAGTCATCAAAAATTGGGATGGCAGGAGGCTTTTGTTATATAGAGAAAAATGGGGAATGGACATTAGAGAATCTAACGAATAAAGACCATATACGTGGTGCTTTAAAAGCGTACACTAAATCCTGTTTCAGCAAAATAGGAGGATTAAAAAGCGCTATGGGCTGGGATACCATAGATGAAATTATCGCCAAATATCACGGGTTTCAAATTGTGACACTTGAAAACCTACACGTACAACACTTAAAGCCTACCGGTAATAAATATGCTAAAAAAGCTGGCTTAAAACAAGGTGAAGCTTTTTATCGTATGCGATATGGGAGCTTTCTAACTCAGGTAGCGGCTTTAAAATTAGCGTTTAAAAAACACTCTATTTATTACTATTTTGAATGCATTAGTGGCTATAAGCTCGCTAAAAAAAACAAGGCACCTTTTTTGCTCTCTCAAGAAGAAGGTGAGTTTTTGCGTACCTTGCGTAAGAAAGGAATTCGTAAAAAACTTTTCTAGCACCTTATAACCTTTCATTAACGTTTTCAAAAGTCAGAATCTGTATTTTTGATAAATAACTATTTTCCTACTATGTCAATAAGAATTAAAGATATATTAATTGGATGTTTTCTTGCATTTTCTACAATCTCATATGCTCAAAAAAACGGGGAGCAACCTAAGAATATCATACTCCTCATAGGAGATGGAATGGGTCTTAGTGAGATAACAGCTGCTCAATTTTATAGTGAAAACACTTCAAACTTTGAGGAGTTTAATACTATTGGACTTATAAAAACTTCATCATCTCAGGAATTAATAACAGATAGCGCCGCAGCAGCTACAGCTTTTGCTTGTGGAGAAAAAACATACAATGGCGCCATAGGAGTGGATGACAATAGGGAGCCCTTAAAAAACATTGTAGATTTTGTTTCTAATAATGGGATGGCAACAGGACTAGTGAGTACTTCATCTATTGTTCATGCCACGCCAGCCTCCTTTTTTGCACATGTAGATTCGCGTCGGAAATATACTGAAATTGCCACTTACTTACCAAGTTCTGAAATAGACTTCGTCGCGGGAGGTGGTTTACAGTTTTTTGAACGCAGGGAAGATGGAAAGGACTTAGTGAAAACTTTAAAAGAAAAAGGATTTGATGTCATCACAGACAAGCTTCCTAAATCAACTACGTCAAAAAAGCAAGCTATCCTGCTTGCCGATGATGAGATGCCAAAAATGCTAGATGGTCGTGGAGATTTTTTACCAGACGCTACCGCCCTTGCCTTAAAACACTTATCAAAAAATAAAAAAGGATTTTTCTTAATGGTAGAAGGCTCTCAAATAGACTGGGGAGGTCACGCAAATGATGCCGAATACCTCGTAAGCGAATTATTAGATTTTGACAAAACTGTTGGAGTAGCACTTGCCTTCGCAAAAAAGAACAAAAACACTCTAGTTATTGTGACAGCAGATCACGAGACAGGAGGTTTTACGCTCGCAGCAGATGGTACAGATTATAATAAGATAAAAATGATTTTCTCAACAGGTGGACATAGTGCCACTATGATACCAGTATTTGCTAAGGGACCAGGAGCGCAAAAATTTGCAGGCATCTACGAGAATACTGAGATTTATACAAAAATGGTATCTTCTCTAATTAAGAAGAAAAACTAGCTTTCAATAAAAGCACTTTATATAAAGTATGAAATACATAAGAGACGTTGGTTCTTATTTTTTAATGTTAAAAAAAGTCTTTGGGGGTTTTACTAAAGGATCCGTATTACGCGAACTCATTTTTAAGGAAATAGACGACCTCGTTATAGGCAGTTTAGGAATTGTTGCTTTTATTTCATTTTTTGTGGGGGGTGTGATTGCATTGCAAACAGCTATCAATTTAGACAATCCATTAATTCCAAAATCTATAATAGGTTTTGCCACGAGACAATCTATTATTCTAGAATTTGCACCTACTTTTATTTCGATTATTATAGCGGGTAAAGTAGGGTCATTTATAACCTCAAGTATTGGATCGATGCGTGTGACCGAGCAGATAGATGCTATAGAAGTAATGGGGATTAACTCTCTTAATTATTTAGTATTTCCGAAGATAGTAGCCATGATGTTTTACCCACTTGTCATAGCGCTCGCCATGTTTATAGGGATAATAGGAGGCTTTGTAGCAGGCGTTTATGGCGGCTTTACAAGTGCAACAGATTATGCCATAGGTATACAAGATAGTTTTGAACCTTTTCATCTGGTGTATGCATTCTTAAAAACCTTTGTTTTTGCATTTATAATCGCAACAGTACCTTCTTGGCAAGGTTATTATATGAAAGGTGGCGCTCTTGAAGTAGGAAAAGCGAGTACAAACTCTTTCGTATGGACGAGTGTACTGATCATACTCTCAAATTATGTAGTAACTCAACTCTTATTAAGCTAATGATAGTCGTAAAAGATGTTAAAAAAAGATTTGGAGATGAAGAAATCTTAAAAGGGATTTCTACCACCTTCGAAAAAGGAAAAACAAACCTTATCATAGGTCAGAGTGGAAGCGGAAAAAGCGTTCTGCTCAAATGCCTATTGGGCTTATTTACACCTGAAGAAGGCCGCATACACTATGAAGACAAGGCCATACAAGACATGAATGATGACCAGCAACGCGAACTCAGAGAAGAAATAGGGATGTTATTTCAGGGTGGTGCATTGTTTGACTCTATGACCATAGAAGAAAATGTGATGTTCCCACTTAGAATGTTTACAAACCAATCTAAGAGTGAAATGATGGAGCGCGTATACAATGTACTTGAGCGTGTTAACCTAGAGGATTCTGGCAAGAAGTACCCAGCAGAAATTTCTGGCGGCATGCAAAAAAGAGTTTCTATTGCCCGGGCCATCGTAAATAAACCTAAATATTTATTTTGTGATGAACCCAACTCTGGTCTTGACCCTAAAACTGCGACGGTTATCGATAATCTTATTCAAGAAATCACACACGAATTTAATATTACAACCGTAGTTGTTACTCATGACATGAACTCTGTAATGGAGATAGGGGAACAGATTAACTTTTTAAAGAATGGATTGTTAGTTTGGAAAGGTACTAACGAAGAAATTTTTCGAACGGACAATAAAGACGTTACAGACTTTGTGTATTCGTCAGATTTGTTCAAAAAAATCAGGGAAATACAGCTTAACAGCTAACATATCAACCCAATCCTTTCGGTATCAATAATTTTATAGTTAAATTGGGCTTCAATAAAAAAAAAGTAAAATGAAAAAAAGTATACTTCTAATAGCAGTTATCGTTTGTTCGACCACGATAATGGCTCAAGTTTCTTTCACGAACCAAAGTGGAATGATTGGTAATTATAATGACACTTCAGAAGTTGCTGTTGATGTTGATAATGATGGTCTCGATGATTATGTGAGACTATCAAATGATGGTATTGGTATCGATTATCAACAAGCAGATGGAACCTTTAATTCTACATGGAGACCAATGAGTATTCAAAACGACCCCAATTGGAGTGTTGCAGCTGGAGATTTTAATGAAGATGGGTTTATGGATTTTGTTTTAGGTAACGGACAGAGAGTATCATTCTTGTTTGCTAGTGCAGATGGCACCAGCTATACAGAAGACGCATCACACACAGATTATATATTCTCTCAAAGAACTACAGTAGCAGATATTGATCTTGATGGAGATTTAGATGCCTTTGTATGCCACGATGTAGATTTAAGTCACCCTTACCGTAATGATGGTAATGGAAATATGACTGAAGATCAATCATTAATTAATACACTTGACCGTCCTGGCAACTATGCAGCTATCTGGGTAGATTATGACAATGATGGAGATCAAGATATGTATTTAACAAAGTGCCGTGGTGGAGCTGAACCTGGAAATGAAAACAGAGACAATGCAATGTACACAAACAATGGTAATGGCACGTTTACAGAAAACGCACTTGACATTGGGATGCGTGATAACGCACAATCTTGGTCTACAGTTTTTGAAGATTTTGACAACGATGGTGATTTTGATGCATTCATTGTGAATCACGATTTCGCAAACAGATTTATGTTAAATGATGGTACGGGAAACTTTACAGATATCATTGGTTCTACAGGAATAAACCCTACAGATCTTGGTGCTTGGGAAAATCAAGCAGGAGATTTTAACAATGATGGGTATGTAGACATTTTTTCTGAAATGGCTAGAGAATTATACATCAACAATGGTGATTTAACGTTTACTGGCATCAACTTACCTTTTGATGAAGGTGCAATTTCAGATTTGAATAATGATGGATACTTAGACGTTGCTAATGATGGAAACTTATACATCAACGATGGCGGAACTAACAACTATATTAAAATTTCTTTACAAGGTGTAGAAAGTAACATTCACGGTATAGGAGCAAGAGTTGTAATTGTAAGTGATTTAGGCACACAAATGAGAGAGATTAGATCTGGACAAGGGTTTAGTCATATGAGCTCATTAACAGCTCATTTTGGTCTTGGAACAGATGAGACTATTGAGTCAGCTACAATACACTGGCCAAACGGACTTTCTGAAGAAATAGAAGGACTTGACGTGAATACAATGAATGTAATTCTTGAAGGAGAAGGAGTTGTTCTAGGCAATACCACTTTTGAAACAGAAGGTATTACAGTATTCCCTAATCCTACTGCAGATGTTCTTAACTTCTCATTGGATGGATTACAAAACACACCTGTTACAGTTATAGATACGAACGGAAGAGTAGTACTTAATACTGTGATCTCTCAAAATAGAGACATCAATGTTTCTACCTTAAATGCTGGAGCATATTTTGTTCAGCTAATGGTGGAGAACAAAGCAGTAAACTACAAGTTTGTTAAAAAATAATTGACAATCATATGTCATTAAAAAGGGTGCTCGATGAGCACCCTTTTTAAGTTTTAAGAAGACCGAGCCTTCTATTTTTTATCGAACTACGCCTCTTATCTAAGGAGTAAAAAACCAAATTCCATAATGCCTGGAGTGCAGGATGTTTGTTTAGTTATTACTCTACCTTCAAAGTATCTAGCTTTAACCTCACTTTTAATAGTGCCGCTATCTTTTCATTATTTGCAGCCTTAGCTCTAGATCTTATCTTATTATTCCAGGTCATAGTAAAAACAGATATCGTATCTATCACTTTGAAGTTATTCTGTATTCTACGAGCGTACCCAATGCTCTCTAAGTCTTCGTAAGACACTTTAAGTTCAGCACTTACATCTGCAAAAGGAATATCTTCTCGAGACACAGCAAGCTTTGCAATTTCATTTTCTAAAAAAGAAATGCGCTCTGTCTTATCTCTTATTTTCTGTTCATTGTTAATATAGAGTTCGCTTAAAATATCTGCTTTTAAATCGCCAGATATTTGTGCAGCTAGTTCGTTAGAGTTGTCTGTACCTTGGTAAATACGCAAATTAACGTCTTGTATTTTTTCTATCTCCTTTATTTTTGAAACCCAAACATCAATGACGTTTTGTGGTACTGGCTTTCCTATCAAATATACCTCGATATTCTTAGCCTTATAATCTTGTGAAAATTTTACAATCTCGGCACCTTCATATTTGAGTTCTGTCTTTACAAACTCTTTTATTTTATTTGTAAACACCTGTTCATCAAGTAACTTAATGAAAAAATAAACACTAGGAACAATTACAATAATCGCTACTAAAGACACCAGACGTGTTATCATTTTTCTTCTCTTGGTATTTGCATACCGTACCATAGGAAACCGAAGTATTTTTGCTACTAAAAAAGTAGCAAGCGCAATGAATACTGCATTTATTGAGAAAAGGAACAGTGCCCCACCCGCATAGCCTAAATTTCCAACCGCAAGACCGTATCCTACTGTACACAAAGGCGGCATTAAGGCGGTTGCAATCGCAACCCCAAAAATAACACTAGCAATCGTTCCGCTTTTTGTCTTTGCAACTATAAGACCCAATCCACCAAAAATAGCCACGAGCACATCAAGTATGTTTGGCGCAGTTCTAGCCACTAGCTCGGCGGTTTCTTCGGTCAACGGAGACAACCAAAAATATAGCGTTGCTGTCATAACACTTAACACCACCATCACCCCTAGATTGATAAAAGAGCGTTTCATTGTCTCTATATCATTTATAGCAAGTGATAGACCAATACCGACAATAGGCCCCATTAGCGGAGAGATAAGCATCGCACCAATAACTACAGCAGTACTCGACACATTAAGACCAATAGAGGCAATAAAAATGGAAAAAATGAGAATCCAAGCGGTATGCCCTTTAAAAGAAATATCCTTTTTGACAGCTGCAACCGTAGCGTCCCGATCTGTGTCACTCTGAATATCAAAAAGTTCTATAAAGAACTTCTTAATCGACTCCCAGGCATTTATCTTAGTATGTTCAAATTCTTCTTCTCTAGGCGCCGCTTTAACTTCGTTATGTTCTTGCATACGGACTATGTATATTTCTCTCCAAACTTATCTTTAAGCTCAGAAAGTAATTGTTTTATCTCTTGCTCCTTTTTCTTCGGAAATATTAATAAGCTTTCCTCCTTATCTACAATGATGTAGTCTTTTAATCCATCAACCACAACTAGTTTTTCCTTTTCAGTAAGAATCATATTCCCTGTAGCTTCTCTTAAATGCGGTATCGCGCGCACCACAGCATTCTCTTCAGCAACATTGGTCATCTTATCGTGCAGAGCTCCCCAAGTTCCAAGGTCATTCCAGTCGAAGTTTGCCTTAATCACAAAGACATCTTTAGATTTTTCTAAGATCCCGAAGTCAATTGATATATTTTCTGCCTTACCATAATTCTCAGAAACGAAAGTGGCTTCTCCTTTAGCATTCAATGCAGGAACTCCTTGATTAAAGAGCGTCAACATTTCTGGAAGGTGATCCTCAAAAGCGGCTACTATCCCTGAAACACTCCAAGCAAAAATACCTGCATTCCAAAGAAAATTACCTTGAGCAATAAACTTTTTAGCGGTATCATAATTTGGTTTTTCTCTAAACTGAGTCACCTTGCACAAGGACGTTTCCGCAGAAACTTCATTTCCTACTTCTATATATCCATATCCTGTATTAGGAAAAGTGGGGGTGATCCCTAGGGTAATTAATCTATTTGTACTGTCTATAGCTTTAAAGCATGTCATCACATCTTTTGTAAATGCTGCTTCATCTTCGATCCAGTGATCACTTGGTGCTACTAGCATTTTTGCATCAGGATTCCACTTCTTTATCTTCAACGCCGCTAACAATATACAAGGTGATGTGTTGCGCATAGCGGGCTCAAGGACTAGTTGTGCTTCGGTAAGTGTTGGGAGCTGATCTAACACTAAGTCTCTGTAGCGATCATTTGTTAGAATGAGGATATTTTCTTCTGGAATAAATTTGGTAATTCTAGAAAACGTCTGCTGCAACAGCGATTTACCTGTTCCCAACATATCAATAAATTGCTTAGGGAATTCTGTTGTACTCATGGGCCAGAATCTAGACCCAATGCCACCTGCCATTATTACTGCGTAGTTATTTATATCCATAATTCTATCTTAAAAATTCTACTTCTGCATTTGGGTTAAATAAATACACTCTTCCTGTTGCGATTTCTACACACTCATAACGCTTCACTCTTTTGTTACCACGTCTGAATATTTTACCATTATAGAGCCTAAAACTACCGCCAGCAGGTATTTCAAAGATATAGTTTTTATCGTTTGGCGGGTCATATTGCTTTAAAGCGAGAGACAATCGTGCATCTGTGTCACTCGATGCTTTGGGATTTTTAAAGTGCAAGGCGATAAGCGGCAATAATTGCTGCGGAAATATACTAGGATTGATATATGGCAACATTAATTGTTGAAACGTGAACTTCCATTCTTTCCCGTGCGGTTTAATAGCGCGCCCATATTTCTGAAACGCCACTAAATGCGATATCTCATGAATTAATGTTATAAAAAAACGGTAGGTATTTAAAGTGGTATTGACTGTGATTTGATGGGTACCATCTATGTTTTTTCTATAATCACCGTGTCTCGTCACACGCTCATTTACGATCTTGAGGTGTACATTGTTATCTTGTATAAGTTCCATAACAGATGAAACTGCTGCCTCCGGAATATATTTCTGAAGTACTTCTTTCATTTTTATTAGGGTGTTGAACTGGACACTTCTAAAATCTTACCATTATAAAACTTTGCTCCTGTTAAAGAAAAGTTCATAATATATTCTGCCATCTCTTTAGCAGACAAGGGAGCTTGATACCCAGGGAAAGCTTCTTCGAGCATTTCTGTCTGAACGGCTCCTAAAGCTAATACATTAAACGAAGGGCCTGTTTCTTTATATTCTTCCGCTAACACCTCTGTGAGCGTAATGATAGCCCCTTTACTACTGCTATATGCAGCAAGGCCAGGGAATTTTGCACTTCCTTGAATGCCACCCATACTACTGATGTTCACCACGTGACCATCCTTTTTCATAAAAGGTAATACACGCTGTGTGAGCGAAGCTGCCCCATACACGTTCACTTCAAAAGAATCCTTAAAGTCTTGCTTACTTAATTTTTCAAATGGTTTATTTACTAAAAAACCAGAATTGTTGATTAATACATCTACGTGATTCCAGTTCTCCTTCAAGAAAACGCTTACTTTATCTAAATCTGGTTCGTGGGTAATATCACAAGAAAAGCAATGACAGTTATCGCCACCCAATCCTGAAACTGGTGCAGCGTTGCGGGATAGCGCTAGCACGTTGTACCCCTTGTTTGCAAATAAAGCGACGAGTTCATATCCTATACCTCGACTCGTACCTGTAATAATAATATTTTTTTTCATGTGAGCTATTTAAATGAACGTCAATTAAATATGTCTTTGTAATTGTTCGCCCTTCGACAGGCTCAGGGTGACTATTATATATATTTTAAAAATTTTCAGGCTAAGCTTGTCGAAGAGTATTCCTTAACTTAAAGAGCAACTAAACCTAAGAACTTCTTTTAGCTTTCGGTTACTCTCTAAATCTCTTATAGAGCTCTTATTAAACAAACATAGTAACAGGGTTCTCAATATAGTTACGAAGTGTTTGTAAAAACTTTGCTCCTGTAGCTCCATCAACCGTTCTATGATCACAAGCTAATGTTACAGTCATTGTATTTCCTACAGCTAATGCTCCATTCTTAACCACTGGTTTTTGAACAATAGCTCCCACAGATAAGATAGCCGAATTAGGTGCATTTATAATAGAAGTAAATTCTTTAATACCGAACATCCCAAGATTAGAAACCGTAAACGTACTTCCGTCCATTTCTTGAGGCGTAATTTTTTTATTCCTTGCTTTTCCAGCTAGCTCTTTAACGTTCGTGCCTATTTGAGAGAAAGTCATTTGGTCTGCGAACTTTAATACAGGGACTAATAATCCCTCATCTACTGCCACAGCAACCCCTATATGTATGTGCTTAGCTATCCGCGTCGCAGTTTCTGTCCATTGGCTATTTACCTGTGGATGTTTGCGTAATGCCATTGCACACGCTTTAACGATCATATCATTATAACTTATCTTAACATCTGGATCACTATTTATAGCGGTCCTAGAAGCCATAGCATTGTCCATATCCAACTCTACAGTGAGGTAATAATGTGGTGCTGTAAACTTTGATTCTCCTAGGCGCTTAGCAATCGTCTTACGCATTTGAGAGTTTTTAATCTCTTCAAAACTTTCTGTACCCACGGGAGCATATGCCGTGGCACCTCCTGGTTGATAATTTTCTATATCAAATTTGACAATTCTGCCATTCTCACCACTTCCTTGAACTACGTTAAGACTAATCCCGCGGTCTTCTGCCATCTTTTTTGCTAATGGCGATGCAAAGATTCGATTATCTGAAGATGAGCTTGAGGCTGAGGATGAAGTTGGAATTGAAGGCGCACTTGGAGTCTCTTCCTTTACTTCTTTCTTCTTATCCTCTTTTTTAATTTCTTTAGTTTCAGTTGCTTTTGGTTTAGTTCCAGTAATCATAGAAACGTCCGTTCCTTTGGGACCAACGATTGCTAGTAAGGCATCCACTTTTGCGGTTTCACCTACAGCGATCCCTATTTTCAAAAGGGTTCCATTATAGAAAGACTCAAACTCCATTGTGGCTTTGTCTGTTTCTATTTCTGCGAGGATATCTCCCTCTTCAATTAGATCCCCTTCTTGTTTTAGCCAAGCGGCTACTGTACCTTCTTCCATTGTATCACTCAAACGGGGCATGGTAATTACCTCTACTCCCTCTGGCAGATCAACGTCACTCTGTGACACCTCGCTGTTAGGTTTGCTATCTGATTCTTGATTCTTGTTACTTGATGTTTCGCCTTCGTCATGTGAACTCGCCTTCACCTCATTTTCTGCAGCAGCTGCGCTTGAATCATTCGCATTTCCACCGCTATTAAGATGTGCTGAAATATCTTCTCCTTCTTCTCCAATAATAGCGAGAAGGGTATCTACCATCGCGGTATCTCCTTCTTCAATACCAATATACAAAAGGGTTCCATCATAAAAAGACTCAAACTCCATCGTGGCTTTATCCGTCTCGATTTCTGCTAGAATATCTCCTTCTTCTACTTTATCACCCACTTTTTTAAGCCAAGTAGCAACGGTACCTTCTTCCATCGTGTCGCTCAATCGCGGCATATTTATTACTGTTGCCATAGTCTATAATTTGTGAGGTATAAAAGGATAATTCTCTTGATCATACACAACATTGTACATCAAGTCTTTGTCTGGGTAAGGCGAGTCTTCTGCAAATTTTTCGCATTCGCTTACCATTTCTTTTACGCGTTTATCAACCTTTTGGATTTCTGCTTCTGTTGCCCATTTATTTTTGTAAATGTTATGTAGCACATAAGAGATAGGATCTTCTTCTTGTTTTTTAGCAACTTCATCTTTCGTACGATAATGTTGTGCATCACTCATAGAATGTCCTCTATATCTATAGGTTCTAATTTCTAGAAACGTAGGACCATCTCCTCTTCTTGCGCGCTCCATAGCCTCATCCATCTCCTTAGCCACTACTTCTGGCTTCATACCATCTACTGGCTTACAAGGCATCTCATACCCCAATCCTAGCTTATAGATATCGGTATGGTTTGCCGCTCTAGCAACAGAGGTTCCCATCGCATAGCCATTATTCTCGCAACAGAATACTACAGGTAGTTTCCAGAGCATTGCCATGTTAAAGGTCTCGTGTAAGGAGCCTTGTCTCACCGCTCCATCTCCCATGTAGCATAATGTTACTGCATTATTTCCTTTGTATTTATCTGCAAAGGCAAGACCAGCTCCTAGCGGAATCTGTCCTCCAACAATACCGTGACCCCCGTAAAAACGGTGTTCCTTAGAAAAGATATGCATAGACCCACCGAGTCCTTGAGACGTACCTGTTGCTTTACCATATAGCTCCGCCATCACTCTTTTAGGATCCACACCCATCCCTATAGGCTGAACGTGATTTCTATAGGCAGTGATCATTTTGTCTTTGGTAAGATCCATCGCGTGGAGTGCTCCCGCTAAAACAGCTTCTTGACCATTATATAAGTGTAAAAACCCTCTTACTTTTTGATTGATATACACTTGTGCTAGTTTGTCTTCAAACTTGCGCCAGAATAGCATATTTTCATACCAATCTAAATAGGTTTTTTTAGTAATTTTTTTCATCTGAATTGCTAAAATTAATCCTGCAAGTGAAAACCGCAGGATGAACAAAAATAAGATATTAATATTGACTTTAAAACAGTGTGCTAAAATTAAAACACAATTTAATAGCTAGAAGATTTCAGAAATGAGGGAAAGCCTATTTAGGGAAACTTGGAGTGATTATTTTAAGAAGGTATTGTCAAAAACAAATGGCAGTAAAACCTCAATGCTATCAGCTTTTACTACAGTACCCGTTTCGCCCATAAAGTAGATGTTAATTGAGCTTTTTTGATTGACTTCGTATTCTGCTATTGATTGCCTGCAAGCTCCACAAGGAGGTGTTGGTTTAGTCACCGTATGCTCGAGAGATCTCACGGTTAGCGCTATAGAAGTAACCGCCACTCCAGGATACGTAGCGCCTGCATAAAAGATAGCCACACGCTCTGCACAAAGCCCCGACGGGAAGGCGGCGTTTTCTTGATTATTACCAAGTACCACTTCTCCATTTGCTAATTGCAAGGCTGCTCCCACCTTAAAAGAAGAATAAGGCGCATAAGCTTTTTCACGTGCTTGCTGCGCCTTAATCATTAATTCTTGTATGTCTTGAGGCAGTTCTGAAACTGAATCAAATACATCAAGCGTTGTTTCTAATTTTAGTTTTTTCAATAGGTCTAGTGCTAGTATTCGTCGTACTCATCCCCAAAGTTAAACGTCAAGCCAAAACGAAGCGTCCCTTCTAGTGGGCTTCTTATTTTTGACGTGGAGAATAAGTAAGAAACATCAATGTTTATTGAAGTGTATTTAAAACCAGCTCCTAGTGATAAGAACTTACGTGATCCTTTAAGATCACTCTCGTTAAAATAACCTGTTCTAAAAGCAAAAGAATCTTGATACCAGTATTCTGCCCCTAATGCCCAAGTAAATTCTTTGAGCTCTTCGCTAAATCCATCAGGTGCATCACCAAAGGATTGAAACATACCTGAAAAGAAAGAAATAGTTTCATATTCATCATCATCTTCAGCATCTATATCACCATCATTATCAAAATCTTGTGGCGTAGGCACGAGTAACTTGTTTACTTCTGCCGTTACCCCTACTTTGTTATACTCGTCTAAGATAAAATCAAAACCTCCACCTAAGGCAAGGTTTGTAGGAAGATTATTCTCCTGCCCTACTTCGTCATACTTTAATTTAGGGCCAATGTTTGACACATTAAAACCCGCTCTCCATCGTCCATCAAAATCATCATAAGCAACTTCTTCACTCTGGTAGTATCCAGAAACATCTACTGCAAAACTACTTGCCGAGGTTGCATCTGCATCTGCTGCTTGAATCTTTAAATCAGAATTAATAAAACGCCCAGTAACTCCCATAGAAAAACGCTCACTCAATCTTAATGAGTAAGACACGTCTAAGGCCAATTCATTAGGCTTTACTATTAAGGGGGTCTGATCTGCAGTTTCTCTTAATTCTATCTCACCTAAGCTAAAATATCTAAAACTCGCTGCAAAGGCACTCTTCTCGTCAATACGATTGTAATATGTAATATTCCCTAAGAAAATATCATTTACTAATTGGCTCAAATAAGGCGTGTATGTTACTCCTACACCATTCTTTGAGATAGCAAATGCATACTTCGAAGCATTCCATTGTTGTGAAAAAGCGTCTGCCGAAGTAGCTACTCCTATATCTCCCATACCAGCAGACCTTGCATCTCCTGCTATTAATAGAAAAGGAACGGCTGTTGTAATAACTCTATTGCCTAAAGAAGGATCTGCCCCACCTTGAGCCGTACCTTTAAACGCAAATAAACCCAACATAATTGGGATGATAAATTTCTTCATAAATCGTGAATTTTGACAAATATAATTTTAATTTTTAAAGGACGACAAGTTTTTCATATTTTTCAACTTGCTTATTGTTTAACGTGCTTTTTACCGTAATCTTATACACATAAACGCCTTTTCCTATCTTATCTCCAAAATCATCTAGACCATTCCAGACGATATCTCGTGATTGACTACCACTAGTGACTACTTGCTGATTGATGGTCTTAACAATTTTTCCAGTTACTGTAAAGATTTGCACTTGCACATCAAGAGGCTCTCCTGGTCTATTATGCTCAAACCAGAACTCTGTATAATTGACAAATGGATTAGGATAGTTAAGCACCCTATCTAAACGCAAAACATTCTCACCCGCCACTACAAATTGAATTTCTGCAATGGAAGAATTATTATACACATCCCAAGCTTTGAAAGAGAGCGTATGCAATCCGTCCTCAAGGTCTCTTAATTTGTAGAGCGCTTCTCCTTTAGTATAATCATCAACTTCTGCTTGGTAAAATTCGTTAAGCACAAATGGATTTGCCTCATCACCATCAAGAATGGCTACCATATCGTGCCCAATACCACTTGCTGTATTTATTCCGTTTGGGTCTGCAAGCTTGGCAATAAGATTAGGGGAAGCATTTGTAATTCCACCACTTATAAAGCTTTCGTCATTCATAAACAATTGAATCTCTGGACCCATATTATCTGTGGGTGCGTTTTCATTTAAACCTCCTATTTTTAAATCTAAGCTATACCCTGTTTGGTCCTCAAGTACATTAGTACGTTGTGCATAAAAACTAAGACGCCCGTTTCCTAAAGGTAATTGAATATCTCTTGGCACTACAAATTCAAACTCAAATTTACCGTTAGTAACGGTTGCCTGTCCATTAAACAATCCTGCCCCCAGCACTTTAAAATCAAAAATAGCCGGATCTCCATTAGATAAGTTTACATTATCATTACCTAGTGTTGTTCGCGTCACATTTTTATCAAAAATTTTGGCTTCCAGTATTCCGTTATAACTTGATAACAAAGTTCCATTTTCATCTGTAACCTCTCCTCCTATTTTTATCTTACTCAAGGCTTCGAGCACTACCTTTGACGTTGTGATTGACTCATCATTTAAGGTCGTAAGATTTATTCGTTGCTTCGGAAATGCCAAGTGCATTGCAGGATCTCCTATATAGAAAATAACTCTTCTTAAACGATCATTAATATTGTTCTTAGATAAACGAAGTGCTTCTGCTGGGGTGTTTATTACATTTGTTCCAAACCCAAATAATTCTGAAGCTAAGGCTTGATTAAATTCTACCCCTAAGGACACCGTTATGGATCGTGTAGTTGTCACCAAGGCAATTGCCCCCCCATCTTGATTCCAATATATAAGTTCGCCAGCCGTAATTCTTTCTGGATTATCAAACTTTGTAAACTCACAAGTCACCGTTACAATTAATGGATAACGGTGTTCATTATTTAGATTCTCAGCAGTATCTCTTGTTACTATAAACTCCTTTGCAAGACCATCTTCACCACCATGACCAAAATAGTTCACTACCAAACTACCTACTTCTATAGCTTCAATTATTGCCTCGTTAACCGCAGGATAGCGATCACCACCTGCAGAAGATTGCTGCTCAAAGGCGTCGCTATGTATTTTCTTTACGTTTATAAATGGTTTTTGGCTTTCTATTTCATCTCCTAATTGATCTAAGTTTATTCCCAAAGCTTGCAACTCATAAAGCTCATCTACATCATCAGAGATTAACGTAAAATTATTACGCCAGTTGCCATAAGACGCTCCTTCTTGATAGGCGATCACCTTATCTACGAGGGTATTTGCGAGCAAGACATTATCTGCCAACATGCGTCCTACCGCAATATCTAATCTATCTATATCTGCACGTTTCATTAAGCCACCTCCTGGATTCAAATCACCAGAGTCATCAATGGTCTCTCCACCTATTGTGCCTTCATTCATATCCATATTACCAAAAAAATCGTCACTCATAAATGAGGTTATTGTACTCTTACTCTCGAGAGTATGAAAGATAGGGACTGGATTAATGTTGTTTGGAAGCCTATTTTTATAATCCACAGAATTATCACCAAAAAGACATAAATATTTTACTCTATTATCATCATTAGAAGCATTTTCATAAACATAACGCACCACATTTCTAATAGCACTAATGTCTTGCTTCCCACTACTGAACTCTTCGTAAATTTTATCTGTTGTCACCACTTTCACACGCAGTCCTGATATATTTTTGTGATGTGCTGCAAGTCTAAGCGCAGGTTGCAACAAAAATGGAGGCGCAACAATAAGGTAATCTATATCGCTAAAATTTCCCGCAGCATCCTTAAATAGGGTTCCTTTCAAGTTTTGGTTAGAAACATTTTTATTTGCGATCATAACAGGGGTTCTGTAATCTGCTGGATCGATTGCTACATACACGCGCTTAGAGCCTAAAATAGACTTGAACGCAAATGTTCCTGAATTTTCTTGATTTATTTTAGCGCTAATATTTGCTTTATCTGTGATATCCCACACTTCAGAAATTTGAGAAGCGTTATTTATAGTGTATTGACCTATTCCGGAAAGCAACTCTAGCCCCGTTTTGTTAAACACAAACTGACCATTACTTCCCTCCAGCGCCCTTGTGTACACAATTCTAATATAATCTAGATATGACTTACTCGATGGATTGCCCGAATTGTTATATTGTAAATTAACAGTTACTTGCCCAGAAGAAGGTATCGTAATCTCGCGATCCACAGTAGAAAGCAACCTTGAGTCACTTGTGGTTCCAAAAATGATGGGATCTACACTCACCCCATTTACCGTTAATGCCATTGATGTAATCGACTCAGATATGACTCCTGCTTTTACAGTCATATCAAAAGATTCACCCGAGATGGGGTTTATCATATCAAAAATATAGGTTTGATCGCTCTCAATATCAAAACGATTCCCGTACCATCTCCTCCCTACAAAACCAGGGGTATACTCATCTTCCTCGTGATATCTTGCGTCTGTAAAATTAGTGATTTGCACATTTGGAGACCCTCCTGGTTCTTGAAGCGCCTGCACTCGGAGACCAGCACCTCCAGATGCAGTGATGTAATAATACGATTCATCACTATAAGGATTAATATGACTGTCATTCTCAATATTGTAGCCTAGTGTACTTGTACCATAAAAGAGAATAAAATCATTTGCATCAAAGCTTCCATCATTACCGCCTACTACTTTAATAGCTGTTTCTGGTAAATCAAATTCTACGTTTTGCTCATTCAATAAAGATAAGGTTTCGCCACCATGACCATATACCTTAATATTGGCAGGATTCACTCCAGATACATCCATCCCTAGATCTTCTAGAAAAGCCCTAGAAATTCGATGCACTCCCGTTTCTTCAACCTTAAATTTAAACCAATCTCCAGAGGACAGAACAGAATTTGAAATTGGCGGCATATTTGAAGGCAGGAAAGAGCGGCCCGCAGCATAACTAACGCTAAAAGACAACACCTTCTTTAGCTGTCCGTTTTGATTTATAATTGGATTTAAATTAAGGACTGCTAGTGATTTTTCCCTTGCCTTTGAGGTGCGTATGGTTACATTTATTCTTTCTGAAAGTTTATCAATTTCAATTTTACGCATTTCAAGAGGAGACAATGTCCCATATCTAATGTTAGAAATTTTTATCGACGAAGGATCAATATTTTGCGTTTCATCCCATTGCGCGCTATACCCAACTTCTCCGTCAATAACTGAAATTTTAAGATTCTCAATTGCGAGATCTGCACGACTCAGGTTTGCTTTTTTTGTGGGAGTTTTTTTTTGTGAAATTTCAGCAAAAAAGTTCCAATTGAGGGTAAAACTTTTCTGCTGTGCCAGTAAGCTCAAAGGCAAGAAAAGTAAGGAATAAATGATAAATTTTTTCATCTTAGATAGTAACGTGACAAATATACACTTAGTATGACACACCGTTAAAGTTTTTAATTAGTTCTATATTAAATATAATAAATCTAAAACCGTGTCGTTTCTGTAAGGCATTGGTAGGAAAAACGTAAATAAACTAACATCATTTATTTTTAAAATATTATTGCTTTTTCAGCGTTAATTACTATATTGCCAACCCAATTTCTTCATAAATAAACTATGAACTTAACGAAAACCCTAGCGTTGCGACTGCTTTTAGTAGTTGCAGTAACCGCATTTTTTACCAGTTGTAACAAATCACGAGATTATAAAGATAGCTCGAGAGCCACTGGCTGGAAATTAAACTCTAAAGATGGAGGCTTCCAGTACAATCCAGATGCAAAAGAACAAGAAACCGGACCGGGACTTGTATTTGTAGAAGGTGGTACATTTACTATGGGCCGCGTGCAGGATGACCCGATGCATGACTGGAACAATTCCCCAAATCAACAACACGTACAATCGTTCTATATGGATGAGACAGAGGTGACAAACCTTATGTATCTTCAATATTTAGACTGGTTAAAGCAAGTTTTCCCTCCGGAGAATGACGATTACAGAAGCATCTATAACGGTGCGCTTCCAGATACTTTAGTATGGAGAAACCGTTTAGGATACAACGAAGTAATGACTAATAATTACTTACGTCACCCTGCATACGCACAGTACCCTGTGGTAGGTGTAAGCTGGATTCAAGCTGTTGAGTTCTCAAAATGGAGAACAGATCGCGTGAATGAACTCATTCTAGAAAATGAAGGTGTCACCGCTCGCGGTTCTCGTTTTGAAGCAAAAGCTGGACAAACATTTAGCACGGACACATACTTAAACGCTCCTTCAATGGCCTATGGCGGTAATGATTCTATAACAAGAGGTGGTAAGAAATCTGAAAGTATCGCAAAAAGAAGTAAGGACAGTACAAACTTATATATCCAAGGAAAAGATGGTTTATTACTACCTTCTTACCGTCTCCCTACAGAGGCAGAATGGGAATATGCTGCACTCGGACTTGGAGAACTAAGAAGCTACAATGTATATCGAGGAAGAAAAAAATATCCTTGGGATGGTCAATACACTCGTTCTGGAAAAAGAAGAAGCCGTGGAGATCAACTAGCAAACTTTAAGCAAGGTGATGGAGATTACGGTGGTATTGCAGGATGGAGTGATGATGGTGCAGATATTACTGCAGAGATCAAGAGCTATGAGCCTAATGACTTTGGTATTTATGATATGGCCGGTAATGTTGCAGAATGGGTAGCTGATGTTTACAGACCTATAGTAGATGATGAGTTTAATGACTTTAACTATTACCGTGGTAATGTATACACAAAAAATGCTATTACGGAAGAGGGAAAAGTAAAAATTGTTACAGTAGATTCTATTGTGTTTGACACTTTATCAAACGGCAAGATAGTGGCTCGTAATTTGCCAGGAGAAATCTTACAAGTACCAGTTGACGAAAAGGAAACATACTTAAGAACACAATTCTCACAAAGTGATAACCGGGATTATAGAGATGGAGATAGAAGTTCTTCTCGTTACTATCAGTCATTTGGTGAAGATACAGACGAACTTGATCCAAGTAAGCGTATGTACAACTCACCTAAGCACAGTGTAAGCTCAGACAGCATAGGTACTATGGATCGTCAGTATGATCAATCTAATAAACGAACTACGTTAATCAATAACGAAGTAAGAGTTTATAAAGGTGGTTCTTGGAGAGATAGAGATTACTGGTTAGACCCGGCGCAACGTAGATATTTTCCAGAGGATATGGCTACAGATTATATAGGGTTTAGATGTGCTATGTCACGTGTAGGATCTAAAAGTAAAAATAACAAGTCTCCTAGAGATTAATTTTTAGGAAAATATATTTAAGAAACCCTTCATTCATAGTGAAGGGTTTTTTAGTACTTTTATTTTATGAATATAAAACAATTACACACAGAATTTTTAGCTAGCGCTGGTATTTGCACAGATACGCGTCACATTAAAAAAGGATGTTTGTTTTTTGCGCTCAGCGGCGATAATTTTAACGGCAACACATTTGCTAAACAAGCATTAGAACTTGGGGCACGCAAAGTGGTGATTGACCAAATAGGCTTTCATCAAAATACGAGCAAGACGATTCTTACAGGCAACAGCTTAAAACTGCTGCAGAAGCTCGCTAGTTTTCATAGGCAATATCTAGGCATTCCCATTATTGCAATCACAGGCAGTAATGGTAAAACCACTACCAAAGAGTTGATTAACGTCGTTGTTTCTAAAAAGTATAATACTACGGCTACCCGAGGCAATCTTAACAATCATATAGGCGTGCCACTCACTTTACTTTCCATGACAAAGAATACAGAACTAGGCATTGTAGAAATGGGCGCGAACCATATTGGAGAAATAGAAGCACTTTGCACTATTGCACAACCTAACTTTGGATACATCACAAACTTTGGAAAAGCACATCTAGAAGGTTTTGGCAGTGTAGAAGGGGTGATTCAAGGGAAGACCGAACTTTACAAACACATCGCGAACACAAAAGGACTTTTATTTGTGAATGGCAATGACCCGAAGCAGGTAGCATTGACCAAAAAAGAAAAGCGCTACACCTTCGGTAGCGAAGGCCAAGACTGTGAAGTAAAGCTACTAGATGCGTCAAAAGAGTTAGCCATCTCCTACAAGGGCGCAAACATAGAGAGTCATCTTATAGGACTCTATAACTTTCACAATATAGCAGCGGCAATAGCTATAGGTAATTATCTTAAAGTTTTAGAAAAGGACGTAAAAGAGGCTATTGAAGCATATGTGCCAACTAATAATAGATCTCAAATTATTAAACAAAGCGGCCACACTATCATTCTAGACGCGTATAATGCGAATCCAACTAGCATGACTGCGGCGCTTGAAAATTTTAAACAGACTGCTGGTAATAATAAAATTTTGATTCTTGGAGATATGTTTGAGCTAGGCACCTCGGCCACAGAGGAGCATCAAGCTATTACAGATATGATCGTCTCACAAGATATCGGGAATGTGACTTACTTGGTTGGAGAGAATTTCAGTAGGGTACATTGTGAAGATCAGCGAGTCATCCTCTGCCCTACTTTTGAAGACTTAAAAACACAACTAAAAACAAAAGAGCCTAATACCGCAACCATTTTAATAAAAGGTTCACGAGGCATGGCTCTTGAGCGTGTTTTAAAATTACTCTAGTTACTTGACTAGAAGCTTTATTATTTGTTTTTTATTATTCATCGTTACGTGTAAAAAGTACGTGCCAGAAGAAAAATCTGCGTAGGGTAAAGCCACTTTGTTAAAACCTGATACTTGACCTGAACCTAAAATAGACGCTACTTTTTTACCTTCCACATTAAAAAGAGCTATGCTCATTTGAGCAGTGTTTTCTATATTAAATTCAATATAGCTATTTTGTTGAATTGGATTCCCTGAGAGCTTGAAGCCTATTTCAGTTAAGTTAAATTCTTCTACACCTACTTCCCAAGGTACATCAGCAAACACAACATCGTTACCTACAGGTATTGCAATTTGAAAAAAATCATTATTCATACCTATATCTGCAGGAGCACTAATACCGCTTGTAATTAAATTTTCAATAAAATTAAATTCTGAATCATATCTTACAATACGAGCGGGGCTCCAAGAAGAAATATAATAGTCTCCAAAGGATGACTGCCTTACAATCCCATCAATATTCCCCACACCGGTATCACTCACAACATCGCTAACACTAAAATCTGTTAAATCTATCGCTTTAATTTTTGCATTGTTTCCCCAAGTAACAAACAATAATCTATCTTCACTACCCTCATCATATAACACTCCATTAGGTGTTCCTCCGGTATTACTAACAATCTCAATAAAAGTTGGATTATTTAAATCTGAAACGTCGACACTAAAAACCTTATCATCACCAAAGTCACTTATGTAAAGAATTTCATTAGCCTTATCACTCCCCATTCCATTTAAAAACGCAACACCAGGAATTGAAAGACTCATCACTTCAGTTGCATCCTCCAATAGATACCCTTTTATAACATTGCTATCTAAGACAAACAGCACGTCACCTATTACTTCCATCCCGTGAGAAGCAGATGCATTCCCGAAAAAACTTAAACCCCCATTACCATCATCGATTATGATATTTGAACCATTTGCAACTAACCAGCGATTGTTCGCAACATCCCATTCGACACTCTCGGCATCTGTATAGGATTGGGCAATTGCTGTTGCGCCAAAAACGACAGCAAAAAGAAGTAATATATTTTTCATAAACTTTTGTTTTTGTGAAGATACTTGGCATTGACTCAAAATGAAAAGCAAATGAGAAATTGATTAGAAACACAAACTAAATTTCACTACTGCTTGAACTCCGGAAACATGCTAACTATGAAATTAGGCACAAAAAAACCACTCTGTAAAGAGTGGCGCACTGTTCTATTCTCTTACATTAAGCCGTTAAAGCACGGCCCTTAAGGCGTTTCTCTATCTTCTGCTTTACCACAGTAAGACGCTTCATTAAATCCATCAATTCAGGATCTTGTGTTTCTTTATATATCTCATTGACTCCAAGAATCATTTCTTTTGCTTTTCTCGATGCGTGTATGCGTTCACTTGTAGTTTTAAAACTTGTTTTTTGTACTTCAAATACCAATGCTTCTTTTATTATATCCATTGTTTCTGCTATTACTAATTAATAAGATTCACTAAAAGTTAATTTTTTCAAATATATATGGATTAAACGAAAAAATATCCATTTGAACAAAATTTTAACGTATTATTTTAATCTATGCCTTTTAATGTAAATTTTATAGCTTTGACGCCAAGGACAACCCCTATGTTTATGAGATGTTTTTTTGCCCCAACTCTATTTCTTACTGCTAGTTTATGGTGGTTCTAAGACGATCAAATCCTTAATGCAGCGTCTCTTAGAAAAACAATTGATACTTCTAGCTTCTCTGGAAGCGTTTCTCTAGATTTTGCCTTAAAGAGAAATACACAGGACTTTTCAACGTTTTCAGGCGATATCCATATTCAACATAAGATGGATAAACATCTCGTATTATTAAAAAGTGATTTGGCATTTCAGAAAATAGAAGGGTCAGATTTTGAAAACAGTAGTATTTTACACCTAAGGTATAATTACAAATTGTCAGATAGATTTACCTGGGAAGCATTTAGTCAATTACAAAAAAAATAAAATAAACTTAATAGACCTCCGCGCATTAATAAGAACGGGCATAAGATATAAACTTACCACTTCAGAAAAGCACAGATTCTACATAGGCACACTAGCCAAGTATGAGCAAGAAAAACTTAAGAAATAGCAGCTATGTATCTTTTAGCTTATATCCCAATAAGAACGTTTCAGTAATTAGCACCACCTATTACCAACCCATTTTAGAGAACTTTAATGACTATAGAATCTCAAATCAAAGTTCGTTGCGTGTTGGCATGTTTAAAAATATATCGCTAAAAGTTTCATATACATTCACTTACGACACTTTTCCCGCGGTAGGAACCCCTAGTTCACAATACGATTTTTCTACTGGTCTATCTTATAGCTTTGATTAAACATCTTTGGGTGTAAGCTATCTTCTAATTTACTGTCTAATGTGTATATTTACTAGCGATAACACATACCAAAAAAGAAAATAGCACGTATATAAAATAGTATTATGGCAGCAAACAATTATTACGATCCCGCAGATTTACGAAAATTTGGTAAAATAACCGAATGGAGCGAAGAACTTGGAACTAAATTTTTTGATTACTACGGAAAAGTATTTGAAGAAGGAGCACTCACTGCTCGCGAAAAAGCATTGATTGCCCTTGCAGTTGCTCACACAGAGCAATGCCCGTATTGCATAGATGCCTATACAAAAGACACCTTGCAAAGGGGCGTAACAAAAGAGCAGATGATGGAGGCTATTCACGTGGGTGCCGCTATAAAAAGTGGAGCAACTTTAGTGCACGGAACGATGATGATGAATAAAGTAAATAAGCTAGAAATGTAAGCACGTTAACTTAGCTCAAGGACCGCATCGCATTTTGGGATTTTAGAAATGTGAGCGACAAAAAAATAAATTGTATTAAACAAATAACCTTTTTAAATCTAAAATTGCACTTTTTGTATCGTAAATCTCAGTATGGCAAAGCTTAAACAACAATCATTACAAAAACGAGATGCAGAACTTGCAAATGCAAAGCATCAAGTAGAAATCTTAAGCAACGGAATCTTCGCTAATGGCGAATTACCAACTTTTGCTCAAAAAATAAAGGAAACAAACCAATTACCACTTCGCCCTAATAAGTTAGAAATTCTGCAAATTAATGTAGGATATATGTGTAACCAAGTTTGTGAACACTGTCACGTAGATGCTGGTCCCGATAGAAAAGAGATTATGACCTGGGAAACCATGGAGCAATGTCTAGAAGTGATTCGGAATACAAAAGCCCATACTTTAGATCTTACTGGGGGAGCTCCAGAGATGAATCCTCACTTTAGAAGATTTGTCGAGGAAGCTAGCAAGGCGGGTATTAAAGACTTTATTGTAAGAAGTAACCTTACCATCATTAGAGCCAATAAAAAACACTACGATCTACCAGATTTCTTTAAAAAACATAATATACATGTGGTGAGTTCTATGCCACACTGGACGCGAGGTAAAACAGACAAACAACGTGGTGAAGGTGTATTTGACTTAAGTATCAAAGCCCTACAAGAATTAAATGTAAGAGGCTACGGGATGCCCGGGAGTGGCCTGCGCTTAGATTTAGTGTACAACCCAAATGGCGCATATCTTCCTGGAGACCAAGCAAGCATGGAAAAGGAAATGAAAGCGGCTTTGCTAGAAGACTTTGATATCCAATTCCATAGTTTATTTGCCATTACAAACCTGCCTATTGCACGTTTTCTAGATTACCTGATCGCAAGTGAGAATTATGAAGATTACATGTATCAATTAGTAGAGGCCTACAATCCTGCTGCTGTTGAAAACGTGATGTGCACAAATACAATCTCAATCTCTTGGGATGGCTATTTATTTGATTGTGATTTTAATCAAATGCTTAAGCTGCCTGTGGCGAGTAAAGTAAAACACATTAACGAATACAACGAAGATCTCTTAAACGACAGAAACATTATGATATCACAACATTGCTACGGGTGCACTGCCGGTGCAGGTAGTAGTTGCCAAGGAACCGTAACCGCGTAGTAATTATGAAATTTTATTTCTTCATAGTATTCCTATTTATCCTGCCATCGGTCTTTGCTCAAAAGACACTAGATGCTTTGCTAAAGCAACATAACACTAGAAGTATTCCTTATATTTCTGTAGAAGAATTAAGAATACTTCAGTTAAATGACGGCGTATTAATGTTAGATACTCGTGAGTCTGAAGAGTTTGTAACAAGTCACATCGCTGGGGCCCAATTTATTGGTTTTAACCGGTTTTCAATTGATAATATTTTAACAGAAATTATAGACAAAGAAAAACCTATTGTGGTGTATTGTTCGCTGGGAATACGAAGCGAAGAAATAGGCGAAAAACTGATGAAGGCAGGCTATACAAATATCAAGAATCTATACGGAGGGATTTTTGAATGGAAAAACAAAGCGTATCCAGTTCTCAACACGCAAAACAAAGAAACAGATAGTGTACACACGTTCTCTAAAGCTTGGAGCAAATGGCTTTTAAAAGGAGTGAAAGTGTATAACACTAAAACCCCTAATTAAGAAAGAATTGTATGGCGATATTAGGATTAAAGAACGATAACAATGCAGGTAAAGATTCAGAGATTTTTCACTTTCCTACGTCAAAAAATGTACTGATTATTTTTACGCGTAATCCAGAATTGGGTAAATGCAAAACACGTCTCGCGGGCACCGTTGGTGATGATGCAGCACTAAAGATTTATAAATTTTTATTGAATCATACTGTCGCAATAACAACCCCTTTAAAAGTAGATAAATTCGTATATTATTCGGAAAAATTGAGAGAAGGAGACGTTTGGAATTCAAACAATTATCGAAAAAAAGTTCAAAAAGGGGATGATCTAGGCCTGCGCATGGATCAAGCTTTTAAAGAAGTTTTTGAATTGGGCTATGAACGTGCGATGGTCATAGGCAGTGACATGTATGATATGACGACAGACGATTTATCAAATGGGTTTGACCAATTAAACGACAATGACTTTGTCTTAGGGCCTGCTGAAGATGGTGGCTATTATTTATTAGGTATGAAAAAACTTAATTCTGAAATTTTCCAGAACAAAGCTTGGGGAACAGACACCGTATTAAGGGATACACTTGCAGATTTAAAAAAAGAACAGGTGACCCTTCTAGAAGAAAAGAATGATGTGGATTATTATGAAGACATTAAGAATATTTACGCTTTTCAGGAGTTTTTCCCCTCGGAGTTGAAAAAGACTAAAGATTGAATAAGGCACTAAAAATGAACAATGAAAGAAGTTAGTGGGATGTTAGGCAACATTAAAAAAAGATAAATGATAAAATATATCACAGAGGCAGTAGAATTTTTACAAAGTAGAGGATTTGGAAAACCAGAAGTGGGGATCATTCTAGGCACAGGCTTAGGAAAAATAATTGATGCAGTCCAGGTTGAAGCAGAAATGAGCTACAATCATATTCCTAATTTCCCAACGGCAACCGTAGAATTCCATAAAGGGAAACTTATCTATGGAGAACTTGGCGGTAAAAAAGTGGTGCTTATGCAAGGCCGTTTTCATATCTACGAAGGGTATTCGTTACTAGATGTAACTTTTCCTGTACGCGTAATGAAAGAATTAGGCATAGAAAAATTGCTTGTAAGCAATGCATCTGGAGCCATCAACACCTCATTTAAAAAAGGTGAAATTATGCTCATCGATGATCATATCAACTTGCAAGGAGGTTCACCCCTCGCTTTTAAAGGCATTGAAAATCTAGGCGAACGTTTTGTAGATATGAGTGCGCCTTATGACGTAGATATGAATGCGAAACTTGAAACCATAGCAAAAGAAAACGGAATCAACCTCCACAAAGGTGTGTATACAAGCGTGGTAGGACCACAATTAGAAACAAGAGCAGAGTACCGCTATTTAAAAATTATAGGAACTGATGCAGTAGGGATGAGCACAGTACCAGAAATTATTGTGGCAAATCAATTAAATTTACCCGTTGCTGCTTTATCGGTTTTGACAGATGAATGTGATCCAGAAAATTTAAAACCCGTAGACATTCCAGATATTATTGCACAGGCCGGAAAAGCAGAACCAATGATGATCACCCTTTTTACAGAACTCATAAAACAACTATAACTATGAAACATATTTTATCTTTAATCATTATCGGCGTCGCAGGTTTTAAAATTGCACAATCATTCATTAACCCAGAAAATGCAACAGCGTTTTTAGGAATGGATATGAATGTCTGGGGCTATAGAATAATCTGGGCTTCAGCAGCTGTTATATCTGGATTTTCCATTATGAGAGGCCGTAATAAAGATGCCAATAAATAAATAAATTTTAAGCAAAGACTTAATGCTTCGGAAACGTTATGATTCAATAATTTTTCCGACGAAAGCTTTACTAATTAAAGAGCATACCAATTTAATTATAAACTAAAACAGCGGACACAAACACAGTATTTACTGCCACTGTATCCTGCAAATTGCACGTTAAACCTATGAGTTATTTAGAGACTACACACGACGTTTACAAAGAAGCAGCCCTTACTCCAGATGTGGGATTATGCTGTACAACAAACCCAATATGGGAATTACCAGGATTGAAAATTCCTAAAATAATGCAAGAAATGAACTACGGCTGCGGAAGCACAGTGCACGCTCGTGATCTTTCTAACAATCCAAAAACGCTTTATGTAGGCGTAGGTGGTGGTATGGAGCTCTTGCAATTTGCATACTTTAACCGTGTTAAAGGTGGCGTTGTAGGTGTTGATGTTGTTGATGAAATGCTTGAAGCTTCTAGAATTAACTTTAAAGTTGCAGAAGAACAAAACGACTGGTTTAAAAGTGAGTTTGTAGATCTTAAAAAAGGAGATGCACTTAACTTACCTGTAGATGACAACTCTATTGATGTGGCAGCTCAAAACTGCTTATTCAATATTTTTAAAGCAGAAGATTTAAAGAAAGCGATTGAAGAGATGTATCGCGTGCTTAAACCAGGTGGTAGTCTTGTAATGAGTGACCCAACCTGTGAGCAAGAAATGAATGAAACACTACGTAACGATGATCGTCTTCGTGCTTTATGCTTAAGTGGCAGTTTACCTATAGCAGAGTATGTAAAAGCGCTCACAGACGCAGGTTTTGGCACCATCGAGATTAGAGCAAGAAAGCCATACAGAATTCTTGACCCTAAAAATTACCCAACAGATGAGCTCATCTACATTGAGTCTATCGAGGTTGCAGCCATTAAAGACCCTATGCCAGAAGATGGCCCTTGTATTTTTACAGGGAAGGCAGCCATTTATTATGGTCACCAAGATTTCTTTGACGATGATATGGGGCATATCTTATTAAAAAATCAACCATTAGCTATCTGTGATAAGACAGCAGGAGCGTTAAAAGCATTGGGAAGAGATGATATTTATTTTAGCGAATCTACCTTCCATTACGATGGTGGCGGTTGTTGCTAAATTTAAATTTTGGCATCAATTAAAACCAAAGCAAGTTTGACTATGAATTAGAAAATCACCCCTATGAAACACAGCTAACGCTTTAAAGTAAATATCTTGTTTTTAGAACGACAATTGCAGTACGTTATAAAAGCTAGATTGCAAACATTAGAGCATTAACACATGCGCCATGAAGACATTCTCTCTATTATTATTTTCTGCATTAATTTTTACCTTTTGTTGTAGCACAAAGCAAACGTCAAAAACTATTTCTACGGAAATACCTTTTGATGAAACCCTTGTTATAGAAAATAAAGTCACAGTAAGCAAAGGAACTTTTCTAAGAACCACCTTGCCTGTAAAAGAATTGCCTGTAGTGCAAGAAACGGCAGAAATCGTAGCACCGGTTGTAGAAGTGATTCAACCAAAAATTAACAACACAACTTCACCTGTGGACGAGGCAGTTGTTGAAAAAAAAGTAATTGTAGACTTGAGGTTAGAACAAACAGAACTTCATAAATTATTTGATACTTTACTAAAGAATAATGTCTCTAGTACAGGAAATGTTAACTACGCAGGTCTTAAGAGTAACCGTAAAACATTACTCAATTACATTAAGGCTTTAGCCGAAAACCTTCCAGAAGACACTTGGTCTCAGAACGAAAAACTAGCCTACTGGATGAACGCTTATAATGCAATGACTATTGACCTCATCCTACGTAACCAACCACTAGAAAGTATCAAGGATATTAAAAACCCATGGGACCAGCGCCTCTGGAAACTAGGCGATAAATATTATAATCTTGACGAAATAGAACATCAGATCCTTCGTAACATGGGTGATGCTCGCATACATTTCGGAATCAATTGCGCTTCTTTTTCTTGCCCTCCATTATTGAATGAAGCTTTTGTACCATCTAAAGTAGATGCGCAACTTAAATTAGTTGCAATACGCTTTATAAATGATCCAAGCCGAAATATGATTTCGGAGCATAGTATCGAAATCTCTAATATCTTTAAGTGGTTTTCTAAAGACTTTACACGCGATGGAAGTGTTATCGATTACCTTAATAAATTTTCTACCATTACCATTTCAGAAGATGCAAAGGTGCGTTATATGGATTATGACTGGGCTTTAAACAAATAACCACCGTTTTATTTAAGCTCATTTAAACCCTGTGAATTAACATGATTTCTTGCATCAATTCCTGTAAGTTTAAATAAGCACATACTTATGAACCATTTTAAATATGTCCCGGCACTTATTATTATTGCGCTAACACTACAAAGCTGAAGTCTTATTTCGTCTAAAGGGTTTAGTAGTCTAGGGCAGCCCAAAGAGGTTTTTAAATAGGACTTAATCATTCATCTCAAATTTCCGTAATTTCACCTTGTATGCTTAGTATTATCATCCCTGTTCTTAATGAAGCTGAAAACATCGTTTCGGTACTTGAACATTTGACCAAAAATGGCTCTATAAATAACCATAACATTGCAGAGATTATTCTTATAGATGGTGGCAGTGAGGATGACACATTACAGCTCATTAAAGCATTTACAAAAACGTCAAGTTTCAATATTCTTTTAATTACTTCAGAAAAAGGCCGGGCGAAACAAATGAACACTGGCTCGAAAAAAGCCACAGGAGATATATTATACTTCCTTCACGCAGATTCTTATCCTCCTAAATATTTTGACACCCTTATTATTTCCGAAGTTAAAAAAGGGAATCCTGCCGGATGTTTTAAAATGAAATTTAAAAGCGACCACTGGTGGCTGAGATTAGCGAGCTGGCTAACTCAATTTTCTTGGAGAGCTTGTCGTGGAGGTGATCAAAGCCAGTTTATAACTCGCGAGCTTTTTGACGAAATAGGTGGTTTTGATGAGTCATATATTATTTATGAGGACAACATCTTAATCAACGAGCTGTACAAACGTAAAAAGTTTATAGTGATTCAAGAATGGATAGGGTCTTCGTCTAGAATGTACGATGAAAAAGGCGTTTGGTACGTGCAATATCACTTTTTGGTCATCTATGTCAAAAAATGGTTTGGCGCTGATGCAGAAAAATTGTTCGCCTATTATAAAAAGAACATTAAGCAATCTAGCAACTCAACAGTTATTGAAGAAGTAAAATCACCTACTGTTGATAACATATTTGCTGACAAATAATTTACTTTCACTCGCTCCCACCTTCTACAAAACGCTTCATTTCAGGTGCCCGTAAATAATTCTCACCAAGACTTGTTACTGATTAGTCAAGTGTTGTGATTTCTATGAGCAAATTCTAGTATTTCTTAAATAACATTAAAAATCATGAAACTATAGAACACCGCCAAATAAAGCAATGAAATAAACAGTCACGAATTAAACGATTAATCCTTTATTTTTTAACTTGAAGCAACCTAAGAGATTTTAATACCTATACATCTCAAAATGCTTTTTCAGCTCCTGTTCAACAGGCTTATTCTGTGGCGTAAATTGAGTATTCTCAATGCCTCCTACCTTATCGTGCTCAATAAACCATTTCCAGATAAAACCTCCAACGAACCAGGGCTCAAGGTACATTTCTTCAATCAAAGCCTTTGTTAAATTTGTCTGCGCATCTAGATTTACCTCAGTCATCATCCTAGAACTTAACCAAGGTTCTTTACCTGCAAAATCTACACTCCTGTATCCGTATTCAGTGAATAAAACTGGGGTATTATTTGCTTCTGAAATTTGCTTCATTTCAAGTTTCCACTTTTGCAATCCAACTTTAGCTTCTTCAATAGTTGGTGTTTTATTATCTGAAACCGGGAAATAAGCATCTACCCCTATATAATCCAATTCCTTCCAAAAATGCACGCGCTTATATTCATCCCAGTTTGCCGCGTAGGTCAATTTACCTTTGTATACTTTTTTTATTTCAGGAATTAGCTGCATCCAATAGTCTGGTCTGTTTACTACAAATTGTTCTAGCTCAGTACCGATACAGAATATTTCGGCGTTAATGTCTTGCGCAGCTTCCGCATATGTTAAAATAAATGAAGTGTAAGACTTTTCTAAACGCTCCCAGTCTTCTTCTGTTTCCATTTTTAGATAACCTGTAAACTCTCCATGCCAAAGCCATATATGTGGCTTCACCATGATAGCTATATTTTGTTCTTTGAGTAACTGAGCATATTGTACAATTCCTGCTTTAGTCTCCCCAAACCATTGCCGCTCAGTATTGTGAATAATCTCTGGTGTTTCTTGATTTCTTATAAAACCAAAGGGCATTACCGCCGCATAATTAGCATTAATATGAACTACGGCATCCACATGTTCTTTAGCCGCCTCTTGACCCGCAGCCACAAAACTAACACCGTTTACTTTTTGCGTTGCCTTTTGAGCACAGCTAGAACAAACTAATACCAGTTGAATAAAGAGTAGGGTGAAGATTCTAAACATAGCAATTTTGTTAATATTATTCAAAATTAACGCATTTCAATGTAATGTATGTAACTTTAAACACGACCATAAGAAAGAATACTACCACTTTATGAAAAACATTGTCATTATAGGTAACGGAATTGCAGGAGTCACCGCTGCAAGACACATCCGTAAACTCTCCGACCATAAAATTACGATTATTTCTGCAGAGACCGATTACTTTTTTTCCCGTACGGCATTGATGTATGTTTATATGGGACATATGAAGTTTGAACACACCCAACCTTATGAAAAATATTTTTGGAAAAAGAACCGCATAGATTTAAAGCGTGCCTACGTCAATCAAATACTTACCGAAGCAAAAGAAGTAGTGACTAAAGATGCAGAGCGTATTCCCTATGATTCCCTTATTATTGCAACAGGATCCAAGCCCAATAAGTTTGGATGGCCTGGACAGGATCTCGACGGTGTACAAGGCTTGTATTCCTATCAAGATTTAGAGAAACTAGAAGCGAATGCGCCCAATAAAGACATATGTAATAGGGCCGTAATTGTAGGTGGAGGCCTCATAGGTATCGAGATGGCAGAAATGCTTCGCACAAGAGATATTCCTGTGACATTTTTAGTTAGAGAAGATAGTTTCTGGAATGGCGTTTTGCCATCTGGCGAAAGCAAAATGATCAATAAACATATTAAAAGCCATCACATAGATTTGAGGCTAGGAGTCAATCTTGAAGAAATAATTGCAGACGAGCACGGTCGTGTAAAAGCCATTAAAATTACGGAAACGGGCGAAATAATTGAATGCAATGTGGTTGGCTTAACTGCCGGAGTTTCCCCTAATGTTGACTTCCTAAAAGAAAGCGGTATTGAACTAGGTCGTGGGGTTAAAGTAAATCGCTTCTTAGAAACAAATGTAAAAGACATCTATGCCATAGGTGATTGTGCAGAGCAGCACGACCCTATAGGTTCACGTCGTCCTATAGAAGCCGTATGGTACACAGGAAGAATGATGGGAGAAACCGTAGCGCAAACTATCTGCGGGAATACCACAGAATACAACCCTGGCCATTGGTTTAATAGCGCAAAATTTTTAGACATTGAATATCAAACCTACGGGTGGGTTTTTAGTAATCAAAGTAAAAAAGATGATGAATTACATTTTCACTGGAAACACCCTGAAAAAGATATTTGCATCACCGTTGCATATGATGCTACTACCAATACATTTTTAGGCATCAACACTTTTGGGATTAGAATGCGACACGAGGTTTTTGATCAATGGTTAACAAATAAGGTTTCTGTAGACTTCGTAATTGAACACCTAAAGGAAGCCAATTTTGATCCTGAATTTTACACACATTTTGAAAAGGAAATAATACGTGCATACCAAGTACAACAAACTATAAACGCCTAAGCTATGAGCACCTTACAAAAAGATATGTCATTGACTGGGCAAGCCCCTAAAAGTCTCAACACGACTCAAAAGATTGGAACTATTGTTGGAATGACTGGCTTAATTATACTAGTACTAGCTGCATTCAATGTCAATTTTCCTAACAAACCTATTTGGTTGGCCATTTCACTTCTGGCAATAGTTACAGGTGTTGTAGTGTTTACCAAGGGCGCTTACGGCAATAAGCAAGAAGGAATTAAAAATGACGGTGTCTGGTTTAAATCTATTTCAAGCAGAGGCTTTTTAGCTTGGCTGGCTGGTATTGCCTTAACAGGTTTTTATATTGTACTCTATTTCTTCGCAGAGTTATTAGGGCTTGGTGTTGATGGCGAGGCAAACACTGGTTTAATTTCGTTATTTGATCCTTTAAGTAGGTTTTTAAATGGTGGGCAAGCAAGCCAATGGTTTGTATATGGAACTTTATATACGATTGCAATTCTTTCTTTCGGATACAAGTTTATCAATAAGTACAAGCATAATAGATATGAACAATTGCGCACCGCAAGTGTTATGTTTTTCCAGACTGCATTTGCCTTTGTCATTCCAGAATTAATGGCGCGATTAAACACAGACGACTTTTCATTGCCATACAATGATCTAAAAAACATGTGGCCCCTTAATTATTATGCCTTTGATCAATGGCGTGTAGATGAGTTAATTAATGCACAGACCGTAGGACTGGTCTTCCTTCTTTTTGGAATCCTATCCATATTTGTGGTTTCTCCTATTCTCACCTATAAATACGGCAAACGATGGTACTGCTCCTGGGTTTGTGGTTGTGGTGGTCTTGCAGAAACAGCGGGAGATGCTTTTAGACAATTAAGTGATAAGAGCATGAATGCCTGGAAAATAGAACGATGGGTGATACACTCAGTATTAGTTTTTTCTGTGGTGATGACAACGGCCGTTATTTCTACCTATTTAGGGTATGATAATTCAAAGTACTGGCTCACAAAAGATGTTTTCTTAATAGGAGTAGCCGTATTTTTAGGACTATTATTTGCCGCTATTTGGCATTTCAAAAGAGACGAATTAGCAAAAGATGCACAATATGGAGCCATTGGTTATCTCGTAGTTGTATTAAGTTTAATAGGCATTCATTACGCTTCAAGTAGCACCTTATTTTTATTTGAAGCAGGAACCTTACGTACATTTTACGGCTTCCTTATAGGATCTGTATTTTCTGGTGTGATAGGCACGGGCTTCTACCCTATTTTCGGAAATAGAGTTTGGTGCCGAATGGGCTGTCCTATGGCTGCAATCTTAGGAATGCAACAGCGTTTATTCTCAAAATTTAGAATCACTACAAACGGAGGTCAGTGTATCTCTTGTGGTAATTGTTCTACTTATTGTGAAATGGGAATCGACGTAAGAGCCTACGCTCAAAAAGGCGAAAACATTGTCCGTTCTAGTTGTGTAGGCTGTGGTGTCTGCTCTGCTGTTTGTCCTCGTGGCGTGCTTAAACTTGAAAACGACTCACAAGATGGGCGAATAAATCCCACAGAAGTGCTTCTTGGCAACGACGTAGATTTAATGGAATTAATGAATCATAATAAATAGTATTACTTCGGAAAAACTATAGCTTCAATCTCGTAATTTCTTTTAGCATTTTTTTTTAGAAATAAACTTTTATGTAGACCTCACAGGCCTTTATAAACTATGAGGTTTTTATGTTGTTGTTTTTTAATTAAAACTTCGCAAAGTATTGTGTAATTTCGCATCCTATAAGACCAATGCTATCTAACCCCAACATAAAAGTTATTATTCCCGCGTTTAACGAAGAAGCTTCCATTGGCCTTGTGCTTCGGGCTATTCCAAAAACTGTCAATGAAGTAATTGTCGTAAGCAATAACTCTACAGATAGCACTGAACAAGTAGCAAAAGATAATGGGGCAACCGTTCTGAAAGAACCAAACAAAGGATACGGTTATGCCTGTCTAAAAGGTATGGAATACTTGGCGAATGCAGAAACCAAACCAGATATTATCGTTTTCCTTGATGGAGATTATAGCGATTACCCAGAACAACTTACTGAGCTCATTACACCTATTATTAATCGTGATATTGATTTTGTCGTAGGCGCTCGTGTTAAAGAATTAAGAGCGAATGGGTCTATGACATTTCCGCAGCAATTTGGGAACTGGTTAGCGACTTCATTAATGTCTTTGTTTTTTAAATCAAGGTTTACAGACCTAGGCCCATTTAGGGCCATCAAATACGACAAATTACTAGCGCTTAACATGGAAGACAAGACCTATGGTTGGACTGTTGAGATGCAACTAAAGGCATTAAAAAAGAAATTTACATATACAGAAATACCTATGAAATACAGAAACCGAATAGGCGTTTCTAAAGTTTCGGGAACCGTAAAAGGTGCTATCTTTGCGGGCATCAAAATTCTCGGTTGGATTTTTAAATATTCGTTCAAAAAATGATCTGGCAAACCATTGTTATGGTAATTTATACGGCTGCACTATTGCTTATTTTATTATATGCTTTAGCGCAACTCAACTTATTATTAAATTACCTGAGATCACATCGTCGTACAGACACATCTGCTATGTTTGATTTAACAGATCAAGAACAAATTCCTTTCGTCACTATACAACTTCCCGTTTATAACGAACTATACGTAATGGAGCGACTGCTAGAAAATATAGCAGAAATTGACTATCCCAAACACAAGTTGGAAATACAGGTATTGGATGATAGCACGGATGAATCTTTTGCTCAAACCGCTGCTCATATTATAGTATTAAAAAGTACGGGATTAGATATTCAACACGTTACGCGTGCTGACCGCAAGGGTTTTAAAGCTGGCGCATTAAAAGAAGGTTTAAAATCTGCTAAGGGAGAATACATTGCCATCTTTGATGCAGATTTCCTCCCAGAGAAAGACTGGTTGTATAAAACCATTCCCTATTTTAAAGATAGAAATATAGGCGTGGTACAAACCCGTTGGGGTCATATAAATAAAAACTATTCGTTGCTTACACGTGTCCAAGCCTTCGCCCTTGACGCCCATTTTACATTAGAACAAGTAGGTAGAAACAGTGAAGGACATTTCATCAACTTTAATGGAACCGCTGGTGTTTGGAGAAAGCAGTGCATTCTTGATGCAGGTAACTGGGAAGGCGACACCTTAACAGAAGATCTCGATTTAAGCTACCGCGCACAACTCAAAAATTGGAAATTTAAATACTTAGAAGAAGTAGAAACTCCAGCAGAATTACCCGTGGTTATTAGTGCAGCTCGCTCACAACAATTTCGTTGGAATAAAGGAGGAGCAGAAAACTTTAGAAAAATGCTAGGTCGACTTTGGCGAAGTAAAAAGATCTCTTTTAAAACCAAAGTACACGGAACACTGCACCTTTTAAATAGCACGATGTTTTTAAGCATTTTTGTTGTTGCCGTCCTAAGTATCCCGATGCTTTATATCAAGAATGAGTATCAGCATTTAAAAGTTTATTTTATTATAATGAGCTTCTTTGTGATTAGCACACTCATCTTCTTTATATGCTATTGGTTTATGTACAAAAAAATGAACGGAGGCGGCTTCTTAAAATTCTTTGAATATATAGGGATGTTCTTTTTGTTTTTCTCTATTGCGATGGGCTTTTCCGTGCACAACTCCATTGCAGTCTTAGAAGGGCATTTAGGTAAGAAAAGTGACTTTATCCGTACCCCAAAGTTCAATATCAACAACTTAAAAGACAGTTGGAAAGGCAATAAGTATGTAGTGAATAAACTCTCACCAAACATTATTATAGAAGGAATACTAATGTTTTATTTTGGCTTCGGCATGTACTTAGCCTTTGTCATAGGTAACCAAGGCGGTGATTTTGGATTATTCCCTTTTCACTTGATGCTTTGCCTCGGTTTTGGTTTTGTATTCTTTCAGAGCTTGTTGAGTAAGGTATAACTGTTCAATGATACTCAATTATTAAAACGTAATCTTAACCGTCATCAATTCCCCGTTTCTTTTAAACGTCACCACAGTAGATTGACCTTCATCAAAAGTAGAAAGCGCCTTCATATAGCTCATCATATCTGGTGTGTCTTGACCCCCTAGTTTGAGTACTGTATCTCCTTTTTGCATCCCTGCTTTTTGAGCCGGTTTTTCTTCGCTTACACCATCAATGCGCATTCCTTCGCCGCTATATAAATAATCTGGCACCACACCTAGAGCCACTTTAAAAGCCGGAACTTCTTCGCTTTCGTTTTTTGTTTTACGGAATGTCAACTTTTCTGCATCGTCTAAATCATTTACAATATTTAGCAGGTACTTTGAGATCTTCTCCATCCCTTCATAATTCAACTTTTCTGCATCATCACTTGGTTTGTGATAATCACTATGCTGTCCTGTAAAAAAATGTAGCACTGGAATATCTGCTAGATAAAAAGATGTGTGGTCACTTGGCCCTACGCCGCTATCGTGTTCACTAACCGTTAACCCTTGGTCGTTATTTGCAAATAACGCTTGCTTAAATCGAGGTGAAGTACCTACCCCGTATACAGCGACTACTTTCTCTTCATTTAATCTCCCTACCATATCCATATTAATCATATAGCTTACTTTCTTAGTATCAATAGTTGGGTTTTTTACAAAATAATTAGATCCTAAAAGCCCTATTTCTTCTCCTGAGAAAGCAATAAATAAATAATTACTTTGCTTTTGATTACCCTTGTCACTTTGACCTTGACGAAGGGCATTTGCAATCTTCAACATTATGGCAACGCCACTCGCATTATCATCTGCACCGTTGTGAATAGACGTTTCATCTTCTCTATATAATGAGCCCTCACCACCAGTACCTAGATGGTCGTAGTGCGCGCCAATGACCACTGTTTTGTCTGCTTGGTTGTCAATGTAACCTATCACATTTGTTCCCGTTACTGCTCCCTCCTCTGTTAGATTTGTAAACTCTGCTTGCTCATGCGGGTTTGTGCTGGCTTTAAATGTAAAAGTCTGCATGAATGTACCTTCAACACCTTTAGGTTCGAGCCCGACTTCCGTCATTCTCGCCTCAATATAGGCCGCAGCCATAAGCTCACCGGCTGTACCCGTCTGACGGCCGCCCATAGCATCATCGGCAAGTGCCGCAACATCCTCTTTCATAGAGACATTAGTAACAGGTACATTCTTGCAAGAAATCACAACTAGTGCAATTAATAGTATCGCATATCCACGCATATCATTATTTTTGTACAAAATTACTTTAAATATGAGAATTCTAGCCGCCCTATTGTTCATTTCTGTAGTAGTAAGTTGCAAAAATGACTTGAAGGATACTGCTTCGGAAATATTAAGCACCGACACTTCGACTCCAATTAATGTGCAAAAAGAGAATCGAACAGCGTTTATCGACACCCAAACTAAAGACACGCTCATCTACCCAGAAGAACGCTATTTTAAGAACATACGTCAAGTAACATTTGGTGGAGATAATGCAGAAGCTTATTGGAGTTTTGATGATAAACAATTAGTATTTCAATCCAACTTTAAAGATTGGGGTGTGGCCTGTGACCAAATGTTTTTAATGAATGCTTCGGAAACGTTCAAGGGAACAAAACCCCCAATGATTTCTACAGGAAAAGGAAGAACTACTTGTGCTTATTTCCTGCCAGACAACAAGCATTATGTCTATGGAAGCACGCACCTTGTTGACGAAAATTGTCCAGAAGTTCCCCTCCGTAAAAACGGAAACTACGTTTGGCCAGTATATGATAGCTTTGACATTTTTGTAGCAGATCTAGAAGGTAACATTACAGACCAACTCACTACAAACACAGGCTATGACGCAGAAGCCACCGTCTCACCAAAAGGAGATAAAATAGTATTTACCTCGACACGAAGTGGCGATCTTGAGCTTTGGACTATGAACATAGACGGAAGCGAAAAAAAACAAATTACCGATGCGCTAGGTTATGACGGTGGCGCTTTTTTCTCACCAGACGGAACCAAGTTAATCTTCCGTTCTTCACGCCCTAAAACAGACGCCGAGGTAAAAAAGTATAAAGACCTTCTTGCAGACGGATTAGTTGAACCTGTAGATATGGAACTGTATATCTGTGACGCAGATGGGAGTAATATGAAGCAATTAACAAATTTAGGAAACGCAAACTGGAGTCCTTTTTTCCACCCAAGCGGAAACAAAATCCTTTTCAGTAGTAATCACGAAGCAGAACGCGGGTTTCCATTTAACTTATACTTAATTGATCTCGACGGTAAGAATCTAGAACGTGTTACCCATGGAGAAACTTTTGACGCCTTCCCCGTTTTTAGCAATGATGGTAAACACCTAGCATTCTCTTCAAACCGAAATAACGGTGGTGGAAGAGATACAAATCTGTTTATTGCAGAATGGCAAGATTAAATGAAATCAAATATAAATAATCAATTATGTCTGGTCGATCGCAGTCGAGACCTGCCAAGACAATCATGAAACAAAAATAAATTAAGACTGCGAATTAAATAACAAAGTCTTGACCCAACTAAAACAATATAAATACAGCATCACCCCAATTATCGGGAGTGTTATTTTATATGTTCTACTTGCCTATTTTTCAAAACGAAGCGACTTCCTAAACCTCCTCCTCCTTTACTCAGGCTTATTCTATTGCGCCTGGCATATCATCAAAGCTACAAAGTCTAATTTTTGGGCGCTTGCTGGTATTGGCGTTTTTTTTAGACTATTATTTTTACCTAGTATTCCTAATCTAAGTCAGGATTTTTATCGGTTTTTGTGGGATGGTCAAATAGTAACTTGGCTACAAAATCCATATGTATTCACCCCTGAACAATATGTAAATTTAGAAAGCGAAGCTGCTTACAACAACTTTGGCGTAAGCATCTCTAATGCCCGAGAACTCGTTAAAGGAATGGGCGAATTAAACGCAAGTCATTACAGCAACTATCCTCCCATTAACCAACTATGTTTTGCTATTGCAGCCTTCTTTGCCAAAAGCTCCATTCTAGGTTCTGTTATTGCATTAAGAGTAATAATTATAGCCGCAGATATTGGCATTCTTTACTTTGGGAAGAAGCTTTTAGAAAAATTAAATCTTCCAGTTAAAAACATCTTCTGGTACTTCTTGAATCCCTTTATCATTATTGAATTAACAGGTAATCTCCACTTTGAAGGTGTGATGTTATTTTTTGTGGTTTGGTCGCTGTATTTATTACACGAAAAAAAATGGTTTTGGGCTGCTGTACTTATGGGAGTTTCCGTTTCAGTAAAGTTATTACCGCTTTTATTTTTGCCATTACTTTTTAAGCACCTCCTCTTAAACCAAAATAAGTTGACGGAACCAGAGATGTCTGGAGGAGCCGACACACTCCATGTGAGAAAAATGGTACTGTTTTATGCGGTTACATTAATTACCGTGGCACTCACTTTTGCTCCTTTTCTTTCCGCTGCGTTCATTTCGAACTTTGCTGCGACCATAAGCTTATGGTTTCAGAATTTTGAGTTTAATGCAAGCGTATATTATATAATACGCTGGATTGGGTATCAAACTGTGGGTTGGAATATTATAGAAACCGTTGGGAAGATTCTCCCTCTAATTGTTATTACCTTAATTCTTTACCTGGCCTTTTTCCGCAGAAATACTACCACACAGCAATTGATTACTGCAATTTTATTAGCGGTTTCTTTTTACTTTTTATTAGCAACTACAGTGCACCCTTGGTACATTGCTACACCGCTACTACTCTCCGTCTTTACGAGGTATAAATTTCCAATCATCTGGAGCTTTATGGTGTTATTTAGTTACTCAGCGTATGGAGTAGAAGGGTTTAGTGAGAATTTAGGATTAGTAGCACTGGAATATATTGTTGTTATTGGAGTTGCGGCTTACGAACTTGTAATAAAAAAACCTCTCCAATTTTTAGATACTGAAAAGGTTTAATATTAATTCATAGCGCCTATATTTTATTTCTTCACACGAATCACATCATACACATCTTTACGTCTGTCTTTTAAATTCTTAACAGCCCCAAACGAGTGTAGTTCACGTAGTAAACTGATATCTACATCTGCTACCAAAATCATTTCTGTATTTGTGGTCGCTTCTGCCTTGATCCCATTACTTGGGAACGCAAAATCACAGGGAGTAAATACTGCAGACTGTGCATATTGAATATCCATGTTTTCTACATTAGGTAGATTCCCTACACTACCTGAAATAGCCACATAACACTCATTTTCTACGGCTCTAGCCTGTGCACATAATCGCACTCTTGAATACCCATTTTGCGTGTCTGTTAGAAACGGAACAAACAAAATATCCATTCCTTCATCTGCTAACAAGCGGGATAGTTCTGGAAACTCAGAGTCATAACAAATCAAAATTCCGATTTTACCACAATCTGTTTCAAATGTTTTTAATTCGTTACCACGCTGCATTCCCCATACTTTTGCTTCGTCTGGAGTTACGTGTATTTTTTCGTATCGTTCTACACTTCCATCTCTACGGCATAAATACCCCACATTATAGAGCGTATCACCCACCAATTCTGGCATACTTCCAGAAATGATATTGATGTTATAAGAGATTGCAAACTTAGACATGCGCTTCTTAATTTCCTCTGTAAATTTTGCCAGTTCACGAATGGCTTCAGATTCTTTTAAATGGTTAAATTCTGCCATTAAGGGCGCATTAAAAAACTCAGGAAACACTGCAAAATCACATCGATATCCAGAAACAGTATCAATAAAATATTCTACCTGCTGCATTAACTGTTCTAGCCCGGAATACGGTCTCATTTGCCACTGGATTAGGCCCAATCTTACAATGGTCTTAACCGTAGCGGGAGACTTCGTGGGTTTTGTATAATATATATTATCCCACTCCATCAACACGGCATAATCTGCAGAGGCAGTGTCCCCAGTTAAATATCCTTTTATCACGCGGATAGGGTGAAAATCATTTGAAATCTGAAAGTTAAGTACAGGATCATTTAATTCTTTTCGCCTTACGCCGTCAATGTATTGTTTAGGTGTGTATTGATCCTGCACTTTGTGATAATTAGGCATTCGTCCACCAAAAATAATACCCTTCAGGTTTAAGCTTTCACACAACTCCTTGCGGTAATCATAGAGACGTCTCCCTAATCTTAAGCCCCTAAAACTTGGTTTTATAAACACTTCTATTCCATAGAGAACATCCCCCTTGTTATTGTGATTCTTAAATGAACTCTTCGTGATTATGTCTGCATAGGTATGATTATCGTCAAATTGAGAATAATCTACCACAATAGACATGGTACATCCGGCAATGACGCCATCTATCTTAATAACTATCTGTCCATCAGGAAAAATATCTATCAGCTTTTGAATTGCACTTTTAGGCCAATAGGAATTTTCCATCCCCAAATAGGACGCCTCTGTAGCTTCTTTTAATTCTTGATAATCTTTAATAGTGAGATACGAAAGCTCAATGTTATCTATGCTTTTTTGGAGCATTACATGTCTAATAAATAGGCAAATATAAGCGGCGCCACGATGGTCGCATCACTTTCAATAATAAACTTAGGCGTATTAATATCCAGTTTCCCCCATGTTATTTTTTCGTTAGGCACTGCACCAGAGTAACTGCCATAACTTGTGGTAGAATCACTAATCTGACAGAAATAACTCCAGAATGGCGTATCTGTGCGCTCCATATCTTGATACAACATAGGCACCACACAAATAGGAAAATCTCCCGCAATACCTCCACCAATTTGGAAAAACCCTATTCCGTTCGCACTGTTTGCAGTGTACCAATCTGCAAGAAAGGTCATATACTCAATACCGCTTTTCATCGTTTGAGCTTTCAATTCTCCTTTCATTACATAACTCGCAAAAATGTTTCCCATCGTGCTATCTTCCCAACCTGGACAGATGATAGGAAGGTTTTTTTCTGCCGCTGCGTACATCCAAGAATCTTTAATGTCAATCTCATAGTAATGCTCAAGCACACCACTTAGCAATAGCTCGTACATATATTCATGCGGTAAATAACGTTCGCCTTTAGCCTCAGCATCCATCCATATTTTTACAATATGTTCTTGTATTCTTCGGAAAGCTTCTTCTTCTGGGATACACGTATCCGTCACTCTATTGAGTCCTTTCTCCAATAAATCCCATTCATCTTGCGGAGTTAAATCACGGTAATTAGGCACACGTTTGTAATGACTGTGAGCCACCAAATTCATAATATCTTCTTCCAAGTTTGCTCCGGTACAAGAAATAATCTGCACCTTATCTTGACGGATCATTTCAGCAAAAATCTTTCCTATTTCCGCAGTACTCATGGCACCTGCCAGAGACACTAACATTTTTGAACCCTTGTTCAATTGGACCTCGTACCCTTTTGCCGCGTCTACTAACGCAGCCGCGTTAAAGTGTAAATAGTACTTCTCTATAAAATTTGAAATCGCTCCTTTATTATTCATACTCGTTGTCTTTAAATTTTGATACTTTATTTTTTTCTGAAATATTGCTGTCAAATTCTACATCCTCCTCTTGCCCCGCAAATTTGTAAGTCAACATTTTGTAGTATAATTTAGCAGCCAGGAAATCGCTTGATTTGTCTTCTTCACGCGGCATTAATTCTACAATATCAAAACCAACTACGTTTTTCTCTTCAAACACTCGTTTTAAGAATTCTAAGGTTTCGTACCATAATAACCCACCTGGCTCCGGAGTTCCTGTTGACGGCATAATAGAAGGATCAAAAGCATCTAAATCGAAAGTTATAAATACGTTCTCTCCCAATGCTTCTACCACATTATCAACCCAATAATCATCATTCGCCATATCGTGTGCAAACCAAGTTTTATCTGTGTCCATCACCCTAGTCTCGGCGATATCCATGGAGCGAATTCCCACCTGAATTAAATTTGTAGTCTGGCTTGCCTCATATACCGCACAGGCGTGATTGCAAGAAGTACCTTCATACTCTTTTCTCAAATCTGCATGCGCATCAATATGAAGCACTGTTAAGTCATCAAAACATTCTTTAAAAGCACGAATAGTCCCTATAGAAATACTGTGTTCTCCACCAAAAACAGTCACGAATTTATTGCGCAAAATCATCTCTTTAGTCTTGGAGTGAACTGCTACCACCATTGCTTCTGGCGAGCTGTTTTCTGTGATTGAATCTAAGAGACATATACCCTGTTTATAAACCTCTGTTCCTGTTTCTATGTCGTATAATTCCATGTTTTCGGAGGCATGTAAAAAAGCGGCTGGACCTTTATCTGCTCCTTTCTGAAATGTGCTAGTACCGTCATACGGCACTGGAATTAATACAATCTTTGCTGTGTCAAGTGCAGCGTTCTCTTTCGGAATGCCTGCGTATGTTTTTGAGTTCATTTTTTAGTTTGTTACTGAAATATTAACCTACTGTTATATTTCTTTTTTAATTAAGATTAGTCACTAACTCTTTCTTTTCTGTTCCTGGCACAAAGGACTCATAGCCTAGGATTCCTAAAAGCTGTTCGCTTGTCTGTTGGGCTGCAAAAAGTTCTGTTGTTATTTTTCCTTCGCTATCTCTATCTATCAATATATGTTTTGGACTCGGGATTAAACAGTGTTGTAACCCCCCAAAACCCCCTATACTTTCTTGATATGCACCGGTATTAAAAAAGCCAATATATAATGGTTGCTCTTTCTTAAACTTAGGCAAGTAGATCGCGTTCATATTTTGCTCACTATTATAATAATCATCACTATCACAGGTTAATCCTCCTAGAAGGACACGCTCGTATGTATCGTTCCAGCGGTTGATAGCCATCATTATAAAGCGCTTGCTTATTGCCCAAGTATCTGGCAATGTGGTAATGAAAGAGGAGTTAATTATATTCCATTTTTCACGATCGTTTTGTTGTTTTTGATACAAAATCTCATAAATCGCACCGCCACTTTCTCCTACCGTAAAACTTCCAAACTCTGTAAAAATATGAGGCACAGCAACCTCTGCTTCCTCACAAGTAATATTAATCTGGTTAATAATCTCATCAATCATGTATTGATAATCATAGTCAAAGGCCAGCGAGTTTTTAATAGGAAATCCGCCGCCTATATTTAAGCTATCAAGCGTAGGACAAATCTTTTTTAGCCTTGTGTATACTTTTAGGCACTTCACTAGTTCATTCCAGTAATACGCGTTGTCTCGAATACCTGTGTTGATAAAAAAGTGTAACATTTTGAGCTCCACTTTATCATTATTCTTTATTTGTTCTTCGTAAAAAGGAACAATATTTTTATAGCCTATTCCCAGTCTAGACGTGTAAAACTCAAACTTAGGGTCCTCTTCACTTGCAATACGGATTCCTACTTTAAAGTCACCTTCTATGCCATCAGACAATAAGTCTAGTTCTTCATAATTATCAATGACCGGAATACAATTTTCGTGTCCGCTATTGATAAGTCTCGTGATATTTGTAATGTATTGTTCCCTTTTAAACCCATTGCAGATGACATATGTTTGGTCTGTAATTTTACCTTCGTATTTAAGGGCTTCAACAATGTTTATATCAAATGCTGACGATGTTTCAATATGAATATCATTCTTTAAGGCCTCATTTAAAACATGTTTAAAATGAGAGCTTTTTGTACAGTAACAATAGTTGTAAGTGCCTTTATAGTTTTGCTCATTCATCGACTTTGCAAACCAGGTTTTTGCGCGATGTATATTCTCAGAAATCTTAGGCAAATAAGTAAACTTTAATGGAGCTCCGTATTGGGCAACGAGCTCCATTAAATTGACATCGTGAAATTGTAGTTGGTCCTCATTAAGTCTAAATTCTTCCTGCGGAAAATCGAATGTTTGATTGATTAAATCTATGTATTTAGTATTCATAATTGTAAAATGAAATATGCTGTGAGAGTAAATTATAGGTGATGTCCTTGAAAAATAGGGATTGAATGATTAAAATTTCCGAAGTGAATAATCGTAGTATAATGTCACATTAGGGCACAAGAAATCCCACTACAGAAATAATGTAAAAGATACTCAGATACGGATGGGATTGAGCCAATAGGCGAGCCTCTGGAGTGATCCAGCAGTTTTTGGCACTGGTCCTAAGACAGTGGTAAGTGCCAACGGTTTAGCGGAAGCTAGCTTTAGAATTCGGTTACTCGCGTGGCGAGCTGTTTTTGAATATGACTTCCTAATCTTCAAAAACCCGAACATATAAACACGGTTCAAATTGTTCAGCTATCCCGCTTAATAAATGCGGAATTTGGCGACAAATTTAAACTAAAATTTGAATTAGAAAATAAAAAGTTGAAAAATTTAAGAAAAGTTTAATAAGACTTGACAGTCAATTTCATCACGCTAAGCTACAGATACTTACGTATTATCACAATAAATAACTCGAATTATAACGTTAACATTTCTGCATAAAAAAACCTACCACGTAAAAACAACTGGCAGGTTTGTGTTCTGTTTGTGAAAATACTATAACATAGAAAAGAGATTTAATTCTTCTGTCGTTAAGATTTTCCATTTCCCTCTTGGAAGATCTTTCTTTGTCAAATGTGCAAGGGTTACACAATCTAAACGTACGATGTCATAATCGAGATCTGCAAAAATATCGCGAATCACGCTATTCCCCATGTGCTTAATTTTAATCCCTATTTCCTTCTTAGGCTTATCTTTGACATAACTTATTTCTTCTACCGTAATCTTCTTTCCAGCAATCGTCATCCCTTCTTTGATACGTGTCAAATCTGCAGCCTTCAGGTTTTTATCAAGTTCAATATGAAACAAGCGCTCCATTCCTTTTTTGCTCAACTTTTCCTTTAATTTATCGTCATTTGTAAACAATAATAAACCCGTTGCATTACGGCCCAATCGCCCAATAGGCGTAATTCTAGAATTAGAAGCGTTTGCCACTAGATCCATAACCGTTGATCCTTTACTTTCACTAGTCGTTGTTGCAAAACCTTTTGGCTTATTTAAAAGCACATAACTCATAGGCTCTGGGTTAAGACGTCGACCATCAAAACGCACATCGTCTTCGAGCTGCACTTTATAGCCCATCTCGTTTATGATTTTACCGTTTACTGTTACCAATCCAGTGGCGATAAATGTGTCTGCCTCACGACGTGAACAGACCCCACTGTTTGAAATATATTTATTTAAGCGGATACCTGTCATCGGTTTTTTTCCCTTGCTTTCTCCTTTGGCAGCAGGAGCAGCTTGTGTGCGAGACTTTGGCTTTCCTATATTGCGTTTATTTAGAGATGCATTACTGCGATCCCCTCCTTTAGACTTTGGTTTAGCTGTACCTTGTCCCTCTGGATTTTCTTTCCTTTTCCCTTTTCCTTTCGTATCGTTTCTGCCCATCTTCGTGCCCGCATTGGCGGGTTAATTTAAAACACTAAAAACTAGTGTGTTATTATTTTAAAATTTTTGCAAAGATAGTGTATTGATTTACGATTTACGATGAAGTTTAATAAATAAAAAAAGCCCTAATCCTCAAACGCTACCGTAGATTGCCGCTCTCTATTTACGATCAACTTTGTCACATCTGGTCTTGAGTAATGACCTGCTTGATCAAAGTTCTGGCGCTCTTCATATATTTTCTGAAAGTTTAGCTCGTGATATATATTACCATCTGTTGTAATATCTGGCGCTAGGAGCCACTCACCATCTGGCCCTGCAATGCAGCTGCCACCATTTGCTAGTACTTCTGGCGCGTTTTTTAAAACCTCTTCAAGGTGTGGCGTATCTTTTGGAAAGTCACTCCGCTTCATCAATGCACTCACCGAAATCACGTAACTCCTCGATTCTCTCGCGATAAAACGCGTAATATCTCTAGTGTTGTGATCAGACCCGGGCCACACAGCAATGTGTAAATTCTCTCCTTGCCCATAAAGCGCAGCTCGAGGTAATGGCATCCAGTTTTCCCAACAATTAAGACCACCCACGGTAAATTGTTTTAATGAATGCACACGCAAGCCATTCCCATCTCCTGGCGCCCAAGTCAAGCGCTCATCATAAGTAGGCTGTAGTTTGCGGTGCACAGATTTTATTTGACCCACTTCATTTATATATACTAGAGAAGCATACACACTATGCCCACCCCTGTCTATAGGTCGCTCTATAACACCAAGATATATAGCTATATGATGTTTTTTAGCAAGTGCACAAATGATATCCAGATCACCATCCTCAATGGTCACTGCATTACTAACATAATGCGCGTGTAACTCTTTCACTATCTTTTTATCCCATTCTGCTCCTCCTGTTAGCGCGAGCCAAAACGGATAGCCCGGCAACAGTCCTTCACCAAAAACAATAAGTTCTGCTTTTTCCTTTGCGGCGGCTTCAATCTGTATGTAAATCTTATTGAGCGTAGCCTTTTTATTTAGCCAAACAGGAGCGATTTGAGCAAGTGCTACTTTGAGGTGCTTGTCTTTTATCATAGATTAAATTTAAGGTTTTCTATGTAAATGTGATAAACTTTTGCGCTAGAAGCGCTTAAATTATCCTTAAGGCATATCACAGGTAAAACCTATCGATATAAAGCTTTGTGTTTCTTAACAAACTTATTTCATTGCATTATCACAAAACCCTACTCAAAACTACATTCACATTAATCAGCACAATACTAAAAACTCCTACTACGATGATTAATTTTAGAATAGTATGCAGTACAATATAGTGTAGCTTTTTGGTAGATTTCCAGAGGATCAGATTAAAGATGATCAAAGCGGCTAAACTCCCAAGAAAATACACATACATATACCCAATCTCATAGCGTGTTAAAAGCAATACTGTAGGCACCAAAGCAGCTATACTAAGAACAGAAAGCATTTGCTTAGACATCTTTGCCCCATAGACTACGGGTATAGTTCTGTAGTTCTGGGTGAGATCTCCTTTTATATTTTCTAAGTCTTTAGTGAGTTCGCGCATGGCAATCAATAAGAACAGGAATGTGGCGTGCACAAATATAACGTGGTTAAAATTTCCGTAGTAAATAAAAACGGCAAAAAACGGAATGACCGCTAAGATGGCCGCTACAAGATTACCAATAAAAGGGTGTTTCTTTAATTTATGGGAGTAAAACCAAATCATAAAAACATAAATAGAGAAAAACGCCACAGCCCTAAAACTAACATAACTGGCAAAAACCACCGAGATCAGGTTAAGGATAAAGTATCCCGATAACTTGGTTTGCTGACTCACAATCCTATCGAGCATCGTCTTATTGGGGCGATTAATCAAGTCCTTCTCGCTATCATAAAAGTTATTGATGATATAGCCTCCTGCAATGGCAGCAGCACTTGCGAGTACCAGGCACAACAAATTGGGGTCAAAAACTACGCTCCCAAGCGGTAAGTCTGGCGCTAAAATATAAATAGAGGTAAGGTATTGTGCTAAGGCAATCACGAGGATGTTGTAACCGCGAACAATAGAAAATAAGCTGAAAAACTTTAACAAGACGTGCTTTTGTTTTCTGCTTAGCATAAGAGTGAGGTTGTAAATATCTAGAAGTTATATACTACTTCTAGTTTGTGATCGCCAAGTTCCGCGCGTGCTTTGTCTATATCTTCTGTAAACCCGAGCATATAACCGCCACCTCCAGAACCACATAATTTTAGATAGTATGCATTGGTTTCAATTCCTTTTTTCCAAAGCTTATGGAACTCTTTAGGAATCATCGGCTTAAAGTTTTCAAAAACCACTTTACTCAGTTGTTTTACGTTTCCGAAAAGCGATTTTACATCTCCTTTTAAAAAGTCGTTCACACAATCGTCTGTGTGCTTAATAAATTGATTTTTTAACATCGCACGAAAACCTTCTTGCTTCATGTTCTCCATAAAGATATTGACCATTGGCGCAGTCTCGCCAGTGATACCACTGTCTAAAAGGAACACAGCCCCTTTACCGTCTACTGTTTGTGATGGTATGTTTGCACTCTCAATATCTGTTGTACTATTAATTAAAATGGGCAAACTCAAATAAGAGTTTAAAGGATCTAGACCCGAAGATTTACCGTGGAAAAAGCTCTCCATCGCGGCAAAAATTGTTTTTAGTTCCAGTAATTTTTCTCGAGTTAAGTTCTCAAGTACCGTTATTTTATTTGTAGCATATTGGTCATAAATAGCAGCCACTAATGCTCCACTACTTCCTACTCCATATCCCTGCGGAATGCTACTATCAAAGTAAAGCCCGTCTGCAACATCTTCTTGAAGTGTTTCTAATCGAAACGAAACTAAAGAAGGTTGCTCTTTTTGTAATTGCTCTAAATGCTGGGTAAAACGCTTTAAGTTCTGGTTAGACTTTGTTGTCGTAACCGTACGATGTGTATCTATTTTTAACGCACCGTTATAAAAATTATAAGGTATAGAAAGCCCTTTAGAATCTTTAATGATTCCATACTCGCCAAATAATAATATTTTTGAATAAAAAAGTGGGCCGCGCATACTTGTGAACTTATTTAAAAACCTAAAGATACATATTTAGCCATTAAGGCAATTATATCTTTTACAAAGGTAGTTTATTTCTGAAATGTGAAGGCATTAAATAAACGCTATTGGTGTTAAATCGCTCATAAATTGTATCTTAGAGTAAAATATTAACTTTGAAATTATTTTCTATTTTATTTGCATTATTAGTTACCACTTCCACCCTTGCTCAAAGTCATATTTTTACGGGTGATGGCGGCACAACAGACTGGCATACAACCCTCAACTGGAACGCAAACTCAGTACCTTCAAATACAAGCACTGTTTTGATTCCTGATGGTTTTGAAGTGAATATAAATGCAACCGCTACAAGCCAAGCGCTCACTCTGTCTGGCTCAGGCACTTTAACTCTAGAAGCAACTCTTTTAGTCTCTGAAATTTTCAGTATTGAGAACGTAGCAGTTTTTAGCTTTGAGAATGGAGATTTATCTGCGGGCACAATTGAAAACAACGGAACCATGCGTTTTGCAAATCCAGAATATAAAACGATTGCAAACACCATTATCAATAACCATAGCCAGATGAACTTTATTAACAGCAACATCGTGAACCTCTCGGGAACGGTAACAATTAATAATGGGATTGAGGGAACCATGGATATCCTTGCAAACGGTGGGCTCACGCAAGAAAATGGCGCAGCCGCAACACTTATAAACGACGGAGTGGTTCGTAAATACACAGAGAATGGTGACTTTGGTTCTTTCTATATGATCCTTGATGTAGTAAACAATCACATCATTGAGATTGCTGAGGATAGCCAATATCTTTTCTTGGCACCTAACGTTTCTTTTCACAATACCAGTACGGGAATCCTTACTGGAACTGGAGTCTTTGATATTAGTTCTCCTTTTTTAAATGAGGGGACTGTTTCTCCCGGAGGGGATGCAATAGGTGAGTTACGGTTTATAAATACCTTTAATCTCAATGGCGGAGTTTTAGAAATTGATATAGAGAGTCCAATAGCTTTTGACACTATTGTCGTAACAGGATCGCCGGATCTGGAAGGCTCCATATTGTTAGATGTTAGTTATTTTCCAGAAGATTTTAACATGTCTACTATTCTAACTTCGCAATTTTCTATTGCTAATTGCACGTTCCCATCACAAATTAAATATGACACTGGTGACGCGACATTTTTTGTATATGAAGTTGTCTGTAATAAAAACGCTGTTATCTTAGATCTCGTTGAAATCTATTTTATTGGTGTAGACGCATACAATGACATCAACTTTAGCATAACTCCTAACCCAATAAATCAAGAAGCGCTTATTACATTAAATATAAGCCAAGTCAATGAGCCGCAACTTTTCATTTATTCTGTGGCTGGAAAGAAAGTAAAAACTGTTTTGCTAGATTCAGACACTTCTGCTTTTAAACGTGATTCGTTAGCAGATGGTATGTATTTCGTCCAGCTCGTTTCCGAAGGAAAAGTAATTAGTACAGAAAAGATTATTTTACAATAGAAGCGCCTAGTCCGCACGCGTCGTGGATGTATTCTCCATTTTTACAAAAAGACGCAAGCTCATTTTTAATAAATGACTGCACGGTTTCTTTCTCACTTTCAGGATACAAAACGTGTACATTTGCACCAGCATCTAAGGTAAAACACACTTTGCTTCCACTCGCTTTTCTATATTCCCAGATGCGATTAAGAATCTCAAGAGTATTAGGTTTCATCAAAATAAAATAAGGTTTACTCGCCATCATCATAGCGTGCAATTGCAATGCTTCACTTTCAACTAACTTGATAAAGGCATCTAAGTTACCATTTTTTAGTACTGTAGTGAGTTTAAGCAAATTTGTATTTGCCTCTTTAAAACGCTCCTCAGCATAAGGATGATCATGCATTAAATCGTGCCCCACCGTACTACTCACTTGCTTTTCCCCTTTATCAACGAGTAAGATTGTGTCTTGATAATTTCTAAAATTTTCATGAATTGCTCCCGCGTACTTTAATCCATAAAGATTGCTACTTCCTTTAATATCGGGATGCTCTCCCCAAACAACTAAAGGTCCTTCTAGGCTACGAGCTGCACTTCCAGAGCCCAGGCGGGCTAGAAAAGATGCTTTCACCACTACCTCGTTCGACACCTGCTCATTGGCTCTGTCCAATAACTGGTCACCGAGTGGTGACGAGATGATAGATTGTTCAATTTGTATCAAACACAACGCTAGGGCACTCATCCCACTTGCGCTACTCGCAATACCGCTACTGTGTGGAAAGGTGTTTTTAGTTTCTATTCTAAAACTATATTCTTTTACAAAAGGCACATATGCAACAACTCGTTCAAAGAATTTTTGGATTTTAGGTTCAAATCCTTCCTCTCGTTTTCCGTCTAGATAGACCTTAAAATCATAGCTGCCGTCGTTGGTTCTCTTGGTATACGTGAGCGTTGTTTCTGTTCTGCAATTACTGAGCGTAAAACTAATCGAGGCATTCTGTGGTAGTTGCTCCCCGTACTTTCCCCAGTATTTTACTAAGGCAATGTTACTGGGAGACTGGCATGAAATGCGACCGCTTTTCGGAAAATCTGCATATGGTTTTGGATGGAAATCGCTTGTGGTCATAGGTCTTATTTATTGTAGCAAAGATACAATTTTCATCCTATGACGAGGACAAGACTATCAATTTTGACATCATCTTGTAATTGCGAGAGGCGGCAGAAACTTTTAATTTTTTCTCGATAAAATTAGTATTCATGTTTACACGTGCCGCACCTATAGCTGAAAAGGAGTATATACAGCATTCGCTAAAAAAAGATTTCTTCTTCAGGAAATGAAAAGCTATTAAAGATGATTATATTTTCAAAAGTAGAGCTTCTGCCAGCATCGTTAAATAACTTTGTTCTTTCTTCTCTCCAGTAAATGGGCTATTCTCAAATATCGACAAAAGTTGTTTTGACTCAACTACAATAACAGGAACTTCCCACCCATATTTTTTTTTAGTAATAGCTACGGAAATTTTAAGCGACAAGCCTGCAGCATTTTCACTAGATTCAAAAACCTAATTACCAGTATGAATATACACTTGCGGATTATTAAAACCCAAAGCAGTAAGTATCTCTAATTGCTCCGCTTTCGGAAATTTTTTGTGACTGCCTACATTAATACCACGAAGGACTGCTATAAGCGTGATCACACATTATCTGCTATTGCTTTTGCCACGATATAACCACTGGTCCAGGCATTCTGAAAATTAAAACCTCCGGTAATGGCATCTATATTAAGTACCTCACCCGCAAAATAAAGATGGGTATGAACTTTACTTTCAAAAGTTTTAAAATTCACTCCTTTTAGATCTACGCCTCCGGCGGTCACAAATTCTTCTTTAAAAGTGCTCTTGCCGTCTACTTGAAATATAGATTGCGTCATCTGGTTTGCCAGATTTTGAAGCTTCTTCTTTGAGATATCTGCCCAGATTTCACCCTCATTAATCCCTGAAGCCATTAATAAACTTTGCCATAATCTTTTAGGGAGATCAAACTGAGGGTATTTGTGTAATGTTTGTTTGGCATTTTTAGTTTTAAGACGCATCAATTGCGCTATGACATCTTCTTCTGTGTCGTGCAACAACCAATTGACTTGTATTTCGAATTTATAGGACAAGGGCGCTAAGGATCGTGCTCCCCATGCTGATAATTTTAAAATAGCGGGACCACTCATTCCCCAATGTGTAATTAATAGAGGGCCTTCGCTTTCTAGGATTACTTTTTTCTTGTCATCCACAACCTTAATACTCGCTTCTGTTGCGACACCAGGTAGCGCCACAATTCGCTGGTCTTTAATATTAAAAGTAAATAAGGAGGGTACTGGCGGGATGATGTAATGACCTAGGCTTTCTATCACATTCCACATTTTTGGATTACTCCCGGTTGCCATCACAATGGACTGGCAAGTAAGTAGGTCTTTTCCTGTCGTAATTTCCCAACACTCCTCTTTCTTGACAATAGATTTAACAGGGTGACTTGTTAAAAGCTCAATTTTAAGTCTTGATATTTCAGAAGTAAAACAGTCAATAATGGTTTGTGAACTATCAGATATCGGGAACATACGACCGTCTTCTTCCATTTTTATCTCGACACCACGTTGTTCAAACCAAGCGAGTGTATCGCCTGTCATAAAGGCATGAAAAGGTCCTAATAGTTCTTTCTCACCTCGGGGATAATTTTTAGTTAGGTCTTTTGGAATAAACTCTGCGTGAGTGACATTACACCTGCCTCCACCAGAGATTTTCACTTTGGTCAATACTTCTTTACCACGCTCTAGAATAGCGATTTTTAAATTTGGGCATAGTTCTGCCGCGTTGATAGCGGTAAAAAAACCAGCAGCGCCGCCGCCTACTACTAAGATATCATAATGAGTGTTAAGCACAGGTCAAAATTAGGGCTTTATCCTTCTAAAACCATTAGATTTACGTAATGATTGTAATGTAAGTTTTAACATTTATCTTTATTTTCTAATCATTCCTGCCAGCATTCCCCAAGCCGCGATGGTTCTTTAGGATAGCAGATTTTACTAGAATTGAATTGCTAATCGTTAAAATAGAGTTGTTGTTTCTAGTTGCAGCACTAGTAGATCTTTTTGACACCCAAGACCTATACATTAGTAAAATGGAACGAAGTGAAAATTATGGGTCAGACCACTTTGCGATGTATTATGAGACTCATCATAAAACTGGAGCTGCTACTGATACAAATAGAGACATTTACGCAAAAGATAAGGAGGATATTAATGAAGGAAGGCCTGCTTAGATACTCCAACAAAAACAAAGCTCTGTTATTAAGTACAGAAAACAAGAATCCCACATCAAATAAGAGATAAAAAATACGATTAAGCCCTCCCTGTGCTGCGATTCATGACATAAAAAAAGCTCCTCATTTCTGAGAAGCTTTAGTGCGGATGACAGGAATCGAACCTGCACGCCTTGCGGCACTAGATCCTAAGTCTAGCATGTCTACCAGTTCCACCACATCCGCAGACGAACTTGTGCCCTGTTAAGAGTCGGCAAATATAAAGAAGTTATTTTATTTACAAACAAACAATTCTTTAAAAAATACTACTTTTTGTACCTTCGTTGAAATCTGAATATTAACCTGTAAAATTTACCGCTCTTATTATAGTGAGCGGCGTCAAAAATGAAAAGCGCAAAACCCTATATAGAAGAACATAAAGAACGATTTTTAAATGAACTTATCGATTTACTAAAGATCCCGAGCATTTCTGCAGATAAGGCATATGCTAAAGATGTCATTAGAACTGCAGATGTCATCAAAGAAAGTCTGGAGAAAGCAGGCTGTGATAAGGTCGAGATTTGCGAAACTCCAGGATACCCTATCGTCTACGGCGAAAAAATAATCGATAAAAACTTACCTACTATTTTAGTGTACGGTCATTATGATGTGCAACCACCAGACCCAATTAATTTATGGGACAGCCCTCCCTTTGAGCCTGTTATTAAGAAAACAAAACTACATCCTGACGGCGCCATCTTTGCTCGCGGAAGTTGTGACGACAAAGGCCAGATGTATATGCACGTGAAAGCGATGGAGTATATGACGCAAACGGGACAACTGCCTTGCAATGTTAAGTTTATGATTGAAGGTGAAGAAGAAGTAGGGAGCGAAGGACTAGAATGGTTTGTGCAACGCAACCAAGAAAAATTGTCTAATGATGTTATTTTAATTAGTGATACGGGAATGATTGCAAACGACATCCCAAGTATTACGACTGGTCTTCGTGGAATGAGCTATGTCGAAGTAGAAGTTACAGGTCCTAATCGTGATTTACACAGCGGGCTCTATGGCGGTGCCGTAGCAAACCCAATTAATGTGTTGACAAAAATGATTGCGTCCTTACACGATGAGAACAATCACATCACCATTCCTGGTTTTTACGATGATGTAGAAGAATTGTCAAAAGAAGAACGCGCTAAAATGGGCGAAGCACCTTTTAGCAAGGAAGCATACTGTGATGCCTTGAAGATTGAAGACACGTATGGCGAGAAAGGCTACACGACTAACGAGCGTAACAGTATTCGTCCTACCCTTGACGTAAACGGAATTTGGGGTGGCTACACTGGCGAAGGCGCAAAAACAGTAATCGCGAGTCAGGCATTCGCAAAAATATCAATGCGTTTGGTACCAGATCAAGATTGGAAAAAAATAACAGATTTGTTTAAAGCGCATTTTGAGAGCATTGCCCCAAGGGGGGTGACTGTAGTGGTAAAACCACATCACGGTGGGCAAGCCTATGTGACGCCTATTGACAGCTTAGGATATAAAGCAGCAAGTAAAGCTTATGAAACGACCTTTGGCAAAACACCCATACCACAACGTAGTGGAGGGAGTATTCCTATTGTAGCGCTCTTTGAAAAAGAACTTAAAAGTAAAACCATCTTAATGGGGTTCGGCTTAGATAGCGATGCGATTCATTCGCCTAATGAGCACTTTGGGATTTGGAATTACCTGAAAGGTATTGAGACGATTCCTCAATTTTATGAGGAGTTTACAAAACTGAAAGCTGGGGAGTAATCTGGCATAGATATACAACATAAGGTGCTAAACCTTTCAAATCAGGGAATAAAAAAACGGCAGAAGTCTTAGAGACTTTTGCCGTTTTTCTTAGTTATTAATATTGATCTAATTCCCCGATACCTAGTGGGACTACATTATAATTTCTTCACATACTCCGTGATCAGAACAATCTGTACTCCGTCTACTTTCCCTTCTATAAACGTATCATTCTCATGATCTAAAGAGATACGCCGCACCGCAGTTCCTTGCTTTGCAACCATACTACTTCCTTTTACTTTTAAATCTTTTATGAGCACTACATTGTCACCCGTTTGTAAAATAACACCATTAGCATCACGATGTATGAGCGCATCACTTTTATCTTCTGCATCACCTTCTGCTGCCGCCCATTCTAATTGTTGCTCTTCCATATACATCATATCAATCAAGTCTTGAGACCATCCAAAAGACTTTAAACGATGAAGCATACGCCATGCCATTACTTGAACAGGATGCGCCGTGCTCCACATAGAATCGTTAAGACATCGCCAGTGATTTTGATCCCGTTCTTCTGCTTCAAATTCTGAAGAACATTTAGTACACACTAAAATAGCAGTGTTCTCGTCTTCTATATATTCTGGTGTTTTTGGCACTTCATATATCTCCAAGTTTTCTGGTTCTGTATGTGTGCACAATTCACATTTCTCGTCGGCTCTTTTGCGTACTTCTCTTTCTGTATTTGAATTCATTGTCATTTCTGTATCTTGACTAAACGCGATATAAACTCCATCGGAAACCGCAATCAGTAATCAGTTATTAAATTTATGGTCAAATGTACCATTTACTTCGGAAATATTAAGGGCATTAAGACAGGCCAAAAGATGTGGTGTCATCATTCACTTTAAAATTTGTTTACTTTTTAAATCTTAAACATTAAATATAGATTTTTGAAGCTCGCCACCTTCTACACTTGTAGAATTAAAATATTTGCTCTACATTTGTAGAGTAAAAAGTAGATTATGACTTTATCAAATTCTGAAGAGCAGTTAATGCAGGTACTATGGAAGCAAAAGCGCGCCATTATGAAAGACCTTATTGTAGCGTATGAAGATCCAAAACCAGCGACCACCACGATTGCAACTTTATTAAAAAGGATGCAGGATAAAAAGTTTGTAGATTATATTCAGATAGGTAGGTCTAGAGAGTATTTTCCCTTGGTGAAGAAGAAGGACTATTTCAGTCAGCATGTAAATCGTTTGATTAAAAACTTTTTTAATAATGACGCCGCACAATTCGCTTCCTTTTTTACCGAAACCACAGACCTCAGTAAAGAAGAGTTGGAGAAGCTTAAAAAAATGATTGATTTACAAATAGATAACAAATAAGCTATGGAGGTATATGTATTAAAATCGGCAGCTTGTTTAGGGATTTTCTTCCTTTTTTACACGCTATTATTAGAAAACACCACCTTGCACACGACAAAGCGTGGGTATTTACTGGCAAGCTTAGTCGTATCTATCGTGATCCCGTTTATCACTTTTACAAAATATATAGAAGCGGCTCCTATGGCTGTTGATGTCTTAGAAACTTTTGTGGTTGCTAGTAGCAAAACTCCGGCTATCATTGCAGAACCCATCGATTATCTACCTATGATACTATGGACACTTTATGCCTTAGGCCTGTTATTTTTCAGTATTCGTTTTAGCAGAAACCTACATTCACTTGTTCATAAAATTAAAAAGAATCCGGTGTATAAAGAGCAATCCATATTATATGTTTTATTGCAACTCCCAGTAACCCCTCACAGTTTTTTTAATTACATTTTTTTAGGCAAGGAAGATCACCAAGCAGGAAACATCCCAGAAGAAGTAATTGTTCATGAACGGGCACATGTGGAGCAAAAGCACAGTTGGGATATCTTGTTTTTTGAAATTTTCCAGATCATCTTTTGGTTCAACCCATTGCTTTATTTCTTTAAAAGAAGCATCAAGCTTAATCACGAATTTTTAGCAGACCGCACCGTATTGCGAACAGGTGCAACACTGTCTACTTATCAATCTATTCTACTAGATTTCTCATCAAAATCTAGCGTACCTGAAATGGCACATTCAATTAATTATTCATCAATCAAAAAACGATTTAACGTTATGAAAACACACACATCAAACAGAGCCGCGTGGCTTAAAGGACTTTTAATAATGCCTTTATTAGCCTTATTAATCTATGGTTTTAGTGAAACGAAAGAAGAATTTATTACTTCGGAAATAGCGCTAGTTTCAACTACAGAAGATAAAATTCTAGATTTGAATATTTCAGAAGCAAATGAAATTTTTAACGGAAATAAAAAGCTCGCATTTAACGACCTAGAAAAATTAGTAACTACAGAAGGGTATTCAAAAACTGCGCTAAACGTGGCGCCGCAAGTACATATACTGTTTGCAAAGAGCGTTGTTGCAGAATTAGTGCGACTTGATATTGCAAAAAACATGAGTATCTGTAGTTCCTCTAACGGCACCAATGGTTTATCACACGATGACTTTCAGGAAATCATGAGTCCATTACACGAGCGTTTTGGTATTGTGACAGGTGATAAGGTTTCTCCAGAAAAACTTAAGGCTTACAATACATTGGCAAAAAAGTATAATGCACAGCCTATAGAATCGCGCAGCATTCCACTTAAAGACCTCCATGTTTTAGAAGGCATTTTTACAAAAATGAGCCAAGAGCAAAAAGACAATGCACTATCTTTCCCAGAGTGTTTGCCTAAGAATAAAATAGGAGGTACCCAAAAGGAACAGATAGATTCCTTTTTAAATGCCTCAAAACATAATAATCAAGAGACCTTTATATTACAAGTAGAATTGAGTGAAATAAGATTGAATGGTATTCCTGTTACTTTAAATAAGCTCGCTGTAACCATTGACGCCTTCACGAAAGACTGGTCAGCAACAGATTTTACTTCTACACGCCCCAATGTACTAATCGCGAGCACCCCAAAATCTTTTTTAGATAAAGTAGATGTTGAATTTAGAAAAACGCGTTTTTCTAAAGCCAATGATGGGATGAATATCATACCACCACCGCCACCTACTAATAGAAGAGTGAAAAAAGGAGAAGCATCAATAATACCGCCGCCGCCAACATCTAAAAAAGTGTTGAAAGGGGAAGTTTCCTTGATACCGCCACCGCCACCACCTCATCCTCCTATTGTTTCAACCAGTCGTTTAGATCACGTGATTAGAATGGCAAAAGAGCACGCTGCATTTTTATATGAAGGAAAGCGCATTACTTCAGATAAAGCAATTGCCATGTTAAAAGAAAATCCTGACTTGAACGTGAGCACAGAACACTTTAAAAATAGTAATCCAATTGTGACACTTTCAAAAAAAGTGAATAAATAATTTTTACGAATTTATATCTACATAGAAAAGCCTTGAGAAATCAAGGCTTTTCTTATGTAACATTCTGACGGTTTTGGCGTTCTAATAGTCTCATCAATCAAATCTTACATTTATGTTACAACGCTTTTTCATTTTCTGCTCTGGCGCAGATACAGACATTTTAAAAGACTGCTCCTCTGGAGAAAACACGAAATATGCAGGAATCGGCGCTACCGTATTTTTTACCGCTGTGATGGCTACCATTGCTGGATCATATGCATTATACACCGTTTTTGACAGCTACTTTGCTGCGATTTTCTTCGGAAGTGTTTGGGGACTTCTTATTTTTAATTTAGATCGCTTTATTGTCTCTACCATAAAAAAGAGCGACCACTTTTTTGACGAACTCATTCAAGCCTCACCTAGAATTCTGCTGGCAGTAATCATCGCGATTGTTATTTCAAAACCATTAGAGATGAAAATCTTTGAAAAGGAAATTAATCAAGTCCTTCTCGAAGAAAAGAATGAAATGACTCTAGAAAACAAAGATCAATTAGCCTTACAATTTACGCCTGCCACTACCGCATTAACTTCAGAAATAGCAACACTTAAAGATGAAGTGCTTACAAAAGAAGCTTCGGTAAATGCATTATACGACACGTATATCAAGGAAGCAGAAGGAACAGCTGGTACCAAAAAATTAGGCAAAGGACCTGTGTACCAGGAGAAAAGAGACAAACACGACGCAGAACTTGCGACTTTGCAAGCGCTAAAGAAAACCAATGCAGAAAAAATAGTAGGACTAGAAACTCAAGTCGCAACAATAGCGGCTGACTACCAAGCAAAGATAGCAGAGACACAACCTATTATTGAAGGTTTTGATGGTTTAATGGCCCGTGTAACGGCACTCAATAAATTACCATGGCTTCCATCATTTTTTATTTTCTTATTATTCTTAGCAATTGAAACATCGCCTATCATTGCAAAACTATTATCGCCAAAAGGATCTTATGACCTTAAACTTGCAGAGCAAGAAGGTGCGGTAAAATCTTGGGTAGAGCAACAGAAGGCACAACGTGACATTCTTGTGACCACAGATCGCGAAATTAACAATCGGGTATATGCAGACATTGCAGAAGAACAAGAAGTGTACGATTACAAACGTAAGATCGCTCGTGAATTAATGCAGGACCAGGCCAATGCTTTCTATAAGAAACAGAAGCGTGTGTTGTAGCTATTCTTAGTTTTTTATGTAGACTTCTAATAATTGAAGATTGTCACCCCTAACAACTACTTGAGAAGCACAGGCTGGGATAAGGATCGTTTCGCCTTTTGTAATAGGCTCAGTATGGTTATTTACAGTTACCACTCCTTCACCTTCTACACACATAAAAATAACGAAAGAGTCTAGTGAGCCATAATTAATAGTGGATTCCTTTTTTACTTTAAGTAGGTTGGTGGTAAAAAACTCACAGTGCACAAGTGTATTTGTATTTGCACAGGATTGGTCTTTCATTTCTAGTACCTCATCAAATCTTTTGGTTGCTAAAATGGCCTCTTCTATGTGTAAATCGCGTGTATTTCCCGAAACGTCTGCACGGTCCCAATCGTAAACCCGATACGTAATATCTGAAGTTTGTTGTATTTCCGCAGCTAAAACACCCGCGCCAATGGCGTGTACCTTGCCAGCTGGTATAAAATAATGAGCTCCTTCCTAGACTTTGATAGCGTTAAAAACATCGTATACATTCTGGCCTGTAACGTGTTCTAAAACACTTAAGTCTTCTTGATTCTTGTTCAGTCCCAAAATGATTTCTGCATCATCATCGCTATCCATAATATACCACATTTCGGTTTTACCAAAAGAGTTGTGTGCCCTCGCCATTTCATCATCTGGATGCACTTGAACTGAAAGGTTTATCTCAGCATCTAAAAACTTAATGAGTAATGAAAACTCATTTCCGTAGACTTTGAAGTTATCCTCTCCTAGAAAATCTGTTTTATAAGTTGACAGCAGACCCAAAAAAGAATCCCCTTTATAACACCCATTATTCACCACAGAAATGTTTTGTGATACCCCAGAAATCTCCCATCTCTCACCTATATTCTTTTTTTCTGAATCTTTGTTCAGTATATTTTTTAGCTTGTTTCCGCCCCACACTTTTTGTCTTAGGATTGGATTAAATTTAATAGGATATGCGTTCATAGCAATCGTTTTTAAGCGTTAATTTTAAGCGGAAAGAGTTACTACTTGAGGTTCAAGTAGCGATACTCCATTAATAATAGTAGGAACTCTAGCTTGTTTAAGCCTGTTTACAAAATTATACCTTGTCCAAATATGAAAAAGCCTTGCTGGAATTACTAAAGATTCTTTTAAGCCTAATTTAGAATCGTCCACATGCACCCATCTCATAAGTGCTTGCTCCCGTATAATATTCATTACTTTTTGTTTTCCGAAGAAAGCTTTTAAGCGCAAGAAAATTTCTACATCAAATAACCACCTACTTATAAAGGCTTCTCCATAAACAACAGGTACAATTGATTTTGTAAATACTTTTGCACCGCATTGCGTATCTAGTATAGGCAAACCTAGAATAAAAAGAATAAATATTTTGATGACTTTAGAAAAGAGACCTCTAACAAGATTGCGTTCTACACCTGTCACGCCTGAGTTTCTAGACCCAAAGACCACCGATAAATTGTTATTAGACTTCAAGGTCTTCACTAGATCCTTGAAGTCTTTGAAATCTGTAGACAAATCTGCATCCATAAACCCTAGGTAAGCAATATCATCTTTAGTATATAAATAACGTGCTCCAGCGCGCACTGCAGTCGCCTTACCCATATTCTTCTTGATATCAATAATAGTGATATCTAAAGGAGCTTGGTTTCTCATAGCTTTTAAGACAGACGCGGTATCATCTGTACTACCATCATTAACAAAGCACAAATGATACTCAGGGTTTTCTTTAATGAATTTAACAAATGCATCTTGATTAAGGCGCTTTTCTTCATTGTAACAGGGGATAATTATTCCAGTTTTCATCTTTATGTAATTTTGGTTTTTATTATTTCACTATACAAACATAGGTCGATTGAATGCCTTGAATTTTGATTCTTCGACGATTGAAGCTTTGGTATAGACGAATCTCATTAATCGGCAGGCAAACCATTAATCGAAATATGTATCTTTGGTACTAGCTCAAACAGCAAAGTCCCTCTTACACTCCATGGAAAAGCAGACTAATAAATATCTTATTACCGCCTTACTATTAGGATTGCTGTTTCATGGGGCTTCTATTTTCTTCACACTTGAGACTACGTACGATGCTTTAATTCATTTATTTTTTGCAGAGCACTATTCTCAAAGTTGGTTTGAACCGTGGAATTATAGCTGGTACACTGGTTTTACCGTAATGGGATATCCACCTCTTGTTCATCAAAGTATTGCGCTCCTTTCTTTTATTGGCGGTTTAAAATTTGGGATGTTTACCGTTGCCTTGGTGGGGGTAGTCCTTTTTATTACGGGAGTCTATCGCTTTGCGTTGCTTGTCACCGCTAATAGAAAGGTAGCTGGCTACGCATCTATTATAGCTGTGTTCTCAAGTTCATTTGTAGAAACCCTCCACATTTTTGGACAGCTTCCCAGTATTATAGGAATCTCTATACTTCTCCACACCTTACCAGAAATCTATCTCTGGTTAAGAACGGGTAAACTGCGTTACCTCATCACATCGTTTGCGATGCTCGCAGTAACAATAACTTCGCATCACTTGACTCCTATCTTTGGTATGGTTTTCTTTGTGTTCCCATTAATAGGAATGGTTGTGATGGACGCCTCTAAAGAGAAAGTGGGGTCTATTAAGGCGGTCACTTTTTTAGTCTTTCTCGCTTCCTTTAAAAAGCATTTCAAACGTATTATTATCTTCGGAATTGGATCACTCATGCTCATTATTGGTTGTATCCTGCCCTATTGGATCAATACTAAAAACAACCCGATTACCCAGGTACCTATACCGCATGGGTCCCGTGACAATTTTCTAGAAATTACTTCGTCAGGTTTAATATTCTTTATAATTCCTTGGGGGATATTACTATTCTTATTCCCCTATTTATTTTATAGATTTTTCAGTAAACGGCATCTATTCTTTGGTATTTCATTTACAATTTTGACAGTATTAGGAACTGGCGGGACTACAGCAATACCACTCACAATTCTAGGAGAAAATGCATTTAATATATTAACCTTAGATAGATTTACACTGTGGGCATCTATTATTATTTTGCCCATATTCGGTGAGTTTGCGTATCGCTTTATAGAAGGAGATTTTAAGAAATGTCTTCAAGAAAGATGGGGCCCTCTTTTACACCGTTTAGTTGGCGGCCTACTGGTAAGCGTATTTATTTTTATCGCTTTATTTACAGTTAGCCTTGGCAAATTTAAGCCCACACAACCGCAGAAAATTAATATGCTACCTATTGTCAATTTTTTAAATCGAGATGACCATGATAAATGGAGGTTCCTTCCATTAGGCTTTGGTGACCAAATGGCCTTGCTTTCTGCAAAGACCAATGCGATGACGGTAGATGGTAATTACCATTCTGCAAGGCGATTGCCAGAACTTACTTCTAGGGCAGTAGAGCGATTAGAGAATTCCAAATTTAGAGGTGTTGAGGGTATAGGCTCGTTGCAGCAGTTTCTTGCGGTTCCAGATAAATATCACCTTAAATACATTTTTTCAAATGATAAATTTTACGATCCAGTGCTATACTTTTCTGGATGGCATAGATTACAGCAATTAGAAAATGGCATTAGGGTGTGGGAACGCGCCGGAGTTAAACCTTTACCAAGTGTATTACCTAAAAATGATGTCCCCTTATTTCAGAAATTATTGTGGGGTATTATTCCTTTAAGCACCTTGATTTTTGCGCTACTTATTAATTTACGAGCTATCTGGAGACGCACGTTTAAAACTACGACTCTACATTATTCTAGTTATTTAGCTTTTGGACAGCACTACAGCCCTCCTTCTAAGTGGCTTTTTACAATTTTGTCAATTTGGGTGGTGATCACATTCTTATTGTTTGCTTTTGGAGGCTACACATTTTATTTAAATAACACGGCACAACGCTCGAGTAGTAATGTGGTTAAAGCATATTATGACGCTCTTGATATTAAAAATTTTGAGAAAGCATATTCCTATATAAACCCACAAAGCAGAAAATCTAAATCACAATACATGCTAGAGGTTTCTGTGTCTGATGGCTTGCTCCGCTCCTACGCAAAACTAGATGCTATTAGCACTCAAGTGATACAACAAAACGATAGTGTATCAAAACTCAAGACAACTACAAAGTGGGTCACGCCTTTAGCTGCTTTTAATAAGGAAGAAACTATCGAGGTTAAAAAAATTGATTCTAAATGGTATATCACGCCACAAAGTATTGATCTCGACATACCACCTGATCAACTTTTTTCTGAAAACAGTACGCGCTTCTATAACCACGGGAGACGTCGTGTCACTTCGGGAAAAACCTACCATGAAGATGTATTAAAGCAGCCTGTAGTTGAAGTCCTTTCTGCAAAACTGATGCACGTGAATGACACCTACAGCATTGTGGGGTCTATTCAAAATATAGATTTTATCCCCGCAGACATCGCTATAAAAGCCACCTTATATTCTAAAGAGAATAAAGTGCTCGCTACGTTTAATGTAAAAGACATTATCAAGCATAAGCTATTTGCTAAGGAGTCCTCAAATTTTAGAATTGATTTTGAAGGCATTGCTTGGAGTAATTTTGACAGTAGGTCTCCAGAAGTTGCTGATGGGAAAAAATTCACTTCGAACAAGGTAGAAGAAAAGCCAGTTTCATTTAACCTTCAGGTAGCTGCAAATGTTGCTACTACAGATTTGTATGACGGTCTGGCATTACAAAGCATTATCGTTACTGATGGGTTTTTAGAGGGAGTACTTTTTAATACAGGTATTCAGAATGCAACAATACCACAATTACTCATTTCTTATTATGATGAAAAAAAGAGTCTTGTTAATGTAGATAGAAATTATCTCGAGGAAAGTGTGCGGCCCCAAAGAAAACTAAATTTTAAAATCGAATTACCTGTCCATTCTGATAGCAGTATAATAAATACATCATTACAAAATGTGTTTATAAATGGTTTACCAAACGAAGCGATCACCAATAAAATTGTTCCTAAAAGAATTTTAAATCAAGAAACCCAAACACTCATTCCAGTTCATGACAAAACCTATTCTTATATAGGTATTCAGGTAAATAGTTATATTGATAATCCGCAATAAATGAGAAACCGCATCACACATATCTGGTTAACGCTTCCGCTCCTTATAATATGCATTGGGTTTGGAATGGCACAAAGCCCATCATCATCTAGTGATTCTGCTTCCATGTCTGCTGAAATATTAAATGATCAAACCTTTTACGTTGCCGGAGACACTATTACCTTGCGTGGCGCTATAAATGCAAAAGAAACAACAAACTTACTTGACGTTTTTTTACAGCTCTCTTCTTCATATGGCGTACTAGTCCTTTCTAAAAATGAGAAAGACAATACTTTAGAATTTACGGTACCTGCTTTCATATCAAAAAAGTCTGGCTGGGTACAATGGAATTTTATTGTGCAAGGTGCGATACTAGACACTGGAAGCTTTGAAATAATACCAAACACGAGTTTTAATGAAATAGCCGAAAGCTACATTGGTCCTCCTAGCATTGTAGCAGGCGGTAAAGATTTTACGATGCTAGTAGTAGCAGCAACAGATATCTATGATAATCTACTACCCAACGACACGCCAGTAATCATAAACGAACAGCGCCGCGCTACTAAGACTTCTTATGCGCTAAAAATTAAAAATAGAATTGCTTGGAAACGTATTTTTTCACCAGAAAAAAAAGGACGCCTTTTTGCTACAGCGCTTATAGAAAACAGCGCCTCTAAAGAGATGAGCATCGATATATTTGCAAATCAGCCGCAGAACTTTACCATCAGCTATGAGCAGCCACATCCCTTTGCAGATGGGAATCAAATTCTCACACTTAGCACCTCAACGCTTAAGGATCAATACAATAACATCATTACAGATGGCACTCTAATACAGTTTACAGGTGTAGATAGAAAGGATCAAGTTTTTAGAACATCTGCCATCACCATTAATGGAGTTGCAACAGCAAAACTTTTGTATCCTAACCATCCAACAACTTGGGAAATAAAAGCAGCTGTCCCAGGGATAGCAACCTCCCCAGTGATAACCATTGATTTTGAATCTATCTTAAACGAATTTAAATTACAATTCTCAAACAACAATAGGTCTATTAAAGTAGGACCACTCACTAGTTATTTAGGACAATTAATTCCTGATGGTGCTGCAGTCATAGTAGTTATAACCAAAGAACAAGAAAGTCTAGAGGTATCTTCTAAAGACGGGTTTGCAATCTTTAGTATTCCCGAAGACTACTACCCTGCGGGTACTTATAATTTTACAATAACCACATTAGGCATCTCTAAACGCATCACAAAAACCATTAATTGAAAGCAAATAAAATTACATATCGTGTTTTACTAATTGCTGGGTTCATCCTTGTTAATGGGTTTATACTGTTTGGTATTGCGCAAATTCTAAGCTACTTAAATACGGGTGCAGACAAAGCGAGTATGTTTCATCAAGATATGGTCAAAGAAAATTATTACACGCCAAAAGTAACCTGGAATGACGGCACTAATGAAGGGCGTCCTATGGAGCAACCTACTTTACAAAAAATAGAACAACATTACTTAGACGCTTGGTACACCAGAGCGCAATCCCTCCAAAGAAAAGACACACGAGGTATTGAAGATGTTTACACAGAGCAAGCCAAGGAACATTTGACTGCCATTGTAGAGCACAATGCAGCGCAAAAAATAAGAATAGAATCTAGCTCATTAAACCATACGATCACTTTAGACTTTTACAGTGCAGATGGCAATATGGTGGTTTTTACAGATAATGACGTGCGGACGTATAGTGCAACATATGTTGATAATATATTTCAATTTGACACTACTGAAATCGCTTGCTACAAAATTATTATGCTCTTAGAAGATGGCTTTTGGCGCATAAGACATCAAGAAAAATTTAAAATAAGCAAGCCGCAAAAACAGCATGCTGAAATTTCAAATTTTAACCCTGTTATTGGTCTTAACTATTATCCTAAAGGAAGCCCATGGGACACCTTTAACGAATCTTTTTCTACGGAAGTCCTTGCGGCAGATTTTAAAAAAATAAACGCATTGGGTCTTAAAACCATTCGCATATTTATTGGGTATGAAGATTTTGGAGGTGCGACCATTTCAGAAATAAAAATAGAACGGTTAATACAATTATTAGATATTGCTGAAACTAATGACCTAAGCGTAATCGTAACACTTTTTGACTTTTATGGGGACTATGCTGTTTTAGACTGGTCGCGAACACAATTGCACGCGCAAACCATAGTTTCATCAATCGCCCACCATAAGGCCTTGCATAGCTGGGATATCAAAAACGAGCCAGATTTAGATTTTGAATCGAGAGGAAAAAATCGTGTCACCGCTTGGCTTAAAGAAATGAATCACACGATTAAAGAGATAGACAGTATACATCCCACTACGATAGGATGGTCTTCCGCGAGCGCTGCCACAAACTTAGTGAACACGCTAGACTACATAAGCTTTCATCATTATCAAGCCTTAGAAGCATTGCCAGAAGCTTATAAGCTACTGGAAGAAAAAAGCGACAAAAATATTGTGCTTCAAGAATTTGGATTGTCAACCTATTTTGGAATCTGGAATATATTTGGCTACTCAGAAACAGATCAATTTGAGTATTATGAGACCTTCTTTAAAATGCAAAAAAAAGATAGCCAAAACTATCTTTTTTGGACCTTATATGATTTTGATGAAATACCTTCATCTGTCGCAGGAATCTATCCCTGGCGTAAAAACAAACAAGCGTACTTTGGGATTATTAATCTTGAAGGAAATCCCAAAGAGGCGTTTGAATTATTTAAAATTTCAGAATAAAAATTAAGCAGCAAGGTCAAGTTCAGGAACAAATACTGGCGTACGCACTCCTTCAAAGATATTTAAGTATCTTCTTGTAATTTCGCTCATAGGTAACGCTGTAGCGGCTTTATAATTTTTCTTTGCTATTTCTTGTCTGTAACCGTCTTCTAAGACTAATTTTTTGATGGCAGATGCTAAGCTTGTAGTTGAGGTTGGCTCAAAGAAAACTCCTTCATATCCTTCATCTTTCACTAATAAATTGAGATCACCAAGATCTGGCATCACAACCGCTTTACCGTAGCTACCCGCTTGATGTAAAACTCCAGAACTCCCAGTGGTTGATGTGTAAGGAAAAACAACCATCGCTGCCTCAGAAAAAATCACAGGAACATCTTCCTCTTCTACATATCCTGTAAATCTTAAATAAGGCACATCTGCATATCGTTTTTCTACCCCTGCTAAATATCCTGGTGTATTAGGGTTGTCTGTTCCAGCAATCACAATCTCTAGTTCTTCATTTGTCTCTGCTCTCACAATCGCTACTGCATCAATCATAGCTTCAATTTTCTTATAGGTACCAAATTTACCAAAAGTCATTATCTGCTTAGGGCCTTTGCCTAAATCGTAGGATGGTTCTGCAGGAATATCAAATGTCCCGTGAGGTATCAAGCTTATATTTTTTGCATTATATTTTTCTTCCAGAACTGTGACGTATTTTGCCATTGTAACCGCAACGGTGTCTGCCTTTAAAATAACGCGTGTTAATACATTTCCTATAGCATTTAACACCCTAGCTTTTAATTTACTCTCTGTAAATCCAGCGCTAGAAAGATCTACCATTTCTAGAATATTATGTAACAATACGACCGTAGAAATACCCATTAATTTTGTCATCCAAGGAGAAAACAAGCCAAGTGCTGCAGCTATCTTTTTATCTCCAAATTTCATAAACTGAAGATTATATAAAACCGCATCTGGTTGGGTTTCTCTGATCGCCTTATTAATAGAAAGCACGTTTGTATACTTATTAAATTTCCAGCATTGTTTTACTGTTATTTTACAGCCAATTCCTTCGAATTTGATGGCAGCTTCTTCTTCTGTTGCATCTGTATATAAAATAATTTCTGACAGTTGTTCGTGTTGTCTAAAATTTTTGACAAGATGAAAAGCATACTCATTTAAAGTTACTTTACTCGGTGGATACGCTGTTACAATACCTAATTTCATCTTTATATATTTAAGTGTTATTGTCTAATCACACTACAAAGATGCGTTGGTAAGTGTTTAATTTTGAGAATAATCGACCGGATGACTGTTCGTGTAGATGAGTGGAAAACAACTATAGACAACCCTATTTACCCTACTCTTTATTACTGCTTAAAAAGTAACTTAGCTGCAGTATAAGAAGGACTGCCATGGCTATTATCTGCATAAGCACTACCTCAAATAAGCTGTCGTGAAAACATACAATCAAGACAACTTGTGCTATCCCCATTACCCCTGAAAATAGAATCGGGATATATTTATCTAAAGAAAGAAAATAGTATGCAAAGATATTTGATATCGCAAAAAGCGAAGTCGCAAGCGCATACCACCCTAATAGGTTTGCGATACTTGTATAAGCGTCTCCAAAAAGTACTAGAACCGCCGTTTGAGGAAATAAAAATGCGAGTGCTGTCGTGACCGATGCAAATATAGAAATATAGCCTACATAATTTAATAAAAGAGGTGCTGTAGCTTCGCCTTGTTTTCTTAATGAAACAACCTTTGGCAATAATAACATTACAAACATCCACGTGATAAAATAGATCACTCTGCCTATAAGTGCCAAGGAAGCATATAACCCAGATTCGGTGGCAGAAAAAAAATGTTTTACAATTAAGATATCGCTGTTACTGCAGATGATCTGGGTACACTCATAAAAAGCGGTAAGTAAGAAGAAGGTTTTAACTTGTCTCTTTTGAGCTTTAGACAAAGTAGGCAAGATCTTAGTTTTGTTCCTGTTTTTTTTCCACGGAAACAGGCCAGCTACAAAAGAAAAAGCGATGGCAATCGCGACACTTTCTATGGGATGAAGGCCCAACAGAAATAATAAGGCAAAAGTCCCTATTAAGCGCACCCACATTTCCATCTGGTAAGAACCAGAAAGCAAGGTGAAGTTATTACTGCCTTGTAAACTTCCTCGATGCACGCTAGTAATAAAATAAACCGGAATTCCTATTCCAAAAATTAAGAACATAGTCGAGGATGATGTATTAAAGAAAACCTGAAGTTCTTTAGAAAAAACGATTGTTGAAGCTCCTATAATAAGCCCGACACTTATCGCACGTCGCATCGCCCATTTTTTAAAAGAAGCTATTTCCGAAGCATCGAACTCAACAGTAAATTTTGATACGACTACTTGAAAGGTCATGGCAATAAAAGAAATTACCAGTAGTAACGTAATTAGTATAGCTACATCAGCAAATACTTCCGGACCTAACATTCTACCCATTAGCAAGTTATAAAGATAGTTGCCTCCGTTTACTACAAAACTGCTCAAAACAAAGAACGTTTCTGGACGTATATTAATTCCGAGTTTAGGTTTTAATACTTGCATCCGTTCTGTATTATGCTATTACTTGAAGCACTTGGTAATCTAACCTGCTAAACGCACCTGCTATTTTTTCGTTTTGACCATTCGTAACAATTAAAAATTTATCATCACTACTGGCGGCTACTTTCAGATCTCTAAGCATTATTGCAGCAGAAACATCTAGCTGGTATAATCCTGACAGGTTAATTTTCAACGCGTTGTTCTGTTCTAATAATGCCATACAATATCTTTTAATTTGAAAAACATTACTCGCAGTAAGGTTTCCTTTAAGTATGACTTCGTTTTCAGATTTTATAATTTGTAGTGACATAGTATCTATTTTTAAATTTTGGATTTCTGTATACAACGGTCATTGTCTTTATTGCTGTAGCTTCTGCTGCTCTATATATTACTTTTAAATAGTTGTTTTTTTCTGATGGTGCCATAGTGGTGGTGGTTTTAATCTGATACAAATATCGCTTATGTTCACCCTCTATTTGGCGCATTTTAGCTGAGTGCAAGTTTGCTGTAGACGAATAGCAATTATTCTACTATAAGCTCGTTTTCGGCCTTAGCCTTTTTACCTGATTTTTTTCCGATCTTCCAAGATATCTGGAATCCAACTTCACTGAAAGAGAATCCAGAAGCAGTTGCAGATGCTATGTTACTATACTTTCCGTACAGAAAACCGTTAAGGTTTTTTGCCAGTGTCATTCCTGTTCTCGCTTCTATTCTAAAAAGGGAAGAGGCCGCGTCGTTTTCAACAAATTGTCTTCCTATGGCACTATTTATCATGTAAGTGACAGCACCTAGCTTTCCATTTGCTTCTGCAAATACTTCTAGCGATTGGTATTTTGAAGGACTAAAATATAATTGAGGCACCTGATTTGCGAACCCCATATATTGATAGTTTACCCCACCTTTAATGGCAGGACGTTTAGAAAGCTTATAGTATAAAGAGGTGAACAGTAAATTACGCTCATTTGCATCTGTCTGTGTCGTATAGGTGTATGAAGTATACCATCCTAAACCAAAATTAGAACTTATATTATGACTCAAATTGAAGTTGTTCATGAAAATCTTCTCTTCAATCAAACTCGCATTAAAATCTTGTAATTCTCTATGGTAGCCAACACTCAAAAATTGGTTAGGCAATGGTCTTGCCGCAAGTTTAAGTGATCCATTCATATTTGAATACTCTTCAGAATTTGCATTTGCTTTTATAACGCTCAATGAAGAATGTACTCTCACATTGTTCACAACACGATACACAGCTCCTGCTGTAAACTCAGTACTATTTGCCATTGTGTTTATTGTACTATTTGTAGTAGTTCTATATCCATATGAAAAGAAAGTTTTAAGACGTTCTGAAATAGGAATATGTAAAGAAGCTCCATAAGACCAGGCTTCATTATCACCATTATCAACAGTCACTGCACCTCTAACCTTCACCTCAGGAAGCATTTCGTATTTAATCGTCTCTATTAATGTTATGGCATCTTTTTGATCAGGATAAAACTGAAGTGTTTTATCTGCATAAAACAAAGCTATAGTTATTTCCCCTTTTGCTCTGTACGCATTTGCTATACCTAAATTACCATCAAAAGAGGTACTGTCTATTGATAATATCATCTCATACTGAGCAATGCTTTTTGCAAACTTAGCAGTGTACATACTTACCGTAGCTTCAAGAGATAAAACTGTTTTATTCTTTGGGTAACGTTGTTTTAAAGAGTCAATTTTATTTCTAGCTTGTTTATATTTTCCTTTCCATATGAGCGCTTGTACTAATCGTTCACTAGCTGATAAAAATTGTACCGAATCATTTTTTACAGAAAAAGCAACGCCACTTTCAGCATACAATAACGCATTGTTGTCCTTGAACAATTTATGTGCAACCAAAGATAGACCGCGATATAAAACAACACTATCCTTTATAGAACCATACGCCTCATTTGCTTTATCAAACTCTTTCTGAGACATATATAGTTCTCCTAAAACACTTAACGTTTCTGTGTCACCAGGAAAATCAATACAGTTTTCACTCAGTAGTATGATAGCAGCTTCCTGTTTATTGTTCTTCTTAAATTGAGATGCCATCCCAAGTTTAATATATTTTCTACTTGTTTTTGCGCCAAAATTTTCTGGATCCTCTTGAAGTGCTCTCGTTACGAAGTCCAAGGCCAACTCGTATTTTTTGAGATTTGAATAGGTATTAGCTAAGCCCAAAAGCGCCGGAAAGCTGGTTACATCTTTAGCTACTAATTGTAAATAAAATATTTCGGCTTCCACATACTTCTTTTTCCACAGTAAAGATTCTGCTAGGTTTAATTCAATTTCAAAATCTTCTGGATACTCTTCTAGTAATGATTCAAAGATTGATGCAGCCATCTCAGGGTTTCCTTTTAGTCCAACAGCTCTTGCATAACAAATGTTCGCTGTTTTATTGTCAGGATAGTCCTCTAATACATTTTTAAAAAACAATGCAGCTTCATTCCATTTACCCTCTTCAAGGTATGCAAAACCGTTTCCCATCTGTTGCGCTTGTGCTGTAAGGCCCAATAAAACTATAAATATCTGTAGTGTTTTCATTCTTGGTATTTTACAATCGCAAGATAGGCGTGTATACCGGTGTTTTAATCTTCAGCAAAATCCCATTCATCGACAGTAAATGGCATTCTAAAGCACTTGTATTGCAAACAACGCCAAAACAAGAAGAGTCTGCGGAAAAAGCAGTCGTTCAAGCTAATAATTAGGCAAGAATCTTAGGGATATAAAAGACTATAAAAGATTTAGCCTTTTCATCAATTCTGGCCTATTAGACCTACTGATGGGAATGACATCTTTTGCTATTAAAATGCTATTATCTTCTATATCAATAATCTTATTGATATTAATAATATAAGAGCGGTGTACTTTTAAAAAAGAGCTGTCAGATAACTTCTCTTCAATTTTCTTTAGTGTAGAATGAACGGTGTAATTCTTATCATCCGTTTTTATTAAAATATAATCTCCTTTTGCTTCCACTAGAGAGATTTTTTCAAAATCTATTTTAACTAAGCGTCTGTCAATATTTACATACAGCTCTTTCTTAGAATTTGATTTAATATCTTTTGGATCAACAACTTGTGGATCTGAAATACTCACTATACTTGTAAGACTCTCCGTCTTCTGTATGGCCTTTAAAAAGCGAGGTGATAAAACAGGCTTTACTAAATAATCTACGATGCAATCATACTCAAAAGCCTCAATCCCAAAGTTCTTATCTGAGGTGGTTAAAATAATTTTAGGTGGGCTCCTTAATGTATCAATAAAATCAAATCCGGTGAAATCTGGCATATGGATATCCAAGAAAATAAGGTCTACTTCGTTTTTATTTAAAAACTTGATCGCTTGCATGGCATTCGGAAATTCGCCAATAACCTCTAGGGTATTCAATTGTGAACAAAGGTGATTAATAATCGCCCTCGCCGCAGTTTCATCATCAACAATAATACATTTTATCATAAAATTGAATTATAAAGTATTAATAAAACGAATCATTTCTTCTAAAATAGCTTCAAAATCTTTGCGGAGATCCAGAGCGCCTAACTTTAGATTCTCCTCATAATTAACAGCCAATTCATAACTCGCCTCTAGACCCAAAATACTAATTTTATGTTTAAGTTTATGCACATTCTCTGCAGCTTCTTTAAAATATTTTAAACCTATATTCTTATTGTATGTTTTAATTTCTTCAGGAAGCTCTTTTTTTACGATAGAAATTAGTTTTAACTTAAAAGATTCATCTCCTCCAGAAAGGGCATCTATATATGACAAGTTGGGTTGTTCCATTCCTTATTTTCTTATTGTAAAGTAAAACGTTGTGCCCTTATTCTCTTCACTTTCTAACCAGACGGTACCGCCATAATGAGAGACTACTTTTTTAACAATAGGAAGACCTATCCCCCCAGAATGATCTTCATTTTCTAATTTTTGAAATACTTCAAATATCTTTTTGAAATAATCTTTCTTAATGCCTTTACCATTATCTGAAATAGCAAATTCCCAAAAGTCAAGAATTCCTCTACATGTAATCTTTATATATCCTTTTTCTTTATCAATACTTGCTATTGCATTCACAATTAAATTTTCAAATAATTGCGCTAATTTAAAGCTATCTGCAACAATTATGGGTAGCACACCTACAGTAAAAGTTACTTCTGGCGGAACATTTATTAAAGAAACCACATTTTGCACCAATAAGTTGAGCTTAATAGGCTTCTCTTTATTTAACACTTTATCAATAGAAGCATATTTTAAAATCCCTGAAATAAGCGTGTCCATCTTTTCTAATTGATCTTCAATCTTAGTTAAAAGCCCATGTGCTTCATCAGTAAGACTCTTTGCATGGTCTTCTCTAAGCCAATTTACCAATGTGTCAATAGTCCTCAATGGTGATTTTAAATCGTGAGACACGACACGAGCATAATCGTTTAATTCTTGATTCTGGTTCGCTAAGTCTTTTAACAACAATTCCTGGTTTTTGTTGACCTCAACAAGTTCTTCTGCTTGTTTACGAATAGTTATAGTTAACATCTCTGGATTCACCTCTAGCTCTCCAGAATCTATTTGATTTGCGGAAGATTTTAAAAGACCTAATGTATTTAGGGTCTGTCGCAAACTTTTAAATACCTCTTGTTGCGCTTTCGTCTCTCTAACTAGTTGAAAATTAAGTTCGCGCAATTCGTTAGAACTTATCTTCATGGCTCGCTGCGTCATATTGTGTTGCTCCTCAGTCGTATCATAAGACCTACTTATTGCTTCGAGAAAATTATTAAACTTACTTTCTTCTAGATACTCTTCCGGAAAGAATTTTCTTATTTGTCTTTTAAGCAGTCGATTCATATTACTCACTTATTAGCGTTATAGCCATTGTTTGATTATGTAGCTCACAGGTAGTTTCTCCCTGAAATGGTGCCACTTCACCATAAGAATAAAGACCTGTAATAATGATATCATCCCCTACTACATTTAAAACTTCCTCTACTTCCTCTTCTATCCGTTGACTTAATACTAATTTTCTCCCAATACAACTTACAAGCAATGCAAGTTCTGGCTTATTTTCTCTATGTTCCATAGCCCGCAACGCAGCAGTTTCTGATCCAGCAGCAATGGAATCCATGTTGGTCATCATTAATTGAACAATAGACTTTTCTGGCACATCGCCGGCTAGGGTCATTGTGTTTTCAGCTTCATCTATACTTAAAATTGTTCGCACAAAGGATTGTTTATTTGTAGTGCTTTTTACATTTAAGGGGTAAAAAAGAGCAGACTCGGGTAACTCTGTCGCCTTATCGCCCAAATACTTTTTATATAAATCCAGTGCTGGTTTATTATCTAGTTCATACAATACATTACCTCTTGATTTTGTGACAATACGTTCCGGACCAAAAGGAGTCCACCCTCCACAAATTGAAAATGAAATTTCAAAGGTTGCTCCGTAAAAACCAATGACCACAATCTCACCCGCCTTCGGATTTTCATTATAAGAAGCAACTGTTTTTTTAAATCTTCCATCATCGCCACATAGTGCTCCCGTTATAAGTGTATTTGGAAGCGCTTTTGTCATACCTTTTGTAAGATTGCTGCCATTTACAAAACTTCCTTCAGAAATAACAAAGACGTGTTTTAGTCCTTCTGCCGGAAGTTTCTCAACAGCCTTGTATCCCGATTTTTCACTATCAAGGTCTTCATCTAAAATATTGTGCGTCTCTATTTTAAATGTTGCTCTTTCAAATTCAATCGCGGTTATGGTAATACTATCATCATTTACTTTGCCTGCAGCAATCTCCCCACAAGATGATCCAAATACAATATGGCCATCAGGAAACAACGCTCGCACCTCTTCATAAACATGCTCGTCTTCTAATAGAAAACGATTCCCAAAAACTAAAACCAATGGGTTTTTCAACGCTATTGACGCACCTATGGTAGTCCAGGATTCACCTTCCTTCCTAACTAATTGTACTGTTTTCATAAATCTTTTCTTAATATGAAATAAAATGTAGTCCCAATACCGGGAGTACTATCAAGCCATATTTTACCCCGATAACTCTCGACAATCTTCTTAACAATGGACAATCCAACCCCTGTTGACTCAATATTCTGATGAAGACTTTGGAATATTTTAAATATTTTTTCGTGGTACTCAGCGGCAATACCAATACCATTATCCCTGACATAAAATTCATGAAAATCACCCAAATCTTTGCAGGAGATCTCAATCCTTCCTTCTTTTTTATCTGTATAGCGCAGTGCGTTACTTATCAGGTTTTGAAACAACTGCTGCAAGCGAGCCCTGTTTCCCATAATGGAAGGGAAACTAGTTTTAAGTTCAATCTTAATATGATCTGGCACATACACTATTTGAAAAATATCTTCAATAACTTCGTTTAAATTGACTTCAACTTTAGTCCTGTTTTCAGAATTTACACTGGAATATTCTAACACATCTGAGATAAGCTGATCCATTTTTTCTAAAGTAAGATTTATTAATGAAAGGTTATCTTTAGTCTCTTCTGAAAACCGACCTGCATTATCTTCTTTAATCCAATCTACTAGTGAATAAATACTTCTCAACGGAGATTTCAAATCGTGCGAAACCACATGTGCGTATTCTTGAAGTTCTTCATTACTTTTTTCAAGTTCTATGACTAATTGTTCATTTCGCGCTTCTGCTTTTTTGCGTTCTCTTATACTTACTGCTGTTTTTAATTTTATCGCCACTAAGCTAGCAACACTCTCTAATGTTTTAATCTGCTCCTCATTGAAATGATTTTTATCTTTATGTTCAGAATCAATAACTCCAATGACAACTCCATCGCTAATAATAGGTACAACTATTTCAGAAAAACGCATTTCATCGTCTAGAACATATCGGCTATCTTTAGACGTATCATTTACTAGTTCAGATTTTCCCGATTTTACAACACTTCCTACGATTCCTTTTCCTTTTGGAAGAAATAATTTATTGATAATTTGACTGTCAATATCCAATTTAGCCCCATAAACGGCTATCTGTTCTGTAGTTTCTTTTTCGTGATCCACTAAATAAATAACACAATCTTCAGAATTCAAATATGCCGCAATAATATTTACAATTTCCCAAGAAATTTCTATAATATTTGTTTTATCTAATATAGATTTGGTAAGATTATTTATTAGATCAATAATTAAAGATTTCTGTCTATTTGAAGTAGTATTTTCAATAAATACTACTTCATATTTTACTTTATTATCATTATCCCTTGCAATATTAACATTCGTTTTTGTCCAAATAATTGAACCGTCTTTCTTTATATATCTTTTTGTATAATTAAAATGATCAACTTTATCAGCATACATCTTCTTAATATAGGCCTTAAAAGGAGCAGGATTTTCGTCAAAAGACAAATCATTTATTGAAAGCATCTGTAATTCTGACTCAGAATATCCAATCATATTTTGAAGTGCTGCATTGGTTTTTATGATTTGACCACGCTTCGTTAGAACAATACCTATTGTAGAATTATGAACAATAATATCTAATTGCTTCCTCTGTTCTTCTATTAATTCCGTATTTCGCTTGGCTTCCGTTATATCTAAAAAAACACCTATAGATCCAATTACCTGACCTTTATCGTCATAATTGGGAGCACCACTAATTAACCATTCTCTTACCTCTTTAGATTTTGTTTCTGCTTTAAGTTCATACGTGTTGTACTCCCCTTTTTTACGATTATTATTTTCTTTAGAAACTATCCTTGAGGTATCTTCTGAGTGCAATAATTTACCGGCTTCTTTACCAAATAATTCATCTTCAGTGTACCCCGACATTTTTAAAAAACTCTGATTAATCATTAAGATTTTATCATTATTGTCAACCTCTACTAAACCAAGGTTCATATTAGCAATAATGTTATAGTATTTTTGTTTTTGGGCTTCTAAACTCTCCGCGTATTTCTTTCGTAAGGTTATATTTTTAAAGGTCCAAAGATGCCCTTTGTATTCGCTTCCTTTTAAGATTGGAATAAAATCGCGTTCTAAGATTGTCCCATCGGCCATAATTAACTCATCACCTAAAACCTGTTGTTTTTTTTCAAAGATATTTGTTATTCTAGAAATAAAATCTTCTGGATATTTGAAAGAATGTTTACTCTCATTTGCAGCAGCAAGACTGTCTTCTCCTTTTAGCGAATCTGGCGAAACTGGTATGCTGAAAAGTTCACAAAATTTGCTATTTGCTAAGATTATTTTTCTGTCCTCATCTTCTAGCAATACGGCACTATCTAAATTTTCAATAAGAGATGATAACCTATTCTCAGACTCTATTAATTTATCTTCTGATCCTCTTTGATCTGTGATATTACGAAAAATCCCTTGGGCAGCGATAGCCTTTTTATTTTTATAAACAAGACTGAAGTTCGCATGAATCAATTTCTGAATACCATTCTTGGTAATCATTTTAACTTCAAAATTGTTAATGGAACCTGTCTCCATTAAACTTTTATACGCTTTTGCAATATTATTTAGCTCTTCAGGATCCGCAAGATCTAGTAAATTAATCTTGTCGTTCAAATCGTCTAGACTTAATTCTGTTACAGCAGCAGCATTCATTTTTAAAATATTGCCATCTAAGTCCATAACCAAATAGGCATCGATTATGTTATCAAAAATACCTTTAAGTTCTGAGGTTTTTTGATTGACTAACTTTTCAAGTCTAAAATTAGAGTCCTTAAGCTGTTGAGCTGTCTCAAAAAGTTCCGAAGATTTGTTTTCTAATATTTTCTCCGCTTGCCTTCTAGCCGCTCGCTCTCTTATTAATGCCCTTTCTAATATTTCTATAGAAACCTCATTCATTTTTTGTTATACTAAATTTTACCTCGGTCCCATCCTCTTTCAGCTTTTCCATAAGTATCGTGCCAGAACAATTAAAGTGTTGCAAGGTTTTATTCATTAGACCTCTTCCAAAACTATACATAGCCCGACTCGATTTATAAATCATCACCAAAGTCGTTTCTGTTCTCGATTCTATGGTAAAACTAGGCAACTCTGCATTAGGATAAATCTTTCTTACCTCCACGTGAATATGATTTTCAATGGATGCTAACATCTCAATAGGTTCTTCATATTTTGCAAAAATCTCAGGGTAGTTTTTTTTAAGACTACCAAAAAAGTGCTCCGCATAAATCTCTAGCAAATCATCAACAGAAATATTTGATTTTGCACTTAAGGTTGCTAGTAAAGCTAACATTTCAGAAAAATTATACGTCCCCACAGAAGTATAAATACCGCCAGAAGCTAAATCAGTATTTTCCATTATGCTATCTGCCAGTGCTAATCCAAATTTTTCTTCGACTAAATCTAAAAATTCTGTGAAGATTATTCCTTTCATCTAAATTTTTATTAATTCATTCTCGCTCCAATATAAAAGCGCCTTGTGTATCTTATCTACATATTCGTCATATTTTAATGGTTTTAAAATATAACCAGCAACGCCCATCTTGTAACACTCTAAAACATCTTTTCTATTGTTAGATGTGGTTAATATTACCGTAGGTAAATATCTTAAAACATCATCCTTTTTTACAATAGCAAGAAACTCTAAGCCACTTATTTTAGGCATATTTAAATCTAAGAAAATTAAATCTGGTAAGTTTTGATGATTGCCCAACAAATCTAGAGCTTCTTCCCCATTTTTAGCATCTAACAATGTAATATCTAATGCTAGCTTATCAACTGCGCGTTTTAGCTTCATCACCTCAATCAGATCATCCTCAATTACTAGTATTTTCAATTTTTTTATTCCCAAAACATTTATTTTTAATCACTAAAGCTATTTAAATTAATAAAAATAAAAATAAGTTTAAAGACGTAGCCTATTAAAAGTGTCGACGTATAACGCTTAAGTGTCGACGAGTGGTTTTAACGTGTTTCTTAATATCAAGTTTATATTCATACTTTAGATAAAATAGTTGTCAATTGACTTTTTGATTTTAATCTTTAAAAAAGAGACTTTTTTTCTTAATATTGTTAGATTCAAATTGTGAAAAATGGCGACTACTATACTACACGTGTCAAAAATTATTTCTGCCCATTTTAATATTGGTGGTTCTATTAAACCATTACCAGGTGATGAGGATGAAAACTTCAAAATAGAAAGCACTCAAGGTAATACCTATATTTTAAAAATAGCTGATTCTAAGGTTTCTTTTGAACACCTGGACTTTTTAAACGCGGTGTCTATCCACCTTAACATACATAACATTTCAGTAAAAACCCCACTTGTAATACCTGCTCAAAACGGCGCCCTTATTATCGAAATTGAACTGGAAGGAATAAAAAGGTATGTGCGACTTATCTCTTGGATCGATGGGAGAATCTGGGCTACCATTAATCCAAAAACTAAAAACCTAAGAGAACAACTAGGACAAAAAGCAGGCGAAATCACAAAACAACTTTTAAATTTTGAGCATCCAGCAGCCTTAAGAACTTGTGATTGGGACTTAGCAGCATCTGCTTGGACATGTAACCACGTATACTTATTTGATTCTGAAGAAAAAGAAATCGTTTTAAATTTTCAAAAGCAGTTTACTCAAAATAAAAAAAAATACGATGCGTTGCCCAAGAGTGTCATTCACGGTGATGTAAATGATTATAACATTTTAGTTTCTGAAAATTTAAAACACCCTACAATCGCTGGTATTTTTGATTTTGGTGATGCCGTGTATAGCCAAACGATTAATGATGTCGCGATACTAATTGCATATGCAAGTATGGATGTACCAGATCCATTAGAGGCTGCCATCGCTATTTTAAAAGGATATCAATTAGAATACACTTTTTCTGAAGCAGAATTGCACTGTCTATATGTTCTAGTTGCGATGCGCTTAGTCACCACGGTCACAAAAGCAGCGATTAGGCAAAAAAATGAAAGTGAAAACAAATACCATGGCATTAGCGAAGAACCAGCTTGGGACCTATTGAAGAAATGGCGGACCATCCATCCCGAGTTTGCGGAATATTCATTTAGAAACGCCTGCGGTTTTGATGCGCATCCTCAAGAGACTCACTTTACAACTTGGGCTAGTAAAAATCAAGTTTCTTTAAGAACAATGTTTCCTTCGGAACTATTAAATTCTATTACGGTTGTAGATATGAGTGTAGGAAGCACCCTTTTTGGTAATCTTTCAGAATACAGCGATCCAGAAGTTTCAGAGTTTAAATTAAAACAATTTAACAAACAGAATCCTACTGCCTTACTCGCTAACGGCTACTTAGAAACAAGGCCATTTTACACCACAGATGCTTTTAAGAGTGAAGGAAATAACGGTCCAAGATACCGCACCGTTCATTTAGGCACAGACTTTTGGGTGTCAGCGCAGTCACCTGTGCACGCACCTTTTGAGGGCGTAGTCAAAATTATACACCATAATGATTACGACAAAGATTATGGTCCTATGCTTATTTTAGAACATACTTTTGACGACATTATCTTTTATACATTATACGGGCATTTGACTTTGACTTCTCTCAGTATTTTAAAAACTGGTGACCGTGTAAAACAAGGTGAATTAATAGCCTACATAGGTGCTCCCAATGAAAATGGGAACTGGGCTCCACACCTTCACTTTCAGATTATCTTAGACCTTCTGGGTAACAATGCAAATTTCAACGGAGTCGCATTACCTTCAGAAAAGGAAATCTGGAGAAGTATCTGCCCCGATCCTAATCTTGTTTTTACAGAAGAAATACTGCAAACAAAACCAAAATATACAGATGAAGAAATAATTAATTTTCGAAGAGAACATTTAGGCAAGAGCTTGAGTTTATCCTATGACACTCCTTTACACATTGTAAGAGGAGAAGGTGTGTATTTAATAGACACCGACGGAAAAAAATATCTAGACACTGCAAATAACGTAAATCATGTAGGGCATCAACACCCAAAAGTAGTTGCGACTGGACAGCGACAGATGGCGGTTTTAACAACTAACACGCGTTATCTGCACGAAGAGATTATTGCCTACACAGATGCATTACTCAAAAAATTACCAAAAGAACTTTCTGTCTTGCACATTGTAAACTCTGGTAGTGAAGCAAACGAACTAGCCTTAAGAATGGCAAGGACCATCACAAAAAGCAATCACATGCTAGCCATTGAAGTAGGATATCACGGCAATACAAACGCCGCTATGAATGTGAGCTCCTATAAATTTAACCACACAGGTGGAAGCGGAAAGCCAGATACTACCCATATATTACCATTGCCCGATCCCTACAGAGGAAAACACACAGGACCAAATTGCGGAACTGATTATGCCAACTATGCGCAATCCAATATTGATAGATTAAAATCAAAAGGGGATACTATCGCGGGCTTTATTGGCGAATCTATAATAAGCTGTGGCGGACAGATTGTTCCTCCTGCAAATTATTTTAAGGACGTTTACAAATCTGTTAGAGCTGCGGGAGGCATTTGTATTTCAGACGAAGTTCAAACAGGTTTTGGACGTATGGGAAAAACCTTTTGGGCTTTTGAACTATATGATGTCATTCCAGATATTGTCACTATGGGAAAACCTGCAGGCAATGGACATCCTCTGGCAGTAGTTGCTTGTACAAGAGAAGTAGCAGATGCATTTGACACTGGGCTAGAGTTTTTTAACACCTTTGGAGGGAATCCCGTAGCGTGCGCCATTGGTAGATCTGTGCTAGAAGTGATAGAAGATGAAAACCTCCAGCAGAATGCGTTAGACGTAGGAGTCTTTCTAAAATCTGAATTAAAAAGGCTTCAAAAACTGCACCTCATCATAGGTAGTGTGAGAGGTGAAGGTCTTTTCTTGGGGTTTGAAATCAATGACGCAAATAAAAGTCCACTGCCAGAACAAGCCGTGTATCTGGCAAATAGAATGAAAGAACTAGGTATTTTAATTAGCACAGATGGCCCAGATAATAATGTGATTAAGATTAAACCTCCTATAGTGTTCAGTAAAGAAAACGCTCAAGAACTAATCTTTAGGTTAGAGACTGTTTTTGGTGAAGACTTCATGCATTTGCCTCATTAGATTTTAAACGCTCCTTTAAGAGGCACGAAACAATCCCTATATTGTAAAACTAACATAACTTAAAATGAGACTACTTATAATTTTATTTTTAACAATCACCTTCTCAAGCTGCAACTCACAAACAAAAACCGATACCGTTCTTGAAGAAGAAAACACCTTTATTTTTGGAAAACCAAATCCTGAAGAAGATAAAGCTGCCATCCTCAAAGTGATGAAAGATCAAGAAATCGCCTGGAGTAATAATGACCTTGAAGGATTTATGCAAGGCTATATAAAAAGTGACTCCTTAAAATTCTTCGGAAACAGAGGCCTTACCAAAGGTTGGCAACCTACACTAGAAAATTATAAAAAAGGATATCCCACAAGAGAACATAGCGGCACCTTAACTTTTGAGGTTGTTGACATCTCACCCGTTGAAAGCAATAGTTATTGGGTAATGGGAAAATACTTTTTAAGCCGAACCGTAGGTGATGCCAATGGAATCTTTTTGGTTATATTTAAAAAGATTGATGGAGAATGGAAAATTATAGCAGATATGAGTTGCGGGTAGGAGGCTTTGCCGAAAACTAGCAACATCAGAACCTAGCATTAAACCTTAAAGGATAATTGTGACCAACATACTATCTTTTAGGGTCTCTTTTTACCTAACCGGCATTAGTTGCTCTTAATTCCCTTTTATTCTAGTCCACAAATCGCCCAACAAACTACCTGCGTCTGCTGGATTTTTTTTATTTTCTGTAAAGGTAAGATCACCGTCTTTTTCTTCCATTTTAAAGGCAAACACGTATTCTTGACTGGCAGGGTTCGTACTTAACAGTCCAAAACGTAAATCATTTAAATAAAGAACACCATCCTTTTCATTTATGGTGTACCACCCCTTTGCAATCTTAATCATTCGTTGCAGTTTTGGATTCTCTTTTATGTTTGCAATGAGCTCATGATTTTTCGGATGCTTATGGAAGGTAATTGGCTGGGAATCAAACAGACTATAATCTGCAATTAAAAAATGATCGCCTGCATCTACATTGGCTGTCCATAAAATAGTTTGCATTGGTGCCGGCTTCGTCTCTAGTTCTTTATAAGAAATGGCTTGTTCTTCTAGGGCAGACTTAAACTTGTAATACGTGATGCCCTTCAAGCCTAAAGTCAATAGCAAATAAATACTACTCACCAATAACCCAATATTATTTAAACGACGTCGCTTCGGGTCAGCGCGTTTTCGCCATAAGGCAAGCATGAGAAATACTAAAAATGGAAGCGTGTATAATGGGTCTACTACAAAGATGTTTTTGTATGCTAGTCGTAAATCAAAAGGCCAGAACAATTGTGTTCCCCAGGTTGTATGCGCGTCGAGCAGTGGGTGTGTAAGAAATCCCCAGAAAAATAACCAGGACCATTGTCGCCAACTCGCAGTCTTATCCCATAGCGAAACAAGCCGACCAAAAACTGGAGCGAATAGTATGGAAAATAGAATTGAATGTGTAAACCCACGATGCCACTCGAGCGCAGTAACCGTATCTACAAAAGGTTTTATCAGCACATCTAGATCTGGAATCGTACCAGCAATAGCCCCATAAAAAGCAGCTCGATTGCCTACTCTTCTTCCTAAAACGGCCTCACCAATGGCGGCTCCTAAAACAATTTGGGTTAATGAATCCATATATTAACTAGTTTGCGGGTATTAAATTTCAATACTCAAATCCCAAAAGTGTTTTAACTATTTACTATAATGTTTGAGATTTATTTTTATGTGATATCCTGCGTGGCCGTTTTAATCTACAATTCCCATTTTCTTTAATAAAAAAGAGGCATTCATATTTTGACAGATTCCCTTTTTAAAGGTGTAATCAAAGTATAATTCGTCGTCAATAATCTCAGCATCAAAATAATAATTATTGACAGCATCAAAATCTTCTGCTGTGGTGCACAAACTTAAATCGTGAGTGGCAATAATCCCAGTTGACTTGCTACGCACCAGCTTCTCAATAAACTTTTTTGAGCCATTTGCCTTATCTGTGCTATTGGTTCCTTTTAAAATTTCGTCAAGAATTATAAAGTAGCGATCCTGTTTTATCGCATCAACAATAAACTTTAAACGGGTGAGTTCACTGTAAAAATAAGAGGCATCATCCTGCAGACTATCCGTGGTACGCATACTCGTAATAAGTTTGATAGGCGTATAATGTGATTGCGCCGCATCTGTAGGCAAGCCCATATTTGCCATCACAATTTGCAAAGCAACGGTTCTTAAAAAGGTACTTTTCCCGGCCATATTTGCTCCCGTGATAATAAAAAATTGTGCTTCAGAAATATTAATATCATTTCGTACTGCCGTCTTAGGATCAAGCAAAGGATGTGCCGCTGCAGTCGCTTGCAACAAGGCTCCTTCTTCTTGAATCACCGGATAGGTATGCGTTGGCTGATTAAAATCATAATTAGCTAAGGAGTTATAGGCATCATAAAAATGAATTACATCAAACCAATTGGCTACTTTTTTATGATGGGTTTCAATCCATTGCTCGATGTCAAAACTCACTTTTAAATCTCGCAAGAAAAAACCGTTGGACACAACACCTATCAACATATTATTGCGCTGATCGAGTCTATTTAACAACCTTGAAAATTGATGAAGTACACCAGACGCTTTTTCAGAATCTGTCACAATCTGTGATTTTTGAGCTACTAGCAATTCACTTTTAAACTCTTGCTTTTCTATCAAAGAAATCAATTTGTAGTATTGCTGAAATGTGCTTTGTATTTTTGAAGTGTGAGCAGAAAGCTTGTTCACTTTCCCTAAATAACCACTAGAGATACCCAGCCCTAATAAGAACCACGCTACCACGATCCCACCGTGAATAAACCCTGCGATATAAACAGCATTCAACACTATAGAAAGGACTGTAAAAATAAGCGGAACTGTCTTGAAGAGACTTGGTACAAACTTTTTATGGCCTGCTAACCAAGCCGAAGCTTGCTCAGCGGTAGTTTCAGTATTGACTAAAGCGGCGACGGCAGAAAACTGTTGTCTCCATCCTGCAATCTGAGAAAGTTCTTTGATTGCTTCTTGCTTTACTTCTACCTTGTCAATATTGTTCTCCTTAAACAGTGACGCTAAGTAATCTGTTCCATTCTTTAAGGTTGTTCGATTTAAATACTGAAAGAAAGAACCCTCCCCAAAGAGGTCAATGTCCTCACTATATTCATGCAGCCCATCTTTGTATTGCTTTCCAGAAGGAAGCATAGAAAAATTTCTGTTTTGAACTTCTAACTCTATCGTATTAATCGCTATTAATTGCAGCAGATAATCTCGTTTGTATTGTAAGTTAGCATGTCTTGAAACTAAGAACAAGAAAGCTACGATCCCAACAAAAAGAGAAATAAGCACAGCTGGCGTATTTCCGAAGAAAAAATAAACCGCTCCGCCTATGGCTAAAAAAATAATCATTCTTAGAATGCTCGATTGCAATAGTTGCCCTTTTACCTTGGTCAACACTTCTTGGTGTTGCTTAATTTGAGCTTTGTAAAATGTAGTTGGTTGCTTCATAAATTAGCGAGTTCTGCTTGGGCTTTTTTGGTCAGTTTTGCGACCACAAGATCGTAAGAATGATCTATTAATTCTATAATAAGCGTGTCTGGCATGTCTTCTAAAAGTATGGAATTCCATAACTTTTTACTCATATGATATCCAGGAATGATGCGGCCATCGTACTCCTCACGAAGCTCGATAGCGCGCTCTGGATCGCACTTTAAATTTGCCTGACTTGGCAATCTATCCAGACCCTTTAAGGCAAATATTTTTCCCATCACCTTGAACACGAGCGTACTTTCATTAAAGGGAAACGACTCTGTTACCCCCTTTTTTGAAAGACAATAATTTCTGAAATTTTCTACGTGCATATTATTTTATGATATACGCTAAAACAGGCTTGCCGTCTAGATAAATTAAAAGTGTTTTAGCGTCACGTTGCAAAGGTATTGTAAAATAAACGCCTTCCCCTGATTCTTGAATAGCATTCACAGGAAGCATCTCTCCATCGTAGGCATACCCAATTTGTGAAGGTGTTTCTTTAAAGCCAAATTCTAATTCATCGGGTTGCTGTGCACTGTCAATTATTCCAGTATAGGAAGTAGCATAGGCTGACAAGGCTAGACTAGACACAATATAAATGGGCTGCTGGGAAAACGTTTCAAAAGCAGGCGGGTTCGCTACAAATGCATCTGTTATGTCTTCTGGGTAATGGGTTTTTATAAATTCTGACGGAGCTATTTGATAATAGTAATAAGAAGGCTCTTTGACAAACTTGCTCGTATATTTTCCCGCACCCCAGGTCGTGTCAAACAAATACCAAGAATCATCTATTTTAATGGCGTTCCACATATGACTAAGGTCAAACTTGCGATCTATATCTTTGAAATGCGTTTTTGTATCGCCTTGTATTAAATAGTTATCTATCCCCTGCAGGGTTAAGAGTTTTTCAAAAGTCATAGCGTAGCCTTCGCAGACCGCTTTGCCTGTTCTCAATGTATGTTCGATAATTTTTTTTCTGCTACGCTCTTCTTTTTGGTTGCGTTCTCTATAATCTTTAAAGTTATAATTAAAGAGTTTATACGCGTCTGGATCATAGGAGATATTGTTAATAAGCCAGCTGTAAATAGCTCTCACTTTTTCTTCATCCGTATTAAAGTCCCGAGATAAAAAACGGTCAAACTGCGCTACCTCATCAAAGGTTTCTGGGTAGAGTTGTATCGTAGCGTCTGTCCTATCAAAGTCCTGAGCGCAAACCGTTGCGGCAGTTGCTATGAAAAAATAGAGCACGACGCTTCTAAGAGCTGCACTGCCTATGTTTACTATATAAAAGGGAAAACACTTCATATAAATTATTCGAGTGTGTTTTTTGATGAAAGTTCTTTCTTAGGATTGTCAATACTCAAAGCGCTGTAGTCTAATTTATAGTCTGCACAAGTTTATCCATTTGTCTTTTACATTTTCATAAAGGTAAATTTCAGAAAAATTTCCTTCGACTGTGATCAATTTGCACACCGCACGAATTTTTTCCATTAAAATAACTGACTGAGTTTTATGCCTGTCACGTTTTCGCCCTAAGGTAAACTGAGTATATAAAAAGTAAGCCAGAATGGCACCTATGGCCAGCCCTAAAGATAATAATTCCATGTATGGTATATGCTTCTATGTTTCAAACTACTTTTAATAAAAGTAGCAGCATTTAATTGTTAGTCTTCCCTTTCTATTTCAAAAATCTTACCATTCTGGTATATAGAATTAATTTCTGTTCTTGGAATTACAAATATATCTATGTTGTAATTTTTAAAAACATCTATATCGTCAAACATTTAATGTTGTGGTATTCGTTCCGAAAAATACCATGCTAATTATTTGAATTTATATAACACGGGCCTACTTGGTGCCGCATCGTTTTTAAAGTTTGCCATCTGTAAATTAAGTAAGTAACTACCATCTTTTACGTTGTTAGGAACATAAATAAATTCGGTTATGGTAGCGTGTAAACGCGGTTTTTTTGGGTAGTTCCAGAATGCCTTGTGGGCGTGTAACTTGCCATCATCTTTCTCCTTATCTACAGAGGGAAGATCTATTAAAAGGTGCTGTACGCCTAAATCGTGTAAATATTGAGCCGCCTCTTTACTAAGATACGGCCAGTTTGTATTAGAATATTTTCTAGATTTTTTTGAAGGTGTGTTAGGGTACGTTCTGATTATAACGGCTTCGGGCTGCTTGCCGTCCAGCATTTTTTTTATTTCATAGCCAGTGATTACTTGATCTTTCCCTTTGTTTTCTGGGACTACAGAGATTACTTCAGCTAAAAAAAAGTGCTCTTTGAGAGAAGTATTTACGGAGTAAAATTCTTTTGAGATATGCCCTACACATTCTGTATGAGTACCATGAGCGTGCGGATTGAATAGGATGCTTTTAAAATTAACTGCTGCGCCTTCCTCTGTGCTCCCTACCCAATCATCTAGTTGTACAGGTTCTATTTCTGGTTTATCTATATACCAAGCTAACGGGTTTTTTACATCTGCGCTTAACTCAATAGAAATATCTATCGGTTGAGAGAGGTCAACGGTTTTTAATTCGTCATTAATTTTTAGTGTAGTTACCATACTGAACTTAATTCAGCATCCATTTGATACTGACTAATTTTAATTAATTTTTTATACTAAATCACCAAGTAAGTCATTCAATTCCTGATTGTATCTTTTAACCAATTCTCACTTCCAATATTTCTTTCAAACTTTCATTTATCTGCCTAGGCAAATACTCAGCGCTCATCTTCAAAACCGTTAAAAATAAACTAATCTAAACAAACTGTGCCTTTTTATAAAATTGTAATCTCCGAGCCCTTATGTTGTTTTACTCTTTATTATTATTTAGAATATACATTATCCTAGGAATCTTTTCGAAAGATAAGATTTTCAATTGTATAATTCCAGCAAATTAAACTATACGGCTACAAATTCTCTCTAAATTACCAGCAGCAACTTAGTAGCTGAACTTTGAACTAATTTCAATTAATGACATGTGTAGAATACAACTATCCTTGCCGGAAAGGATTCTGAATCTAGTTAATCAAAAATAAATCACTCGCAATTCCGTCACTCAAGAACTTCCCTTTCTTGGTCACCATTACGTTAGTATCCCCAATAAACAACAACTCATTATCTAGGTGACCTTGCATCTGTCTTACAAGATAATCATGATATTTCTCCCCAAACACTTCGGAAATTTTAAGCAAGGAAACTCCTGCTTTTGTGCGTAATCCTGTCATCACATATTCGTTATATCTATCTGTTTTTGATAAGGTCTCTCTTTGAATCGGGAGTTCATTGTTTGCTATTTTTTTTAAGTAGATCGCATTATTAGCAATATTCCAGCCACGCTGTGCTCCATCAAAACTGTGTGCAGAGGGCCCAACACCTAAATACGGTTTTCCTTCCCAGTATGCGGTATTGTTTTTAGACTCCCAACCTGGTCTAGAAAAGTTACTAAACTCATAATTGTCATAACCCGCTTCTTCAGTACGTGCTATTAATAATTGATGATGTTCTTGTGCGACATCATCTTCTACTGGTGGCACTATTCCTTTTTTAATAAACTTTTCTAGTGCCGTCTTAGGCTCTACCGTCAATGCATAACAGGACAAGTGCGGAATGTCTAGCCCCAATGCTATTTCTATATTCTCTAGCCAGCGCTCCTGAGTCATTTTTGGAATCCCGTAGATCAGATCAAGGCTAATATTCTCAAAATATTCTTTAGCTTGGATAATGCATTCGATGGCTTCATTTGCATTGTGAGCACGATTCATTAATTTCAAATCTTCTTCAAAGAAAGACTGGACTCCTATTGATAAACGGTTGATGCCAGCTGTTTTGTAGGCTTGAAGTTTATTCTTCATACCCTGACTGTTTGGTAACGTCTGTTGGTCATTGACTGCGCTCAGACTGACATTGGGCAGAGAGACTAAATCGTCTGGATTCGCTTCAAGGCTTACCTCTGGATCGCCTGTGACTTTATATGTGGAATGCACCGTGTTTAAAATCTTAGCTATTTCTGAAGCAGTTAAAAGACTCGGGGTTCCTCCACCAAAATAGATAGTATGTACTTCGCCTTCCAGCTCAGATTTCCGAAGTTTTAGTTCCTTACAAATAGCGTCCACCATAGCATCGCGGTTTTTTAAGGACGTGGAGAAGTGAAAGTCACAGTAGTGACAGGCTTGTTTGCAAAAAGGGATGTGGATGTAGATTCCGGCCATAATTCAATTAGCAATTAGCAATTAGCAATTAGCAATTAGCAATTAGCAATTAGCAATTAGCAATTAGCAATTAGCAATTAGCAATTAGCAATTAGCAATTAGCAATTAGCAATTAGCAATTAGCAATTAGCAATTAGCAATTAGCAATTAGCAATTAGCAATTAGCAATTAGCAATTAGCAATTAGCAATTAGCAATTAGCAATTAGCAAAATTATTTTTTTAGACGTGTACTTTTAAGAATACTGAATAAACTTTTCGACAATTCATCAACATCTTTATATAATGCTTCATAGGTTTCTATTGTAATAAAACTTGCATCCTTTAAGAGGGACAACCAATACTTTGTTTCTAAACTTTCTTTATAACTGATCGAAATTTTTGCTGAAAAATCAGCTCTAGAAATTGCTCCATTCGCTTCTGCTACATTTGCACCTATCGAAGTTCCTGATCTTAATAATTACTTCGAAAGAACGTATTCATTACTTTCATTAGTTAATTTTTTATAGAGTAAAACTATTTTTAAAGCAAAATTATATGACTTAGACTTTAGGGGGTTATCGTTATGCATTCCATTTTTCGTACCCATCATACACTCCAGTTTCTTGTAAATTATCTATTGTTTCCTGCTAATTGGTTATTGTTTATTGATTCGTTTTTCGTTTTGTTTTACAAAACTATCCCACCCTGAATAGCTTTTACCGACGCCTATCGTTTTACCACTATTATAAAAATGGCAGACTGCGGCGGCGAGTCCATCTGTGCTGTCGAGATTCTTGGGTAATGTTTTTAAGCCTAAGGTGCTTTGCAGCATTTTTGCTACTTGCTCTTTACTGGCATTACCATTGCCTGTGATGGCCATTTTTATTTTTTTAGGAGCATATTCTGTAATGGTAACTTCTCTAGAAAGTCCAGCAGCCATGGCTACACCTTGTGCTCTTCCTAGTTTTAACATAGACTGTACGTTCTTCCCAAAAAAAGGTGCCTCAATGGCGATCTCGTCTGGATGGTAATTATCTATAAGTTCTATTGTGCGATCAAAAATGAGTTTTAGTCGCTTGTAGTGGTCGTCGTACTTAGAAAGCTGGAGTTCGTTAAGCAACATAAATTCCATCTTCTTGTCCACGACTTTAATGAGTCCGAAACCCATAATGGTGGTTCCTGGGTCGATGCCTAATATGATTCTTTCTGATTTACTCACGGATGTGTTTGTAATTTTTCTCGCAAAGACGCAAAGGCGCAAAGCTTATTTGTTACTTTCGTATGAATGGTTCCCCTCTCTCACAAATCTAAACAATATCTACTCGTTGCCCTAAAGGTTTTGATATTGCTTGTGGCATTCATATTCATATTTCAAAAAGTAATGAATATTGATACGCAGACGTGGAGCGAATTTAAAAATGCTTTCACAGAAGAAAACTCCAATCCTTATTATTCAATTCTCGTTATTTTAGCATTAACGCTACTTAATTGGTTATTGGAAATAAGAAAATGGAAACTAGTAGTATCCCATCTTCAGACCATATCATTTAAAACTTCGCTAAAGCAAAGTCTCGCAGCCCTAACTGCCTCTTTGGCGACTCCCGCCCGGGTAGGTGATTATGGCGCAAAAGCGGCCTATTACCCAAATGAAAAACGCAAACAAATCTTATTACTTAATTTGTTCAGCAACGGAATGCAAATGATGGTAACCGCCTTTTTTGGGATGATAGGCTTCTGTTTAGTTGGACTTAATTACCCGCTACCAGTTTCAACAAACAAAGTAGGTTATATCCTATTAGGCCTGTTTCTCAGTACACTTGCTGTATACTTTTTTAGAAACAAGACACTATTAATCAAGGGGCTTTCTATCAAGTCTGTTTTAACCTATTTCAAAGGGCTAAGTCTCAAAATAAAAACAGGAACAGCCTTATTTTCCTTACTTCGTTATTTAGTTTTTAGTTCTTTATTCGTTATTGTCTTAGTCTTTTTTGGAGCTGAAAATGGTTTTGTTTCGCTTTATATTTTCATCTTCACCATGTATTTTTTCGTAAGTATCATTCCATCACTCTTTATATTTGATGTAGTGATAAGAAGTGGTGTTGCCGTATGGTTATTCTCAATTATTGATGTGCCTGAGCCCACTGTTTTATGCACCGTATTAACCATGTGGCTTCTCAATTTTGTCCTACCAGCACTAATAGGAAGCTATTTTGTGATGACTTTTAAACCCGCAGAGAGCCAATGATTTTTCTCATACTCATAGCCAGCTACGCAGTCCTTATTGGGTGCTTTATTTTTGGCCTCGACAGACTTAAGAACATTTCTAAAATTTTAAACAGAGAAGAATCGTCACAAACATCTACTCCGTTTTCGATCGTGGTGCCTTTTAGAAATGAAGCCGAAAGACTGCCTGCTCTTTTGAGATCTATCGCAGCGCTGGCATATAAACCAGAATACTTTGAAGTAATATTAATTAACGATGATTCTACAGATGACTCTGTAAAAATTATTAAAGAATTTGCGCGGGAGTTTCCTGTGCTTATTATTTCAGTAGTAGATAATATACGGACTTCGATAGCACCAAAAAAGGATGCTATTACTACGGCGATCGACTTAGCAAAACACGAATGGATTATCACTACAGACGCAGATTGTTTACTTCCCAGGCTATGGCTGCAAAGCTTTCACTCGTTTATATTAAAAACCAAGGTAGAATTTATTGTGGCGCCAGTCATCTATAAAACATCCAGCTCCTTTATCGATCAATATCAACTATTAGATGTTCTTAGCTTGCAAGGTATTACTATGGGAAGCTTTGGGCTTGGGACGGGTTTGCTCTGCAATGGCGCTAATCTTGCTTACACAAAACCACTATTTAAGGCACTCAACGGATTTGAAAACAACAAGCACATTGCAAGTGGAGACGACATTTTTATGTTAGAAAATGTGCAATCTCAGTTTCCAGAAAAAGTAGGGTATCTGGCAAACAAAGAAGCTATCGTTACTACGTTTCCAGAAACTTCTTGGAAGGCGCTCATTTCGCAACGTGTGCGGTGGGCGAAGAAAACAGGGAAGCAAAAATCCAGTCTTATAAAATTGATAGGTTTGATTGTCTTTGCGGTAAATCTGACTATTCTACTGCTTCCGTTCTATTTATTTTTATATCAAGAATCGTTGTGGTTTGGTATTTCGGCTTTGATTCTTAAGATTATTATTGATTATCTGCTGCTCCAAAAATCCGGACAGTTTTTCGGTAGGAATATTTCTGTAGTACACGTTTTTATTCATTTTTATAGCTACGCCCTTGTTTCTACTTGGGTGGTTCTTAAAAGTCTGTTCACAAATTACACCTGGAAGGATCGTTTGCATCTCCACTAAGCCGAAAATTTATATCTTTAACATGTCCTAAACCTACAGTTATGAAAAATATACACTCCCTATTCTGCGGTATCATACTACTATTTGCTGGCGCAATGACGGCACAAAACAGCTATATTGTGAATGATGAAAACCTGTCTTTAAAAACCGAAGTAGCAGGAACACTCACCCTTCTCTGGAACACAATAAACGGCGAATACCGCTACTTTTCTAAGAAAGACAGCGCTCTTATTATAGAGCTCACAAATGCAAAAGAGAACGGCAGCTATCAAAACGAGTTTAGACAAACCTTAGCATCTCAAACAAGTGATGCAGCTATAGAAACAAGCCAACTAAAATTTACTTTACCGAGCCTTCGTAAATTTTTCAACAAATACAATACTGCCGCAGACCCATCTTTTAACGCAACAGCAGCTCCCTTAAAACCAGCCTTACGTTTGGGGGCTTTTGCGGGAATCACGAACAGTCATTTTACCGATAATCCTACGAACGCAACGCAGTTACAAATAGGTGCAGAACTAGAACTTATAGATCGAGCTAAATTAAAAAGACACGCTATGGTTCTCAGGCTAGCCAATACTTTTGAGTCTATTGATTACAATTATAGTGCTTTTCAAGCTTCCTTAAATTACCGTTTTAAGTTTGTGATGCAGCCTAAATTTGATGTGTATGTAAATTCGAAGTTTGTTTCTTACACAAGCTTTAATGGTGAATTTGTCAACGAAGAAGCAGCGGCTCCAGAACCAGTTGTAACGCCTACATCTGGCGACAGCTTTGCTGTTCCTTTAACTTTAGGGCTGGGTGCAGATATCGCTTTAGGGAATGGTTTTATTACCGTGCACCTCGATGACTTAGTGGGTATTAACGCAACTAATAATGGTGAGTTTCCTACTAATCTGCAGTTGGGCTATAAGTTTGAACTGTAGCCTAAACCTCTTCTAGATGAGTGCTTCTGGAGTTGAAGGGCAACACATAACTATTCTTCTGTCCTAATCACAATGGGTAAGTTAAACCGGGTTTTCACGGGAATCCCTCTTTTATAAGCAGGAGCTCTAAGGGTGATGCTATCTATTTTTTGAGCCACTTTTTCTTGTAACTTCGGAAATTCTAAATGGATGAGACTGTCTGTCTTTACTTCATTAACTGTGATGATTGCTTTTTCTGAAATAGTGAAATTTACCCAAAGGGTATCCTGTAGACTATTGATCGCCTTTAAAGACTCTCTAGATAGAGACTGTGCAATTCTTGCTGTGAGTTCGTTCTCAAAACAAAGACGCGTTTCTTCTTTTCCCATTGCTTTCTCACATTCCTGAAAAATAGGATAGGTATCTATTTGTTTCAAATCAAGCGTCTTAATTTCTTCATCGTAGAACGTTTCCGCAGAAATTTTTTCTGTGTCAAAGTACTGGCAAGAACTCGCCGAAACTAAAAATATGAAAAGAAATATAACTCGCATTAAGTACGTCATTCTGAGGGTGAAAAGTACAAATTTTAGCGATAGGATAAGTCATATAAAACAATCTTCAAAATAAAGACTCCATATATGTACGCAGGTAGATATAATATACTAAAATAGCCTACGAAAAAACGTAGGCTATTTTAGTATATTATAAATCGAGTATATTATTCATTTATAACAAAAAGAATAGGTATCGAATATTCGACATTTACCGCTTCACCCTTCTGCATTCCCGGTTTCATCTTTGGGAGTTGATTTAACACCCTTTTTGCTTCTCTTTCTAATTCTTTGTGTTCTGCCCTTGCCTCAACATCCTGAATGATCCCAATTTTATTAATCCTGAATTTTACAAGGATGCGTTGCTTCCCAGAAATATTTGAATCCTTCCCTACCGAAGTATCAAAATTATTGACAATAAACGTGGTGACGCTCTTAGAAAAACAAGCCTTTTTCTCAGCATTATCTCCATCACAACCAGGATACACGGGTACGTTTTCTATAATACTCATCGGAAAACCAGCTTCGTCACTATCGGTAATATACTCATCTACAGAGGTGTAGATTTTATCTCCAGACTGTGTTTCCGTGGTTAATAGTTTTAAGGCCTTAGATTCATCATCTGTCAAGTTTCCAACTTTCATAATTGCCTCAGCTAGTTCATTTATTTTTTGCATTACCTCTGTGTCCGTTTCAGATGTTAGGTCTGCATTTGTTGTAAGTTCTTCCGCTTCATTAGCGCAAGATGCATACACTAACATCCCTGCAATAAACGGTATTACTAGTAAATACTTTAATACTGATACGCGGTTTGATTTTGATTTTTGTAACATAGTGATTCGTTTTTTGATTAATGAATGATTGAAAAATGTATTGATAAATGATATTTGAGTCGTCCCAAAAACTTGCGATAATAGATTTTGGTAGTAGGCGGTTTTGTCAGCGCTCGCCACTGCCTTGTCTGCTGTAAACTCGTGGACCGTTTGCAGTTGTTTTTGATATAGATATGGGAGCGGATTGAACCATAAAAGGACTTTCTGAATTTCAAAAAACAACAGATCAAGTGAATGCCAGTGATCTATGTGCACTTTTTCGTGGGCAATAATATGTGTTATTTCTGCTTCGGAAATATGCGCTCCCAAATACATGGTTCTTAGAAATGTAAAGGCTTCAGAAGACTGAGGGATTCTACAAACCCGGTATCCCGCACTATTGATTAGGATACCCCGCTTTTTAAACCGAGCTAATTTTTGAAGTTTTAAAACAAACAACATCCCTGTAATGACTATACCCAACACATAGATACCGGTGATGATGGCCGACCAATTAAGGAGGTCCTGCGTTATGATAATGGGATTTAAAGATTGTACCGCTGTATCAATAGCGGGAGTTGTATCGCCAATTAATATAGTAGGTAATTGTATTTTATATGCCTCCGGTATTTGTTCATTTATAAATGAAAATTGCATTAAGGGAAGCACAAACGAAACGATTGCCGTCCCTAAAAGATAGATACGGTTGTAAGTGAAAAAGGTTTCGCGACGCAGCACGGCTTGATACACTGTAAAAAACAACAGCTGGAAAACGATGACCTGTAAGATGTAATGTGTCATTATTTTTTTTCTTTATTAATTTCGTTTAACACAGACTCTAAGTCCTTGACGTTGATATCATTTTTCTCCACAAAAAAAGACACCATACTTTTAAAACTACCTTTAAAATAACCGTCAACCAGTTTATTAATAGATTGATTGCTATAGGCCGTTTTGGTCATTTTCGGAAAATAAATATGTCCTCTTCCTTCTTTTCGGTAATCGACAAAATCTTTGCTCTCTAGAATTCTTACAATAGTACTCACGGTATTTATTGCAGGTTTTGGTTCTGGAAACTGTGCCACGAGCGTGGCCACATTTGCCTCCTCTAAATCCCAGAGGTATTGCATTATTTCTTCTTCGGCTTTTGTGAGTTGTTTCATGGTTTAAATGCTGTGTGTTGTGAGTCTGTTATTTTATTATTTGGTCTTTAATCTTGAAATTTTACCTCTGGTTATTCCGCTGAAATTCACGGAGTGTTTTAGTCAAAACTTTAATATTTCTCTTTCCCCTTGTTTCTCGGTCAAATCTATAACTAATATTTTAGTTAAACTAATTTATTAGTTATAAATAATGAATGTAACAAATGATTCACAAGCGATACTTATGACCTGTATGGATATAGCTCTAATTATTCTTGGTTTTGCACTAATGTTTGTAGGTATAGCGGGCGCTATTTTACCCGTGATTCCAGGCACGCCTATAAGTTGGTTGGGATTAGCATTATTGTATATCACCTCTGTAATAGCCACAGAGTGGTGGTTTTTAGGGATCACCTTTGTCGTCGCTATCGGTATCTACATACTCGATTATGTGATTCCAGCGATGGGTACAAAGCGATTTGGAGGAACCAAAGCCGGCGCTTGGGGTGCTATTATCGGGCTTTTTGTGGGCTTATTTTTAATCCCTATCCCCTTCGGCTTTTTGATAGGTTCGTTTTTGGGAGCACTCTTTGGAGAACTAATTATAAACAAAACAGAAACCCGAGCCGCCTTTAAAGCGGCAATCGGTTCTTTTATAGGTTTTCTCGCTTCCACCGTACTTAAGGTGATGGCGACCTTCGCCTTCTTAGGACTGTTCTGTTATAAGGTCTATGTGAATTGGGATGCGATTCAAACACTGTTTTAGGGCTAACCTATGTCAACCATTCGGTTTTAACTTCTATCGGTGTGAGTCTCGTTCCCGGATCAAGTTCGCCATCATATTTCCCCAAATAGAAAAAACCTAGGCATCGTTCTCCGTCTCTAAAATCAAAGAAGTTGTGCATTTCTGAAATCAAACTAGGACTACTCCAGTAGGCTCCTATTTTCAACTCGTGCGCGGTAAGCCACATATTTTGCACTGCCATGGCCACCGCAGCAATTTCTTCCCATTCAGGAACGCGCTCTAAGGGATCACGTTGCATACAGATGGCAATCACCACAGCGCTTTGTTCTATTTTTTCAGAAATCTTCTTATGCTTCATGACAGAAAACTTCGCGATGGTGTCTTTATAGGATTTAGCTAAAAATACGCCTAGGCTATCTTTGGCGGCTCCTTGCACCACCTTAAACCGCCACGGTTCTGTACGTCTGTGCGTTGGTGCCCAGTTTGCTGCTTCTAGCAAGGTCTTTATTTCTGCTTCGGAAATAGGCTGATTGTTATATTGACCAGGGAATACAGATCTTCTGGAAACGATTAGGTTTGGGAGCTGTGTTTTCATAATGTGAAGTTAGTGAAAATTGCGCATGATTTAGAATTGCTAAAGACATTGCGCTAAGTATTTCCTATCAAGCAATACTTGATTTCAAATAGCTCCTAAAGGAATGGAAGGAGCTTAGATTATTATATTTATTTTTTTAGACTCAAGGAAAAGTGATTCGCATACTAAATAAATTTCAGCACACGTAACGTGCGGAATGTCTTGACAAAAAAAAAGCCACTCCCAAGGAGTGGCTCAAAACTGTTTACTCAGCAGTGCTACTGCGCACTATAAGGTTCCCCTTCTAGCCTGTTGTCGTTCAATAGCTTCAAATAACGCTTTAAAATTTCCGACGCCAAAAGACTGAGCGCCTTTACGTTGTATCACCTCAATGAACATCGTTGGTCTGTCTAATACGTTGTTTGTGAATAACTGAAGTAAATATCCTTCTTCATCACGATCAATTAAGATTCCGTGTTTCTTAAGCACCTCAATGTCTTCATCTATCTCGCCTACACGCTCTAGAATGTCATCATAATAAGTGTCTGGTACATATAAAAACTCAACGCCTCTATCACGCATAGCACTAACCGTTGCCACAATATCATCTGTTGCTAAAGCCAAATGCTGCACCCCTGCACCTCCGTAAAAATCAAGATACTCCTCAATTTGAGATTTCTTTTTTCCTTTTGCTGGTTCGTTAATCGGGAACTTGATACGGCCATTTCCATTACTCATTACCTTAGACATTAATGCCGTGTAATCTGTAGCAATATCGTCATCTGCAAAACTAATGATCTGTGCAAAACCCATTGTTTTTGCGTAGAATTCACACCACTTGTTCATCTCTCCCCAACCTACATTTCCTACTACGTGATCGATAAACTTAAGACCAACAGGTGCTGGATTAAAATGCGACTCCCATTTTTCAAAACCAGGAAGGAATAGTCCGTTGTAGTTCTCACGCTCAATAAATAAATGAACTGTCTCTCCGTAGGTGTAGATTCCAGATTTAATCACCCAACCAAACTCGTCCTCTTCTCTCGTAGGCTCCATATAAGGTTTTGCCCCCCGTTTTGTAGTTTCCTCAAACGACTTTGTCGCATCTGGCACCCACAATGCAATTATTTTTGCAGCATCACCGTGCTCATTGATGTGGCGATTAATCTCACCACCTTCACCAAGCGGCGAGGTAAGCATTAATCGTATTTTTCCCTGCTTGATCACATAAGAAACGCGGTCCTTAAGGCCCGTTTCTAATCCTGCATAGGCTTCACTCTGAAAACCAAATGCTGTTTTGTAAAAATGCGCGGCTTGTTTTGCATTCCCCACGTATAATTCCACATAATCAGTCCCTAAAAGTGGAAGGAAATCTTCTGCTTCTTCAAAGAGCTTTCTCAACGAATACTCAGTGTTCTGTAAGTCTTTTAAATTTTTAATCTCTTTTGCCATCGGTGTATATTTTAGGCGAATGACTCTTAAAGTAGCGAGTCATTTTCATACTGCAAATATCGGAAAATAAACTTAGATATTACCCGCCTGCAGATCGGTACATTTTCCTATGTCCTCTGCTCCCCTCGAACAAAGGAAAACACGCAGGCACCTTTGATTGTTCTTGTTGATTTTAGAAAGTGCCTTCGCAAGCGATATCAATTGGAATCATTATTCATTGGACACAAAAACAACCCTTATTCATTAAATAAAGACATTTCGGTTTTAGTACATTTGTAAATTGTAATAAAGAACTCAGGTGGCTCTCTGTTTTTGTTGTTTTCAAAAATAAAAATGTATCGAAGTCAACGTTGTATCTTTATTACGCTATAAATTTAATTACAAAATTCAAATGTTAAAAGCAGTGTTATTTGATATGGACGGGGTGATTGTGGACACGGAACCGCTTCACAGGAAGGCTTATTTTTTGATGTTTGACGACATGAATATTACAGTTTCTGAAACGCTCTACACTAGTTTTACCGGGCAGTCTACCTTGAACATTTGTAAAAAACTGGTGGATATGTTTGCTATTTCGGAAGCACCTGAAATACTAGTTGCTTGTAAACGAAAGCATTTTAAATATCTTTTTGAGAACGATAGCTCCCTACAACTATTGGATGGCGTGCTAGACTTGATTAAGGATTATCACACTAACGGACTCACATTGGTTCTAGCCTCTTCTGCTTCCATGCCAAATATAGATCGTATTTTTGATCGTTTTAACCTCAACAAATACTTTATAGCAAAACTGAGCGGTGCAGATCTTAAAGAAAGTAAACCGCATCCAGAAATATTTATCAAAGCTGCTGAAGCTGCAGGACAGCCTCGCGAATCGTGTATGGTGATAGAAGACTCCAGTAATGGAATCAAAGCAGCTGTAGACGCCGGTATCTTTGTCGTGGGCTATGACAGCAAACACTCGACAGATCAAGATTATTCAAACGCAGATATGGTGATTTCTTCTTTTAAAGAAATTTGGCATGCCGCTGTGTACGATGTGGTATAAAAATAAGCATTGACTGCTATTTTATTGACGGCACTCCTTAAAAATTAATCATAATTAATACGATCGCGTATAGTTCCATCTGCTCTGTGGATAATCACATCTGCTTTGTGTTTTCTGGCTAGTGTTTTGGCCTTATTAATGGCCGTAGATTGTTTTCTATGTTTTGACGTGATTCGCTTATTACCTTCACGCCGTACTGCCCAATCATCCTTATAAGGCACCACGTGCTGATGCCAAGTCCTAGGACGTTTATTCATGCTTTTTAAGATAAGTGCTATCAACTCGCTTATGAGCGCTTTCCAGGATCTAGGTGTATTGTTGTTTGCCATGTGTGAATGCTTTTAAGCCGCAATAATAATATATTTCTCTTAGACTGCCTCCATCCCATAATTTCGTTCTAGCCATCGAATCGTAAAATGCGCTTCTGTCATTTTTTGAAAATGACTAATAAGGATATAATTAATAGCGCTACCTGTCAGACTTCCTAGGCCCGGTATGAGGTGTGCCGCTACTCTCTCTGACACCTTACTTCTACAACGAGCCCAACGTTGTAAACCAATCTAACCACATGATTCACCCAGTAGACGCATTCGCAGTACCTGCGATGTAAAGAACAGATACTTACTTATGCAGGAGCAGCCGCCGGCCTGCTTTTTTTGGCTTGATGATTTCCTGTGCTTGAGAGCACCAAGTAGAACACCATCTCTCTCAACAACCCATTTTAATTAAAATCTTACGCCTTATTACCTGTGGAAAAAAACTTCGATAAAATTGAAATAAGGAACTACGAAGCCAGGCTATATCAATCAATACCGCTCTCTAAAAACTCATAGAGAAAAACGTCCAACAAAGGTTTTTCAAAACTAGTTGGTTATATTTTTGTACCAAGAAGAAGAAAATTGCGATTTTAGATAAAACAACATAACTTATACTTAACAAACTTTCTTTTTTGGCTACAATCCTCCCTATTATTTTTTCTTCCGAAGAAATGCAGTGGCTGTCAAACTAACAACGCGATAGGCACTGACTCTTTCTAAAAAAAAATAAGGTATGTACTTTCGCACACACCTTATTCCAATTCTTAGCCTCGATAAAATTTAATCGCTAAGCGTTTTTTGCTTCTGTTTGTCTAACAGCCAAAGTATAAATCACAAGACCGAATCCTATTTTATTAATAGCATCTGCGATGTTATATAATACATCAACACTCAAACCTCCAAAGACACCTTCGTACCAACCAGGAGTTCCTGCCATGTATCCAATAGGATAGATTGCCCATCCAACTAATACAAACCAGCATAACATTTTGTGCGCCTTAAGAACAGACCCACCTGCTGCTTTTGCAATTTTTGCTGCGCCTCCAAGCCAGATTTCGTAAACAATAGCAAAATATGCTATACCTGATACTAATCCCCAGATTTGAGCTTGTTCAGGATATATAGCTTCTCCAGCGTATCCAGTTACGAGCATAATGACAGAGAGTACAATAAGTTTCCATAAAAGCTTTGGTTTTGCACCCGCTACTTTAAGGATGAGATAGAACTCAACACACATTAATGGCACAGTTAATATCCAATCTACATACCTAAAGAAGGTAGGCGACTCAATATTTACAGCCCAATAATCACGCATATACCAATAATGGACTGCGGCGATAAAGGTGATTAACCCTGACACTAAAATAGAAGTTTTCCATTTGCGGTCAAAGTCATTCATAGTAAAGAAAAAGAAGGCAGAAGCTGCCATCATAGCCATAGCTCCAATAAAGAAGGTAAAGCCAACGTAATCGTCTGGTGCCATTTTTGGAACCAAAGAAAGTAAAGAAGTTAAATTTTGCATGGTTGTTTATATTTAAATTTTTGTTCAACAAATCTACACAAACAATAAACAATAAACAATAAATATCAAATAATAAATATCAAATAATAAATAATATGTTGATTAATTAGGATATTATTTATTTATCTTGTAATTCATGATGGAAAATTATACGAAAATCGCAATAATAATCACCTTCTTTAGCCTTTGGCTCTCTGGATATTTTTCTAGTCCGTCACAACAAGTTGTTGGGTTATTTTTAATTTTTTCACTAGGTATTCTGCACGGAAGCAATGATCTCAAACTTATTTCAAAAGTAACTACATCCTCAAAACCTATCCAATTAGCCTTATTTATTGGCTCTTATATAGGCACGGTACTTATCGCTAGTTTGCTTTTTTATTCTATTCCTAGCTTTGCCCTTGTTGCATTTGTTATTTTCAGTGCCTATCATTTTGGCGAACAACACTTTAATACAGTCTCAGACAACACCTCTACTTTTAACAAGTCCATGTTTCTGTCTTATGGACTAACTATTCTATTCCTGCTATTTAACCTTAATAGCACCGCAACGGTAGAAATAATAAATTCACTCACTGGCTTTACTTTTCTAACAGTTTGGTTTAAATGGATTTTTACTTTTACTGCGATCATTTGGTTATTATTTGCATTGACTATGGTTCTTAAAAACAATATGACCTGGAAACGCCTTTTGTTTGAATTGTTTCTTTTACTTGTTTTTGCTGTCGTGTTTAAAACAGCCACACTGATATGGGCATTTGCTATTTATTTCATTTTTTGGCATAGTATTCCATCCATTTTTGAGCAGCAATCTTTTTTATACGGTGAAGTGTCTATAAAGACCTTTATCATCTATATTAAATCATCTTTTGTTATTTGGCTGATTTCTATAACTACCGTAGGGCTCCTGTTTTTATGGATCCAGGATGAGAAAATCTTATTACCCTTAATGTTTGCATTTTTAGGAGCTATAACATTTGCCCATTCCTTTACGATTTCTAAAATGTTTATGAAAAAGGCTTATTAGCACTTTGCAAAACACAACCCTTTGCTGCTTCGTAGAATGAATATCGCCAACTTAAATTAACTCCAATTCTAACTTTTAATAATATGCACTCTTAAAAACATTAGCCCCCTTGCCACTCTTTTAATTTTTATTATCCTGAGTTAAATGCGCTCAAACAGCACAGACCAAATAAATTGAAACTATGAGAAAGTCAGATTTTGACAACAAACAAGGATAACACCCTATCCCTGAAACTGTAAAGGATAAAAAAGAGGTAGAAAACAAAAATAAAGCACAGACCGAAGAGCAGTAAACTGCGCTGTTTTAAAGCAGGAAGGCAGCTTAGTCCAAGACCACTATCTCACTGACCAAGATCCACTTTCCATTTTGCTCCACGCTGCGCGTCACTGTAATTTTATTAGGACCGGTTTTTTTGAAAACATCTATAAGTTTTAGGTCTTTATGTACCGTAGTATTAATAATAACAGGCGGTGTCAATAAACCTCCTGTAGTAGCGTCAAAAACATAAAGAGTTTTAAACGTGGGTTTTAGATCCCAATACCCAATCTCATCTGCACCATCACTATTAAGGTCTTTTAAGTTTTCTAACTGAGAATTATAGCTATCTGTTATCGTAATAGCTTCCAATCCTGGCGCACTAAACCTGAGGACGCTTTTACAGGCACCCTTGCACTTCTGGGTTGTTTGTGATGGTGAATTTTCTACGACATCTCCTATAAGTTTTGGAGACACCACATAAGCATAATCAGAAAGGTCATCTCCGTTAAAATCCCCAAAGAGTTGGCGATTTTCTGAAGCACTTAAAAGCTGCTCCCGATAATTAGGAAAAATAGGGACATCCAAGTATTTCTTGTCCCCAGAAACTCCTTCTCGTAAGATGATAAATTTGCTGTTAAATAAAGTGACGAGCAGGTACGTTTCATAGGCTGCTTCCACCCCATCATATGTGACTTCTTTTACAAAAACCACCAGATAGCTCGCGCCTTCTTTACTAATGGTAAATTCGTTATTTAGTATCTGCTGCCCGTAGTCTGGAAATTGTTCAAACAGCAATGCTTTATCCTTCTGCACTTGAAATCTTGTTTGCTCCTTGCCGTAATATTGCACCACATCCATATAGCTCGTATCGAGATATGGAAATTTAAGCTCCGTGTGTTTGTCGCTCCATTCCATTACAAAGGCGCGTATTTCATCCTCCCCCTTTGGGTTGATCTCATTACAACTTGAGCATAGCATTAAAAATAGACAAAAGACAACAGACAACATTTTCATAGACATAGACATAGATTTAAACATAACAAATCTAAAGATACGCCTATTTCTAAAGCAATCTTACCATCCTTTTAACAAAAAGAGGCTTTCTTCTGGGCGCTCAACATCCCGCAAGATAGTATTATCAAAATAGCAGTAGAAGCTGCTTTAATCTTCATTTTTCGAGGGTATATTTTTTGTGAAAGACCGAATCGTTTTCATAGAAATTTTTCAGACTCATTGGCGGGGTATTTAGTGAATACAGGGCAGTTAAAGTAATGGAAACCCATTTAATTACTAGAACATATCAAAACCGCCCTAAAACAAAAAGCCCACCTAGACAGATGGGCTTTTTAAGCAAAGTATCTATATAAAGTATATATTGTTAGTGCTTCATAAACTTTTCTACGAGTCTTCCTTGCGGAGTAACAAGTTGTATGGTATAAAATCCAGTACTTAGATTTTCTAAATCTACAACACCATTGTCATCTATTTGAATATTCATTTTTTGTCCTAAATTATTAAAAAATTGATACGCACTAGCACTGTCAAAATTTTCGATATTTAAATAATCTGTCGCAGGATTTGGGTATAAAACAAGTTGTGCCTCATTAAAATCAGACACCCCTAAAACATCACTTGTAAATCTATACACAGTACCTTCTGGTATCACACCATCTACGGAATTATTAGCCTCAGTTCCGCCAGCTACTAAAGTAACTAAGTCTGGATTAGCAGGATCTCCTTCAAGTAAATATCCCTCAGACAACAAAATACCATCTTCTAAATTAGCTGAAGGGAAAAAAGCTACCAAAGGACCTGAAAACCCCTCAAAAGAATTTACCGTGTTTTGCACTTCGCTAGTACCGTATCTATATTCTAAAACATTTGAAGTTTCATATAACCAAATCTGAAAATTCATAAAATCAAACGTTTGTAAGTCTTCTATAAATCCTACGTTATTATATTCAATTTTTAATATTCTACTTCCAGCATTACCCGAAGTTAAAAATGAGATTTCAGACAGCGAATTGTTAGCATTAAAACCTAGATCTATAATATCTTGTCCTACGGGCAATAGTAATGGCACCGGAGTAGCATCCAGTTCAGACATAGTAGACATACTAGCACCAAAACCATCTTCTATTATAAAAAGCGTATCAAAGGTGACATCGCCTATAGTGAATTCAAAACCTAATGATATAGTAAAAGCAGGATCATCCCATACTTCTCCATCATTTAAGGAAGTACTTCCTACTAAATCTTCATACGTTTCATTAAAAGCCTCAAACTGATAGGTTTGCGCTTGCATTACTATTGACCCTAACAAAAGGAAACTTAAGATACATTTTTTCATAGTGGTAATTTTATAATAAAACAGTTGAATCATTGAAACACCTACCCTAAAATATGAGTTTTTTTTTAAACGTACTGATCTTTACATTGTTACTAACACCGGGATTGCATAGCATACAGTTTACATTTAATACAATATAATATTGAAGCATTTTTATACTTCTTTTCAAGTAAAACAGGTGCTAAAAAATAAAGTGATACAAAAAAAGCCCATCCGTTTGGATAAGCTTCTCATCGGTCTAATTTCTTAAACCACAAGCCCTATTTAAAGGACTCAACACAACTTTATTTATTTTGACGTTAACAATGTCAAAAATTTGCGGTCTGGACGAGACTCGAACTCGCGACCCCCTGCGTGACAGGCAGGTATTCTAACCAACTGAACTACCAGACCGTGCTACTATTTTATAGACTTTAAAAGCTTGTCTTCACAACTATTGCTAGAAGCGAGTGCAAATATAAAACTACCTGTGACATCTACAAACAAATAATTTAAAATATTTCATTTATTTTTATTCCCACTACAAGATTCACTTGTAGAACTGAAAACAATCTATCTCAAGCATCTGATTTGCACCACCTAGGAGAATAAATATGATAATTAACATATTTTAAAATCAACCATATTTACCACGCTCTACCAAATAGGTTGTTAAAATTTTATTGAAGTGATTATTGGTATCTACAGGCACATATTTGATTCTATATTGCCCACACTTCACCGCGAGGTCATCAAAATAGCGCTTTACCGCAGTTTCGTAGTTTTCTTTTATGTTGTCTGCATAGACATTTACGTGTTCGCCGGTCTCCACATCAACAAACTTCTTGGGACGATTATTAAAGTCAAATTGCAGCTCTTTCTCCTTATCGTAGGTGTGAAAAAGCACAACTTCGTGTTTATTGTATTTCAAATGCTGTAGAGCTTCAAAAAGTTTCTCCTCTTCTATATCACTTTGAAACATGTCTGTAAATAGAAAAACGAGGCTTCTTCGCTTTAACTTTTCAGCAATAAGATGCAGATGTGTATACGATTTTGTCTGTATTTGCTCTCGCTTAGAGGCTAATGCGGCATTTAAATGACTCAATAATTGTTGGTGATGGCGTTCGCTCCCTTTCTCCCCGCTGTAATATTCATAGACATCACTATAAATACTTAAACCAATGGCGTCGCGCTGACGTTTCATTAAGTTCATGATGGCAGCACCAGCCAATACAGAAAAACCAATTTTATTCAAATTATTAATACTCATCTCTTTCATCGCAGGATAGTGCATAGAGCTACTATTATCGATGATGAGATGACATCTAAGGTTGGTTTCCTCTTCATAACGTTTGGTATAGAGTTTATCTGTTTTAGCAAAGAGCTTCCAGTCTATATGCTTCGTACTCTCCCCATTGTTATAAATTTTATGCTCAGCAAACTCCGCAGAAAACCCGTGAAAAGGCGACTTGTGCAGTCCAGAGACAAACCCCTCAACCACTTGAGTGGCCAAAAGCTCCAGGTTCTTAAAGCCTGTTATCTCGTTTATTTGCTTTTCTAAATTCAATTATTTAACGTGATTAGTGAGTTGTAAACTGAACATCATTAAAGAATCCCGTCCACAATACCATACTTCACACTCTCTTCTGCATCTAACCAATGGTCACGATTAAAATCTTTCATGATCTTTTCAAATTTTTGCCCACAGTTATCAGCTAATATACGTGCGCTTAATTCTTTTGTTTTTAAAATCTCTTGTGCGCTAATTTCTATATCACTTGCCGGACCTCTTGCTCCACCACTTGGCTGGTGAATCATCACCTTAGCATTAGGCTGTATAAAACGACGTCCTTTTTCCCCTACTGAAAGTAAAATACTTCCCATAGAAGCAGCAAGACCTGTACAAATAGTAGACACAGGACTCTTTATGCTTTTAATAGTGTCGTACATAGAAAAGCCAGAAGTCACATAACCACCTGGGCTGTTAATGTACAGTTTGATCTCTTCATTATTAATACTATCTAGATACATTAAACGATCTACTACGTGGCGCGCGCTACGATCGTCTACTTGTCCCCACAAAAACACCGTGCGGTTCTCTAATTGCTGATTCTCAATCTTATCCTGTACTTTTTGTTTTTTATCAGTACTCATTTCTTTTTCATCTGTGCTCCAGTATACAACTGGATGGTTAATAAAACATCTTAAAACTATTATTCTCGCCCTTATTTAATTAGGGGCATTTGAACGGACATTACGCTCATTTTCACTTCTTCAAATATACTAATTTTACCTCCGAAACAATAAGGAAAAAGAACCGGTTTGCGTTCTTAAAATTTCCGAAGTACAGATTGCATCTTACTCATATAGCACAGCCTCAGTACCCTGCTGAGCGTAGTGAAAAATAAGAGCTTAGGGAGGAACAAAAAAAAGACCCAACTAGGAGTCGGGTCTTTTTTTCATGTTGCTATATTGCAATAGCGTATGCGTCTTGTCTTACCATGACGGCAATACCGAAAAACGTAAGCCCAATGGGTCACGGATTAAAGCAACTTATCGATTGCTTCTGCGTAAGTAGCTTTTGGAGCTACACCTACCTGACGGCTTACTAATTCTCCTTTATGAAAAACTAAAACCGTTGGGATGTTACGCACACCATATTTTGCTGCGAATTCTTGATTAGCATCCACGTCCATTTTTCCTACTACAGCTTTACCTTCGTAGTCAGCACTTAGTTCGTCGATTACCGGTCCTACCATACGGCAAGGTCCACACCACGCTGCCCAGAAGTCTACTACTACTGGTTTGTCGCTGTTTAATACTGTTTCTTGAAACGTTGCGTCTGTTATTTCTAAAGCCATTTTTATACTTTTTTTCTATCCTCTGCCGAGACAGAAAATTTTATTAAATTATTATTAAACAAAAGTAGTCAAAAATTCTACTAAACCTTACCCCCATAATATCAACTTCATCAATGTGTATATAGGTAATTTTTATAGGGCGGGTTCCCCTATGAGCCTTTCTTAAAGAATTTTATAAGCCCCCAGAAACACCAAAATTAATTGAACCCCAAAGGTTGTTAAAGGGACCGGGCTATTCGCTTCAATATTCCCTCTTACCTCATTTCACCCGAGCCAGAAGCAAAGATTCTAACACTCTCCCGCACCTTGAGCAGAGCCATAGAGAAGGATTTCCAATGCTATCCCTATCCGGAGATTGTGATGGCGGAAAAATTGTTCGTTAATTCCGCAGTAGAATAGGTGGTATTATAAGAACTAATAAGTAGCAAACCCGAAATTTCCACTATTAATATCAAGAGATTTCTCATAGCGTTTTTATTATTTTACTGGACATTAATAAGGACCTCACATTTCCGAAGTAAAACTATTAATTTAATCGATACGTCACTTGCTGGCGTTCTAGCTCCTCCAATAAAGCAGTGCTAATCGCAATCTTATGCGTGCGGCTTGGCATCTGTATTTTTATCTTTTCTTTACGTTCGTAGATTGTAAAATGCACTTGATGATTGCCCTGATGCGCTGCAAAAAGTGTTTCTAAAAAGGCAATGCGCTCTTCTTGCACCTCAGTAATTGGCATCTGGATTGTTAATTTTCTCGCGTGCTTCTCCATTACATCGTGCAATAATTGCATTCCATTATACTGCATACGCGGATCGCCTTTTTTGCCTGTATCCCTATTCGTCCAGCCCTCTTTTACATATACTTTGCCGTAAACAAAACTGTTAGGCACCAGAAAATGGCGGAGCTTTAAATACTCTTCGCCAAAGATTTTAAAATCATAACTATCATTATAATCCTCCACAGTAAATATGGCCCATCCTTTTCCAGCTTTAGACTCGCGATGTTGCACATCTGCCACAATCCCACCAAAGGTCATCTCTTTTCCTATGTGTCGTTCCAGCTCATTAAAATCTGCCACACGGCAGTTAGTAAAAGATTTCATCTCTATCTTAAAATCGTCTAAGGGATGCCCCGATATATAAACTCCTACCACTTCGCGTTCTTGCTTCAGCTTTTTCATGGTTCCCCATTCTTCACAAGGCGGCACTTCTGGTTCAGGAATCTGCACTTCACTAGCTTCTCCAAAGAGACTTACTTGACTACTGTTCTCAGATTCTTGAAACTTATTAGCATATTTTAACACCTTCTCTAAGAAGGTTTGTCCGTCTCCATCTTGGTGCAAGTATTGTGCTCTGTGCGCGTCAAAACCATCAAAACCTCCAGCTAAGGCTAGATTCTCAAAAGCTTTTTTATTAGCAGATCGAAGATCAATACGTTTTGCCATATCAAAAATAGACTTGTATCTGGCTTCATCTCTGTGCTCCACAATGGTAGCGACTGCATTGCCCCCAACGCCCTTTATTGCGCCCATCCCAAAACGAACGGCTCCGCTATCATTTACGGTAAACTTGTAAAAGGATTCATTTACATCTGGCCCTAAAACCTCTAAGCCCATGCGCTTGCACTCATCCATAAAGAAAGTGACTTGCTTTATGTCTCTCATATTATTGCTCAATACGGCTGCCATATATTCTGCAGGGTAATGGGCTTTTAAATAAGCTGTTTGATAGGCAATCCATGCATAACAGGTAGAGTGACTCTTATTAAAAGCATAACTCGCAAAGGCTTCCCAATCCTTCCATATTTTTTCTAGCTTTTCTGCATCGTGGCCGTTTGCTACCGCATTCTCAATAAAACGAGGCTTCATCTTGTCAAGTACAGATTTTTGCTTTTTACCCATCGCCTTACGCAAGACATCTGCATCACCTTTACTAAAGTTGGCAAGCTTTTGCGATAGCAACATTACCTGCTCTTGATAGACAGTGATCCCGTAAGTCTCATTTAAATATTCTTCCATAGCAGGAAGGTCATACTCGATATCTTCTTCACCGTTTTTCCTGCGAATAAAACTAGGAATATATTCTAAAGGCCCAGGACGATACAATGCGTTCATAGCAATGAGATCACCGAAAACGGTAGGTTTCAACTCCTTCATATATTTCTGCATACCTGCAGATTCATACTGGAAAATCCCAACAGTTTCTCCTCTTTGGAAAAGCTCATACGTCTTTACATCATCTAGAGGAAAAGTATCTGGATCTAAATCAACATCGTGTTTATGCTTCACTAACTTTACCGTGTCCTTTATTAAGGTCAAGGTTTTTAATCCCAAGAAATCCATCTTAAGCAGCCCTGCATCTTCTACCACAGAGTTATCAAACTGCGTCACATACAAATCTGAATCTTTTGCCGTGGCGACCGGCACAAAATCAGTAATATCACTTGGGGTAATAATCACACCACAAGCGTGAATCCCTGTGTTCCTAACAGAACCTTCCAGTTGTTTTGCCTGATTAATGGTGTTTGCCGTCAGGTCGCTGCCCTCACTAGCAGCAATAAGCTCTAGCACCTTAGGCAGCTCGTCACTTCTAAATTTCTGCTTCAACTCTTTAGGCGTATACCCAAAAACTTTGGCGAGCTTGGTCATATTTGGGATTAACTTCGCAACGCGATCTGCTTCGTTTAATGGCAAATCTAGTACCCGGGCTGTATCTCTAATGGACGACTTTGCGGCCATCGTACCATAGGTGATAATCTGAGCTACTTGATTGCTTCCGTACTTATCGATTACATACTGCATGACACGACCTCGGCCTTCATCATCAAAATCAATATCAATATCGGGCATACTCACACGATCTGGATTTAAGAAACGCTCAAAAAGCAAATCGTACTTAATCGGGTCAATATTGGTAATCTTTAAACAGTAGGCAACCACACTACCCGCTGCAGAACCACGCCCTGGGCCTACAGAAACATCCATCTCGCGGGCTTCCCGTATAAAATCTTCTGTAATCAAAAAGTATCCTGGATAGCCCGTGTTTGCAATTACGTCTAGCTCAAAACCAATACGCTCATTAATAGCATCTGTCAGCTCGCCATAGCGTTTTTTTGCACCTATATAGGTCAGGTGTTTTAGGTAAGCATTCTCGCCTCTCTTTCCGCCATCTCTTTCATCTTCTGCAATTTTAAATTCTTCTGGGATATCAAACTTAGGCAATAAGACATCGCGCTGTAAACTATAAGGCTCTATCTTTTCTATGACCTCTGCAATATTGATAATCGCATCCGGTAGGTCTTTAAAGATGGACTTCATCTCATCTTGAGATTTGAAGTAATACTCTTGATTTGGCAATCCATAACGATACCCACGTCCTCGACCTATAGGCGTTGCTTGTTTTTCACCATCTTTTACACAGAGTAAAATATCATGAGCGTTGGCGCTCTCTTTCTCTATATAATACGTGTTATTTGCCGCGATTAATTTTACGTCGTGCTTTTTTGAAAAGTCCACAATCGTCTGGTTTACTCGATTTTCATCTTCTTGATCGTGACGTAATATCTCTAGATAAAAATCATCCTTAAACTCTTCTTTCCACCACAATAAAGCCTCTTCTGCTTGCTTCTCTCCTACATTAAGAATCTTGCTGGAGATTTCCCCATACATCCCTCCAGAAAGGATAATGATATTATCTCTGTATTTTTTAATGACCTCTCGGTCTATCCGAGGCACATAATAAAACCCCTCAGTAAACGCGATACTGGACATTTTTGCAAGGTTATGATAACCCGCCTTGTTTTTTGCGAGTATCACTATTTGATACCCGTTATCCTTATTTGACTTATCTAAATGATCTTGACAGACAAAAAATTCGCAACCCACAATTGCTTTTAATGGGATAGGCTTTTCAGGCTGATCTGGCACTTCGCCTTCAAAATCAGTCGCAGTATCATCAACAGCTTCATAAGCTGCTACTGCGGCTAGATATTCTTTTTCTTTATCCTTGTTATGATTGTTGACTGCCCTTGAAAAATGGAAAGCTCCCATCATATTCCCACTATCTGTGAGCGCAACAGCTCTTTGATTATTTGCAATGGCCGCATTTACTAAATCTTGTGTACTCGACGTAGATTGTAATATTGAAAACTGCGAATGGTTGTGTAAATGTGCAAAAGGAACTTCTGCAAGTTCGGCAAGATTATCTGCTATTTCTGAGGTAGAAATCTCATCTGTAACCGTGAGCTTTTCTAGCGCCTTTCTTATTTTTTCTGAAGCCTTCTTGAGATTGATGTGCTTTAATCCAATAAGCCCAATGGTGCCTAGATTTTCTCTTCTGAAATTTTCAAAATAGTCCGGCTGCACCTCCAATTCAGTTACAGTAAAAATTTGACGACGGATTAACTCAAAAAAGCAGCGCGTGGTCGCCTCTACATCTGCCGTTGCATTATGGGCCTCGCCAAAGGGCTTGTCAAATAAAAACTTATGTAACTCTGTAAGAGTGGGCAATTTAAACTTTCCTCCACGTCCTCCAGGAATCTGACACATTTGCGCCGTAGTTTCTGTACACGTATCAAGCAAAGGCATTGTTGGTAATGGGTTTTCCATCCCAAGACGTAAAAACTCTGCCCCCATAATGTTGAGGTCAAATTTTACGTTTTGCCCTACGATAAACTTTGTCTTCGCCAGCGCCTCTTGAAACTTGGCTATCATTTCTTCTAGCGTGACTCCTTTTGCCGCTGCTAGTTCTGTAGAAATTCCATGAATTTTCTCTGCATCAAAAGGAATATTAAATCCTTCTGGCTGGACTAAATAATCTTGATGCTCTAGCACATTACCCATCTCATCGTGCAATTGCCACGCAATCTGAATACAACGAGGCCAATTATCGCTATCTGATAATGGTGCTTTCCAGTTGCGCGGAAGTCCTGTGGTCTCGGTGTCGAAGATTAAATACATTTCGTCAATATTGGATTAAGTGCTGTGAGCTAGTGATAGAACACTATTAATAAAAGAGTCGTTTAACAAATAACTGAGGTAGTAAATGTAAAAAATAATGCCTTTTTTAGCGCCTTAAATAACCAACTAGTTGTTCACAATTTAGCGATGTTATTAATAGCCATAGCAACAACTTGAGCACAAATCACTCAACATGCAGATGCAATAGTCAACATTGTGCTATTGTAGAAAATCCCCTCAACTGGCGCTGAGGGGATTTTCTTGTTTATCGTAACATTATCGGTACATTCTGTAAACCCTCTACACAAAAACGACTTCAAAGTGTTCAGAGCTTCTTAAGGCACTCTCTATATTGTCTACTTGACGTATTAGGATAATTTTTGTACTGGGCGGCAATGTGCTATTATTTAGCACATCTTTATATTCATCAACTGCTGTTTTTTCACCTTTGATGACTTCTCCTAAAATTGATTCTTCGTCATTAGATGTAAACGCATCTTTTATGCTCATCCACGCTCGATGTGCACCTCCTAAATTATGCGGCCCTTTATTAAGCGAGCCTACCACACTGTTAATCTCGCTATTAAGTTCGTAACCAAAGTCATATCGGTTTTGAGCCTGTGTTTCAAAAAATCTTTTTAATTGAGGGGTGTCCACAATTTTTGCAGCTTTGGCATATCGAGCCTCGGCATCATAATTCTTGGTTAATAATTCGCTTAATCTATTGGATATACTTTCTGTGTACTTCATCTTCTTTTCGGTATTAGTGTCGCAAAGACAATTTTGAATATCGATTTACCTCTTTGTTTAGCTTTATATCGACCTGTCTTAAAATACTAAATATAAACGGGCTACACTAATCATTCAACCCAAAATTTACACCTTATAACAAGACTTAAGGGTATCCTTAGTTTGTTTTTGGTGTTAACACTTAAGCATTAAGTCAAATACAGCTAGGAAATTAAAAGTTCTGGTAGGTCACATTAAACTGACCTATAGTAATCGAATGATTCTCCGTCATAAAACTATAGGTTCCTATAATAACCCTGTTAGCCACGTCATGACTCACTAGAATCACTTGTCCAGATATAGCAAGCTCTGTAGTAGCTCCCAACCTGTAAGAAGCAGCGAATCCAGGCTCTGTAATTTGATGAACACCTTCTAACAAGGCGGAAGGAATAGTAAGTGACATAGACTCCGTAGACGTGCTTCCTGTCACCCTAATCAAACCATCATTATGAATAGCAGATACCGCGAATGGAGCGAAAAGAACGTCGTCTACTTTTGCCACAAAATAACCTGCATCTGTAATTGTTGGCGGATCCACTTCTTGTGCAAGATCATATGGCACTTTATAAAATATACCATTTGACACCTCTACAGTATCAACGCCTATTACTGTCGCTGTAAAACCAAACCTTCCAGTCAATGTTCTGTTTACAGCATCCCAGTCAGTTATAATAGCCTGACCCTCACCAAAAGGATTGGTAAAATAAGTAACTTGGTTCGCAGCCTTATACATAGCAAAGTTGTTACTGTCACCACCAAAGCTATACAACCCCGGTGATGGGCCCGTCACATGCATAGTAAGGTCTCGATTTTGTGTAGTTCCTTGAATATAGAAACTTCCGTCTTCATTCTCTACGGCCCTTGCATCAATGGCGCTAAAAAAGTTTTCATCGATTGTACCCTGTAAGGCTGGACTATTGTCTTCTCGCACCGTGCAACTCGCCATAAAAGCGACAATAAACAAGGTTACCAGTGTAGTTTTCATAAGATTAAGGGCTATGCAACGCGCAAATTTAAAAAAAATAGTTTAAAGAAATAACATTCAGAAACAAATAATAGTATCTTTGCAAACCTAAAAATAGGCGTGTTAAGTCTATTTTAAATATTAAACCAATTATAACCGAAGTCGAGTACTTCAAAAATTAATTTTATGCCTGTAAAAATAAGACTACAAAGACACGGTAAAAAAGGAAAACCTTTTTACTGGATCGTAGCGGCCGATGGTCGTTCAAAAAGAGATGGTAAATACCTTGAGAAATTAGGGACTTACAATCCAAATATGAACCCTGCACAGATTGATCTAAACATAGATGGAGCTGTAACATGGTTACAAAATGGCGCACAACCTACAGACACTGCAAGAGCTATCCTTAGCTACAAAGGTGTTATGATGAAAAATCATTTAGCTGGTGGTGTACGTAAAGGTGCTTTAACAGAAGAGCAAGCAGAAACAAAATTCAACGCTTGGTTAGAAGGTAAAGGAAAAGCAGTAGATACTAAAAAAGCAACATTAGCAGATGCCAAAGATAAAGTAGCGGCAGATGCCCTTGCTGCAGAAAAAGCAACTAATGAAGCGCGTTTAGCGGCACAAGCTCCAGAACCAGAAGCAACTCCAGAAACAACGGAAGGCGGAGATGCGTCTGAAGCTGTTGAAGCTGTTGAGGAAAAATCTGCTATTGACGCTGCAGCTGAAGAAGCTACAGAAGAAAAAAAGAAATAAAACTATAGACTATGTTAAAGAAGGACTGTTTCTTCGTAGGCAAAGTCGTTAAAAAATATAGCTTTAAGGGTGAGCTTCTAGTAAAGCTAGATACAGACGATCCCGAACAATTTTTAAAAATGGAATCAGTTTTTGTGGAACAACACAAAACCTTGATTCCATTTTTTATTGAAAGAAGTCAGCTGCATAAATCTAGTTTATTACGTGTGCAATTTGACGATGTGTATGATGAAGCCTCCGCAGATGCGTTAATAGGTAAAGAATTATTTTTACCCCTTAGCTCTTTACCACCATTAGAAGGTGATAAATTTTATTATCACGAAGTCATTGGGTTTAAAATACACGATGAAGATTTTGGTGAAGTAGGCGTTATCACGCATGTTAATGACCACACCTCTCAGCATCATTTTGAAGTAGACAGTAATGGCACACAGGTGCTCATTCCTATTAACGACGAAATTATCACCAAAGTAGATAGAGAAAACAATACTATCTTTATTGATGCTCCTATTGGATTGATAGACCTGTACCTATAGAACGTAATATTGACTTTTTCTTAATGTCAAAATCTTTTAAATTCAAACAATTTTCTGTCTCTCAAGATCGCTGTGCTATGAAAATAGGCACCGATGGGGTTTTATTAGGCGCGTGGGCTTCCTTAAGTCATTTTCCAAGAACCATCCTAGACATTGGAGCCGGCACAGGAGTCATTAGCTTACAACTCGCACAACGCGATCCAGATGCACAGATAGACGCAATCGAGATTGATGAACATGCCTTTGAGCAATGTACAGACAACTTTGAGTATTCTCCCTGGGGAGACCGTCTATATTGCTATCACGCTTCTTTACAGGAGTTTACACAAGAGCTTATTGAAGAAGAGGAACAACACAGTTACGACCTCATCATTAGCAATCCTCCATTTTACACAGACCATTATAAAACACAAGACGAGCAGCGCGATCTTGCCCGTTTTACAGATGCATTACCCTTTGAACATCTTATAGTATGCGCAGCCCATTTACTTTCTGAAACCGGAAGGTTTTGTGTGATTCTGCCAAAAAAAGAAGAAAAAAACTTTATAGCATTAGCATTAGAGCAACATCTATCAGTACTTCGGAAATGTGATATGCGTGGCACCTCCACCTCTCCTGTTAAAAGAGTCTTACTCGAATTTAGCTTTTTGCAAACCGAGACCATTTCAGAAGAACTAGTGATCGAAATAACTAGACATCAATACACGCCAGAATACATTGCTCTCGTGAGTGACTATTACTTAAAAATGTAGATTTCTTCAAGAATTTAAAATGGCTAATCGCATAGAGATTAGTATCTTTAGCCAAAATTATGTAGATGAACACTCGATTCAAAAATTTATTAAAAGCACTTCCTTTATTAGGCCTATTCTTCTGTGTCAATCTTACTGCGCAAATTTCTAGTTTTACCGTTTTTGATGAAGTATTATTTTACGACGGGTATGCGGGATTATTAGCAGAAGGCGATCTTTATGAACCTATGCCTGCTGAAGTTTTACGTCACAGCAATTCTCGCTACGCGATAAAACTAACCCCCGCACAAGTAAGCCAAATAGGGAATAAACTAAAGGTAGATGTCACCCTAAAAGCTGCCTGCGACAATTATGATAGAATCGCGCGAGTGTATCTAGCTCTGGTACCACAAGGGCAAACTACGTATGTGTCAAATGAAGTAGACAGAATAGAGCTCGGTAGATTTATAACGCCTTTTATGAATAAAAACAACGCGCCTATGGAGGTCCCGTTTTCGTTCACAACAGACAATATTGCTGAAATCTTAACAGACACTTCATTATCAACTCAATTTGACTTTTGGATAGAGCTTGACGTTTTTGGAGTTCCTTATGCAGCGCAAGAACAAGTGGCTGGCTGTGCAGGACGTATTGACACCTTTTACGGTACAGTAGTATTTTCAAGTGAAGATGATCCAACACAAACATTTGACAATCCTAATTTTTTACTACCGTTAGCCGCAGACTTACAACTCAACGATTATAATGCGACAGATGTAACAGACGAGACTATCAGGATTCTTAATTTCACACTTACCGAAGCTGTTGATGACTTAAGTCTTTTCTTAATCACTTCTAATCACGGAGCAAATTCTGGAGGCGAAGAGTACAATCGTAGAAACCATTTTATCTATCTAAATGACGAGCTAATACACCAGTACATTCCAGGAGGAAAATCTTGTGAGCCTTTCAGACAGTTTAACACTCAAGGCAACGGGATTTACTCATCTAGCCCTAGAACGACCCGTTTCTGGTTGTCATTTAATAACTGGTGCCCAGGCGATGTGATTCCTAATCGTGAGATTTATTTAGGAAATCTTCCTGCCGGAGATCACTCGATAAAAATAGATGTACCAGATGCAATTTTTGCTGGCAACCAAGGCTATATTCCCGTATCTATGTATTTACAAAATAGAAAAGGATTTGCAGAAGTTTGTATAGACCCGACAGAACTTGTTGCTTCAAACCCGACAGATGTGACCATGCAACTTGACTGGATTGAGAATGAAACGGCAACAGAATGGGAAATTTTATATGGATACCAAAACAATCTGAACAATCAGAACTTTGTAACCGTCTCTTCAACCTCAGAGATAATAGACCAGCTTCAAGAAGGAGGTAGTTACAGTTTTTATGTCAGAGCAATATGTGATGAAGACGACACTAGCAACTGGGTTGGACCAATCAACAGAGGGACCATTCTTGGTATCGAAAATCACAAAAACTTGAACTTCAGCTTTTATCCTAATCCGTCAAATGGTGTGATTTATCTAGAGGCAGATATTACCATAGATGATGTGATTATTTATGACACGGCTGGTAAAAATGTTTACAATATAATTTTAAATAATAACTTCGGAAATATTAATACTAGTACATTAAGCATGGGATTATACCTTATGGAGGTATCCATTGCTGGCGTACAAACAACACATAAACTAATAATCAACTAACATTTATCTCCAATAGATAAACAATTACTTATATGAAACCAGACTTATTTGAAGCCCCAGATTACTATAACATAGACGATTTATTAACGGAAGAACACAAGCTCATTCGTGATGCTGCTCGTGCTTGGGTTAAGAGAGATGTTTCTCCTATCATAGAAGAAGCTGCTCAAGAAGCGAAATTCCCAAAATCTATTATTCCAGGATTGGCAGAGATAGGAGCTTTTGGCCCTTATATTCCAGAAGAATATGGCGGCGCAGGTCTTGATCAGATTTCTTATGGTTTGATCATGCAAGAAATAGAACGCGGTGATAGTGGTGTTCGTTCTACGGCATCTGTGCAATCTTCACTCGTAATGTATCCTATCTGGAAATATGGAAACGAAGCACAACGTAAAAAATATTTACCAAAACTAGCCTCTGGAGAATGGATGGGATCTTTTGGTCTTACAGAACCAGATCACGGGAGTAACCCAAGTGGGATGACCACTAATTTTAAAGACATGGGTGGCCATTACCTTTTAAATGGAGCAAAAATGTGGATTTCAAATTCGCCGTTTTGTGACGTTGCTGTTGTATGGGCAAAAAGTGAAGAAGGACGTATTCACGGTCTCGTGGTAGAACGTGGCATGGAAGGCTTCACTACACCAGAAACACATAACAAATGGTCTCTTAGAGCGAGTTCAACTGGAGAGTTAATATTTCAGGATGTAAAAGTGCCTAAAGAAAATTTATTGCCAAACAAATCTGGATTAGGAGCACCACTTGGCTGCTTAGATTCTGCGCGTTTTGGGATTGCCTGGGGGGTAATAGGTGCAGCGATGGACTGTTATGATACCGCCTTGAGATACTCTAAGGAGCGCATCCAGTTTGGAAAACCTATTGGTCAATTCCAGTTACAACAGAAAAAACTAGCAGAGATGATCACAGAAATCACAAAGGCTCAGTTACTGTGTTTACGTTTAGGTCAATTAAAAAATGAGAACAAAGCAACTTCTGCTCAGATCTCTATGGCAAAGCGTAATAATGTAGATATGGCACTGAAGATTGCTAGAGACGCGAGACAAATGCTAGGTGGAATGGGTATATCTGGAGAATACTCTATTATGCGTCATATGATGAATCTTGAAAGCGTGGTGACTTATGAGGGAACTCACGACATACACCTTTTAATTACTGGACTAGATGTTACCGGATTAAATGCTTTTAAATAAAACCCAATATGAAGTATAATTCTCTTTAATAAAGAGTCTTATCTTAATAAATTAAATATCAAGTCGCTATTCTTAAGAATAGCGACTTTTTTTATTCTTACATCAACTTAATCAACAAACACCGATTTCCTAACTCAACTTATAGGGGACATATGATGGTTAAAATGGTATTATCGTATCTTTATACAAAGATTAATAGCTATGTCTTCTGCCAGTAGATTAACAAATGCTTATACAAAAGCAAAACGAATTTCTTTTGATGACACTTCTAAGTTTATCATATTTAGCGACTGTCATAGAGGAGATAACAGTTTTGCCGACGATTTTGCAAACAATCGTAACATATACTTCCACGCATTAAAACATTATTACAAAGAAGACTTTACCTATTGTGAGCTAGGTGATGGTGATGAGTTATGGGAAAATATAACGTTTAAATCAATCCACGAGACACATAAAAACGTCTTTGATTTAATGCAGTTATTTTATAATGAAGACAGATTATACCGCATTGTTGGTAATCACGATATGGTGTATCTCAATGAAGAGTATGTAAAAAAAAACCTTTACTCCTACTTTAATAAAGTTACTGGTAGTGACGAACCATTGTTTCCAGGAATTACATTTACAGAAGGTATTGTCCTAGAGCATAAAGACACTGGTCAAGAAATTTATATGATACACGGTCATCAAGCAGACTGGTGGAATTATGTTGCCTGGAAATTTAGCCGCTTTATGGTAAGAGCCCTCTGGCGACAACTGCAAATCTTTGGGATAAGTGATCCTACAAGTCCAGCAAAAAATTATAGGGAGCTCATCAAAGTAGAACGCAGGACTAAAAAATGGATTATTGATAATGACAATGTATTCACGATAACCGGGCATACACACCGGCCACGATTTCCTGAACCTGGTGACATCCCATATTTTAATGATGGGAGCTGTGTTCACCCAAGAAGTATTACGGGTTTAGAAATAGAAAATGGTGCTATTTCTTTAATAAAATGGCATATTTCTACTTCGGAAAATGGAAGACTTCAAGTAATGCGCATTTTATTGGAAGGCCCTCAAAAATTAATCGAATACAAAACTGAAAAATAGACGCTGAAGACTTATACCCCTATTCTTCGGGAGCTAGCGTAAGCTTTAATTGATCTAAGCTTTCAGAAATAAAAATCTGACAACCTAATCTGCTATTCTCTTGCACGTGAAAAGCCTCTGCAAGCATCGCCTCTTCGTCAACACCTTGCTCCGGTAGTTCGTGATGACTCTCCATATAACACTGGCAAGAAGCACACATCGCCATCCCACCGCAAATGCCTACGGTTCCTTCTGGTGCCAGCTCATAAGAACGGATGACCTCCATAAGATTCATATTCATATCTGTGGGCGCTTTGATCTCGTGATCAAACCCTTCTCTATCTGTAATATGTAAGGTGATATCCTGCACTTAATTAATCGCTTTTACCACCGCTTTAGGCGCCTCTTTTTTAGAACCGTCAAATCCTTCAACACCACCAACAGTTGTGTATTTCATCACATAGCGTTTGTCTGGAAAAATGCGTTGGAAGGCACTCTGGCACATTAAGGTAGCCTCGTGAAAACCACATAGAATTAATTTTAATTTTCCTGGATACGTGTTTACATCGCCAATAGCATAGATGCCAGGTATGTTTGTTTGATAATCAAGAGCATTATTTACTAGAATCGCGTTCTTCTCGATTTCTAATCCCCAGTCCGCGATAGGCCCTAATTTAGGAGCCAAACCAAATAAAGGGATAAAGTGATCACACGTTTTATTAAAAACTTCTGCCCCTTTCTTTATGGTAACCCCTTCTACTTTTCTTTCTCCTACGATACCAACAATCTCTGCAGGCGTTATTAATTCTATCTTACCAGCATCTTTTAATTCTTGTACTTTATCAACAGAATCTAAGGCACCTCTAAACTCATTACGTCTATGAACAAGGCTCACACTCTGAGCAACATCTGTCAAAAAGATCGCCCAGTCTAAAGCACTATCTCCACCTCCAGCAATGACAACCTTTTTATCTCGATAAAGTTCTGGATCGCGAATAATATACTCTACACCAAGTCCTTCATAATCTGCAATCCCCGTAATAGGTGGTTTGCGAGGCTCAAAGCTGCCGAGTCCCCCTGCAATAGCAATAACAGGCGCGTGATGCTGTGTTCCTTTATTTGTAGTCACGATAAAGGTTTCGTCTTCTAGTTTTTCAATGGTTTGTGCTCTTTCTCCTAAAGTAAATCCAGGTTGAAAAGGTTCAATCTGTTTCATTAAATTATCTACTAGGTCTCCCGCGAGAATCTCTGGAAAAGCTGGAACGTCATAGATAGGCTTTTTTGGATATATCTCACTACACTGCCCTCCTGGCTGCGGTAATGCATCAATAAGGTGACACTTTAATTTAAGTAGTCCCGCTTCAAACACTGTAAAAAGTCCCGTAGGACCTGCTCCAATAATAAGTATATCGGTTTTAATCATAAATATTCATAATTTGAGACAAATGTATTTAGGGTACGATATACACTAAATGACAAAAATCATCCTTCGACATTAATTACAGTTTCTATCTGTGGTGCGTGTTTTTTTATTGTCAACTCTACCCCACTCTTTAAGGTCATCTGATTCACAGAACAATCTACACAAGCGCCTTGCAGCTGTACTCTTACAATAGATTCCTTTTCGATTCCCAACAAGAGAATATCACCACCATCTGCTTGTAAAAACGGACGAATCTCGTCTAATGCAAGCTCTACCTTTGCTGTTAATTCTTCTGCTGTCATATTAATTTTTTACGGCGCTACAACCTGCCATTGTGGTTATTTTAATTGCCTCTGTCGATGGCAAGTCTGTGTTACGTTTTACTGTTTCTTCAACTACATTTCTAGTTATGGTCGTAAATGCCTCTGCAATAGGGCTACCTTCTTGCAATGCTGCTGGATGACCTGCATCTCCTGCTTCACGAATACTCTGTACCAATGGAATTTCTCCCAGGAACGGAATTTCAAGATCTTCTGCAAGGTTTTTCGCGCCGCCATTTCCGAAGATATAATACTTGTTATCTGGAAGTTCTTCTGGTGTGAAGTAAGACATATTCTCTACGATCCCTAAGACAGGAACATCTATATTTTCTTGACGAAACATAGCCACACCTTTACGTGCATCTGCTAAAGCCACTGTCTGTGGTGTACTTACTACAACCGCTCCCGTTATAGGTAATGATTGCATAATACTTAAATGTATATCTCCTGTTCCGGGTGGAAGGTCCAATAACATAAAATCAAGTTCACCCCAATCAGCGTCAAAAATTAATTGGTTCAAAGCTTTTGAGGCCATAGGTCCACGCCATATGACAGCTTGATTTGGCTTTGTGAAAAACCCGATAGATAGTACTTTTACTCCATAATTCTCGACGGGCTTCATTTTACTTTTCCCATCTACGGTAATAGAAAGCGGGCGTTCATTAAAAACATCAAACATTATTGGGATAGAAGGCCCATAAATATCAGCATCTAGAACACCTACCTTAAAGCCCATCTTAGTTAAAGAGATAGCAAGGTTTGCAGTTACTGTAGATTTTCCTACACCTCCTTTTCCTGAAGCGACGGCTACTATATTTTTTATTCCTGGCAGTGTCTTTCCTTTTATCAGGTTTGGATTATCCGCTTTTACGGGAGTCTCTACACGTATATTTACAAGTACTTTAGCATCTGCAAACACCTTTTCTCTAATGGTAGAAATTATATCTGCTTCGGCTCTTTTTTTAATATGCATTGCCGGTGAGGCAATTTTAAGATCAACGACCACTTCATCTGCAAAAGCCATCACATTTGTCACCGCGCCACTATCTACCATATTTGTACCTTCTCCCGCTACTGTAATGGTTTTAAGCGCATCGAGCACTGTCTGTTTTTCAATTTTCATATTGCTTATTTAGACTATTTCTAAAGTACAAAGATACTCCTTAGACTTCAAAAAATAAAGAGGGTACAATGAAGTTTTTTGATGGTACTATAAGTCAATACCAAGTTCTAGAAAGGGATCCCAAAAAAGAGTTTGAAAATCTTGTATTTGGTTTTCAATCACTGTGATTCCTTCAGATTCTAAGAGTTGCTGCATTAAGTTTGTGCCATCAAAATGGTGCTTTCCGGTAAGTAGTCCTTTTCTATTCACGACTCTATGCGCAGGAACATCTGGTATATTATGAGATGCATTCATTGCCCAACCCACCATACGGGAGCTTCCTGGAGCGCCAAGATATTTAGCAATAGCACCATAACTGGTCACACGACCATAGGGCACTAATTGTGCTACTTGGTGTACTTTTTTAAAAAAGCCAGGATCTGCCATTACACAGAAGTGAAGATTTTAAAAGCGGTAATGAATGCAATGACAGCTGTTATCAAGCCTATGACTAGATTCATATTTGCTTGCACACGGGGTTTATCATCCTTCCGTTTAAAAAACTGAATATACAAACCTAACATTGCGAGTGTACCAAGAGCGCCGCCCACTGTTGCTGCGAGAAGCCCTGATTGCTCAAAGGAGAACCAACCAAAACCAGCAAAAGTAACTCCTATGTATACCCAATAAGGCAAGGGCAAGAGGTTTAATGCGGCAATAATCATTCCTTTAAAAAAACGGTTTGTTTTTGATTTAGCCGTTTCTTCAGGAATTTCTCTTCTTGTGTCTTTTGCGATAAATAAAAAATAGAGTGTGAGGCAGATGAAAATTACTAATCCTACCTTTTGTAATATCTTGATAACATCTGGATGGCTATCTAAGTACCTTGCACCAATAAGCGCAATGTACGTTTGTATCAACACTGTACAACTTACTCCTACACTAAAAAGGAATGCTTTTTTACGGCCTTCTTTAATGCTTATTTTTACAGCAGACATATTAAGCAATCCTGGAGGAATCACACCAATAAGTGCGGCAATAAAGCCAATAATAAAATTCAAGATTAAGGACATCAAAAAAGTTGGTTAGGGGAAGATACCTAAAATTTATGAGTCTAAAGAAAACCGAATGTAGGTAATTTTTTTATTCACCTCAAGGTATTGACTTTCATAAAAGGTTTGGATTTCCACAACCTCCGCTGGAGCTTCATCTCCTATCCCATAGACGTCGTGATGCGCAAAATGAATAGGTAATTTTAACCCTTGAAGCAATCCTAAAGTATAGCCGTGCATAAACTCACTATCTGTTTTGAGATGCATAATACCTTTTGGTTTTAAAATTTTTCTATAGGTATCAAAGAAAGCTTCGTTAGTAAGACGGTGCTTTGTGCGCTTATATTTTATTTGCGGATCTGGAAAGGTGATCCATATTTCGTCTACTTCATTCTCAGAAAACATATTCTCAATGAGCTCAATTTGAGTACGCAGAAAACCTACGTTTCCCATACCTTCTTCTAAGGCAGTTTTTGCACCTCTCCAAAAACGAGCTCCTTTAATATCTATACCTAAGAAGTTTTTTTCTGGATACTTTTTCGCCAAACCAACAGAGTATTCCCCTTTACCGCAACCCAGCTCAAGTATTATAGGATTATCATTCTTGAAGAAATTTTTATTCCAGTTTCCTTTTAAGTTTAGATCATCATTGACGGCCTCTTCTCTAGTTGGCTGAATCACGTTTGTAAACGTTTCGTTCTCTCTAAATCGCTTAAGCTTATTCTTACTTCCCACAGGTGAAATTTTGGCACAAAAATAAACATTTATTCGAGGTAGACACTTGTTAATGCCTTGATTCCTTTTTAGCCTCCCTTCGGAAATATAAATTGAATTATTAATGGTTATTTTTACCTCATAATTATTCAATAATTGAAATTTAAAAATAAAAAAACCATTTTAGTTGCACCATTAAACTGGGGTTTAGGGCACGCCACGCGCTGTATTCCTATCATCAATGGTTTGCTCGAGAACGGCTATGATGTGCTATTAGGAAGTGATGGTGCAGCCCTAAGATTACTTGAGCAGGAATTTCCAGAGTTAAATAGTATTTCTCTACCTTCATACAACATATCGTATCCTGAAGATGGGCGCGATTTTAAAAAAAGTATACTCCTTAAGTTACCGCAGATGAACGCCGCTGCCAGGAAAGAAAGAAAGGTAGTCAAACAACTCGTGGCAGAAGGCCTCATTCACGGCATCATAAGTGACAACAGGCTTGGTGTGCGCAACAAAAATATACCCAGCGTTTATATAACGCATCAACTGTGTGTTTTAAGTGGAGCCACAACCTTTTTTAGCAGTAAAATCCATCAAAAATTTATTAAAAAGTTTGATGCTTGTTGGGTGCCAGATTATAAAGAAGAACCATCATTAAGTGGTCAACTTGGGTACTTAAAAAAAATGGATCCACGAGTGAGATACATTGGTCCACTTTCTAGAATGGAACGTAAAGAAGCTGTCTTAGAAAATGATATTTTAATATTGCTTTCAGGGCCAGAGCCACAACGAAGCTTGTTAGAAAAGAAACTTATTGAGCAGTTTAACGGCACAAATAAAAAGGTGTTCTTAGTTCAAGGTATGGTAGAAGACACTCAAAAACGCTCTACAATAGGCAACATAGCGCTGGTCAATTACCTGACCACCTCCGCTTTAGAAAAAGCAATTAACAAGAGTGATCTTGTGATTTGTCGCTCTGGATATACGTCTCTAATGGATATGGCAACTATGAATAAGGACGTATTTTTCATCCCTACTCCAGGACAATTTGAGCAGGAATATTTAGCTAAGCGCCTCTTTGATATGAAGATGATTGCAAGCTGTACTCAGGATGATTTTAGTATAAACAAGTTGAAACTAATTGACCACTTTTCTGGATGGCCGCCGCTAAGAACGGAGCAGCGAGACTACTCAAAACTATTCAGCATTTTCGAGGGTGAATGAAAATTCACTCCCCACACCTAACTGACTTTCTACATAGATTTTTTCGCCGTGGGCATCTATAATATGTTTTACAATAGCGAGTCCTAGTCCACTTCCTCCCTCTTTACGAGATCCACTTTTATCCACTCTAAAAAAACGTTCAAAAATACGCGTGAGATATTCCCTCTCGATCCCGAGCCCGTTATCTGTAATTCTAATAATAACTTTATTTTTTATAAGCTTCTCAATACTCACCTCCGTAGTCCCATCACTTTCCCCGTATTTAACAGAGTTTTCTATTAAATTAGTCAACACTTGTTGAACACGCTCTTCATCTATTCGCACAAGTATTGGGGTTTTATACTTCTTGTCGAATATTAATGAGATGTTCTTTTTTAACGCTTTCATCTCCAGCAAATCAAAAACATTATGAATCATTTTTACAACATCCACATTTTCTTTCTCTAAAACCAGACCCCCCACTTCAAGCCTCGAGATCATATCTAGATCTTTCACGATGTAAGTAAGTCTTTCTACGCCCTTACTTGCTCGTTTAAGATATTTCTCACGAACAGCCTTATCGTCCATCGCGCCATCAAGTAAAGTGAGAATGTAGCTCTCAACGGTGAACAAAGGAGTTTTAAGCTCATGTGAGACATTCCCTAAAAATTCTTTTCTGTAGGATTCCCTAATTTTTAAAGCCTCAATCTCTAGTTTTTTGTGTTGTGCAAAACGTCTTACTTGACTTGTGAGCGTTGCCATATTTGTAGTGATTTGTTCTCTCCCAAAACTTGTTGCATCTAGAATAGTTAACTCTTTATATAGGTTATTAATTTTTCTATAGATAAATTTTTCAACCCTTTGTTGGATTACAAAGAAGGAAAACAAAAAAGAAAACAAAGCAAATACTATAAGATACCAGTAGGAGACTGGCTTTAGGAAATAAACAAAAACACCCATAGCTAGTGTCAAAAAGAGGGAAATATATAAAGCCGTAACAGCAGCAAACTTGTATGTTTTTCTAAAATCGCCCACAATTAAATCACAAATTTATACCCAACACCTTTTACTGTTTTAAAACGGTCATCTCCTATTTTTTCGCGCAGCTTTCTAATGTGCACATCTATCGTTCTTCCTCCCACAACAACATCATTTCCCCAAACGTTATCTAAAATAATTTCTCTTTTAAAAACTTTACCAGGCTTGGAGGCTAATAAAGATAAAAGCTCAAACTCTTTACGTGGCAGCACCATTTCTTCTTTACCAACAATCACTTTATACTCCTCCCTGTTGATTACAACGTTCCCTAACTTTAAAATCTGCTCAACAGGTTCGGGCGTTTTAAATCTGCGAAGTAATGCCTTTACCTTACTAATAAGTAATTTAGGCTTAATTGGTTTTGTAATGTAATCATCTGCTCCAGCATCAAAACCAGCTACTTGAGAATAATCTTCACCCCTTGCTGTTAAAAACGTGATAACCGTTTCTGATAATTCTGGAATAGCTCTTAACTTCTCACAAGCTTCAATACCATCCATTTCTGGCATCATCACATCTAAGATGATAAGCTGAGGTTTGTGTTTTAAGGCCTTCTCTAAACCTACAAGACCATTTTCTGCAGTTATTACTTGGTATCCTTCAGAAGACAGATTATAACCCACGATTTCTAAGATATCTGGCTCATCATCCACAAGTAATATTTTTATATCTTTTTTCTTCATTATTTATTTTTAAACAATTAATAAAGATACTCTTTTTAAAAAATATTTTGTTTCCATTTCACATTATTAACCTTAACTTAATACTGAAACGTCTAAGGTGTAAAAGATCTGTAATCATTGATAAACAAATGATAAATAGAATGGTGAGAAGGAAAAGAAGTCCTAATATTGATTATGTTTGTTCCAAATCAAACTCTCATAAAATGAAAAAAATTACCTTACTATTTACCTTATTGATAGCAGGCGTTATGTTTGCTCAAAATGACATGTCTGTTAGAAATTCTAATGGTGTATCTATTGTAATCAACGAAATTGATGCAGACCAAACTTCCACAGACACCTTAGAGTTTATAGAAATATATTCAGACGGAACAAGCACGAGCCTTAATGGATTAGTCGTTGTCCTATTTAATGGTAGTGACGATGCGTCTTATAATGCGATTGACTTAGATGGTTTTTCTACAGATAGTAATGGCTACTTTATAATAGGTGGTGATGCTGTTCCTGGTGTAGATATCGCTCTAGGCGCAGATAACGTGATACAAAACGGTGCAGATGCTGTGGGAATTTTTGTAGGCGATGCTTTAGATTATCCTACGGATACTCCAGCGACTGAAGTAAATTTACAAACAGCTGTTGTCTACGGAACAAATGACTCTGACGATTTAGATTTACTAGCTGCCTTAGGAGAAACGGTACAATATGACGAAAACATCAATGGAATGAAAGATGTCGAGTCTATACAAAGAGGTGCAGACGGAAGCTATTGCGTAGGAGCTCCTACACCTAGAGCTGCAAATATAGATTGTACTGTCACTTGTGACTTATCTGTTTTTGTAACAAGTGTAGTATGCGACGCAGTAACTGCTGGAACAGACACGTACACTACAACATTAGGCTTTTCTGGCGGTAACACAGGAACTACCTATACTATTATGTCTACAGAAGGTACTATTTCTGGAGATAATCCTAACACAACCGCAGATGGTTCTATCATCATTTCTAATGTTGATGAAGGAGTAGACTTTGCATACACCGTAACAAGCACAAATTGCGACATCAGTAATGACATAAGCGCAGTAACTTGTGAGCCAGCATCTGTAGTAAACAATCTTGCAGAATTAAGAGCAGGCGTTATTGGTCAAGAATATACTGTTACTGGAGAGGTGATTATCACCTTCCTTCAAGACTTTAGAAATCAAAAATTCATTGAAGATGCAACCGCGGCCATATTAATTGATGACAACGCTAGCAATTTTACAACTACTTACGCAATAGGTGACGGGCTTACTAATGTTTCTGGTTTATTAGGCGAGTTTAACGGCATGATGCAGTTTGTAGTAAATGCAGATGCAGGGGCGGCAACCTCAACAAATAACCCAACTCCTAGTCAAAACATATTAGTTTCTCAATTAGTCGCTAACCCAAATGACTATGAGTCTGAGCTAATAACACTTAATATTTTTGACATTGACACGAGCGTTAATACAGAATGGGTAACGGGTGAAGAATACCTAATGATAGAAGACGGATCTGGTGATGAGTATACCTTTAGAACCTCTTTCTTTGATGTAGATTATATTGGTCTAGCTGTAACCACAGAAACTATAATTACTGGTATTATTACTGAAAGAGACAATGGTAGTTACTACATTACTTCGCGTTCTATGTCAGATTTTGCTACGGCAGGTATTTCAGAAAACAATATTGAAGGATTTACAATAACACCTAATCCCGCTTCTTCAAAAGTGACGTTCAGTACTATTGCTTCTGAAATTTTAAACGTTGCTATATATGACGTAGCAGGAAAACAAGTAATGAACATTGCAAATGCTCAAGGAACAATTAATGTGTCAGACCTTTCTACAGGTTTATACATTGTGAGAGCAACAGAAAATGGACAAACCTCTATCGCAAAATTAGTGATTAAGTAATTTCTATCCTGATACTTATTCTAAAGCCCCTGCTCCGGTAGGGGCTTTTTTATGCTTATTTTTGCGCGGTACTATTTACTATGAAGCAACCAATTTCGTCCATTTTTTCTATCAAAAATTCTTCAGAGTTTGAGGCCTTGGCGCTTGCCATTTTTAGATATCAACACGAATATTGTAAGGTGTATCGCAACTTTTGCGACCTCCTTTCTGTAGCTACCTCAGGAGTAGATACCATTGAAAAAATACCTTTTCTGCCCATCACATTCTTTAAACAGAAGAAAATTATATCAAGTGATAAAATTTCCAAAACTACCTTTACAAGTAGCGGTACCACAGGCAGCATCACAAGTAAGCATCATGTGGCAGATATTGCAATCTATGAAGAAAGTTTTAAAAAAGGCTTCGCTCATTACTACGGAAATGTGCAAGATTATACCATTTTAGCCTTATTACCATCCTACTTAGAACGCCAAGGTTCGTCGCTAATTTACATGGTGGACCAACTCATAAAAGATAGTCATTCTTTGGACAGTGGTTTTTATCTAAACGATCTTGACGGTCTTATAAAAAAACTTGACCACTTAGAATCACAAGGTAAAAAAACCATCTTGATAGGGGTCTCATATGCCTTGCTAGATCTTATTGAAAAGAGAACATTTCAACTTAAAAACACCATTGTCATGGAAACCGGCGGAATGAAAGGCCGCAGAAAAGAACTTATAAAACCTGCATTACACGCATTACTCAAGGAAGGTTTTGGTACACATAAAATTCATAGTGAATATGGAATGACCGAACTTTTATCGCAAGCATACAGTGAAAAAGAAGGCGTTTTTACCTGTCCTCCATGGATGAAAATTCTCACACGAGATACTGAAGACCCACTAAGTCTATTACAGCATAAAACGGGCGGCATCAATGTTATCGATCTCGCTAACGTCTATTCTTGCTCGTTTATCGCCACACAAGATCTCGGGATTATAAAGGATGATGGCAGTTTTAATATTATGGGTAGATTTGACGACAGCGATATACGTGGTTGTAACTTAATGATATTGTAATAGTGACGAAGACTAAAAATAATACAAACGGTTGCTTTTTTGTAGGGGTCGGTTTTTTTCTTATCATCGGCATTTTCTTATTCTTGAGTATTGTTTTTCCTTTTCCAGAAGGAGCTGCATTAGTTATTTCTGTCGTTGCCGCGGGGTTTCTAACGATTAAATGGCTAGGGCTTCCTTCAAAAAAATCATTGCTTCAGGTTGCCTTATTTTTAATTTTCGGGTTCATTGTATTAAAAGCTGGCCACTCTTTTCTCACTAGCTTATCCGTAAATACAGATCGTCAACTCAGCCCAGAAGAAGGGGTTACAAAAACAATGAAGCGTATAGAGAACGACTCTGTTCTTGTGTTCGAAAGCCATAGAGATTGGCAGGACAACTATGGAAGTTCTTATAGCGCTTCATTAATTGTGAGGGCGAGAGATTACACTAAATTACACAACCACATAAATAAATACCCACCTGCAGACGTTCCAAACTTCTGGGGGAAACTTTACCAGTATATTGACAAAAAAGATGGTCCCGCTTTAGATCTCGTGATTGCAGAATTTGCTCGTATTAATGGGGAGCGAAACCTCAACCAGATGGAGTTTGCAGAGATGGTGGTTACTTGCGTGCAAGACATTCCGTATTCACTTGTTTTTTCTGAAGCTTGCCTCCCAGCAGAAAACTATGAAGACAGCATCAAGCAAGTACTTATAGATTGTCCAGCTTGCTGTATAGGCAATGTTGCCTATGGCATACAAAACCCAGTTTCTTTTTTACAAAACTTAAAAGGAGACTGTGATACACGCACGGTTTTAATTTACAGTATTCTAAAACACTTTGATTATGACGTCGCCATTTTAAACAGTGATTTTTATCGCCATTCAATCATTGGGATTAACATACCTGCAAAAGGAGATCACAAAATTTATAAAGGAAAGAAATACAAGGTATGGGAAACAACGACCAAGTATTTTGAGGCGGGAGAATTGCCTTATTCATTTGATGACATTACCCATTGGAATGTGGTATTGACGAGTAAGTAAAGAAAAATGAGCCAGGAGACAAGACTCAAAATTTTCAAACTAACATTTAACATCACTGTCGTGATTTCAATCTTTGCTATTTATTAACCTAATAAAATTAAACTATGAACACTTCATTATTTTTCTTAGCCTTATTTGAGATTATTCTCTCCATTGTAGTTACCGTAATAGTTGTATATATTTCTTTCGGAATTCTTAAAAAACTCTTCTTTAAAAACCAAGAAGTGGAAAGCAGCAATATGGCATTCACTATCTTCATGTCTGGGATTATCATATCTCTTGGGCTCATTTTAAGTGAGATTTTACCGTCGATTACAAACGTAGTTCGCCTATCTGTTAGACAACAAGAAAGTATAGATTTTATGACTGTCGCGAAGTATTCAGGCCTCTACCTCATTATTGGTTTTATAATGTCGCTATTTATCAATACAGCAGTTTTTGTCTTATTTAGTTTCTTGACCAAAGGCGTTAACGAGTTTAAAGAAATACAACAGAACAATCTTGCAGTTTCTATTATGGTAGTCGCGTTATTGTTAAGTATCACGCTTATTTCAAAAGATAGTATTGCACTTCTTATTAGCTCTTTAGTGCCGTATCCAGAAGTAATGAATTTTTTATAGGAATGTAAGGAAGAAGAAAACTGACCGACTTAAATATTAATTCATGATTGATGTTGCAGTTTGCAACAATTTTTCATAATTGGTTGGTTAGTTAGTATGAAAAACCCTCTCATTTCAGTTTTGAAATGGAGGGTTTTTCTGTGAATGATCGGTATAAGTTTTAAAGCACAGAAATTATAAAGTAATTTTTCTTTCCACGTTGGAGCAATACAAAACGATCGTTTAATAGATCTGCTTCGAAAATACTATAACCTTCTTGTACCTTCTCTTTATTAACAGATATGCTATTCTCCTTAAGCGCGCGTCTTGCTTCGCCATTAGATTTTAAGAATCCTGTTTGTTCTGCTAATGCTCCTATAATATCTAAACCTTCTGTCAATTGTTTTCTTGAAACTTCGGCTTGTGGCACTCCTTCAAAAATATCTAAAAAGGTGTCTGCATCAATTTTCTTTAAATCATCTGAGGTTGATTTCCCAAATAATATTTCAGAAGCAGAAACAGCCGTGTCATAGGCTTCTTTACCATGCACCGTGGTAGTCACCTCTTGCGCTAGTCTCTTTTGCAAGGCACGCTGGTGCGGTGCTTCGCCATGAGTGTGCACTAGAGCACCAATGGTTTCTTTGTCTAAAAAGGTGAAAATCTTGATATATTTTTCGGCATCATCATCACTGGTATTTAACCAGTATTGGTAAAATTTATAAGGAGACGTTCTCTTGGCGTCTAACCAAACATTGCCACCTTCACTTTTACCAAACTTACTCCCATCACTCTTTGTAATCAATGGGCAAGTAAGCGCATATCCCTTTGCTCCGCCTATACGGCGAATCATTTCTGTTCCCGTGGTGATATTCCCCCACTGATCACTACCGCCCATTTGCAAGGTGCAATCTTGGTTTTGAAACAAGTGTAAAAAGTCATACCCTTGCACGAGTTGGTAGGTAAATTCTGTAAATGACATTCCCTCTATGTTCTCTCCCGTTAATCTGTTTTTCACACTATCCTTAGACATCATGTAATTTACCGTAATGTGTTTACCAACATCACGAATAAAATCTAGAAAGCTAAAGTCTTTCATCCAATCATAATTATTAACCATCACCGCCTCATTCTTAGCACCAGACGAAAAATCTAAAAACTGACTTAATTGGTTTCTTACACAATCTTGATTATGACGCAGTGTCTTTTCATCTAGCAAATTACGTTCACTAGATTTTCCAGACGGGTCTCCTATCATTCCTGTTGCCCCACCTACAAGCGCCACTGGCTTATGCCCTGCTCTTTGAAAAAATGACAATAACATGATTGGCACTAGATTTCCTATGTGCAATGAGTCTGCCGTAGGATCAAAGCCTATATATGCCGCTCTCATTTGCTCTAACAGATGTGTTTCTGTATCTGGCATCACATCGTGAACCATTCCGCGCCATTGTAATTCTTCAACAAAGTTTTTCATGCTACTATTATATTTAAGAAATGGGAAGTCGCTATGCTATCTATATTTAAGTCATTCAGCGTACAGCTAATCATCCACATTTTATGAGTGTTTCTAAGAATTTTAGCAAAGATAGTAGGATGCTCAAGAAGATAAAAGAGTATTGCTAAAAAGAGTATTTTTACCCTATGATTCTAGTAACTGGCGGTACCGGGCTTGTAGGCTCACATCTTTTATATTTTCTTTTAAAAGAAAACGAAACAACTCGTGCTATAAAGCGACCTGACAGCAATCTGCATCCAGTCAAGCAAGTTTTTGAGTCGTATAATGCGATCGCACTATTCGATAAGATAACCTGGGTAACTGCAGATATTTTGGATGTACCAGCACTTGAGGATGCTTTTATTGGAGTAACCCAAGTATATCACTGCGCGGCACTTTTAAGTTTTTCTGAATCAGATTACCATCTTCTTAAAAAAACTAATATTGAAGGCACCGCAAATGTGGTTAATCTTTGCATCGCAAATCACATTAAAAAATTATGTCACGTTAGCTCTGTGGCTGCCTTGGGTGCATCAATAGATGGCTCTTCCATTTCTGAAGAAACTCACTGGAATCCCGAAGCCGATAATAATGGGTATGCGATATCAAAATTTGGCGCAGAAATGGAAGTATGGCGCGGATCTCAAGAAGAGCTTAATGTGATTATAGTGCAACCTAGTGTTATTATAGGTGCAGGACATTGGCACAATGTATCTGGCTCTCTTTTTTCTAAAGTAAAAAAGGGGATTCCTAAATATCCAAGAGGCGGGACAGGATTTGTAGATGTAAAGGATGTTGTAAAAGCTTTGCATCTTTTAATGAAAAGCGATATTACCAATGAGTCATTCTTGCTATCTGGCGCGAACCTCAAATATCAAGAAGTCATCACACAAATTGCTCAGAATATTGGCGCAAAAAACCCGACAACTTCGGCTAAAGACTGGCAATTAAAGTTGCTTGCGTTTTTTCAAAAAACAGGTAGTATTTTTACAGGCAAGAAAACTAGTTTGAACAAGGAGAGTATCCGTTCGTTGCAGCATATTTCAGAATATGATGGGAGTAAAATTACGATCGCAGTGCCGTTTGAGTACAGCAATATTGATGAAACTATTAAAAGAGTAAGCACTGCATTTATAGCAACCAAAACACTTTAATACTCAAGGTCAATTTCGGATTGAACTGCGCGAATCCTTTCTGGTGATATTACTTGAATACTATCTTCAAGTCTATCCATTTCAAAGGCACGTAGACTATCACGGCGTATAGAGTCAGTAATACGACGGCGCTCTATGTAACGTGCTTTTAGCGTGTCCGCATCTACTTTCATCACTTCCATTTTTGCTTTTACTTTCTCAAAAATCGCGGTGTAAACCTCCAAGTCTGATGAATAATATGCGTGGCTTTTTGCAAATTGTAAGCTATCAATAGAAAACTTTTCATACAACATTGAGTCCAGTTTATAGCCACTGTCACGCACAATGCGTATGTTATAACTGCGCACGGCATTACTAAGATAGACCTCGGTAAGCACCTCAACCATTTTGCCTTCCGGAATCAAATTATCCGGTTTATTTGGGTACTTCACATTTTGGCAACCCACTGCCATAACTAAGATCAATATGAAGTAAATACTTTTCATTATCTATTAAATGTTAGTCGCTCTGCTTTTGGTTTTGTGCCATATTTGCCAAGTTCGTAACAGAGTGTTCCATTCACAAATGTATGTGTTATTCTAGATCTAAAAGTTGTGCCTTCAAAAGGTGACCATCCACATTTATATGCTATGTTTTCTTTGGAAACTGTCCACGGTGAGTTAGGGTCAACCAAAACTAAATCTGCCTTATAACCCACTCGTATATACCCTCTATCCTTTATCTCAAACAAGATAGCCGGATTATGAGCTATTTTTTCAATCAGTTTTTCTACAGAGATTCTACCTCTATGGTGCATTTCAAAAAGCGCTTCGACTGCGTGTTGCACTAATGGCCCCCCAGAAGGAGCTTCTAAGTACCCGTTATCTTTTTCTTCTAGCGTGTGTGGCGCGTGATCTGAAGCTATAACATCTATCTTATCATTGAGTAAGGCTTTCCAAAGACCATCGCGATCTTTTTCTGTTTTAACAGCAGGGTTCCATTTTATCTTAGTGCCTTTTGTTGCATAGTCTTTATCCGTAAACCAAAGGTGATGCACACAAACCTCAGCTGTAATTTTTTTATCCTTTAACGGTTTTTTATTACTAAAAAGCCCCGTCTCCTTTGCAGTAGACAAGTGAAATACATGCAATCTAGCTCCTGTCTTTTTTGCTAATGCAATCGCACGCGACGAAGATATATAACAAGCCTCTTCACTCCTTATAATAGGGTGCTGATTAATAGGTATATGGTCCCCAAACTCTGCTTTCGCCTTTGCTAGATTTTCGCGTATCGTAGCTTCATCTTCACAATGGGCTGAGATTAACAAATTTGTTTTACTAAAAATTTCTTCTAAAGTTTTCGGGTCGTCAACGAGCATATTACCCGTAGAAGATCCAAGAAAAAGTTTTAACCCAGCCACTTTCGTAGGATCTACCTTTAAAATCTCTGAAAGATTATCGTTGGTACCACCAAACATAAAGCTGTAGTTAGCCCAAGAATCCTCTGCGGCGATGGCAAACTTTTCTTCTAGCAATTCGATAGTTGTTGCTTGAGGCACCGTGTTTGGCATCTCGATAAATGTAGTGATTCCGCCAGCTACAGCTGCTTTAGACTCTGTAGCAATCGTAGCTTTATGTGTTAAACCTGGCTCTCTAAAATGCACTTGATCATCAATCATCCCAGGAATGAGATAATGCCCGTCTGCATCAATCACCTGCGTTTCACTATTTTTCACACTTATGCTTTCAGCAATTTCTGCAATAAGATCATTCTGGATAAGTACGTCACCCTGAAAAATCTTTCCTTCATTTACAATGTTTGCATTCTTAATTAAATAGCTCCTCATTAAATCTCGTATCGATTAAAAAGACTTTTGATCTTCATTTTTAAGACTCCAAAAATAGCTTCGGAAATAATCCCGGAACTCATTTTTGATTCTCCTTTTGTTCTATCTGTAAATATTACAGGTACTTCTACTATTTTAAATTTACTCAAATGCGCCTTGAATTTCATTTCTATCTGAAATGCATACCCTAAAAACTGAATCTTGTCTAGATTTATTGTTTCTAGCACTTTTCGTCTATAACAAATAAATCCTGCCGTCGTATCGTGGATGTTCATTCTTGTAATAAACTGAACATATTTAGATGCTCCCCAAGACAACAAAACTCTACTCATGGGCCAGTTCACAACATTTACTCCAGTCACATAACGAGAACCAATGGCTAAATCATTCCCATCTTTGTGACAAGCATTATATAACCTAGTGAGATCCTCAGGATTATGAGAGAAATCTGCATCCATTTCAAAGATGTATTCATATGTTCTCCCTAGAGCCCACTTAAATCCTGCAATGTACGCAGAACCTAATCCCAGCTTTTTTTTTCGTTTTAATATGTGAAGCGTTTCTGGAAACCCTGCCATCATCCCTTCCACTAGTGCTGCTGTGCCATCTGGAGAATCATCATCAACAACAAGAACGTGGAAATCTGGTTGTAATAAAAATACTGCACGCAACACCCGATCGATATTTTCAATCTCATTAAAGGTTGGGATAATTATAACCGCATTTTTGATGCTGCTCATAGACTACAAAGGTACTTTTTTTAACCGATATTAATGATGATATCTATAGGATTAGTAATACAATTACGAGCGATTCTCGTACCTTTATCATCACAAAACAGACGTTTGGAACTCTTAGAACGACATAGCATCTTATCAGACTGGATCACCCTTGTTTTTCTAGGCTGCATCCTATTGATGACTTCAGCCAAGTTCTTGTTCCCTAAACGTTTCGATGAGTTTATTTATTTGCCACTGAATAATAAATATTTTTTGTTACAAGGAAAAAGTGATACTTTAACACACGTATTTAACCTGTTGCTATTTGTTGTCCAACTGCTCTCCGTTTCATTTTTTATTTATCTGCTGTTAACAGAAGTTGGCTATGGTACTGATGAAAAGCTATGGCTGCTGTATATTCAGATTTGCGCCATATACTTTGTATTCATTGGTGTCAAAATATTTATCGAAAAAATAATAGGGAATGTCTTTAACATGGAAGGCTTGATCAATCAATATCTCTATCAAAAATTGACCTATAGAAACTATATTGCCATCTTTCTCCTCTTTTGTAACATTTTATTGATGTATACCTTGGGTGCAAATCAAACAATTCTTCTTTTTATTCTTAGTCTAGCGGTTGCTTTTAACGGCATTGGGCTCATTTTAAGTTATAAAAATTTCAGAAACGTCCTGGCACCACAAATCTTGTATTTTATATTGTATCTTTGCGCTCTGGAAATTGCACCCTATGTGATTCTGTATAAAGCAGTAACATAGTTTCAAATGAAAAAAAAAACACGTATGAAAGTGAAAACTATTTTAGTTTCCCAACCTGAGCCAAAGGTTGAAAACTCTCCGTATTTTGACTTAATCGAAAGACAAAAGGTTAAGATTGACTTTGTCCCTTTTATACATGTAGAAAGCGTACCTGGAAAAGAAGTTCGCAATCAAAAAATAGATCTTAACGATTATACAGCAATTATCCTTACGAGCAGAAATGCAGTAGATCACTACTTTAGAATTGCAGACGAACTTCGTTACAAGGTGCCAGATTCTATGAAGTATTTTTGTCAGAGTGAAGCAGTTGCCTATTACTTGCAGAAATATGTAGTGTATAGAAAGCGTAAGATATATGTGGGGAAACGGACATTTACTGAGCTTTCACCAATCATTAAAAAATACAAGGGCGAAAAATTCTTACTTCCTTCTACAGATAAACTAAAAGAAGAAGTGCCTAATGTACTTAACGAACTAAAAGTATCTTGGAAACAAGCTATTCTTTACAGAACGGTGGTGAGTGACTTGAGCAACTTAAGAGATGTATTTTATGACATATTAGTTTTCTTTAGCCCTAGTGGAATTGAGTCATTACTACAAAATTTTCCAGACTTTGATCAGAAGGAAACGCGTATTGCAGTATTTGGGAATACAACAGTAAAAGCAGCTGCAGATAGCGACCTGCGTGTTGATATTAAAGCACCTACGCCAGACACACCTTCTATGACGATGGCACTAGAGAAGTACATCAGGGAGAATAATAAGAAGTAAAATCGACTCCGCTCAGCTTACTTGGGCACTTGTACCATTAAATTATTAAACAAAAAGAGAGCTGAATGTTTACATTCAGCTCTCTTTTTGTTTAATAGAAATTTGCAATTAGACCGTTGGTGGGCCCCCTGCTAAGATTTCTTCATTAGCATACTCTTCAAACTGCTTAAAGTTATCTTTAAACGAAGCCGCTAATTTATTTGCAGTCTTATAGTATCCTTCATCATTATTCCAAGTGGCTCTAGGACTCAATACTTGTGTAGGAACATTTGGACACACCCTAGGCTGCGCCAATCCAAAAACAGAATGCGTGTGGTATTTATCTTTATTTGCTTCTTCTAGTGCTCCATCCATTGCCGCAGTAATCATGGCTCTGGTGTATTTTAATTTCATTCTAGTACCTACTCCATAAGGACCTCCAGTCCATCCAGTATTAACTAACCAAACATTCACACCAGAATCCTTCATTTTTTTACTTAGCATTTCTGCATATTTAGTAGGATGTAAAGGCATAAAAGGCGCCCCAAAACAAGCTGAAAAACTTGGCATTGGTTCCGTAACTCCAGCTTCTGTTCCAGCTACTTTTGCCGTATACCCGCTAATAAAGTGATAGGCAGCTTGACCTGGCGTTAGCTTTGAAATAGGAGGTAATACGCCAAAGGCATCTGCTGTTAAGAAAAATATATTTTTAGGGTTCTTCCCTACAGAAGGCTCCTTAATATTATCAATATGATAAATAGGGTAGCTTACGCGCGTATTTTGTGTAATACTTGTATTTGCAAAATCTACTTCTCCCTTATCATTCATCATCACGTTTTCTAGAATTGCTCCTGGTTTAATCGCGTGATAAATATCTGGTTCATTTTCTGAAGAGAGGTTAATTACCTTTGCATAACAACCACCTTCAAAATTGAAAATCGTATTTTCTGCTGTCCACCCGTGTTCATCATCACCAATCAACTTACGATTAGGATCTGCAGAAAGTGTTGTTTTTCCTGTTCCAGAAAGACCGAAGAAAATTGCAGTCTCTCCATTCTCTCCTACGTTAGCAGAACAATGCATAGGCAGTGTGTTCTTATATACTGGAAGAATAAAGTTAAGTGCAGAGAAAATTCCTTTTTTAATCTCGCCAGTATAACCAGTTCCACCTATTAAAGCAATTTTTTTGGTAAAATTTAAAATTGCAAAGTTGTGCTGGCGCGTGCCATCTAATGCAGGATCAGCCATAAAGCCGGGCGCGTTAATAATCAACCACTCTGGATCAAAACCGTCGAGCTCTACTTCCGTAGGGCGTAAAAACATGTTAAAGGCAAACATATTAGACCAAGGATGCTCTGTAACTACACGTATATTTAACTTATAATCTGGATCTGCACACGCATAACTATCACGTACATAAATTTCTTTTTCAGAGAGATAGTCTGTTACCTTATTATAAAGGGCATCAAACTTATCTGGAGAAAAGGGGATATTTATATTTCCCCACCATACTTTATCTTTAGTCACATCGTCTTTTACAATGAAACGATCCTTAGGAGAACGACCGGTAAACTCACCTGTATTAACCGCAAGCGCACCACTGTTAGCCTCTGTTCCTTGTCCTTTTGATATTGTTTCGTTGTGAAGTGCTTCCGCAGAAAGTTGGTAGTTAATTTTGGCATTTTTAATACCATATTTTTCGACCGAAATCGATTTCGTAGTTTGGTTTTGGGCCATCATACATTTTTAATTGTTGCACTACAAAAGTAACAAAATAGCACTATATACCTTCTTTAATTCGGCTTAATTATCACGGTAAATTGTTAATAAATTTGATTTTCAACTCATCCTTCGAACAATAATATTTTAGCGTACGTTAAAATATGCTAAAACATTAGTTGCTCTTAAACACGCCTATTGCGAGCCACACCCAACCTATAATGAAGGACAAACCACCTAAAGGAGTCGCAAATGCGCTCCATTTTACTGAAAACAGCAACACTTCTTGCAAGGACAAAATATAGATAGACCCAGAAAACAAGACTATTCCTCCAATGAAAAGCCAGAAAATGCGACGTTTTAGTATTTCAGAAATACTAGGCGTGAGACCAATAACAAACAAAGCGAGTGCGTGATACATCTGGTAGCGAACTCCAGTTTCAAAACTTGCGAGTGATGACGCATCTACTAGTTTTTTAAGACCGTGTGCGCCAAAAGCTCCAATCGCGATAGTAATGGCGGCGAGAATGGCGGCTGTGACAACTATTTTTTTATTCATTTTTACTAATTTCTCAGTGGTGATTTTAGTACTTTCGTATGACTAATTTTCACACCATAAAGGTAATCAAAAACCCACTAGATGAGAAATATTTTAATCATAGGTGCAGGCCGTTCTGCTACAAGTTTAATCAAGTATTTACTTGAAAAAAGTGAAGCGGAAGAGTTGTTCTTAACCATAGGAGATCTCAATGTCCAAAACGCTCAAAAATTTACGAGCGGACATCCTAATGGGCGCGGTATCTTACTCGACGTCTTTAACGATCCTCAACGTCGTGAAGCGGTTGAAAATGCAGACCTTGTGATTTCTATGTTGCCCGCGCGTTTTCATATTCAGGTTGCAAAAGACTGTATTGAGTTTGGAAAACACTTAGTGACTGCATCGTATGTGAGTAATGAGATGAAACTACTAGACCCAAAAGCAAAAGCAAAAGGCCTTGTATTTATGAACGAAATTGGACTCGACCCAGGAATAGATCATATGAGTGCGATGCAAATTATAGATCGCATTAAAGATAAAGGTGGAGAAATGTTATTGTTTGAAAGTTTTACTGGAGGTCTCGTAGCACCAGAAAGCGACAACAACCTTTGGAACTATAAATTTACCTGGAACCCTCGCAACGTAGTACTTGCTGGACAAGGCGGAGCTGCAGAGTTTAAACAAGAAGGAAAATACAAATATATCCCGTATAATCGACTGTTTAGAAGAACCGAGTTTATCGAAGTTGATGGCTATGGCAAATTTGAAGTTTACGCTAATAGAAACTCCTTACAATACAAAGCTATTTATGGACTTAAGGACATTCTCACATTATATCGCGGAACCATACGTCGCGTAGGTTTTAGCAAGGCGTGGAATATGTTTGTACAATTAGGCTTGACAGACGACACCTATAAATTACCTAATAGCGCAACCCTTACATATAGAGACTTTATAAATTGTTTCTTGCCTTACTCACCTACTGATAGTGTAGAGCTAAAATTAAGACACAGTTTAAAGATTGATCAAGATGACTTAATGTGGGAAAAATTAGTAGATCTTGACATCTTAAGTAATCAAAAAGTAATCGGCTTAAAAGATGCAACACCAGCACAATGTCTTCAAAAAATATTGATGGACAGTTGGACACTTGCACCAGAGGATAAAGATATGATCGTTATGTATCATAAGTTTGGCTACGAACTTGACGGAAAGAAATACCAGATAGACAGTAATATGATTTGCATAGGTGATGACCAAACCTACACCTCTATGGCAAAAACAGTAGGGCTCCCTGTTGCTATCGCGGCTATAAAAATATTAAACGAAGAAATTACAACACCCGGCGTTCAGCTTCCTATTAAAAGAGAAGTATATGAACCTATCTTAAAAGAACTAGAAGCATACGGCATCAATTTTACGGAAAGAGAAGTTCCTTATTTAGGGTACAATCCTGAAAGAGTGGTTGGGTAATATTGAATTATTATAAAGAAAGAAACCTTTCAATTCTATTAAGACTTGAAAGGTTTCTTCACTATTAACCAAACTCATTGTCATATCATATATGATCTTTTAACTCTGACAAGATAAAAGCTGCGACTCTTTCTTTTTATGATTTTATTTATCTTCTATTCATATAAATACTCACAAAATAAAGAAGTGTAACTAGCGACCCTAAAGCGGCCACAAGATACGTTCTAGCTGCCCATTTTAAAGCATCTTTTGCTCCGGCGTGCTCTTCTGATGTAACCATCTTAGCACTTTCTAACCAAGCCAAAGCGCGATTACTTGCATCGTATTCTACAGGCAATGTAATCATTGTGAAGGCCGTTGTAACGGCAAATAATGCAATCCCAACAAGAAACACGGTAGAGCCAAATACAGTTCCGGTAGCAGACAATACAAGGCCTACCATAATTACGATATTCGATAGCTTACTTGAAATACCAACTGCAGGCACAATGGCAGAACGCATTTTTAACCAACTATAAGCTGTTGCATGCTGTACCGCATGGCCCACCTCGTGCGATGCCACGGCAGCGGCAGCGGCGTTTCTTTGCGAATACACCACTTCACTTAAATTTACTGTTTTATTGGCTGGATTGTAATGGTCTGTCAATTCTCCTTTTACAGAAATCACTTCCACATCTGTGATTCCATTGTCGGCAAGCATTTTTTCTGCAATTTCTTTTCCGCTCATTCCATTGCGCAATGAAACTTGAGAATAATGTTTGAACTTGCTTTTAAGCTTTCTGCTCACAAAGGTGCTCACCAAGAAAATAACGCCGGCTAACATGTAATATCCTATCATCTTATGTATTTATGTTTTATAAAGTATAAAGGGCATATAACCCTTACTATAAAGATAGTGAAATTACATAAGTGCCATACCAAGCCTCTAGAAGCTTGTGAAAAGTTTAAGATTATTTTAAATAAATTGTCTAAACATTCACTTCCGAAGGGATTTTTACCCCACTATATTTACAATTTTCCCAGGCACCACAATCACCTTTTTAGGCGTGCGTCCTTCTAAGTAAAATTGTGTTTTCTCATGTGCCATCACCGTCTTTTCAATTTCGTCTTTTCCGAATTCTAGTGACATTTCCAACGTAAAACGCATCTTACCATTAAATGAGATAGGATATTCCTTACTGCTTTCTATCAAGTGAGTCGCATCAAAAACAGGGAAAGGAGCAGTTGCCACACTCTCATTATTACCCAACTTATTCCAAAACTCTTCCGCAATGTGCGGTGCGTATGGCGAAATCAAAACTACCAATGGCTCTAAAACCTCACGCGAATTACATTTCATCGCCGTCAACTCATTCACAGCAATCATAAACGTAGACACCGAAGTATTAAAGCTGAAGTTCTCAATATCTTCTTGTACTTTCTTAATCGTTTTATGCAGTGTTTTAAAAGCATCTTTTGTTCCTTCTCCTTCGGAAACATGAAAGCTTTCATTCTCTCCACCGTGATATAACTTCCACATCTTTTTCAAGAAAGAGTGCACTCCAGATAGCCCTGCCGTATTCCAAGGTTTTGCCTGTTCTAAAGGCCCCAAAAACATCTCGTACATGCGCAAGGTATCTGCACCATATGTATCACAAATCTCATCAGGATTTACAACATTGTATTTTGACTTAGACATTTTTTCAACCTCTCGGCTTACTTTAAATGCTCCGTTTTCTTCTGTGACAAAGTCTGCATCCCTAAATTCTTCACGCCAATTTTTAAAAGCTTCAATATCTAATTCATCTGAGGTATTTACTAAAGAAACGTCTACGTGTAATACCTGAATGGTTTCCTTCGTAATCTTGGAAGTAGAGATGAATGTATTTGTGCCTTCAATCCTACTTACAAATGCACTATTCCCCAAAATCATCCCTTGGTTAATCATTTTCTTGAACGGCTCATCTACATTTACAAACCCTCTGTCGTTCATAAACTTTACCCAGAAACGGCTGTATAGTAAATGTCCCGTTCCGTGCTCGCTTCCTCCTATATATAGGTCTACATTTTTCCAGTAGTCCAATGCTTCTTGACTAGCAAAGGTTTCTTCATTATTCGCATCCATGTACCTAAAAAAGTACCAGCTACTTCCCGCCCATCCTGGCATCGTGTTAAGTTCTAAAGGATATACACCATCATGAACTTGTCCTTCGACAAGCTCAGGGTGACGCAGTTCATTTGAAACCACTTTATTATTAATTGAATCCCACGCCCATACATCTGCTCTTCCCAATGGCGGCTCTCCTTCTTCTGTAGGTAAATACTTTTCAACTTCTGGCAAGCGAATAGGTAAATGTTCTTTTGCAATCATTTGCGGCATTCCGTCCACATAATATACCGGGAACGGTTCTCCCCAATATCGCTGTCTAGAAAACACGGCATCACGCAAACGATAATTTGTTTTGCCTTCTCCTGCTTCTAGTTTTTCTAACTCGTAAATCGCGAGTTTCAATGCTTTTTTATATTTCAGACCGTTTAAAAAATCACTATTAGCAATCACGGTTCCTTCTTTATCTGTGTATGCAGCTTCGGAAATGTCTACTCCTTCAAAAACGTTAGGAATGTCAATATCAAATTTCTTTGCAAAATCCCAATCTCGTTGATCACCGCACGGCACAGCCATGACAGCCCCTGTTCCATAGCCAGCTAATACGTAATCCCCAATCCAAATAGGAATAGGTTCTTTTGAGAATGGATGTTCTGCATAAGTGCCGGTAAATACCCCGCTTATGGTTTTTACATCTGCCATACGTTCGCGCTCACTTCTTTTTGAGGTTGCTTCTCTGTATGCTTTAACCTCCGCTTCTTGTTCTGGAGTTGTAATTTGATCTACTAATTCATGTTCTGGAGCAAGCGTCATAAACGAAACACCAAAAATAGTATCGGGACGCGTTGTGAAAACTGGAATTTTAAAATCTGAGTTTTGCACAGCAAATGACACAGTCGCCCCCACAGATTTCCCAATCCAGTTACGCTGTGTCTCTTTAATAGATTCACTCCAGTCTATAACGTCTAGCCCTTGCAACAAACGCTCTGCATAGGCAGAAATTCGCATACTCCATTGGGTCATTTTTTTACGCACTACGGTATGGCCGCCGCGTTCACTTACACCATTTACTATTTCGTCATTTGCTAAAACGGTACCCAGAGCTGGACACCAGTTTACTTCTGTTTCGGCTAGGTAGGTAAGTCTGTATTGTAATAAAATTTCTTGTTTTTTAGTCTCAGAATAACCGTTCCATGCGGACACTGTGAAAATCTCCACGGTGTCATCACAAATTGCTTGAACTGTGGCATTTCCGAAGTTCTCAAAATGCGACACTAACGTTTTTACATCTTCAGCTTTGTTCGTTTCTTTGTTAAACCAACTCTCAAATAATTGAATAAAAATCCACTGTGTCCACTTATAATATGCTGGATCTGATGTGCGTACTTCACGAGACCAATCAAACGAAAAGCCTATTTTATCTAATTGTTTTCGGTACCCAGCAATGGCGTTTCCAGCCTTATCTACACCACCCTCAATGTTCACTCGCGTAGTATCTGCAGGATGTTGCCCAGTTTGTATCGCGTATTGCTCTGCAGGTAATCCAAAAGAATCATAGCCTTGCGGGTGCAACACATTAAAGCCTTGATGCCGTTTGTAACGCGCATAAATATCACTCGCAATATAGCCCAGTGGATGCCCTACATGTAATCCCGCACCACTTGGGTAAGGAAACATATCTAGCACATAATACTTAGGCTTTTCACTGTCATTCTTGGCGGCAAACGTCTGGTTATTCGCCCAGTAATCTTGCCACTTTTTCTCTATATCGTTAAAATGATACTTGCTCATTGCTTTGGAAATTTTAAGGGGGTAAAAATAAGGCTATTGTATGAAATTAAATAACCAAAATAAGAATAAGATATCGGGAGCAGGCTAAATTACTGGCGTCAATAATTCACCAGAACACAACACCCAAAGCATGGACAATACTGCAGATAGATTCATCGCCCAGCCAAAGAGCTTCATTTTAGCAAGGGTAAACGGATTTTCTTTAAAAAAGATAAAAATATCGAATACTAGCCAAGCAGAAAACACCATTAAAAAACTAGACAATACATAATCCTGAAATCCAACACTCAAAATAAGCATTTCTAATAATAGTAGATCGAGCATTAAACCTTAAGCGTTTGGGCGTCCAATAAAAGCAGTAGTCGTTTTCTTTCCAGCTTTTCTATCAGGTTCTATATCCATTATCTCTCCAGCAATATGCGCTTGAAAGGCAAATAAACATAAATAAGGCTTGGTGATCCAGGGCAACATAGGCCGCTCATACAACAACAAACTAAATAGAGCGGTCATCACACAGCCCACTTCTATCACAATCTCAAAAGGTTCAAGTTTAAAACTGTTATTATTCATAACATTATGCTGGTCAAATCACTGAGGCCGGAAAGAAATAGTGACTCTTTGATTAGGTAGTAAACAGATTAACAATCCCTCTGTGTTCTCTGTGCAAAACTCAGCGCGCTCTAGGATTAATACTTAGTTATAGCAGAATAAATAATCAGAAAAACCAACACTAGTCCAAACTAGCGTATTTCAAATTTAACATTTTTAAGCTAAAATGCCGCCTTGAAGTCAGCGCCAATATTCTCGCCATATGAGCGTTTTAAATTAAACTTAGGCGCCAAAGACATCTGTTAAAAAATCTGTGTATTTTTGTGAACCTAAGGGCAGCAATCATCTATGAGCAAATCGTACGAAACTTATCAAAAACGAAGACTTTTTACTTCTTACTTTTCTGTAGTACTAAGTATTTCTTTGGTGCTATTTTTACTGGGATTGTTAGGGCTACTGGTGCTTAACAGTAAAAAGGTAGGGGACTATTTTAAAGAACAAATTCCTATTGTAGTCTTTTTAAAAGACTCAGCAAAAGAAGTAGAAGTCACACAACTTAAACAAAGCTTAGCATTAGCCGCTTACACAAAAGATGCCACTTACGTTACCAAAGAAGAAGCGGCAGAAGAACATAGTGACGTGATTGGTGAAGATTTTATGGAGTATCTAGGTGACAACCCATTACAGAATAGTATTGATGTGAGGGTGATGGCAGAATATGTAACCCCAGATAAGATAGAAGAAATTGTAAATGATATCAAAAGCAAGTCTTTTGTAGATGATGTGGTTTATGACAAACCCCTTATAGAAAAACTGGACAGTAACGTGCGGAAGATTAGTTTTTGGATGCTCGTAATTGCAGGGGTATTCTTAGTCATTGCCATTTTACTCATTAACAGTTCTATTAGACTCTCAGTATATGCAAAACGTTTTACGATAAAGACCATGCAAATGGTGGGTGCTACCAAGCGTTTTATTAGAAGACCTTTTGTATGGCGTAGTGTTCGCTTAGGTTTTATTGGAGCCATTGTTGCAATGTTCGGGCTAGCTGGTATTATTTATTATGCAGATAAGAGTTTTCCAGAATTACAGATCATTCAAGACAAACTACTCTTAGCTGGCTTGTTTTTATTTATCTTTTTAATGGGTATCGTCATTACTTGGCTAAGCACGTATATAGCTACACAGCGTTTTTTAAATTTAAGAACTGATGACTTATACTATTAAAATAATTGTAATTGCATTGCTTATGCATAGTTTTACGGGGTGTATTATGCAAAGCCCGAAACCAGAGGAGTGCAATATACTCACCATACGAGTTGATACTATTTATGAAGGTGGCGTAAAAGATGTCGCTTTTAAAGAAAATGGAGGGCAGATGGCTTATATAAATAGAGCTTTAGAAAATGGGTATACCTTGCGGGAGTTCAGAGAGAAAACACTAAATAAGGAAGTCACATTACATCTAGCAAAAACAATTACAGGATCTTATACTAATAGCATCGTATAACTTGTAGTAGAGAACGATACAATTTATACAGCATTTAACGATACCCACCTCCGTGGGCAATAACTATGGGAGAACAAAAACGAAAAGAACAGCAGCAGAAAAGCCACTTCATATTTCATCGCAAAAACTATAAGTTTATGTTGATTGGGATTGCCTTTATAGCACTTGGTTTTATTTTAATGACAGGTGGCGGCAGTGATGACCCTAACGTTTTCAATCCAGAAATCTATAACTGGAGACGTATCCGTCTGGCACCAGCACTTATCTTACTTGGTTTTGGGATTGAAGTGTACGCAATTTTACTCAATCCGGGGAAAACAGAAGAATAAATGGAAGCGATAGACGCGATCCTCCTTGGGATTATTCAAGGGTTTACAGAATTTTTACCAGTGTCCTCTAGTGGTCATTTAGAATTAGGGAAAGCCATTCTTGGTGATACATCAACGGCAGATGAGAGTCTGCTATTTACGGTAGTACTTCACTTTGCTACTGCTTTAAGTACCATGGTTGTTTTTAGAAAAGATATTTGGATACTTTTAAAAGGATTATTTGAATTCAAATGGAATGAAGAAACTCAATTTGTTTCAAAAATTGTGATTTCGATGATTCCTGTAGTAATTGTAGGCTTATTATTAGAAGACTTTTTAAAATCTCTATTAGTTAAAAACAGTTTGTTTGAAGGATATACACCTGTGATATTTGTAGGCTTTATGCTACTGTGTACGGCTGTTTTATTGTGGCTTGCAGATAAGGCAAAAGATACAGAAAAGAAGGTGTCTATTTTGGATTCTTTACTCATAGGTATTTCACAAGCAATTGCTACATTACCAGGGATTTCGCGCAGTGGCGCTACGATATCCACCTCCGTATTATTAGGAAACGATAAGAGTAAGGCAGCTCGTTTCTCTTTCTTAATGGTAATACCTGTGATTTTTGGCTTAATAGCTAAGGATTTAATGAGTGGAGAAATCACCTCCAATACTGAAAATCTAGGCACTCTTTCTATTGGGTTTGCAGCCGCTTTTATAAGCGGATTGATTGCTTGTTCATGGATGATCAAACTCGTAAAGAAAAGTAAGCTTTCTTATTTTGCTATTTACTGTTTAGTGGTTGGACTGATTGCTATTGTAGTTGGTTTCTACCCTAGTCTTTAACAAAGTCAACTGTCAGCCTGAGCGCAGTTGATGCCAATGAATCTTGGCAACCTTGAAAGATTTAAACTGCGCCCCATTTGATATTTTTATTAAAATGGGGTATAAAAACAACTAATGAAAAACACCCTCACCCTAGAAGAATATCAAACCGGACAGGTCATCCTTATTGACAAACCGCTCACATGGACCTCTTTTCAAGTAGTGAATAAAGTGCGGTGGTTGATTAAGCAGCACTATGGGATAAAGAAAATAAAAGTGGGGCACGCAGGCACACTCGATCCTTTGGCAACAGGATTACTTATTTTGTGTACAGGAAAGTTTACCAAACAAATAGAAACCTACCAAGCTCAGCACAAAGAATACACCGGCACGATTACCATAGGTTCCACAACGCCAAGCTATGATCTGGAGACCGAAGTAGACGCTACCTTTGATATTTCAGAAATAAGTGAAGCGGCTATTTTTGAAAATACGAAGCAGTTTACTGGCGAAATTGACCAGCGCCCTCCCATTTTCTCCGCCTTAAAGAAGGAAGGCAAGCGCTTGTATGAATATGCGCGAGCTGGCGAAACCGTTGAAATACCAACACGTAAAATCAATATATCAGCATTTGAAATTACAAGCATTCAAATGCCAGAAGTACACTTTAGAGTGGCTTGTAGCAAAGGGACGTACATTCGTTCTTTAGCGCATGATTTTGGTCAGGCATTAGATAATGGCGCGCACCTTTCTGCCTTGAGAAGAACTAAAATAGGTGATTTTGAAGTTACTAACGCAATAAGCATAGAAGCGTTTGAAACAATGCTAAAGGGTTAAAGTGCTCTTAAATAAGTAATAAAAGCAGTGCTTTTTTCGGAAATTTGCATAGTTTTAGTTATAATAAAATCGTGTTAAAAAATCCAGCATACAGATCATTACTTGTCACCACACTCATTTTCATGTGTTTGGCTTTCGCCTTTGCTAGTATTAAATTAAATAGCGAAAAGACCGAGCTTGAAAAAGTATACGACATAGAATATCAAGAGCCTAAACAATTTGAAGAAGAAATAACACCTCTCGACAATATCTCGATCAATAAGGTAGAAACACACAGCGCATACAATGAAGCAAAAGATTTTATAGACGAACTTGAGCAGGATAGAAACAGTGAAAAATCTGAGTTTGAAGAAAAAATAGAAGCCCTTGACCAAGTTACTAAAGCCGGAGTACTCCCAAGCGAAAGTGCTCCAACAACTGTTGCCATAGATAAAAAGCAAGTAACAAAAACTCCCGCGTCCTCTGGAAAATCGAATAACCGAAACAGCACCAACAGTTATCGACTTATAGATAGAACAGCCGTTTTTCTACCTAACCCCGTTTATCTCTGTGAATCTGGTGGCCGTATCGTAATCACGATTTCAGTAAATGCTAAAGGTAAAGTTATAGACGTTACCTATGCAGCATCACTAAGCTCTACTACAAATGAATGTCTCATTGATGAAGCATTATCGTATGCAAACCAAAGCACCTTTACATCTGCTTCTTTAAAACCATCACAGATGGGTACAATTACCTATAATTTTCCTGGCCAGAATTAAGATAAAAAAGCTGCAATATCGCGTGCAATAGTCTGTCCTTTATCTTTATTATACCATCCTTGAAGCGATTCTTTAAATTCTGGAGTCAAGCCACCGTTCGTCTTTTTATAATCGTTGACCATCGCCGTAGCAGTAGATGGACGCGGCCCCCAAGTTTGGGTTACGACACCACCTTCTATCTGTATCAACTTTGGGATAGACATCCCACCATTGGTCAGGTATTGATTCATTAGTTCTATGTGCTCGTCTCGTAGGACAATTTTGAGTTCAATTTTATCTGATAATTCTGTAATTTTATTAATCACCGGTAAAGCGTGAGCTGCATCCCCGCACCATGATTCAGAAATAACGAGCCAGGTTATCTTCTTATCAAATGACGTGGCCATTCCTTGTATTTCTTCTGAAATTTTAACCGTTTTATCAAGTCTTCTCATTCTTGCACCACCCAACTTGGTATAGTTTACAAATGCTTCACTTTGGTCTGGACCCGTGCTTGATTTGTTCTCTATATGCGCTTCTGTGAGCGCTCTATATGCTGTATAACTCATTGCAGATTTTAAACTTTCGGCAATAATTGATTTTGTATGTACTGTTTCCATATGCTACTTTGACGAAGTAATTTACAATTTCTTACTATCTTTAAAAAACCTAATTAAAAAATGTAATTATGGAAATAAACCGTTGTAGTTGGTGCGGCACAGACCCGCTCTATGTAGCCTATCACGATACGGAATGGGGCGAACCCGTGAAAGATGACGACAGGCTTTTTGAGTTTTTGACGCTCGAGACTTTTCAAGCTGGTTTAAGTTGGATTACTGTATTGAGAAAACGCGAAAACTTTAGAAAAGCCTTTGATGCTTTTGACTATAAAAAAATCGCCCACTATCCAGATACGAAAGTGGAGGCACTACTACTGGACGCAGGTATTATCAGGAATCGATTAAAAGTGAACGCTACGATTACCAATGCACAGGCTTTTATGAACATCCAGAAAGAGTTTGGGAGCTTTAGCGATTACATTTGGGGCTTTGTAGATGGAAAGCCATTGCAAACCCATTGTAAGGCACCAAGTGATCTGCCAGCAAATACAGAGCTTAGTACTGAGCTAAGTAAAGACTTAAAAAAACGCGGATTTAAATTTGTAGGTAGCACCGTGATCTACGCCCTTATGCAAGCCATAGGTATGGTGAATGATCACGGAGAAGATTGTTTTAGATATAAAGCACTTAGTTAGTCCTGAAAACAAAAAAAAACACGTTCGTGAGAAGCGGTTTTTTTATAGCTATTTTCTTATTAAAGCTTAAGTATCTTCTTTGTGACGTTCCCGAAGTCTCCACTAAAGGTCACAAACAATGTACCCTGCCATTGTACTTTTAAGTCAAGACTAAGTTCGCCTTCTACGTTTGTAAAATCATTGTGAAATAATTCTTGCCCTAAGATGTTCGTAATCATCACGTTCATTTCTGAAAATTGTGTCGTAAAATTAAATCGCACCTCATCTGTGGTAGGATTAGGATAAGGACCCGCGATGTTTGCTGCAGCGTACTCTTGTGTTGCCAATACATCTACATTAATGCGCCAGTATCCTGCTGGAGCAACCAATGGTCGCGCTAGTGATTTACCAGAATTAGCTGCAGCCCAAATGTAATACTCAACATCTATGTTTGAGCTTGGCATATTTATTTCTGCCGTCCACATATAATCTCCTGTAGCAGACATGGCCACTTCTTGATACACTGTATCTCCTTGCTCCCTCCAGTACACTTTTGCTTGGGCAACATCAGAAATATGTTTGATAGATGCATCTATAGCAACCGTAGCCGATGGCGCCGCATTTGCAACCGGCTGGTGTACAATTAACAATGGCTCATCTACTCCTATGGTATGTGTGATACAATGAATTGCTCCAAATGCCGCAATCAAAGTTTCTTCTGGATCATCAACATCGATTCCCACAACATTATATCCCGGCATTAACTCTTCATAATAAGCAAGTGCTGCCGCATCAACTTCTGGTCTATATGTAGGCACTAAAATAGATTTATTGATAATTATAGAATTACTGTAAGTTCTATAATACCCATTTGTATCTGGATATGCACCGCTTGTACTTGGCGGAGCGTCTATCCATTTTACCTTGTAGGGAGTCCCAAACGGCGAATTAAAATTACTCAACACATAATCTATATTCTCTTCAATCTGCGGGCCATCTGCAACCCCTTCTGGGTATCTGCTCACTAATAGCGTTTCTTCATCTAATAACTTCATGTGCATATCGATATGGTGAATTGCGTCATATGGCAATGTTTCCATTTTGATATAATTAGTGATTCCCATATAATCTTCCATTATCTGGTCAATCTGAGATTCACTTTTTACTGAAACGTTATAAGGGTTACCCGCTGAATTTTCTTCTAGAATAAGATCTGATGCAAAGGCATTTCCTAAGCCATCAGACATGTAGTTTCCGCCTGTGTTTACTAAATCGTTAGGGCTATTGTCTGTGATATAAATAGGTATATCTAACAATTCTGCGTGTGCTGAAGGTATTGTATTGTCATTTGGTCTTGGTCTGTTATAGATCCAATCTACAAGAGCGCGTTCTCCTACATCATCTGTATACACGGTGTTTCCTGCATAATCACGGATCCAGATACTATCCCATTCTCTGTTTAAGTATGTGATATTTGTAGTGTCTATGCCGTTGCTTTCTAAATAATTGTTAACGCTATTTTCATTTTGTGTTACGATAATCACCTTCGCTTCCTGCACACCAACAGCAACAATCTGGCGCAAGATATTTAGGTAGTTGTTTTCCCAAGTAACAACGAGATACTCTACCTCTTCCCATTCTGCTGCGGCTCTTACAGGTGATGACGGCGCGGGAGTGCGTTGCGCTGTACTCGTAAATTGATAATCGGTTATTAGTCCTTTTTCAACTTCGGAAAGTCCTTTTGGTAATGCGTCGTTTTGTTGCGCGAAAATGTGCTGACCTGAAAAAATGATAGCACAGAGAAAAATGGTTCGTAGTATACATTTCATGAAAACTTAATTTTGGGAAATCAAATATACCTAAATACTTAAAATTTAATGAACTCCATAACAGCTCAATCTTCTAAATATGATAAAAATGTGAGTCTTTTAACCTCCTCTGCTCCCAAGCTTTCGAGATGGGCGGTGTAAACCTGACAATCTATCAATTGATAGTTCTCGGCCTTTAAGCGCTCCACTAGATAATAGAAGCCCACTTTTGAAGCATCGCTCATTAGTGCAAACATACTCTCGCCACAGAATACTTTTTTGTGTTTTAAGTCGATACCGTATAAGCCACCTACCAATTCTTTTTCATACCACACCTCTACCGATAGCGCAAGACCCAACTCATGCAGGTTTAAATATGCCGCTACCATTTCTGAAGTAATCCAGGTGCCATCTTGCCCTTCTCTTTTCACTTTTGCACAGTGTGTAATCACCTTCTCAAAGGCGGTATTAAATGTGACCGTAAATTTTTGTGAGACAATAGTCTTTTTAAGGGATTTTGATACTTTAAATTTTTTAGGAAATAGTACCATTCTCGGGTCTGGACTCCACCATAAGACAGGATCATATTCATTATACCAAGGAAAAATACCGCTGTTATAGGCAAGCAACAAACGCTCCTCATTGAGTTCACCTCCATACGCCAGTAGTCCATCGAGACTAGCATCACGAGGATCTGGAAAAGACATAGTCGAAATATGTGGAATCATTGTTTTAAGTAAATTAATAGTAGTGACACGAACAATCTTAGATCAAAAGTAGAGGTTTTGAATGATTGATATTTCAGAAATAAAAAACCACACATAGAGATGTGTGGTTTTAGCATTTTATACTACAATAGAATTTACCTTACATTAGAAAGGCAAATCATCATTGTCCTCCGTATTTAAATTATCTGCTGGAGTAAATGTCTCCATTGGTGGCATAGGAGGCATATCTGGCGCTCCTGCTCCTGCTTGCGCACTTTCTATTCTCCATCCTTGAATAGAGTTAAAATAGCGGGTAGTGTTCGTTTTAGGATCTTCCCATTCTCTGCCTCTTAAGTTGATACTTACTTTAACTTCTTGACCTACGCCAAAGTTGTTAAGTAAGTCCGTTTTGTCTTGCACAAACTCAACCATTATAGGTTGTGGGTATTGCTCCTCCGTTACCACTACCAATTCTCTTTTTCTGAAACCGTTACTACCAAAAGTTTGCGTTTCTCCGATTAATTTAATCTTTCCTTGTACTTCCATTTTTTGTGTGTGTTTCCATCATAGCTTATAAGCTTAATGGCAATCTGTTTAGTTATTAATTAATTTACTTTATTAAAGTGTGCCAAGCGGCGGTAAGATCTCCTTGACCTAATAACGCTTGGGCTTTTTTATGCATCTTTATATCTGCAGAAGCATTGCCAAATGGCAGCTGCTCTACATTTGCTAACATTCCTAAGTCATTACCCGTTAATACGGTACTAAAACGTATTGCTTCTGGTAATGTATCCACTCCTATTCCTAGTGTTGACAACGGTTTTGGCACTTCAAACATTCCTGTTTTTGCCCTGCTGTACCAGTTACCGCCCATTCTAGCCACGGCATCTATTTTTGCAGGATCAATCTTACCTTCTGCATCTAGAATATTTTCATCGATGTGTAATTGTACCACTTCACAAATCACTAGGTTTCCTGCTCCACCTTCATTGCCTAAAGCCACTACTTCGTTTACTTTGCATTCTAGCTGCACTGGAGCTTCTGCCACTCTTGGTGGCTTCACTTTTACGGAAGGGGCTTCTGTAAAACCTGCTTTCACAAACTCATTTACTCCTTCTGCATATTCTGTGGATGACAAGGACATTTGCTGTACCATATCATAACTCACTATATTAATCACCACTTCTTTTGTGGCTAAAACGTTTTCTAAGGTGTGCTTTGTCGTATTATCACGGACGCGTCTCGCTGGCGAAAATATTAATATCGGCGGATTAGCACTAAAAACATTGAAAAAGCTATAGGGTGAAAGGTTCACATTCCCGTCGCTATCCACGGTACTTGCAAAACAGATAGGTCGCGGTGACACGGCGCCCAGTAGGTACCCGTGTAATTGTGCTGTTTTGATATCTTTAGGTGAAATACTAAGCATAGCCGCAAATGTAGGCAAAGGCGATGCTTTGTAAAAATTGAGTTGCACAATAATATTAACAATTTTACTTTATATTTAAACCGTGTTTGCTGTTGTATTGTAATTCCTATCTCAGTAATAAAAAATAATCTTATATGTTTCAATATTCTGCGTTTGGTAGATGGTTTTTAATCCTTATTTCTTTAGTTATTATTTCATTGGTTTTCTGGAATTCCTATGCAGTTTTCAATAACTTAAAAGACAATGAGCGTGTTAAAATGGAGATCTGGACAGCTGCGCAACGGGAGTTTGCCACGCAAGATTTAAGTGGAACACAGCTCAATCTTGTGCAATCCATAATGGAGGCAAATACGACAACACCGATGATTGCTTTTAACCATCTAGACAGCACATATAACTACCGCAACCTAGATTCCACTCGTATTTCTACTGTTAAAAAAAGAGATGGTTTAATAGTAAATTTTGCTTCTGAAAACGAACCTATAATTTCAGAATACAAGAGTAAAGTGTACACGACTATTTACTACGGAAATTCTCCATTAATCAACAAGCTTAAATATTACCCATTATTGTTAGTACTAATAATATCGCTCTTTGTATCAGCACTTTATTTCTTTTACCGCACCTCTCGCTCGGCAGAACAAAATCGTCTTTGGGCAGGGATGGCAAAAGAAACCGCCCACCAGATAGGCACTCCGCTTTCCTCCCTATTAGGATGGAGCGAAATCTTACGATCAGAAGATGTGAATCCTGAATATCTAAACGAAATGAACGTAGATATTAAAAGACTAGAAACGATTGCAGACCGTTTTGGCAAGGTAGGTTCCTTACCTGTATTGCACGAGCTAGATATAGTAAAAGAAACAACTGAATCTTATGAGTATCTAAAAAACAGAACGTCAAGGCTTGTAGATTTTAAACTAGAAATTCCAGATCAGAAAATCCCGGTCAACCTTAACCCACAGCTCTATAGCTGGACTATAGAAAATCTAGTTAAAAATGGCATCGACGCCATGAGAGGAAAAGGGATCATCCACATAAGGATGGAGCAAAAAGGAAAATATGTTTACATCCAAATCACAGATGCAGGAAAAGGAATCTCAAAAAAGAATTTTAGAAACATCTTCAGACCAGGATTTACTACAAAAAAGCGCGGTTGGGGATTAGGGCTTTCTCTTGCAAAGCGTATTATAGAAGAATACCACAACGGCCGTATACGCGTAATTCATAGTGTTTTGGGTAAAGGAACAACGATGGAGATTGTGATGCGGGTTGCTTCGTTGGAATAATTAGAGATTAGAGAAATCCACTTTCAAATCAAAAATTTAATCACTATAAATTACCCGCAATCTCTTTTGCTAAGGCCACAAACTCATCTTTACCCAACTTCACTTTAGACTGAAAAGTCATTTCGCTCATGTCGTTTAAGGGGATGAGATGCACGTGCACGTGAGGAACTTCTAGTCCTATCACGGACATCCCAACACGATTACAAGGCACCGTTTTTTCTAATGCAATCGCTACTTTTCTGGAGAACTCCATTAAATCTGCATATCCTGCCTTATCAAGATCAAAGATTTTATTTTCCTCATCTTTTGGCACACATAAAGTGTGGCCTTTTGCATTTGGGTTAATATCCAGAAATGCAATGTGCTTATTATCTTCGGCTACTTTGTAGCAAGGGATTTCTCCTTCTATTATTTTTGTAAAAATAGAAGCCATCTAGTCTCGAGATATTTCTACAATTTCAAACTTCATAGTGCCATTAGGCACTTGAATCTCTGCGTGACCTCCTACTTCTTTTCCTAATAATCCTTTCCCAATAGGAGAATCTACCGAAAGTAATCCAGTTTTAACGTCTGCCTCGCTCTGCGCCACTAGTTTATACGTCATTATTGCTCCCGTAGTTTGGTTCTTTATTTTTACGGTAGAATGAATCAGCACCTTAGTGGTATCCAGCTGTGACTCGTCAATTACCCTCGCATTTGCTACTACAGCTTCCAGCTTAGAAATACGCATTTCTAGCATTCCCTGCGCTTCTTTAGCGGCGTCATACTCAGCATTCTCACTCAAGTCACCCTTATCACGTGCCTCTCCAATTGCGTTAGACGCAGCTGGACGCTCAATATCCTTTAACTGGTTCAGCTCTTCTTTGAGACTATGTAATCCCTCCCGGGTATAATATGATACTTTACTCATAATTATTTCGTTTTAATCGACAGAAGATTGTACTTCGTGATTTTTATAAATTAAGATTCCCGCTAGAATGTGAGATGCAGTCTTTAAGACGCACATTTAACTCAGGTTCGCAGGAATAAAAAAAACCCCATTCAACACGGGGTTTCTTTAAACAAATATACAAAAAAATAATTATTGCATCTTTGCACATAATTTAAAAGGTGCCACCACAAAACGTTATGAAATACATCTTATACTTTTTAGCATTCGCCTTTATTTTTGCATCCTGTAAACGTAATGATGACCAAGATGATGACAATCCAAACCTTATCTATCCCCTAGTAAATATTAATCTCAATCTTGATTTACCAGAATACAATGGCCTTAATTTTCCGGGTAATTCTGTAATCTTAGAGCAGCTAGGTGTTCGTGGTGTGGTTGTCTACAATGTTAATAACGATTTATACACTGCTTTCGATTTAGCAGACCCAAATCACCTACCTAATAGTTGTTCGACTATGGACCTGGAAGGAATCCTTGCTTCCTGTCCTTGCACGACGGATTCTAACACCTATGATATTGTTACCGGCCAGCATCAAAGCCAGCCTTCTACCTACCCAATGCAACGATATAACGCGGTGCGTACTGGTAATTCTGTGCGTATTTCTAATTAAAACTTAACGGTCGCTCCTACTAAAAAGTTAATCGTGGCTTGTGGATAAAATCCGGCACCTTCAACAGTTGTAATCGTTCCTGGCGCACTAAAATCATCATCATACGTAAAGAAGTAGCCATTGTTCACGTACTCTTTATTAAAAATATTATTCACGAGTCCAGAAAACACAATCTCCCTAACTACAGGAACATCTTTAAGCGTATACACAAGGTTTATATCACTTACAAAATAAGCATCCAGTACTGAGGCATCGCTATCGATATTACCCATATATTGCTGGCTGACGTACTTAGATAGAAATCCAATTTCAAAATGCTTCATCGGCCTATATAAAATAGCATTACCCGCTACCACAGATGGAGAGAAGGCAAGATTTGTATCTCCTAGATTTGTTAATACACCGTCTCTCTCGAAGAAGAAATCTTTATTTTTATTGGTGCTAATGGCAACATTTGGTTGTAGTCTTATTTTTTCTGAAATATCCAGGGTGGCATCTATTTCTACTCCCAAACGATAGCTCTTCCCGCTACTCGCTCTTATGGGTGCTCCCACATCATCAATCGCTCCTGTGAGTATTAATTGGTCTTTATAAAACATATAAAAAGCATTTGTGTTTAACTTTAAAGTTTCCGAAGCAAAACGCCAACCTAACTCAATATCATCAAGTCGTTCTGCGGTAAAAAGTCCATTCTCAAAATCACTTCTTCGTGGTTCCCGATTGGCCCTACCATAAGAAGCATACAACTGGTTTGCGTCATTATACTTGTAAGAAACTCCAGCTTTTGGATTAAAAAAATCATAATTCACATCTACAACTAAAGGCTCACGATCTGACGTTAACCCACTCGTGGTATGATTTACAAATCTGCCTTGTAGATCTGCAAAAGCAGACCATTGATTATTTATTTTATACGTAGCTTTTGAAAAGATGGCGGCTTCTTTCTTGACCCCGTTACCATCATAATATCGTTCCTTGTAATCATAACCAGTGGGGAATTCACTATATATTACTTCGCCATAATGATCGCCATCGTAGTAACTGTAAAATAGCCCACCTGAGATGTCCCAGTTTTCATCTTTGTAATTTACATTACCGTTTACTACATAAAAGTCATTATCTAACCAGCGACGACGTAAATAATCTGTAGATGTAACCGTCTCTCCCCCTATCACAACTGGTTCTGCTCCTAAGAAATCAAACTGACTCGCGCCACTAAACAAAACATTTGAGTAATAGTAATCGTCCACATACTGTTCAAAATAACCACGCCCGTAGGTATAATTGAGCGAGAGGTTGGTACTCCAATTGCTGTTTAACTTCTGGTTCCAAAGTAATTGATAATGATCTTGGGCGTAGTTATCTACCTCATTGTCATAGAATCCTTCAAAATTTCCATCGGCATCAAACTGCTGTCCTACCGTGTTGAAGGTTCTGTCACTCGCTAAGGTCTCCGCATCAATACCGTAATAAGCTTGATAGGTTTCTTCTCTACCACCAAAAGCGATTGCTTTAATTAATGTGTTTCTATCTTGATAAGACCCTTGCAAGAAATAAGACTTCAAATCTGAAGAGGCTCGATCTATATAGCCATCACTAGTTATATTTGAAAGCCGTCCGGCGATTTCTATATGGTCATTTAAAAGTCCTGTTGTGAATTTCACATTATGCTTTCTGGTGTTATAAGACCCAAGCGAATTTGAAATAGACCCGCCAGCTTCTTTTTGTACCGCATCTGTTAAAAGGTTTAGACTTGCTCCAAAAGCACCACTTCCGTTTGTAGACGTTCCCACGCCACGTTGCAATTGCAAACTCTCTACGCTCGAGGTAAAATCTGGTAAATTCACAAAAAACGTTCCTTGGCTCTCTGCGTCATTAAAGGGGATTCCGTTAAGTGTGACATTAATTCGAGAACCATCGCTACCCCGAACTCTAAAATACGTGTACCCCACACCTGCACCTGCATCACTCGTCGTGACAACAGAAGGCATATAGCTTAACATATAAGGAATATCTTGTCCTAGGTTCCTTTTCTCGAGGTCCTTAGCGCTAAGGTTTGAGTGTGTAATAGGAGAATCTGCCGCTACACGAACAGACTTAATAAATACTTCTTCTAGTTTTTCAACCTTCGTAGTATCTTGTACTTTAACTTGAGAGGACGCGCTAAATGCTACTAACATTATGGCTGCAGAAATGACACTGTTTTTCATTCGATCTAAAAATTAAGACGAATAAAAGGGGCAATTATTCTTGTTAAAAAATATAAATGGTGTCTGGTCGAGCGCAGTCGAGACATGTTAGATTGCTCGACAATTACATCTCGACTGCGCTCGATGCGACAGTACAATTCCTAAACAGCATTACCTGTTCTAGGTTCTATGGGTGTAATCTCAGCCTGAAAGATTTATGATTTGTTATTTTCAATATTAGATTTTTAAAACTATTAGTTTTGAAATCTTCAATCTACAATGTTAAATCGTTAATCGATTAAGCACCCCTTTGAGATGAGCAACAAAGATAGTAATCGTTTTAGAATGAAATGCTATTTTTTAAAAAAAAATTAATCTAAAGATGGACGTTTCCTATTAGTCTTTTTTAATGCTTTGTTTTTTTTAGAACGCAATCGCTTCTCTACCGCGGCTCTAGAAGGTTTTGTTTTCTTTCGCTTTTTTCGAACCTTTAAACTTTCTGCAATAAGATGAAGCATACGCTCGATTACAATCGCCTTATTCCTATGTTGGCTTCGGGATTCGCCACAGGCAAGCACGAGCGTTCCTTCACTGGATATTCTTTTTTTTAGTTTTTCTGAAAGGCGCGCTATTTCAGCCATAGAAAGCGCGTTTGTATTTGTTAGATTAAAGTGTGCCTCCACCTTTGACGAAGTTTTATTTACGTGCTGTCCTCCGGGCCCACTGCTACGAACGGCCTTAAAGTTAAGCTCAGTAATTAAAAGAATCTTGTCCATTATGCTAAAGGTCTGTGTACTTTTTTAATAAGATCATTGACCGTTTTTACAGGGCTGAATGTTGATAAGGGAACTTCTATAAAAATCGTGTTCCACCGTGCCATGGCACCGTTCCAAAGTCCAGGAAGTTCTAATACTTTTATTGGCAATCCATCATAAGATTTTTGAGTTATAAACCCACTGTTCGCATCCCTAAAATCGAATAGATCAAACTTCTTACCTTGATAATCTCGCACCCCACAAACTACATCCACTGGATTAAAATGTGTAGCTTCCTCTAGTGATTTTTTCTGGGACACATTATTCATATCTATTTGGGCAGCTTCCACAATTTGCAAGGAATCGGTATCGTTTTCTCTGACCCAGAAAGGCCCACCACCAGGAGCACCCGTATTTTGAACCACGCCACAAACCCGAATTGGTCGATTTAATATGGTTCTAAGTTGTTGTGCTGTTTCCGGTTTAGACTTGCAATACAAGTGGTTCCAAACAAATGATTTTATCTCGTTCAATTTTTCCAGATCTACCCCTTTATCAATCTGATGAATGTATTTAAAAACTTGCTTTTGAGTATCGACAAGTTTTCCAGCGAGCACTTTTTTATAATGTGCTATTTCTGGAACATAATCCTCACTCACCACATTGTCTATGTTTTTTATAAAAACGATATCTGCATCAATGTCATTGAGGTTGCTGAGCAGTGCACCATGACCTGACGGTCTCAGCAGTAATTGGTTAGTAGCCGTTCGTATTAAATTAAACTGACTATCAACCGCTATGGCACTTGTCTCTTTTTTTTGAAACGAGTAGGTAATTTCAAAATCTGTTTTTGTTTTTTTAGTTACACGCTTTTTTATACCCGGATACACTTCCTTAAATTTATATAAGTGCTCCTCTGCAAAGGTAAAATGCAACTTAGCCCCCTCACCTGAAGCGGCATAAAACGCAGTTTCATACAACTGTTCTTCAAAGGCTGTTGTATAATATTTTATGTATTTATGAAATGGAACCAACCCCTTAGGTAAGTCTTCATATCCCAATCCGCTTTTTTTAAGAAGCAATTCTGCGACTACCTTAAACCGAGGGCCTTTGGTCATTTTTTTAAAGTCTGGGTACTTTTCCCTAATCTTTTTACGAACTAGGTTTGTGAATGCAAAGTCTTTAAAATGTACAAAAAACTCCTTAGTTAGCGTATTTTCTTTTTGATTTAAATAGGTGTTTATAGATTCTTCTTCAGGATCAAAATTTTCTGAAAATTGCTTGAGATGCTTGAACATTCTAGTTGCGGCACCTGAAGCTGGCACAAACTTAACAATGTCAATTTTTTTACGAATCTCATCATATTTGGCTACTAGCTGTTTTCTCTCAGCCTCCGTATAAGATTCTACACCATTACCCAAGGTTGCCGCTGTTACTACATTTGCATAAGGAATCCCGTGAATAAGTGCTTCACGTTGTTTTTCGACTTCGTCGATAGTTATTCCCTTCGTGCATAAATACGCTTCATCTTCTGGTGTGACCATTTCTTTATTTACATAAGTGTTCTATAGCATTCACGGCTATCTGCAAGCGCTCTTCTCTTGTACCTTTTAAAGTAAGGTAGGGGAGATTATTATCTTTTAAATATTTTTCAAAAATAGAGAATAATACCAATCTATCATTAGGTCTGTCTCGTAAATCATCCTTTTCCCAAGGCGTGTCTATATACGTGAGTAAATATAAGTTGTAGTTAGCTTGTGCAGCATCATTTATAATAGGCTCCGGACAAAAACCATCATAATAATATTTTGAGTAAACAATAAGTTCATCTAGGTTTGTATCGCAAAATACGTAGTCATTTTCTTTAGCCGAAATTTTGTTTTCTAATTGCATCTGTCCTTTAGCAATAGTAATCAAATCTTCTTTTGTACATATTTCATTTTTTTCATCCCACTTGGCTTGTAAATACGTGCGCATATATTCTGGCACCCAGGCAGCATTATAATGCGCTGCAAGTGCTTTTGCCAATGTGGTTTTACCAGAAGATTCCGGCCCAAAAAGCACGACCTTTATACAAGAGCTTTCCGCTTGTGTATCTGTTTTTTCCATGCAAAGTAGCCTCCTATGGCAATAAAAGTGAATAAAAAATATTGAAAACTTGTAAATGTAAATCCTTTGTAAAAATACAAAGGAACCGAAATAACATCACCTATAATCCAGTAGATCCAGTTCTCTACTTTACGCTTTGCCATCAACCACATCCCAACAAAAAAAATAGCTGTAGTAATAGTGTCTACGTAAGCTGTCCACGAATTCCACTTGTCAAATACCTGATAGACAACAAATACAAATAACAGTGTGGTGACAAAGATTACTGCAGAAATTTTATGCTCTTTGACACTTGTTCTCGTAATAGGGGTCACTTGGGTTGCATTTACTTTACGTGTCCATATATACCAACCATAGACGCTCATCATAAAGTAGTACCCATTAATCATCATATCACCCAACAAGGCCCATTTTAATAATAAGTACACAAAAATAGCGGTACTGATCATCCCAGCAGGAAAGACTAAAATATTATTGCGCCAAGAAAAAATTACCGACAGTAGGCCAAAAAATACAGCCACTAACTCTAGAATAATATCTATCGAGCTAGACTCGGAGTACTGTCCAAAGAGAAAATCAAAAATGGGGCTCATAATCGCTTCTATCAGATTTTACAATTTTTATATAAAGCAGTCCCTTATCAACAGACTCTAAAGCGGTTTTCATTTCTACTTGCAACACGTTCATCACTGTGTCATAATCACCATACACTTGAGTGCTTAGTGGATTCTCGAGCACCTTAAGACCAGAATCACGAAGGTTTTTTATAAAGTTGATAATTGGCGGCTCAAAATTATCATGAAGTGGAGTAAGCGTAAGTTCTACTGAAATATTCATTGATGTAAGTTTATGCTGTAAAGATAAGGTTTGAAGAAATCACAAAAAAAGAAAATCTTAACCCAATAGGAAAAGGCTTAATCTCATCCCTCTTCAAATACCGTACCCATTACAATAAAGTCTGCCCCTGCAGCATAAGCTTGCTTACATTGTGTTTGTGTTTTAATCCCTCCGCCAACAATTACTGGGATGGATACCGTTTCTTTCACCGCTTTAATAATCTCCACTGAAACTGGGATTTTCGCACCACTCCCTGCTTCTAGATATAAAAGCTTCGCACCCATTAATTGGCCCGCCAGTGCTGTATTCAAAATATCTTCTACTTCATCTTGCGACATCGCATCGGTCTCACTGACCCTAGCTACGGCAGAATCATGGCCCCCATCAATTAATAAATAACTAGTAGGAATAATTTCTAAATTAGACTTATTTAATAAAGCAGCAGCTTTTACTTGTTGCCCTATTAAATACTCTGGATTTCTACCGGAATGTAAAGACAAGAACAATAAGGCATCAGCAGTTTCTTCGATTTGCTGATGGTTACCAGGAAACAAGAACACTGGCAGATTCGATTGCCTTTTTAAGGTTGCAACAACTAAAGAAATTTGATTGTGAATATCTGTACTTCCACCTACAAAAAGGTGGGTTGTTTCTTTCGGAATTTGTTCTAAAAATTCGGAAACTGTGTCGCGGTTAAACTTCTCTGGATCTACTAAGATTGCCAATAGTTTTTCACCTATTTTAATGGCGCTTAATATTTCAGAATAAAAAAAAGATTGCATCTTATTCATCTTTAATAATAGCATAGACTAGGGTAAACTGTTCCATTTCCATAAACGAAACCGTGTACGCTTGTGTTTTATCAAAGGCAGAAACAGTGGCTATAGAATCTGCATCATCCAGTCTAAAATCTTCTACATAGATATGCTCTAAGAACCGAACTCCTGGCGTAGCAAAACTCTTGTAGAGTGATTCTTTTGCACCCCATACCATAGTGAGTTTTCTTATAAGTGCATCTTCATTTGCTAAGGTTCTATACTCTTCAATAGGGGTAAATTTATGGGCGATTTTTAAGATTTTAGTGCGTTGTTTTTCTATATCTACACCTACCTTAACATCACTGATGATGATGGCAGAAAAAATATAGCTGTGCGTAATAGATATGTGCTTACCATCCTTTAGATGCGGCTTTCCTTTCGGATCGTAAAACAGATCAAAATCTGTATAGCCCTTTACTTTTAACAAATGACGCACACTTATAAAGCCCCGTCTGTGCAAATCACTTTTCATGCAGTCCACACGGTCTTGACAATTTTCTGTTAAGTCTACACCAGCAGATAGCTCCTCATAAGATTCTGTAATCTTCCAGATGAGCACTTCTGTGCTTGGGCTAACTGTTATTGTTTTGTAAAGAGGCATTAATAATTAAGGGATTATGAGTATTTTTGCAGTCCGTAATCTAACGATTAAAAATAAGTAATAATCCTTAGAATCTTAGTATTACAAAATTAATGATTCAATAATCGCTTCCGGTTGGTCGGAAAAAAAATAAAAATTATGTCTGTAGAAACAAAACCGTACGTCGCACACAAAGTAAAAGACATCTCTCTTGCCGCTTGGGGAAGAAAAGAAATAGAGCTTGCAGAAGCAGAAATGCCTGGCCTTATGTCATTGCGAGAAGAATATAAAAATGAACAACCACTTAAAGATGCTCGTATCGCTGGATGTCTGCACATGACAATCCAGACAGCTGTTTTAATAGAAACACTACAAGCCTTAGGGGCAGAAGTTACTTGGAGTTCTTGTAACATATTTTCTACTCAAGATCAAGCAGCAGCAGCAATCGCGGCTACTGGTACGTCTGTATATGCGTGGAAAGGAATGAATGAAGAAGAATTTGAATGGTGTATCGAACAAACCCTTTTCTTTGGTGAAAATCGCAAGCCTCTTAACATGATTCTCGATGATGGTGGTGACCTTACAAATATGGTATTGGACAGGTATCCAGAATTAGCTGCAGGAATAAAAGGTTTAAGTGAAGAAACTACCACAGGAGTGCATAGACTATATGAGCGCGTAAAAAACGGAACCTTACCTATGCCAGCTATCAACATTAATGATAGTGTGACTAAATCTAAATTTGACAATAAATACGGATGCCGTGAGAGCGCTGTAGATGCGATACGTCGCGCAACAGACATTATGCTTGCTGGTAAACGTGTTATCGTTTGTGGATATGGAGATGTAGGTAAAGGTACGGCGGCTTCTTTTAAAGGTGCTGGCTCAATCGTCACTGTTACAGAGATCGACCCTATTTGCGCCCTACAAGCTGCAATGGACGGTTTTGAAGTAAAGAAATTAGAAAATGTAATCACGACTGCAGATATCGTTATCACGACTACAGGTAATAAAGATATTGTGCGTCCTGAGCATTTTGAGGCAATGAAAGACAAAACTATTGTTTGTAACATAGGTCACTTTGATAACGAAATTGACGTGCCGTGGCTGAACAAAAATGCTGTTAAAGACGAAATAAAGCCACAAGTAGATAAATATACTTTCGGCGGAAAAGACATCATCCTTCTTGCTGAAGGGCGTCTAGTAAATTTAGGTTGTGCAACAGGGCATCCTAGTTTTGTGATGAGTAATTCATTTACAAACCAGACGTTAGCTCAAATTGAGTTATGGAAAGACAGCGACAAATACGAGAACAAAGTATATATGCTACCTAAGCATCTTGATGAGAAAGTAGCAAAACTACACTTAGAAAAAATAGGTGTTGAGCTTACAGAACTTCGTGAAGATCAAGCTGCATATATAGGCGTTACTGTAGAAGGCCCATTTAAGCCTGAGTATTACAGATACTAATCGAAAACGAAAAAACAAGATTGTTTTTTTGATTTCGGTTTACTTTGGAAATAACAAATAGATTAACCCTCATACTCTTTAAAGTATGAGGGTTTTTGTTTTGACGAATACTAAACTAGGGGCTGTCAAATCATTTTATAATTCAATCTATCTATAAAAGGCATTACGCAAGGAAGATATTAGAAATTCCTAAAGTCTATTGAAAATGTGACTATTCTTTAATTTGATTAACTTGCATTCAAACTCAAACTATGAAAATCAATATCAGTTTGCTGCTTGTATTACTAATTAGTGCGGGTTGCTCAACTTCAAAAGAAATACCATCTCAATGGGTATCTGAAGATTTTAAAAATCTGAAAATTGAACGCATGTTAGTGTATGCAAGTACGGAAGACACTAATTTGCAAAAAGAATTTGAAGACAAGATGGTAATGGCGCTGGCTAAAGAAGGAATTGCACTAGTAAAAATGCACGATCTATTTCCTGAAGTTAAATATAAAGCCAACCACTCTCAAGAAGAGATTAATGAGTTGATATTACATTGCAATGAAAATAACATAAACAAGGTATTACTAGCTTCACAAAAATCGATTAAGGTAGATACAGTGGTCGCTAAGTCCTTACATAATTATTTTAATTCTCTTGAACCCTTGAAGATGGGAGGCAGAAGTGAAGATGTTTTGGAATACGACAAGAAAGAATTAACCACATACACTTTAGAAGCAGCCGTATACGATATCGTAAAATCTGCAGAAGATAAACCAATTGCCACTACTACTCTGAAGGCCACAAACCCAAGATCTCCTAAAACATTAAAGAAAAGATTTTTAAATGCTATTGTAATGCTTTTTAAGAGTAGATAGTTTTTTTATACCAACTTAAATTGACGAGTAAACTCTGTAGTGTTAAATTACTTTATTGCTCCTCTAAATTAAAATTTTCCAATACTTACGTTATTAAACCCTTATTGATAGGACTTACTAAGACTTGTTAAATTGAAAACATGATCCCACTAATGAATTAAGGTGATGAACTTTAAAAGACCTTAGCAAAAGGCACCTATCATTTAGGTAAAACTATAAGCGTGAAATTTAAATTACTCCGAAAGTCAATTAACACCTTTTCATTGGCATTATTTACTTGTTTATGCCTTTATAGGCTGTCACACTTTTTTATACTATTCACTTAAACCCATAAAAAAACCTCAATGTCCTATAAAGATCATTGAGGTTTTAAAACAAGCTATACCGTCAGGCGAGCCTGTTTATGATAAGTTAATTATCCACTTGAAAAAGAATAGGCAATGAGTATAAAACTCCTACTGCCTTACCACGTTGTTTTCCTGGCGTCATTTTTGGTAATTTACCAATTACTTCTTTTGCCTCTTGCTCTAATCTAGGGTGCGGTGCACGCGCTAGAATATTCACAATATTACCTTTGTTATCAATCTTAAATTGAACAGAAATACGTTGACGTCCTTCTAATCCCAATTCTGAAGCTAGTTCTGTATCAAATTTCTTTTGTACAAATTTTTGTACTTTTTCACTCATACAAGCCTTCTTACCTGCGTTTCCTTTTGCAGACTCGCATCCTGGATAAATAGGCACGTTTTCAATAACTGAAAAGGGTACATCTGCAATTTCTTCTTCAACAGCCTCTTCTACAATTTCTTCAAGCTCTATAATTTCTTCTGCATCTGTTTCTGTAGACTCTATAATAGTTTCTTCCACTTCTTCTTCATCCTCAACAACCACTATTACCTCAGGAGCTGGTGGTGGTGGTGGTGGTGGTGGTGGTGGTGTGATAGGCTGTGTGATAGGAATTTCTTCTTCTAACTCATCCCCTATATCTAGACCTGCTAGATCATAGTCAGACTTGTCATAAGTCTTCCATTCGATTGCTTGCCAAGAGACAAACAACATTAACACTAAACCTGCCAATAGAAATACTGAGCTATTTCTACCTACATCTGATTTCGGATTTTTCTTCAGTTCCATAATATTGTAATTTTCCGTTGCTAAATTATATAAAAAGTAACTAACCCAAAAAGATTAACTAACTTAACTTGAGAATTTAATTTTAAATAGTTTCAAAAAAAACAATCCAGCAAAGCACCCTAGAGTATTGGCCACCACATCCCACAAATCTGCTATACGAGAAGCTGTGAGTTCCTCTTGTAATATTTCAATTATTATGCCGTAAATAATGGCAAATAAAAGCACGAACAGCAAATTTCTCCAATGCGTTACGCCACTCTTTTTAGTCAGATAAAATCCCCATAAAAAAACTAATGCCCCGTTAAGAGAAAAATGTACTAGCTTGTCTATGGGTATTGTAGATGTGGTCCCGATATGTAAGGGGACTAAAAATAATAAAGTGATTATTACTGTATATAGTATACAGACAACCAAGAGGTTTTTAGGCTCCGATAAGTTCTTTATAAGCTGCATCATCAAGAAGTGCTTCTAGCTCCTCTGGGTTTGTGAATTTTATCTTTATCATCCAACCATCGCCGTAAGGATCACTATTTACTTTTTCAGGCTCAGACTCCAATGAATCATTAAACTCAATAATTTGACCAGTTAAAGGCAAGAATAGATCTGATACTGTCTTAACAGCCTCTACCGTCCCGAAAACTTCTTCCATGTCAAGTGTTTCGTCAAGTGTCTCCACTTCAACATACACAATATCACCTAGTTCTCCTTGTGCAAAATCTGTAATTCCTACAGTTGCAACATCTCCTTCAATTAAGATCCACTCGTGGTCTTTTGTATACTTTAAGTTTACAGGTACATTCATTTTAATATAATAATTTATTTTGTTTTTAATTTCCAAAGTTATATCTCAGTGTAATTCCACTACGCACTGTAGTCTGTGGGAATGCCGTTGAAATGGCGTACTCAGAGAACGTATGGTCATAGTAGAACAATGCCGTTAAGTTTTTGCTTAGTGCGTAATCAGCACTAAACTGAAGACCGTAAATAGTCTGTCCGGCTGTAATTTGATTATTACTAAGGTCTAGATATCTAATTATGGTTTTATTGTTTCTTACAGACCCATCTAGCTTAAAGTTTAAATCACTTTTTAAGATTCGTTTTTTACCACCAAAGTTAGTAGCCATACGTAGATCCTTAATTCTGTAGCCTAAACCTAGCGTCACCTCATTCCCTATGATTTCTGTGAGTAGGTTGTTTGCGAAGCTTAAACCTAAGGCCCTGTCTTTTCTTAACTCTGCTAATATCTTTACAGAATTCTTCATTTCAAAGTCTACTCTTATTAATGGAGAGAACTGTTCTGTTAGGTTCACATTTGTTAAGAAGATTTCGCTTTTAAAGTTTCCGGCTTGATTTGTTTCTGTAGGGTCTTGGCGGTTATAATCTAGATTTGTCTGAAATTGGTTTACCGTATACCCAGCTTGATACCCATGCTGTAATGAGAATCGCTTAAAGTTTTTCTTGAACCAGTCAATCTTCATTAAACCAGTATACTTAATATCCCAGTTAGGCAATGGCACATCTCTTAAGATACCAGTGCTCTCCTTACTTGCATCACTTCCTTTATAAGCAGAAAGAAATGCAGGTAATAAAACATCTTGGCTTGTTTTACCAAAACCAACAGGGTAGCCATCATCATCTGTGTCAAAATCACCATTCCCATAAAATTCTGTTGCAAGCCTATCTGCAATGACTCTTCTATTCGATCTAAAGTCATCAAAAGCAGCTGAGCCATTCTCATCACTCTGACCAAAGGCCGTTTTTAATAAGAAGGTTGAAATGTTAAAATTTCCGAAGGTGTTAGGTGTCAATGAATTATAAAGGCCATCTCTTACAATGTAATTCTCACTGTAGTTTTCAGAATAGGTTCTATTTGCATTCAAATCTATTTTTAAATCTCTGAATGGTTCTAGGTTTGCCTGAACATCTAACTGGCGCGTATCTGTCTCTGTATATTGCTCGTTATATTCTGGATATAATGTTAGCCATCCTTTTCTAGCAGCCAGCTCACGAACTTCTCTTTGACTCCCTAAGGTAAATCCTGTAGTGGGTTTTAATGTCCCCGCAAAACCAATAGTGGGCGTATACCCAGGCAAGAAGGTTCCTTCATTTTGAGTGTAATTAAGCTGTACTTTCTTAATCATTGTTGCAATCCCGATAAATGTATTTGATGCTTTATCTACTGAAGACAAACCATTTCCTGCAGCACTTTTGCCTCTTGTTTCTTCTTTACTTTCATCCTTACCGCCAATTCTGTTAGAGCCTTTTTTCAAAGATGAGTTTCTCCTAGACTTATCATCTCCAACACTTACTCTTTTCTTTGTGAGCCCTACAGCACGGTAAAAACTATTAAAATCTAGATTGGAATTGATTCTATGAGCGCTTGAGTTCTGAACGGTGTTACCCAGGTTATAAGTACCCGTTGTTCCATCACTTAAATCAATTTGAATTTCATTAAACAAATCACTTCCACCTTGCCACTGGAACGTACCCGTATAGCTATAGGTCGCTCTAATAAACTTTAAGAACGCAAACTTATCAAAAGGTAAGTCATAATTTAACTCTAACTGTTGTTGATGTAAATTAGGGTCTCCCACATCAAAGAAGCCATCCCACACGCCTATTGAATTGTCAGGTATAAACTCAATGGTACCATCTTCTTGTTCTTCTGGATCTAAGTAATTAGTAACAATGCGATTGTTTGTGGCCGTAAAATTAAATCGTAATGATTTGGTAAGGTTCCAATTCACACCGTAATTCCAATCAAATAAATAGTTGCGTTGAAACAGTTTTGGCGCAGATAAAAACTCTTCATCTAGCCCAATCTCCCTAAACTTAATCTCATTATACTTTCGGGTAATATTTGAACCTAAGTTAATATTAGAAGGCAAATAGTTAAGATTAATATCTTTTAAAAACTGTAAATACTTAGACGTAAACAAAGAATCATTCTTTTTAAATGGCTCTAAAGGTTTTGCCGTAAAGTTATAATTATAGGTTGCCCCTGTTCTCACTACTTGCTCAAATGCCTCTTCTACCTCATAGTCATTATGGTCCAACTGATTGTATGAACCTGAAAAAGTAAAATTCTCAATATCATACACATTAGGTGCGCCATCACCTGAGCGTTCTTTACGTACGCCTATTAAATTAACACTCTGTCTTTTTGTAAAGTCTATAGATTGCTCTAATATGCGATCGCGATCTGCAGCATTTTCCGTATTATCCAAACGAGATTCTAACTCGATATCTTGAAATTCTGGATCGAATTGTGGTGTTATCGTCGCTACAGATCTTCCGTAATTAAAAGGCAATTGAATACCCCATTTATTAGGCAACATTTGTCCTAAGTTTAGGTTGGTAACAAAATCATACCCTTCTGAATCCTCTCTACTTCTTGCGTTAGGAGCTTGATCTACAGAGCCGAATCCTATCGTACTTTTATTTGCGGTAGCAGTAATATTTGCAAAATCTGCAAGATTAGCATCTACACTAGCAACAGCGGCCCAACCTCCTTGATTTTTCAATTCTGAAAGACGCAATTCATTAAACCACACCTCTCCACAAATATCCATATCTGCAGCGTTTTTTAACCCAAGCATAATGATCCTAACATTTCCAAAGCTAGGATTACCCTTTATCCCTATACGTAATTCATTTTCACTAGCAGAACCATCATCTGAAAGCTCTGATTCATTGAAAAAGATTACACCATCAGCCGAAGCAGTTGGCAATGGTGTATTAGGATCTAGCACCATACTCTTGATGTTTTGCAATAAGCTTAATCGTAGCTCCATCCTGTTGGCAGTAGGCCAAATTTCTTCATCGCTTGTAGCCCCAAATTGCGTTGGGTTAAGTGGAATCTGAATCTCGTAAAAGTTTTCAGAAAGGTCATTACCTAGTCGCATAAAAGCGACCATCTCACCATCTGCTAAAGGCACTTCATCTGTAATGGATTCTGCATGTATAAACATTTCTAGGTTTTCATACTGGCGCATATCCACTTGAAAGTTTTTATACACAGAACGACCATCGTTAGGCTCTAATCCACAAGCACGCATCGCAAGCGACTGCTCGTTTTGTCTAATAATATTATTGTTATTATTTAACTGTTCACGAATTACTCCAGGAGGTAAACGGTATGGTATGGGCTGTCTGTTTTCGTTTTCTTCTATATTAACGGCTTCTACCTCATAGACAGTATCATCAAGATCTGGATCTTCACCTGTCGCGTCTAATGTTTGAGTATACCTTCTATAATCACCTCTCACAAGTTCCATGGTTCCAAAACGCAACGTAGTTGGCTGCGTAAATCCGGCCATATACATACGCATAAAACGGATGGACCTAAAATCTGTAATCCCATTTACCGCCCTATCTGGCTCACTAATAGGAATCTTAAACTGCACCCATTGTGTCGTCAACGATTCTCCATTAGGAGTAGCAACTTCAATTTCTTTAAAATCTGTAATAAACTCGTTTGCCGCAGCATTCATAGTTCCCGGCGCAATAGGTATCTCATATTCAAAATAACTATCTACCGTGTTCATGGTCTTATCACGATTCACATCTTCAATATCTGGAATGGCGCTATTCCCTCTATCAGTATCTGAGACAGTCTCTGGCGAATTTCCTTGTGACCCATTATAGAATTTATAACGATCTCTAATGGTTCCTTCTGCCTGTAAAAAATACAAATAATTATCACGTGCAGGATCTTGACCAAAAGCACCAAAATCTGCTACCTCCTCGGCATCACTATATCCATCATACCCAATATCTTGTGCGATACGAGCATCTCCTGTAGAATCAAAAGTATAAATCAAGGCCTGATTCGTAGGTACTTTTCCATACACAACTGCTGTGGTTCCTCCAGCTTCACCAGCGACATCTGGAAGTCCATTTTCATATTGCTTACGACCATCTTTTAAGATATCTTCGGAAATATTCCCTAAATTAAAACGGAGCGTACCACCCATATTAGTGGCATTCTCATCATAAAGAAATGGGTTCATTACCCAAAACTGAATGTACTCCACATTAGAGCGTTCAAAATCTGTAGTATTTAATTGACGCATAATCCCCCCAAAATTATCAGCCGGATTTGACAATACATTTAAATCTCCATTCCCATCAGCTGATGTTGAAGGATTATAGTTATACTGCCCTCTTTCAGTTGGATCGTAGTTAAGATCTAGAGTGAATAACGCCTGTGTCTGCCCTTGGATGATATCTTGATTCGGGAAAATTTCGTCCCTAAACACCCTACGTGTAAATGGAGAAGATAAATCATTATCTGTAATACCATCTGGTCTTTGTGAACTATAAAATATAGGGTCAATTGTATACCAGTTTAGACGCGCACGCTTATAATTATAATCGAGCATTCCATTTTCAAACTCCCCACCAAAATCTATGGGCGAACTTGATAGTGACCAAGATAAAGGAGAACTAATATCAAGACCGGTTTGTGAGGCCTCAAAGTCATCTACATATGCTGTAGCCTTTCCACCAAAATCCGACACTTTAGGAGAACCCGGCATCAAATAAGCAAATTCCCCACGTATAGACATATTAGACTCCACATCTGTATCTATATTAGGTAGTTTATTTACAAGTCGTGTTAAGAAAGGAACTTCTGCAGAGTACGCTGCATTAAACCCAAAAACGGTATTGTTAATAGGCTCATTGTTATAATTAGATTTCTGAGTAAGGGGCCTCTCATTTAAATTTAAGTATGTACCCCCTATTAAAAAGTTCTCGTTAAATTTATGCTCTACATTCAATCCTGTAAAACGTTTTGTTTGTTGTCCGAACAATGTATTGTTCTCAACACTAATATTAATGGGTGTGTTTGAAGCTTGAAGCGAAGGGTCAATTATCTGCACCCTCCCTAACTGGTAATTTACTGTGTAATCTACTCCTTCAACCAGCGTACGCCCACCAGCCGTTACTGTTACTGAACCTTGAGGAATATTAAACGCCCCAATTGGGATCCCATCAGATCCTGTAGACTTATACCTACCTTTTATCTGAAATAAGTTTTTATCACTATCTTCCTGCTCCGCTTGTGTTTTTGTCGTGCGATACAGTGATCGATATACATATTGGTTTTGATTGGCATTATAAGTTTCTGGAATATCATAGTTCGCAGAAGATGTTGTTCCTTCTAGTTTATTAAATAAATATTCTCCAAAAGGCTCAACACTTGTAAAGATCACACGACCATTTCGCTGGTCTACTGTTATACCTGGATAAAAATCAAAGAATCCGTCTCCACCCTGTTGGGGGTCATTGTTAAAATTTAATCTATCTAAATTAAAAACACGCAGCAAAACAGTATTATCTACATCTTCTGGTAAAGGTTCTGCCGGAAACTCCATCGTTCCTTCTGCTGCGGTTATGTAATTTATTGGTGAAGGATTAGTATACAAAATGTTTAATCTGAAATCTTCTTTCTCTAATTGAAGTGCCCCTAAAGAATAGATGTTCTTCATCATCAAATCCCAAACTGGTTCATTAACGCTTGTAATACTACTTTTCAAAAGCTTTACTATAAGATTCTGTTGGATGGCTGCTTCAGGTAATTCCTCCGGGTCCATTTCTGGATCTGGCACTACCGGGATTTCACCTCCATTTGCATCTACTCCATCTGTACTGAACTCTCCTACCTGAAATACTTTTCCATTTACGGTGTACTGGAACGCAACCCCTAAAACCTCATCATTATTTAACCGCTGATTAAGAGAGATATATCCTAGCTGTGTATTTAAATCATATTCGTTTACTTGTAATCTTCTCGCGTTTTCTAGCGTAGCATAATCTGTCCCGTCATTTACACTGATACCAAAACCTGTACCTACAGTAGCAATATCTCTTATAGATTCATTTAAGATTGACATTTCATTTCCTTCAATTCCAAAAGGGTTAAAATCATTATTCCCGTTATCAGGGAATGCACCTCTCGATTTGTTTAAGAATCCTCCAGGAGGAAAGTCAAGCCCAACGTTTGACAAATCTGATTCTCCAATGTCCTGAATCGCGACAATGTTACGCACATTCTCTGTACGGTTTGTTCTATTTGTAATCCATATTTCTGCCCTAGTAATCTGTATATTGCTGTTGATAAATGGATACTGATCTAAAGTTCTGTTATAATTATCTCTAAAGTAGTGTGCTAAAAAGAAGTGACGATTTTCATCGTATTCTGAAGCAAAGAATTCATAATCAGTAACCGTAGCACCACCTTCTGCAGTGACAGAACGTGTTTCAGATTTCTGCTCTGAGAATACTCCTGTAATTGTAGTCTTACCAAATTGTAATTGCGTCTTTACACCAAAAAGACTCTGAGCCCCCTGAATCAGAGTGCTATTGAGTGGCATACTTACATTCCCTACTTCAATTTTCTGGATAATATCATCTTCTGTAGGTGTGAATTCTAACTTAATTTGATTCTGAAAATCAAAGGTTGATTGAGTGTCATAATTTGCAGTTACTTGCAAACGCTCTCCCACTTTACCTAATAAACTTAGACTAATACGCTGATCAAAGTCAAAAGAACGGTTTACTCTATTTCTTGGAGAGAAGGCGGGATTGTCTTGCTTTGTGTATAGTAACCCAAGATCCATCTCAACACTACCTTGAGGTATTACCTCAATCGTATTACCCCCAAAAATAGATTCAAAAACGTTTGATTCTACATAAAAGGATGGTAATAAATTTTTCTGTAAATCATCAGACCCTTCTTTTTTCCCATCTGCTGCATTTATTTTATCCTTGAAGTATTGTTTCATTTCCTCTTTCATAATGAGGTTTTGATACTCTTCTGGAGTTAAGATAATGGGATAAGAAAGGTTAAAATCACCAAGCGTTTTGTTGTAGATGTATCTGTCCGTAATAGGATCATACACATACAAGTCTTGAATGCTCGGTGGAGTGGGAAGTTCCATCCTACCCATAGCAACTGTGGTTACTTCAGGTTCTGGGTCTGTGTCCGTTTCTTGAGCGGTCATACTACCGCTAATGAATATACTTAAAACGAATAACAGCTTAAAAAAGCTGTTTGTGGTTACGTGATTGTTTGTGTTCAAAAGGCTACAAATTTTTTAAAGCTTGTTTTATTATCTCCTCGACGGTTGCATCTGGGTGTTGTTGGACAATTTTGTCACACACCTTTTCAGCGACTTTCCTAGCAAAACCTAAGGTCTCCAAAGCAGATAACGCTTCATTTTTGTTCGTATTGCTCGAAATGGCAGAAACATTCTCCATCCCAAATACTTTAATTATTTTATCTTTTAGATCTAGAATGACCCGTTGGGCAGTTTTTGCCCCTATTCCTTTAACAGACTGAATCACAGCAACATCTTCAGAGGCAATCGCCTCCATCACTTGTTTTGGGTCTAAAGAAGAAAGCATTGTTCTAGCGATACTTGCTCCTACACCCGAAACAGAAATAAGTAATCTAAATATTTCACGTTCTGTTTTTGTTGAAAATCCGTAGAGTGTATGCGAATCTTCTTTAACCTGCAAATGCGTGTATAACAGAACATTTTCTGTAGAAGGTAGTTGAGAAAAGGTATGAAGCGAGATATTTATAAAATACCCCACGCCGCTACTTTCTATCACAACATCTGTGTGATTTTTCTCAATCATTTTACCCTGAACGTGGTGGATCATTATTTCCTAATGTTAAGAGTTCAAATATAGCATAATTATTCAGTAAGAAAACTCGCTAACCACAATAAAGTAGACTTACTTTTTAGCTTTGGCGTCTTCTTTCTCACGTTTCTCTTTTTGCTGAGAATCTACAACCGCAACCGCAGCCATATTTACTATTTCTTCCACACTCGCTCCTAACTGTAAAATATGTACTGGTTTGCGCATCCCAAGCATGATAGGCCCTATAGACTCAACATTATTCAACTCCTTTAATAATTTATAATTACTATTGGCAGAGTCTAAATTCGGAAATATTAAGGCATTCACTTTTTTGCCAGCTAATTTAGAAAACGGAAAATTCTTCTGGAGCATCTCGCTATTAAGGGCGAAATCTGTCTGGAGCTCACCATCCACGTGCATGTCAGGACTCGCGCGATGCAAGTATCTCACAGCTTCTCTCACTTTTGTCGCATGCGGGTCTTTTGAAGAACCAAAATTTGCATACGATATCATCGCAATCACAGGATCAAGACCAAACAACTTCATGGTATAATTGGTCATTTGAGCAATTTTCGCAAGCTCTTTTGCTGTAGGATCAATATTAATAGATGTATCTGAAATAAACAAAGGGCCTCTTTTGGTCAACATCATATTTGTTGTGGCCACTTTGCTCACACCGTCAAATCTACCTATCGTTTCAAGTACTGGTCTCACTACGGCAGGATACGCCCTAGAATAACCAGAAATCATAGCGTCTGCATCTCCTTCGTTGACCATCATTGCTGCAAAATAATTGCGAGAACGCATCATGTTTTGAGCATCAAAATAAGTAATTCCATTTCGTTGTCTATTCTTAAAATGCTTCTCTGCATAGCGATTTCTTTGCGCCGTTTCTTCATCACTTTTAGGATCGATTATCATCACTTTTGCGTCATATTCAATCTGCTCCATCAACTCTTCAATCACTTCTCTTCTTCCTAATAAAATAGGAATAGCCACTCCTTCATCATGGACTATTTGGGCAGCCTTCAAAACATCAAGGTGATCAGCCTCTGCAAAGACAATGCGCTTTGGATTGGTCTTAGCCCGATTCATTAAGAGTCTGACAATTTTATTATCACTCCCCATCCGTTCATTAAGTTCATCTTCATATTTCTGCCAGTCTGTTATGGGCGCTTGCGCCACACCACTCTCCATAGCAGCTTTTGCCACCGCTGGGGGAACTCTAGAAATAAGTCTTGGATCAAAAGGCTTTGGTATAATATAATCTGTCCCAAAATTTAATTTTGTCTCTCCATAGGCAATATTCACTTGCTCTGGCACTGCTTCTTTAGCTAACGCTGCAAGCGCTTTCACTGCCGCCATTTTCATAGCCTCATTGATCTTAGTCGCACGCACATCAAGCGCACCTCTAAAAATAAATGGGAACCCAAGTACATTATTCACTTGGTTAGGATGGTCGCTACGACCGGTAGCCATAATAATATCGTCGCGGGTTTTACAAGCAAGCTCGTACTCTATTTCTGGATCTGGGTTTGCCATAGCAAAAACAATAGGACGCTTGGCCATAGACTTTAACATCTTAGGGGTGACAATATTTGCAACAGACAATCCCACAAAAACGTCTGCATCTTTCATAGCCTCATCCAGCGTATCAATCTTCCTACTTGTTGCAAACTCCTCTTTTTCTGGAGTTAAATTATCACGATCTTTTCTAATGACTCCTTTACTATCGAGCATCACAATGTTTTTTGCGCTCGCACCAAAGGCCTTATATAACTTAGTACAAGAAACAGCCGCAGCACCTGCACCACTAATTACAATCTTTACTTTCCCTATTTTTTTCTTGGTAATTTCTAAAGCATTTAATAATGCAGCGGCAGATATGATTGCCGTCCCGTGCTGATCATCGTGCATTACCGGAATATCTAGTTCGTCCCTGAGCCTACGCTCAATTTCAAACGCTTCTGGTGCTTTAATATCTTCTAGGTTAATCCCTCCAAAAGTAGGAGCAATGTTCTTTACAGTCTCAATAAAAGACTCCACGTCTTCAGTGCCTATCTCGATATCAAATACATCTATATCTGCAAAAATCTTAAAAAGCAATCCTTTCCCTTCCATTACTGGCTTTGAAGCTTCTGGACCTATATTTCCTAGACCCAAAACAGCCGTTCCGTTTGAGATCACTGCGACTAGATTCCCTTTTGCAGTGTATTTATAAACGTTCTCAATATCCTTGGCAATCTCTAGACAAGGCTCGGCAACCCCAGGAGAATAAGCCAACGACAAATCTCTTTGTGTAGCGTACTTCTTAGTAGGCACAACCTCGATCTTACCCGGCTTTGGCTTAGCATGATATAATAAGGCCTCTCTTCGCTTGCTTTGTTTACTCATATAGTGGGAAATTAACTTGTATCACAAATATAATTAATCTTAGTGATGCATTTTTTCTTGAGGCAAGTATTTGTTTTGAATCATCGAGATAGGATACAAGACTAGTGTAAGTTTTTGAAAAGGCGCATTCAATATACTTAACGAATTTAGGATCAGAGACAATTTGTTAGTCTTGATTCTAAGACAAAAATCACTTCTTTTTCAAAAAATCAATATTCCTTTTCAACCCAGTATACTTCGTTCTTTTTATGGGACTCATTTTAAAGATTTCTGTAAACACTTCTTGGGTGATTTCTTCCCATTCTTTTTTATCCATCGCGAGCAACTTTGGATTTGGATCAAAAAGGGGTTCGCGATGTGATTGACTAAAACGATTCCAGGGACACACATCTTGGCATACATCACAGCCAAACATCCAGTCATCCATAGTACTTCTGAAATGTTCTGGGATTTCATTTTTAAGCTCTATCGTTGCATAAGAGATACACTTGCTGCCATCAACCACGTATGGATCTACTATAGCCTGAGTAGGGCACGCATCTATGCAGGCGGTGCAGCTTCCGCAATGGTCTGTGACCGGCGTGTCATAGTCTAATTCTAAATCAACAATCAACTCGGCTATAAAGTAAAAGGAGCCTACTTGTTTGGTTAAAAGATTGCTGTGTTTTCCCATCCATCCCAAACCACTTTTTGCAGCCCATGCTTTGTCAAGCACTGGCGCACTATCAACAAAAGCACGCCCGTGAACGTCGCCTATTTCCGAAGTAATAAAGTGGAGTAGTTCTTTTAATTTGTCCTTGATAACGACGTGGTAATCGCTGCCGTATGCATATTTCGAAATTTTAAAAGCGGCTTCATTCTGTTCCTTCTCCGGAAAGTAATTAAGCAATAAGGAAATCACAGTCTTGCTGCTTTCGACTAATTTTGTAGGGTCAAGACGTTTGTCAAAATGGTTCTCCATATAAGACATCTCGCCATGCATATTCTTATTAAGCCACGCTTCGAGTCGCGGTGCTTCTTCCTCTAGAAAACCTGCTTTGCTCATGCCGCAAGACAGAAAACCAAGGCGTTTGGCCTCGGCTTTAATTAGGGAAGTGTTATATGTTGTCGATGACACGTTGAACTATCTTTTCTGAAATTGTAAGATAGCATTTTTAGGCTTTAATGTAATCAAGGGTGTTATTTCAATTTCGGAAGTTTTATGCGCTATTTTGAAGTTTGACACTAGTGTTTGTAAAGCCATTACCATCTCGTAAATTGCAAAATTATTGCCGACACACATACGAGGGCCTGCCCCAAAAGGGAAGTAGTGTGACGAATATTCTTTTTTAGCAACTCCCATAAAACGTTCGGGCTTGAAGGCTAATGGTGCTTCCCAAAAATCTGGATCTTTGTGAATCTCATATAAAGAGAACAATAAACTGGAACCTTTAGGGATCTCCATCTTTTCAAAAACATCATCTTCAATATTCACTCTATCTATGAAATAGGCAGGCGGATAGAGTCGCATAGACTCTTCTATGACCGCTTTTGTATAAGGGCTTTCTTTTAAACGCTGCATCAAGTCTTCTGAAGTAAAACGTTGCATCTCTTGCATAATTTGCTCTTGCACCTCTGGATGTTGCGCCAAGAGCTGGGCAGCAAATGTGAGTGCGTTACTTGTGGTCTCGTGCCCTGCTGTAAATAGGATAAGTAACTCATCTATCAACTGTTCTTCTTCCATTGCGCTACCATCTTCATAGCGCGCATCGAGAAGCATATCTAATAAGTCATCAAAACGCTCGTCCCCTTTCTTGCGTTCTACGATAAGCTTCTTTAAAATCGTTCTAGCTTCTCCTGTTAAAGCAACATGCTTTTCTATTTTACCACTTGCTTTAAACCACCAACCTAAATAGGGTTGTCTCAATTCTCTCACGAGCATATTTTGAGCAGCTTCTGTTATATGCTGGATTTGATTTATTTCTTCATTATCGATCGCACTACTAAACAATGATTTTGCTACCGTTTGAAACGCGAGATCATTCATGATTGGGAAAATATCAAAATCTGTAAGGGTTTCAATCTTTAAAATTTCTGAAGTAATGGCAGCCTTAATGTTGTCTAGCAGCAACATCAATTGCTTTTTATGAAATGCTGGCTGTATAAGTTTTCGCTGTGTTTGCCAGTGCGCTCCTTCTGCCGTAAGAAGTCCTTTACCTACGTATTTTGCAAGGTCTTTTGTCTGGATGGTTGACTTTGCGTAGTTGCGCTGATTTTTCTGTAAGACATATTGTAATAATCCCGCATCTCGAGAAAATATAACGGAATCTGTAAAGCTGATATTGAGCCGAAATGTATTTCCTAATCGCTCAAAATTGTCTTTATGAAAAGGCAATGGGTTTTTAAGGATATCAAGCGAATGTTTTAAAAATCGTGCTAATGATACTTCTGGAATTTGGTTTTTATCTTTCATTAAAATAATCCTCCTTGTATGAGGCCTTTTACTTTTCCTAAATGTTTGTATGCTGCTTCTGTCACTTCACGACCTCTGGGGGTACGCATTATAAATCCTTGCTGTATCAAGAATGGCTCATATACTTCTTCTATAGTTTCTGGAGATTCTGACACGGCTGTTGCAATGGTGGTTATACCTACTGGGCCTCCTTTAAACTTGTCAATAATAGTGGTCAAAATTTTATTGTCCATTTCATCCAGACCATGAGCGTCCACATTTAAGGCATTTAAGGCAAATTTTGCGATGGCAATATCAATTTTTCCGTCACCCTTAATTTGGGCGAAATCTCGCACTCTTCTTAATAGTGCATTTGCGATACGAGGCGTTCCTCTACTACGCCCTGCAATCTCAATAGCTGCCTCCATAGAGATAGGCATATTTAATATGGTAGCGCTACGCTGTAAGATGGTGGTGAGCAATTCTGTTGTGTAATATTGTAGTCTTGATGTAATTCCGAATCGAGCTCTCATAGGAGCCGTTAATAATCCAGAACGCGTGGTTGCTCCTACTAAGGTAAATGGCGCCAAATGGATTTGAACTGATCTTGCATTAGGACCAGACTCTATCATAATATCTATCTTATAATCTTCCATCGCTGAGTATAAATACTCCTCTACAATGGGACTAAGACGATGAATTTCGTCAATAAAAAGCACATCTCTTTCTTCAAGATTGGTAAGCAGACCCGCCAAATCTCCCGGCTTATCAAGCACTGGCCCAGAGGTAACTTTTATGCCCACTTCTAGTTCATTAGCAAGAATGTGCGCTAAGGTTGTTTTACCCAATCCTGGAGGGCCATGAAAGAGCGTGTGATCCAATGCTTCATCTCTTTGCTTAGCTGCTTGAACAAAAATTTGCAAGTTTTCTAAGGCTTGATCCTGACCTGTAAAATCTTCAAAAGAAAGCGGTCTTAACGTTTTCTCAATATCTATATCTTGAGGACTTAGGTTTTCTTCAGAAGGATCAAGGAATTCATTCATAACACAAATATACGAAGGGAAAACCTAACCAGATGCCAGTGGTATCATGATTTGAACATTTATGAGATAATATTTTCTGCTTATTAAAGCGATTTTATTATCAATAAATACCAAACTTTTCTTATCTCAGGATTGCCCAAAAACAAGTTGTCACTAGCGTTGTCAGTCTTCTTTGTAAGGGTGTTTAAAGATAAAAACCCCCTCATTTCTGAAAGGGCTTTTAATAAGTTTAGGACTTCAATATCTTATTTAATTATAAGAAACTCCCCAAGATGGCTTAATGATTCATTTCTTCTTCATTTTCCTGAAGTGGAATATGTTGTGGGACATAATCTTGTCCAGCAATCACATAGTCAGTTTCATCTTTATTCAACTTACTATAGTCATAAGACCAACGGTGAACTTCTGGAAGAGGTCCATCCCAATTTCCGTGTATATGCTTCATCTCTGCCGTCCATTCTAGTGTTGTCGATTTCCAAGGATTCTTAGGTCCTATTTTTCCGAAGAACATAGAGCTAATAAAGTTATATAAGAATACTAGTTGCGCACCTGCTGTGATAATCGCAAATATCGTGATGATTACATTTACATCTGCAAGGTCATCAAAATAAGGGAAGGCTGTGTTTGTATAGTAACGTCTTGGCAATCCTGCCATCCCGATAAAGTGCATAGGGAAGAAAACGCCATATGCCCCTACGATAGTTACCCAAAAGTGAAAATATCCTAAGTTCTTATTCAACATTCTACCTTCAAACATTTTAGGAAACCAATGATACACTCCAGCAAATAAACCATACAAAGCAGAGATACCCATTACTAAGTGGAAGTGAGCTACTACGAAGTACGTATCGTGAACGTTGATATCTAAGGCGCTATCTCCTAAGATGATTCCTGTAAGTCCACCTGTAATAAAAGTAGATACGAAACCTATAGAAAACAACATTGCGGTATTCATTTGCAGATTCCCTTTCCAGAGTGTGGTTATCCAGTTAAAGGATTTTACCGCTGACGGAATGGCAATTAATAATGTTGTAAATGTAAATACAGAGCCTAAAAATGGATTCATTCCTGAGATAAACATATGGTGACCCCATACGATTGTCGATAAAAAGGCAATGGCTAGAATAGACATAACCATCGCTCGATATCCAAAAACAGGTTTTCGTGCATTGGTTGCCAGAATTTCTGAAACCATACCCATCGCAGGCAGGATGACAATATATACTTCTGGGTGCCCTAAGAACCAAAATAAGTGTTCAAACAATACTGGTGATCCCCCTTGATTATGTAATACCTCTCCAGCAATATAAATATCTGATAAGAAGAAGGAAGTTCCAAAACTCCTATCCATAATTAGCATTAATGCTGCAGATAATAATACTGGAAATGAAACCACACCAATTACTGCTGTGATAAAGAAAGCCCAGATTGTTAATGGAAGTCTAGTCATAGACATTCCTTTTGTTCTCATATTAAGTACCGTTACAATATAGTTAAGTGATCCTAATAGTGAGGAAGCAATGAAGATTGCCATAGACACTAACCATAAAGTCATCCCTGTTCCAGAACCCGGTATTGCCTGTGGCAATGCACTTAAAGGAGGGTAGATAGTCCAACCCGCAGATGCTGGTCCAGCTTCTACAAATAGAGACATTAACATAATGACACTTGATAAAAAGAATAACCAAAAAGAAACCATGTTCAAAAATCCAGAGGCCATATCTCGTGCTCCAATTTGCAACGGAATTAAAAGGTTACTAAACGTACCACTCAGTCCTGCTGTTAATACGAAGAATACCATAATGGTACCGTGAATAGTCACTAATGCTAAATAAACGCTAGGGTCCATTACGCCGCCTTCTGCCCATTTCCCTAAGAAAATTTCAAAAATCTTAAATGGCTCTTCAGGCCATGCTAATTGCATTCTAAATAAAATAGACATTGCAATACCTATGATACCCATAAACAACCCTGTAATAAGGTACTGCTTAGAGATCATTTTATGATCCTGACTAAAGATATATTTAGTTACAAATGTCTCTTTATGATGATGTCCATGATCATCGTCGTGGTGATCTACTGCGTGGTCGTTTGCGTGTGCTGACATATCTTCTTATTGAATTTCCGTTTAACGGTACTCTTGTTATTTATTATTTTAAAGTCGTGCCTAAGTTAGGTTGTTCTGCTAACCAGCGGTCAAAGTCTTCTTGAGACTCTACGATAATCTTCATTTGCATATTATAGTGGTTTGTACCACATATCTTATTACAAAGAAGTAAGAAATCAAACTCGTAAGGCTCTAAGGGATCCTCACCATTTTGAACTAACTCTACACTGTTGTCCTTTCTAATATTATTAATTTTTTGCACCTTAGCTTTCACATCGTTGTCTTGTCGCATATCTTCTGTTGTGATAGATGGCGTAAAAGCAAATTGAGTAATCATACCAGGAACACAATTCATTTGTGCTCTAAAGTGTGGCATATACGCCGAGTGCAATACATCTTGCGAACGCATCTTAAAGATAATTTCTTTTCCTACTGGTAAATGCAATTCATTTACAACCACATCATCTTGCGCATTAGGATCTGCTGAATCTACTCCTAACTGGTTTACACCTTCTATTAGACGCACATTTGCCTCCCCTAATGTTTTATCTGCTCCGGCGTAACGTGCTCTCCAGTCAAACTGGTATGCATATAATTCGACTACCATTGAGTCTTCATTATCCTCATCAATATTCATTATCTCTGTCCAAGTAAATAAACCGTACATAATAAGCCCCGCAAGTACTATTACCGGAATAATTGTCCAGATAAATTCTAGCTTATCGTTGTCTGCAAAGAACAAAGCGCGGTTGGTGTCGTTACCTCTGTACTTAAACGCAAAGTAGCTTAACAACCAAAGTGTGAAAAATCCTACTACAAAAATAAGACTCATAGAAATCAACATTAAGTTATCAATGTCTGCCCCATGTTCCGATGCTGCTCTAGGAAGTAATACATCACCCCATTCCCAGAAACAAATTATTAAAAGGCCGTAGGTGAAAATTGCCAATCCTAACATTAACCATCCGTTAATATTATTATCCTTGTTATTTGCAATTTCTGAAGACTCCCCCAAATCATTGGCCGTTTTAGACATGTTGAATATTTTATTCATCTGCCAAACAGTAACTCCAAAGAGAATGATTACTAATACAACTAAAAATGCGGTCATTGTTATTTGTCTTCTAAATAATTAATTAATAGTGAAAGTTCTTGCTTTCTTTTATGAAAGGATTATTCTTAGCAAGTAAGGGTGCTTTTGTCAATGCAGAGAATACTACTAGAACAAAAAGACCAAAAAAGAATAATACTGCACTTATCTCAGGTAAACCAATAAACCAGCTTTTACCTACTGTCGCTGGTGTAATCATCATGTATACATCAATATAGTGCCCAGCAAGGATTACGATTCCTGTAAGAACCACAAACCAATTGATTCTCTTATAATCACTATTCATTAGTAGTAATACAGGGAATAAGAAGTTCAAACCTACCATCCCAAAGAATGGTAACTTAAAGTCTTCAATTCTCGTCACAAAATAGGTTACCTCTTCTGGAATATTTGCATACCATATTAGCATAAATTGTGAAAACCATAGGTAGGTCCAGAAAATACTGAAACCGAACATGAATTTTGCTAAATCATGAATGTGACTGTCATTGACAAATTCTAAATATCCTTGAGATTTCAGAAAAATAGTAATAATCGCAATGGTTGTAATACCACAAACCATCATTCCTGCAAACACATACCATCCATATAAAGTAGAGAACCAGTGCGGATCAAAACTCATCAGCCAGTCCCAAGACATAATAGATTCTGTATAAATAAAGAACACTAAAAATGCTGCGGAAATTCTAAAGTTTCTTTTGTACCATCTATTATCTGAAGCTTCGTCATCTCTTCTCGAGTTGCGCACTGCAAACTGACGATATAGGATCCAACCTCCTAAGAAAACGGCAGCCCTAATTAATAAGCCTGTGCCATTTAACCATCCTGCTTTACCTTGTAATAATTTATCGTGCGCTACTATATCTGGATCCGCCCAGACAAAAAGATGATTCATATTAAATCCTGCGAGTGCCAATAACACAAACATAATGATACCTCCCGGCACTAGATATGCCGTAATCGCCTCCATTACTCTAAACAATACTGGAGACCATCCAGCCTGTGCTGCATAATTAATAGCATAAAATGCTAGAACCCCTAGTGCTATCATAAAAAAGAAAAAACAAGCAATATATAATGCAGACCAAGGTCTGTTTTTCATTTGATCTAAGGTGTGCTGTAAGTGTTTCTCTTCACTATGAGCAGCATCTGCGTCGTGATCGCCTTCTGCTCTATGAGCAGCGGCAGCAGTCATCTCATCATGACCTTCATCATGCGCAACAACTTCATGAGTCTCTTCTGCGTGTTCTGCTCCGTGATCATCATGACCGGCCATCATTTCCTTTACATCTGCTGTGGTCTTAGGGCCATACATAAAACTGTAGGTCATCCCAAGGGCACCTATCACCATAAAGATGATTGCAAATACTTTTAATTTACTAGGTAGCGTATACATATCTTAGCTATTCTTTGTATTCTTTGATTAGTTCGTGTCGATGTTGTCTTACTCTATCTCTACAGGGGCAGTCCTTGCGTCTCCACTTAAACCCATCTGAGGATCATCTATTTCCTTAGGCACCATAACTGGCCTCCCTTCTAAGGTAGCCTTCAAGTTCATTACGTGTTGTGTAATTTGCCATCTCTCTTCCTCATTTGTTTGTGAAGCATAAGATCCCATAGTATTTAAACCATACATCTGTACGTGATACACAGCACCATCTGTAATTATTCTTCCTTCTGCTGCATAGCTAGGAATTCCTAAAAACTTTTCGCGTTGAGCTAGTATGCCAAGCCCGTCTCCTTTATCACCATGACATACGGCACAATACACTGCGTATAATTCCGCTCCTGCTGCTAGGTTCTTCTCAGAATACTCTAGAGGGTTTATCAATTCTGCCTTAGCTTTTGCTATATCTTCTGGCGAGTTCGAGTAATCATAAGGTTGAAATCCTCTTGGAATTGTACCCTCCACTGGTAATTTTGCCTCTTGACCATTTTCAAAAGCATCTACGTCATACTCACCATAGGTTTCGTAACCTACAGACTCGTACATATTTGGCATAAACTGATAGTTTCTGTTCAAACTGTCCTGACAAGAAACCATTGCTAAAAGCGCAAGAATTACAATACCTATGTTCCCTATTTTTTTCATATTAGTGATCATCTTCAGATTCTACTATACTTATTTCTACCGCGCCTGTGTCATAGAAAAAATTTGACATTTCTTCTAGATTATTAGCCCCAGCATCTACTGCCATCAAAAAGTGATCATCCGTAGTTCTTACATCAGGATTTTCAGCTTTCTTAAAAGGCCATAATTTACTACGCATATAAAAAGTAATTACCATTAAATGAGCCGCAAAGAATACCGTTAATTCAAACATAATCGGAACGAATGCTGGCATATTTTCGATGTAACTAAAACTTGGCTTACCACCAATGTCTTGAGGCCAGTCTTCAATCATAATGAAATTCATCATCATAATTGCCACAGCAAGTCCTACCAATCCGTACATAAATGACGTGATGGCAATACGTGTAGGTTCAAGACCCATTACTTTATCAAGCCCATGCACAGGAAAAGGTGTGTACACCTCTTCAATGTGGTACTTTTTTTCTCGTGTCTGCTTAACAGCTTGCATTAACAAGTCGTCATCGTTATAGAGTGCGTGTATCACTTTAGAAGCCATACTTAATTGTTTTTAAGATTTGAAGCTTGTCCTGCCCAGTCATCACGTTTTGCACGTCCAGGGAACTCACCTATAATATCATCTAATAAATCGTAATCTACATCTTCCATCTTGCTCACCTGATCGAATGTATAGATACCTAGTTGATGTAATTTTTGTTCCATTACTGGACCTACACCGCTTATCTTTTTAAGATCATCCGCCGTTTGCGTTGCTGGATCAAAAGAACCTAACTTACGTAACAAGCTATCCACTTTATCTTTTTGCAACTCTGTATCAAGCTTAGGGCTTTGATCATCACTTGTGTTTGATCTTGGCGAACGCACCACTGCCTCATAATGCTTTGCACCATCGCCGTGTTCAGCTCTTAACCTCTTATACTTCGCTCCAGATCCCTTTAAGATAGACTTAACCTCCGCCTGAGCAATCACTGGGAATGTTCTAGCATATAATAAGAATAACACAAAGAAGAATCCAATGGTTCCAATAAAGATTCCGATATCTACAAAGGTAGGTGAGAACATTGTCCAAGAAGATGGAAGGTAATCACGGTGCAATGAAGTCACGATAATTACAAAACGTTCAAACCACATCCCGATGTTTACAACAATTGATATAAAGAACGAGAACATAATACTAGTTCGCAATTTCTTAAACCACATAAACTGTGGAGAGAACACGTTACAAGACATCATTGCCCAGTATGCCCACCAATAAGGACCCGTTGCTCTGTTTAAGAATGCATACTGTTCGTATTCTACTCCAGAATACCAAGCAATAAACAGCTCTGTAATATAAGCCACACCTACAATAGAACCTGTTACCATTATAACAATGTTCATCAATTCTATGTGCTGTATCGTAATATAGTTTTCTAGCTTAGACACTTTTCTCATTACAATAAGAAGCGTGTTTACCATTGCAAATCCAGAGAAAACCGCTCCAGCCACAAAATATGGAGGGAAGATAGTTGTGTGCCATCCTGGAATTACTGAGGTTGCAAAATCAAAAGATACAATCGTGTGTACAGAGAGTACAAGTGGTGTTGCTAAACCTGCAAGTACCAATGACACCTCCTCAAAACGTTGCCAATCTTTCGCTCTACCGGACCAACCAAATGATAGGATCCCATAAATTTTCTTTGTAAATGGAGTCACCGCTCTATCACGAATCATTGCAAAATCTGGCAATAAACCTGTCCACCAGAATACTAGCGATACTGACAAATACGTTGAGATCGCAAATACATCCCAAAGTAATGGTGAGTTAAAGTTTACCCATAAAGAACCAAACTGGTTAGGAATAGGTAACACCCAGTACGCCAACCAAGGACGCCCCATGTGGATAATAGGAAACAAACCTGCTTGTATTACAGAGAAAATTGTCATCGCCTCTGCAGAGCGGTTAATTGCCATTCTCCATTTCTGTCTAAACAGTAAGAGTACTGCGGAAATTAAGGTACCCGCGTGACCGATACCTACCCACCAAACAAAGTTGGTAATATCCCAGGCCCAACCTACGGTTTTATTTAATCCCCAAACTCCAATTCCTGTTGAGACTGTGTAAATAATACAGCCTATTCCCCATAAAAAGGCAATAAGCGCAATAGTAAATACTATCCACCAAGATTTATTGGCTTTACCTTCTACAGGAGCAGCAACATCCACAGTAATATCGTGGTAGCTTTTGTCTCCTAAAACTAAGGGTCTTCTAATAGGTGCTTCGTAATGCGACGCCATATTTTTATATACTATTTCTTAGTTAGTTACGCTTTTGTTGAGTTTCTCACTTTCGTCTTATAGAAAACGTTAGGCTTTGTACCTACGGCTTCTAATAAGTGATACATTCTCTTATCTTTCTTACTATTAAATACTTCACTATCGTGATCATTGATATCTCCAAAGACCATTGCTCCTTTATCACAAGCATTAGAACAAGCTGTCTGGAATTCTGAATCCTTCACAGTACGACCATCTCGCTTGGCATCTAATATACTTAATTGTGTTTTCTGAATACACATAGAACACTTCTCCATCACACCTCTTGAACGAACGTTCACATCTGGATTTAACACCATACGTCCCATATCGTTATTCATGTGATAATCAAACTCATCATTCTCTGAATACAAGAACCAGTTAAAACGACGTACCTTATATGGACAGTTGTTTGCACAATATCTTGTCCCTACACAACGATTATACGCCATATGGTTTTGACCCTGACGACTATGTGATGTCGCAGCTACTGGACAAACTGTTTCACAGGGTGCGTGATTACAGTGCTGACACATTACAGGCTGAAATGCCACTTGCGGATTTGCAGATGGATCCTCTAATTCTCCAAAACCTCCTAGAGAACCATTATCACCAAACAATCCATCAAATCCTTCTTTCTTTTCTTGATCAACTTCAAAACTTTCTTCAGCTGAATAATATCTATCAATACGTAACCAATGCATATCGCGGCTGCGTCTTATTTCTGCTTTACCTACTACAGGTACATTGTTTTCACTATGACAAGCAATCACACAAGCCCCACAACCTGTGCAGGCGTTTAAATCGATAGAAAGGTTAAAGTGATGTCCTATAGAACGATCAAATGACGTCCATAAATCCGCTTCTGGTGATGTTACCGGAATTTCTTCGTGATCTTTAGACACTTGTGGAACTGGGTTCCATTCTTTTACATTTTCAGTATTAAAGATCTCTAGCGTAGTCTCTCTAATAATATCTCTCCCCATCATCGTATTGTGCAATTGCACACAAGCAAACTCGTGCACGCCTGTCACTTTCTCTAAAGAAACTGCTAGCGTTCCTGTAGACAGACTATTTAAACGGTATGCATTTACACCCGTTTGCATTTCTTCTTGTACTGCTTCTTTTTTACCATACCCTAAGGCTAAACCTACAGATCCTAGCGCTTGTCCTGGTTGGATTAAAACAGGTACATTTTCAATGATCGTTTTGCCCATTTTGACGTTGACCAAACTTCCGTTTAAACCACCGTTTGCAACATTCTCGTTTACAAGACCTAGTTTTTTAGCATCTGCTGATGAAACAGTAACATAATTATCCCAAGATGTTCTCGTAATAGGATCTGGCATCTCTTGCAACCAAGGGTTGTTAGCTTGCTGCCCATCACCCATAGAAGTCTTTGTATACAACACAAGCTCCATATCACCAACTTGTGCAGCTGACATCGCTCCATTTGAAGAACTAGACTCTAACATATCCGCAGCAACTACCGGGGCAACATCTACTGTTGCTTCAGAAGTTAACACTCCCGCCTCTAACGCTTTGTTCCAAGAAGTTCCACCTAATACATCAGACCAAGTTTCTTTGATGTAATCTAAGTATGAAGTTTCATTCTTAGCCCAAGCTAATAATGTTTCCTGAAATTGTCTTGTTTTATATAATGGACGTATCGTTGGTTGTATTAAACTATACGATCCTTTTTTCATTTGAACATCACCCCAAGATTCAAGGTAATGTGGAGTTGCCCCCACTAGTTGCGCTAATGAAGCCGTAGCATCGTATTTCATAGCAAAAGCAATAGACATATCTAACTTCTCGTATGCTGCTTTAAAATCATCATTTGGGAAAGAATATACTGGATCTACACCTACAGTAATCAACCCTTTAACACTACCATTGATAACGCCATTCATTACTTTCTCGACTTCTGCATTATTTGCAGAACGTGTCATTTTTGGTTTTGCAGTATCCATTACTACGCTACCCGCATTTGCATCTAGCACGCTACTTTGTGAAGCTGCATCTGGTAATCCAGTTACGATAACCGCTTTTGATCCTGCTTTGCTCATGAGCTTTTTAGCCATAGCTACAGCTTGAGCAACATTTTCTGGCAATCCAGAAGTACTTCCGCCAGTAAGGGCAACTAATACTTTTTTCTGATCACTAGGCTTTAAAGGAATACGGTTGTCAGCATTTGCTCCAGACAAAGTCATATTTGCCTCAAACTGAATGTGCTTTGACATTTTTCCGTTCTTCGGAATTCGTCCTTGTGCATATCCTGCATCATAACCACCACCCTGCCAGTCTCCTAAAATATCTGCACCAACAGAAACAATAACTTCAGCTTTTCCGAAGTCATAATCCGCCATTGCACGTGTTCCAAATTTCTGTTGAAAAGCATCTAGTGCTCCAGAAGAAGAAACAGTATCATAGGTTACATGACGAACATTAAGGTATGCCGCAGTAAACTCTTTAATTAATTTTGAAGTAGACGGACTCGCAAATGTCTGTGTCAATAACACGACATCTTTACCAGCCATATCCTGCATCTTCTCTGCAGCAGCCGCATCAAAAGCTTCCCAAGTCACATTTTCATCTCCTACTCTTGGGCTCTTTAAACGATTGTTATCATATAAAGACAAAACAGAAGCGTGTACTCTCGCATTTACACCACCGTTTGCAGCAAGGTCGTTACGCTCTATCTTAATAGGACGCCCTTCACGCGTCTTCACTAACACATTAGCAAAGTCAAAACCATCTGCCATCGTCGTAGCATAATAGTTAGCCACACCAGGAACGATCTCGTCTGGAGCCACTACATAAGGAATCGATTTAATAACCGGTCCCTCGCAAGCTGCCAAAGAAGCAGCTGCAGTAGTAAACCCTACATACTTTAAGAAATCTCGACGCGTCGTAGAAGAAGCCCCTAATATCTCTTTGTCGCCTAAAAACTCATCTGTTGGAATATCTTCCACAAATTCGTTTTCCTGCAGCGTCTTAACAATAGAGCTGTTTTGATCCAGCTCTTCAACACTTTTCCAGTATTTCTTGTTTGATGCCATTTATAAACTTTTAGTTTTCTTAATTTTTAATAAATACTATTAAATCTTTGAGATTTCCGACTTAGAGGAAATGACAATACGTGTTAATAGTGACACTTACCACATTCTAATCCACCCATCTGCGCCGCAGTCAACTGCTCAACGCCATATTTCTTAGAAAGTTCTTCGTGAATTTTTTCGTAATATTCGTTACCTGCTATATTAACATTGGTCTCCCGGTGACAATTAATACACCACCCCATAGTTAAGGGCGAGTATTGGTACATTATCTCCATTTCTTCAACAGGGCCGTGACACTTTTGACATGCTACTCCAGCAACCGTTACGTGCTGTGAGTGATTAAAGTACGCGAAGTCTGGTAGGTTATGAATACGAATCCATTTTACTGGTTTCGACTCTCCTGTATACGCCATCGTTTCTACATCCCAACCTACTGCATCGTATAATTTTTCAATCTCTTTATTATAATCGACACCATACTCACTTAATCCTTCTGCGTATACATCATCAGATACCGCCCCTATATTTTTGTGACAGTTCATACACACGTTTAATGAAGGAATCCCCGAGTGCTTACTCTTACGAGCAGAAGAGTGACAATAGTTACAGTCAATCTCATTATCACCAGCGTGTATTCTGTGCGAGTAGTGTATAGGCTGAACGGGAGCATATCCTTGATCTACCCCTACCTGCATAAAGAACCCGTACATAAAGTAGGCAGCAGTAAGCAACAAGAATACGGCAGACACCAACAATAAAAATTGGTTCTCAACAAATGTCTTCCACAAAGGCTTCTTTGCTTCCTTAACAGGGTATACTATGCCATTATGAGTAGCAATTTTCTTAAGTGTACCTGTCACTAAAAATAACATCGTGATCAATAACAAGAAGATAAACGCAAGACCCCCTAGAATCATAGTGTTTGAAGCTCCACCAGCATCATTACCCTCGCTAGGCCCCGTAGTAAGAGAAGTAGGAGGAATCGCTTTAGGCTCGCTTGTATACGCTAAAATATTATCAATATCTATAGTAGAGAGCCCCGGGAACGAGGTCATTACAGATTTATTATTTGCTTCATAAATCTCATTAGCAAGTGCATCACCAGACGCAATCAAGCCTTGACTATTACTGATCCACTTATACAACCAATCACGGTCATACTTTTGCGCAACATTTCTCAGCATCGGACCCGTTGCTTTCTTATCAAGCTTGTGGCACGCTGCACAATTTGCGTTAAACAATGCTTTACCTGCTGCTGCGTCACCTAAACCATCTGCTACTGGAGTAGACGTCTCTACTTGAGCCGCCTCATCTGCGCTCTCTGTTTGAGCAAAAGAAGAGATAGAAAAAGTTAGCATTGCTGTCACTAAGAAGAGCGACACTCGTGAGGATATATTCTTAAAATTCACCTTTTGCATACTAATGATTAATTATCGTCAATACTTTGGCACGTAATTGGTTATAAAATAAACAGAATCGTCTATGAAAAACACACCTTAATCAACGGTACAAAAATACGACTTTAACCTCATTTATAAAATGCAAACAAATCCTTAACAACTAATTTATATCTATTCTAAATAATAAAACGCACTTGCTATGAGTTATTCTCTCGTACATTTGCAATCAATACATCAAATTATGAAAAAATCATCTTTATATACTGCCTTTTTTGCTAGCATTATCTTCCTTTTCACTCCGGAAATTTTAAGTGCTCAAACCCCTTCTGTTACAGTGAATGCCGACCCCAGAATTGACCAACTCTTAGGCGTAAAAAAGAAATTAGAGAAAGAAAATAAGCTAGGTGATGGTTTTACCATACAGTTATATTACGGAAGCCTTAATCAAGCAAATGAAGTACTAAAAGACTACAGTTATTCATACGGAACGTGGCCAGCTTCTATCGAATATGAAACTCCTAATTATAAAGTATGGGTAGGAAACTTTGGCACCCGTTTAGAAGCCGATCGCGCCCTTGTTGAGATCAAGAGCAAGTTTACTTCTGCTTTTATCCTGAAACCCAATAAGTAGGCAATGAGCAAATTTGTATTTTTCAAACTCTAACCAAGTTGTGCGACAATTTTTTTATCATTTTATTAAACAATAAAATTTGAAGACTATCTTCAAAATTAAACTTCTCCAGCTTATTCTGTTACACAAATTATATGCGAAAAAAATACATTTCCGTTCCTTGGAACGGATTAAAGCATACGCTGTTTTTTAAAGCAAATTTCATTTAAGAAGACACAACTAGACTCTAACCGTAACCGGGTTAAATCTACTTGTTAATAATATAATGTGTCCATAATTTAAAACCTTCATTAAGTATTCTAATAAAGCAAGAAACCCATCAGGTTTTATATGTTCACTTAGTTCCAAAAGCGCAATTTTTAAAATTTCACTATTCCCGAAATAGCAAAAATAATTCATCTCAAATTAAAAACTATGAACGCCCTAAAAACCGCTAAGGTTTATCTTTAAAAAACACAAATTTTAAGTCCAGAATATTTCCGAGGTGAAAACAAAAAAGCCGCGACTCAAATTGAATCTCGGCTTCTTAATTATATATCCTGAATTGGATTCAGAACCTCTTACTTTTACTACAAAGTAAGCTCTATTTAAGCTTCTTCTTCACTGCTACTTCCTGGAAGCACTCAATGATATCCCCTTCTTTTATATCGTTGTAGTTTTTAACTTGCATACCACAGTCATAGCCCTTTGCTACTTCTTTTGCATCGTCTTTAAAACGCTTAAGAGAATCTAACTTACCTGTGTACACTACAACTCCTTCTCTTATAAGACGGATTTCTGCGGCCTTAATTATCTTACCGGTTAATACCATACAACCTGCAATGGTACCTACTTTAGATATCTTAAAGGTCTCTCTTATCTCTGCAGTACCTGTAATCTCCTCTTTCATCTCTGGAGACAACATTCCTTCCATCGCATCTTTTAGGTCATTGATGGCCGCATAAATAATAGAGTACATACGGATGTCAATTTCTTCTTTATCTGCGATTTGACGCGCATTACCCATAGGGCGCACATTAAATCCAATGATAATTGCATCTGAAGCACTTGCCAATAACACATCACTCTCTGTGATTGGTCCTACTGCTTTATGTATAATGTTTATTTGAATCTCTTCTGTAGATAGCTTCTGGAAACTATCTGTCAATGCCTCTACAGAACCATCTACATCTCCTTTAAGGATAATATTTAACTCTTTAAAGTCACCAAGTGCAATCCGACGTCCAATCTCATCAAGTGTAATATGACGTTGTGTACGCACAGACTGCTCACGTTGCAACTGTGTACGTCGACTTGCAATATCTTTTGCTTCACGCTCATCCTCAAATACACTAAACTTATCACCTGCTTGTGGCGCTCCATCTAAACCTAATATAGAAACTGGCGTTGATGGTCCTGCAAGTTTTACTTTATTACCACGCTCATCTTGCATCGCTTTCACCTTACCACTATTCTGTCCAGCCAATACGTAGTCTCCTACTTTTAATGTACCTGATTGAACTAAGATAGTAGACACATATCCACGACCTTTATCAATGAATGCCTCTACTACAGTACCAGATGCTACCTTATTAGGATTCGCTTTAAGTTCAAGTAATTCTGCTTCGAGCAATACTTTTTCTAAAAGTTCTTTCACCCCAGTACCTATTTTTGCAGAGATATCGTGAGACTGGATTTTTCCACCCCAGTCCTCCACAAGAAGGTTCATTGCAGCTAGTTTTTCTTTTATCTTTTCTGGATTTGAATCCGGCTTATCAATCTTGTTTATTGCAAATACAATAGGTACTCCAGCAGCTTGCGCATGAGAGATTGCCTCTTTTGTTTGCGGCATGATATCATCATCTGCAGCCACTACAATAATAGCGATATCTGTTACCTGAGCACCACGTGCACGCATCGCCGTAAAGGCTTCGTGACCTGGTGTATCTAAGAATGCTATCTTTTGACCGTTTTCGAGTTTTACTCCGTAAGCTCCTATATGCTGTGTAATCCCTCCAGACTCTCCTGCTATTACATTTTCTTTACGAATATAATCTAGCAGTGATGTCTTACCGTGATCTACGTGACCCATTACAGTTACTATAGGTGCTCTTTCTAATAAATCTTCTGGAGCATCTTCTTCTTCTTGAATAGATTCTTCAATTTCAGCGTTTACAAACTCTACTTCATAATCAAATTCTTCTGCAACAATAGAAATTGTTTCTGCATCTAGACGCTGGTTCATTGTTACCATCATCCCAAGAGACATACATGCTGATATCACGTTTGTCACTGGCACATCCATCATCGTCGCAACCTCACTTACTGTAACAAACTCTGTTACTTTAAGTACTTTGTTTTCAAGCTCTTGTTGCGCTAATTCTTCTTCTGTCTTTTGACGGTGCGTATCTCTTTTGTCTCTTCTGTACTTCGCTCCTTTTCCTTTGGAAGACTTTCCCTGTAGTTTTTCTAAAGTTTCGCGCACTTGTTTTTGCACTTCTGCCTCACTAGGCTCTTCTTTTGGCGTGTGTGTTGTTCTTGCTCCAACTGGCTTACGGCCACCTCTAGCTGGGCTTCCTCCACGTGCCGCAACACCTCCTGGCGCCTCCTTACTTATACGTCTACGCTTACCTCGTTTTTCACCAGGTTTAGTATCCGGTTTCTTCTTCTCTGGTTTTTTAAACTTAGAGAGATCAATTTTAGCTCCTGTAAAATTAGGGCCATTTAGTTTTTTATATTCTGTTTTCACAACCTCAGAACCCAATACTGGCTCTACCGCTAGCGTTTCTGCAGCTAGTGTTTCTTGGACTACTTCTTTTTTCGGCTCCTCTTTCGCAGGCGCTGCTTTAACGTCAGCTTTAGGCTTCACTTCCTTAACCTCTTCTTCTTTGGCTTTCGGTGTTTCTTTCTTAGCTGTCGCTTCTGTCGCTGGCGCTTTTTTAGCAGCTGGCTTTTTCTTTGGAGCTTCTTCTTTTACGACTTCCGCCACCACGTCTTCCACTACTTCTTTTGGAACCTCTTTTACAGCTTCTTTTTCAACCTCGGCCTTCGGAGTTTCTTTCACCTCTTCTTTGACTGGGGCCGGAGCTGCCTCTTTTTTCGCGGTAGGAGCTACCACTTTTCCTTTTGCATCTAGCTCGATCTTACCTACTTGCTTAGTTCCAGATAAGGATGCTGCTGCACGGATTACTTTAGAAGCTTCAGCGGCGGCGGCTCTCTCTTCTTCCTCCCGTTGCTTTTCAGCAAAAAGTTCTTCTTTTTCCTTACGCTTCTCCGCGCCTACTTCTTTAGACTCCACTTTCTTCTCGCGATCCTTTGCAAACTCTGATGCAAGGTGCTCATATTCCGTGTTAGATATCTTGGCAGTAGGGCGTGCCTCTATCTCGATGTCTTTAGACTTTAAAAACTCCACAGCACGGTCCAAAGAAATATTAAATTCTTTGAGTACTTTGTTAAGTCTTATTGATTTTACTTCTGCCATAAATATGGTTCTCCTAAATTTTGTATTCTAACTGTAAAAGTAGTGGATTGTCACTACTCTTCAAATTCTTGTTTTAATATATCAATCACATGTTGTATTGTTTCTTCTTCAAGATCAATACGGCTCACCAGATCTTTCATATCATATTCTAACACACTCTTAGCCGTATCAAGACCAATCTTGTGAAATTCTGTAATAATCCAAGCTTCTATCTCATCTGAGAATTCCTTAAGCTCTACATCTTCTTCTGCCCCTTCTCTTAGTACGTCTATCTCATAACCGGTTAATTGTCCAGCTAGACGAATATTATGACCTCCACGGCCTATCGCTTTACTAACTTCTTCTGGTTTTAAGATTACTTCTGCACGTTTTGTCTCTTCATTTATCTTAACAGAGGTAACTTTCGCAGGGCTTAATGCACGCGTAATAAATAAGTTGATATTCTCTGTATAGTTAATTACATCTATATTCTCATTTCCTAACTCACGAACAATACCGTGAATACGAGAACCTTTCATCCCTACACAAGCCCCTACTGGATCTATACGATCATCATAAGAATCTACAGCTACTTTAGCTTTCTCACCAGGAATACGAACTACTTTCTGAACGTTAATCAATCCGTCAAATACTTCAGGAATTTCCTGTTCAAATAATTTTTCTAAGAACAATGGGCTAGCACGAGACATTATAATCGTCGGCTTGTTTCCTTTTAACTCTACACTCTCAATAATACCACGTACATTATCTCCTTTTCTAAAAAAGTCTGAAGGTATCTGGCGATCCTTCGGCATAATCATCTCATTACCATCATCATCTAATAAGATTACTGCTCTATGGCGTATGTGGTGAACTTCTGCTGTATAAATCTCCCCTTCCATATCTTTAAATTGCTTGTAGATAATGGTATTGTCATGCTCGTGAATCTTACTAATCAAATTTTGACGCAAGGCCAAAATAGAACGACGTCCTAAATGCATTAATTTTACTTCTTCAGAAACATCTTCTCCTACCTCAAAATCATCTTCTATCTTACGGGCGTCTGTTAAGGAAATTTCTTCATTAGGGTCCATTACATCAATATCTGCAACTACCACACGGTTTCTCCAGATTTCTAGATCTCCCTTATCAGGGTTTACAATGATATCAAAGTTATCATCACTCCCATATTTCTTTTTGAGTGCATTTCTAAAAACCTCCTCCAGTATCGCCATAAGCGTTACTCTGTCTATCTGCTTGTCATCTTTAAATTCTGAAAAAGAATCAATCAACGCTAAATTTTCCATGCTCTTAATTAATTAAATTTTATCATCACTTTGGTTTCTACTATTTCGTTGTACGGGATCACCGCCTCTTTCTGCACTGTTACTTTACCTTTCCCTACTGGTTTTGGCTCTCTAGCTTTCCAGTTTAAGGTAATTACCTCTTCATTTGCAGCCGTTAAGGTTGCTTCTATTTTCTCTCCTTTATTGGTCTTCACCAACACACCTCTACCTATATTTTTAACATATTGCCTAAACATCGTTAAGGGCTCTGAAGCTCCACAAGACATTACATCTATTGAAAAGTCAATTTCCTCTCTATCAAGATTATGCTCTACGGCCCTACTCACAGAAATACAATCTTCCACTTTCACACCATTGTCTCCGTCGAGAGTTACACGTATTTGGTTGTCTTCCGTTATTTCTAATTCAATTAGAAATAACGAAGGATTCTCTTCTAGTGCCTGATTTAATAATTCTACTACTTGCTCCCGCATCAAATTATGCTATAAAAAGAGGGGACTTTTTAGTCCCCTCAACTCGTTAAATATCAATTTCGATGCAAATATACTATTTATTTTTGTTTTAAAAAAGAGTGTTATATCTTAATAAAATTACCTTTAAATTGCTATCTTTAATTTCAATCAAAACCCAAAACGTATGAAAAGGATATTAGTCCCTACAGATTTTTCAGAACAAGCAGATAATGCACTCAGAGTAGCAGTGCAAATCGCAGAAAAGCAAGAATGCGAGATCTACCTACTTCACTCGATGGAACTTCCATCTCATCTTGCTAATGGCACAGGTGGCGGCGCTATGCCGGAAGCCCTTTTCTTTATTAAATTAGCAGAAAAACAATTTGAAGAATTAGCGCAAAAAGATTACTTACAAGGCGTAAGGCTTAACCAAGCACTAGGCCACGGTGAGATTTACAATGACATAAAAGAAGCCGCCGCTAACAAAGAAGTAGATCTAGTAGTAATGGGATCACACGGTGTAAACGGGTTTAAAGAAATGTTTATAGGGAGCAATACAGAAAAAGTGGTGCGAACCTCTTCCATTCCAGTACTCGTCATTAAAAACAGCCACCCTACTTTTAAAACAGAAAACTTTGTGTTCGCTACAGATTTTTCTGAAGAATGCAGGAATGCTTTTAACGATGCCCGAAAATTCGCTAAAAAGATGAATGCTAAAATGCATTTGTTATACGTAAATACGCCAAGCGGCTTTAAAACAACCCCAAAAGCCTATGAGCTTATGGAGAGTTTTGTAAAAGATATGGGCGCAGAAAACTACACCCTCAACGTCTACAATGACGTATCTGTAGAAAAAGGAATTCTTGGTTTTGCCGCAGACAATAAGGTAGACATAATAGGTATGAGCACACACGGTCGTAAGGGAATCGCTCACTTTTTTAATGGTAGCATCAGTGAAGATCTCGTAAATCACGCACAGATGCCAGTGATCACATTTAAAATATAATCAGCACTTCGGAAATTCTAATAAATAAAACTTTTCCTTTTAAACCCCCTTCTCTATTTAATGACCTGTGTTAGCGGTTCTAAAATTGAACAAAGTGATTATTGGTGATCCCTGACAACAAACCGAGCCTGTTTCAGAAATAATTATCGCAGCACTTGAAGTGGCAGACCCTGTTGCACTAAAGATGCCAAAGGATGCTGTAAAAGCAAACTTTAATGCAGATAAAATTCCTTTTTACGCGCACGTCTAAAGTGTAAATAAAAGGAAAGTAATTACCCCTATCGCTTTTCAGGATAATAGCGCACCTGCTCTTGTTTTGAACGATACATATAGCGCGACAGTGTCCATGTTGCATTTTGATGAATTTAATAGAGACGTACCACTGGCGAACTCCAAAATAAAAGACCCTCAGTTTCATAAATATCATTTGTATATTTTAAAAAAAAGATACTGGCTTTCCGTGGTAAAAACAATTTAAGACATGAAAGTCACATAAATGCTTCGCTAAAACCAATTGTAGTTGATGCAAAAAATTCAGATTATAAGTTAAGGTATTACTCCGTATTTAAGATAGACGGGACGAGCGATCTTTGATATACCTGGCGCCTATTCAATGAAAGTGTTGGGATTATAAATGAATAAGTTTAAATGAATTTTGTAAAGACAATCACTGTATTTGCTGTTTGCACATATGCGGTCGATTACTTTTTCACAAACACATTGATCAATTTAATAGAGGTACCAATAGCAGCCTACTAGTCTCAAAAAACTTTTAAGGAAACTGGCTTAAGTTTACAAGAAATAAAAGCAGATACTATTTCTCAATATACAAAAGCAGATGAAAACAACAGCCTTCTCCCTGAAAATAGCGTCAATCTCTTCATAGGAAGCTCCATCCTATTTTTTAAGCGCTTGTGAAGAAAAAGCAACAATAATAAAAATAAATCACATTTCCGAAGCAGAAAACGAAGCTGCTTTTAAAACCATTCTTACGAGGCATTTAAATGCAGTAACCGACAGAGATACGCTTGCCTTAAAAGCCACTTTATCTCATAATGGCGCCATGGAATTCATACAACCCAAAGCAGAAATCCGTTACAACGTAGCCGATTTTATGGAAATGCAAGCAGCTTGCTTTCAAAAACCTAACGGGAGTTTTGATGCCAAAATAGAAAGTATGGCTGTGATTGGAAACCTAGGTGTTGCCAGCACAGAAATCATCTACAGTGAGTCAGATTCTGACGGCTAACCGTACTTTAACAGAATGAAAGTAAGTTATACATTGGAAAAAGTAGAGGGTAACCGGTATGCTCTTATGGACAACGCCAATTCTATTGAACGGTCTGTGGATTGAGCTCCATTTAAATTTTATTAATGAAGGTAATAAAAGCATCCTCAGAAGTATTGAGTATCGTTCGGGTGCTAATCAAATTATCATTATCTAAAATCTCAATCTTAACCGTATTAGGCGAGGACAACCCCTCATTTATGGCTTCAATGCGAACTCGTACTGTTGCATCTTTTATAGTAGTAAGAATTATTTTTTGTTTTTTTGCAGTTAGGCTAAAATTTTCTAACACCAATTTATCATTAATATATAAATTGATCCTGTCATTATCTACTTTACCTGAATCATAAATAGAAAAAATCACCTCTTTAGACTTTGTGAAGATGTTTAGATTTTCGCCTTTTTTAATGGAACTCTGAATTAAGGTATCTACGGTTACTCCCGCACTAAATTTATCTTTTATCTCAGCAGATACCCGCTTTGATTTCTGTAGTTTTTTATCAATTTTTTCTGCCCGCGCTTGTGCGATTTCAACACTTGTCATAAACAAATCTCCACTAAGACAAGGTTTACTATCTATATACTTTCCTTCAAACTTTCCTTCAAACATTTTATTCGTTTTCAACTTTCTTACCGAATTAGAAAAGTGCACCAAACACATATCAAAATTATCTACTGGAGACTTTGTATAAACGATATCATATTCCTTAAAACTGAAGTCTTGAGTGTCTTGATTATAACTACCCGTTATATTTGACTTTGTTTCATAAGGCCCTCCTAAATCTGAAATGGAGTAGCCTTTGATCGTTCCGTCCGTTTCTTCAAATACCAATTTGTAAGAAATAAAAGCAGAGTCATTTAATTTTATTGCCCCCATATATTCAAAAGGCACATTTTGTGCATTGCAAAAAAAAGAAAATAGACAGATAAAAGTTAAGAAATAAAAGTTCTTCATTGAATGAAATTAGCTACATTTGATTGTACTAACAAAAATACTAAATATTATGAAATTAAAAATTACTTTACTTTTCGCATTTGTACTTCTAATGACAACGAATAGCTATGCCGGATTTCCAGTAACTAGAACAGCTACGACAACCACTACTGAAGTGGGCAGCACAGCTGCTGCAGACCTAGTAGATGCGTCTCCTATGACATCACCAGCAGCGGTGGCATCAGATGACACGTTCTTAATTGCTTTACTGCTTTGGATTTTCTTATGGCCTGTAGCAGCGCACCGTTGGTATCTAGGTAGCCCAATAGGATGGAACATATTATTTATTGTAACCTTTGGTGGTTTCGGAATCTGGGCCTTTGTCGATTTTATAAATATATTGACTAAAAATTTTCCAGGACTTTAAGACCTGAATAAGTTTTCAAAAAAAACCCCAACAAATTTGTTGGGGTTTTTTTATGCTCAAAATCTAAGAAAGTACTGTTTCAAATATGTAAAACATATTCGCTATAATTTACAGTTTACTTGACATTCGTTTCCTTGATCATTAAAAAATAAATTCTAAAAATACTTTTACTGAAAAAGAAAATCAAGCCATCGAACGCTGGACTTCCTTTAGATTACCAAACAAAGTAAAGTCACTGCGGCGGTTTTTAGCGATTGGCTGTTTTGTTACTTTTATATGGCTCGCAAAAATGACTGATGTTTAATTTCTCATTCTTTATACCTTAAAGACAGTTGGAGTTGTCGGCCCAGCAATGGTTGTACTCGCAAAAGAAAAAGTGGAAGATGAAATGAAATATGTACTGGGAGGTAATCAATGCTGTTTTCTTTTATACCTGCGCTCCTTTTTATGATAATCACGCCCTTTGCCACGACTATGATGAGCGCATTTGTAAGTAATAATTATAAACAAGTAGTGTTTGAGATAAGCCACCTTAACAAACTCTCTTGTATTATGTTGATGTATCTTTTGGGTTTAAAAACGATGAAAAGGCTGCACCAATTATTAACACGTTAAAAATACAAAGAGCTATTAAAAATTTAACACAAAATGAATTAGGAACCTCCATTAGCGTCTAGCGTCGAACAATCAACTCGCTTAAAAAAAGTAGATTAATGTTTTTCGTCTGCTTTGTAAGACACCTATGCTAGCACTTGCTTTTAAAGCGATTCTTCTAAAAACGAATATCTAGAAGACAAAAAACGCAAAACGCAAAAAAGTCACAGCGTTGAAACTGTGACTTTTACTTATAATAGTTGTCCTACTAGGACTCGAACCTAGAACGACGGTACCAAAAACCGATGTGTTACCATTACACCATAGGACAATATTATTGCGGGTGCAAATTTACTATATTCTTTAAATTAAACAAATAAAATGCAAAAAAAATAACGTCTTTAATTTTTCCGAAGTAAAATATATGCAAACCTATTTACGTTAGCGTATTTAATGGGCGATTGGCTAATTTATTAGTAAATTCGCCACAACCAAAATTAACATATTTATGGGTTCGTTTCACTTTAATAGATGGAATAAAATTTTAGGATGGACTGTGTTTGCTATCGCACTCATCACTTATTGGCTTTGTGTAGAGCCTACGGCAAGTTTTTGGGATGCGGGTGAATACATTACCACTGCCAGTAACTTAGAAGTAGGTCACCCTCCGGGAGCACCACTCTACCAACTGTTAGGCGCCTTCTTCTCCATATTTGCTTTGGATCCAACAAACATCGCATTGACCATTAACTTAATGTCAGTGTTTCAAAGTGCATTTACCATCTTATTTATGTTTTGGACACTTACCATTTTACTGCGCAATGTAGTAGCAAAAATGGGTGATATTACAGATGACAAACTAAAAGGAATCCTTGCAGCAGCCTTTGTAGGATCACTAGCCTTCGCGTTTACAGATAGCTTTTGGTACAGTGCCGTTGAGGCAGAAGTGTATGCCGGAGCCATCTGTATGATGTCTATTTTATTTTATTGCGCACTACGCTGGGAACGGGAAATGAATACGCCTCGTGGCGATCGTTGGCTCATACTCATTGCCTTTTTAATCGGACTTACCTTTGGGATTCACTTTTTGGGATTATTAACAATCCCTGCGATGGGCTTCTTATATTTCTTTAAAAATTATAAAAAAGTAACGCTTAAAAACTTCATCGTAGCAAATGTGGTGATGGTCGCAATTTTGCTCTTTATATTCAAATTACTACTCCCGTGGACTATGCAGTTCTTTAGTGCTTCGGAAATTTTCTTTGTAAACTCCATTGGGCTCCCATTCAACTCTGGGACTATCATTGCAGGGCTGCTATTCATTGCGCTGTTTTATTTTGGACTTCGATACACAAGACAACACGGCCACGCGATGTACAACACTTTATTGCTATGTGTGCTGTTTATTTTTATTGGATTCTCTAGCTGGTTAATGCTCCCTATTCGTGCAAATGCTGGCGTAGTGATTAATGAAAACAACCCGAACAATGCCCGCGAACTACTTGCCTATTACAATAGAGAGCAATACCCAGAAACACACTTGTTTTATGGGCCACTCTTTACAGAATTATACGCTGGCCTTGATAATGAAAATCCTTACAAGGACGATAAACCTAAGTATGAGAAAGACTTTACAAAAGGTGAATATGTAATAGTAAATGATTACAAAAACGCAAGTCAAAATACTGACGACGCACACAAGGGCATCCTCCCCCGTATGTGGAGTATTGAGAATAATGCCAATTATCTCGAATTTACAGGCGGCGTCGACTTTGAAGTCGCAGACGGCTATCTGAGCGAACAGCGTCTTTTAGACGAAGTGCGTAGTTTTAAAGAGGCCCATCGTGAAGGCCTCGTGGATGGAAAAGATTATAATAATTTTTTATCAGACTTTGGTCCATTTTTAGATATTGAACCCCCAAGTTTTGGGCAGAATATGCAGTTCATGTTGCAGTTTCAGATGAGTTATATGTATTGGCGCTATTTTATGTGGAATTTTTCTGGAAGACAAGACGATGTGCAAGGAGAATGGACAGATCTGCACGGAAACTGGATAAGTGGTATTGATTTTGTCGATGAAGCTAGACTAGGTTCTCAAGAAAACTTGCCGAGTGACGTGAAAAATAATAAATCTAGAAACACCTATTTCTTTTTACCCCTAATCCTAGGTATTATAGGATTGGTATTTCATTTTAAGAATGACAACAAATCTTGGTGGGTGCTTTTTGTGCTTTTTCTGTTTACGGGACTCGCGCTTAAAATATACCTCAACGAGCGACCTTTTGAACCTCGAGAACGTGATTATGCCTTAGTAGGATCTTTTTATGTCTTTGCATTATGGATAGGTTTTGGTGTGTATGCACTTTATGACCTCACTAAAGAATACTTAAAACCCAAACTGGCGCTGCCAATAGTTACTGTGGTCACCATGCTCGCAGCACCTGTTTTATTAGCCACTCAAAACTGGGATGATCACGATAGATCTGGCAAGTACACCGCACAGTCTATGGCAAAAATGTATCTGGATTCTTGTGATGAGAATGCCATATTATTTACCATAGGAGATAATGACACTTTTGCCTTATGGTATGCTCAAAATATAGAGGGCTACCGTCAGGATGTGCGTGTAGTTAACACAAGTCTTTTCCAGACAGACTGGTACATTGACGATATGAAGAAGAAGGCTTTTACAAGCGACCCTATACCTTCACAATTGACACACGAGCAATACCGTTATGGAACACGAGACTTTGTGGCCTTTAAACAAACGCGATCAGATACTGTTGAGATTGATCGATGGATGGATTTTATTGCACAAGATGAGAAAAAATACATGGTAGAATTGAATAGTGGTCAATGGGTAAACTCATTCCCTAGTAAGATTGTTCGTATTCCTGTGGATAAAGAAGCCGTCTTAAGAAATAAAATAGTTGCTGCAAAAGATGCAGATAAAATAGTAGACAATATTTATATCGAGCTTGAAGGGGATTTCTTGTACAAAAACAGATTGTTAATGTTAGACATCGTGGCTAACAACGACTGGAAACGTCCTATCTATTTTAGTGGAGGAAGCTTTGGGGATGACGACTATATTTGGATGAAAGACTTTTTACAGCTAGATGGGGTGGTGTATAAACTAGTTCCTATTCGCACGCCACTAGACAATGGAAGTCCTTTTGATATGGGAAGAATAGACCCAGATAAAATGTATAATCTTGTGATGAATTGGGATTGGGGAAATAGTGGAAGCCCAGACATTTATCACGATACAGAGACGCGACGTAACAGTATTACATACAGAAGCAACCTTGCGAGACTTACCGAAGAACTACTTAACCAAGGTAGAAACGAGAAGGCAGAAGAAATACTAGATCTTGCGATGGAAAAAATGCCCGTTGAGCATTTTGAGTATTACTCGTTGTTAGAGCCTTACGTTTCTGGTTATTATGAGATAGGTGAAAAACAAAAAGCGCGTGCTGTTTATTTTGATGTCACTAAAAAGTTTCAAGAGAAGATTGAATATTACGGTTCTATTAAATTAAAACGTCAATACAATCTAGCGCAAGAAATTATTAGTGAAATAGAGCAATACCGCAATTTTATTAATGTCACGATCGTCTATGATGATGAAGCTTTTGCAAGACAAGAAGCCGCTAAGTTTAACGAGTATCTTAAGTTGTTTAAGGCCTTCTATCGTGATGATGAGAAACTAGACATCGACAAAGACTTGAAGCAGAAAGAAGAGTTCTTAAGCCTTCCTGCGGTGCCTGTTAAGGAAGACAATATAAACATAGAAATAGAATAACAATCGTGAACCGGTTCATCACAAAAACGCCCAAGCTTGTCCATTGGTTATTCCCAAAACGAGTTTGGGCGTTTTCACGTTCACAACCCACAGTTTACCTCACTTTTGACGACGGACCCATTCCAGAAGTCACTCCCTGGGTGTTAGACTTACTACGGAAATATGATGCACGTGCTACTTTCTTTTGTATTGGAGAAAACATAATGAAGCATCCGGAAATAGCAACTCAAATACTCGCTGAAGGTCATCGCATAAGCAATCATACCTTCTATCATAAAAATGGCTGGAAGACTTCTTATACTGATTACCTAAAAGACTTCGAAAAATTCAATTCTGAATTCAGAATTCTGAATTCAGAATTGAAAAAATCAGCAATCACAATCCCCTTCCGACCGCCTTATGGCAAAATGACTTCAAGACAGGCAAGGGCCATCTTAAAAAAAGGACACGATATTATAATGTGGGATGTATTGAGCGGGGATTATGATGAAAACATTTCAGAAGCAACGTGTCTTAAAAATGTACTTAACCATATTAAAAAAGGCAGTATTATCGTTTTTCACGATAGTCTTAAAGCAGAAAAAAACTTGAGGTATGCGTTGCCTAAAGTATTAGAGTATATTAAAAATAGGGGCTGGAATTGTGACACAATTTCTTAAACATATTCTTTTACGAGGTCGATAAGCGTTGTAGCGTCTTGCTCTCCACTTTGGCGCCATTTCATCTCGCCTTCTTTATAAATCATTAGGGTAGGCAGTCCCTTCACACGAAGCGCTTCTGCAAGCGCTGTGTTTTTCTCTACATCTATTTTAATCACGCGAGCTTTATCGCCTAAGGCTGCCGCAACGTCCCTTAATACCGGGTGCATCATCTTACACGCACTGTCCCTTTCTGCATAAAAGTCTAGCAGAACCGGTACGTTGGTTTCTATTAATTCTCCAAATTTTGACATTTGATTTTTCTTTTTTTGTAGCATTAATAAAACAAAGATAACATTTATCCTTTATAAATGGGAACTGGGTTTGCTCCGTAGTTTTTCAGAAGTATAAACGCAATAACACCACCAAATAATTACTCTGCCTGAATTGCGATAATTAAAATTCTCATTTTAACTTTATGGCACCTTCAACTTTGAAATTTAGGAACTCCCCTTGGTCTTTAAAGTAATCACAGAGATTTCTGGCCATATACCCACACGTCCAGGATATGCTAGATACCCAAACCCTCTATTTACATTAATCATACTCCCTAGCTCTTCATAAATTCCTGCCCAGTTTTCATAACGATACTTGATGGGGCTCCATTTTATAAGACCTGGAATTTCGATCCCAAACTGCATCCCATGCGTATGCCCACTTAGCGTAAGTTCTATATTTTTCGGGTGTGATTTTACCTGTTCTTGCCAGTGTGAAGGATCGTGACTGAGCAAGATCTTAAAATCTGAAGCTTCAACACCTTCACAGGCTTTATCTAAATCTCCTGCTTTTTTAAAACCACCAATTCCCCAGTTTTCAACTCCAACGAGTTTAATAGATTCTCCATTTTTTGTGATGGTTCTATGTTCATTTAAAAGTAAATCCCAGCCCATTTCTTTCTGGACCATTTTTAAATCATCTAGATTTTTAATCTTTTCTTCTGGTGTTTCCCAAGATACGTAATCTCCATAATCGTGATTCCCGAGTACGCTAAACACACCATCGGTTGCAGTCAAAGAACCAAATATTCCTTTCCAAGCATCCATCTCTGTCGCTAAGTTATTAACGAGGTCTCCTGTAAAAAGGATCACATCGCTCTTCTGTTCATTCACAAGATCAACGGCATATTTTATTTTTTCTTCATTGGTAAAACTCCCACTGTGGACATCACTTATCTGCGTCACTCTGTACCCATTAAAAGCCGCAGGGAGATTATCAAACTCTAATGTATATTCGTGTACTTTATAATTATATTTCCCGCGCACCATCCCATAAATGAGGCTTGCAAAAGGAATAGCCGCAATACCAAGCGCGATTGTGCTTACAAACTTTCGACGTTCAGGCATATGAAATGAGGAGGCGTCTCCCCCAAATTTCATAAAAGCCCCGACGAATAATCTGATAATATCCTCGCCAAACATAAAGATGATCAGCAATAATTTGGGAACGAAAAAGGCAATAAAAATTCCGAATACGTACATACTCTCTGCAGACATTCTTCTAGATCCTCCAGAACTCACGAGTTGATAAATAATCAAACCAAGCACGATGGCAGACACCCCAAAATAAATCCATTTTGCAATAGGTCCTTTCCAAAGAGTTCTGAAGGCTTGATACGCGTAGATATCAATAAGAATATAGATAACAATAGGAATAATCCATCGTAACATAACTGCTGAAATTTTAAGGGGGTAAAGATAATTAGAATATGTTTAGATGCGCAGCGGTGTGCTTAGAATCCTTACAGGGCAAGGTGTTAAATTTTTTTAATATAATCGTCCACAACGGGAGTTATCGACTTGCTAAAAACACTTGCCTATATGCCTTCTTATATATCGCTATAAGGCGTTAATAAATTATAGCATTGAATTCTTAATGTGTAGACAAAGACTTTTGCCATTGCAAGAATGACTAAAATTAACCTCAAAATGTAAGAGCCATCATTTAGCAATGACTCTTTGCCCCAAATTTGATTGGTCCTCCGAAAAGGAATAACCTACGTATGTACTAAAAATCTATTAAAAAAATAACTGATAATGAATTGGTTAGCGACCCATAAAACACATTATTCGTAAGGTTATTCCTATCCGATTACAATTTCCTTTTGTTTTTTATACCCAAAATACAGAATGTATGAATAACAAGCAATCACCAATATGAAGGCAGATTTATACCCAATTCCATCTGCAAGTGCGCCATAAATAGGTGGGATGATTGCACCTCCAACTATGGCCATACATAATAAACCAGAGGCCTGTGGCTTTAAGTCACCCAGACCATCAAGAGTTAATGTAAAAATAGTAGGGAACATAATAGAATTAAATAAACCAACAGCTAAAATAGACCACATCGCCAACAATCCAGAACTACTCATAGAGATGACTATCATCGAAACCGCAAGTCCTGCAAAAATAGCAAGCACTTTTCCTGGCTTAATAACACGGGTTAAATAAGCCCCTACAAAACGTCCTAACATCGCCCCTCCCCAATATAAGAATACAAAAGAACCCACAATAGCTTTCGGGTCTACTTCAGACAGCTCTGTATTTAACATGTTCGTCGCAATAGAATTCATAAAGTCATTCTCCATCAAGATGGCTGCTAGATTCATATCTAGAAAGTAAAGCACTAAAAAACTACCAATGGCTACCTCAGCTCCAACATACAAAAAGATTCCTGCCACACCCATTAGCGCTAACTTATTGCTAAACAATTTTGCATACCCTCCTTCTGGACTTTTCTCTAAAATTTTTGGAAGCTTAATAAATATAAATAAGAGCGCTAGCACTCCTATACACAATGCTAACATTAAAAATGGCGACGACACAGCCGCCGCCTCAGCATTATAATATTCTTGTTGCGCATTCTCTGACAACCCCGCAATTGCATCTGAAGACATAATGGTATCGCTTAACAAAAAGGAGGCTCCAATAATTGGCGCAATCGTCGTTCCTAAAGAGTTAAATGCTTGGGACAAGTTTAACCTACTCGAAGCTCCATCTTCTGCCCCTAAAACGGCGACGTATGGATTTGCAGCTACTTGTAAAATAGTAATCCCTGCCGCCAAGGTAAAATATCCTAAAATGAAGATACCAAACATACGTTCTGATGCGGCTGGAGAAAATAAAACACACCCTAACGCCATCACGGCGAGCCCAAGGACAATACCTTTTTGATAGCCTATCTTAGATAGTAACCACCCCGCTGGAACTGAGAACACAAAATAAGCCCCGAAAAAGGCTAACTGTACTAATACAGCCTGGAAATTAGAAAGCTCGAAAACATCTTTTAATCTGGGGATAAGGCTATCTACGAGTACCGTTATAAAACCCCATAAGAAGAAGAGCACCGTGACAATGATGAATGCCGAGGTATCGTTTTTTTTAGTTTGTTCCATTTATATTAAGTAATTAAATTTGAATGTATATTTATTTGTTAAGCTTATGATAGCAAGACGCACATACGCTGTGTTATAATGAATTGTAAGATTCTGGAACCTCTGTCGTATTCTTTCCATCTCGATATACCGTAGCCACAAATCCATCGTGAATAGAATAGGCACCCGTCTCCCCTTTTTTATTCATAGCAATATATGCTACTTGAAAATCTTTATAATTTTTAGATTTGTTTACAATACGCATCACAGCTTCTTTACAAGCTTCTTGAGGCGATTTTCCTTGGCGCATTAACTCAACCACTAGATAACTCCCTACCGTCTTTAAAACTTCTTCCCCCAGTCCTGTTGCTGTACAAGCACCTATTTCGTTATCAACAAAAAGACCCGCTCCTATGATTGCAGAATCTCCTACCCGTCCGGCCATTTTAAAAGCCAAACCACTCGTGGTACACCCGCCAGATATCACTCCGTTTTTATCCATCGCTAGCATCCCGATGGTATCGTGATTTTCTATATTTATGATAGGTTTATATTCTGCCGTTTTCTTCCAAGCTTCCCAGCCTCTTTTAGAAGCTTCTGTCAATAGGTTTTCTCTTTTAAACCCCTGAGAAACCGCAAACTGTTCTGCCCCTACTCCAGCAAGGATAACGTGCGGAGTATCTTCCATCACCATTTTTGCTACCGCAATTGGGTGCATTATGTTTTCCATACAGAGTACGGCTCCATAATCTCCATGCTCGTTCATCACACAGGCATCTAAGGTTACGCGGCCGTCTCGATCTGGCAATCCACCTACTCCAACAGATTGCCCGTCAGCATTTGCTTCTTCCACAGCACAACCATCTATTACGGCTTGCAATGCACTCTTACCTTCTTTTAATGATTGCCAAGCGGAAGCTGTAGCCTCTTTAACATCCCAAGTGGCAATGACTACAGGATATTTTCTATCGCTAGGATCTTCAGCAGCTATCACTGTTTTCTTTTCTGAATCTGTGCACGCAATTAAACTAGCGCCTATGGTTGCAGCTACACTCCCTAAAGCCGCATTCTGAATAAACTTTCTTCTTTTCATCGTTATTGATTATTTCATTACTTCACTGAAATCTCATCTATAAAAATCCACGCTTTCCCATCGTGAGGATGTCCTAAATGCCAATCTGGCACTGGCCCTAAGTTTGTAGCGACAAGTTTTATATATCTCACAGCGCTTGCCGGTTGTTTGAATGTAATCGTTTTAACTAAAGCTTCTTCATCTCTTTTCGTGGCGTCTATTTTTTGCACTCCCAAGGACGTATACTTTTTACCATCCTCAGAAATCCAAACCTCCACGTCTGTTGGATAAAAAATCCAGCTGCGTTGATCTTGTAGAAAATTAGTCTCAATACTTTTTACAGGTTTTGCACTTCCAAGGTCCAGTACCACATCTACATTACTATTGCTGTAACCCTGCCAAGCTCCTGTTCTAAAATCTTTTGCACCACGTATGCCATCTATGAGCGCATCATTACCGCCAGCATTGTATTCATTTGCAAATTTTGTATTGAGCTTCAGACTTAGGTTTGGGTCTATTTTATAAAATTTAGTTTCTAGCATTTTACTTTTTTGGTCACCTTTTGTAGCATAGGTTTTAATTGTTGCCGCTTCCCTCAGCATAAAGGGAGCCGTAAACTCTCTAAATAAATCGCTGTTTAATGCGTAGAATATTTTTGCGTCAGCTTCAGCAACCGCAAGTTTAATAGTCGTGGTGTTTTTAAATGCAACATCCCCTTCTGCTATAAATGGAGTGAGTAAAATTTGATGTGTGTCAATACTCGTTTTTGGTGCTGCGCCTTCTTGAGTTCCCCAAGCTGACGGTGTATCTGTCATCTCAAAATGGAGTGTACCGCCATTTGCAATAGCCTCGTGACTGAGGTATGATTTGTTCCATGATGTGCCATTAAGGGTCACCGTATTAATATATTTATTTACTTCAGAAATGTGCTGAGCCGTGATTATAAACTGCTTGCCATTTTCTAAATTAATGGTCGCCTTCTCAAACAAAGGAGTCCCTATTATATACTCATTGCTTCCTGGAGTCACAGGATAAAACCCGAGCGAGCTCAACACATACCAAGCACTCATCTGCCCACAGTCTTCGTTCCCCGAAATTCCATCTGGTTCGTTTGTGTACAACTCTGTCAAAATTTCACGCACTAGCGCCTGTGTCTTAGCCGGTTTGTTCACAAAGTTGTAAAGATACGCCATATGATGGCTTGGTTCATTTCCGTGGGCATATTGCCCTATTAATCCTGTAATATCCACCTGTTCTCTTCCTGAAGTCTCGGCCTTGGCAGTAAATAAATTATCTAGATGAGTTTCTAAAGCTGACTTCCCGCCCATCATATTCATCAAACCAGAAATATCTTGAGGCGCGTACAAACTGTATTGCCATGCGTTGGCTTCTGTATAATTAAAATTAACCTCATAGGGATCAAAAGGTCCAAACCAAGTGTTGTTAAAACGACCTTGCATAAAGCCAGTTGCTGGATTGTAAACATTTTTATAGTACTGACCTCTTTCAGAAAACAACTTGTAATCTTCTGTTTTACCCATCGCCTTTGCCATCTGCGCGATGGTCCAATCATCATAGGCATATTCTAAGGTTTTCGAAACGCTTTCACTCTCTTCTTCCATAGGGATAAAACCTTGATTTTTGTAGGCTTTGAGTCCTAACTTATCTTGCATGGCGCTGTACTTAATTGCCTTAAATGCAAGAGCTGCATCGTAGCCTCTAATGCCTTTTAGATATGCATCTACAATTACCGGAACACCGTGATAGCCAATCATACAGCCTGTATAATTTGCAGATAAATCCCAAATAGGGATGGTGCCCCCTTCTTGATATTTAGCGAGCATGGTGTTTACAAAGTCATTGGTTCGCTCTTGTTCAATGATCGTATATAAAGGGTGTGCTGCTCTATAGGTATCCCATAAAGAGAACACCGTGTAGTATTCAAAATCGTTAGTTTGATGAATCTCCATGTCCATACCACGATAACGTCCATCTACATCTTGATATAAATTTGGCGCAATCATGGTATGATACAGTGCGGAGTAAAAAACATGCTTGTTGCTCGCGGAAGGATCTTCCACCACAATTTTATTCAATTGATCTTCCCACGTTAGTCTTGCTTCCTTTTTTATTTGGTTGAATGTTTTATCACCTAATTCTGCTTCTCTATTTCTCTCAGCCCCCGCTAGATCTACTGCGGAAATACCAACAGAAACATACACGGGTTCATTATTTGGATTCTCAAAACGCAATGCAATTTTTTGAGCACCGGGAGCTCCAGAAACTGGTGGCGATTGCAGTATATCCCTAAAAGGGTGCGAGGTCTTTATATTAAAAAATAGTCGTTGATCTGTTGCCCAAGCCTCGCTAAAACGATAGCCTCGAATTTCATTATTTGAAATGACCTCAATTTTTGCATCAAGCGTTTTATCACGGTGTAGTAAATCTATGATTGCTACTTGGTCTTCTGCAGTGGGAAATTTATATTCATGCATCCCTGCTCTTTCAGTTACCGTGAGAGCCACATCAATACTGGTATCATCAAGATGTACTTTATAAAATCCGGGAGCGGCTTCTTCTGTATCGTGTGAGAAACTTGAACGATAGCCTTCTTTACCATCTGCGCCATTATTGAAGGCGATTTTATTGGTTGGCATTATTAAGATATCACCATAATCACTTACACCGGTTCCGCTTAAATGAGTATGGCTAAAACCATAAATTATAGTATCACTGTAATGATAGCCGCTACATCCATCCCAGCCATCTAGCCTGGTATCTGGGCTTAATTGCATCATCCCAAACGGCATTGTTGCCCCAGGATATGTATGCCCGTGACCACCAGTACCTATAAAAGTATTTACGTAGCGAGTGAGTGGTGTATTGGTTTGTGAAACTTGCTGCTTTTCTAATTCATTACAACTTATAAGAACAGCTATAGCGAAAAAGAAAAAAGTGAATTTTGTCATAGGTTGGCTTTAATGGCGTGAAAAGATACAAAAAGACTACTAAAGGTTAAATAAGGCAATGCGCACCAATTTAACCCTCAGTAGTCTTTATCTTATTTTAAATGTAATTAGAAACTTATTCTGCAAACACTCTTTCCCCATTAGCTTCTTGTTCTTTAAACTTCTGAACTAACTCTAAAGCATCTGGTACTACGTCGCTACATAAAATAATCAACGATCCTTTTTTAGCTGTATTCACAGCATGTGTGATTGCCTCTTTTTCACTTGGTATTACGGTAGTCTTGATGTTTGGATTCGTCTTCTTAATACCGTCTTCAAGCATTTTAATGAGCTCTTCCTCAGTCTTACCACGGAGTCTTTTGTCTTGCCTGATTATAATCTCGTCAGCCATTTCCGCAGCAATACTACCTATCATATTATTATCTTCTTCTCGCCTATCGCCTATTCCTGCAATGATGCACACTTTGTGCGTTGCATCCAGTTTATCTGAGAACCCTTTTAAAGCTTTCATCCCTGCCGAGTTGTGCGCATAATCAAGCAATATGCTGAAATTTTGAAACTTGAAAAGATTTAATCTCCCTGGAGTTTGGGCCGCACTTGGTATAAAAGTTTCAAGTGCCATTTTCATATCTTCAATATGAAAACCGTGCACATATCCTACTATGACCGCCGCAAGTACGTTCTGGATCATAAATTCTGCCTTACCTCCGTAGGTAAGCGGAATTTGTTCTGCCTTCATGACACGCATTTTCCATGCGCCTTTACAGATGGTTACATATCCGTTTTCATAAACCGCCGTGATCCCTCCTTTGCGTTGCATTGCTTTTATATGGGTATTATTTTCATCCATTGAAAATAGTGCCACGTTACAATTTAAGTTACGTCGCATCTCATATACTAGCTCATCATCTGCATTTAGAATAGCAGTTCCGTCAGGTAATACTGTTTCTGGCACCACTCCTTTTACACGCGCTAATTGCTCAATTGTATGAATTCCTTTTAATCCTAAATGATCTGGGCTCACATTTGTTACTACCGCTACATCACAGTTTTTAAAACCGAGTCCTGCTCGCAGTAAACCGCCACGAGCACATTCTAATACAGCAAAATTAACCGTAGGATCACGGAGTACAAACTCTGCACTAGCAGGTCCTGTACAATCACCCGTCATTAATAATCTATTTTGAATATACACACCGTCACTCGTAGTATATCCTACTCTATATCCTTTCATTTTTGCCATATGGGCAACTAATCTACTGGTCGTGGTCTTACCATTTGTTCCTGTAATGGCTGTGATCGGGATACGTCCTGTGTCTCCTTGCTTTGGGAATAGCTTATCTATTACTGGTGCAGCCACGTTGCGAGGTAGTCCTGTTGTAGGCGCTAAGTGCATTCTAAACCCAGGTCCAGCGTTTACTTCTAGCACGGCTCCACCTGTTTCAGACAATGGCTTTGAAATATCTGTGGTCATAATGTCTATACCACAAATATCTAAGTCAATTATCTTTGAAATACGCTCAGCCATAGAAACATTAGCAGGATGTACGATGTCTGTAATATCCTCAGCAGTACCTCCTGTGCTTAAATTTGCGGTGTCTTTTAAAATTAATTTTTCATCTTGTTTTAGTACAGCATCTAATGTATAGCCTGCGTCTTTGATAATTGTTTCGGTTAACTCATTAACTGTAATTTGCGTTAACACTTCTTCATGACCATATCCACGTCTAGGATCTCTGTTAACCTCATCTATAAGCTCCTGAATAGTTGATTCTCCGTTACCAATAACGTGTGCTGGAGTGCGTATCGCTGCGGCAACTAATCGATTATTGATGACCAACAACCTGTAATCGTCGCCCACAATAAATTTTTCTACAATGATCGCACCATTACGCGAACTTTCCTTTGCATGGTTATAGGCTACTAAAGCATCTTCATAATTTTGTATATCTACCGTAATACCTCGGCCGTGATTTCCATCAACAGGCTTTATTACTAGTGGGTACCCGACATAATCACACGCAGGTTTTAAACTACGTTCACGTCTAATAATATCTCCTCTAGGCACTGCTACTTCCGCTTGTTCTAGCAAAAATTTAGTATCCTCTTTATCGCAGGCTAACTCCACCCCGATACTTGACGTTTCAGAAGTGACAGTCGCCTGTATTCTTTTTTGATTTGCACCATAGCCTAGTTGGCATAAAGAATATTTATTCAAACGAAACCAGGGGATTCCTCTACTTTCTGCCTCTTCCACAATACTTCCCGTACTTGGCCCTAAACGAGACTCTTCACGAAGTTCTCGCATCGTTTGTATCGCTGCATCTAAATCATAATTCTCATCTGCGATTAATGCTTCGCAAATCGCTACAGCTGCTTTTGCTGCATAACGCCCTACACTTTCTTCCATGTAAGAAAACACTACATTATAAACACCACTTTCGCCATAATCTCGAGTTCTACCAAAACCTGTGTCCATTCCCGCTAAAGTCTGAATTTCTAAGGCTATATGTTCAATAATATGCCCCATCCAGGTGCCTTCTTCTACGCGCTCAAAAAAGCCGCCAGGAGTCCCTACACTGCATCGATGACTGTACATCGTAGGAAATAACTCTTTTAATCGATCTGAAAAACCAGAGATTTTGTTTGAAGGAGACTCCTCCATTTCCTCTAGGTCTAAAACCATCACAATTAACTTGTGTCTTCTAACTGACCAGTAGTTAGGCCCTCGCATTGCATTAATTTCGCGTATTCTCATAATGGGTTGATTTCGATTAATATGTGTTTCAAAAAACTATAGACTGATCAAGATTTCCTCTTGAACAATCGATAAATATATCACTTTCCTCTGTTAATTGGTGTACTTTTGCCTACATAAAATTTTTTAGAATAATGAACGTAAAAGGAACCCTAATCCCCATAGGCGGCAACGAAGACAAAGGTGCAGAAACTAACGAAATGCAGACGCTAGAGTTTATAGACGAAGGCATTTTATTCAACATAGTAAAAGAGGCTGGAGGCATAGACGCCGAAATTTTAATCATCCCAACTGCCTCTAGTATTCCAGAAGAAGTAGGAGAAAATTACATAGAAGCCTTTGGCAAACTCGGATGTACAAACCTTTTTGTGATGGATATTAGAGCTCGTAAAGATTCTGATAACGAAGATTATATAGAACGAATGAAAACCGCAGACTGCGTAATGTTTTCTGGCGGTGACCAATCACAAATTACGAGTAAAATAGGAGGAACTGTTTTACACGAAATTATGCAAAAACGGTATCAAGAAGATGCATTTGTAATTGCTGGAACCAGCGCTGGCGCTATGTGTATGAGCCACGAAATGATAACAGGTGGAAGTAGCCAAGAATCTTTCATAAAAGGTGCTGTATCTATGGGTAAAGGAATGAGCTTTATCCCAGAACTCATTATTGATTCACACTTTATACGTCGTGGACGTTTTGGACGAATCGCAGAAGCAGTAGCAAAATTCCCAAATCTGACAGGACTAGGATTAGCAGAAGATACGGGTGTCATCATTAAGAATGGAAATGACTGTACCGTAATAGGATCTGGTATGGTATTGGTTTTTGACGGTTCTCATCTGAGTCATAATACAGAAAAGCTTTTAGATCCAGGCACTCCAATGACCATTGCAAATCTTGCGGTACACGTACTTTCTAATAGTGATCATTTTGATATTAAAAAGGGTAAGGTATCTGTATTACCTATAGACGCACCTTTTATTTAAAGACACGAAGTTTCAAACTACTCAGATTTAAGTTCTTCTTAGAATTTAAATTTCTTGAGTGATTCATAAAAAAAGAGCGCCACTGGGCGCTCTTTTTTATGAATCATCTCGAAAACCTACTTATAAATAGCAACTTCAGTCTCACCGGTTGACTTCTTAAAAGCGCGATACATTCCTTCCGTATTAAAAGGCATGGTCATGTTCCCTTTAGCATCCACTGCGATAAGACCACCGTCACCTCCTATTTTTCGTATGCGGTTTTGTATTACTTCTTTTGCAGCTTCTTCAAGCGAAAGACCTTTATATTCCATCAAACAACTTACATCATAGGCTACGACCCCGCGAATGAAAAACTCTCCACTTCCTGTACAACTCACTGCGCAAGTTTTATTGTTAGCATAGGTTCCCGCTCCTATCATTGGGCTATCACCTACACGACCCCATTTTTTATTAGTCATTCCTCCCGTTGAGGTCGCGGCAGCTATGTTCCCGTGTACATCAAGTGCAACAGCCCCTACGGTACCAAACTTTCCATCTTTCTTGACAGAATGATCTAACTCAAACGTGTCGCTATCCTTTATATTTTGCCATTGCTGGTAACGAACTTCGTCATAAAAATAAGATGGGTCTTCTAACACATATCCTTGCTTTTCTGCAAACTGCATGGCTCCTTCACCCGCTAGAAAAACGTGATCGCTATTCTCCATAATATCCCGTGAAAATGATATCGGATTTTTAATTCCAGTGATTAACGAAACTCCTCCAGCTTCTAAGTTTTTTCCATCCATGATGGCCGCATCCATCTCGTGTGTTCCTGTATGTGTAAATACAGCTCCTTTTCCAGCATTGAATAATGGAGAGTCTTCTAGCATCACGACCGCAGCTTCGACCGCATCGAGCGCAGTACCTCTATTCTCAAGCACTTTAGTCCCTGCGTCTAAGGCAGCTTGTAAAGCCTTTTTATATTTTGTTTCAAGCGCTGTGGTCATAAGACCTTTTACTAATGTGCCCGCACCTCCGTGAATAACTAAGGAATATGTATTGTTCATTATTTGTAATTTGAAAGGTCAAAAATAAGAGTTATCATTTTCATGGGCATACTATCTCTAGTATAAAAAACCTCGAACAAGAAACCGATAGCTTGGATATAAAATGTACAGAATAAAAACATTTTTGATGAACTACTGTATAAACTCTTAGCTTTTGCACCCCTTTTTCTTTCTTGAAAATTTAATTTCAACATTTATATTTTAACGGAAATAACTCGCTGTAAAAATGAACTTTCTATTGACATAATTTTTAAAGTATATCGTTTTCAACTTGATAAAAAAACAAAGTATATATTTACTATCCTATAATTACTAGAAGCCATGTTATCAATCTCAGAGAAAAACCAATACCGCAGTGAGTTATTTAGACACCTTGACGGAATTGGTATTGCACCCGTTGCCTACGCTTTAAAAGAAAAAGATATTCTTGATTACATTTTAAAGGAACAAAAAGTTTCCTTAGAACAAGTTTGTAATTTTTTCCACGCAAACGAAGGGTATCTTAACGTAGGATTGCGACTTCTTGCCTCACAAGGCTGGTTAGATCATTCGGTAGATAATGATGAAGACGCTATTACCATTTATACAAATAAAAACAGTGCTATTGCTTTTAGGCTCTTTGATCGGTATAAAGACATTTCGGCATTGCTCAAAATTTCTGAAGAATTTCACCCGCGCCTTCTAGAGGAAGGGCAGTTTTCTGCAATCAATAAAATTTTTAATCAATATAAGAATGGCGATTTTGACGCTGTTTCCGAAGATAAAACGGAGCAAGCTCTTGAAGCACAAATCAAGTTACATATTGAAGGCGCCCTAATAGGGCCCATCACGGTTTTTTTAGGGATGGACGGTATGTTTCATAAATATTTTATGGAAGCTTCATTTAGTGCAGATGAATTTCATGAAGACCCAATTAACTTTAGTAAAATACTAGACTTTTTAACCTTTTTAGGTTGGTTTACTAAAAAAGAGGATACCTATCGTTTTACAGATAAAGGTTTGTTCTTTGCTAGAAGATCTTCAGCATATGGCGTGACGGTTTCATACATTCCTACATTTAGAAGAGTTGATGAACTTCTCTTCGGAAACGCTCTAATTTTTAAAAGCTCCATCCCCAATGCCCACGAAACACACGTAGATCGAGAAATGAATGTTTGGGGAAGTGGAGGCGCACATGCAGCTTACTTTAAAAAGATTGACCAAATTATCATCTCCCTTTTTAATAAACCTATAGAAGAACAACCTAGAGGGATTTTAGATATGGGCTGCGGTAATGGCGCGTTCCTAATACATCTATTTGAAGTGATTGAGCAACGCACCAAACGCGGTGAAATGCTTGATGAACATCCGCTATTCTTGGTAGGCGTAGATTTTAATAAAGCGGCTTTAAAAGTGACTCGTGCCAACTTGGTAAAAGCAGACATTTGGGCAAAAGTAATCTGGGGAGATATTGCAGACCCAAAACAATTAGAAAGTGATATTAGGGAAAATTATAACATAAAGCTCTCAGACCTATTAAATGTACGCACCTTCTTAGACCATAATAGACCGTGGAGTACACCCAAAATAGAGAGCGCTACTAATCAAAGTACTTCTACAGGAGCTTTTGCCACTTGTGGTATACGTATTTCTAATAGACAAGTAGAACAGAACCTAAGAGAACATTTTGAAGGGTGGAAACCATATATTGGCTCTTTCGGGTTGTTAATAATAGAGCTACATACTTTAGACCCAAAAATCACACGTGACAATCTAGGAAAAACTGCTGCTACTGCTTATGATGCAACGCACGGGTTTAGTGATCAATACATTGTAGAACTAGATGTTTTCAGCAAAATCATTGAAGAAATAGGACTTCACTCTGACCCAAAACATTTTTCAAAATTTCCTAATAATGAACTCGCTACGGTGAGTATTAATTACTTAACAGCAGTTAAATAGTCTTATTTGAATAAGAGGTAAAACCGCTTCGCTGAAAGAAGCAAGAAAAAAGACTTGATTTGAAATACTTTGATAAGTAGGCTTTATTTATATGCATATAAAATGTGATTTATTTAATTACTAATAACTCCACCTTACTTTCTTCTTACTTCTTTCCTCTTTTTTCTATTTTTGAACAAATATGTATTGTCCGTTCGAGCGCAGTCGAGAACTTCTTAGTTTAGGACAATACTAAAACCTCTTGATTGCGCTCGAGAAGACACTAAAATAATGTCAGAACCAAAAAAACGCCTTTTCTTAATCGATGCCTTCGCTCTTATTTTTAGAGGCTACTACGCCCTTATAAAAAACCCAAGAATAAACTCTAAAGGAATGGACACAAGTGCCATTATGGGGTTTATGAACTCATTTCTTGACGTTATAAAAAGAGAACGTCCAGATCATCTTGCGGTATGTTTTGATAAAGGTGGTAGTGTTGATCGTGTCGAGATGTTTGAAGAATATAAAGCAAATCGCGACGAAACCCCTGATGGAATTAAAATCGCCATTCCCTATATCTACAAGATTCTAGAAGCCATGCACATTCCCATTATGGTGAAAGAAGGTTTTGAGGCAGATGATGTTATAGGTACCCTATCAAAGCAAGCTGAAAAAGCTGGATACACCACATTTATGGTCACCCCAGATAAGGATTTTGCACAACTAGTTTCAGATAATATTTTTATGTATCGCCCTGTTTTTGGCGGTGGTTACGAGACTTGGGGAATCCCAGAAGTTCAAAAAAAGTTTGAAGTTGAAAACCCTCTACAAGTTATTGACTATTTAGGGATGATGGGCGATGCGAGTGACAATATTCCTGGACTTCCAGGCGTGGGCGATAAAACAGCTAAAAAGTTTTTAAAGCAGTTTGGATCTATGGAAGGGCTGTTAGAAAACACAGATCAATTGAAAGGAAAGATGAAAGAGAAGATTGAAGCGAACGGCGAACTCGGTTTACTCAGCAAAAAACTCGCTACTATTATGCTCGATGTTCCTGTAGAATTTCACGAGAAAGATTTTGAAATGAGCACTCCAGATGTTGCTGCGGTTACAGCCATTTTTGAAGAACTAGAATTTCGACGTTTGACTACAAATTTTACCAACGCTTTTTCTGTAGAAGCCATGGCATCAAAAGGAACCAGTCATCAAGAGTCTGCTCCAAAGTTAGCTACTACTAAAAAACAAGACCCTGCTACCAAGAGCAGTCCAAGTGCAGGTGAAGGGCAGTTCAGTTTATTTGGAGGCGATAGCGCACCCTCAGAATCTGCTGAAGTGTATAGTAGCAGAAAAACCATAAAGGACACAGAGCATTTTTATCAATTAGTGCAACCAGGAATGGGAACAAACCTGTTTATCCAGAACTTGATGAAACAGCCTAGCGTGTGTTTTGATACAGAGACCACAGGTTTAAACCCACTCACAGCAGAACTCGTTGGGATTGCTTTTTCTTGGGAAGCCGGAAAAGGATTTTATATGGCATTCCCGGAGGGAAAAGAAGCCGCACAAGAACAGATTGAGTTATTACGCCCCTTCTTTGAAGCCACCGAAATTGAAAAGGTAGGACAGAATTTAAAATACGATCTTAAAGTACTTCGGAAATATAACATTGCTGTAAAAGGCCCGTTGTTTGATACGATGCTCGCGCATTACCTCATCAATCCAGATATGCGTCACAATATGGACGTGCTTGCCGAAACATACCTTAATTACACGCCCGTTTCCATTACCGAATTAATAGGGAAAAAAGGAAAGAATCAAAAATCGATGCGAGATGTTCCAGTTGAAGATCAAACAGAATATGCGGTGGAAGACGCAGATATTACGTTTCAATTAAAAGAGCATTTCAGTAATGAACTGAAAGACGCAAATATTCAAAAATTATTCACAGATATTGAACTGCCCTTATTACGGGTACTTGCAGATATGGAGGCAGAAGGAATTAATCTAGATGAAGCCTTTTTAAATTCTTTATCTGGCGATCTTGAAAGTGATATTGCTTCTTTAGAAAAGAATATTTATGAAGAAGCTGGCGAGGAGTTTAACATTGCATCGCCTAAACAATTGGGTGAGATTCTCTTTGGAAAAATGAAATTGGTCGAGAAGCCTAAGAAAACAAAAACCGGGCAATTTTCTACTGCAGAAGATGTCTTAAGTTACTTAGCGAAAGACCATAAAATTATTGCAGATGTATTGGAATATCGCGGACTGGCAAAACTAAAATCTACTTATGTAGATGCTTTACCATTGCAAGTAGAAGAAGCAACACAGCGGGTGCATACAGACTATATGCAAACGGTTGCCGCTACAGGAAGACTGAGTAGTAACAACCCCAACTTACAGAACATACCTATCAGGACTGAACGTGGACGCGAGGTGCGTAAAGCTTTCATTCCGCGTGATGAAAACTATGTGTTGTTAGCGGCAGATTATTCGCAAATAGAACTGCGTATCATCGCTTCATTAAGCCAAGAAGAAACGATGATGGAGGCTTTTAAAAATGGCGAAGACATTCACGCATCTACCGCGAGTAAAGTATTTGATGTTCCTTTAGAAGAAGTAACGCGTGAGCAACGTGGGAATGCAAAAACCGTAAACTTTGGAATTATTTATGGTGTTTCTGCCTTTGGCTTGAGCAACCAGACAGACATGTCTAGAGGCGAAGCTAAGGAGTTGATTGACGCGTATTATGATACCTACCCCAAGTTACGTCACTATATGAGTGAGCAAGTAAACTTTGCCCGCGACAACGGTTACGTAGAAACCGTTATGGGCCGTCGCCGCTACCTAAACGCAATCAACGGAAGCAATGCCATTGTGCGAGGAGCGGCAGAACGAAACGCAGTAAACGCACCCATTCAAGGTAGTGCGGCAGATATCATTAAAATTGCGATGATTAATATTCATAAGAAACTGGAAGAAGGCAAGTACAAAACAAAAATGCTTTTACAGGTTCATGATGAATTGGTTTTTGATGTGTATAAGCCAGAACTAGAGGAAATGAAATCGATGATTAAATACGAGATGGAAAATGCATATTTAATGGATGTTCCATTGGATGTTGAAGTGGGAATTGGCGAGAATTGGTTAGAGGCCCATTAGCAATTAGCCGAGCGCGCCTATTTATTTATTTTAAGATTTTATTGTTTTGGATTCGTAAAATAAAGGTTGATGTTGTATTATGTGTAAAATAAAAAATCTATAATGAAGAAAACATACACTTTAGCACTCCTCTTTTTTGTAACACTAGTGGCACCATCAGTATTATATGCACAATGCGAAGATGTCACGGTTGATAGTTTAACCAATCCTGGCCCCTTTGATATTGCGACGCTTACGGAGGCAGATGGTCTAAGAAATGGTCCTGACTATTTTGGCGCTACTGTATATTACCCAACAAATGCAAACCCTCCATATGCGAGTATCGCTATTGTTCCAGGATTTGTATCTCTGCCCTCTAGTGTTGAAGAGTGGGGACCCTTTTATGCATCTCACGGAATTGTCACTATAATTATAGGCACTAATTCGCTTTTTGATCTTCCTGAAGCTAGGGCTGAGGCACTGCTAGATGCCTTAGAGACATTACGACAAGAAAACCTGAGAGATACATCACCATTAGAAGGTGAATTAGATACGGATAAATTTGCTGTAAGCGGATGGTCTATGGGCGGTGGTGGAGCACAACGAGCAGCGGTTCTTGACAACACCATAAAAGGTGTTGTTGCTTTATGTCCGTGGTTGCTAGACCCAGAGTTAAATCACGATACTTCTGTATTAATCTTAAGCGGTCAAGATGACCCAACAGCGCCCCCAGAAGATCACGCAAATGTGCATTATAACGAGATACCAGAAGCTACAAACAAATTACTTTTTGAAATTGAAAACGGAAACCATTCTGTCGCCAATACCCCAAACGGAGGTGACGGTGTTGCAGGAAGACTAGCACTTTCTTGGCTTAAATTATATGTAGAAGATAATGATTGTTATTGCCCTATATTGAATGATAACCTTTTAGTCAACCCTCCTGCAGCTTCTATGGTGCAGTCTAGCTTTGAATGTGAGCTACTTAGTATAGCAGAGAACAAACTGGAGATAAGTATATTCCCTAATCCAACTCAAAATTCTATCAATGTACGTGTTCCAGGCGATATCCATTTTATAATGTACTCAACAGTTGGGCAATTATTGTTAGAAGGAGACCTATCTGGAAATAATAAACAAATAGATGTATCACATCTTTCACAAGGAATCTATCACCTTCGCCTAGGTAATGAAATGGTGAGAGTATTTAAAAACTAAATATCCAATATTCTATCGCATAAAAAAACTCCCAATTTCCAAAAAGGACATTGGGAGTTTTTTTGACTTATCTTATACTTATTGTCTGTCGTAAACTGAAACAGCAGCAGTAGTGACTACTGCAGTAGCATCAATATTCTTCATATGTACCTCACCATCAAGATCTGTTGTAGTCTCTAACTCAATTGTACGAGTGTTTCCATCTAAGCTATATGTTCCTGTTTCTATATAAGGACCTTCACAATTTACATTTAAATTTCCTTCATCATCAGTCTCTACCAGCACGTTTGTTGAATTTGAGGAACAACTCGCACCTCCATTAAATGTAATTGTACTCATTAAACAAGGTACCTCTACTAATAAATTAGTCGATGTTGTTCCATCGCCATTATAATCATCATTAAATAGAGAGTTGAAATCAATTAATACAAATGTTCCAACTATTGACGCGTCACTTGCACCTTATGTGTCATCACCGTTACTAAAAGAAGTGAATGGAAGGCCACCATTAAAATTGCTAAAAAAATTCATTTTTTTGTTTTAAAATTAAGGTGGAAATGTTCGTAATAATTAATATTTCAGGAGAAATAGGACTGATTTCAATTGCTGAAATACGCCTGCTCCGTTTGCACCAATTCATTTATTACCTTTAACAACCTATAGAAAGCCTTACAATGCAAAAATTAATGTCAAAAAAGAAGCCTACGTATCCTATTACAGAGGCGCTATCTTCGTATTTAACGAAGTATGCACGGAATATAAAAATTCCTATTTATTACGATGATCTACTCCGGTATCAAGGGGCTGTGACCGTTTATGACAAGCACGGCAATGACACTTTATGGATCCAGGTATATTATTCAGAATCTGAGCGAGAGGACATTGAGCAAAGCTTAAAACAAATGTATTCTATATTGCACAGTGATGGTTCTGATGCGCTATTACCTTATCTAAATATTGACAGTATAGACTATTGTACCTTCGGAAATAGTAAACCATTTAGGATTAAAGTACGGAACATTTTAAATGACAACTACATTTTTCTGTATATTAAAAAAGCAGATGCTTCCAGAATTTACGGACTAGAATTAGAACACTTATTATCGCCCAATCATATTAACTTTTTAGTACACGGTAACACCTTAATAGAAGAACACATATCTGGAATTCCTGGTGATGATTTTATAACACATCACTTAGAACATTGTTCTGAACAGGACAAGCGTGAGATCGCCAAAGAATTTGTAAAGTTTAATGAGCGTTGTTTTGTGCGATTACTAGGAGATATGCGCTCCTATAATTATGTGATGGTATTAACCAATGACTTTGATAGAATCCAGTATCGCATTCGCGCTATAGATTTTGATCAGCAAAGTTATGAAGGGAATGTAAAAGTATACAGACCACAATTTTTAAAAGAAAACAACGCGTTTGTTCAACTGGTCGCTTCAGAATTAAAACAACCCTCTGTTAAGCAATATAAAAGGGAAGAACGTTCCTTACTTGCAAAAAGAGCAACAAGCGAGAAGAAACGCCTCAGACAACTTATAGTTTGTATGAGAAAAGATGAAATTTCTCAACCTGAAAAAATAAAGGAGCTTAAAAATGCATTGCTTGATTTAACAGGCGATATAAATTTTAAGAAATCTAAAAATATGGGGCAAATTCTGGATAGTGCCCTTCATTTTATTGTTCGCAATTATCAGAGTGTAAATCCTTTTTTGAGGTAACTTTATATCTCCAGAAATTATTTCACAATACTTATTATGCACGCATAGTAAGTAGTATCTTTGAACCACAACGTTCACTTAAACTCTTTTCATCTCATGGAAATCAAGAAAATATTGGTCGCTAATCGCAGTGAAATCGCAATACGTGTACTCAGGGCCTGTGCAGAGATCAATATTAAAACCGTCGCAATCTTTACATATGAGGATCGTTATTCGCAGCATCGATTAAAAGCAGATGAATCTTATCAAATAGGCGCGGACAACGAGCCGCTTAAACCTTATCTTGATATTGATGCGATTGTCGCACTTGCATTAGAAAAAGGAGTAGACGCCATACATCCTGGTTATGGCTTTCTCTCTGAGAATTCAAATTTCGCTAGAGCTTGTAAAGAAAATGGACTTATTTTTATTGGGCCAGATCCAGCGGTAATGGATGCATTGGGTGATAAAATAATGGCAAAAAAAATTGCTGAGAAATGTAAAGTTCCTACTATAAAAAGCAATAAGAAAGACCTTACCTCAGTACATGTTGCACTAGACGAGGCAAAAATAATAGGCTATCCTGTGATGTTAAAAGCCGCCTCTGGTGGGGGTGGTCGTGGGATGCGTGTGATTAACAAGCCAGAAGATTTAGAACGTAATTTTGATTCAGCTAAGAACGAGGCGCTTAATTCTTTTGGAGACGACACGATGTTTTTAGAAAAATACGTAGAAAACCCAAAACACATTGAGGTCCAAATCGTCGCTGATAACCACCGTAATATTAGACACTTGTTTGAACGTGATTGCTCTGTACAACGTCGTCATCAAAAAGTGGTCGAGGTGGCTCCTTCTTTTAATGTATCGCAACAAGTTAAAGATGCATTATACAAATATGCCATCGCCATCGCCGAAGAAGTAAACTACAATAATGTAGGGACGGTAGAATTTCTAATAGATCAAGATGATACCATTTATTTTATTGAAGTAAACCCACGTATCCAAGTAGAGCACACGGTAACAGAGATGGTCACAGGCATCGACCTGATTAAAACACAAATTTTTGTTTCTGGCGGGTTTAGACTCGACAGCAAACAGATTAAGATTTACGACCAGTCATCATTAGCTACGTACGGTTTTGCACTACAATGTAGACTCACAACAGAAGACCCAACAAACGATTTTACCCCAGATTACGGAACCATTACAACCTACCGTAGTGCTTCTGGAATGGGGATTCGTCTAGATGCTGGGAGTATTTACCAGTCTTATAAAGTGAGTCCATTTTTTGATTCTATGCTCGTAAAGGTTTCTGCCCACAGTAAAACCTTGGACGGCGCTGTTCGTATAATGAGTCGTGCTTTAAAGGAGTTTAGAATTAGGGGTGTGAAAACCAATGTTCATTTTCTACAAAATGTAATTCTGCACGAAGAATTTAGAAAAGGAAAAGCAACGGTTAATTTCATTAAAGAGCACCCTTCCCTTTTCAAAATTAAAATCCCACAGGATCGCACCACTAAGATTACTAACTATCTAGGAGAAGTCATTGTAAATGGAAATCCAGATGTAAAGTTTGTAGATGTTAGTAAAGTATTTAGATCCCCAATTATCCCTGCTTTCGACCCCAAAGCTGCGTTCCCAAAAGGGACCAAGGACTTATTGACTGAGCTTGGCCCAGAAGGCTTTAGCAAATGGCTGAAGGCAGAGAAAAAAATACATTATACAGACACCACCATGCGAGACGCGCATCAATCGCTGCTCGCCACAAGAATGCGAAGCAAAGATATGACCGCCGTGGCCGAAAGTTTTGCTAAAAATCACCCAAATACTTTTAGTATTGAGATGTGGGGAGGAGCAACCTTTGACGTATGTATGCGATTCTTAAATGAAAGTCCTTGGACACGGTTGCGTGAGTTACGAAAATTGATGCCAAACATCTTGTTCCAAATGCTCCTTCGCGGTAGCAACGGAGTTGGTTATAAAGCATATCCAGACAACCTCATTGAAAAATTTGTTGAGACAAGTTGGGAAAATGGTGTAGATGTTTTTAGAATATTTGATTCTTTAAACTGGGTAAAAGCGATGGAACCTAGTATGCGCTACGTGCGTGAAAAAACTGGCGGACTTGCAGAAGCAGCCATCAGTTATACCGGAGACATCCTAGATAAGAACAACACAAAATATTCCCTAGCCTATTACAAGCAATTAGCAAAAGACCTTGAAAATGCTGGCGCACACATGATCGCCATTAAAGATATGGCTGGCTTATTGACGCCATACGCAGCACAAGAATTAATCGGGGCATTAAAAGATACCGTAAAGGTACCTTTGCATTTACACACCCACGATACTTCTGGGATACAATCTGCCACCTACCTTAAAGCGATAGAAGCCGGTGTAGATGTTGTAGATGTAGCACTCGCAGGATTAAGCGGTCTTACTTCACAACCTAACTTTAATAGTGTGGTTGAGATGGTCAAACATACAGACCGAGCACACCATTTTGACATGCCATCCCTAAATAGTTATTCTAATTATTGGGAAGACATCCGTGAGTATTACTACCCCTTTGAGTCTGATTTAAAAGCTGGAACTGCTGAGGTGTATGCGCACGAAATTCCGGGTGGCCAGTATTCTAATCTTCGACCGCAAGCCACTGCTTTAGGACTTGGCGACCGTTTTGATGAGGTGAAGAAAATGTATGCTGAGGTAAATATGCTCTTCGGAAATCTTATAAAAGTGACACCTAGTTCTAAAGTGGTAGGAGATATGGCTATCTACATGGTCACCAATAATCTCACACCGAAGGATATTTTTGAACGGGGGGCTTCCTTATCCTTTCCTGAATCTGTGGTTAGTTTTTTTAGAGGTGATCTTGGGCAACCCCAAGGCGGATTCCCTAAAGAATTGCAAGACATTATACTTAAAAATGAGACCCCTTACACAGATAGACCCAATGCACATTTAGACCCTATAGATTTTACGACTGAGTATAAAGCCTTTGAAGAAAAGTTTCAGAAAGACTTTAGTAGGCCTATTGAGTTTGAAGATTTTTTAAGCTACAGTTTATATCCTAGAGTTTTTGAAGATGCGCATAATAATTATAAAAAGTATGGGAACGTTGCGATACTCCCAACTAAGAATTTCTTCTTTGGTATGGATCAGCGCGAAGAAATAATGATTGAGCTCGAACCGGGGAAAACGATTATTGTAAAACTACTTTCAGTAACACCTCCTAATGACGAGGGGAAACGTTTGGTTTTCTTTAAAGTAAATGGGGAAAATAGATTAGTCGAGATCCTAGACAAGTCACTTAATATTTCAGTAAAAGAAAATGAGAAGGTAGATGCAGCAAACGAGAACCAATATGGCGCTCCTTTACAGGGAATGTTATATAAGGTGTTAGTAAAAGCAGGGCAAGAAGTGAAAGAAAACGATCACCTTTTTATAATAGAAGCGATGAAAATGGAAACTACGGTAACGGCATTAAAAGATGGTTTTGTTTCTCAAGTGGAACTAAAAGAAGGGGAGATGGTGATGACGGGAGATTTGGTATTGGCCATAGAATAATTGGTCATTCACTGGAGCATACTGGCAGAGAGACTGCCAGAATACAGACCAAAATTTCTTATTGTATAACAGTACTTATAACTTGTTTATCTCACCTTAATATATTTGAAGCAATTACAGCCAAAAAAAATCACACTTCCCTATTTGTCAATTAAATAAATAACAGTACTTTTGCCGTCCATTAAATTGGGATAGAAAATAATTATTAACATTAGACAAAGAACATAATGGATACATTAAGTTACAAAACAGTATCTGCTAACAAAGCCACAGTAACAAAAGAGTGGTTATTAGTAGATGCGGACGGGCACACTTTAGGTCGTCTTGCGAGTGAAGTTGCAAAACTTCTTCGTGGTAAGCACAAGCCAAGTTTCACACCTCATGTAGATTGTGGAGACAACGTGATTATCATCAACGCAAGCAACGTCCAATTAACAGGAAATAAATGGAGAGACAAGTCTTACATTCGCCACACGGGTTACCCAGGTGGACAACGTAGCTTGACTGCCACAGAATTGAAAGACAAAAATCCAGCACGCGTGGTGGAGAAAGCTGTAAAAGGAATGTTACCTAAAAATAAATTAGGTGCTGCAATCTTTAGAAACTTGAAAGTGTATGCAGATGCAGACCACGGACAAGATGCTCAAAAACCAAGAGAAATTAAAATTAACACCGCGACTAAGTAATGGAAATCATACACAAAATAGGAAGAAGAAAAACAGCCGTTGCGCGTGTTTATCTTGCAGAAGGAAAAGGAAATATTACGGTAAACAAGCGTGAGCTTGCTAACTACTTTACGACACCAACATTACAGTACAAAGTAAAGCAGCCGTTAATGTTGACAGAAAACGAAACTACGTTTGACATTACTGTAAACGTATTTGGTGGTGGTATCACAGGTCAAGCAGAAGCAATTCGTCTTGCAATTGCTCGTGCAATGTGTACACTAAACGATGAGAACAGAGGCATTCTTAAGCCAGAAGGATTACTTACAAGAGACCCAAGAATGGTTGAACGTAAGAAATTTGGTCAGAAGAAAGCACGTAAAAAATTCCAATTCTCGAAACGTTAAACTTCGACTACACTCAGCCTACTGGCTGCATTTTATACAAAATGTATTGGTATTATTTCCTTGGAAATATTCTGGGGTGAACATCGAGTTATTACAATGCTATATTATCGGCATTTTTATTCCGCAGCAATGCGGAACCTTATCAAGCGAGCGTATGCTTTAATGATATAAAGTTCTTAATTAAAATTGAATATTAATAAGCTGTTAGTCCCACTCTGCCGGGTGGGACAATTAGTTTAGTATCTAAATCATATACGTTTCGGCGTACAGATTGACATCTAAACACACAGAACGTAAACTAAAAACAAAATGGCAAATTTAGAAGTAAAAGAATTATTAGACGCAGGTGTACACTTTGGTCACCTCACAAGAAAATGGAATCCAAACATGGCGCCCTACATCTACATGGAGCGTAACGGAATCCACATTATCAACTTATACAAAACGGTTGCAAAACTTGACGAAGCTAATGAAGCACTCAAGAAAATAGCAGCTAGCGGACGTAAGATCCTTTTTGTAGCTACCAAAAAACAAGCAAAAGACATCGTTGCAGAAAAAGCAGGGAATGCTAACATGCCTTTCATCACAGAAAGATGGCCTGGCGGAATGTTAACAAACTTTGTAACTATCCGTAAAGCCGTTAAAAAAATGACGACTATCGATAGAATGAAAGCAGATGGTACTTTCTTGACTTTATCTAAGAAAGAGCGTTTACAAGTAGACCGTTTAAGAGCTAAGCTTGAGAAAAACTTAGGTTCTATTAGCGAGATGAGTCGTTTACCTGGCGCATTATTTGTTGTAGATACTACACGTGAGCACATTGCTGTTGCAGAAGCATTGAAATTGAAAATTCCAATATTCGCAATGGTTGATACAAACTCTGACCCAAGAGTAATTGATTATGCTATCCCATCTAACGATGATGCTTCTAAGTCTATTGACAAAATTATGACATCTGTTACAGATGCAGTAATCGCTGGTCTTGAAGAACGTAAGAGCAACAAAGATGCCGAGGAAAGTAAAGAAGCTGCCGCTAAAAAAGCAAAAGCAGCACCAAAGGCAGAAGCTAAAGTAGAAGCAGCACCTGAGGAAAAAGCGAAAGCAGCACCTAAGGCAAAAGCAAAAAAAGAAGCTACTGTAGTTTCTGATGAGAAAGCAACAGCAGATGCAGTGCAACCTGTAAAGCTTGAATCTAAGTCTGAAACAATAGAAAAAGCTGCCCCTACTAAAGAAGAAGAGTAGATTTTTCATTAGGCAGTTGCAATTGCAATTGCAGTATTTTCTTGACAAATAAGATTACAATACATAAGTCGCCAAGTTCATTTCTAATTGAAATTTGCGAAGCGACTTTTTTTTAAAATAAAACAATTCATTAATGAGATTCCTGCCTCCGTGGGAATGACAAAATAAATTTATCATGGTAAAAATAACTGCCGCACAAGTAAACGAATTAAGACAAAAAACCGGAGCCGGAATGATGGACTGTAAAAACGCCCTTGTTGAAGCTGAAGGAAATCTAGAAGACGCAATTGCGGTTCTACGTAAAAAAGGACAGAAAATTGCAGAAAAAAGAGCAGACCGTGATTCAAGTGAAGGGGCTGTTGTTTCTCAAATTAATGAGGCGAACACAAGAGGTGTTGTTCTTGCATTAAACTGTGAGACTGACTTTGTTGCAAATAACGACTCATATACTGCAATGGCTAAAGAAATGGCTGCCGTAGCAATTAACTATAACACAAAAGAAGAATTTCTTGCTGCAGACTTTGGTGGCGGAATGACGGTTGCTGAGAAGTTAATCGAGCAGACAGGTGTTATTGGTGAGAAACTAGAAATTGGAGGTTTTGAGATCCTTGAAGCTCCATTTGTAGGGACGTATATTCACGGTAAGAAAATCGGTGCCTTAACTGGTTTAAGCACTGCTATTGAAGGTGCAGAAAAACTAGCAAAAGAAGTATCAATGCAAGTAGCATCTATGGGTGCCACTACATTGTCTTATAAAGATTTTACACCAGAATTTGTTGCAAACGAAACAGAAGCACGTATCGCTGTAATTGAAAAAGATAACATCGAGTTAGGACGTCTTGGTAAAACACTAAAGAACGTACCTACGTATATCTCTAGGATGCAATTAACAGATGACGTTTTAGCAAAAGCAGAAGATGCTGCTAAAGCTGAGTTGAAAGCTGAAGGAAAACCAGAACAAATCTGGGACAGAATCCTTCCTGGAAAAATGGAACGTTTTATCGCTGATAACACAACATTAGACCACGAGAAAGCTTTACTAGACCAAAACTTCATCATGGATGATAAGAAAAACGTAGGGAACTATGTTACTGATCACGGGGAAGTATCTGTTGTTGGCTTTAAGAGAGTGACATTGGCATAAGTATATTAGCAGCTTGTTCTGAACTTGATTCAGAATCCAGTTACTTCATTAATAAACAATCCGTCTTTAGCTTTTGCTAGAGACGGATTTTTTTTACCCCGACACTATTTGATTCTCACGATTACTAATACCCTGAAAGAATAACAAGGACATAAAAAAAACTGCCTACTGCCACTGCTACCGAGTACTAATTTTTCCTTATTTTTACAACTAACAAAACCACGCTATGCAATACAAAAGAATCTTACTTAAACTTTCTGGTGAAGCCTTAATGGGCGAGCGCCAATATGGTATTGATCCTATAAGACTTCAGGAATACGCTCAAGACATTAAAGCAATTATTGCTACTGGTGTTGAAGTGGCAATAGTGATAGGTGGTGGGAACATCTTTAGAGGTGTTGCCGGTGCTAGCAAAGGTATGGACCGCGTGCAAGGTGACCATATGGGGATGCTCGCTACGGTAATCAACGGACTAGCATTACAAGGTGCCTTAGAAGATGAAGACATCCAAGTGAGATTGCAAAGTGCCATTAAGATTAATGAAGTGGCAGAACCATTTATTCGCCGGAAGGCAATGCGTCATTTAGAAAAAGGACGTGTCGTTATTTTTGGTGGAGGAACAGGAAACCCTTACTTCACGACAGATAGCGCCGCAGTATTAAGAGCTATTGAGATAAAAGCAGACGTAATTCTTAAAGGAACTCGTGTAGATGGTATTTACTCAAGTGATCCAGAAAAGAATAGCGATGCCACAAAATATGATACCATTAGCTTTGATGATGTATTGCGTAAAGGCCTCAAGGTGATGGACACAACTGCATTTACATTGAGTCAAGAAAACGAGTTACCTATCATTGTTTTTGACATGAACACAAGAGGTAACTTAATGAAAGTGGTAATGGGTGAAAAAATAGGAACTAAAGTAAATCTTTAATCGCTTCGGAAATTTAATAGATCGAATAAAATTTCAACTAAAATAAATTTGCTATTTTTGGAATGGTCTGCTTTTTGAAGTACAGATCTCAAGGATTAGTATTTCTGAAGAAAAATCAAGAACGTTAAAAATCGTGAGCTACCATTTTGAGCGCAGTCTAACTAAGTGTAATTAAAAAGCTCAATCTAAGATTATTGAGCAAAGCCCAACTTATTAAAAAACAAAATCGCAAGCTAAGATTAGTAAGCGTAGTCGAACTATGGAAGACGAAATTAAATTTATTATAGACAGTACAAAAGAGGCAATGGACGATGCCCTCGTGCACCTAAATAAGAAGTTTGTAAACATTAGAGCGGGTAAAGCTTCTCCAGCTATGGTAGGTAGTGTAATGGTGAACTATTACGGGAGTCAAACACCTTTGAGTCAAGTGGCTAATGTAAATACACCCGATGGTATGACTATCACAATCGCGCCTTGGGAAAAAGGATTGATTCCAGAAATTGAAAAGGGAATTCACCTAGCAAACATAGGTTTTAACCCAATGAATAATGGGGAGTCTGTGATTATTACTGTACCACCGTTAACAGAAGAACGTCGTCGTGAGCTTGCAAAACAAGCAAAAACAGAGGCCGAAGATTCTAAGATAGGCGTCCGTAATGACCGTAAGAATGCTAATAACGAAATTAAAAACCTTGATGTTAGTGATGACTTAAAAGCAAATCTTGAAGCAGATGTGCAGATGATGACAGACAAGCATATTACTAAAATTGAAGAAATGCTTTCTCTAAAAGAGAAAGAGATTATGACCGTTTAAAGTGGCCATACGTTAAACAAAATATAATTAAGCGGCCTATAGGCCGCTTTCTTTTTACCTTTGAGTATAATTACATACGCTCCAATACTTTAATGAACAGATTTCTTTTCATTTTACTTCTTTTCTCACCTCTGATGAGCGTGGCCCAAGTGCCAGCAGTACAGACCGAACAAGACACCACCGCGACACGCCTAGAACAGAAAATAAGCCCGTTCAATACTGGTTTTTATCCTGTTGGCTTTTTTGACTTTGATCTTAAATACCTTATTAAATATAACAACTATGAAGGGCTTCGTTTAGGTTTAGGTGGTATGACCAATGATCGCTTATCTAAAAATTTTAAAATATCAGGCTATGCTGCTTATGGTACAAAAGACAAAAAAATAAAGCACAGCCTAGGCGGAAGTTTCCTTTTAGACAAAGAGTCTAAAACTTGGTTTACACTGGCGTATCGCGATGATATTAACGAAATAGGATCCGCAAATTTTTTAACAGATGCTCGCGTGTACTCTGTTTTTGAACCACGACTCGTTAACGTAACCCAATTTTATCAAATACGAACCTGGCAAGCTAATGTGATTACCGCACTTACAGATAACCTTGCAGGTGAAGTACGCCTAGGAAGAAGCCACATTGATCAAACGCTTAATTATCAATTTTTAAACGAGGGGATTACCTATGACTCTTATGAAGTTGCAGAAGCCACTGCCTCTATAAGAATAAGTCCGAAATCTAAATTCTTTACCACAGAGGATGGTCTTGTAGAATATTTTGATGGATTTCCTAAAATAAGTGCTCAGATCACCAAAGGATTCAGCGGTCTTGTGCGCAGTGATTTTGATTATACCAAGTTTGGGTTAAAATTAGATTACTACATCAAGCGCAGCAACTTGTCTTCTACAAATTTTTTACTAGAAGGAAACTTCGCTACAGGAGATGTGCCATTAACACATTTGTATCACGCCTACCCGAATAGCCCGACAAAGCAAGAAGTATTACAACGTTTTTCTGTAGCGGGAAGACGCAGTTTTGAGACTATGTATTTTGGGGAGTTCTTTTCAGATAAATTAGCTACCTTACAAGTAAGGCATAGCTTACGAAGGTTTAAAATTTCAGAAAGAATAAGACCAGAATTCGTGCTTATTACTCGTCACGCTTTAGGTGATCTAAGCAACCCAGAAGCACATCAAGGTATTAATTTTAATACGCTTGATAAGCTTTATAATGAAGCTGGACTAGAACTTAATAAATTATTGTTTGGGTTTGGGTTGAGTTTTGCATATCGTTATGGCGCCTATTACCTAACAAACCCAGAGGATAACATCGCCTTTAAGTTTACGTTTTACGCCAAATTTTAATTATTAATATCTCTCACTAAATACACTGATAGTGTTACCTTTGAGCATACAAAATTCCCCTCATTGAACAAACTTTTTAGCATAGGTTTCTGGAGCGCAGTAGCGCGTTTTATTCTTAGAAACAGGCCGCTTATTCTTATCATTATTGCAGCTATTACCGTATTTATGGGGCTGCAATGGAAACATATGCGCTTCACATATTCTGAAGCAAACTTGTTGCCAGATGACCACGAGGTCAACCTAGCATATGATGAGTTTCTAGACACCTTTGGCGAAGAAGGAAACCTCATTGTAATGGGGGTCAAAGACAGCACCTTTTTCACACCAAAAGTCTTCAATGCTTGGAAGTCACTTGGCGACGACCTTCAAAAAAACAATGCAGTAGATGCACTTCTTTCTGTAGGTAATTTAATGACGCTGGAGAAGCGCACAGACGCCACAAGCTTTGCCATGGTGCCGTTTATTAAGGACTCTGTACTTACTTCAGAAAATTTAAAAATCTACAAAAACAGGCTTCTATACCGACTACCCTTCTACGATGGCTTGGTATATAGCCCAGATAAAAAAACGGTGCGAACGGCTATCTACCTAAACGAAGACATCGTAAACACCATTGCCAGAAAAGAGTTTGTAGATCAGGTACTCATCCCTCGGGTAAAGCAATTTGAAAAAGATACAGGCATCAATGTCTACGTATCTGGAATGCCGTACATCCGGACCTTAAATTCACAGAATATAGTTGATGAGATTGGACTCTTTATAGCGGCTGCTTTGTTTGTGACTTCCCTCATCTTTTTCTTCTTTTTTAGATCTTTTAGGGCGACGTTGATCTCCATGCTAACCGTACTTATTGGAGTTGCTTGGGCCTTTGGAATTTTAGGATTGCTGAAATATGAAATTACCGTTTTAACAGCCTTGATACCACCCCTCATTATTGTGATCGGGATTCCTAATTGTATATTCTTGATTAACAAATACCAACAGGAAATAAAATTACACGGGAACCAAGCGAAGTCATTACAGCGCGTTATAGCCAAAGTAGGAAATGCTACTTTGATGACAAATTTAACTACTGCCTCTGGCTTTGCGACTTTTATATTAACCGACAGCAAGTTGCTGAAGGAGTTTGGTATTGTGGCTTCTATTAATATTATCGCCATCTTTTTATTATCCTTATTTATTATTCCTATCATCTACAGTTATATGTCTGTGCCCAAGAATAAACACCTTAAGCATCTTAATAAAAGATGGATTAATGGTTTTGTGGACTGGATGGAAAAAATGGTTCGTAGAAAAAGAATCACCATATACATCGCATCTATTATATTACTCTGCGGAAGTATTATTGGGATTTACAACATTAAAATATCGGGCAGTCTCATTGACGACATGCCACAGAAGAAAGAGTTTTATAAGGACATTAAGTTCTTTGAACAAGAATTTGAGGGCATTATGCCACTTGAGATATTTATCGATACCAAGCGATCAAAAGGAGTGATGAAACTCGCCACCTTAAGACGAATAGAGCGGCTACAAGATTATATTAAAGAAATCCCAGAATTCTCAAAACCGCTTTCTGTAAACGAACTTGTGAAATACTCAAAGCAGGCTTATTATAATAACAATCCAGACTATTATCAATTGCCTAATAGTCAAGAACGCACCTTCTTGTTATCTTACGCAAAGAGCAGCGCAGATAACACCAATTTACTGTCTAGTTATGTAGACAGTACTGGGCAATATGCACGTGTCACGACTTTTATGAAAGACACAGAGACGGAGCGCTTTGACCGAATAGAAGAAGACTTGTTAGCAGAAATTAATAAGATCTTCCCAAAAGAACGGTACTCGGTCTCACTTACTGGAAAAGCCTTTGCTTTCCAGAAAGGAACAAAATATTTGGTAAACAATTTAATCCTTTCTCTCTCGCTCGCCATCTTTTTAATTTCGATTTTTATGGCTTGGATGTTTAGAAGCATGCGAATGATTCTGGTCTCTTTGATCCCTAACTTATTGCCGCTTTTAGTAACTGCGGGATTGATGGGCTTCTTAGGTGTTCCTATAAAACCCTCTACTATTTTAGTTTTTAGTATTGCTTTTGGTATTTCTGTAGATGACACCATTCACTTTCTCGCCAAGTACCGTCAAGAATTAATTGCGAATAACTGGAGGATTAAAAAGTCTGTATATGCGGCTTTAAGAGAAACTGGCGTGAGTATGTTTTATACTTCTATTGTACTATTCTTTGGGTTTAGCACGTTCATGATTTCTAGCTTTGGCGGCACTGTTGCCTTAGGAGGATTAGTATCTGTAACGCTTGTTTTTGCGATGCTTGCCAATCTTTTGTTACTACCATCACTCCTACTTTCTTTAGAGAAGAGTATCGCTAATAAAGACACGTTCAAAAAACCTTCCCTTCAGATTATTCATGGAGAAGACGGGGAAGATGAAGAGTCTTCTGTGGAGGAATAATCAAATCATGCACATTTCAGAAAAAACGGTTAGAGAATTTATAGTTCTCAATTAAAAAGTATCTTTGCTTTTTTTAAAATAAGACCATGAAACATACTGATATCATTACCGTTTTAAAATCTGAACCTAGCTTACACGAAGTAACCGTTAGGGGTTGGGTACGCTCTTTTAGAAGCAACCGATTTATTGCTGTCAATGACGGGTCGACTATAAAGAATATACAGTGCGTTGTCGATTTTGAGAATTTTGAAGAAGAGACGCTTAAGAACATCACAACGGGTGCTTCAATTGAAGTAACTGGAGCGCTTGTAGAAAGTCAAGGTGCTGGCCAAACAGTAGAAATACAGGTGACGAAGGTTGCTGTTTTAGGTACTGCAGACCCTGAAGAGGTGAAGTTAACCATCCTGTCTCCTAAGCGACACTCTTTAGAAAAACTGCGCGAGCAAGCACATTTAAGAGTACGCACCAACACTTTTGGTGCAGTGATGCGTGTACGATCTAAGCTTTCTTTTGCGGTGCATCAATACTTTCAAGAAAACGGATTTTATTATATGAATGCACCTATCATTACGGGTAGTGATGCAGAAGGAGCTGGTGAGATGTTTAGAGTAACAGCATTACCTCCTACGAATCCGCCTCTTGATGATGCCGGAAATGTGAATTATAAAGAAGATTTCTTCGAGAAGGAAACAAACCTAACGGTGAGTGGACAGCTAGAGGCTGAAACATATGCGATGGGGCTTGGGAAGGTATACACCTTTGGCCCAACCTTTAGAGCAGAAAACAGTAATACGTCTCGTCACCTTGCAGAGTTCTGGATGATTGAACCGGAGGTTGCTTTCTGTGATCTTGATGGCAATATGGATCTTGCTGAAGATTTCATTAAGTATGTGGTAAAATATGCTTTAGATAACTGCCAAGATGATCTTGAGTTTTTAGAAAATCGTTTAGTTGACGAGGAGAAAAGTAAGCCACAAGCAGAGCGTAGTGATATGTCACTACGAGATAAATTGAGCTTTATTGGAGAGAACAATTTTAAACGTGTAAGCTACACAGAGGCTATTGAGATCTTAAGAAACTCTAAACCAAACAAAAAGAAAAAGTTTAAATACATTATTAATGAATGGGGTGCAGACTTACAAAGTGAGCATGAACGTTTCTTAGTAGAAAAACATTTTAAGTGTCCGGTGATCCTTTTTGATTACCCTGCAGATATTAAGTCATTTTACATGCGTCTCAATGATGACGGTAAAACGGTAAGAGCTATGGACGTTTTGTTTCCAGGAATAGGCGAGATTGTAGGCGGTTCTCAACGTGAGGAGCGCTATGATGTACTACTCCAAAAAATGGAAACCATGGGAATCCCAAAAGACGAGTTGTATTGGTATTTAGATTTGAGAAAATTTGGTACTTGCGTGCATAGTGGTTTTGGACTTGGTTTTGAACGTCTGGTACAATTTGTAACAGGTATGGGAAACATTAGAGATGTAATCCCTTATCCTCGTAGTCCAGGGAACGCAGAGTTTTAGTAATTCAGCAGCCAGTATTCAGTATGTGGTAATTTAGTGCGTACTGAATACTGCTTCACTGTACCATAATTTTTATTAAAACCAGCGCTACAACTCATTCATAGCTGGTTTTGTTTTACCTTAGTATTTCAGAAGAGAAACAATGCTCAGACAACAACTTAATTTTAAATTATCACAGAAGCTCTCGCCGCAGCAGATTCAGTTAATGAAGCTAATACAATTGCCTACGCAAGCTTTTGAGCAACGTATTTCTCAAGAAATGAATGAGAATCCTGCACTTGAAGGCGGGAAGGAAGAGGCAGAAAAATATGATGAAGACTTAGATGAGAGCTATGACGATGATTTTGATGACGGTAATGAGTCTATTGAAACAGAAATCAATGTTGACGACTATTTGAGTGATGATGAAGTACCCAGTTATAAATTATCTGCCAATAATTACAGTGCAGATGATGATGATACCCGAATGCCATATGCCGCGGGCACGTCTTTCAATCAATTTCTACTAGCTCAGTTAAACACCTATAGATTGGACGATGACGAACGTGAAATTGCAAAATTTTTAGTCGGGAGCGTAGATGAAGCTGGTTATATACGAAGAGACGTACAGGACATCGTGGATGATCTCGCCTTTACTCAAAACATATATACGACGGACGAGAAAGTAGAGAAAGTACTGGAGGTTGTGCAAGAATTAGATCCCGCAGGTGTAGGCGCTCGAAGCCTACAGGAATGCCTCTTATTGCAATTAGTGCGTCGAGAACAAAACAAGGAAGTAGCGCTAGCAACAAAAATTATCGCAGATTCTTTTGAGCACTTTTCTAAAAAGCATTATAAAAAATTACTTTCAAAATTTGACATTACGGAAGACGCATTACGTGATGCAATCCATGAAATAGAAAGTCTTAACCCAAAGCCTGGAGGTGCTGTTGTAGGCAATAATAGAATGGTAGAGCACGTAGTGCCAGATTTTGCCATACGTATCGTAGAAGGCGAGCTAGACCTCACATTGAACGGCAGGAATGCCCCTGAGTTGCATGTATCTCGAGAATATAGCAATATGCTCAAAGGATATAAGGAGTCTAAGAAAAAGACAAAAACGCAAAAAGATGCGGTGATGTTTATAAAGCAGAAACTAGATGCAGCAAAATGGTTTATAGAAGCGATACAACAGCGCCAGCAGACGCTCTTTGTGACGATGAACTCTATAATGCATCATCAAAAAGAATTCTTTCTAACAGGAGATGAGCGTAATTTAAAACCAATGATCTTAAAAGACATTGCTGACAAAATTAACATGGACGTTTCTACCGTATCTCGTGTAGCAAATAGCAAATACGTAGATACTCCTTATGGAACAAAATTGATCAAAGAGTTTTTTAGTGAATCCATGACCAATGATCAAGGGGAAGAAGTCTCCACACGAGAAATCAAGAAAATATTAGAAATCACAGTTTCTGAAGAGGACAAACGCAAACCTTTGACAGATGATAAACTAGCTAAAATTTTAAAAGAAAAAGGGTATCCCATTGCACGCCGTACGATTGCAAAATACAGAGAACAGCTAGACTTGCCTGTAGCGCGTTTGAGAAAAGAAATTTAATGAGTGTTTTCTTAAGAGCCGCCGCTTATATATTCCATCCACTATTGATGCCTCTTTTAGGCATCTTATTTTATTATACGGTTACGCCACGTTTTCTTAATACTGAAATTGTCTACAGCCACTTAATGGTCGTTACAATTGTTACGATAGCTATACCGCTGGTTATTTTCTTTTTACTCAAAAATTTTGGAGTGGTAACCAGTATACATTTAAGAGATGTTAGTGAACGAAAGCTTCCATTAATGATACAATCTATACTGCTCTTGTTATTAATAAAATTTGTATTTCACCCATACGAAAACGCAGCGTTATACTATTTCATACTTGGGGTTCTCTTTACTACATTAACCGCTTTGATTCTTGTGTTTTTTAATTTTAAGGTGAGTTTGCATCAAATGGGAGTTGCTGGGCTCAGTGTGTTTGTGATTATGCTAAGTATTCACTTTGAGATTAATTTATTGCTATGGATGGGATTTGCCTGTATCGTTAATGGTTGGGTTGCAAGTTCTAGGTTGCACACTAAATCACACACATCTCAAGAGTTGATAATGGGCTTTGTTATTGGGGCGTTTCCGCAATTATTATTCGTTAGTTACTGGTTATAGAATGTAGAAAATAAAACCTAGCTTAATAGGCCTAAACCCCACTTCTTTAGCAAGATTAGTTTGGGCATCTTTAAAAAAGGGGCTTAGGGTGTAACTTGCAAAAAAGTTTATTTTATTGAACCCAAAACTCAATGTGGGTGTCACACTAAGCGGTTGAAATTCTGAGATATCGGTTTGGATCACTTTGTTATTCTCTTGGGTAAATGTGCTCCTGTAGTAATAACTATAGCCTATTCTAAGCCCTGTGTACACACGCCAAAACTTATACTTTTCTGCGTTAGAAGAACGCCACCTAAGCTCTATAGGAGCCTCGAGAGTCGTTACGGTAAATCTATTAATGTCGACATTAGCATTCGCATCTAATACAGTAAATATAGAAGTTTCATTTTGGCCCTCTCCTATAAAAAGGTTTTGACCATACCGATTATACGCAAGCCCAGCACCTATTCCTATCCCTACATTACGACGTTTATTAAAAGGGATATCACGTATAAAACCAAAGCCTATACCTCCAGATAACCCTCTTAGGTTTACATTGCTCGGCACGTCACTCACTAAGTTATATGTTACATTAAAATAGAATTGGTCTTCCCTGTATTTTGTGTCTATTGAAATACTATCATTAATGACTTGTTGCCCAAAGGCAGCAAGTGAACAAAACAAAATAGAGAATATGACTAGTGTACGCACGATATAAAGATAATTAATATGATAGTAATAGAAACAAAAAAAACGCCTTGTTAGTACAAGGCGTTTTAAATATATAAATAGTATTTCTTAATTACCGATTTCGTTACCCGGGGTTGTGATATAAATAATCTTCAACATATTAAGCTCACGTAATGCTTGCTTAATATCGGTTACGATACCTGTATTTGTTTCTTTATCTACTTTAAGTGCCACCATTACATAATCCTGTAAAGGCGCCGGCAATCCATTTCTTGCTTCTGCAAGAACCGGCTTTAAGTTTTTGATATCTGTAAACTTATCACCTATTTGGATTTTACCTTCAGAACCAAACTGTTTTTCATATCGTTCACTCGGCTTTCCAGCATAAATAAACACAGCTCTATCTTTTTCAAGCTTCTCTACTTGATCTGCTTTAGGAAGCTCGTTTTTTACCATAAGGTCATTCTTCCTTAAAACGGTAACAACCATAAAGAAAAACAGTAGCATAAATACAATATCTGGTAAAGATGCTGTATTCACCGCAGGTAATTCTCCTCCTTTTTTCTTATTAAATTTTGACATAGATAAAATGTTAAGAGCCTGATTTTTTTGGTTCAGCCTCTGATAGTAGTAAAGGATACATTTTCTGGATTTCCTCCAATTTTGGCTTGTACTTCTCCGCCTCTGTATCGTCAATGTCTCCTACAGATATACTATTTTTAATCTCCGTAAACTTCCAGCCAAACATACGTTGTGACTCTCTATTTCTTAGAAAATTATAAGCAGCTACCAGTTCATTCTGCACAGTGATGTACATCGCATAACTCGTAAGTCTATCGTTCTGAACAGAAATCACGGCTTTCCCAGGATTATCTGATGAAGCAGGATCTTTTTTCCCTTTACAAAAGTTACAATACTCAGCAGTTCCTGAGCTTGCTCCTCCATTGTCTAGAAAGTCTATTGCTGCTTGACGCAGGTTTTTCACTTCCATTAACTGCTCCTCTACCAAAAGCAAGTCTTCCCTATTTACATTTACTATAAATAAGTTTTTCTGCTTAATAATAGGAGGTGTCTCTGTTGGCGGCTCATCTGGTGGCAATTGACGTGCTATCCCTTTATCCTTTTCTATCGTTGTTGTAACTAAGAAAAAGATAAGTAAAAGGAAGGCAATATCTGCCATCGATCCCGCATTTACTTCTGGTGTGGATCTTCTTGCCATAATGTTATCTTGATGTTAACTTTTTGAATCCGCTAAATACCATTGCGACAATGGCAAGTACTGCTAAGATATAAAATGTGTAAAGTCCTGTTCCTACCCATTTAGATGCGCTAGCCGTTATCATTTTACCATCATTAAGCGGTAAACCGTCTAGGCTATTTGAAGCTAATACGTAAGAGATGATCCCTATTAATAAGAAACCGCCTATAGACATCAATGTCTTCTTTACATTACCAGCAAAAACACCTTTTAACACAAAGACAAGTACAAACAATACCACGATTGCTAGTATGAGATACGCAACATATAGTGCCCAAGTTACACTGGCAACTTCTTCTCCCATAAGGAAGCTATCTTCTATTGCTCTGTCACCCATATTGAGTATCATCACAAAAAATATGATACTTGCAACACAGAGGAGCAATCCTATGATTTTAATTAATTTATGTAAACCCATTATAATATTGGTTTTAATATGATTACTTTTTGTTCTTGTAGTCTACTAGCATATCTATTAAAGTAATAGACGCATCTTCCATACTGTTTACGATGCTATCGATTTTAGCGATAATGTAGTTATAAAAAATCTGTAGTATAATCGCAACTATCAAACCAAATACTGTTGTTAAAAGTGCTACTTTAATACCACCTGCTACAAGAGAAGGATTCATATCACCTGCTGCTGCAATCTTATCAAAGGCTTGAATCATACCGATTACAGTACCCATAAAACCAAGCATTGGTGCCAGTGCAATAAATAAAGATACCCAAGAAACATTCTTCTCAAGTTGCCCCATTTGTACACCACCGTAAGCAACGACCGCTTTCTCTGCTGCGTCGATACCTTCATCTGCTCTATCTAGACCTTGATAGTAGATGGAAGCAACGGGGCCTTTTGTATTTCTACAAACTTCCTTTGCCGCTTCAATACCACCGCTGTTAAGAGCATCTTCTACATCTTGCGCTAATTTTTGCGTGTTTGTTGAAGACATGTTAAGGTATACGATACGCTCAATAGCAATCGCAAGACCTAAAATAAGACATAAAAGTACTATCCCCATAAATCTAGGACCCCCTTCTACAAAGCGCTCTTTTAATTCTTGATGAAAACTTTTGTCCTCATCAGTCGCAGCTTCATCAGCATCTTGAATTAAGGTTACGGTTGCTGCAGAAAATAAAATATTTGCAGATAATTGGGCAGTTTGATTAGAAACTGCGTTGGCGTTAATTGAACCTACTAAGGTTAGTGCGGCAATTGCCAGAATAGAAAATAATTTTTTCATTGCTATCGACTTAAAAGTTTGAATTTTTCGTTAAAGGTTTAAAGATATAAAATAAAAATATGATTAAACAAGATAAATAATCAAGGACTGATTATAATCGCTAATCATTACAAGTTTATTTTATATGGCAATAATAACTATTTTGTTTGTAACTCCTAGAGGCCAACCCCTATTTATTTTATTTTATTCATAAAAAAAGGCCACTAGTTAGTTAAAACTAGTGGCCTTCGTATGAAACAAACGTTTTATACGTGTTATTCTCTTATAAATTTAATTTCTGCCGCTCCCAATTCTGTCTGTATTTTTGCAAAATAAACAGCAGACCTTAGTAAAGAAACATCAATACTTGTATTTGTATCAACTATATCATTAAGATCCATTACTGTTCTACCTCTTAAATCTACAATACTAACAGACTTAATCATACTATCTGGAGACGATATGTTCAAGAATCTAGACGTTGGATTAGGATATATAGATACATTTGATAAGGCCGATGCACCAGTACCTAATACTCTGTGCTGGAACCTTAATAAAAATCTATTTTCGTACGTACCTTCTGTAGCCGTAAACCTATAGTCTTCTATATTCAAATTAGTTACAACTCCGGTTTCATTATCTACTAGATATACATACGCTTGTTCCCAAGCTGCACCATCAAAGTCTGACAAAGAGATACTGTAGTCCAGTTCTTCTTCAATAACGGTACTGAAACCTAACTGTACGGTTGCACCTATTGAAAATTCTTCTCTACCTTGTATCGTATACGCCGTGCTGTAATCCTCATCAATATAAGAATATAAAGACACTGCATTTTCTATTACTTGACTATCATATTTGGCATCCACACCTTCTGTTGCAGTACTTGTAAAACCAACTAATGCATTAGAGGCTTCCCCATAACTAAGGTCCTGTACACGCAACCACAATCGGTCTTTCTGTACTTCACTCGTTCTTATGGTAGTGTTACCACTTGTTAAACGCATACTGTTATTAAAAGTTGCAGTTCCTGCAGCTGATGCAAAAACACCAAATCCTTGTGCTGTTGAAATAACACCATTAGGAGTAGTTCCCGCACCCGAAGCTGCCTGAACACCACCCATACCGTTATAAGCAGAAACATCTCTCATCGAGAAGTTTCTATCACCTGGTCCTTCGGTAAGTGGAGAAGACGTTGCTCCATGTTCCCAAAAATAAACTGCGTCAATTTCTGTGTTAGCCGCCATAAATACATTTGCATCTATTGCAGAAGCATACGGATTTGATAACATATTAGGGCTTCCTTCTGGAGTACCGTCATATGTTAACGTTCTAGCATACACTCCATTGTTAAGCGTTCCTTCCTCATAGACATAATCAAATTGTCCACCTGGCGCTGTGTACCCTGTCTGCGGAAATACTAAGTATCCCTCACCAGCATTTAACACACCCGTTTTAGGACTCCAAGCATCAAAATCTGCACTTTGAAAATTATAAGTAGCACCCACTTCTACAGGCGAAAATGGCTCAAAAAGTGCAGAGTCAAACGCTTGCACATTAAATGCTGCTGACCACACATTTTCTCTTGCTTCTTGACTCATAGGAGAGCCTAGCATCACAAAATCTCTTGTTTCTACAAGAGCCGTTCTAACATCTACATTAATGGTTCCTACTGTGTTCGTCACTGTGGCATCATCATTTACTTGTACAAAGTTTGCCGTATGTTCGATAACAAACACTCCTTCATTGATTACATTGTTTTGTACTACAACGCTCCCTAGTGCACTTATAAATAAACTTCCGTTTGCGGTAATTGTAAGCTCACAAACATCTAGGTCTAATTGATTAGCAGTAATATAAATACCGTCTATAATCGCTCTCTTTGTCGTACTTGGAAGCCCATTGCTCCATACAGTACCATCCCAAAGAGTATCACCACCTACACATACCTCTACAGGTATTACAGCGCCGGTACAATCTACCCCTTCGTAATCTAAAATATCAACTCCTGGAAAACTAGTACAATCTGCTTGAGTAAAAGGGCCTCCGCCTTCTGAAACATCCGGACCACAAGCCGAAGCTAACTGATCATCAAATCCTGGACCTGATACGTTAAAACAAATTTCTGGTAACACCGCGGTGTTCAACATTTCTATTTTTAAATGACCCAGTACACGCGTTACACCTGTTACGTTGTCTAACGCAATGGTACTTGACGCAAATGACTGCAACCACACAAGGGCTACGGTATCCATGTCATTTGAGTTAATTACCTGTGTCCCATAAAAGGGCGCTGGAAAAGCATCAGCTGCTTGTGCAAGAATAGAACCAGTAGGGTATTCAAAATCTACTTGCACATCATTAATGCCCGAACCAAAAGCGGCTTCACTATAGTCAATATAAATAAGCCCACTTCCTAATTTAAAATCTGGAGAGGTCGCCATTTTAGTGGCAAGTATATCTACTTCATAGAAATCGAGCATTCCATCTGTGGTAATCTCTGCATTGTCAAAAGTGAGCACCAGATTTTCATTCTGTGCATTCATGTTGACGACTGCTATTAATAGCAGCGCCATTATTATTAGTCTATTTTTCATGTTTTTCATATTAATTTGGGTGTTAAAATTGTATAGCACGACCTAAATTAGGGTTTGTATATAAGTTGATGTCAACAAACTGTACTTGACCATTCAAATCTGCATCTTCATTCTTATATCCCGAAGTTCCAAGTTCATCCGCTATCGCATCCCTATCATTAAACTGTATTTGACCATTTGCTACCGCATCTCCAGACACCATGGCAAAAGCACCGCCTACATCGCTTAGCGCGTTTACTCCTCCAAAAACCTCTAAAGGGTCTGCAGTTAAGTCTAGAATACTCACATCTCGCGTGATTGTCACAGGTGTTGCTGTTAAGATGGCTAAGTGATTTCTGTGTAATACTCTCACAAAATAATCATCTATATCAATATCAAACTTTAAACTTGATGTTCCATCTGCGCCTACCACATCTCCATCTACCTGTAAAAAGGCAGAGGTCGAAGCTAGCTCAATAGAACGATCATTCTTATCCATAAGACTAATGTAAATCCAGTCTACAATGGCATTACTCCCAGTTGTGTTAAACACCTCTGGTATTGTTTGTTTTCCATCAGGAAAAGGGCTTGTTACAGGTATAAGACCTTGTTGTCTTAAATCATCTCCCATCGTAACGGCACCACCGGCAGACATTGCAGGTCCTTCTAGAAAGACAAGTGGTGATAGTTTAAGATATAACCTTCGTGTTTGATGAAAACCTTGTTGTAATACGACGTCTCCATTGGAGATGTCTGATACCGCAAGCTCACCAACTGTAAAGTCTAAGCTTACTGCTCCATTACTTATCGTCTCTCCGGCACTCGCCACCACCTCTCGCTCGATACTCTGAGCAAAAAGACCCGTGGTGCACAGTAGCAACCCAAGACTTATGTTTTTTATGTTTTTCATACTTATTGTATTAGTAGTTAAAATACCCCCTCTAAAACGAGGGGGTATTATTTATGTGTTAATTACCGATAACTTGCATAGAAAACGCTCCCTGTGCAATAGCAGGAGCGGAGCCGTCCACGTCATAAATGACAAATTCAACACTTGTACTAGATATGTTTATAATAGTTACAGTTCGTGCTGTAAAAAAACTTGCTACATAAGGCATTACTGTTACTGAAGGAGTGTTATTAAAATTAGCCGAAGGATAGTTAACCGAAATAGTACCACTTATATTGTATACTACGGAGTCAAAACTTGACAAGTCAATAGCACCCATTTGATCATGAGTACCTCTCAGTAATTTTAAGCCTCCAAGCGCTGCTGTGTTAACATTGATATCAAGACCGTTAGATGTAATATCAGATACGTTCGTAGCTATATCAGATACGTTAGTAGCGATATCAGAATCGTTAGATGTAATATTAGTTACGTTCGTAGCAATATCAGATACGTTCGTAGCGATATCAGAATCGTTAGATGTAATATTAGTTACGTTCGTAGCAATATCAGATACGTTAGTAGCGATATCAGAGTCGTTAGATGTAATATTAGTTACGTTCGTAGCGATATCAGATACGTTCGTAGCGATATCAGAATCGTTAGATGTAATATTAGTTACGTTAGTAGCGATATCAGATGCGTTCGTAGCGATATCAGAATCGTTAGATGTAATATTAGTTACGTTAGTAGCAATATCAGAATCGTTAGATGTAATATTAGTTACGTTAGTAGCAATATCAGAATCGTTAGATGTAATATTAGTTACGTTAGTAGCAATATCAGAATCGTTAGATGTAATATTAGTTACGTTAGTAGCAATATCAGAATCGTTAGATGTAATATTAGTTACGTTCGTAGCAATATCAGAATCGTTAGTAGCGATATCAGAATCGTTAGATGTAATATTAGTTACGTTAGTAGCGATATCAGAATCGTTAGATGTAATATTAGTTACGTTCGTAGCAATATCAGAATCGTTAGATGTAATATTAGTTACGTTAGTAGCGATATCAGAATCGTTAGATGTAATTTGCGCTTGTAATGCATCATTAGCAGCAATCAATTCAGCATCAGTAGCTAACTCCGTAGTATTAGCATTCTGTGCTGTAGTAATTTCAGATATATTTAAATCTACATTAAATACTTGACCATTACCAATTCTAGAAGTTGTCACAGCATCACCTGCAATTTTATCCGTTTGTACAGCACCGGCTTGTATTTCTCCAGGTCCTACTGCAAAAGAAGCAATTTCATCTTGACCAACTGACTCCGGTGCTAAATCATAATTAGTAATTGATTCATCTTTAATTGTTCCATTCAATCCACCTACTACAGAATCATCATTCATCATAGGTTCATCTACTTTATCATTACCTATCGTTGAAACACCAGCAGCAATTGTTACATCACCAGTTATTGACTCAATAGTATTAAGTACAGAACCAGGAACAGCAGAATTACCATTTAAGATTGTAATATCAGATACGTTAGTAGCGATATCAGAATCGTTAGATGTAATATCAGATACGTTAGTAGCGATATCAGAATCGTTAGATGTAATATCAGATACGTTCATAGCGATATCAGAATCGTTAGATGTAATATCAGATACGTTAGTAGCGATATCAGAATCGTTAGATGTAATATCAGATACGTTAGTAGCGATATCAGAGTCGTTAGATGTAATATTAGTTACGTTAGTAGCGATATCAGATGCGTTCGTAGCGATATCAGAATCGTTAGATGTAATATTAGTTACGTTCGTAGCGATATCAGAATCGTTAGATGTAATATTAGTTACGTTCGTAGCGATATCAGAATCGTTAGATGTAATATTAGTTACGTTAGTAGCAATATCAGAATCGTTAGATGTAATATCAGATACGTTAGTAGCAATATCAGAATCGTTAGATGCAATATTACTTGCGTTAGTAGCGATATCAGAATCGTTAGATGTAATATCAGATACGTTAGTAGCGATATCAGAATCGTTAGATGTAATATCAGATACGTTAGTAGCGATATCAGAATCGTTAGATGTAATATTAGTTACGTTAGTAGCGATATCAGATGCGTTCGTAGCGATATCAGAATCGTTAGATGTAATATTAGTTACGTTCGTAGCAATATCAGAATCGTTAGATGTAATATTAGTTACGTTAGTAGCGATATCAGAATCGTTAGATGTAATATCAGATACGTTCGTAGCGATATCAGAATCGTTAGATGTAATATCAGATACGTTAGTAGCGATATCAGAATCGTTAGATGTAATATCAGATACGTTAGTAGCGATATCAGAATCGTTAGATGTAATATCAGATACGTTAGTAGCGATATCAGAATCGTTAGATGTAATATTAGTTACGTTCGTAGCAATATCAGAATCGTTAGATGTAATATTAGTTACGTTAGTAGCAATATCAGAATCGTTAGATGTAATATTAGTTACGTTAGTAGCGATATCAGATGCGTTCGTAGCGATATCAGAATCGTTAGATGTAATATCAGATACGTTAGTAGCGATATCAGAATCGTTAGATGTAATATTAGTTACGTTAGTAGCAATATCAGAATCGTTAGATGTAATATCAGATACGTTAGTAGCGATATCAGAATCGTTAGATGCAATATTACTTGCGTTAGTAGCGATATCAGAATCGTTAGATGTAATATCAGATACGTTAGTAGCAATATCAGAATCGTTAGATGTAATATTAGTTACGTTAGTAGCGATATCAGAATCGTTAGATGTAATATTAGTTACGTTAGTAGCGATATCAGAATCGTTAGATGCAATATTACTTGCGTTAGTAGCGATATCAGAATCGTTAGATGTAATATTACTTGCGTTCGTAGCGATATCAGAATCGTTAGATGTAATATCAGATACGTTAGTAGCGATATCAGAATCGTTAGATGTAATATTAGTTACGTTAGTAGCGATATCAGATGCGTTCGTAGCGATATCAGAATCGTTAGATGTAATATTAGTTACGTTAGTAGCAATATCAGAATCGTTAGATGTAATATTAGTTACGTTAGTAGCAATATCAGAATCGTTAGATGTAATATTAGTTACGTTAGTAGCAATATCAGAATCGTTAGATGTAATATTAGTTACGTTAGTAGCAATATCAGAATCGTTAGATGTAATATTAGTTACGTTCGTAGCAATATCAGAATCGTTAGTAGCGATATCAGAGTCGTTAGATGTAATATTAGTTACGTTAGTAGCGATATCAGAATCGTTAGATGTAATATCAGATACGTTAGTAGCGATATCAGAATCGTTAGATGTAATGTTAGTTACGTTCGTAGCGATATCAGAATCATTAGATGTAATTTGCGTTTGTAATGCATTACTAGCATTAATCAATTCACTATCTGTAGCAAGTTGATCTGTTGTTATACTTTGGGCTGCCGTAATTTCAAACGTATTTAAGTCTTCATTAAAAACCTGTTGGTTTGCAATGATAGAAGTGTTAACCGCTCCAGAAGCAATTTTTGGAGTAGTCACAGCACCATCTTGCAATTCACCTACACCTACAGATTCATCTCTAATTTCATCTTGCCCTACAGAATTTGTTCCTAAATCTTGATCTGTTAAACTGTTGTTGATTACCTCATCAGAACCAACAGATCCTGTACCTAGGTCATCCACTGTTAAGCTATTATCAAGTACTTCCATTGATCCAACAACACTTGGTTGAATATCTGAAGTTCCCATATTATCAACATTAACATCGCCATTGATTCCATCAATTGCTGTAGTTACCTCACTATCTGTAGCTAAACCTAATACATCTACTGCCGCTCCATCACCAGTTGTGATTGTCGCTCCAGTATCTGCACCATTCACAGCAACAGTTGTTACTGCATTATCTTCTACAGCATCTAATTCAACTTGTGTTGCAGTAGCAAATGATAAATCATTTTCCTCAACGCTTGCGTCTTGGATTACACTAACACCAACAGCATCAACATTAACATCGCCAGCAATTCCATCAATTGCAGTAGTTACTTGATCATCTGTAGCGAACATTCCATCTAATTCAATAGATTGCGTACCACCAGCATCTGTAATTTCTACAGCAGTACCATTAAGGCTACTCCCTGTGTTCAATTCATTTGCTGAATCCTTATCTCCGTCAAGGGCAGCACTATCAGAAACTGCAGTAGCAACTTGTGCATCTGTAGCAAACATAGTATCTAACTCAATAGATTGCGTACTACCAGCATCTGTAATTTCTACAGCAGTACCATTAAGGCTACTCCCTGTGTTCAATTCATTTGCTGAATCCTTATCTCCGTCAAGGGCAGCACTATCAGAAACTGCAGTAGCAACTTGTGCATCTGTAGCAAACATAGTATCTAACTCAATAGATTGCGTACTACCAGCATCTGTAATTTCTACAGCAGTACCATTAAGGCTACTCCCTGTGTTTAGTTCGTTACCAGCATCATTATCAAGGTCAAGGGCAGCACTATCAGAAACTGCAGTAGCAACTTGTGCATCTGTAGCGAACATTCCATCTAATTCAATAGATTGCGTACTACCAGCATCTGTAATTTCTACAGCAGTACCATTAAGGCTACTCCCTGTGTTCAATTCATTTGCTGAATCCTTATCTCCGTCAAGGGCAGCACTATCAGAAACTGCAGTAGCTACCTCAGTATCTGTAGCAAACGTAACACCTAAGTCGACAGACTTAATTCCACCTGCATCTTCAACCCCTAAAACAGTACCAAATAATAAAACTCTATCGTTAATTTCATTTGCTGAATCCTTATCTCCATCAAGGGCAGCACTATCAGAAACTGCAGTAGCAACTTGTGCATCTGTAGCGAACATTCCATCTAATTCAATAGATTGCGTACCACCAGCATCTGTAATTTCTACAGCAGTGCCATTAAGGACACTCCCTGTGTTTAGTTCGTTCGTATCGCTTTGATCTGCATCTGCAGCATCACTTGTTTCTAAAACATCGATACGACCACTTAAAACACCATCTGCGTTGTTACTATCATCTTCATTGGCATCAACATCAGCTTGTACTGCCATTATAGCAGCATTCCCATCAATAACAACACCGTCTATACGTAAATCTAAAACAGCATCACCATCTTGAGACTCTGCATCTGTAGCAAACGTTCCATCTAATTCAATAGATTGTGTACTACCAGCATCTGTAATTTCTACAGCAGTACCATTAAGGACACTTCCTGTGTTTAGCTCGTTCGTGTCTGACGTATCACCATCTGCAGCGACAGAATTTTCTAAAGCAAAAACTCTAGTATCTAACGCAGCGTTTCCAGATACACCATCTGTTGTTCTTGCCTCTACTAAATTCAACCTAAAATCCAATTGTTGATTTTCTAAGGTAAGCAGTCTCGCTTCTTGGTTAGCATCACTATTACTTAAAGAAGTAATGTTATTGGTATTGTTTACCACCGTAGCAGCAAGTTGGATTACATCTGTACCTCCTACTTGATCTAAAAATTGTAAAGAAGTCATGGCAACAGGTACGACTCTTAATTGAGAAGTTCCCACTACAGCATACGCTGCACCACCAGATTCATCTAAAGAGATCTCAAGGAAATAAGTTTCATCACCCCAATCTAAATTAGATAAATCACCAGAAATGTTTGCCCCATCTCCTATTGCTAGGTTGAAGACTCCATTTTCATTTGTTGCAACTGTAAAGGTTTCGGCAAATGCCTCTGCACCTGTACTAGTACCAGAAAGTATTCTTACTTGAATTCCCAAGTTACTTTCTGTAATTAAATCGCCAGCAACGTCTCGTGCTGCAGCCTGATAGTTGAACGTTTGTGCAGCCATTGTAAAGCCAGCAAAAATAAACGCTACTAATAGTAGAATTTTTCTCATGTCAAAAGTTATTTAGTTATGGTTAAAAGTTTATAATTATCGCAAAATGTAATTCGTCATAATAACCCACAGTATCAAATTTTTGATACCACGCTCTAATGCTCAGATTATCCTTTACAAAGCTGACTCAAATAAGTTAATAAAAAAAAAGATAAACCATCGTCTTCTTAATTTTTACGATTCACCTCACCGTTCATCGTATAAAACAAGGTTAATAAACCTTTTATCCTTTTATTTAGTACTTAATCGTGTTTTATTTTTTTTAATTCTATTTTATTTAACTAATATTTAACATAATAAGGCTCTAAATTGCCTCAATTTTGTTCGGAACTGGTGCTTTAAGCTTAATATTTTATCTTGATATTCAGTGATAAAGAGTACATATAGGCTACTTATTAGCCTAAAATTGATTAATTTTTATTGAACATCGCCACATCATATTCGATGAAGAATTTCTACATTATTACGTCGTTGTCTTTGCTAGACACGTCAAAAAATATTGGAAATTCACCTTAAAGATTCTAGACAATAACGCTCATATTTGTTTAAAATTTATATCTTTTATACGGAGAGGTTTTAAAAGTAAAAAGCAAGAATAAAGTTTACTCGACGGCATCACTAGCAGGTCTCGCAACCGCTTCTATGTTGCGCTGCATATGCTTATCTTTTATTTAAAAAGCTTAGATTGGGTATTTAGATGTATTGAGTAGCGTGTAACGGGGTGCTTTTATAACCTAGACTATTTTATATAAAGAGCCGTAAACGATGCCCCCTGGTTTTATCCATTGATCATAGAAACCACACCCTCGCTAAGGAAGCCCCTCTAATACATGCTATAACGCTTACAATAGTATGTTTTTTTGACATAATTTAAAAAAATAAAGCCACTTGCATAAAAATGCAAGTGGCTTGTAATCTACGCAGAAAGGAAGGGATTCGAACCCTCGATACGTTGCCGTATACACGCTTTCCAGGCGTGCGCCTTAAGCCGCTCGGCCACCTTTCTATTTTGTTAGTCGCTCCTACATTATATTAAGGAAGCTGTAAAGTTTGCCTAAATTTTTAATCAGCTGCAAAGAACGTGAATTTTTAATCTAGAAGTGCTAGTACAGAAACAAAAAAGCAATCTATATTCATCGCTCAAGATATTTCGCTATTTAGAAAAACCCAATTACCAAGTCCCTAAGTATTCTATTCTCAGATTACTATGCATCCATCTCCCCTCTTAGCGGTAATTCAAAGAGGGTCTTAAAGTTTGTTTTACTTTCATTCCTTCCCAACAGATACATCAGTTTTGCGATTGCCGCCTCTGTTGTTATATCCTTGCCGCTTATGACACCCATTTTTTTTAAGGCAACACTTGTTTCATAATGACCCATCGCGACACTACCTCCAGAACATTGCGTGACATTTACAACGGGTATGCCTTGGTCTATCAACTTTTGCAAAGCCTCAATAAACCAATCTTCTGTAGTGAGATTTCCACTACCATAGGTTTCTAGAATCACTCCTCTAGTTCCTTCTAAGCTAAATAAATGCCTAATTGTTTTCTCTGTGATCCCAGGAAACATTTTAATTAATAAAATATTATCTTCTAGATCCAGGTGAACGACAAGTTCATTTTCGGTTTTTGGTAAAAGCAGAGCAGAATAATTTACCTCCAGATGCACGCCACTTATCGCTAACGCCGGATAGTTTAATGAGGCAAATGCCTCAAAATGTTCTGCGTTAATTTTTGTTGTCCTGTTAGCGCGATACAACTTGTATTCAAAATACAATCCAACTTCCTTAATCACTGGCGCACCATTATCTTGCAAACTTGCAAGCTGGATCGAGGTGATTAAATTTTCTTTAGCATCTGTTCGTAAATCTCCTATAGGTAATTGAGAACCTGTAAAAATAACTGGCTTGCATAGGTTTTCTAACATAAAACTAAGTGCAGAAGCGGTATAAGACATCGTATCGCTCCCATGCAAGATCACAAAACCGTCATATGTACTGTACTTCTCTTTTATCGTAAGAGCCAACTCTGCCCAGTACGTTGGTTTCATATTTGAGCTATCAATAGGCATTGCAAAACTATGTGTCGAAATCTCACAATCCAACAAGTGTAATTCAGGGATGTGTTTTAATAAATCCTTAAAATTGAAGCTCCGCAATGAACCCGTTTTAAAATCTTTGATCATCCCGATGGTACCACCGGTATAAATGAGTACTATTTTTGGGTCGCCTTTTGCCATATTATATTGAGAATATATTTTTAGAATTTTCTGTTGTAATACGTGCCACTTCTTTTTCTGAAATGCCATACACCTCTGACACCTTTTTATTGATAAGCGCAAGATAACTACTTTCGTTTCGCTTTCCGCGGAAAGGCACAGGACTCAAATAAGGTGCGTCTGTTTCTAGCACAATATGGTTGATATCTATCTGGCTTAAAAACTGATCTATCTTACCATTTTTGAAGGTCACTACGCCCCCAATACCTAATTTCATATGATAACCAATAGCTTGTTTTGCTTGCTCAATTGTCCCCGTAAAGCAATGAAAAACACCAAAGAGATCTGCTCCTTTTTCACTTTCTAGCACCTCAAACACTTCATCAAAAGCATCCCTGCAATGTATTACTATGGGTAGCTTGTGTTTTTTAGCCAGTCTTATTTGGTGTTTGAATGCCGCTTGCTGTATGCCAAGCGTACTTTTGTCCCAATACAGATCTATGCCTATTTCTCCTACTGCGATAAATGAACGTTCTTCAAACTGCTTATCTACAAAAGCCAGTTCTTCCTTATAGGAGTCTTTTACAGAAGTAGGATGCAATCCCATCATAAGATGCACATTATCTGGATACTGTTTTTCTAAACGATACATTGCCTCTGCATAGCCGCTATCTATGGCAGGGATAAAAAATCGTGAAACTCCAGCATCTAGTGCGCGTTGCATCATAGCATCGCGATCTTCATCAAATGCATCACTATATAAGTGCGTATGTGTATCTGTCAACATAGCCGCAAAGCTAGTGATTTTGTTTCCTATCTTTGCTAAAAATGACCTATGGAGTTAAGAGCATTGATGGCATCGCAAAATTTTAAGAGGATCCCATTAAAAAAGCTTGCTACGGGACATTATAAAATCTCTGCAGTAATTAATAAGGTCCCTGGAGACTTTATTATTGACACAGGTGCCTCGAGTACCTGTGTTGCCTTTGCATCATCCACTTACTTTAATATTTCTCATGAAGTAAGTCTTGTGAAGGCAGCAGGTGCTGGTGCTTCTGGTATGGACACACACATCTCAAAAAATAATACGCTTCTTATTAGGGACCGTAATTTTAAGAATTTCACCCTTATTATTTTTGATCTTACACACGTTAATAATGCGCTGATGGAGGTTCAAGAACCCCCCATTCACGGAATCTTTGGAGCAGACCTTTTAAAAAAATGTAGAGCAGTTATTGACTATGGAAGAAACTGTATGTACATTAAATAAAAGGCTGCTAAGTAGTCTGCTCGATATATTTTAACTAATTTTAGTTTTCTAGCCAGATCGATTTTCTATGTTTCGCACTTTTTTATCCTCACTATTATTCTTAAGTCTCTTTTGTCAATCTACGGCTCAAGATATTGAATTCTATAAAAATCTCGCCGAAACGGAACAAGACACTACCCTAAAGATGGCAGCTCTTGATTCTGTAATTTATATGAGCTTTAGAAAGGATAATGAACTCTTTGTTTCTAAAAGTCTTGAATATATAGTACTCGCGAAAGAACAAAATGACCTGAAGAGCGCAGCAAAAAAAGCAATAAACCTTCAAAGTGTGCTTACCTACGCGATGAACGATTCGCGCAAAGCCATCACAGTAATTGATGGTGTCTTATCCCATAAGTACAAAATAGACGATAGCTTTTTAATAGGCACTTTATACTTTAGACGCGGAAGAGCAAATTACCCCATTGACTTAGACGCAGCCATAAAGAACTACTCTCAGTCCATCCTTAATTATAGCAAGACAGACTATAACTACAAGGGCAATTCTCACATCTATAGAGGGCATGCGTATTCTGACCAAGGGAAATTTATCTTAGCCAGCGAAGATTACCAAATGGCCTATACCCTATTCGAAAAATTAAAAGATTATGAACTTATGTTGTATGCGCAGCAAGGCAACATTACTATGTATAGTATTCACGGCTTTTTTGACAAAGCAAAAGTAGAACGTGATAGGTATCTTAAAAAAGCTCAAGAATTAGATCTTGATTATAATTACTCCCTTACCTACTATAATCAAGCCATCGATTATGAAAAACAAGGGCGGTATGATGACGAATTTGACTACCTATTAAAAGCAGAGGCAGAACTTGACAAAAATAATTCTAAGCAAGTTTTTGTTGGGGTACACAGTAAGCTTGCAGAATATTTTTCTAGAGAGGGGAATTTTGACGAAGCAGAAAATCATTTAAAAATGGTAGAAGATGACCTCAACGTTCTTCTAAATAAAAACCCCGCAAATCAACTTATATATGAAGGCGCAAAGGCGACCTATTTCCATAAACTTGAGAAAGATAATAGTGCTTTAAAACACGCTACAACCCGTTATAACATTGCCAAAAACTCAGGGCACCAAGAAGATAAAAGAGACAGTTATTTACAACTAGCAGAAATACACGAAAGCTTAGGGAATTACAAGAATGCGATGACATTTCAGAAAGCATACGTGAGCAGTAAAGACTCTATTTTTAATCAAAATAATGCTTTTACATTAGCGTATTATCAAACACTTTATGAAACAGAGAAAAAAGAAAAGGCGCTTGTAGAACGAAACAATGATGTCTTGTTGCTGGAAAATGAGAACTCCTCGTTTAAGAGACAGATGATTTTTATCGCGCTATTTACGATCGGGTTTTTTGTAGTAATCCTATTGTTTAGAAACCAAAAGTATCTGAAAAATAACAAAATACTTCAGGAGCGTTTTAGTCAAAAGTTAATCGTGAGTCAAGAAAATGAACGAATCCGTATTTCTAATGATTTACACGACGGCATAGGACAACAATTGCTCCTTATAAAAAATAAACTCGTAAGGTCTAATGACGATAATGTAAAGTTAATGGTAGAAAACGCCATAGATGAGATTCGCACTATTTCTAGAGACTTGCATCCTTTTCAATTGCAAGAACTTGGCATAACAAAGGCTATTGAATATGCGCTAGTGAATATTGACGAGAATACAAATCTGTTTATTTCTTCTGAAATAGATAATATAGATAATATATTTAGCCCTGAACATGAGGTAAATATTTACAGAATAGTTCAAGAATCTTTGACTAATGTGATAAAACATGCCGAAGCAGAAGCTATAAAAGTTTCAATAATGAAATTAAACAAACTGATTATAATCACCATCAAAGATAACGGCATAGGGTTCGATTTTCAGGAAAAATTTAAAAACCTCAAATCCCTTGGCCTTAAAACATTACTGGAGCGGACTAAGTTTTTAGATGGTCAAATGAAGGTGCAATCTTCGATAAACCACAGTACCTTGTTAGAATATCAATTCCCCATAAAATGAATAAACAAACCATCATTACTGCAGACGATCATCCCCTCCTCCTTAAAGGTCTCAACGATTTGTTATTTGAGAAGAATTATAATATAATAGGTAGTGCTCATAATGGACAAGAGGCATACAATTTAATCATTGATAAAAAACCTAATATCGCTATCTTAGACATTCAAATGCCCTTTATGTCTGGCATTGAAATTGCAAGAAAATGCCGCATACATGCCCCAGAAACCAAAGTTATCTTTATCACGCTCTACAAAGAAAAGGAGCTCTACGATCAAGCCCAACATCTTAATATTAATGGGTATATTTTAAAAGAGTTTGCCCTAGAAGAAATTGAAACCTGCTTAGAACAAGTAGCCAAGGGTGAACATTATTACAGTCCAAAACTTCAAGAATTACTAGGTGTCACATCAGGTGAAGACACGATTCTAGATGTACTGACACCTTCTGAAAGAAAAATACTTCGTTTAATTGCCTCAGACAAGACCAATAAAGAAATAGCCTCTTTGTTATTTATATCTTACAGAACGGTAGAAAAGCACAGATCAAATATGATCGTCAAGTTGCAACTGAAACCAAAGACGAATTCATTATTAATCTGGGCAAAAGAACACCATCAAAAATTACGATAAAATACGTATTTATACGTAGTGGCATTCCTCTAGAGTTCTTGATATTTGCAATCGATTATGGAACAAAACCAAAAAAAAATTAAAGGCATAAAAAAGCGCATACTAATCATCGGATTAGCTACAATAATCACTACCGTTATTGCACTCAATATTATTGAATTTTGTATTGCATAAAAAAAGGCATCGATTTCTCGACACCTTTTTTTATTTACTTTTCAATTTAAAGTTCTAATGTCTTTTTTACATCACCACCCATTAGTAAATCTATTGGGCTTTCTAGCGCTTCTTTTACCGCTACTAAAAAACCAACAGATTCTTTACCGTCTATGATACGGTGATCATAACTCAAGGCTACAAACATAATAGGTGCGATGACAATTGCTCCATCTTTTACAATAGGTCGTTCTACAATATTGTGCATTCCAAGAATTCCAGATTGTGGTGGGTTTATTATTGGTGTGGATAACATACTTCCAAAAACACCTCCGTTAGAAATTGTAAATGTTCCACCCGTCATTTCATCTACAGTAATCTGTCCATCTCTTGCTCTTATTGCAAGACGTTTCACCTCAGCTTCTACACCTCTAAAACTTAAGTTCTCCACATTTCTCATCACAGGTACCATAAGCCCTTTAGGACCTGACACAGCAATAGAAATATCTTTATAGTCAAAGGTCAACATCTCTTTACCATCAATCATACTATTTACAGAAGGATACATCTCTAATGCTCTCACTACCGCCAATGTAAAGAATGACATAAAGCCAAGTCCAACACCGTGCTTTTCTTTGAAGATTTCTTTATATTGTTTTCTAAGCTCAAAAATAGGACCCATATCTACTTCGTTAAAAGTAGTAAGCATAGCCGTTGTGTTTTTTGCTTCCACTAAACGCTCTGCTACTTTTCTACGTAACATAGAAAGCTTAGTCCTATAAGAACCTCTGTCTCCTGTTCCTGGCGACCCCATAGAAGGCGTTGCATTTTCTGCATCGTGTTTTGTGATGCGACCGTCACGACCACTTCCTGAAACACTTTGTGCATCAACTCCTTTCTCATCAAGAATCTTTTTTGCTGCTGGTGATGGCGTACCTGAAGCATAGGTCTTCGTAGCTATAGAAGCTGCCTTCTCTTCTGTGTTCTCTGCTTTTGCTTGTCTTTCAGACACTTCAGGTGCTGCATTTTTCTCTCCTTTTTCTTCGCCTACTTTCTCAAAAGTCTCTATAGACTCTTTTCCTGCTGGCGCCTTAGCATCTGTATCAATTAGACAAACCACGGCTCCTACAGCTACAGCGTCACCCTCTTCAGCCTTAAAGGTAATAATACCACTTGCCTCTGCTGGCAATTCTAGTGTAGCTTTGTCACTGTCTACCTCTGCAATTGCTTGGTCTTTTTCCACATAATCACCATCTTCCACAAGCCATTGTGCAATTTCTACTTCGGTAATAGATTCTCCCGGTGAGGGAACTTTCATTTCTAACATACGATTGTTATTACGTTTCCACAATGTGGAACTCTATTAACTATTCTTATTTTTTTTTAGCTTTTGTCAAGCCTATAAAATTTCCGAAGCACTAATTTTACTGCGGAAATACTATTTATTTATTACTCTATAGACGCATCAAAAACTGAGTCAATTACTTTTTTATGTCTTGCCTTAGAACGCACACTACTTCCTGCTGCTGGCGCACTGTAGGTCCTGCGCGATGCATGTCTAAAGGAAACAGCATTAAAATTCATTACCATATAACTGAGCGCTCCCATATTACGTGGCTCTTCCTGTGCCCAAACATAATCTGTCACATTGGGGTACAATTTTATGATCGCCTCTAACTGCGCTGCAGGTAATGGGAACAACTGCTCGATACGCACAAAGGCAACATCATCGCGACCATTCTCTTCTTGTCGTTCTATCAGGTCATAATAAAACTTTCCGGTACAGAAAACTAAGGATTTAATTTTCTTCTTGTCTTTTACGGTATCATCAATCACTTCTTGAAAACTGCCCGTTGCTAGTTCTTCTCTTGTAGAAACAACCTTTGCGTGACGTAATAGACTTTTAGGCGTGAAAACAATTAGCGGTTTTCTAAAATTCCACTTCATCTGCCTTCTTAATAAATGATATAAATTTGCAGGTGTCGTAACATCTGCAACAATCATATTATTACGTGCACACAGCGCCAAGTAACGCTCCATGCGTGCGCTAGAATGCTCAGACCCTTGTCCTTCATACCCATGCGGCAATAACATTACAAGTCCGTTTTGTGTTTTCCATTTTGCTTCTGCTGCAGAAATATACTGGTCAAGCATAATCTGTGCACCATTAGAAAAATCACCAAATTGCGCTTCCCAAATGGTCAAAGTCTTTGGCGCTGCCATCGCATACCCATAGTCAAAACCAACCACGGCATACTCAGACAATAATGAATTATAAATATAAAAATGCCCATCGAGATCTAGCCTATTGTGTAGGTTGATCTCTTCTGCATCGTCTTCTGTTTTAATCGTTGCGTGTCTATGTGAAAAGGTACCGCGCTCCACATCTTGCCCCGTCATACGCACGTCAAATCCTTCTTCCATTAGGGTTGCGTAGGCTAATAACTCACCCATCGCCCAATCTAAATTATTGGTATCGTTATATCGTTTATTGCGATCATCAATGATTCGCTGAATCTTACGTATAAACTTTTTATCTGTTGGGAGTTTTGTGATTCCCTCAGCGAGCTGGTCTAATTTTTTTTGCGGAAAAGAAGTGTCTACCTGAGCTAGAATTTCTTCTGTACTGCCTAATGTATATCCTTTCCAGTCATCTGCTAAAATCTCTGTGATGACAGTTTTGTCTTTTTTACGCGAAGCTTCAAGATCATTCTCAAGATCTTCTTTATAAGCAATTTCTATTTTTTTAACATAACCAGCGTCAATAACCTCTTCGCCTAGCAATCTTTTTGCATAGATGTCTCTAGGGTTTTCATGCTTTGCAATCGCCTTGTATAATTTAGGTTGCGTAAAACGTGGTTCGTCGCCTTCATTATGCCCGTATTTTCTATAGCCTAATATGTCAATAAATACGTCGCGACCAAATTTCATTCTAAAATCTAATGCAAAAGTAAAAGCATGACAAACAGCCTCCACATCATCGGCATTTACATGCAATACCGGTGACAAAGTTACTTTTGCAATATCTGTACAATAGGTAGAAGAGCGTGCGTCTAGGTAATTAGTGGTAAACCCTACTTGGTTATTTGTTACAATATGTATCGTACCACCCGTTTGATATCCTTCTAGTTGTGCCATTTGCACAAACTCATATACTACGCCTTGTCCTGCAATTGCAGCATCTCCGTGAATAAGTATAGGTAATAATTTTTTTGAATCTCCTTCAAGCTGATTGTCCATTTTTGCTCTCGTAATACCTCCAACCACAGCATTTACTGTTTCTAAGTGTGAAGGATTGGGCGCCAAATCCATACGAACGCGCTTGCCGCCATCTGTATCCCGGATGCTTGTCCATCCCATATGATATTTTACATCTCCATCAAAAAGCTCTGCTTCATCATATTCTTTACCATCAAACTCACTAAAGATTTTTTCTGGTGATTTACCAAAAATATTTGCTAATACATTTAAGCGTCCACGGTGGGCCATACCCACCACAAACTGCTCTACACCTTGTTCTGCACCTTGTTCCATTAAGGCATCAAGACCAGGAATCAAGGCATCAACTCCTTCTATGGAGAAGCGTTTTTGACCTACATATTTAGAATGTAAAAATGTTTCAAAAGAAAGTGCTTGGTTTAATTTACCAAGTATATGTTTTTTTTGTTTTGGGTCAAATTGTGGATGATTGTCATTTTCATTAAGCCAGTTCTGAATCCAAGTTATCTCTTTTGGGTTTCGTATGTACATATACTCAACACCAATAGACTCGCAGTAAATCGCAACTAAGTGCTTAATAATACTTTCTAAAGTCTGTTCACCAAGACCAATAATTTCGCCCGCTTTAAATCGAGTATTTAAGTCGTCTTTACTTAGACCGAAATTTTCTATAGCTAAGGTAGGCTTATAAATTCTTCGATTACGCACCGGGTTTGTTTTTGTAAACAAGTGTCCTCTAGTACGATAGCCATCTATAAGTTTTATTACTGCAAATTCTTTTAAGACAGATTGAGAAATTCCGGTTGCGACCCCAGCATCTGCAAAGCCAGCTTCGGCAGCAGAACCACTCTCTACACCAAAATCAAATCCTTGAAAAAACGCACGCCAACTTGGCTCAACGCTATCAGGAAATTTTAGGTATTTATCGTAAATTTCTGCTATGTATGCAGGGTGGGCGGCATTTAAGAAAGAATATTTATCCATAAGTGGAATAAAGAAGTGTCGGTTTTAATAAAACAGTACAAAAATACAACAAATCCCAAAACTAGTCACTTTGTTGTAGTATATTTATGGAGCACAAATCATAAATTATTCCTAATGAAAACGCAGCTTTCAAAGACTCTCAAACTGTTTCTAGTTTGCACAGCCCTATTCGTATCTATGTTAACCACGGCACAGAACACAAATAATAAATCTCGCTTTATTGATAATGTAAGCTTTGGTGGTGGGCTTGGTTTTAGTCTTGGGGATGGCTATTTTGGCTTTAGTGTTGCACCAAGTGCCATCTATAACTTTAATGATTTTGTTAGTGCAGGCACATCGCTTACCTACAGTTATCAAAGTGATGATTTTTTTAAATCTTCGCTTTATGGTGGTAGTTTAATTGGTCTTTTTAACCCAATACGTGAAATACAACTTTCTGCAGAATTAGAGCAACTACTAGCTAATCAAACCATTGAGACCGCCCAAGGTGATTTGGATGATGACTTCTGGAACACCGCACTTTTTGTTGGAGCCGGTTATAGAAATGGCCCTGTCACTTTAGGCGTTCGTTACAATATACTTTTTGAAGATGGAGAAAGCATCTATGCAAATGCCTGGGCACCTTTTGTGAGAATCTATTTTTAATCCAGAACTTCGGCTACACGCAGCCACCTGTAATCGTTTATGAAGTAAGTCACTTCTATTGAAACTCTGTTGCCTTATTACGTCATTTATTTATGCTAGCAGCCTTCAGACTGACATCGCTTTTTTGCCCCAGGGCAGAGTGATTTTTACAACACACCAATTTCCAAGCCGAGGACCAAGAGTCAGACCTTTCGATTCATCAACCATTCTCCAAAACTTCTAAAAGCAGCTTTCTTGTCTTCTGCTAAGTCTATTTTATCTAAAAGATTGTTTGCCTTTGTCGTGTATTTTTCCATCTCATTCATACTAGCCCTTGCTGCTCCTGTGGAGATAAAAAGTTCTTTAACCACTTTTATTTTTTCTGAGGGGTCTTCAGGTGATTGAGCGAATAGTGTTGTTAATTTTTCTTGTTCTAAAACGCTACTACTTTCAAGAGCTGTCAGGTATAAGAATGTTTTTTTATTCTCAATAATATCACCACCTACTTGTTTTCCAAACGTATCTGGATCACCAAAAGCATCAAGATAATCATCCTGTAATTGAAACGCGATCCCAAGATTACGCCCAAAGTCATAGATATTATCTTTACAACTCTCGCTCGCATTTGCCACGATGGCGCCCATTTTCATTGAAGCACCTATTAGGACTGCCGTTTTATAGTCAATCATTTTTATGTACTCTGGAATGGTTACATCATCACGAGTTTCAAAATCTACATCGTATTGTTGCCCTTCACAAACTTCTAGTGCCGTCTTACTAAACAACTTGGCCAGCTGCTGGAACATCTCTGGCTCATATGATTCAAAAAGCTGATAGGCTAAAATAAGCATGGCGTCACCAGAAAGTATTCCTGTATTTAGATCCCATTTTTCGTGCACCGTCACCTTTCCTCTTCGCAAAGGAGCGTCGTCCATAATATCATCATGGATTAATGAGAAGTTATGAAATATCTCAATGGCAAGTGCCGCATTCATCGCTTTGCCAGCTGTAGACCCAAAAAATTCTGCGGTCATTAACGTAAGTACTGGACGCAGACGCTTGCCTCCTAATTCTAGAATATAGGCTATTGGACCATATAAACCCTTCGGTTCTTTTACAGTAATAGCTTGCTTTAACCCTTTTAAGAGTGCCTCATTATATGATGATAAATCGTGCATCGATTGCTTTTTATACAAAAGTAACCATTAAGAATGTCTAAAATAAGAAACCGCACATTTTACCAAATAATTAATATTTAAGCCCACTGAAAGCCTCAAGTTAAAGAATTGTTAATTAACGCATAAACCTAGGAAACTTTTATTGTTTTTAAAGTTTCCTGCTGTATCTTCGCCCGTCATTGAAAATTATACAGAACGATTGCTTAAAAAGTATCCACCTTCGTGGCTGATATATATGAAAGAAAAAATAATACAATCTGCTATAAATCTATTTATTACGCTTGGTTTTAAAAGTGTAACAATGGACGATATTGCTTCTGAAATAGGCATATCTAAAAAAACGATTTATACGCATTTCAATAACAAAACTGCCTTAGTAAAGGCTACCACAGTTCATTTATTTGAAAGCATTAGTGCAGGTATTGACAAAATTTGTTCGCTGGACTGTGACCCAATCGACGAGCTGTACAGGATTAAACGATTTGTAATGATTGCATTGAAAGACGAGCAGTCTTCTCCACAACATCAACTACAGAAATATTATCCAGAAATAGCAAATGTAATGCAGGCTAAAAAGTTTGATGTAATGGCTGAGTGTACGCTTAACAATTTAAAAAAAGGAATTGAGCAAGGTCTATATCGTGCAGATATTGACATCAATTTTGTGTCTCGCATCTATTTTGTGGGAATTAACGGAATTAAAGATGACACCTTATTCCCCATACAAGAATTCCCGAAAGTAAAAGTACACGAGGATTATCTTGAATATCACCTTCGTGGCATTGTAACACCAGAAGGACTAAAAACATTAAATAAATTTATTAAAACTAACCAATAGAAAAATGCAGAAAGTAATAATAAACATCTCTCTCTTTTTAGTCACACTAGGCGGATTTGCGCAACAAAAGCAAACCTACTCCTTCAACCTAGAAGAGGCCATTTCATTTGCCATTGACAGTAATTACACCGCGATTAACGCGCGTCGTGATATCGCAAAGGCATTGCAGCAAAAATGGGAAACCACCGCAACAGGTTTACCACAAGTAAGTGGCGCGGTTTCTTATAATAATAATTTGAGACAACCTGTTTCCTTAATTCCAGGAGAATTTAATGGAGGACCACCAGGAACTTTTGTACCTATTACTTTTGGGACGAAACAAAACGCAAACGCTACAGCGACCCTGAACCAGCTTATTTTTGATGGAAGTTACCTCGTGGGTTTAAAGGCGGCCAAATCTTTCCTTCGTTTTTCAGAAAATACTACCGAAAAAACAAGACTCGAAGTTAGAAAAGGAGTCATTAATGCTTATGGAACTGTCTTACTTTCTGAGGAGCTTATTGCCACTTTTGAAAAAAATAAAGCAGCATTAGAAAAAAACCTTTTTGAAACAAAGCAAATTTATGACAACGGCCTTACTGAAGAAGAAAGTGTAGAACAACTAGAAGTTACCTTATTAGATTTAGATACGCAGCTTAATAATGCAAAGCGAAGTAATAATATCGCTAGACAGATGTTTAATCTCGCTTTAGGTATCGATGTGAACACCACTGTAATCTTAAGAGATACTATGGACGGTCTTATTCTTCAAGACCAAAGTCTTACATTGCTCAATAACGAATTGACACTTGAAGAAAACGTAGATTATAAAATTGCGCTAAATCTTACAGAACAAAGAGACTTAGAAATGCAGTTAGAAAAAAGTGCTGCATTACCTAGTTTATCAGCTTTTGTAAATTATGCCACTACAGCAAACAGTGATTCCTTCTCATTTTTAGATAGTGAACAAATATGGTATCAATCCTCTTTATTAGGTCTTAGTCTTAAGGTGCCTATTTTTAGCAGCGGGATGCGAAATGCAAAAACAAAACGCGCTCAGATTGCGCTTAGCCAAGCAGAAACAAAGCTAGAAGAAACTTCACAACAAGTGACACTTCAACTAAATACCGCCCGTAGTAATTATCAATTTGCTACTGAGAAATATGAAAATGCTAAGAAAAATATCGCGCTATCAGAGCGCATAGAAAACAAAAACCAAGTAAAGTTTACAGAAGGACTTAGTACCAGTTTTGATTTACGCCAAGCGCAAACACAGTTATACTCAGCGCAGCAACAATATTTTCAGAGCATGCTCGATCTAATCAATGCGAAGGCAGAAATAGAGACCGTGCTAAATATTCCGGAACTAAGGATCACATCAGACCAAGTAAAAAACCAACAGTAAAGCTGAAGCATGCTTTAGCTCAACCAAATTATAAATAAAGAAAATGAAAAAAACACTTATCATACTCGTGGCAACAGCCTTCATCGTCTCTTGCGGAAACAAAGAAGAAGAAATCACCACGGCGACCTTAATAGAAAATGGAGATGCAATGGCTATCCAGGATAAAAGAGATGCGCTCGTAACAGAACAACACGAGATTAGTACTCAGCTTAAAGAATTAAATGCTAAACTAAAAGAGCTAAGCCCAGAAGGTAACTTTCCTTTAATCACGGCTTTTACAGCAGAAGAAGTTGAATTTAACCACGTTCTTGAATTGCAAGGAAGCGTCGAGACAGATGAAAATATAATTATAACTCCAGAGATGGGCGGTATTTTACAGCGCCTTTATGTGAAGGAAGGACAAAGCGTAACTAAAGGACAAATGCTCGCTATTATAGATGATGGAGGAATGGGGCAACAACTTGCACAGATGCAAGTGCAGTCAGATTTAGCGAAGACCACTTTTGAACGTCAAGAAAAACTTTGGAATCAAAAGATAGGAAGTGAAATACAATTTTTGCAAGCAAAATCTGCATATGACGGACAGCAAAAGGCGATGAACTCTATGAGACAGCAACTAGGAAAAGCAACGGTACGTGCTCCTTTCTCTGGGACTATAGATGATATTATAACAGAAGCTGGTAGCGTAGTTGCTCCAGGACAAACAGAGCTTATGCGCATCGTTAGCTTGAAAGATATGTACATTATTGCAGACGTTCCAGAAACGTATATTAACGATGTAATTAAAGGTAAAAACGTGGAGGTATATTTTCCTGTGTTAGGAAAAACGCTGGATGCAAAAGTGAGTCAAACGGGTAATTTTATTAATCCGAATAACAGAACCTACAAGGTTGAAATAGGAGTCCCTAATAAAGGTGATATGATTAAACCTAATCTCACCGCCAGACTTAAAGTTAATGACTATACAAACGAGAAAGCCATCTTAATCCCTCAAAGTATTATATCTGAGAATGCAGATGGAGAACAGTTTGTATACAAACTCACAGACATTGCTAGTGAGAATGCTATTGCGGTAAGAGCTGTGATTAAAACCGGTAAGACTAAAGGAGATTCCATCGAGGTATTAGACGGCTTGACTGCTGGGGATCAATTAATTGAAGAAGGTGCAAGAAGCGTAAAAGATGGGCAGGAAGTAAAAATCATTACCTATTAATAATTCTATTTTTTCTACTCCGGAAATAGCAATGGCCTTGCTATTTATATTTCCGAAGTAGAAAAAAAGACAGTGTTCGTTTTAGCGAGGACAAATAAGATACTAACCAAAGATTCCCGCATATACACGGGTACTAAACACTCACTTTTGTGAGCAAGAGTATGGCAAAAAAGAAAAAGAATACAGAAAAAGAATTTAAACTCTCTTCTTGGGCAATTAACAATAAGACCACCATTTATATGATGATGGCGATGGTTTTGTATCTAGGCTTTACTGCTTATATGACCATGCCTAGAGAAAACTTTCCTGAAATTAACGAAACTAAAATTTACATTAGTTCTGTGTACCCGGGGAATACGGCAGAGGATATTGAAAAACTGATTACAGACCCCCTTGAGGATAAGCTAAAATCTATTAGCAATAAAGTAGAGTTAACCTCCACGTCTCAAGAAGACCACTCGATGATTATCATTGAGTTTGATGAAGGGATCTCTGTAGAGTTAGCAAAGCAACGAGTTAAGGACGAAATAGACACAGAAACTTCTGGTGAAGACTGGCCTACATTTAACGGTGCCAAAGTAGAGCCCAATGTTTTTGAGCTGAGTATGAGTGAAGAAATACCTATTCTCAACATCAATATATCTGGTGATTATCCGGTGACAAAACTGAAAGAATACGGAGAATATCTTCAAGATGAAATAGAGAACCTAGAAGAAATTAAGAAGGTTGATATTCGTGGAGCACAAGAGAAAGAGGTAGAAGTTGCGGTTGATATTTATAAAATGATGGCTTCGTCTATAAGTTTTAATGACGTTCAAAGCGCCATCAGTAATGGGAACATGACGATGTCTGCCGGAAATTTAGTAGCGAGCGGACAGCGCAGGACCATCCGTATTATTGGTGAAATTGAAAAGCCTAATGATCTTGAAAAATTTGTTGTTAAATCTCAAGACGGAAACATTGTTTACCTAAAGGATATTGCAGAGATTAGTTTTAAAGAAAAAGACAGAACTACCTATGCGCGTGATTTTGGGAAACGTGTGGTAATGCTCGATGTCAAAAAACGAAGTGGTAAAAACATGGTTGCTGCTGCAGAAAAAGTAGAAATCATTGTGGCTGAGGCGAAGGCAAATTTCTTCCCGCCAGATTTATCTGTTACGATCTCAAATGACCAATCTTCTAAAACAATTGGCCAGGTAGATGACCTTGTAAATAATATCATCTTTGGTATTATACTCGTGGTTACCGTATTAATGTTCTTCTTAGGGTTTAAGAATGCACTGTTTGTTGGGTTCGCTATCCCGATGTCAATGTTTATGTCTTTGATGATTTTAGGCTGGATGGGGTATACCCTGAATACGATGATTCTCTTTGGGTTGATAATGGGACTAGGGATGCTTGTGGACAACGGTATTGTTGTAGTTGAAAACGTATATCGTTTGATGGAAGATGAGGGACTGAGTCGTGTGGAAGCCGCTAAAAAAGGTATTGGCGAAATCGCATTTCCTATTATAATATCTACGGCAACTACAGTAGCTGCATTTGTACCTTTAGGATTATGGCCAGGATTGATGGGACAGTTTATGATCTACTTCCCTATAACACTTTCGGTCGTTCTAGGATCTTCATTATTTGTTGCCATCTTCTTTAACTCGGTGTTGGTTTCTCAATTTATGACTACAGAAGACAAAGACATGCCTATTAAAAACATTATTAAAATTTCGGCAATTGTTGGAGGAATAGGGCTCATCATTGCTTTCATTGGAGGCGAATATCGTGGACTAGGTGTCTTAATGGTTTTTGTATCTATTATGCTATGGGTGTATCGTTTAATACTTCGTAAAGCGGCTAATAGCTTTCAAAACAAAGCACTTGTTCGTCTTGAAAACTGGTACCAGAAAAACTTAACTACTGCATTTAAAGGTGCAAGACCGTATCTATTAGTTGTAGGTGTTTTTTCCTTATTATTTATAACACTAGGATTGTTTGGCGCTTCTATGGCTTCAGGAAATACAAAGTTTGAATTTTTTCCAGACAATACTCCTAATCAAATAATTGTCTACATAGAATATCCTGAAGGAACGGATATTGAAAAAACAAATGCGATTACCAAAGAAATTGAAGAGCGCGTCTACAAGACACTCAATGATGCTACCTATATGGATGGTGATCATAATTTTCTAGTTGAAAGTGCTGTTTCTCAAGTAGGGGAAGGTGCTGGAAACCCACAAACGGATGGTGGGTCATCTGCAGAGATGCCACACAAAGCGAAAATTACCGCGTCTATGCGCGAGTATAAATATAGACGGGGTGAAGACAGTGAAGTACTGCGACAAAAAGTACTTGACGCCTTAGCAAATGTATATCCAGGAATTTCGATTTCAGTAGAAAAAGATGCGAACGGGCCGCCCGCAGGATCACCTGTTAACATAGAGCTTCGTGGAGACGATTACAATGAGCTCATTGCCACGGCAGAAAACATGCGCAAGTTTCTTAACGATAAAAATATTCCTGGCGTAGAAGAGCTTAAAATAGATGTTAATAGAGGTAAGCCTGGAATGCAAGTGGTAGTTGATCGTGAAAAGGCAGGAGAGTTAGGTGTAACCACAGGACAAGTAGGGCAACAGTTGCGTAACTCTATTTTTGGAACGAAAGCAGGGGTGTATAAAGAAGATGGAGAAGACTACGATATATACGTTCGTTTTAATGAAGAAAGCCGTTACAACACCAGCGCTTTGTTTAATCAAACCATGACATTTAGAACGAATACGGGCCAATTGAGAGAAATCCCCGTGTCTGCAGTAGCATCACAAAACAACAATTCCGGTTTTAGTGCTATAAAACATAAAGAAACGAGCCGAGTTGTGACGGTATACTCTGCTTTAAAGCCGGGGTATACAGATGCAAGCGCCGCTGTAAGACAGATTCAAAACGAGATGCGAAATTTTGAAGGAATGCCTGAGAATATTAAACCTAATTATACAGGACAATTAGAAGAGCAGGCAAAAGAACAAACCTTTTTAGTGGGAGCCTTCTTTAGCGGACTTGGATTGATTTTCTTAATTCTAATCTTCCAATTCAATTCGTTCTCTAAGCCTCTTATCATAATGATCGCTATTTTCTTAAGTTTCATTGGAGTATTTGGCGGGATCTTACTTACGGGAGCACCCTTTGTTTTATTGATGACGATGATGGGTATTATTTCGCTTGCCGGGATTGTGGTAAACAATGGTGTGGTGCTGCTGGATTATGCGCAGCTCTTAATTGACCGAAAGAAAAACGACCTTGATCTTGACCAAACAGAATACCTTGAGAAAGAAGATTTATTGGCCAGTATTATCACAGCAGGTAAAGCACGTTTACGTCCGGTATTACTTACTGCGATTACTACTATCCTAGGATTAATACCGCTAGCCATAGGCTTGAATATTGACTTCTTCTCCCTCTTTAGCGCCTTTGATCCAAAAATTTATATGGGTGGAGACAACGTGATTTTTTGGGGACCCTTAGCTTGGACCGTTATTTACGGACTCTTTATTGCTACATTCCTTACGTTAATCGTGGTGCCTATTTTGTTTTACTTCGCAATGCGTTTAAAAATGAAAGTGCACTACTGGCGTAATCCAAGGGAAGAAGATGTGAATGAAGACATCAACCTAGAAGCAGCAGAGTAATACCTTTTTAACTATGTGATGCCTTGCGGCGGAAACATTATAAGCTGTAAAAACGCCCTTAACACGTATTATTGTTAAGGGCGTTTTTGATTTTGGCTTATTTCCGAAGTAATAATAGCTGCGATATCAAGTACGCTCAGCAGAACCGCTACCTCATAATAAAGCCCCTATACAAAAGAGTATAGGGGCTTTAAAAATATATAATACTTATTATAAGTTTTCAGTAAGTGGAATTGGTAATACATTAAAAATTTGATCTCCTTCTCTATCAATTGGTAATGTATTTGATAGGCTATATCTACGTAAATCAAACATTCTATGATTTTCACTCCATAAAGAATATCTTCTTTGGTTCAACATTTCAGAAGTTAAAGAAGCTGCATCTGTAGCACCTCCAAAATCTCCTATGGTATATTGATTACGTATTACATTTAATGCTGCTTCTGCATTAGGAAGCGCGCCAGCAAGAATACTAGCTTCTGCAAATACTAAAATCAATTCTTCATTACGAATCATGTCAATTTCTGAAGTGTTTGTAGCGTATAAACGGGTTTCATTCACACCTGTTAAACCATCTTGAGAAGCAGTAGGATCTGGCCTTGGCGCTGTCTTTGATGTTACACGTGTATCACCCACTTCTGCATCTGCCAACCAACTATCGTGCACGATGATTTGATCTCCATTATTAGGAAAATCATCTGTAGATGGTACTCTAAATACAGGATTTGCTTGATCATTTCCTCCGAGTCCAAAAGTATGTTTAGGACCCATAGTTAAATCACCCGTTAAATCAAAATAAGAAGCGTTCAGTGCTGTAATTGCACCAGCACCATCACCAGCATATACAGCTGCAACTGCTGCTGCCGCTCTATTGAATTGGCTAAAAGTTGCTGGGGTATCATATCCTTCAAATCCATCACTCAATGAAAAAACAAATGAATCACCCGCATTTTGCAGGTTTCCGTTTGCCTCATTAAGCATCGCTCTTATTCCTGCAATTGCAGGATCAAAATCCAACAATGGTCCTAAATTATCTGGATCGCTCACATCAACTCTTGCTTTATTATAAGCTTTCAATACTTGAATCAACTCATAAGCAATTACTGTCTTTGCATACCCTAAGTACCCACTGCGCTCTGCATCATTAACCGCTGAAGTATTATTCACTGCATCGATTAACAAGTTAGCATTTTTGATTGCTCTGTAGTTACCTCCCCATTGAGAAGTACTATAGAATGAATTATTATCTAATGGCGTACCATTTTTACCTAATAAATCACTTGTATTTCTAGGATCCGCATCAAACAGATACAGTTCTCTTGCCATAGTTCCGCTTGCTGAAACCTCAACACCTAAACCATTTCTAGTTGTTGACTCTACCCCTACCACCAATTCATTTAATTGTCCTTTAGAGGCTTCTACAGAAACGCCATCTACACTAGGGCCATCTTGGTCTATTACCTCTTCAAATTCGCAAGAGGTAGCAAATAGCACAGTTCCGCAAAGGAGGCTGTATTTTGCTATAGTATTTAATATATTTTTCATATTCTATATTTTAAAAGTTTACGTTTAAGTGAAAATACACTTGTTTTGAACTAGGGAAAGGAGTTACCTCAATTCCAGTAGATAGCCCTGAACCACCATTTACTGATACCTCTGGGTCATAACTGTTATAATCAGATACGGTAAAAAGATTTCTACCTGAGAAACCAAATTTCACATTTTCAACTAAATCACCAAATACTTGGTCAATTACTTGTCTTGGAAATCTGTAGTATAACGCCGCTTCACGAAGTCTTAAATAACCCGCTGGCTGAACAAAACGTTCTCCGTTAAATGGCAATGCTAATCTTGCTTGACCAGCTGCCGTTTCTAAATCTGGAGTAACGCCTCCTAAATCTGTCAATAACGTTGAAAGATTTAAGTTTTCTCCACCTGATTTCAATTGCATCAAAAAGGATAGATCAAAATTCTTTAAAAACGTGATGTTGTTATCCCACGCCATTTGAAAGTCTGGCTCTACATTTCCAACACGTGTTGGAACATTTGGAGTAGAAGGATCGTTATCTGTATCTAAGTTAGTTACTAATTGAGTAATAGGACTTCCTTCTTCAATATAGAATGAACCTAAACCTAAACCAAATCCTGCTCCATCTGGAGTAAATGGATCTACATCAAGTCTTGTAATTTCTGAACGGTTAAAGTAATACTGGATTCCTGTACTCCAAGTAAAATTTTCTCCTCTTACTACATCACCTCTTAAAGCTAATTCAAGCCCTCTATTTTCAGAATCTGCTAAGTTTGTTAACTCTCTTGTAAACCCTGAAGAAGATGGTAGCGCACGACCTAAAATTAAGTCTTCAACCGTTTTAGTATAGTACGTTGCCTCTAGGGTGACTCTATTGTCCATAACACCTACATCCACACCAAGTTCTAATTCTCTTGAAGTTTCTGGTTGAATATTAGGATCTCCTCTAAGACCTCCTAGAGAAACTCCAGGACTTCCACCTATACTACTTGCGTTATAACTAGTGAAAGTTGACCCATAATTTGCAGGGTTACCCGTCTCACCATAAGCAGCTCTAAACTTTAATTGATTTATGTTTTCTAATTCCCAGAAATCAAAATTCGCAACGTTTACGGCCACAGAAGCTTTTGGATATCCAAAAAGTTCATTTGGATCTCCATTACGAGTAGACTTATCTAAACGGTATCCTAAAGTACCTATGATTTGGTTTTTATAATTCCCTTCTAATTGGGCAAAATATCCAAAATCCTGTTCCTCTCCTCTATTCTGTGTTACAGATTGATTTACACCTTGTCCTGGCGTTGTTTGACCAGCGGCAAGATCTGCACCTGTACTTAACAATCGATCTCTTTCTTGAAAGATATAAGCGATACCAGCTTGAGTGGTAAGATTAAGATCTCCTTCCATCATTTCTTTATCCCAAACACCAATAGCTTGTGTGTTCAAAAATGTATCGTTGTTTTTACCTACAGCGACAAATCCGTTTTGTCCACCTATTTGTGCTTGATGCGTTTCTGGAACATAAACATATGTTTCATTTGCAAGCACATCAATACCTCCATTAATAAGAAGTTTCACATTGTTCGTTTCATCTTGAAAGAGTTTAGATGTTAAACTCAATCCCTGTATAATACGGTTGTTTACATCTTCATTAATTGCATTGTCTCTTACAAAAAGTGGATTTCCAGGGTAATTAGGGTTATTAGGATAGTTTCCTTGTTCATCAGGATATAAGTTATTCCAAGGTCTTGTAAACGCTAATGTGTATCCATAACTAAGACCACCTTCATTTTCATTACCCGTAAAACTTCTACTAGAACTACTTCTTACAAAGTTTGTGTTAGAAGATAGTTTAAAAGTTTCTGAAATTTTATGATCTATGTTTCCTCTGAATGTAAAACGCTCAAAGCCTGTATTTTTAATAATTCCCGCTTCATCACGATATCCACCACCTACATAAAATTTAGTTTTAGCATTTCCACCTGCAGCACTTAGGCGAGTGTCTTGAATAAACCCAGTTTCACCATAAATGATATCTTCATAATCATATAAACTTCCTCTGCTTGCAATTACAGCTTCGTATTTTGCTCTTTCTTCAGGCCCAAAAGTATCCTCAACAGATTGCGCTGTCCAAGGACGTAAGCCTAATGGGTTTGCAATATTCTGTGTTCCTATATCCTGACTAAAGCTGATTTTTGTTTTTCCGGCTTTACCTCTTTTAGTAGTTATGATTATAACACCCGCGTTACCACGTTGTCCATAAATTGCTGCTGCAGATGAACCTTTTAATATTTCAATGTTTTGAATATCATTAGGGTCAATATCAGCTAGACGATTTCCTGAATTTTCTTCATTCCCTCTATTTGCTCCAGAAGCACCTCTTAAACCTGAAGAGATTTCAGAGTTATTTAAGTATACTCCATCTATAATAAAAAGTGGTTGGTTGTTACCAGTTAAAGACGACACACCACGCAAACGCAAAGCAACACCACCACCTGGAGCACCAGATGTAGAAGTAATATTAACCCCCGTTACTTTTCCATATAAAGCACCATCAATCGTAGATTGCCCCGTAGTTCCTACTAATTGCTCAGCAGTTACAGAACTCACAGCGTTTGCTGAGTTAGATCGCTTTATAGAAGTAGCAAGCCCTGTAATTACAACCTCATCAAGAGATTCTGCAGACTCACCTAAAACAATGTTCTGTGGAGAATCACTAGTAAAAGACTGCTCAATAGTAGTATACCCTATAGAAGAGAATACAAGTGTGGCAGGCAAATTGTCTACATTAATGGAAAAATCACCATCCAAACTTGATGTTGTTCCATTAGAAGTTCCTTTTTCAATAATACTAGCAAAAGGCACCGCATCGCCATTTGCGTCCTTTACTGTTCCAGAAAGTGTGCTTTGGGCAAATGCAGCACAAGAAAGGAATAAAAGCATAAGCAAGAATATCCTGCCGAGATAGTTAGTTTGTTTCATAATAAAATGATTTTTGGTTTAAAGTCACAAATTAACAATTTATATTAAACTTTCTCTAACAATCAATCACCTTTATTACGAAGATTACTGTTAAATATCATAAAAAAATAAAATTTCCTCAAAACTATAATTATCAAATATCCTTGAACACATATGCAGATAAATTACTATAAACTTTATAGTGGTTGCCTTTCGGCAAAATTTTAAAGTTGGAAAAATGCCCAAAGCAATATAAATTCTTCCAGAGCTTTATGTTTAGGTTTTGACATATCCTCATCCGAAGGGTTAGAGAGGCTTTAGCAGAATCACAAGTAATCATTACCTTATTATTAACCATCTAAATTTTACCCCATTAACATTTCAGCAACCCACATTAAATCTTATTTTTGCATTCTTATTTATCTTTAATAAAGAAGACTGGAATTTCATTAAACCGAATCCAGCCTTCACAGAAAACACTATGTACAGAACACACAATAACGGCGAACTGAGAACCAGCAATGTAGGACAAGAAGTGACACTTGCAGGATGGGTGCAAAAATCTCGTGATAAAGGCTTTATCGTTTGGGTAGATCTCCGTGATCGCTATGGCATTACGCAGCTTGTTTTTGACGAAGAACGCACACCGAAAGATATGATGGATGCCGCATCAAAACTAGGCCGCGAATTTGTGATTCAAGTAACCGGTGAAGTAATTGAGCGTGAATCCAAAAATCCAAAAATGCCTACAGGTGATATTGAGATTTTAGTGAAGAAGGTGACTATTTTAAATGAGTCACTTACACCTCCATTCACGATTGAAGACGAAACGGATGGTGGAGAAGACTTACGTATGAAATATCGCTACCTCGATATCCGTCGTAATCCTGTACGTGAAAATCTTATTTTCCGTCATAAAGTATCGATGGCGGTGCGCAACTACTTATCTGATAAAGGGTTTGTAGACGTAGAAACTCCATATCTAATTAAATCTACGCCAGAAGGCGCCCGTGACTTTGTAGTGCCTTCTCGCATGAATGAAGGACAATTTTACGCCCTTCCACAATCGCCTCAAACCTTTAAGCAACTGCTTATGGTTGGGGGTCTTGATAAGTATTTTCAGATTGTAAAATGCTTTAGAGATGAAGATTTACGCGCAGACCGTCAACCAGAATTCACACAAATTGACTGCGAGATGGCGTTCATTGAGCAGGAGGACATACTAAATATGTTTGAAGGATTAACACGCCATTTACTAAAAAAAATCAACGGCGTTGAGATAGGTGATTTCCCAAGAATGCAGTATGATGATGCAATGCGTCTCTACGGAAATGACAAACCGGATATTCGTTTTGATATGAAGTTTGGGGAGTTAAATGAAGTAACCCAGCACAAAGACTTTGGTGTTTTTAACAGCGCAGAATTAGTAATTGGTATTGCAGTTCCCGGTGGAAATAACTACACACGTAAAGAAATTGACACTATTATTAAATGGATCAAGCGTCCACAGGTGGGAGCTCTTGGCATGATATACAGTCGTTGTAATGATGACGGTACATATAAATCTTCCGTAGATAAATTTTACGATCAAGATGACCTGGCAAAATGGGCAGCAATTACAGGGGCAAAAGCTGGCGATCTTGTTTGTGTTCTCTCTGGAGAAACAAATAAGGTACGTGCACAAATGAGTGCATTAAGGATGCATCTTGCTGCAGAGTTAGGCTTACGCAAACCAGATGTGTTTGCTCCATTATGGGTAGTAGATTTCCCATTATTAGAGCTTGATGAAGAGACAGGGCATTATCACGCAATGCACCATCCATTTACATCTCCTAAACCAGGACAGTTAGAAATGCTAGATTCTAATCCGGGCGAAGTAAAAGCAAACGCATACGATCTAGTCTTAAACGGAAACGAAATAGGCGGAGGTTCTATTCGTATTCACGATAAAGAAACCCAGGCAATTATGTTACGTCATCTTGGCTTTAGCGAGGAAGAAGCGCGAGCACAGTTTGGCTTCTTGATGGATGCATTTGAGTACGGTGCGCCACCACACGGAGGTCTCGCCTTTGGTTTAGATAGACTTGTTGCCATTCTTGGCGGACAGGAAACCATTCGTGATTTTATTGCATTCCCAAAAAACAATAGTGGTCGGGATGTTATGATTGACGCTCCTGCACCACTGGATCAAGCCCAATTGGACGAGCTACATTTAAACGTTGTTTTAAAAGCAGATTAGATATACACACCCTCTGTGATGGCGATAGAATTATGCACGTACAGCACGACTTGCGCTAAGCGCAAATAACTGTGCTTTCGCAAAATAAAAGCTTCCCTTCGTATACAAATTTTAATGAAGAGAACATTTTTAGACATCCCTACACCAAGGGTTACGATAATTATACATAGATGATCTAGACGCGCTGAACTTAGAAATAGCAGCTTTTTTTATAATACCACAGTCTTAAAATAAATTATTACACCATGAAGTTTTTTCTATACATCAGTTTTTTTGCAGCATTAATTCTCGCGATTTCTGGCTTTATAATAAAAGGAGAGCGTCCTGCAACAGGAGAATTATGCATAGGCCTTGGCATCTGTTGTTTGTTCTTTTTATGGATGCCTGCTTTTATTTATCACCGTTGGAAAAACAAGAAAGTAGAAGACTACATGCTGAACAAAGAAAACATCTTAAAAATGCGCAACTACACGGATAACAACAAGTTATAATCTATTTTAAATACATAAAGTTAATATTTAGTTAACATTACACGTCATTTTTTAGCTACATTTGTGTTATTATTAATTTATTATATATTAGAATGGAAGGAACAGTAAAGTTTTTCAACGAATCAAAAGGTTTCGGTTTTATCACAGATGATGAAACTGGAAAAGACATTTTTGTACACATCACAGGTCTTAATGGACAAGCTCTTAATGAGGGTGATAAAGTAGAATATTTAGAAGAAGAAGGCAGAAAAGGAACGGTAGCAGGCCAAGTGCGTGTAATCTAAGAAATAGATATATCTTTTTACATTTGATTAAAAACCCGTTTTATACTGAATTAAGTTTAGTATTAAACGGGTTTTTTTTGTCCTCTGCTCTGCTCGGACACTAATTTAAATTTCTCTTTTCTAAAAAGAAGCGTTTAAGGAGTTTAGAACAGTCCTCTGCAAGAATGCCTCCTGTCATTTTTGTTTTTGGATGGAGCTTTGTCCCCATTTCTATGCAACCCCTCTGTTGATCTCTTGCTCCGTATACTACCTTACTTATTTGACTCCAGAATAATGCTCCGGCACACATCTGGCAGGGTTCTATCGTGACGTATAAAGTACAATCAATTAAATATTTTCCGCCTAAAAAATTTGCCGCGGCCGTGATGGCTTGCATTTCTGCATGTGCGGTTACATCATTTAAAGTTTCGGTGAGATTATGAGCTCTGGCGATGATTTTATTCTTTGCAACTATGACTGCTCCTATTGGGACTTCTCCTTGACTGTAAGCTTCTTCTGCTTCTTGCAGAGCGCGTTGCATAAAATAGGTGTCGTCGTAGGGCTTGATCATGTGTGCATCTTGTTTAGAATATGTAAAGCTACAAATTAACTACTTATCTAAATAACATAGGCTAAACTAGTATCTTTGCTTTGTGAGCACTACCCTACTTCATAACATCAACTATCCAACAGATCTTAAAAAGCTCTCTGAAAACCAATTACCTCAACTCATTCAAGAGTTACGCGACTTTATTATTAAAGCCGTAGCGACTAAAGAAGGACATCTAGGTGCAAGCTTAGGCGTTGCAGAACTTACCGTAGCGCTCCACTATGTGTTTAACACGCCAGAAGATAAACTAATCTGGGATGTAGGGCATCAAGCCTATGGGCATAAAATTTTAACGGGACGCAGAGAAAATTTCGACACAAACAGGAGACTACACGGTATTTCTGGCTTCCCAAAAATGAGTGAAAGCACCTATGATGCTTTTGGGACGGGTCATAGCAGCACTTCTATTTCAGCGATACTAGGGATGGCGATGGCGGCAAAACTGAAAGGCATTCACAGACAACATGTAGCAGTCATCGGCGATGCCTCAATTGCAAGCGGGATGGCGTTTGAAGCCCTCAATCATGCCGGTGTAACAGACACTAACATGCTAATCATTCTAAACGATAACGCTATCGGGATTGACCCAAGTGTGGGCGCTCTAAAACAATATTTCACAAAAGTAACATTGGATGGCGCTCCAGAAACAGACAACATTTTTGAAGCACTTAATTTCAATTATTCTGGCCCCATAGACGGCCACAATATTGAAATACTTATTGCTGAAATGCGTCGACTCAAAAAAATAGCAGGCCCAAAATTACTGCACATAATTACCAAAAAAGGAAAGGGACTCAAGCAAGCAGAAGAAAATCAAATTACCTATCACGCTCCGGGAAAATTTAACGCAAGCACTGGAGAACTTGAACCAAAAAACAGCAATGGTTTAGCACCAAAATTTCAAGATGTTTTTGGTCTTACGCTCGTAGAGCTTGCAGAACAAAATAAAAATATTGTCGGGATTACACCCGCAATGCCTACGGGTAGCTCTCTCAAATATATGATGGAACGTTTTCCAGAAAGAGCTTTTGATGTTGGGATTGCAGAACAACACGCTGTGACTTTAGCGGCGGGTATGGCAGCAGATGGAATGCAGGTGTATTGTAATGTATACTCCACCTTTCTACAAAGAGCGTACGACCAAGTGATTCACGATGTATGTTTGCAAAACCTTCCTGTGATTTTCTGTCTTGATAGAGCGGGAATTGTGGGCGAAGATGGAGGGACGCATCACGGCATATTTGATATGGCGTTCTTACGATGCATTCCAAACTTAATGATCTATGCGCCTAGTGATGTCATTCAATTAAGAAACATACTCTATACGGCTCAATTAGGGCTTGATCATCCTATTGCAATTCGCTATCCTCGTGGTCGCGGAGCGATTAAAAACTGGCAACAGCCTTTCAAGAAAATTGAAATAGGCAAAGGACAGGTTTTAAAAACCGGAAAGGAGATTGCTATTCTCACTACAGGAAGCATAAGAAGAAATGTTGAGCAGGCGATTGCTGCTCTCACTGCAGATGACCAACTACAGATAGGACATTATGACCTGGGCTTTATTTCTCCCCTAGACCACGTGTTATTGACAAGCATATTTCAGCAATACGACACTGTGATCACAATAGAAGATGGAGTCATCCAAGGTGGTTTTGGGACTGCTATTCTCGAGTTTTCTGCGATGCATTCCTTTAAAAATAATATGCAGTGTTGGGGTGTAGACGGTTATTTTCCGGAGCAGGGGACTATTGCAGAACTTCACGAAGAAGCCGGAATTTCTGCCACTGCAATACGCACGAAACTCCAGAAAATTTTGGCACAAAAAAAGGCTCCCTAAATGGAAGCCTTTAATATTATAAACGTAGTGACTATTCTTTGATCAACTTCGTTGTGTGCGTGTAATTCTCACCTTCAATATTTACAATATAGATACCCGTATTTAAACCCGCAGTGCCTATTATAGCAATATTCTCTAGCGTGATATCTTGTGACAACACCTTTCTACCATTTAAATCATAGATAGCAATCGTCACATCACCTACATTAATTTTAGTTCTAATATTTACATCTCCGTTTGTAGGGTTAGGAAAAACAGTAAAGTTAGCTCCCAAGCCATCACCAAAGTTACCTGCGGCAAGTATACAATTAGGACCTGCAGGAACATCAAAGTTCTCTACTTGATCAAATCGGTCAAATCTACTCCCTTGATCTGCAGCTACACCAAGACCTCTTGCTGCAAATGTTTCCCAGATAAGACATCTGTTTACGCCGCCATTTGCAAGCTCATCTGCCATTAATATTCCATCACGACCGCTTACAAACCCCGGATTACATTGCTGCAATTTTAAACCATCAACAATAAGTTGAAATGCAATATTATTACCACCAGTACCATTATACGTGTCTGGATCAAATCCATACTCATCTACAAAAGCCCACGTCAAATCCCATATCATCGTTGCCCATACAGAACCTACACCGTGTGGTGCACTTTCTGTAGGACTATTAGAAGATGCATACGTAAATGGATTGAGCGTAACATCTGTTGTGTAAGGGTTTGTTCTAAGACCTAAACCTCCAGATCCTTGGCCTCTAGAAAAAGTACCTATACCTCTAGGGTCTTCTGCATTGTCTCCAGCTTCCATAGTCATAATTAATGCAAGCCAATCACTCCATCCCTCTCCCATCTGTTCTGTATAACTTCCTGCAACACATTGGCCATTTTCAACTTGTGTACACGGTGTTAAACAACCCGCATTACCTGCTCCACCAGTAAGTCTCGTAGAAAGTCCATGTCCATACTCATGAGCAACTATTTCTGCATCTAAAGAACCATCTCTTTGGTTCGAATCTAGACCACTACCATCATCAAAAAGAGACCCATTAACGGTATCACCATTTTCTAATGCAGCTATTATTATTTCCCCTTGTTCCTGAAAAATCATTACAGAAGGAATACCAAGATCTGTGGTAGTTGCACCTCCTTGCATGATTGGATCAGTTGTAACATTATTTACAATAATTACAGCTACTGCACCCGCAGCCTCTGCTGTTTCAACTTTCAAGGTGAAATTACACGCACCCCTGCGGATCACGGCAATTTTTCCATTTAAAGCTGCAGCATTTGTCAATGGGTCACAGGCATCATTTTCATCTGTAGAAGCACCAGCATTATTGTCAACAGCTAGCGCAAGGTCTGCCGTTAATGGCACGTCTGTTGGTAATAGTACTGCGTTTCCAGTAAAATTTGAATCAAACCCTAGATACCCTCCTGCCAGAGGTCCCGCGTTAATCGTTAAAAGTTCATAAAGAATCTCTCCAGGACCATTCCATAAATACATCTGCATTCTCCCATTAATTCCATCTGGTGCGACAGAAAAATTTGCATTATTTGTACCTCCTCCGTCTTGCGCTTGGGCAATCACAAAATCTGCACCATTACCACCATTGCCATAATTGTTTTGTTGAAAATTACCACTGGCTTCATCAAATCCATACTGGTACAATACATCGTGAATAATATTGTTCCAGTAAAAAAGGTTTACTGTGGAAGCAGCAGTATAGTTTCCTGGATCTTGAGGAAGATCATATGGGAAATTAAACTGTAAAACATCACCACCTTCTGGTGACACTCCTGTTGTATTGTTATTACCATCTAGATCTTCATAAGCGTGTACATTATTACCACGAGTAATCGTAAATTCTGGGCCTGGTACTCCGTTTGTATCATGCCATCCAAAAGGTGATGCTGTAATGTCTTCTGGCGAAAACACTAGCTGCTCATTTGTCTCGTCTGGATTCTCTGCTGGAAAAGGAAATACATTATAAGAAGCACCTCCTGCTGCCACGTCTGCCGTTGTCGTTGTTTTGTTTTCAGCAAACAGTATGCTTTGTCCGTGACCACCATGATTATGTGGGCTTGTGTCAAAAGAACAACTAAGTACCCAATCTTGGCTATTTAAAACAGCACCCGTCATTGCATCTACTCGTACGCTGTAATAATGCGCTCCAGAAATAACATCAATGCTCACGTCCCAAGAAAGCCTTAATTCATTAGCGCTCACTTTTTGATACACAAGCTTTACAGGAATCGTACTGGCCGAAATTAATCCACTAGAAAACACAAACTCATTCTCATTAGGATTAGCAAGTTGTTCTATAGCACCTAAACGACCTAAGTTTAATTGCTGTGCTGCGGCGCCAATTGCATCTTGTGCCGTTATGGCAGGTGTTGCTCCGTTTACATTTTGTCTAGAATCTTTTTCAAAAGATAGCGCTGTATTCATCACCTCATTACCGCGTATTGCGATAGGAGAAGCGGTATTATACACCTCAATATCATTTACCGTTTGTAGCACATAAACAGTGGTCACATTCATGCTTTTTGAAACCGCCTGTGAACTCACTTTAAACGTAGCCACATCTGATGATCTTAAATCATATGCCGCAACGTTCTCTGATAAATGTTCTGTAATAATCTGCGTGTAATCCTGACCAAAGCTCATCATTGATGCGAATATGAACACTGGGAATAGTAATTTTTTCATCTTGTTTTATTTTTGATTGTTAAAAATACGAGGAATTTATAGAAGTATCTGAGATTTACTATTTAATTGGCACACATGAAATCGTGAATATGAGAATATTATTAGACCGGTTTAAAGATTTCCATTTATTTTCTGAAATATCTGCAATGCGTTTCCATCTGTTAGCCCAGAAACATACGCACAACAAGCCATTAGATACTGATACACCGTTTGTGGCTCTTTTATAGAAGCATCAAATTGTGAGAGAATTAAGTGATCATAATGCCGCAACCCTTTGTTATCGTGATAATTTTCTAATGCTGATGTAAACGTATCTAGTAGGGTATCTAGTATTTTATATCCCGCAACTTCCTTTTCAATTACCTCCGTACTTTGATATACTTTTTCTACTGAAATTTTAATAATATCGTCTATTTGTGCTTTATAAGAACTCTTTTCTAATAAAGACTGTGTGAAGGAGCCGTCAAGAATGGCTACTTCATTATCGATGAAAATTTGCGTAGCTTCTTGTATGAGCACCCCTATTGCTAGAGATCTTAGGTATGCCAGTCTATCTGACACAATGGTAAGGCTACGATATTTCTTAGTATCGATCGTGTTTTTTACGAGCTTTATAAGATACTCAAGTGCAAACTCTTCTTCAATAAGACCAAGATTGATCCCATCTTCAAAATCGATGACCGTATAACAAATATCGTCTGCTGCTTCTACTAAAAAAGCTAGTGGATGACGGTTATAACTTAAGTCTCCCTCTGCACCTCTTTTTGTCAAACCTAACTCATCTGCGACTTCTATGAAGAAGGTGGTATCACTCTGGAACACGCCATATTTTTTATCTGCAATATGGTTGGTTGGTTTTTCAGGTAACGATTCTTTAGGGTATTTAGTAAAAGCACCCAACGTTGCATAGGTTAATCTTAAACCGCCTTCTACTCCGTTTTTACTTTCGGTAAGGATTTTGAATCCGTTGGCATTTCCTTCAAAGGTGATGAGGTCTTGGTATTCTTTATCTGTGAGATCTTTCTTGAAGCGCTGCCCATTTCCGTGTAAAAAATAATCGCCAATTGCTTTTTCTCCACTATGACCAAAGGGTGGATTCCCAATATCATGTGCCAAAGAAGCCGCCGCGACAATAGCACCAAAATCATTAAAAGTATAGCCATGTACTTTATGCAAAGCAGGGTGCTTATCTAAAATCGCCTTACCTACGGTGCGCCCTAAAGAACGTCCCACCACAGATACTTCTAAGCTGTGCGTAAGTCTAGTGTGCACAAATGATGTTTTTGACAAAGGGATTACTTGTGTTTTATCCTGAAGACTTCTAAAGGCTGATGAAAAAATAACACGGTCGTAATCTACCTCAAATCCTAGGCGCGTTTCGTTTTCTTCTATGCGTAATCGTTTGTTTGTAACTCCCTGTTTCCGTAATGAAAGAAGCTGTTCCCATTGCATCATATTGCTTGTTTTAATGTGATGGCAAGATAATCATTTGTGTACAATTTTTTGGGCCCTTAAACTTTCTAAAGTACTTAACATTAAGATAACCTACTCTTGACATAAACTTGATTTTTGGGTAACATGAACTTTACAATGCGTTCGCATCTTTGCATCAGAAATATAACAAAAATAATGATCAAAATTTTTACCGCAGTACTGCTTATGTTTAGCGCCACCCTTCTTGCTCAAGGAACTGGATCTATCGCTGGGAAACTTACAGACAAGGATTATAATGACGAGCCGCTGCCTTTTGCAAATATCCTTTTAAAGAATACAGAAAAAGGAACCACATCAGATTTTGATGGATTATATGTGCTAGACAACCTCATTGCTGGTGACTACATTGTCGAAGTGAGCTATGTAGGGTATGAGACTTTAGAGATTCCAACAACTATTGTTGCAGGTCAAGTGAATACCATAAATGTAATTATGGGAGCTAGTGCTGCTGCATTAGACGAGGTAGTTATTACCGCAACGTTGCGCAGAGAAAGTGAAGTTGCTTTATTACTAGAACAAAAAAAAGCTACAACCATTAAAGAGAGTATCGGTAGCGAACAGCTTTCTAAGCTAGGTGTTAGCGATGCCGCTGGTGCTACCACAAAAATTTCTGGGGTATCAAAAACAGATGGCACTGGAGATGTATTTGTACGTGGTCTTGGTGACCGTTATTTGTACACCACACTAAATGGATTGCCTATTCCGTCAGATGATATAGAGCGCAAGAACATTGATCTAAGTCTTTTTACCACGCGATTAATTGAAAGTATTGATGTGAGTAAAACTACGTCTGCTGGATTATCTGCAGATCAATCTTCTGGAAATATTGATGTGAGTTCTAAAAGGCTGAATGGTCGTAAAGAATTATCTGTTAGCGCAAATAGTTCTATTAACACCAACGTAATAGGTGAGGGTGTCTTCGGAAATTTTAAGGGCTCCCCAAATAGCGAAAATATCACAGCAGGTTTTTATTCAAGAGACCTCTCTACCAGAAACGCATTATTACAAGAATCTTGGAGCCCTGTTACTTCTTCTACACCTATTAACCGCTCTATCTCTGTAAATGGAGGGACTAAAATAGGAGACAAAACCAAGGCATTCTTCAGCGCAGGACAATCAACTAATTTTGAGTATCGCGAGGGCATCTTCAAACAATATCGCTCTAATTTTATTGACGACACTATTCCAGATGCAATTACCTGGAAAAAGACACTAGCAACCGCTGCGCTTGCCAGTGTAGAGCATAGAGTGAATGAGAATAACAAAGTAGAGTTATTAAGTTTATTAATTAACAAAGTGGAAGACGAAGTATTTGAAGGAGGAAGGTCTGGTACGGCGACCATCTTTGAAGAAACTGATGAAGGAGAAGCTTTTCAATTTATCAGAGATCAAAATTTAAAAAAGACACTTGCTTCAATCACCCAGCTACTTGGTTCAAATAAATTGAGTGAGAAGAACACACTAGACTGGGGGATAGGCTTTAACTATTTAAGCGCAGATGAACCAAACCGTATTCGTAATGAAGTGAATTTTAACTTCGCAAATGATGAAGAGCTATTGCAGTTAGGTACTACTGGAGGATTTCAGCAAAGAAAAAGCATACAGATAATTGAAGACGTTGAGTACAATGGTCGTATAAATGATGAGTGGATATTTACAGAAGGAGAAACTAATAGTTTTAAGCTAGATTTTGGCGCAAACTATAGAAATAAAGAACGTGATTTTGGCTCGCAATTTTATGGTATCGAAGAAACGTTTACAAATGCTATTAATCCATCCTCAATTGATGACCTCTCTTCAGTTTTTACACAACAGAATTTAAACAATGGATTAATTAAAATAAATCGTCTAGAACCAGATCTATATAAGGGAAACCTAGAATCTAAAGCGGGGTATCTTGAAGCAACAGGAGTGACTGGAAAATTTACAATTCAAGGTGGACTTCGCTTCCAAAGCGATGAAATAAATGTAGAATATGCTGTTAATAATATTCCAGGAAGGAGAGGTAGCGCTAATAAAGAGTACACTCTGTTATATCCATCTGTAAACTTAAAATACGCTCTAAACAACAAATTTAATGTGCGTTTTGCAAACAGCTACACAACTACATTACCAGAATTTAAGGAGATTGCTCCTTTTGAATACGTATCTCCTACAGGCCAAGTAACAAGAGGTAACCCAAATATTGAAGCCTCAATAAACCGAAACTTTGATCTTAAATTTGAGTATTTTCCATCTAAAGATCAGTTGATATCTATCACTGGTTTTCACAAGAACATTCAAGACCCTATCAACAAAGTACAAGATAGAGGCTCTGCCGGTATTTTCTCTTACTTTAATGCGGGAGATGAGGCTAATATATACGGTATTGAGCTAGACTCTCGCATCAACATCATTGATGGAGATGACTCTGAAACACCTAATTTAAAGTTTAATATGAATGCTACCAGAATGTGGCACAAACAAGACTTAAAAGAAATATTTGACGAAGACGGAAATTTTATAAGAACCTTTAGATTCAACAATAAGACTGACATAGGCCTACAGGGCGCTTCTAATTGGATTATAAACGGTGCATTAAGCTTTGACACAAATACAGATTTACCTTTTGAAGCTACAATATCTGGAACTTTTGCCTCAGATAGAATTTACGCTTTAGGAAGTCCAGAAATACAAACTTCTGGTGATGTAAACTATAATGAATCTATTGTAGAAAATGGATTTGTAGTACTAGACCTTATTCTAGGAAAACAACTTACAGAAAATTTAAAAGTAGGAGTTACTGCAAAAAACCTACTAAATCCAGAAATAAAAAGAACTCAAGAAATAAGAAATCCTAACACACCTACAGTTGTTGGCAATGAGACTATTCTCTCTTACACTCGAGGAGCGCAACTAGGAATAAATATTCAATATCAATTTTAATTTTAATAAATCAAACCTTCAATTAACTAAAAACTATGAAAAATTTAAGAAAATTATCTGCTTTTTTTGCTATTTCAGCATCGTTGTTTCTAGCTTCGTGCGATAGTGACGACAATTTTGACAACTCCACAGATGACGGAGTTGAATCAGATTTTACCCTAAATGGGAACCAAGACTCAAGCCGTGTGCTTGACCCTTCTCAGTCGTACTCTCTAGAAGGTACTTATACTGTCAAATCTGGCACAAAATTAACAATTCCTGCTGGAGTTGTAATTGTTTCTGAGACAGGAACAGACAAGTATATTGTTGTAGAGAAAGGGGCCGAGATTGATATTCAAGGTACTTTCGATTTACCTGTAATAATGAGAACTCAAAATAGCAATCCAGGAGAATGGGGTGGCTTAGTATTATTGGGGGAAGCTGTTACCACAGAAGGTGTTGATGCCATTGCAGAAGTAGGTGGATTAATCTATGGCGGAACCAATAACTCAGATTCATCTGGAAACATCAACTACCTTATCATTAAAGGTGCAGGAGCGCAAATTAATTCAGAATCTCAATACAACGGTTTAACACTATATGCCGTAGGTAGCGGAACAACAATAAACAATATTGCTTTAATGGATGGCGCTGATGATGGTGTTGAATTTTTTGGCGGTACTGTTTCTATCACTAACCTATACTCAGAGAACAATGAAGATGACTCTGTAGACTGGACAGAGGGATGGAGTGGATCTATCACTAACACATATGTAGTGCACAGTAATGATGGATTCTCAACCGCTATTGAAGCAGACGGTGATAACGGGAACCCTACAATTACAAACTTCACTGCCGTCTCTACTGCAGGTGGAACAGCGCTACAGTTTAAAAAGATGAGTGGAGCCACTATCACAGGGTTATCATTAACTGGATATGAAACATCTATCGATATGAAAGATGATGGTCCTTTATCAAATGTACAAATAGAGGGACAAGATGGTGACCCTTTTAATGGATACACTACTACAAGCTCAGTTGATTTTGCATTGTTTGATTGGGTGAACTCTAATCAAACTGGAAACGCATCATTATTACAAGGTGTTGTTACTGAAACTGTAACACTTAACGCATCTGTAGCATACACGTTAACTTCTTCTTACATCGTTCAAGATGGTGGAAAATTAATTATCCCTGCTGGAACTAAAATCACTGCAAACGCTGCCGGTACTTCTGTATATATCGCTGTATTAAAAGGTGGTCAGATAGAAATAAACGGAACAGCAACTAATCCTGTAATTATGTCATCTGCTTCTGCAACTCCTGGAGATTGGGGTGGATTAACTATTTGTGGAGATGCACCTACAACAGAAGGTCTTAACGCAACTGCTGAGATAGGTGGGTTTATTTACGGCGGCAACAATGCTTCTGATGATTCTGGTTCAATTAATTACTTAGTAATGTTAGGTACTGGGGCTCAAATTAACTCAGAATCTCAATATAATGGGATCTCTTTCTATGCTGTAGGTTCTGAAACAGAAGTAAACAATATAGCTATCATAAACGGTGCTGATGATGGTGTTGAATTTTTTGGAGGTACAGTTAATGCAACTAACCTGTACTTAGAAAACAATGAAGATGACGCAGTTGATTGGACTGAAGGCTGGAGTGGAATACTAAATAACACTTATATTTCTCATACAAACGGAAACTTCTCCACAGCTTTAGAAGCAGATGGTGATAATGGTAATCCAACTATTAACAATTTTACTGCAATCACAACGGATCCAGGAACAGCATTACAATTCAAAAAAATGTCTGGAGCTACAATGACCAATGTGCTTTTATCAGGATATGATGTTAATGTTGATATGAAAGATGACGGTCCACTAGCTAATATTATTGTAGATGGAACTCCACTTATATCTGAAGACGACAATGTATTTAACGGTACAGCAGTTGATATCTCTGGATGGGCTTGGATTATGTCAAGACTATAAATTTTAAAATTAGCCAAAACAAAAAAAGGAGACCCGAATGGTCTCCTTTTTTTATTTGAGTAAATTCTAAGTATTAAGGTTTGTTAATTACTACTCTTGTGTCGGTAATTGCATACGTTTTTACTTCAGCAATGCTCGTATTTGTATAGGTAACTTCTTTCATTTGACTTCCTTGATAAAATAACCAAGTTCCCACTTTAGTGCCATTACTATAATTTCCTACGGCTGTTTTATTTCCTTCATTATCATAGCTTATCCACTCACCTTCCAGTTTATTACTTGAAGTATATTTTCCAGTTTGTGCAACCACACCATTATCATGGTAGATAGTTGCCTCTATCTGATCCCCATTTTTTACATAAGAATTCTTTTTAGTACCAGTAGATGAACAAGCTTGCGCATAGACCATCGTACCACTTAAAATCATAGCGAGAACAAACATTAAATTTTTCATAAGAATAGGGGTGTTAAATTGATAACATAAAATTAATACAAATTTTACAATTACACAACCTTTTGGTAACATTAAGTTAACATTGAGAAATTAAAGGGTTATTTTTCAGTTGTTTACGTGTTCCTTAATGTTGATTTTATTTCGTTTGTTTAATAATATTCCTGTAACACGAACAAAGATATTAGTGCGTTTCTTTACAGTGTCTTTCTATAAGACAGCACAAAATCAATTAGTTTTTGTCGACTAGATACTGTGTGTAGGCTGTCCTTTTAGGGCAGCCTTTTTTTTATTTATCACCCTATTCTTAAACTTTTAATAACATAGGACTCTAACATAAAACGCACCTTTGCACTCGACAAAAACTAAAATTGATTTATATGATTACTAGAACTATTCTAGGACTTGCAACATTTTTATGTTGTTTTACCCTGACTGCACAAGAAATAAGCGACACCACTTTTGGAAAAGGACTTATTAACTTCACAGCAAAAGATAGTACATTTAGTGTAAAATTTGCACCACGTATTCAAGGTCGCTATATAGCAAGTATGGACTATAACGGGACAGATTATGATGACGCAGATTTAAACTTTTTAATAAGAAGAGCAAGATTAAAATTTAGTGGTTTTGCGTATTCCCCTAAGCTTAAATACAAAATAGAGCTAGGGCTTTCAAATAGAGATATTTCCGGAGCAAACCAATACAATAGAAATACGCCACGATATATATTAGATGCCGTAATCATGTGGAATTTTTATGAAAATTTCGAATTATGGGCTGGACAGACTAAACTCCCAGGTAATGTAGAACGTGTCGTTTCTTCTGCAAACCTGCAACTTATAGATCGCTCCATTTTAAACAGTCGTTTTAATATTGATCGCGATGTGGGTGTGCAATTACGTCACCATACTGCCTTAGGAGGTGATTTTATCATGCGCGAAAAAATAGCCTTATCTCAAGGTGAAGGAAGAAATGTTACTGAAGGTAATGAAGGTGGGCTGCAGTATACAGGTCGTGTTGAGTTTTTACCCTTCGGAAAATTTAAATCTAAAGGAGATTATTCTCAAGGTGATTTAAAGCGGGAAGACACACCCAAACTTATGGTAGGATTCACCTATGATTTTAATAACAATGCCGTGAAAACGAGATCTAATCTTGGTTCTTATATGACCTTGAGTGATGGCTCTCTTTATGAAACAAACATAAGCACCTTTTTTGCAGACGCGATGTTTAAATACAAGGGGTTCGCTTTTATGGGAGAATACGCAAATAGAGATGCATCTGCTCCTGTAGCCGTAAATCTTGACGGTACTGAAGCCGGAAGTATCGTCACAGTAGGTAATGCATTAAATGTACAAGCGAGTTACTTGTTTAAAAGTAATTATGAGCTAACAACACGTTACGCTACAATAAACTACGATGCTATTACCGGAAATGATACGCAGGCTCAATACACCTTAGGAGTCTCTAAATATGTAGTGGGACATAGTTTAAAAATACAAGCAGACGTGAGCTATGGGACCTTAGATGGAACTCAAGATAACGTACTGTTTAGAACTGGATTTGATTTACACTTTTAATAACAATTTGGTAACAAACGGCTCAATCATTATTGTGACCTTTGCCAAAATTATATAAACAACTATGGATAATATTTACTTATTAATGTTAGTGGCTTTGACCATTCTTGCGGTACTAGATATCGTAGTAGGAGTTAGTAATGACGCTATTAATTTCTTGAATTCTGCAATAGGGTCTAAGGCGCTCTCCATGCGTACTATTATGATTATTGCCAGTTTAGGTATCTTCATTGGAGCCGTATTTTCTAGTGGCTTAATGGAAGTAGCTCGTAAAGGAATCTTTATGCCAGGCGAATTTTATTTTGACGAGATCATGGTCATATTTATGGCTGTAATGATCACAGATATCTTATTGCTTGATTTCTTTAACACACTTGGTTTACCAACGTCTACAACAGTATCCATCGTATTTAATTTATTGGGTGCAGCCGTGGTTATGTCTTTGATTAAGATAGGCGCTAATGATCAAGAATCAGTTGCAGATCTTGGTAAGTACATCAATACGGACACTGCTTTAACGATTATTGGAGGTATTTTGTTATCTGTTTTTATTGCATTCACCGTGGGTGCCTTAGTCCAATGGATTTCTAGAATGATCTTTACTTTTCAATATGAGAAGAAAATGAAAAACTTCGGAGCTATTTTTGGTGGGGTCGCTCTTGCGGCAATCACTTATTTCATCTTCCTTAAAGGCCTAAAAGGGACGCCTTGGTATAGCGGCCTTAAAGGATATATAGAAGGTAATGAGATTATCATTTTAGGAATTAGTCTTGTGTTCTGGACCTTATTCTCATTTGCATTTCAGAAAATAGTTAAAAAATCAATTTTATTAGTTGTTATTGGAGTAGGTACTTTTGGTCTTGCACTAGCCTTCTCAGGTAATGATTTAGTAAACTTCATTGGAGTACCAATGGCAGCGTACCATTCTTATGAAGCGTGGTCTGTATCTGGCATTGACCCTACTTTATTCTCAATGAATGTTCTGAACAAAAAAGTACCGGCTGAGCCGCTTTTACTATTCATCGCAGGAGCAATAATGGTTGCCACTTTATGGTTATCTAAAAAAGCAAAAACAGTTGCCGAAACAGAATTAAGCCTCTCTAGACAAGGAGAGACGCACGAAAAGTTTGAGCCTAACGCACTTTCAAGAGCGGTAGTAAAAGGAGCTGGTTATTTATCTCTAGGAGTTGGCTTTCTTATACCCTCTTCTTTAAAAGATAAAATGAGCAGTAGTTTTGATAAGCCTCAAGCCGTTGCACTCACTAAAGATCAAAGTATAGATGCACCTGCATTTGATATGATTAGAGCTTCTGTAAACTTAATGGTTGCGGGTATTTTAATTTCGATTGCTACTACCTATAAACTGCCTTTATCAACAACCTACGTAACTTTTATGGTAGCGATGGGTACTTCACTTGCAGATAAAGCTTGGGGACGTGAGAGCGCTGTGTACAGAGTTGCTGGTGTTCTTAATGTAATAGGTGGATGGTTCTTTACGGCCTTTGGCGCTTTTGTTGCCGCAGGTATTGTTGCTTTTTTAATCAACTGGAACAAAGAAGTAATGATCCCTATTTTATTGCTTTTAACAGCCGTATTGTTAGCACGTAACTACCTAAATCACAAACGTAAATCGAACACTACTATAGACCCTAGTAAACTTAAAAAGAGCGAGAGCAGCACGGTACAAGGAATAATTTCTGAAAGTGCTCATAACATTTCAAATGTAATTTCTAGAACAAATAAAATTTACACAGACGTACTTAAAGGACTGGCAAAAGAAGACAGTTCTACGTTAAAGAAGAGTAAAAAAGGAGTTGAGAAATTAGAATCTGAAGTAGAAGACTTAAGAGATAACATCTTCTATCTTATAAAGAATCTAGATGAAACAAGTGTTCGCGGTAGTAATTTCTACATCACCATATTGGCTTACTTAACTGACATCGCTCAATCACTCGAGTATATCTCAAAGAAGAGTTACAAGCACATAAACAATAATCATAAAAAGTTACGTTTCAGTCAGATTAAAGATTTACAAGAAATTGATGACAAGTTAAGTTCTATGCTTACTGAAATAGTAGAAGTATTTGATAGCGGGAAGTTTGAGAGAATTAGCTATGTATTATCTCGCAAAGAAGAAATAAACAATCAAATTGCAGAAAAAATACACAAGCAAATAGAGCGTACTCGCACAGAAGAGTCGAGCCCTAAAAACACCTCCTTGTACTTCAATATTTTATTGGAGACTAAAGATTTAGTAAATGGTGTGATGAACTTAATGGAAGAATATTACACAAGTTACAAGCGAGAGTAATAAAATACCTCGGGGCAAGCCCAAGTGGTGTTCATATCTCAAAAAAGAAATTCTCTAATTCCAAAAGGAGATATATTCACTTTATTCCATTAATTAATAAGCCCCATATTTACAGTGTAAGTATGGGGCTTATTATATTTTTAAACTATGTCAAGCAACAGTAAATTAAAAGAAGTCGCACTCGTTTTTTTTAAACTAGGTTGCTTTGCTTTTGGAGGTCCGGCTGCGCATATTGCGATGATGGAAGATGAAGTGGTCACCAAGCGTAAATGGATGACGCGCGATCATTACTTAGACTTAATAGGCGCCACAAACCTCATCCCAGGACCTAATAGCACAGAGATGACTATGCACTGTGGTCACGAGCGCGCCGGGAAAAAAGGACTCTTTGTTGCAGGCATATCATTTATATTCCCTGCGGTTTTTATCACAGGTCTTCTTGCCTATCTCTATGTAAATTACGGGACGCTTCCAGAAGTAGCGCCTTTTATAAAAGGGATTCAGCCAGCGGTTTTAGTCATTATTGCATCTGCTATATTAAAGCTTGGGAAAAAGGCTTTAAAAAACTGGGAGCTCGCCATTATTGGAATCTTAGTCCTAGCAGCTAGTCTATTGGGCATTCACGAAGTGGTCGCATTATTAATTGGCGGACTTCTCGGCGGGCTATATTTCTTTCTGAAAAGTAAAACGCGTGGCAAAACCCTTTCAAGTGTTGCCCCATTACTCTTGCCTTTTTTTACTTCGGAAACGTTAACTCACATTGGAACGCTCAAGATATTTTTAACCTTCTTAAAAGTAGGTAGTATTCTCTACGGAAGTGGTTACGTACTTTTCGCCTACCTAGACGCAGAACTCGTTGCCACAGGACTCCTAAGTAATGCAGAACTGTTAGACGCCATAGGAATTGGGCAATTTACACCAGGCCCTGTTTTATCTACCGCTACATTCATAGGGTATCAATTAGGTGGATTCTGGGGCTGTATCGCAGCAACTGCAGGTATGTTTTTACCCTCCTTTTTATTCGTCCTTATCTTAAATCCTTTTATCCCTAACATGCGGAAATCACGCATACTAGGGTATTTCTTAGACTCTGTAAACGTCGCTGCGGTTGCTGTGATGTTGGCTGTGCTTGTTACGATGAGTAGTGCCACCTTAATAGATTGGCAATCGATTTTAATTGCCATTGTTTCTATATTATTCGTTTTTGGCCCAAAAAAGATTTCGGTAATTTGGGTAATTATTATGGGTGCTGTTCTTGGATATTTGGGTATCTTTTTGCCTTTCTAAACGTGAGCAGTAAGACTGTTACGATAAAAGAGGAAAGACGAAAGACTTTCTTTTGCAGTCGTTTCATACACATCTAGCAAAACCAATCAAAAACACCTAAGCATGAAAATTAGCACCCAGCAGACCTTACTATTTATTGTTACGCTTGTATGTCTCACCTTCTATAACACTATGAATGCTCAAGAATTAACGGGTGCTGAGTTATTAGAAAAGGCGATTAAATATCACGATCCTTTTAATCACTGGAGCCAATTTAACGGAAACCTTAATATCACGATGACAATGCCTGAGGGGGCTCCGAGAGTTAGCGATGTCGCTATTAACTTACCTGAAGAGTATTTCAGCGTTACAGCCGTGAGGGACACAACGTCGACCACATACACGCTACAAAAATCTATTTGCACCACTTCTATTAAAGAAGCACCAGAAGAAGGGGAAAGAACACCTTGTGAGACTGCAGCTCTTTACAAAAACTACTATACCTACCTCTATGGTCTTCCTATGAAGCTAAAGGATGATGGCACTCACATTTCCGAAGTCGTAGAACGAAAGTCTTTTAAAGGAAAAGAATATCTCGTGCTTAAAGCCAGCTATGATGAAGCAGTAGGTAGCGATGTTTGGTATTTTTATTTTAATCCAGAAACCTACGCCATGGAGATCTACCAGTTTTTCAAAACAGAAAATGGTGCCATGAAAAAGGACTCTGGTGAGTATATTTTATTATCAGAGCTAACAAGTATCAACAAAATAAAATTTCCGAAGATACGTGCTTGGTATTATAATACCGATGATAAATATCTAGGGACTGACACCCTAAATTAATAAAATTAAAAGGTGACTCTGCTCTTATTCCCTAAGCCTATATCGCTCATTATTGAGGTGTTTTAAACACTGGATTTAAGGGTGTAGTTTTATAATTTAATGCCCCTTTAGGAGTGAATAAAATTTGTAACACTGCGTGTCAACTAACAACATACAAATAAGGGCGCCTACCTAATCTTCCCACAATACAAACTAAAGTTAAAACCGACTTTACATAATCATTAGCCCAATCGCTCTTTTGAGCGATGCTTAGCACTCAAACGCTTACAAATAAATAAATTAAGATTAAAATTAAGCAATAGTCTTATTTTGTGATAGTTACACCTAAAAAGGCGAGCGTATTTCTCCTATTTCTCTCATAGTCTTTAGTCGATATTGCGGGTTTAAAGCCCTAATATTTATTGAGAAAAATTAAATTTTCATACAAATCAAATTCCGAATATTGAAAAACAAAAACAATAGTTCTTAACAAATCTGTGTTGATATTTAGAATTTTGACGTGAACTCCTATTTTTATTGAGTACTTAACGTTTTGTTAATAACCGTGTTGAGAACACGATATAATTATCTTCATTTTGTCTCAAAATTAATAAGATATTTACCTATCATTATAGAACAAACTACGACTCACAAATATGGAAATCACACACATTATAAAGCGAGATTTTACTACAAAATCTTTTCATCTAGACAAAATAACCGCTGCTGTAGTAAAAGCGATGAGTATAAGTAGTGCAGGAACTGAAGAGGACGCGCAAAATGTAGCAATCGCCGTTTACAAGGTATTACTGGGGCGTAAGGAAAATGACGAAAGCTATACTCCAACTATTGAAGAGGTGCAAGATATTGTCGAAACAAAATTAATGGAATGCGGTTTTCCTGAAGTTGCAAAAGCATACATCTTATACCGTAATAAAAGAGCACAAGAGCGCAAGACAGATATTTTTGAGAGACGCATTAGCCTTAAGCCTTATGAGTATCCTCAATTGTATGATTATGTTCCTGCCATACGTCATTCTTATTGGATTCATACAGAATTTAATTTCACAAGTGATATCCAGGATTTTAAAACAAGATTAAATGACGTGGAGCGTGGCGCTATAAAAAACACAATGCTTGCTATTTCTCAAATTGAGGTAGCGGTAAAAAATTTCTGGGGTGATTTACATCAAAGAATGCCAAAACCAGAAATAGGTGCGGTAGGATCTACGTTTGCAGAAAGTGAAGTGCGTCACGCAGATGCGTACTCACACCTTCTTGAGATTTTAGGTCTGAACAAAGAATTTAAAGCACTTAAAAAGAAACCCGTTATTATGAAGCGTGTGCAATATTTAGAATCTGCACTGCGCAACTCTAAAAGTGACGACAATGAAGAATATGCTGAAGCAGTATTATTATTCTCTCTATTTATAGAGCACGTATCATTATTCTCACAGTTCTTGATTATCATGGCTTTTAACAAGCACAAGAACATGCTTAAAGGTATTTCTAATGTAGTAGAAGCGACGTCAAAAGAAGAACAGATTCACGGTGATTTTGGAATAGAGCTTATATTGATTCTTAAAGATGAACACCCAGAGTGGTTTACACCAGAATATCACGCAAACATACAACGCCTATGTAGAGATGCGTTTGAAGCAGAAGTAGATTTAGTAGATTGGATTTTTGAAGAAGGTGAAGTAGACTTTTTACCTAAAAAAGTAATTAACGAATTTCTTAAAAATCGTTTTAACAAATCACTTGAAAGTATCGGTGTTGAGAAAGTCTTTGACGTAGATGAAAAACTCGTCAGAGAAACTGAATGGTTTGACGATGAAATCATAGGGACTAAACACGGTGACTTTTTCGTTAAAAGATCCGTAAACTACAGTAAAAGAACACAAAGTATAACTAGCGACGACCTTTTTTAATATGATCCAACAAGACAAAACCTCCTCACAAGTAGACCAAAAAGCTACTAATACAAATGACGCCTTACTAGCGGCAAGAAAAGAAGCGCTATCTAAAGGCGAGTCTAGCGACGATAGTTTTTTATGGCTTAACAAGAACAGCCGTGACTTTCTAGAAGCTGGATATCTCACAGAAGGCGTAAGCCCTGAGCAGCGCATTAGAGAAGTTGCGGAGCGCGCAGAAGAAATTCTGGGAATGCCCGGGTATGCAGATAAATTTTATGGCTATATGTCTGAGGGATACTACTCACTAGCATCTCCTGTATGGTCTAACTTCGGAAAAAAGCGTGGCTTGCCTATTAGCTGCTTTGGATCTCACATAGATGATGATATTGGGAACATACTTTACACGCAGTCTGAAGTAGGGATGATGTCTAAGCTAGGTGGAGGTACTTCTGGTTATTTCGGGAAAATACGTCCTCGTGGTGCTGCTATAAAAAATAACGGAGAAGCATCTGGTGCAGTACATATCATGCGCTTGTTTGAATCTATGGTAGATGTTGTGAGTCAAGGGTCTGTGCGTCGCGGTCGTTTTTCTCCATACTTACCTATAGATCATGGAGATATTATGGAATTCCTAGAAATAGGAGGTGAAGGAAACCCAATTCAAGAATTGACCCACGGAGTAACAGTTACAAATGCGTGGATGGATGCCATGATTGCGGGAGATCAAGAAAAAAGAACAGTCTGGGCAAAAGTATTGCAGAGTCGTGGCGAGATGGGCTACCCATACATTTTCTTTACAGACAATGCAAACAATAACGCTCCAGACGTTTATCAAGACAAGAACCACCCGATATATGCTAGTAACTTGTGTACAGAGATTATGCTTCCGTCTAATCACGATTGGTCTTTTGTATGCGTACTTTCTAGTATCAACGTATTGCACTATGACAAATGGAAAGACACAGATGCAGTAGAAACAATGGTATATTTCTTAGATGCCGTGATTACAGAATTCTTACAAAAACTAGAATCGTATAAGAACTCTGAAAACAGAGAAGATCGCCAGACGTTCTTGTTTATGGAGCGTGCTTATAACTTTGCAAAAGAAAATAGAGCATTAGGTCTTGGCGTATTAGGATGGCATTCTTTACTACAATCTAAAAAACATGCTTTCAATAGTCAAGAAGCGTTTGATCTAAACAGTGAAATCTTTAGAAAGATAAAAGAGAAGTCTTATAAAGCCTCTGAAGAGCTTGCAGATGTCTTTGGAGAGCCAGAAGTATTAAAAGGATATGGACGTAGAAATGCCACTTTAAATGCAGTAGCCCCTACCACATCTTCAGCCTTTATCTTAGGACAAGTGTCTCAAGGTATTGAGCCTATATGGTCTAATATATATGTGAAGGACATTGCTAAAATTAAAACAACAATCAAGAATCCGTTTTTAGTAGAATTACTGCAAGAAAAAGGAATGGACACAAGAGAAGTATGGTTAGATATACGCGACAGAGATGGTTCTGTACAACATCTTGACTTCTTGACGGAAAATGAAAAAAACGTCTTTAAGACCTATTCTGAAATAGACCAGATGGATATTATATACCAAGCTGCTAACCGTCAAAATCACATTGACCAAGGACAGTCTGTTAATATCATTGTTCATCCAGATACGCCAACTAAAGAGATCAACAAAATACATGTTACTGCATGGAAACTAGGATTAAAATCTTTGTATTACCAGCACAGTATGAACGCAGCGCAAAAATTTAAACAAAAGAAAGATTGCGCAAGTTGTGAAGCATAAGTAATAGATGCAACATGGGTCCCTAACAACAATCAAGTTGATTAGGGACCCATTTTTTGTTTTAAGTGTATTGAATTTATAATATTTCTGAAGTAATACGGCTAGAAATCATGTTTCGCTGCCACCTTCTCTAACTCGGCATACCAGTATTTCCCAAACTTGCGAATTAAAGCCTCTTTCACAAATTTATAGACAGGTACTTTAAGCTCTTTCCCTAAAGTACAAGCATCATTGCAAATAGGCCATTTGTGATAATTCACAGCTGCAAACTCACTATAATCCTGAACGCGTACTGGGTATAAGTGACAAGAGATTGGTTTTTTGAAAGATACCTCACCAGCATTATAAGCGTCTTCTATACCGCAACTTGCAGTACCGTTCTCCTTGAAAGCCACATAGGCACACTCAGCCCCATTTACAAGTGGTGTCTCCAGTTCGTCTCTTTTAGAAAGAACGTGGGTTCCTACGGCTTCAATTACAGCGATACCTTCTGGTCTTAAAAAAGGTTTCACTTTAGGATAAATCTCTTTTAAAATCTGAACCTCCTCATCAGTAACTGGCGCTCCCGCTTCTCCTGATACACAACACTCTCCTTTACAAGCCCCTAGATTACAAACAAATTCTTTCTCGATGAGATCTTCAGATACAATGGTTTTTCCTAATTGAAACATGGTACAAACCTACGATTTTTCAAATCGAAAATGAAACTGAAAATGGAATACAATAAAAAACAAATCCTCCCTTCAGGATTTAATGGATGACTCATACAAAACTAAAAATCATTTCTTAATAATAAATAAATCCGAAACATAATCTTCCGTGCTACGAGGGAAAGTAGCTCTTGGCGGGCAACATTAAACGAAACTGAATAATGTATCTCCCGAAAGACGGTAGAGGAACTTTCTTAGTTCAAATAACAATGACTTATCTATCCGGTGGCTAGACAGATTATTACCTATATTGGTTTAATTTTAACGTACTTTAGGCACTATTAACTTTAGACACTAACTTAAATAAAGTAATTTTGCATTTCATCTAATGCAACAAATAAAAACATCCGCGGTTGGCACGGAGCCTAAATATGAATTTCAATTTTAAAGAAATAGCGACAGCAACCATGGTGCTTTTTGCCGTGATTGATATTATAGGCAGCATTCCTATAATCATCTCGTTGAAGGAAAAATCTGGAAAAATTAAAAGTGGTCGTGCTTCAATTATTGCTGCAGTCGTCCTTATTGTTTTTCTATTTGTAGGAGAACGCATATTAAATTTGATAGGCATTAACGTTTATGAATTTGCTGTTGCAGGTTCCTTTATTCTATTTTTTATTGCTTTGGAAATGATTCTAGGCATCAAGCTTTTTAAACAAGATGAAGAAACCTTGGGCTCGGCAACGGTATTCCCGATCGCCTTCCCTATTGTAGCTGGACCAGGAAGTTTAACCTCTTTACTCTCGCTACGCGCAGAATACTCTATAGAAAATATAATCGTCGCCATACTTGTAAACGTAGTTGTCGTGTTTATTGTGCTCCGAACTTCTGGCAGTCTACAGCGTTTTTTAGGAAAGAACGGAATTGCAATTATCGAAAAAGTTTTTGGTGTAATTCTACTAGCGATTGCCGTAAAACTCTTTACATCTAATATCCAATTACTTTTTATATGAAAATCTTTATCTATATTATCATAGCGCTTTCTGCTGTAATGCTCATTTTCAATTTGACCAAACTAGATTTTGACCATCTTTTTGACGGTGATAGTAGTGTCGCTCTTATTGGTGTATTTGCCGCAGCTTGCGCCATAGCTTTGATGTGCATTCTTCTTGTGTCAAGAAAAATAGCGAAGAAAAGCAAGTGATAAATTATTGCTTTTTCTTCTCTTCTATTTGAAGAACCTTTAGGATCATGGCATCCTGTAAATTGAGTAAGATCTCTTTCTCTTCAGGGCCATATAACTGCTCTGCCATCGCTGCTTTTAAAGCCAATTTAAATCCTGGCGACGTAGGCTCAAGATTGAGGTAAACACCACTGAGCTCTCTAATGTAGTCTATAAAACCTTGCGCAACTTGGGTAGTGACCACATAGCTGTCACTAAATTCTTTAAATGAAAAACTGTTGAATTCCGTTCTTTTTTGATCGAGAATCGTAAACACATAATAACTCATAGAGCCACTCTTACCTATAAAATCTATAGTCTCCTGCTCTCTGCTGGTATCCTTCGCTACAAAAATATCTGGTGTAATCCCACCACCACCATAGACGGTTCTTCCCTTCACTGTTTTGTAAACTAAAGTATCTGACACCACAATATTCTCTGCATCTTGTAACTCGCCGTTACTGTATCGTGTCTGATATTCATTAAAATAAGCATCATTACCTTCTTCATAAGAACGTTGAATGCTTCTTCCAGAAGGAGTATAATAGCGGGCAATCGTCAGACGTATTGCACTGCCGTCGCCTAAAGACATTTCACGCTGCACAAGCCCTTTCCCAAAAGAACGTCTCCCCATAATCACACCTTTATCATTATCCTGCAATGCACCTGCCACTATCTCACTGGCTGAAGCCGAGTTCTCATCAATCAACACATAGACCATTCCTTCCTCAAATTCTCCACTGCGTGTCGAATAGGTCTTTTCTTCTTCCCCATTTTTGTTTCTAGTGATAAGCACAAGTGTGTCATCTTCTAAAAACTCATCTATTATTTGTTCTGCTGTTGCTATATAACCTCCAGGATTGCCTCGTAAGTCAAGTATTAATGTCGAAATATTGTCGCGATTCAACTTGTCAAGTGCTGTTTCAAATTCTTCAAAAGAAGATTCAGCAAAACGGTTTAATTTAATATAACCCACTTCATCATTGATGGCATATGCCGCATCGACACTTATGAGAGGTACGTCATCACGAGTAACGTTTACCTCCATAATTTTATCTTCGGAAGGGCGATATATTTGTAAAACTACTTTTGAATCCTTCTCCCCTTTTAAATACACCGGAATACTATCTCGATCTATAGTATTTCCGAAGAGCTGACGATTATCTGCTTTTAAAATACGATCGCCTTCCTTGATACCTGCCTTTACCGCAGGGCCTCCAGCGATAGCTCTTATAACTGCAATGCTATCATTGTACACGTGAAAACTCACGCCTATACCCGTAAAATTACCACGCATATCGTCTGCATTATCCTCATAGTCGGCCACCGGAATGTACACAGAATGTGGATCAAGATTATCCAAAATTTCGTTCACAGTTACATCTACAATGCTGTCTGTGTTTACGTCATCTACATATTCATAATCTATGTAGTCAATAAGCCTATTAAGTTTGTCCTTTTTAGCGTTGGTCGCAAATATCTGCTCCCCGGTATCGTGAAAGTCGAGTTTAGATCCCAAAAAAATACCCCCCGCCATCGCGATGCCAATTAATAATGGAATGTATTCTCTTTTAAAACTCATAAATTATATAGTGGCTTTATGTACTAAGTGACTATTCTAGCTCAGTAATATGCATAATACTAACGCCTGCTTTTTCTAAAAATTTTAACCCGCTATCATCTTTATACCCATTGTGATAGACCACGCGTCTTATGCCAGATTGATGGATGAGTTTACTGCAATCTTTACAAGGGGACATCGTGATATATAAAGTAGCACCTTCACACGATTGCGTAGAGCTCGCGACCTTTAAAATGGCATTTGCCTCTGCGTGTAGTACGTACCAATGCGTGTTATTATCGTCATCCTCGCAGTGGTTTTCAAACCCTGTAGGCGTGCCGTTATACCCGTCACTAATGATCATCTTATCTTTTACAATTAACGCACCTACTTGTCTGCGATTGCAATGGGAAAGTTTACTCCACTCTTTTGCCATCCTAAGATAGGCAACATCATACTTTTTCTGCTTATCTGTTTTCATATTTTCTTATCAGTCGGTAAAATTAGCATATCGTTACTTGATAGCAATAATATCTGTTGTATTTCTGAAATATTAATAAATTTTCCCTAGAAATATCCCCCTATTATCATGGATTTTGTGATTTATTATTTAACTTGGCTGTAGATCATGGCGATACGGAAGTTTTAGAAATACGTGCACTAAATGGAGACACTGCAAATTATCAAAACGGCTCATTAGGTTTAGAAGTAGACCTTGTAGCTGTAGTTATTTTCAACATCTATGCTAATCCCGTTAACAATAGTCTAATTATCAACACAGTTGACACCACAGATACGATTAGCACCTACTCAATAAGGGGTCAAAAAACACCTGCTCGTGACTCAAAAAAAATAAACACCTCACGCTTTACAAAAGGAGTTTCCTTTATGAAGGTTCGTTCTAATGGACAAAATAGTGTTCAAAAATTTATTAAGAGCTAATTTTGTCCTATTCATTCTGACGAAGCCAGGAATAAGGTTGAAGGGGAGTCTTTTGGCAATGAGATAAAAAAAGCCCTCAGTTTCCTGAAGGCTTTGTACTCGAGGCGGGAATCGAACCCGCACGACCGAAGTCACTGGATTTTGAATCCAGCGCGTCTACCAATTCCGCCACTCGAGCATTTATATCCTTGGATAATGGTAGTACCTCTATTTAAAACGAACTGCAAAAATAACCAATTAATTAAAATTTAAGCAGCAAACAAGAAAACATTCGGCAGGAACCCCACAACTCCCATTTTGTTAGTAAATCAAAATAACATTTTTTTTCAAGCACTGATGTTTCGGTTACTTTTGCGCAAACAAAACCACACAACATCATGTCTATTGAACCAACACCTAAAATTTTTGCCTGTAAACAATCGCAAGCACTTGCTAAAGATATTGCAGAAAAGTACGGTATCCCATTAGGAAACATCATTACTTCAACTTATAGTGATGGGGAGTTTCAGCCATCGTTTGAAGAATCTGTGAGAGGATGTCGTGTGTTTTTAATAGGCTCTACACACCCTAGCAGCGATCATTTAATGGAATTACTATTAATGTGTGACGCGGCAAAACGTGCCAGTGCAAGACATATTACAGCGGTGATGCCTTACTTTGGTTGGGCAAGACAAGACAGAAAAGACAAACCTCGCGTGCCTATAGCTGCAAAACTAGTAGCAAAAATGCTAGAGACCGCAGGAGCAACACGTATTATCACTATGGATTTACACGCGGACCAGATACAGGGTTTCTTTGAAAAACCAGTAGATCACCTATATGCTTCTACTATTTTCTTACCGTATTTAAAAAGCTTAAACCTAGAGAACCTAACTATTGCATCACCAGATATGGGAGGTTCTAAAAGAGCATACGCTTATTCTAAGGCGACGGCAAGTGACGTAGTGATTTGCTACAAACAAAGAGAAAAAGCAAATATCATTAGCCATATGGAGCTTATAGGTGATGTTAAAGGTAAAAACGTTGTGCTTGTAGATGATATGGTTGACACAGCCGGAACGCTTACAGCGGCCGCAGACCTGATGATCGAGCGCGGCGCACTTTCTGTAAGAGCGATTTGCACACACCCTATCCTTTCTGGAAAAGCCTATGAAAGACTTGAAGCTTCAAAACTAGAAGAACTTATCGTAACAGATTCTATTCCATTGCGTCAAGAAAGCCCAAAACTAAGAGTACTTACCTGTGCAAATCTTTTTGCAGACGTAATGAAGAGTGTACACGGGAATCAAAGTATAAGCTCAAAGTTCTTAATGTAATTTTTTTTAAGAAAATAGAATATAGACCACATCGCTAATAGAATATAGCCTTTCTGTTTTGAAGCCTGTGTTCTATATTCCTTAATACACACTCTTTGATCTATATTTTTTGTAACTGAACATTAAATACCTACATTTGCAGCCGCTTAGACCAAAACGGCTAAGCAAATAAATCAATAATTTAAAATTTCACATTAAAATGAAATCAATTACAATCAACGGATCTCAAAGAGAAAGCGTAGGCAAAAAGGTAACTAAAGCCTTACGTGATGCTGGGAAGGTACCTTGCGTAGTATACGGAGGAGAAGCACCTATTCACTTTTCAGCAGATGAATTATCATTTAGCAAACTCGTATATACGCCAGACGTACATACTGTTGTGATAGAAATGGACGGTAAAAAAGTGGATGCAATCCTACAGGATATCCAGTTTCACCCGGTAACAGACAGAATACTGCACGTAGACTTCTATCAGATTTCTGAAGACAAAGAAGTGATGCTAGAGATTCCAGTGCGTGTTACAGGAAACGCTGTTGGTGTTCGTAATGGTGGTACTTTACGTATCGTTTCACGTAAATTACGTGTTAAGGCATTACCATCAAACCTTCCAGATGTAATCGAAGTGGATATCACAGAGATGAAAATTGGAGAAAAACTATATGTAACTGTTGCGGCGAGTGACAAGTACACTATACTTCACTCAGATAACGAAGTTATTTGTCAAGTAAGAACTTCTAGAACCGCAGTGGCTGACGAAGTTGCAGATGACGAAGAAGGAGAAGAAGGATCAGAAGGAGCAGAAGACGCTACAGAAGCAGCTGCAGCAGAATAAGCACCCTTACTAATAATATCAAAAGCATCTCGTTAATTCGAGATGCTTTTTTTATTTTTACAAAGAATTCATTCAACGCTATGATCTTATTACTTCGGAAAATTTTTGGGTTTAACAATCGATCTAAAAAAGATATCGCAGTACAGAATGATGCCGATGAGAATCCTAGTAATAGCATAAAAAGTGGAATAGGACAAAAGAGCTTCCCGCCAACACGGGAAATAAATATGAAAAAATTTTTAATCGCAGGTCTAGGAAATATAGGTCCCAAATATGAAAATACGCGCCATAACATAGGCTTTAAAGTGTTGGATTATATTGCCAAACACGAGGACCTTTCCTGGGAAACCGTAAAGCTAGGTGACATCACAACCCTTAAGAAAAAAGGACGCACATTCATTATGCTTAAGCCATCCACATATATGAACCTTAGCGGGAAGGCTGTAAAATACTGGATGGAAAAAGAAAATATTTCCGTAGAAAATCTATTAGTTGTGACAGATGACCTCAACTTATCTTTTGGTACTTTTAGGATTAAGACCCAAGGAAGCAGTGGCGGACACAATGGCCTAAAAGACATTCAAGCCACACTCGGCAATGGAAAATACCCGCGTTTTCGTTTTGGCATTAGTGACGAGTTTTCAAAAGGGCGCCAAGTAGATTACGTGCTAGGCGAATGGACCGCTGCAGAAGAGTCTGAACTTATAGAACGATTAGAAAAAGCAAAACAAGCCGTAGAGTCTTATGGTCTTGCCGGAGCAAATAATACGATGAACGCCTTTAACGGTAAATAAATGAACGTACACAAAGGCGCAGCAGCTTATAAAAATGATCGTGGTAGTGTTGTCACTATAGGCACCTTTGATGGTGTGCATGTGGGTCACGCGACCATTTTAAAACATCTTGCAAAAACCGCCACAGCACTTGACCTTGATTCGGTTTTACTTACTTTTTTTCCGCATCCACGTATGGTCTTACAAAAAGATCACAGCATAAAGATGCTCCATACACTTGATGAGAAAAAAAAACATATTGCCACCCTTGGGATCCAACATCTAATTGTACATCCTTTTACGCAAGAATTCTCAAGACTCTCTGCAACAGAATATGTTAGAGACATTCTTGTGAATAAACTGAAAGCTAAAAAAATAATTATTGGCTACGATCATCGTTTTGGACGCAACCGTACTGCAGATATTAATGACCTTAAGGAGTTTGGAAAAACCTATAATTTTAGTGTCGAAGAGATTTCTGCCCAAGCGTTAGATGATGTAGCAGTGAGTTCAACAAAAGTACGAAGCGCGCTTAAACATGGTGATATTAGCACAGCCAATAACTATCTAGGTTATGACTATCAGATTTCTGGAGTTATTGTAAAAGGGAAAGCTATAGGTAGAACCATAAACTATCCTACCGCAAATCTAAAACCTACCGAAACCTACAAGCTTATCCCAAAAGAGGGGGTTTATGTAACCCAAGCTACTATTGACAGTACCACTTATTTCGGAATTACTAGTATAGGCACAAACCCTACCGTAGGAGGTACAAAAGAAACCATCGAGACCTTTTTTCTGGACTATAAAGGGGACCTTTATGGCCATCAACTCACTCTTTCTTTTTTAACCCACATACGTGATGAAGCCGTTTTTGACGCGATAGATTCCCTAAAGCAGGCGATTGCTAGAGACGAACGTTTTGCGCGTGACTTTATAAAAAATCGTGAATAAATTTTTATTCAAACACATAGACAACACTGGTCTCGTTTTATGGCGAGTGGCATTCGGTCTACTTATCGCTATTGAAGGGTATGGAGCTATTGCAACGGGCTGGGTGCGCAGAACCCTCATAGAACCAGACTTCACCTTTAACTTTATAGGGCTTGATTTCTTACAACCACTTCCTGGCGATTTAATGCATTGGTATTTCGCTTTAATGGGTACTTTTGGAGTGCTCGTAATGCTCGGCTACAAATACCGCTTTAGCATGTTCTGCTATGCACTTATGTGGTCCTGCGTTTATTTAATGCAGAAGACATCCTACAACAATCACTATTATTTAATGATGTTACTTTGTTGGATTATGGTCTTGTTACCAGCCCATAAATGGTTTAGTCTTGATGCATCTTTCAGCAAAAAAATAAAATCACCATCGATGCCTCGATGGGTGTCCCTCATTCTTATTTTACAAGTATGGATCGTGTACACCTATGCCTCTATCGCAAAATGGTATCCGGGCTGGTTAGACACTTCTGTGTCTGCACTCTTTATGAAAGGCAAAACAGATTACTGGCTCATAGGCCCACTACTACAACTGGATTGGGTGCACTGGTGCATCGCCTATGTAGGCATTTTATTTGATCTTCTTATTATTCCATTATTAATGTGGCGACGTACACGTATAATTGGTTTCTGGATTTCTGTGTTTTTCCATTTGTTTAATAGTATTATTTTTCAAATTGGAATTTTTCCCTATATGTCTATTGCTTTTGCCTTGTTCTTTTTCTCTTCGGAAATATTACAACGTCGCTTTTTGCCAAAGAAAACACACTATAATGAAGGCGAAATTAAAATACCAGCCTACCGAAATGCACTCATCGGTGTGATGGGTGTCTATTTTATATTTCAAATTTTACTCCCTTTGCGTCACTGGACGTATCCTGACGATGTACTCTGGACAGAAGAAGGCCATAGACTGAGTTGGCGTATGATGTTGCGTTCGCGTGGCTCCACGCTTACCGTGTATACTAAAGAAAAAGACTCCACGGACAATAAGAAATACGATTATAAAAAATTACTGAGCAAGAAACAAAAACGTTCTGTAAAATCTAAACCAGATCTTATCTGGCAATTAGCACAACGTATTAAAGAATTAGAAGCAAATGAAGGCCGCGATGTGCAAGTCTTTGTGAAATCTAAAGTGAAAATTAATGGTGGTGCCTATTACCCCTTTATTGACCCCAAAGTAGATCTCGCCTCAGAACCTTGGTTATACTTTACACATCACGACTGGATTTTACCATCTCCAGATGATTATAGTAAAAAGCCTGTCGCAATGCCTAATGTTCAGACAAAGTCGAAAGACTCGGTTAGATAACAACTCAAATAATTCAAGATGAACTTCTTGCAAAAACTCCCGTCATTCTAGCCCAATAAAACTTGTGCTTTAACTAACTTTACATCCTTAATATTTCAGAATTATGCTACAAGTACACGAGATTAGAGAGAATAAAGATGCCTATATCATAGCCCTTAAAAAAAGAGGTATTGATGCGCAACCTATGTTAGAAGAAGCGATATCTCTAGATGAACAAAGAAGAGCCACGCAAGCAAAACTTGATGATACCCTAGCAGAATCAAACACACTATCCAAAGAAATAGGGAATCTTTTTAAGTCTGGAAAAGCCCAAGAAGCAAATACGCTTAAAGCAAAAACGGGCGAGCTTAAAGAAGCTTCAAAAGAACTAAGTAGTCAACTGGATACTATTTCAGAAACACTACAAAAATTACTTTGGACGATCCCAAACATTCCTAACGAACTAGTTCCCGCTGGAATGACAGAAGACGACAATGAAGAAACGTTTAGAGAAGGTGATATTCCTGTACTCGCAGAAGGATCATTGCCGCACTGGGAATTGGCTAAAAAATATGATATTATTGATTTTGAACTTGGCGTTAAAATCACAGGTGCAGGTTTCCCTGTGTATAAAGGAAAGGGTGCCCGATTACAGCGTGCCCTTATTAGTTACTTTTTAGACAAAAACACAGCTGCAGGATACACAGAATATCAAGTGCCACTTTTGGTAAATGAAGCCTCTGGTTTTGGTACAGGACAATTGCCAGACAAAGAAGGACAGATGTACCACGTGGGTGTTGATGACCTTTACTTAATACCAACGGCAGAGGTACCCGTGACTAATATGTTTAGGGACAACCTTGTTCAAGAAAGTGATTTACCCATTCTATGTACTAGTTTTACGCCGTGTTTTAGACGTGAAGCGGGAAGTTATGGAGCGCACGTAAGAGGGTTAAATAGACTGCATCAGTTTGACAAAGTAGAAATTGTACGTGTCGAGCATCCAGACAATAGCGCTCAAGCCTTAGACGGTATGGTAGACCATGTGACCGAAATTTTAAGAGAGCTGCAATTACCTTTCAGAATTTTACGTTTGTGCGCAGGTGACTTAGGCTTTGTAGCTTCGTTGACCTATGATTTTGAAGTATTCTCAACGGCGCAAGACAGATGGTTAGAGATCTCTAGTGTTTCAAGTTTTGAGGCATACCAAGCAAACCGATTAAAGCTTCGTTTTAAAGATAGTGATGGCAAGAATAAACTCGCACACACGCTTAATGGAAGTTCATTGGCATTGCCTAGAGTACTTGCAGGAATCCTCGAGAATTACCAGACGCCAGATGGAATTAAAATTCCGGATGTATTAGTGCCGTATTGTGGCTTTGATATGATTGACTAGTTGTTAGTTATTAGTGAAAATTTCAACAATGGGGAGAACTATCAACTATTTCACTAGGATTTAGCATCAGATATACTTGATATCATCATTCTAGTTTCCCTCCTTTGCGAGTCACGAAGCAATCAAGATGGGTGATTCAGGTCTGCTGAATTAGGGTGGTAATGCCAAGGCACGATTTTTGTTTTCTGTACCTCGTTTAAAATACTATCTTTACGATATGCGTATACTTATCACTTTATTCTTGCTCCTTACCGGGGTTTCTAGCTTGGCTCAAAACGAGCTTTTAGCCAGAAACTATGCGGAAAAAGGGGAATACGAAAAAGCAATCGCTATTTATGAAAAACTTGCAAAGCAAACACCAGGAAGACTAGATTATACGCTCTCCTTGGTAGAGATGAATCAGCAAGTGGAACGTTTTGACAAGGCACAAAAATTATTAGAAGAAAGACTAAACACTCGAAGTAAATTGCCCCAACTTATCGTAGAACTTGGTCATAATTATACCCTACAAAATAAAGATTCATTAGCAAGTATTTATTACAACGAGGCGATTAATTACATCAATGAAAATTCACGCTACGCATACACCATAGGAGAGGCTTTTGAAAAATTTAGCCTCTTAGATGAATCCATTTTGTTGTACGAGAAGGCGATGGAGCTTGATAATTATCTTGATTTTAGCCAACAATTAGCGCGCCTTTATGGCGAACAAGGAAAAGTAGAAAAGATGCTTGAAAGCTTTGTAGATCTCATCGAGAAGAATCCAAATACAAAACCCTATGCACAAAGACAGTTTAGTCTTTATGTAAATGAAGATCCTGAAAATGAAGCAAATGTTCTCTTTCGGAAAATAATCCTTAAAAGATTACAGGACAGACCTAACATCTTGTATAACGAATTGTTGAGTTGGTTATTTGTGCAACAAAACGATTTTAAGAAAGCCTTTGCTCAAGAAAAAGCAATCTATAGAAGATCTGACGAAGATATTTCTGGGATTCAGGATCTTGTTTTTATTGCCATTGCAAATGAATCTTATGATCATGCGCGAGATATGATCAACTTCATTATTGAAAAAGCACCAACTCCAGAAATGCGTTTAGGTGCCTACCAATTTTTAATGAAAATTAAATTAGCAACCGTAGAAACTAAAGACTACGACAAGCTGGAAGCACAGTTTAATGCATTGTTAGATGAGTTTGGCCGCGGGAAATCCACCTACTTAATGCAGGTAGATTTTAACCGCTTTTTAGCATTCAATCACAATAAAAGAGCGCTAGCTGTTTCTAACTTAAAAGCATTGCTAGAAAACAAAATGAGTGCTTTTCAAGAGGCAAGAGTCAAGATGGAGCTGGCAGATATTCTAGTGATCGATGAGAAGTTTAACCGTGCATTAATTTATTACACACAGATTCAAGAGAAAATAAAAAGCGATGTGATGGCACAGGAAGCTAGGTTTAAAGTAGCGCGAACAAGTTATTTTAAAGGAGATTTTGCCTGGTCACAGGTTCAATTAGATGTGTTAAAAAAATCTTCTTCTCAGCTCATTGCGAACGATGCCTTGCAGTTAAGTTTAATGATTAGTGACAACTCATTAGAAGACACAACGCAAACAGCATTGAAAATATTTGCTCGAGCAGATTTACTCGCTTTGCAGAATAAAGATGAGGAAGCCATCACCCAACTCGAAGATATCATTCAAAATCACAAAGGAGAAAGCATAGAAGACGAAGCTCTTTTAAAGCAAGGTGTTTTGTATGAGAAAACAGATCAATACACCAAGGCTGAAGCCAACTACAAAAATATTATCGAGTTTTTTAATGAAGATATTTTAGCAGACGATGCGCATTTTCGTTTGGCCAAACTATATGAAGATCACCTAGCGCAACCAGAAAAAGCAAAAGAATTATATGAGCAGATTATCTTTGATTATAAAGACAGTATATTCTTTACAGAAGCAAGAGCGCGATTTAGAATGCTCCGTGGAGATTTGATTGAGTGATTTCAGTCGCTAAAAAAAACAGTAGTTTGAACCCAGTTTTTCAACAAAAACTAATCAATAAATCTAATATCTATTTACCCAATATCTAGATCACTTAGTTACTTAATTACCAACAAATGTACATATACAACGTTACCATTAACATAGAAAATAGCGTCCACGACACATGGCTTGACTGGATGAAGGCAGAACATATTCCTGCTATGTTAGCTACCAGAAAGTTTACGAAAGCCCTAATGACAAAAGTGCAAATAGAAGAAGAAATGGGAGGCACGACCTACTCTGTACAATATCACACAGACAGTAAAGCAACATTAGAAAAATACTATAAGGAAGATGCAGACAAGTTACGAGCTCAAGGTAAGGCATTTGAAGGAAAGTTCGTAGCATTTAGAACAGAGCTAGAAGTAATCTATGAGCAGTAGCAGCAAAAGACTGATACTGCAATAAAGATGTAGCAAGCTGCGTGTCTAAGGACAGAAAAGAATGCTGCTTCTCCTCAAGAAGAAAAAAAGTTACATTTCCATCACTAAGCGTTGTCATACCTAAGAATCCAAGATGAGCAAAAACAAAAAAAAATTCAGTAAGCATTCTGCAAGCCCTAGAAGAGAGTTTAGTGCTCAAAACGATTCCGTTCGTGCAAAAAAACACCTAGGTCAGCATTTTTTAATTGATGAAGATGTAGCAAAAAATATTGCGGAAACACTTACGCACAAAGGTTATAAAAACGTTGTAGAAATAGGCCCAGGAACGGGAGTACTCACAAAATACCTTTTAGACAAAGACATAAATCTAGTCGCCATGGATCCAGATCGAGATTCGATCGCATATTTGGAAACTCATTACCCAAATGAAAATCTGCAAATCTTAGAAGCAGATTTTCTTAGAGAAGATATGCAAGATTATTTTGGGACGGAGCAATATGCGGTTACTGGTAATTTCCCCTATAATATTTCTACTCAAATCGTTTTTAAAACATTAGAAAACAAAGAGCAAGTACCCGAATTTACTGGAATGTTTCAGAAAGAAGTTGCCATGCGTATTTGTGCAGATCACGGCTCAAAAACCTACGGGATACTATCTGTTTTGGTACAAGCATATTATGAAGCAGATTACTTATTTACCGTCCCTCCTACGGTGTTTAATCCGCCCCCGAAAGTAGATAGCGGCGTATTAAGACTTACCAGAAAAGCCTCCTTAGAGTTACCTTGTTCAGAAGCTTTTTTATATAGAGTCGTGAAGACCGCTTTTCAACAACGCAGAAAAACATTACGGAACAGTTTAAAAAGTTTCGAAATCTCTGATAAACTTAAAGAAGATGCTATCTTTGGGCAGCGACCAGAACAGCTCTCTGTAGCAGATTTTATCGCCCTCACCACCAAACTGGAAGCAGATGCAATTTCAACTCACGACTGATTTTATTTCAAGTATTGAGCAACTCATCGCAAATAAAGATGGGCACGCGCTTAGAGAACTTTTAAAAGACTATCACTTTGCAGATGTCGCAGAGCTTTTAGAAGAGTTGAATAGTGATGAAGCTACCTACCTTATAAAACTGTTAGAAAGCGAAATTACTTCAGAAGCTTTAATGGAGCTCGACGAAGACCTACGTGAACGCATTTTAGACAATCTTACTCCTGCTGAGATTGCTCAAGAATTAGAAGAACTCGACACGGATGATGCGGCAGATATTATTGCGGAGCTCGATGATAACATTCAGAAAGAGGTTATTGATAAAATAACTGATGAGGAGCACGCGGCAGATATTGTTGAGTTATTAAATTATGATGAAGACACTGCAGGGGCCTTAATGGCGAAAGAATTAGTACAAGTTAAAGAGACCTGGACTGTAGCGGGTTGTGTACGTGAAATGCGTCGTCAAGCAGAAAACGTGACACGTGTCCACTCCATTTATGTTACAAATAAAGAAGGGCAACTTACTGGTAGACTCTCCCTAAAAGATTTATTGACCGCGAGTGAAAAAACCAAAATTAGCGAGGTTTTTATCCCAAAAGTAGATTCTGTAACCGTCCATACAGAAAATGAAGAAGTCGCTAGAATCATGCAAAAATATGATCTAGATGCAATCCCTGTGGTCGATGAAAATGGTATACTCGTAGGGCGCATTACAATAGATGATATTGTAGATTTTATTAAAGAAGAAGCAGAAAAAGATTACCAAATGGCCGCGGGTATATCTCAAGATGTCGAGGCAGATGACAGTGTTTTAGAGTTAACCAGAGCCCGCTTACCTTGGCTCTTTCTAGGATTGCTAGGAGGCGTTGGAGCAGCAGCCATAATGGGCGGCTTTGAAGAAGTTTTAAACAATCACGCCATCCTATTAATATTTACGCCACTCATTGCCGCGATGGCAGGAAATGTGGGTGTGCAGTCTAGTGCAATTATCGTACAAGGTCTTGCAAATGATGATATTAAAGGGAGTATTGGAAAACGACTTATTAAAGAAATGCTACTCGCCATGCTTAATGGAGCGGCATTAGCGATTGTACTATTTTTCTTCATATGGGCCTGGGAAGGGGAGATAGCGTACGGGCTTTCTATTTCTATATCACTTTTTGTTGTGATTATTTTTGCCGGAATCATTGGCACATTCATTCCACTATTTCTGCATAAAAGAGGCATTGACCCCGCCATTGCAACAGGACCTTTTATCACCACAAGTAATGATATTTTTGGGATTTTAATTTATCTCTGGATCGCTAAATTGATTCTGGGTATTTAGGCTTGCCTTTCGACGAAAATGCGAAAGACTCAAGACCACTACGTCATAATAACAATAGCGCTATGAAACCAATAAACCTAAGAGAAAAGTTTAGCAAATTTAGCAAACAATGGCATCCTCATCAGATCGCTACGGTAGATACTATGCAGGTGATTTTAGCAAAAATACAGGGCGAATTTGTCTGGCACAGTCACAAGGATGAAGATGAGTTGTTCTTTGTTTACAAGGGAACCTTAGAGATGTATTTCCGCACTTCAGCTCCACTTGGTCATGAATGGGTGGAGATTGTCAATGAAGGCGAAATCATTGTGGTTCCAAAAGGAGTAGAACATTGCCCTAAAAGTCAAGGGGATGAAGAAGTACACTTGCTACTCTTTGAGCAATTAAAAACAAAGCATACAGGTGATGTGCAGCACGAAAAAACACAAACGGAGTATCCCAAGATTTAAAATCGAATCTTTATATTCCTTATTCAAAAAAATTGTTTCCCTATATTTATGCTTTAATCTTAGCAATACAATGCGTATTGTAAAACAATTAAATAACTTAGTTGGATTTCTCCCAAAATATTGGGACGTTTTCACTTTCAATTTCTCACATGAAAATCCTCCACCTCGATCAAAACCACCCTTTACTTCTTGAACAGCTTAAGTCTGCTGGATTTGAAAATACCGAAGATTATACATCACCTAAAGAAGCTATTGAGCAAATTATTGATCACTATCAAGGGATTGTAATAAGAAGTAGATTTGACATAGATAAGGCTTTTATGGACAAGGCACTCAACTTAAAATTCATTGCACGGGTGGGCGCAGGACTAGAGAGCATTGACGAAGCCTACGCCTTAGAAAAAGGCATCACCCTCATTTCTTCACCAGAGGGAAACAGAAATGCTGTAGGCGAACACACCCTAGGAATGCTGCTTTCCCTATTTAATAAACTAAACAAAGCTGACCGAGAGGTAAAAGCGGGACATTGGCTTCGTGAAGACAATCGAGGTATAGAAATAGATGGAAAAACCATAGGCATTATTGGCTATGGTAATATGGGTAAAACCTTTGCAAAAAAATTACGCGGTTTTGATTGCACCGTGCTGTGCTATGACATTCAAGAAGGCGTAGGTGATGAGAATGCACAGCAAGTGACGCTAGAAAATTTCAGAAAGAAAGTAGATGTAGTGAGCCTGCACACGCCTTGGACCCCTTTGACAAATAAAATGGTAGATGCCCGATTTATTGCCGCGATTCAAAAACCATTCTGGCTATTAAACACCGCCCGCGGAAAAAGCGTCGTTACAAAAGAGCTAGTCTCAGCCTTAAAGTCTGGAAAAATACTAGGCGCAGGATTGGATGTACTTGAGTACGAAAGGCAAAATTTTGAGACCTTATTTTCTTCAGAAACATCACAAGAGTTTAAACAACTACTTTCTATGGATAAAGTCATTCTCAGCCCACATATTGCTGGATGGACAGCAGAGAGTAAAGAGAAATTAGCGCAAGTAATTGTAGATAAGATACTAAGAGGTTTTAAGTAAGCCTCTTAGCCTTTGTGGTGCATTCTATTGAGTGCAAAAGTTAGATTGAATAGCTGGGATTCCCGCCTTCGCCAAGGCCACGATGATACAAAGACATTAAATTGAAAATTAGTAAATAGCAAGTAACAGGTTCTCTAGTCTAGCTGGGGCACAGGTATGAAAAGAGTAACGGGAATAGGAGGTTTGTTTTTTAAAACAACAGACCCAAAAGCAACGAAAGACTGGTATAAAAAACACCTCGGCTTTGATACTGATGACAAGGGATACACCTTCTGGCGGAAGGAAAAGACGGTACTAAATATTCCACACAATGGAGCCCAAAGTCAAATGATACCGACTATTATAAACCGTCAGACAAGCGATTTATGTTTAACTATAGAGTAGAGAACTTGGTGGGTTTATTAGAACTGCTCAGAGAAGAATGAGTAACTATTATAGGAGACATACAAGAGTTTGAGTATGGCAAGTTTGGGTATGTGATGGATAATGATGGGAACAAGATAGAATTATGGAAACCCATAGACGCCGCTTTTGAGTAATAATTTTAACAGTTTGATTTACAGATAATTTGTATTTTTCACTTATTAATAACTAAAACAACCAAAATGGCAGACGAGACAAACAAAAATTTCGGAGATGATCTAAAAGACGACGCTAAAGATTTTGCAAAGGACGCAAAACAAACAGCTAATGAATTTGCGAATGATGCAAAAGAAGCGGCGAATGAGTTTAAAGAAAGCTGGAATGAAAGCACCAACAATGGGGAAAATAAAAAGCTCATTTGTGGTATTCTTGCGATTGTTATAGGATGGACAGGAGTTCATAAATTCATGTTAGGGTATACTAAAGAGGGAATACTTCAGATTCTATTAACACTTCTTTGTGGTGTAGGAGCAATATTAGCCTTGATTGAAGGAATAATTTATCTTACAAAAAGCGACGAAGAGTTCTATCAAACCTATCAAGTTGGCCATAAGGGCTGGTTCTAAAAATTAAAAGCTTTCATAAAAAAAACTGAAAGCTTTTTTATTTAATAATTACATCGTAATATTGCAATATACAAGTATATTAGCAATAAGCATACAGTAGTCTTATCTGTTCAATTTTAGGTGTGCTGTTATGATTACCTAATACTGATGTACTCTAAATACTGAAAAATGGGCGTTTCAAAAAGACATTTACACACGATGAGTGTGAACCAACTGGCAGATCTTGCAAAGGTGCTATCGCATCCGGCTCGTATTTCTATTTTAAACTATATAGGCGATTGTGACGGTTGTCTATGTAAAGATATTTCAGAAACAATTAAGCTTTCTCAACCTACGACATCGCAACATTTACAAGTGATAAAAAAGGCGGGCTTGCTTAAGAGTAAATTTGAAGGTAAAAGCCAGTATTACCGTATAAACGCGGATAAACTAGGGAAATTAAAATCTCTTTTTCAAGAGTTCTTTGAAGCAACAGAAGCAAAATGTTGCTAAGGAACGTTTTAATACTTCAGCAAAGCGAGTCACCCGAATATTAAATAAAACAGCTATGAAAACAAACGAATTATTTTCAATCTTAAAAGAACACAGCAATAAGGCATTATTGTTTGGGTATAATAACACACAGTTGGTTGCGCAAAACTATCATATTACAGAAGTGAAACACACCACTATTAAAGCAGTTGATTGCGGCGGTAAAATGGACTCATGGAACGAGACTATTATTCAATTATTAGAACCTGCTTCTTATAATGGAGAGACGGCAATGTCTTGTCTTAAAGCAGCGGGAATATTAAATAAAGTAGGCGAAATTGCAGCATATGATATGGATGCATTGATAAAGTTTGAATACGGTAATACCGCTTTTCATACAGCACATTTACCCGTTGAACAAGTATTAGTAGGTGATGATAAAATCATTGTTCAACTAGGCATAGACGCCACGCAGTGTAAAGCTGCGGATGCTTGCGGTCTTACATTAGAAGAACTAACGGCGCCCAATACAGCGGCTAGTTGTGCTCCTGGAAGTGGCTGTTGTTAACGTTGCACATTACTCCCTTTCATAAAAATAATTTTGATGCTGTAGCAGCTATTTATGCGGAAGGAGCGCAAACGGGTGTTTCTTCATTAGAAACCAGTAAGTCTACTTGGGAACAATGGGACGTTAAATTTCTAAAACCATGTAGGTTTGTCGCTTTAGTAGATAATCAAGTTGCTGGCTGGTATGCCTTAAGTTCTTTTTATAAGGGAGTTGTAGAAGACACCATCTACGTCGCGAGAAAATTTCGGGATAAGGAGTAGGGGAAAAATTGCTTCAATATCTAGTTTTAGAAAGCGAACAGGCTGAGTTCTGGTCCTTACAAGCTAGCATATTTACGCAGAACAAATCAAGTATCCGATTGCACACAGCAAGCGGATTTAGACAAATAAGGGTGCGCATAAAAGTCGCTCAACGAGATGGCGTATGGCACGATAATATATTAATGGAAAGAAGAAAAATTATGAAAAACATATTAGTACTATGCACAGGAAACAGCTGCAGAAGCCAGATGGCGCAAGGTTATTTAGAACACTTCGCAAACCAAAAAGCGACGATCTACAGCGCAGGAATCGAAACACACGGTCTTAATCCAAGAGCAGTTGATACCATGAAAGCAGATGGCATTGATATCTCGCAAAACACCTCAAATCACGTAGATGAATACAAGGAGGTGGATTTTGATTTTATCATCACTGTTTGTGACCACGCAAACGAAAACTGTCCATTTATTCCTTCAAAAAATGCAGTGCGTATCCATCATAACTTTAGTGATCCATCAAAACTAGAAGGCACAGAACTTGAGACTAGAACAGCTTTTGCTGCTACCAGAGAAGAGATTAAAGATTATTGTCGTAATTTTATAGAAACCACGCTATAAATTATGCATCTCCTCATCAATATTCCATAGGTTTTGTTGTTGTACTTCATCTCTTTTTTCTTTGTTTCGAAATGTTCGCTTGAGAAAATTTAGGTCGTAAAATATTTAAATTTTTACCTAAAGAACTTTTCGGACCCACACAGTCAATGGCGGCTAATCAAGGACTCTAAAATGGGTTTCTTGCTGCGGGACTTATCTGGACCCTCTTTATTGAGGGCGCACACTGGCGCTTTTATATTTCCAGTCTCTTTTTAAGTTACGTAATTATTGCTGGAGTTTACGGAGCAATTACCGTGAGTAAACACATATTTTTTGTACAAGTATTTCCTGAATTGATTGCGCTTATCCTATCACATCTAAAGTAATATATTGTAAAAACAGTAAGCAATGCAAAATTATTCGAACTAACCATTGAATAATAATTCTCCGGAAATGGCTCAAGAAAAATCAGATTTCAAATCATTAAAAGCACTTTACATAAACTGTACGCTTAAAAAAACTCCAGCGATGAGTCATACAAAAGCACTCATGGATGTCTCCATTGACATTATGCGAGCAGAAGGTGTGATCGTTGAACACCTGCGCTTTGTTAATCATAATATTGCCTACGGTGTGTATCATGATATGACCGAGCACGGAGCCAACGTTGATGAATGGCCAGCAATTTTTAATAAGATTGAAGAGGCAGATATTTTAGTGATTGGGACGCCTATCTGGTTAGGTGAAAAATCTTCTGTGGCGACCAAGTTAATTGAGCGATTATATGGCGAGAGCGGAAATCGCAATGAAAAAGGACAGTATTATTTCTACGGAAAAGTAGGAGGCTGTATCATCACAGGAAACGAAGATGGTGTAAAGCACGTGGCTATGGGAACACTATACGCGCTCCAGCACATAGGCTATAGTATTCCGCCACAAGCAGATTGTGGGTGGATAGGTGAGGCTGGTCCTGGCGCTAGTTATAACGATGAAGAAAGTGGCGCTAAAAACAACGATTTCACAAACAGGAACACCACGTTTATGACCTATAATTTGTTGCATTTAGCAAAAATGCTTAAAGATCAAGGAGGCTATCCTGCCTACGGTAATTCTAGAGATGATTGGGACGATGGTACACGATGGAATTTTGAGAACCCAGAGTATCGTTAGTAAGAATTAAGACTCTGCCTCCTTATTTTGAGACGCAGCTGCCATCTTCTTTTCTAATTCTGCTTGAAACTCTTCCATAACTGGTTTTACAGTGCTTTCTGGAAGGTCTGCGATGCGGATATACATCAAGCCGTCTATCGCGTTATTAAATAGTGGATCCACATTAAAGGCTACTACTTTTGCGTTTTGTTTTATATACTTTTTAATAAGTACAGGCAACCTTAGCGCACCTGGTTCAACCTCATCGATTATCTTATCAAACTTGTTTAGATCTGCCTCACTTTCGTCAAAAATAAAATCCTTATCAGCATCCTTTAATTTAACCTTATATTCCTTTTTGGGATTGATATATTGCGCCACCCAAGGATCGTAATAATTAGACTTCATAAACTCTATCATCAAACCCTTAGAAAACTCACTAAACTTATTACTAATGCTCACGCCTCCTATTAAGAAATTGTGTTCTGGATAACGTAATGTTGTGTGCACAATCCCTTTCCAAAGCAAGAATAAAGGCATTGGTTTTAGTTGGTATTCTTTAATGACAAAGGCGCGTCCCATCTCTATAGACTTGCTCATCATATCGTACAATTCTGGCTCAAATCTGAAGAGGTCTTGCAGGTAAAAACCATCAATACCATGTGCCGCAAATATTTTTGAACCAAGACCCATTCTATAGGCTCCAGCGATTACTTTTGATTCTTTATCCCATAAAAACATATGGTGATAGTAAGCGTCAAACTCATCTAAATCTAGTGATTTATTACTGCCCTCACCGACATCTCTAAAAGTAATCTCGCGTAGTCTTCCAATCTCACGTAAGATATTTGGCATCAACTCTGCAGATGCCAAATACACCTCATAGTTCTTGCTTTCTAAAAGTCTGTTGTCACTTGCTAATAGGAGCGCTACTTCTGCCTCAATAGCTTCTTTAGAAACAGGCCCCGCTATTTTTTTAGGCTGCTTAGGTAACTTTATAGATTTTGGCAAATGCTCTATCAGCTTTTTCTTCTGAAAAGGATTTGCCAGCATATAGGTTTTCTTCCTTAAAAAAGCCGTGTATTCTGACAAGGAGTCATGCTCATTTTGGTCTACCACAGAAATCGAATTTCCGATTCTTATTTTTACAACTCGGCCTTTTTGTGACAGTAATTCTGAAGGCAGTTTGGCGGTACGAAGCGTGTCACTCATTTTTGCTAACCTATAAAACAGTCCACTGTTTTTTGCGTGAAAATAAATAGGAACCACGGGAACACCCGCTTTTTTCACAAGCTTCATGGCGGCTTCTTCCCAAGGTTTATCAATAATTAGCTTATCATCTTTCTGAGTAGAAACTTCACCTGCCGGAAAGATACCTAAGGGACTATCGTCACTTAAATGAGATAGTGCAGCTTTAAAACCAGCGAAACTAGATTTCACATCCTTGTTATTCTCAAAAGGATTTACTGGCATCACAAAAGGCTTTAAGGGCGCAACGCGATGGAGTAAAAAGTTTGCCATTATCTTATAATCTGGTCTTGCTTCTAATAATACTTTGAGCAGTAAGATTCCGTCAATGCCACCTAAGGGATGGTTAGAAATAGTAATAAAAGGACCTGTTTTTGGGATTCTCTTTAAATCTTTTTCTGGAATTTCAAAATCTACTTCAAACTCTTGAAGTAATGCGTTTATAAAATCAAGATCGCTTAAATGTTTGTTGCGATTGTAAATCTTATTAATCGTAGAGATGTGAAGTACGTTCATTAAAGACCAACCTATAAAAGTTCCAACAATGCCTAGCTTGTCTACTTTTATAGCCTTGGCAATCTCACTTGAAGTGACTAATCCCATGAATGTATACCAATTTGGTTGTTTGCAAAGATAAAAAAACCGCTCAACTTATGCTTTAACAACAAGCTGAACTGTATCTCTATTTTCTTGTCTTATTAGTACCATTTTATTGGCTTCAAGTTTTTTAATTTCGCTGGGAGATGCGTGTCTAATGGTGTATAACGTAACGCCTTCATTCCATTTTACTTTAAAAGTAGCTCTTAGTTTTGAAAGCAATGGCGCGAGCGTATCATATTTATTATCTACACAAACAGTAAAACTAATCGCAGAGTTCTGTATCAACTCGACCTTCATTTTATACTCGTGCAACCACCTAAAAACATCGCCAATATGATTCTCCATCATAAAGCTAAAATCTAAGGATGAAAGAGAAATCAACACTTGATTTGTCTTTAAAATAAAGCAAGAAATTAAGGGGTCTAAGGTTACACCTTTACCTACACACGTACCAGCAGCGGTTGGGTTGTAAAAAGACTTTACGTACAAGGGGATTTCCTTACGCTGTAATGGTTGCAAGGTTTTTGGGTGAATTACAGAAGCGCCATAAAAAGCAAGCTCAATCGCTTCTTTGTAAGAAATATGGTGTAGCAAAGTGGTTTTATTAAAATAACGAGGGTCTGCATTTAGCACGCCAGGCACGTCCTTCCAGATGGTCACAGCGTCTGCGTTAAGACAATATCCAAAAATCGCAGCTGTATAATCGCTTCCTTCACGTCCCAAAGTAGTGGTAAAATTATGAGTGTTTTCTGAAGCAATAAAACCTTGTGTCACGGTAATCCCTTTCTTTTTTACAACTCCGGAAATACGCTGTTGTGTTTCATCCCACTGTACATTTGCATCTCTGTATTTCGTATCTGTAATGATACAGTCTCGCGCATCAAGAAACGTATTCTCTATTCCTATTTCTTGAAGGTAGGCAGAAACAATACACGTCGAAATCAGCTCACCATAGGGCACCACTTGATCATAAACAAAAGGATGTTGTTTCGATTTATTTTTATCTAATAACTGAGATAACTCAGTGATAAGTTGATTTACTTTTAAGAACACAGGGTGCTTTACCGAAGTAAATAATTCTTTTAATATCGTGTGATGAAAGTATACTATCTCATTCAGTGCAGATGGCACTTCGCTTTTAGTATCGAAGTAATTAGTCACCACTTGTTCAAACGCATTAGTCATCTTTCCCATGGCAGATACTACTACCACTAGATCTTTCTCCCCTGTCGTTGTTAAAACTTGGGATAAATTTTTTACTCCTTCGGCATCTTTTACAGATGCACCACCAAATTTAAATACCTTCATCTTTACCATCCACAAAGTGGGATGACTTATTAATTAAACATTAGTTACTATCGTCCAAGAACGAATTTAATCTTGCAGTATCCATCGCAACGATGTGCCAGTTTTTATGCATCACAGCCCCTGTTTTTTCGTAAAAATCTATCGCTGGAGTATTCCAGTCTAATACGATCCACTTTACTTGGGCTACATTTTCTTCTTTTCCAAATTGCATCACACGCTTGTAAAGAGCCATGCCAACTCCTGTGCCTCGCATTTTTTGGGTCACGACCAAATCTTCTAGATGTAAGGTACGTCCTTGCCATGTAGAAAACACGAAATAAGTTAACGCTATGCCCGCGATCAATCCATCCACCTCGGCAACAAAGCATGTAAATAATGGATGTTCACCGAGTCCTTCTTTCTCTAGCGTTTCAGAAGAAATATGAACAGCATCTGGCTCTTTCTCGTATACTGCTAACTCTTTAATTAAGTTTAAAACAGTTGGCATATCTGCTTTTACCGCTTTTCTAATAAGAATGCTCATCGCTAGGGGTTTTGATAAACAAATATCGGTGCAATTTGTTAAAAATCCCGATATTTGCTGCAAATTCCTAACAACACATTACTCCATGGCAAATAGAAATCAAACTCTTGGTGAGTTTATCATAGAAAATCAAACTGAATTTAAGTACTCCTCTGGAGAGCTTTCAAGATTGATTAACTCGATAAGGCTCGCAGCAAAAGTAGTGAATCACGAAGTGAATAAGGCGGGGTTAGTAGATATATTGGGGGATGCTGGTGACACAAACATACAGGGGGAAGACCAACAAAAGCTGGATGTATATGCAAATGATATTTTTATTAAAACCCTGACAAACAGAGAGATTGTTTGTGGGATTGCTAGTGAAGAAGAGGATGATTTTATCACAATCACCGGAAGAAATAAAAAAAATGACAACAAGTATGTGGTGCTAATGGACCCACTGGACGGATCGTCAAACATAGATGTTAATGTATCTGTGGGGACTATCTTTTCTATCTATCGTCGGGTAACTCCAGAAGGGACGCCTGTTACACTAGAAGACTTTTTACAACCAGGAAATAGACAAGTGGCCGCAGGATATATTGTGTATGGCACCTCAACAATGATAGTATATTCTACAGGGCACGGTGTAAATGGATTTACATTAAACCCTGCCATAGGTACTTACTATTTATCACACCCTAATATGCGATTTCCAGAAGATGGGAATATCTATTCTGTGAATGAAGGTAATTATGTGCGTTTTCCTCAAGGTGTAAAAAACTATATAAAATACTGTCAGAAAGAAGAAGGCGATCGTCCTTATACGTCACGATATATAGGTTCTTTAGTTTCAGATTTTCATAGAAATATGATAAAAGGTGGGATTTACATGTACCCAAATACAAGTAAAGACCCTAACGGAAAATTGAGATTATTGTATGAATGCAACCCTATGGCCTACCTTGCAGAACAATCTGGCGGCCTAGCTAGTGACGGCTTCACGCGTATTCTTGACATTAAACCTACAGAATTACACCAACGTGTTCCCTTTTTCTGCGGAAGTAAAAACATGGTTTTAAAAGCAGAAGAGTTTATGCAAAATGTTTAATGTTTAATGTTTGAATGAAAAACTATTAAAACTTTGAAAAACACTTACATTTACCCCAATAAAGATTAAGCTAGCTTCATGAGTAAAAACCAGAATTCGCCAAAAGACCATCCAGAAGTAGACTCTACTTCAAAAATTGAAGCAATTAAGAACCTCATTTTTGGGGAAAACATACAACAGTATGACAGTGAGTTTGCTACACTCAAAAAAGAGATAGACGATAAGAAAGCTGCGCTAGAAGGTTATATTGATGAGGTGCGTGGTGAGCTAATGCAGTCTATAGATTCCTTGAGCACAGATGTAAACATTAGAATCACAGACCTAGAAGATGCCCTCAATGATAAGACTGAGACGCTCAACGAGCAAAAAGTAGACAGAAGAGAATTAGGACAATTATTAATCTCCTTAGGTGAAAAAATAGGCAAATAATCTCCAATTAATTTAATGCTTGAACAGGAGGATAAATTACAACTCTTACGTGATATCCTGTTAACTGACGACAGGCAAATAGCAGATGCTATTACCCAGCGTGTAAACACGATCTCAAAGACAATTGAGGAGCGTGAGCTCCTATCAGATAAAGTAGATCCCATTATTGAGGAAAAACTTAAGAAGTTTATAAAAGAAATCCCAACCACGCTTGGCCCAACAATTACCCAGACTTTAAAGGAACAAATAGCCAACTCACAAGATCAAGTGGTAGAAGCTTTGTATCCTATTATGGGCAAGATGATTAAGCGATATATTGCAAGCGAATTTGCCAAGCTCTCAGAGGATATTAATAAAAAAGTAAACAACACATTTTCATTAGTAAGTTTAAAAAGAAAGGCGAGAGCCACTTTTACTGCAACAAAAGAAGGGGATCTTATTTTGAGTGAATTGGACAAACCTACAGTAAATGAAGTTTTTGCTATTCAGAAGGGTTCTGGAATACTGCTAGGCAATTTTAGCCTAAATGAAACTATAGACAAAGACATGATTTCTGGCATGCTTACAGCTATTAAAAGTTTTGTAGAAGATGCTTTTCAAGGTGGAAACCAGAGTCTCGAATCTATACAATATGAGCTATATAGTATACAAGTACATAATTTTCATTCCTATTATATCGCTGTAGTTATCTCTGGCAATTATTCTAAATCTTTTGAGAGTACCCTCGAAAACAAACTGTACAACGTGTCAAAAAAATTATCTTCTGGTATAGACAAGTTATCCAGAGCGGAAGTAGATCAAATTTTAAAATCTCTATTTAAGCGGTGGAAGAATCAATAGAAAAGGAAGTTTTTTATATCTCTTTTTTGATTTAAATTTCAACTACGATTTAAAATCTTACCCTGCGTATAGCGAATTAAAAAAAAACCGTTGCCAAAAGCAAAGGACTAAGCGGGAATTAACACTCTTTTCTTCTGTAAAACATTTTAAGACAAACGTTATTACTTTATTGTAGCCAAATAGAGAATTATCGTATCTTTCAATTTACGATTAACAACCACTCCTTTCTATGACACAACCGCGTAAAATAGTAATCCTTGGTCATTTTGGCGTAGGTAAAACAAGTCTTATCCGTCAGTACGTAGACGCCTCATTTAGTGAGGATTATCTTGTAACCGTTGGTCTACACGTAAAGAAGAAGGATGTAATTATAAACGACAATACGGTTACATTAGTTGTATGGGATATTGAAGGACACAGCGAGATCGCGTCTGCTAGAGCCTCTTATCTTTTAGGCTCTAGTGGTTTTATTTATGTATTTGATGTGTCTCGACCTGAAACCTATGCCAACTTAGAAAATCAAATGGAGTATCTCAAGGAACATTTTCCAGGAATCCCAATTGAAGTTTTTGGCAACAAGTGTGATAAATTTAAAGATGAGGTATCAAAAGTATTTTTTGAAACACCCCCTTTTAATAGTTATTTATTTACCAGTGCAAAAACCGGCGAAAATGTGGAAGAAGGTTTTATGCAACTCACCATTAAAACACTCGTAACCACATGAGTCTTAAAGATATTAAAGCCTCTTACATCGACCATAAAGTACAAATCATTGCCGTAGATAGCCTTGGTCGTATCTTAGCTTCTGACGATGTACTCTTTCCTTTAAAAAAAAATCAAAAACTAGAGGAGCAACATCCTTTCTTCTTTACGTTACTTCCTTTGTTTGCGAATGACACCGTGAGTGAATCATTTACATGTGTTAATCTAGAAATAGGAACAGTCTCAAAAATAGTAGACATTTCAATCCTCAAAAAAGAAGAAAAATTATATGTGGTTTTTACAGATTTTACGAGTCATTATATTAAAATACGTCCAATACTTCAAGGAAAAAATGAATCTATTATCGCGAGGAATACGCTCAGTTTTGAGCGTGAAGTGCATTTTGCGAAAGAAAAATTTAAAAATAATTTCTTAGCGCATTTAAATCATGAAATTCGCAGCCCTTTAAATGCACTATTGGGTTTTACAGACTTACTAAGTGAAACAGAGCTCACATTTCAGCAAAAAGAAATCATTGGTGTTTTGCAAAGAACAGGGTCAATCATAAAAGTGCTTATGGATGACCTACTTGATGTTTCAAAAATAGAAAAAGGAGCACTGGATATTAAAAAAGTGCCTTTTAATCTACATACTTTGATTGCTGGTGGCATAAAGCACTTTCAGATTAAAAAAAACAGCTCAAATGTAGAACTTACCTATTGTACAGAAAGCGATGTGCCTACTAAGTTAACAGGAGACCCTACACGAACTATGCGGATCTTTTACAACATAATTGAAAATGCTTTTAAAAATACAAAAAAAGGATCTATCGTATTGCACACTTCACTCATTGAGATGATAGAAAAAGATGTGGCGTCTATCCAGTTTAAAATTTCTGATACCGGCAGCGGTATTCCTGAGAATCAATTAACAGCTGTATTTGACTCCTATGTGCAATTACAAAGGGAAGGGTTAAAACCGTCAGGCACTGGACTAGGGTTGAAAATTGTTAAAGATCTTACAACCATGTTAGGCGGCACTGTTACTGTTCATAGTGAGGCTGGAAAAGGAAGTGATTTCACTGTAATTTTGCCATTTAAGATTCGTAATAATACACCAAAAAGCAAAACCAACCCCAAGGGCTCTGGCATTATAATTAGCAAACATATTCTTGCCGTCGAAGATGACACTCTAAGTCAAATGCTACTAATGAAACAGTTTGCAGGAGATGAAGGAGGTTTCAAACTCCAGATTGCTACAGATACAAAAGCCGCGATTCAAATGCTAAAAGTCAAAAAATATACGGCAATCATCATTAGGCAAAATTATAATACCACTACAGGTATTGAGTTTATGCAAAAACTAAAAAGCGACCCTAAACTAAGCTCCATACCAGTATTAGTAGTGAGCGGCAAGGCAATGATTAATGAGCAGGAAGCTATAATAAATCTAGGCGCAACAGCCTTTTTAAAGAAGCCTTATTCAAAATATGAACTTATAACAGCCCTGCAACAATTGTAAGGTTATTCTTTATTAAGTAAGTAGCGATAGTCTTCCATGTCAAGACCTCCTTGATAAATCTCGATAGAACGCTTTATCAATTTTGCCGCAAGCACCTCGGTATAGCCAAGACCAATAGCATATTTCACGATTAATGTGCGCTCATTGTCATCTATCTCGTGATCTGCAAAAATTATTTCAAAAAGATCGTGCATACGCTCTAGACGGCGATTTGCATCATTAGGAGGGTTTATAGGGTACTTATTTGGTGTTTTTAATACTTGATCATACTCAGGTTCATCTATATCTAGTTTACGTGCAAAACGACGCAGCATTTTTTCTTCATCAGCATTTAATGCTCCATCCGCGGCAGCCATACTTACGATAGACGCAAAATGTCCAATGTTTCGTTTATGTTCTCCACTCTCAAATAAATCTGTAAATGACATAGTATATATTTTATACTGCAAATATAAAACAAGCCTCAAAATTTTCCGAGCAAAGCAAGAAATTATTTTTATTTTACTTCAAAAATTTCAAAACCATTAAAAGGTATCGTGTTAATTATACATCAAGAGCTTAAAAAGCATTATCAATGATATCTTGAACCGCTTCTGGATTTAATAATGTCGAAATATCGCCCAAATTACTGCTATCCCCTTCTGCAATTTTTCGTAGAATTCTGCGCATTATTTTGCCGCTTCTTGTTTTTGGTAAGCCCTGGGTGAATTGTATCTTTTCTAGTTTTGCAATCGGCCCTATTTCTGAAGCAATCATATCGTTTACCTCATTCCTGAGCTCGTTTTCGTCTTTGCCTTGCTCATTTTTTAATGTCACAAACCCATATAAAGCCGTTCCTTTAATGTCGTGCGGAAAGCCCACCACTGCACTTTCTGCTACTAATGGATGTTGATCAATGGCATCTTCTATGGGTGCGGTTCCTAGATTATGGCCAGATACAATGATGACGTCATCTACCCTACCCGTTATTCTATAATTACCAAGTTCATCTCGCAACGCGCCGTCACCCGTAAAATATTTTCCGTTAAAGCTAGCGAAATAGGTTTCTTTATATCGTTCGTGATTTCCATAGATAGTGCGCGCCATGGAGGGCCACGGAAATTTTACACACATCCTACCTTCTGCTTTTATTTCTAAAATCTCATTGCCATTTTCATCCATTAAACATGGCTGAATCCCCGGTAATGGTAGTGTGGCATATGTGGGTATACTTTCTGTAATTCCAGGGATGGAGGTAATCATGATACCACCATTTTCAGTTTGCCACCACGTATCTACAATTGGACACTTATTTTTACCAATGTGATCATCATACCAGTGCCAAGCCTCTTCATTTATGGGCTCCCCAACAGAGCCTAATATTTTAAGTGAGGATAAGTCATGCTTTTCTACTAAAGACAAAGACTCTTTTGCTAGAGCTCTGATGGCAGTAGGCGCTGTGTAAAACTGAGTTATTTTATGTTTTGCTACAATTTCCCAGAAACGTCCTACATCTGGATAGGTTGGCACTCCTTCAAACATCACAGTGGTCGCACCATTGAGCAATGGCCCGTATACAATATAACTATGTCCCGTAATCCAACCGATATCCGCCGTACACCAGTATACATCGTCTTCTTCATATTGAAAAACGTTTTTAAAACTATAGCCGGCGTACACCATATATCCCGCAGTTGTGTGCACGATACCTTTTGGTTTTCCTGTGGAGCCTGAGGTGTACAAAACAAATAATGGATCTTCTGCATCCATTATTTCTGGCTCGCAAATGTCTGATGCTTGAGCCAGCAACGGAGCTAACCAAAAATCACGATCTGGCACCATTAAAATTTCCGAAGCGATGCGTTTTACCACGAGCACACTTTCTATCCCATTGCATTTTTCTAGCGCTTGGTCTACAATCCCTTTTAAATCTATGGTTTTTGCGCCTCTATAGGAACCGTCACTAGTGATGACCATTTTGCAAGCACAATCATCAATTCTAGTAGCCAATGCAGTGGCAGAAAAGCCTGCAAACACTACGGAGTGGATGGCGCCAATTCTGGCACAGGCCAATACGGCTATGGCTAATTCTGGAATCATAGGGAGATACAAACACACCCGATCTCCCTTTTTAATGCCTTTTGATTTTAGCACATTTGCAAAGGTACAAACGCGCTTGTGCAGCTCCTTATATGTAATTTTTTCTGCAGATGCATCCGGATCATTTGGCTCGAACAAAATGGCCGTTTTATCCCCTCTCTCTGCTAAGTTACGATCTAAACAATTTTCAGAAATATTAAGCTGCGCTCCTTCAAACCATGTTACGCTAGGCATCGTTAAATCGTGCTTTACAACCGTGTCCCACGTATTTCGCCACATAAAATTTTCTAGCGCAATATCGTGCCAGAATTGTTCTGGATTGTCTTTTGCCTCTTGCGTTGCTTGATTAAATTGGGCGATTGATTTGATATGATAATGGCTCATAATACTTCGGAAATTTTAACGTTTCAAGGTACTAAAATTTAACAAAGGCTATACTTATAGTCTGCTGTGTTTTTATGGCTCGTACATATTGCAATAACATACGCAAGCAACGTTTTGCATTGCATATTTTGGGACCACATTCCCTGTAGAAATGGGAATCTTAGCAAAAAACGGCTCCTATTAATTCTCCTCTCTTAAAAGCTGCGGCATCTTAAATATTTATATCTTAGTATTTTGAATTAAAAACATAATCTCTTGAAAAAAATACTCCAAGTACTCAATATTCTATTTTTTGCGATTACCATTTACTTCAATTACGCCTCAGCCGCGGGTGTTTTTAACGACACCACGCAGGCCATGATGAGCGGGAGATATGACACCCTTTTTACTCCCGCAGGATATGCCTTCTCTATTTGGGGGCTTATTTATTTGTTATTATTTGGCTTTGTCATATATCAATCACGTAGCTTGTTTGTAAAAGTGAGAGACGATGCTTTTATAGAACGCACTGGATGGTGGTTTATATTAAGTTGCATTGCAAACAGCGCTTGGTGTTACCTATTTGTGAGCGACGAGATTTTAATCTCCACCTTCGTAATTTTCTTTATGTTGTTCTGTTTGCTCCAGATTGTAGTCCGCAACTCGATGGAGTTAAAAGACGAGCCTATCCCTGTGATTGTCTTTCTATGGTGGCCTTTTGTGATTTATAGCGGCTGGTTAACAGTGGCTTGTATTGCAAATGTGACCTTGTATCTTACTAAGATAGGGTGGGATGGTTTTGGTATTTCCGCAGAGATATGGACTCTTATTATGATAGGGGTGGCGACTACGGTAAACCTGATGGTCACTTGGAAACGTAATATGCGTGAATTTGCTTTAGTAGGTGCTTGGGCATTAATTGCTATTGCTGTTGCTAATACGGGCAGTTATGAAACCATTAAAATCGTTGCGTATGTTGCGGCTGGGGTTTTGATTGTGAGCAGTATGATACACTCATTTAAAAATAGAAATACGAATCCTGCGGCAAAATGTTTGCAGTATTTAAAGGGAACTAAGAGCTAGTTTGCTCTTGGGTTTTGACCTTGGACTATTAATTTATTTAGCGCCTTGAGATTCTTTCTTCCCTTATTAAATCCTTATTTTTATGCCTCCTAAGTAGCGCCGTTATTAATAGTTCTGAAGCGAATGAAAATACACTGATACATTGGGATTTAAGTAACAAATGAGATTCCCGTCTTCACGAGAATGAAAAATAAGAATACGCTATGAAATACCACCAGATTGATCGCAAGCTTTTTATTAAAAACCGCAAGCACTTTATGGCAAAGATGAAGCCGTCTAGCCTTGCTGTGTTTAATAGTAATGATACCTACCCTATAGGTGCAGATAGCACGATGCCATTTGAACAGGCGCGTGACATCTTTTATCTAAGTGCCGTGGATCAAGAAGAAAGCATACTCGTGCTGTTTCCTGACGCACCCAATCCTGCGCATAAAGAAATTTTATTCTTAAAAGAAACCAATGCCCATATTGCGGTTTGGGAAGGGGAAAAACTAACTAAAGAACGCGCCCTAGAAGTAAGCGGAATCAAAACTGTGTACTGGCTTAAAGAGTTTGACAAGGTGTTTTATGAGGTGATGACACAATGCGACACCGTGTATTTTAATACCAACGAGCATTACCGCGCAAACGTAGAAACCGAAACGCGCGAAGCCCGTTTTATTAAGGCGACCAAAGATAAATTTCCTGCACATAGCTGGGCAAAGAGCAATCCTATTTTACAACGGTTGCGTGCGGTTAAAGATCAAATAGAAATAGACCTTATCCAGACGGCTTGTGATATCACAGAAAAAGGATTTAGACGCGTGCTTGGTTTTGTAAAACCAGGAGTTTGGGAGTTTGAAATCGAGGCAGAATATATGCATACGTTTTTAAGCAACCGCTCAAAAAAGTTTGCCTACACGCCTATTGTTGCTTCTGGTAACAACGCAAATGTACTCCACTACATAGAGAACAACCAGCAATGTAAAGACGGCGACCTCATCTTGATGGATGTAGGTGCGGAGTATGCAAACTACAGCAGTGATATGTCACGTACTGTCCCTGTAAATGGCCGTTTTACGAAACGCCAACGCGAAGTCTATGATGCTGTAAACCGTGTAAAAAATGACGCTACAAAAATGCTGGTTCCTGGAACACTATGGGCCGCATACCACGTAGAAGTGGGGAACCTTATGACCTCAGAGTTATTAGGTCTTGGTCTCTTAGACAAGGCAGATGTAAAGAATGAAAATCCAGACTGGCCTGCCTATAAAAAATACTTTATGCACGGCACCTCGCACCATATGGGACTAGACACTCATGATTACGGTCTTCTTTACGAGCCTATGCAAGCGGGTAATGTGTTTACTGTAGAGCCGGGAATTTATATCCCTGAAGAAGGTTTTGGGATCCGCCTAGAAGATGATCTTGTCATTAATGGCAACGGCGCTCCTTTTAACTTGATGCGCAATATTCCTATTGAAGCGGAGGAGATTGAGGATATAATGAATGGGTAAATGGACAAATTTTTAATCCTTATGTGCTACGACATCAAAGCATCGCTAGAAGCCCAACTCAACCGCGCGAGACGCAAGGGAGATGTGCAGGCGCAGCATGAGATTATTGAGAAGCTCGTGCCGCTTACAGATTTGCCTTTGCATCATGTGTCTGGTTTTAGCCATCCTTCTTTACTTATATATACAAATCGTTCTCCAGACTTCCCTGAAGTGGCTACGTGGGGCTTGGTGCCACACTGGGTAAAAGACGATGCACAACTCAAAAAACTATGGAACAGCACCCTCAATGCGCGTGGCGAAACCATCTTTGAGAAACCTTCTTTTAAACTAGCTGCCGAGCAACAAAGATGCATTGTCTATGTAGATGGCTTTTATGAACATCATCATTTTAAAGGTGCTACCTATCCGTTTTTTATTAGCCATAAAAATAAAGAGCCATTAGCCTTGGCAGGATTGTTTAGCGAGTATGTGCATCCAGAAACAGATGGAGTGCTGAACACCTTTACGATTGTCACTACCGCGGGAAATAGCTTACTTACTAAAATACATAACAACCCAAAGATCAAAGAACCAAGAATGCCATTAATGCTAACGAGAGAAGCAGAAGCGCATTGGTTAACAGATGAAGCTGATGGTATTATAGCCCAAAAAATAAATGCCTTGATGCAAAGCTATCCTTCAGAAAAACTGGTGAGTCATACGGTTCAAAAACTAAGAGGCAAAGCCTATGCCGGCAATGTCCCAGAAATAAGCGAACCTCATCTGTATCCAGAATTGGAATTTTAATGAGCTGCTTTTTGCTGTAATAGATTCCCTAAAACAAAAGCTACGAGTGCGGGCAACACCCAACCCATACTCACACCGGCCAATGGAATGTAAGATTTTACAATGTCTAACATTTCCGAAGTTGTAAAAAACTGCAAGAAATCTGGAATACTAAAAAGGAATGTAACAGCAATCACAAATCTAAAAACAAGCGGAGTCGTCCATTTTTGTGGCAGTACATTAAGTATGATTAAAGCGATCGTGATTGGATAGATAAACATTAATGCAGGCAAGGCAATGTCTATAATATAATGCACATCAAACTGCCCAACGGCTACGCCAATAATGCAACCCACCACTGCAGTGATGATATATGCCATCTGCGAATTTCCAGCTATTTTCTTTACAAAATCTGCCGTACCTGTCACAATCCCTACAGCCGTAGTAAAACAAGCTAATGCAACCAACACGCCTAAGAAGGAAGTACCTATATCTCCTAAGGTGCCTTTGCTTAAGTCTGTTAACAGCTGTACTCTATCGTCGGTTTCTATGGTGGTATTGTAGGATGCGCCTAAAGCGATAAGCCCTCCATAGATAATGACTAATCCAAGTCCTGCAAGCAGTCCCGCCTTTGCAATCATCTTTTTCTTTTGGTCATAATTTAAAGTGCCTTGTAAGGCTAAAGAAACTACAATTACACCACCAACTACGACACCTCCTATGGCGTCAAAGGTTTGGTAACCTTCTAGAATTCCGTCTGTAAATGTGCTCTTAAAAATGGTGCCACTCATAGGCGTCACATCAGCAAAAAGGCCAATACTAATAATGAGTAGAAGAATTAAAATAATAAGCGGCGTTAAAAACTTACCAATGATGTTTAAGATACGTGTTCTGTTTAGGGCAAAGAGTAGGACGAATGCAAAATAGATAGCACTCAAGGTCAGTGAAGACATTTCAAAATAAGGCTCGATGGCCATTTCATATGTTACTGATGCCGTTCTAGGAGATGGCAAGCTGATAGAAATGGCATAAATAATCAGTGCGTAGATTAATGCAAATACGGGAGAAACCTTGTTTGCAAAATCCATTAAAGTCCCTTGTAAACGGGCGTGACCATAGATAGCCATAATAGGAATAATGACTGCAGAAATCGCAAAACCAATCGAAACCAAAGGCCAACTACCTCCTGCGTTATAGCCCAAGAAGGGCGGTAATATTAAGTTTCCAGCACCAAAAAAGAGTGAAAATAACGCAAATGCAATGACGAGGGTCTGTTTATTAATACTCATACGATATTGATATCTTTACAATTCTAAGCGCCAAGATACCTAAATGTTTTACCACTATAAAAAGACACCTATATATTATACGATCACCGGCGCTGGAAAGCCCCTTGTCTTGCTTCACGGACTTATGGAAAGCAGCACTATGTGGTGCGACACTATCGCTCACCTCAAAGACACATACCAGCTGGTCGCTATAGATTTACCTGGTTTTGGGCAAAGCGGTAACATAGACGAGATTCATACCATGGAGCTCATGGCCAGTATTGTTGCTGAAATATTAAAGGCAGAAAACATAAGTGCTGCTTCATTTATAGGGCATTCCATGGGAGGTTATGTGGCTTTGGCTTTCGCCGAAAATTTTCCAGAAATGATCGATGGCTTAATTTTATTACACTCCACGACCGCTGCAGATACAGAAGAACGAAAAGTAAACCGAAATCGTGCTGCTCAAATTTTGTATAGAAATAAGGATGCCTACGTGAGTAATGCGATGAGTAATCTATTTACTGGAAAAGCCCGCAAACAGTTTCCTGTAGAAATAGCGAAAGCAAAAAAAGAAGCACTCACTTTTAGCGCCCAAGGGATTGCGGCTGCCCATTTAGGAATGCGAGATCGTAAGGATCGCACTTCGGTGTTAGAAAATTTCAGTAAAGAGAAACGCATCATTGCGGGTGTGGACGATCTTATATTACCGCTGCCTGAAGTTCAGCATATTTCTGAAGTAACAAACACCCCTCTTATCAGTATAGATTCTGGACATATGAGCTGGGTTGAAAATAAAATTGAAATGTTAAAATATCTGCATTTCAACGATTAAATTTGACTTTAGTCGCTTTATTGGCATATTTTCATTAGTTTTATATGTGCCAAATTATAGCCTCATGGAAAAACGCCCCAATAAACCTCCTGTTAACTTCTCCTCATTAATGTGTGCTCTCGGGCACGATTACATGATAACAAACACGATTACTCCTTATATAAAGGAATATAAATGTTGTAATTGTGATCGGGAAATTACAAATGATATCGACGGGAAATTACAAATTTTAACTGAACAATATAGACTAACTAACAAATGTTTAAACTCCTTCTTTAGAAGAAAATATAGACGTATAAAAATAACGGTATGAAAGAAATAATCTGTATGATATTTGGTCATTCTCTGAATAAGTCAAGTGCACGGAATGCGCGTATTAAAGAATATAAATGCTCTTGCTGCCAGAAGTCATTTACTCAGGATGGCTATGGCGAGATTGTAATCCTAGATTCTTTCTGGAAACAAAACAATGAAAACCTACGCGCTTCTTTTGGATATGCGTTTTAACTTACTTCTCTTCATCCAATGCATTCCACCCTCTTGCAATAAGTTGTATTTTAGTATTTGCTCGAGTGATTAAATGAATTCCTTCACTCTCGTTTGTCATATGACCTATGATAGAAAAATGTGGATTCGCCTTTATCTTTATAAAATCTTCTTGTTTTACCGTAAATAAAAGCTCGTAATCTTCTCCACCGCTTAAAGCGATTGTAGTGCTATCCATATTAAATTCTTCACAGGTACTGATTACTTGTGGATCTAATGGGATTTTATCCTCATATAAATTACACCCTACTTTAGACTGCTTACATATATGTATAACTTCTGAAGAAAGCCCATCACTTATATCAATCATACTGGTAGGAAGCACCTCGATTTCTTTTAATAATAAAGTGATGTCTCTGCGAGCCTCTGGCTTTAATTGACGCTCTACTAAGTAGGTGTATTTTTCAAGATCTGGTTGCGAATTGGGATTCACTTTAAAAACTTGTTTTTCTCGCTCAAGTACTTGCAGTCCTAAATAGGCCGCGCCCAGATCTCCAGAAACTACAAGCAAATCTCCTTCTTTTGCTGTACTTCTTTTTGTTACCTTATCTTCATCAACAAGACCTATTGCAGTGATACTAATAACCAAGCCAGAAGTAGAAGATGAAGTATCACCTCCTATCACATCTATTTTATACACCTCTGATGCAGCTTGAATTCCTGCATATAATTCCTCTAAAGCTTCTATTGGAAAACGGTTAGACACTGCAATACTTACTGTAATTTGAGTTGCCTCAGCATTCATGGCATACACATCGCTTAAATTTACCATCACCGCTTTGTAGCCTAAATGTTTTAAAGGCATATAACTCAGGTCAAAATGCACTCCTTCTATCAGCAAATCTGTAGTAACTACTACTTGTTTCTTAGCATCAAAATCAAGAACTGCTGCGTCATCGCCTATCCCAATTTTTGTCGATTTTCGTGTTATTTTAAAATGCTCTGTGAGATGGTCAATTAGTCCAAATTCTCCCAAGCTAGATATAGAGGTGCGTGATTCGTCTTTGTTTTCAAACATGGTACTATTTTTGCGCAAAAGTAAATGATTTAAGCGTTATAGTTTCTAGAGTGCTGATGTATTTTTCTTTTTGATTTTACCTTAAAAATTCGTTAAAACTTAATAAATACCAGACAAAAGGTAAGTTTAATCTTATATTTGTGGAGGGTATTTTATCACTTTTATCTCATCATCTACTTATGTTAGCAATAAAAATATATATTATTGTCGCTCAATAAAAAACAACTATGAAAATCAAACAATTACTTAAACAGAACATCGCTTTTGTTACTCTTGGATTGCTATCAATTCCTGCATTTGCCCAAACACCTTGTAACAATGGTATGGCTGGCCCTTATCCTTGTAATGGATATGATCTACAATCTGAGATCTCTTTGAATCAAATGAATGCAAGCGCTGGAAATGATTCTTGGGGTTGGACAGATCCACAAGATGGAAAAGAGTATGCACTTGTTGGTTTAAATAATGGTACAGCTTTTATTGATATTTCAGACCCTATAAGTCCTGTGTATTTAGGAAAACTGCCTACTCATACTCAGAGTAGCACTTGGAGAGATATTAAAGTGTATGAAAATCACGCCTATATTGTAAGCGAAGCTAATGGACATGGAATGCAGGTTTTTGACCTTACTCGTTTGAGAGATGTTTCTAGCCCTCCACAAACTTTTAATAACGATGCACACTATAGTGGCTTTGGAAGCGCTCACAACATTGCGATTAATGAAGACACGGGTTATGCATACGCAATAGGTACTTCTACTTTTAACGGAGGTGGTCACTATGTAGATATTAGTAACCCAACAAATCCTGTTGCGGCAGGCGGCTCTTCTTTAGGAGGATATAGTCATGACGCTCAAATAGTAATTTATGATGGACCAGACAATGATTACAATGATGGAAATACAGAACTATTTATAGGAAGTAATGAGGACAGAGTAGTAATCATAGATGTTACCAACAAGAGCAACCCTGTAATGATTAAAGAAATCATGTATTCTAACGATGGTTATACGCACCAAGGTTGGTTGACAGAAGATCATAGATATTTTATTTTAGGAGACGAGACAGATGAATTAGGTTCTGGTTTTAACACAAGAACTATTGTATTTGATTTACTTGATATTGACGCAACAACGCCACCAAGATTTGAATATTATGGTCCTACAGGAGCAATTGATCACAATGCATACGTACGCGGAGATCGTTTATATTTAAGTAATTATAGAGCTGGAATCCGTGTTTTAGATATTTCAGATATCGCAAATGGTAATTTTGTTGAAGAAGGATTTTTCGATTCATATCCTTCTAACGACGGAACTAATTTTGATGGTGCTTGGAGTTTATACCCATACTTTACAAGTGCTAACATTGTTATTAGTGATATTAACAGAGGTTTTCTTTTAGTTAAAGGACCAGAATTAGGAATAGAAGAAGAAATGGCAACAGCTTTTTCAGTCTCTCCTAACCCAGCAACAACAAGCATCACTATTAAGTCTCAAGCAGACCCTATTACTTCAATAGAAATTTATAACGTCCTAGGACAACAGGTGGTAAACTTGGCTTTTGACTCTGGACTTACTAAAGACATAAACATCTCGCAACTTAATGCAGGGATGTACTTAGTAAAAGTGAATCAAAATACAGTATCGCGTTTGATTAAAATCTAACTCACATATGTACCTGAACAACATCGCAACATCAATTTTATTTTTATTTACTGTAGGTGTCTTCATTTCTTGTGGTGGTGATAATGATCCAGTAACGGATGATGACCAAGGCACGGTAGAAATGCCTTTTACAGGAGATATTGATTGGCTTTCTACCATAGGTGGATCTGGCGAAGATGAAGGTCACGACATCATTGCAACTCCAGATGGAGGATATCTTATTGTGGGCACCACAAACAGTACTGACGGGGCCATTTCAGACAAAACTACCACTGATAATGATATCTGGGTAATCAAAGCGGATAGCAATGGGTCACTTGTCTGGAGTAAAACGTATGGGAGCTCACAGAATGATAAAGGGTATGGTATTGTAGCCACAAACGACGGCAACTATGTAGTTAGTGGTTATGTATCATCAGGCGATGGTGATGTGAGTACATTTGAAGGTTTTCACGATTACTGGATATTTAAAATGTCTCCTACTGGTGACATTATCTGGGAAAAAAGCTTTGGGTTTTCAGGAAGCGATCAAGCAAAAGGTCTTATTGCCACAAATGATGGAGGCTATTTAGTCTCTGGTTTTTTTGATGTCACTGCAAGTGGAGGTCAGGGGAATGATGTGCAAAGTGGCGCAAATTCACAAGGTCAAAATGACACGCGCGCCTCTGGCAATAACCTACACGGCGTAGGTGATTACTGGGCGATTAAACTTGACGCAGATGGTAATAAGGAATGGCGAAACTTTTTTGGAGGTACAAATGATGACCGAAGTTTTGACCTCGTTCAAACACCAGATAACGGCTATATAATTGTAGGTGCATCAGAAAGCGCGGATTTTGACGTGATCGATAATCACGGTGGTCACGACTTCTGGATTGTAAAAGTAAATGCTGCAGGAGAAAAAATATGGACGCAGTCATTTGGTGGAGAAGAAATTGACAATGGTTACGCACTTACTGAAACACTTGATGGAAATTACCTTTTTGTAGGAGATACTCGAAGTACAGATGGCGATATTACAAACCCATTAGGCAATGCAGATAGTTGGGCGGTAAAATTTAGTCCAACTGGAAGTTTAATCTGGCAAAAAACAAATGGAGGTTCTTTGTTTGAATCTGCGCGTGGTGTTACTAACATGAATAATGGTACCTATCTAGTTACCGGATCTTCAAGAAGTATAGATGGTGACATCACCATTAATAATGGCCTGAATGACGCTTGGGTATATCTCTTAGATGAAACCGGTGCGATCCTTTTTGAAAAAACAGTGGGAGGTTCTGGACTTGACTTTGGGATTTCTGCAGTAAAATCTTTAGACAATGCTATTGTTATGGCAGGAAACACGGAAAGCAATGATGGAGACATCACTTCAAATAATGGTATTAAAGACCTATTATTAGTTAAAATCAAATAAATTATCATGAAAAAAATTGCCCTTTTATTATCACTTGCTTTTGTAGCTTGTGGTACAGACGATGACACGACTACGCCTTTAGCAAAAAGTGATGTTGCTATTAATTTTACACAAAGTTTTGATGGAGACATAATCACCATAAATGAGTTTAGTAATCTGGTGTATGTAAATGAAAATGAAGACCTATTAAGCGTGTCTCGATTAAGATATCTAATGACTGATATCGTACTAACAGATGCAGACGGTATAGAAACCGTAATCGCAGATTATAAACTCGTAGATGTGGGAGAGAGTACTGGAGCTACAATAGCATCTCCAACAAGCTTTGCTCAAGGAGACTATACACTTTCTATGCGTTTTGGTTTTAGTGACACAGACAATACAACAGCAGCCTATCCAGATCTCAATGTTGTAGATTGGGGTGTTCCTGCTCCATTAGGAGGTGGTTACCATTACATGCAAATGGAAGGGATGTACATTAACGATGCAGATGAAAACACCAACTATCAGTATCACGCCATAAGAGCCGCACAAAATCCTGGTGATAATCCAACTCTTACAGACACATCTATCGCTATAGAGTTAGGCACGATAACTATTGAAGGTATTGACACGATTATTGAAGTTGATATGAATATTGCTGAGTGGTACAAGAATCCTAATCAATGGAATCTAAATGAGCTTTACACGATGTTAATGCCTAACTATGATGCTCAGATAATGATGAACCAGAATGGTCAAAATGTTTTTAGCCTAGGGTCAATAATTTACGCACAAGAATAATGAAAAGATATATCCTACTGTACGTTACTATGTCTTTGCTCGCGTCTTGCGGGAGAGACAATGATGATACAGCAGGATACGTTGCTATCCCTGCTGAAATAGCAACACCTTTATTATTTCAGCAATTAATACCTGAGGCAGTGATGCCAGAAGACAACCGGCTCACTGAAGAAGGGATTGCCTTAGGAAAGCGATTATTTTACGACAACAGATTATCACTAGACAACAGCATTTCTTGCGCCAGTTGCCATAAACCACCAGAAGGGTTTTCTGATAGTCGGGCTTTGAGTATAGGCGTAGCCGGAACTCCGGGCACTAGAAATTCTATGCCCTTAGTAAATCTTGCATTTAATTTCAGCGGAAATTTTAACTGGGATGGAAGCGCAGCTACCCTTGAAGAACAGATAGAAGGCCCTATTACGAGCCCCATTGAAATGCATAACAATTGGCCAGATTTAACAGCAACTCTAGGAGCAGATACCAGTTATCTGCTTCAGTTTGAGCAAGCCTTTAACGTCACAACCATCACAAAAGCCGAAGTTACAAAAGCACTCGCACAATTTGTGCGCACCATGGTTTCTGGCAATTCTAAGTTTGACAAATACCTGCTTGGAGAAGTTACCCTTTCCCAACAAGAACAGAACGGCCTTGATGTTTTTCTAGACGAAACTAGAGGGGATTGTTTTCATTGCCACGGGAGTCCTACAAATCCACTGTGGACAGATAATGCTTTTCACAATAATGGCTTAGACACCTCTTTTGAAGATAGAGGTCGAGGTGCATTTACAGGAGACCCTAATCAGTTTGGACAATTTAGGTCCCCGAGTCTTCGTAATTTAGCCTACACAGCACCATATATGCATGACGGGCGATTTGCTACCCTAGAAGAAGTTGTGAATCATTATAGTGAAGGTCTTGTGTTTTCAGACACAATTGACCCTTTAATGAAGGCCGTAGGAGAAGGCGGGGTGCAATTATCTGAAGAAGACAAAGTAGACTTGGTAGCCTTTTTACGTTCGCTCTCAGACCCTTCTTTCATCAATAACCCTTACTACCTTCCCACAAACACTCCGTAAGTATTTCTTCTAAAATACGACTACAAGAAAGTAAGGTAGTCGCCATAGTTTTCTACTATAACTACATATTATTTAAGTATACTTGAGTATGGTAAGGTTGCTTATTTACCGTACATTTGCATCCTAATTTAGAATTAATCTAATTTATATGATCACAGTTAGCGAAGGAGCAAAAACAAAGATATCACAGCTTATGACTGAGGAGGGATTTAGTCCTACTCAAGATTATGTGCGTGTGGGTGTAAAGAGCGGCGGTTGTTCTGGTTTATCATACGATTTAAAATTTGATAATGTGATGGGCGATGACGACAAGCTTTTTGAAGAAAATAACGTAAAGATTGCCGTTGACAAAAAAAGCTTTTTATACCTAATAGGCACTACGCTAGAATTTAGCGGTGGCTTAAACGGAAAAGGCTTCGTCTTTAACAACCCAAATGCAAATAGAACTTGTGGTTGCGGAGAATCATTTTCACTCTAGCGACAATTTCCATTAATTTAAGACAGAATTCATTCTTGATATGAGTAAATATACCGAAGACGATTTAAAAAAAGAATTAGAGACCAAAGAATACGAATATGGTTTCTACACAGATATTGAATCTGAGACATTTCCTATTGGACTAAGTGAAGACATTGTGCGCGCTATTTCTAAAAAGAAGGAAGAGCCACAATGGATGACAGACTGGCGACTAGAAAGCTATAGATACTGGTTACAAATGGAAGAACCAGAGTGGGCAAACGTGCATTATGAAAAGCCAGATTTTCAAGCTATCTCATATTACTCTGCGCCCAATGGTAAACCTAAATACGATAGTATAGACGATGTAGATCCAGAATTGCTGGAAACATTTGCTAAGCTTGGTATTTCTTTAGATGAGCAGAAAAAGCTTGCAGGTGTAGCAATGGACGTTGTGATAGATTCTGTTTCTGTAGCCACTACTTTTAAAAGCACATTAGCCAAGAAAGGAATCATTTTTTGTAGTATTTCCGAAGCTATTAGAGAGCATCCAGAATTAGTAAGAAAATATATAGGGTCTGTTGTACCACAACGTGATAACTTTTATGCAGCACTTAATAGTGCCGTGTTTAGTGATGGATCGTTCTGTTATATACCAAAAGGAGTACGATGCCCGATGGAGCTTTCTACATACTTTAGAATAAATCAAGCCAATACAGGTCAGTTTGAAAGAACCCTTGTGATTGCAGATGAAGGTAGTTACGTAAGTTACTTAGAAGGTTGTACAGCGCCTAGCCGTGATGAAAATCAATTACATGCAGCGGTTGTAGAGCTAGTCGCAATGGATGATGCAGAGATAAAATATAGTACCGTACAAAACTGGTTTCCTGGGAATAAAGAAGGAAAAGGTGGTGTTTTTAACTTTGTGACTAAAAGAGGGATCTGTGAGAAAAACGCAAAAATATCTTGGACACAAGTAGAAACTGGAAGTGCCGTAACCTGGAAATATCCTAGTTGTATTCTAAAAGGTGATAACTCTATTGGTGAGTTTTACTCGATAGCGGTAACAAACAACTATCAGCAAGCAGATACTGGAACTAAGATGATTCACATAGGGAAGAATACCCGTAGTACCATTATCTCTAAAGGAATTTCAGCTGGTAAATCTCAAAACAGTTATAGAGGATTAGTTAAAATAAATAGAAGTGCAGATAATGCGCGTAATTTCTCTCAATGCGATTCTCTTCTTATGGGAAACGCTTGTGGAGCGCATACCTTCCCATATATTGAAGCTAATAATAAAACAGCTCAAGTAGAGCACGAGGCAACTACGAGTAAGATAGGGGAAGACCAGATATTCTATTGTAATCAACGTGGTATTGAGACAGAAAAAGCCATCGCACTTATTGTAAATGGTTTTAGTAAAGAAGTATTGAACAAACTCCCAATGGAATTTGCTGTAGAGGCTCAAAAGCTTCTAGAGATAAGTCTAGAAGGATCTGTAGGATAATAAACTAACCCTAATCACACGTACAGAAATGAAAAATAAATTATTGGTTTTGTGTCTATTAGTAACGCTTTTCGCTTGTAAAAATGGTGAAGAAAAAGAAACAACAGAAAAGGAAGGAAAAAATCCAAAGAGCGAAGCTTCAGCAAAACTGAAAACCTATGATGGTGAGTTTATATATATTGAAGAGGGTGCTGTATTAAAAGGCACTAACTTTATTTATGGCGTGACCATCGATGAAAAAATGCAAGAACTAGCTGATATGGTTGCCCCTATCAAGAAAGATGAATTTGATATGGTTCCCGTTCGAGTAAAGGGGGAGCTAGTAGCAAACCCGCTTTTTACCAATACAGGTGAAGGGTGGCGTTTAAATATTACGATTAAAGAAATAGTTAACGTGAGCGATACACCATCGCCTGCAGATGTAAGAATCGAAGAAAAGAAAACAAAATAATGTTACAGATTAAAAACGTACACGCAAGTGTTGAAGGTAAAAGCATTCTTAAAGGTATCAACCTTGAAGTTAAAGCAGGAGAGGTACATGCTATTATGGGACCTAACGGTTCTGGTAAAAGTACACTAGCATCTGTGATTGCTGGAAAAGAAGAGTTTGAGATGACCGAAGGTGAAATCTTACTTGACGCTGCAGACATCACAGAAATGGATCCAGAAGAACGTGCTCATAAAGGGGTGTTCTTATCGTTTCAATATCCGATTTCTATTCCTGGAGTTTCGGTAACTAACTTTATCAAGACGGCTATTAACGAAACTCGCAAAGCTAAAGGAGAAGGTGATATGCCTGCTTCGGAAATGCTAAAGATGATCAAAGAGAAGGCAGAATTATTAGACATAGACCGTAAATTTTTGTCTAGATCTCTAAACGAAGGATTCTCTGGCGGTGAAAAGAAGAGGAACGAGATTTTCCAGATGGCAATGCTAGAACCTAAACTTGCCATTCTTGATGAGACAGATTCTGGACTTGATATTGACGCTTTAAAAGTAGTTGCAAATGGTGTGAACAAACTTAAGAATAAGGACAATGCTGTTGTGTTAATTACACACTACCAGCGTCTATTAGATTATATCGTTCCAGATTTTGTACACGTACTTATGGACGGAAAAATAGTAAAGTCTGGCACTAAAGAGCTTGCTTACGAGCTTGAAGAAAAAGGATACGACTGGATTAAGGAGGAATTAGTTTAAAGACTAAAAACTTTAAACCTAAAACCTAAAACCCTATTATGGATTTAAAAGATAAATTACTTACATCTCATATTGCCTTTGAAGATCATTTAAAGGCAGACTCTCCGTTGCATGACCTTCGTGCCGATGCACTGAAAGTGTTTGAAGAAAAAGGATTTCCGAGTAAAAAGGAAGAGAGCTGGAAATATACTTCACTCAAGTCTTTGCTTAAAGAAGAATATAATATCTCTCCAAGAGGAGAAAACGCTATAGAATTTAAAGATGTAAAACAGTACTTTTTACATAATGTAGATACCTATAAGATTGTTTTTATAGATGGTGTTTATAGCTCTTATCTATCAGAAACTACGCATGATGGTATTGATGTTTGTCTTCTTTCTTCTGCATTAGACAAGTCTAAGTATAGCCCCGTTATTGAGGCGTATTTTAACAAGGCGGCTAAACTAGAAGGGCTTACCCAGTTAAACACTGCATTTGCAAAAGAAGGTGCTTATATTCACATCCCAAAAAACAAAGAAGTAGATAAACCTATTGAGATTATTTACTTCTCTACAGGTAATGAAGCTGCGATGTTTTCACAGCCAAGAAATTTAATTGTAGCAGATGAAAATGCACATGTTCAGATTATTGAGCGTCACCAAAGTTTATCAAGCAATGCAGTGCTAACAAATGCTGTAACAGAAATCTTTGCTAATAAAAGAGCAATGGTGGATTATTATAAAATACAAAATGATGCCCTATCAGCTTCGTTAGTAGATAGCACATTTATTGAGCAGCAACGCGAAAGTATCTGCAGTGTACATACGTTTTCTTTTGGAGGACAAATAACGCGTAACAACCTTCATTTTAAGCAAGAAGGTGAGCATTGTGATTCTATCTTAAATGGTATTACCATCATAGGAGAGAAACAACATGTAGATCACAACACACTAGTGCATCACGTAGCAGAAAACTGTGAGAGCCATCAGGATTACAAAGGTATTTTTGACGGTAGCTCAACAGGTGTATTTAATGGGAAAATTTATGTGGAGAAGGAAGCACAAAAGTTAGATGCATTTCAGCAAAACAATAATATTTTGATTAGTGATAAAGCGACTATTAATGCAAAACCTCAATTAGAGATTTTTGCAGATGATGTAAAATGTTCTCACGGTTGCACGATTGGACAACTAGATAACGATGCATTATTCTATATGCGTTCTCGCGGAATAGGACAGAAAGAAGCACGTGCATTATTAATGTATGCCTTCGCAAATAATGTCTTAGAAAGTGTTAAAATTCCAGAATTGAAATCGAGAATTAACAAACTTATTGCCGATAAAATAGGCGTAAGTTTAGGCTTCGAATTATAAAACCAGACTTCTCATGAGCTTTGACATACAAAAGATACGAGAAGATTTTCCAATCCTTAAGAGGAGGGTTAATGGTATGCCGTTAGTCTATTTAGACAACGCCGCGACTTCTCAAAAACCGCAACAAGTGATTGATTGCATTGTAGATTATTACAGTAACTACAATGCAAACATTCATCGTGGAGTACACTCATTATCACAAGAAGCAACAGACGCCTATGAAAAGGCGAGAAAGATATTGCAATTACATTTTAATGCAGCAAACGCTCACGAGGTACTATTCAACTCAGGGACCACAGAAGGTATTAATCTTGTAGCATCTGGATTTACTAACCTATTACATAAAGGGGATGAAATTATAGTTTCTGCACTCGAGCATCATTCAAACATAGTGCCTTGGCAAATGCTTTGCGAACGCACGGGAGCCACCCTTAAAGTGATTCCGATGAACGAAGATGGCACGTTGCAAATGGATGTGTTTCATTCCTTACTAAACTCTAACACTAAACTTGTTTTTGTCAATCATATTTCAAATGCATTAGGGATCATTAATCCCATCAAAGAAATAATTGATGCAGCACATAAAGTAGGTGCCGGTGTTCTAATTGATGGAGCACAAGCATGTTCTCATGTGAAAGCAGATATGCAGGCATTAGATGTTGATTTTTATGTGACTTCAGCGCATAAAATGTGTGGACCAACCGGTGTGGGAATGTTATATATGAAAGAAGCTTGGGGTAAAAAACTACCGCCATATCAAGGAGGTGGCGAGATGATTGCTACCGTTACTTTTGAGAAAACTACTTATGCAGAGATGCCACATAAATTTGAAGCAGGAACCCCTAATATTTCGGGTGGAATTGCATTTGGCGCAGCAGTAGATTATTTAAATGCAATCGGTTTTGATACTATTAAAAAGCAAGAAGAAGCTTTATTGCAATATGCAACGGAGCAACTACTCAGCATAGAAGGCTTAAAGATTTACGGAACAAGTGAGGATAAAACAAGTGTCATATCTTTTAATGTAGGAGAAATTCACCCTTATGACATAGGTACGATTTTAGATAAGCTAGGTATAGCAGTGCGTACAGGACATCATTGCGCACAACCTATTATGGATTTTTATCGTATACCGGGAACAGTGCGTGCTTCTTTTGCGTTTTATAATACCTTGGAAGAAGTAGATGTGCTTGTTGCTGGAGTGAAAAAAGCTACCATGATGTTGCGCTAACAATAGCTATTTGAATATTAATTATAAAACCAAATAATTATGAAAACACTACTTAACTTATCTCTTATATGCACCTTAATTGTTGCGATGAGTTGTGACGAAACTAAAAAAGTAGTTGGTAGCGCTGAGGAAGTTCATTTAACGGGTGCGTATGACGTTAAGATGCTAAATAATAATCAAATTGAAAATAATATTACTATTGGCTTTAACCCAATAAGCAAACAAATTAATGGAGATGCGGGTTGTAACTCTTATTTCGGTGATTATGACGAAGTGCTTTTTAATTTAACCTTTAGCGGTATGGGAAGCACAAAAAAAATGTGTCAGCCAGACTCGGTGATGAAAACAGAGCAAGAATATTTATCAGCCCTAAGTAATGTAGGCAATTATAGATTAGTAAATAGAGTATTAACTTTGTATGCTAAGAGTAATAATGCTATCGTTATTTCAGCAGAAAAGCAAGAATAATTATCTGAAAACGATTTATGACAATTAAAGAAATACAAGAAGATCTAATAGATGAGTTTGCCATGTTTGACGACTGGATGCAGAAGTATGAATATATGATAGACTTGGGTAAAACGCTTCCCTTAATAAAAGCAGATTTAAAAACAGATGACAAATTAATTAAAGGATGTCAATCTAAGGTTTGGTTGCAGAGTGAAATTCAAGTTGATAAAATTGTATTTACTGCAGACAGTGATGCAATTATCACCAAAGGGATTATCGCGATATTGATTCGTGTATTTTCTAATCAAACACCAGATGCAATCGTTGCTTCTGACACCGGTTTTATTACTGAAATAGGCTTACAAGATCACCTCTCACCTAGCCGTGCAAACGGACTCGTGTCGATGGTTAAACAAATGAAATTATACGCAATCGCTTATCAAGCGACAAATAAATAAGATTATGGCAGAAGCAAAAACAGAAATAGATGTACAAGAATTGGGAGAAAAAATAGTGAGAGTAATCAAGACCATTTTTGATCCAGAAATCCCCGTAGACATCTATGAACTAGGTTTGATTTACGATGTGTTTGTAAACGAGGACCACGAGGTGAAGATCTTAATGACTTTAACGACTCCTAACTGCCCCGTAGCAGAATCATTACCCTTAGAGGTGGAAGACAAAGTAAAGTCTTTAAAAGACGTCAAAGATGCCGAAGTAGAAATAACTTTTGACCCACCATGGACTCAAGATTTAATGTCTGAAGAAGCTAAACTTGAATTAGGGATGCTTTAATAAAAAAGCTAAACATCTAAGGTATATTGCCGCTTGTTTAAATAATTTATGGCCAACCAAATAATAAATAGAGTTGCAAATAGTAAACTTATTACTATTGATCTTGAGGACTATTATCCTAAAGGGGAGCGTGTACGTCTCGACATTTCGCAATGGTTAGCTGGCGGGTTTATCTTGAGAGAACTTGATTTTAGAGCTTCGCTTGCGGCTTATAATTGGGAGCAACACCAGAATCAAATGGTGGCCATGTATTGCAGTACAGATGCAATTTTACCAGCCTGGACCTATTCGTTGGTCTCATTGCTACTCGCCCCTTTCGCCACTAAAAACATTGTAGGTGATCTAGACCAATTAGAATCTATAATCTACTCTGAAATTATCCAAAAGCTCGATCTCGAGTATTGTGAAGGAAAACCCTGCATTATAAAAGGCTGTGCAAATAAGCCTATTCCTCAAAATGCATATGTGCTCTTGAGTCAAAAACTCCTCCCTATCGCTAAAAGCGTTATGTATGGCGAGGCTTGTAGTTTCGTCCAATTGGCGAAAAGATAGCTTTTCATCGATTTTTACTATCCCTTTGTCAAATACTGTCCTTTTTTTTAAGCTTCGGTATTCATACTATTGAAAATACCTTTAATTTTATCCTAAATTTAAAACCAATAGATGAAAAAATTTATAGTACTAGCTAGTTTTGTAGCTATAGGATTTAGCACATTAGCTCAAACAGAACAAGAATTAAAATCTGAACAAGCTCCTTTAAAGTCGGAGATTTCAAAACTGCAAGGGGAAGTCGATGCCATTCAAGCAAAGATTGACGCATTGCCAGGCTGGAAGTATGGCGCCTTTGGCACTGTGGGTCTTAGTCTATCTAGTTTTGATAATTGGTTCGCTCAAGGAAGTCCCAATGTAAGCACTGGTAACATAGGCGTAACCGTAAACGGATTTGCAAATCTAAAAGAAGAAAAATACTTTTGGCGCAATGCATTGAATGTTAATTTAGGATGGGTAAAGTTTGATGATAAGGACGACCCCGCAGATGACGATAGTTTTCAAGCAGGAAGCGATGTCCTTAACATCTCCTCACTTTATGGAAGAAACATTACAAAAAACATAGCTGCATCTGGATTAATGGAATATCGCACAACCTTGCTAAACAACTTTAATAACCCGGGTTATCTAGATGCCGGCCTAGGTGCTACTTGGACTCCACTTGATAATCTTGTGGTTGTTGTACACCCATTAAACTACAACTTTGTTTTTGCTGAAAACAATACTGTATTTGAATCTTCGTTAGGGGCTAAAATTCTCGTAGATTATACGCGTAAATTAGGTGCTATCAATTTTAAATCTAATGTGTCTGCTTTTCAAAGCTATAAATCTTCAGACCTTTCAAATATTACTTGGGTCAACTCTTTCGGGTATACACTATGGAAGAAAATAGGTGTAGGGTTTGAATTTGGATTAAGAGGAAATAAGCAAGAAGTACTTAATTTTGGTCTTGAAAACTATGACGTGATGAGTATGGATCCAGTTCCAACGTTTGAAAACTTAGATAATAAATTACAGACATATTATTTATTAGGGCTTAATTATTCTATTTAAGAGCTATAAATTAGCATTGCTATTAAGGCTGCCTTTGGGTAGCCTTTTTTGTGCCGAAATATGAATGACTGAAGATCAGACATTCAATTATTGACATTCCCGAAGCTATTTTGTTTGCGCTCTGAAACAGTTGTCTGTTGCCTCTGGATTAAGCCTTAAACGCAGCTTCTAAACAGGAAAGACCGCTCTGAGCACCTGGTAGCACCTGGTGTAACTTTGAACCATCAAAAAGCCCCTTCTGCAATTGCAAAAGGGGCTCTTCTCTTTTTTGGTTGGCTTTTGGTCTAAAAACTATCTCGCCGTGATAGTAAATTCTGATCTTCTGTTATTCGCGTGTTGTTCATCTGTACAAGTATCGCCACATGTGTTTATAGGAGAAGTCTCTCCTTTACCTACTCCAGATATTCTGCTTGCATCTATGCCTTTAGAAATAATATACTGTGCCGTAGACTGTGCTCTGCTGTTAGATAATTTTAAGTTGTATTTATCTGATCCTCTATTATCCGTATGACTATCTGCACGAACAACCATTAAAGGATACTTTTTCATAATAGCAATCACCTTATCTAGTTCAAATGCTGCTTGAGGCTTGATATTGTGCTTGTCATAATCAAAGTAGATAGGATTTAAAACAATCATATCTTCTACTATTATTTCTTCTATTGGTTTTAATTCAATAGTTACACGTACGTTCTCATCGTTACCCGCTGCAACATCCATTGAAGCGCTTTCATAATCTATCATCACTGCCTGTGACACGTATGCTACGTCGCAGGTAGTATCAAAAGTAGTAGTACCATTAGATACTGTAGTTTGAGTTCCTACTTTGTTCTCCATCGTATCGTAGAAATCAACTCTTGCACCCGTTATTGGCATTTTAGTATTTGCATCTATCACTGTAACCGTAGCTGTCGCTTCACATAATGGCTCAATTTGCTTCACTTTATATATGTCATCACTTCCTTGTCCACCTTGACGATTAGAAGAAACAAATCCTTCTTGGGTATTACCGTCAAATATAAAGGCAAAATCATCATCTTGGCTATTGATTACATTACCCATATTTTTGACTTTTCCGAAGCTATTACCATTTGCTTCTGTATAGAAAACATCAAGTCCACCTATTCCTAAGTGTCCGTTACTAGAAAAGTACATCGTACCGTTACTGTCAGCATAAGGGAAGGCTTCTGTACCTTCTGTGTTTATGCTACCCATGACTGGAGTTGGGTTGCCAAAGATACTATCTGATACACTTACCTGATAAATATCTGACATTCCTTGTCCTCCTGGTCTGTCACTTGAGAAGTACAAGGTCTTACCGTCTGGGCTTAATGCTGGATGTCCTGTAGAAAATTCACTACTATTAAAAGGAGCTAGTTGTACGTCTTTCCATTCACCATTTACATTTTCTGCGTAGTATAGGTTAATCTGGTTAATCCCTTCTTCATTCTTTTCGTAGTCTCCGTCGTTATAGTCATTTCGATCAAAATACATACGTTTCCCATCTTGGGTAACCACTGCATTTGCTTCATGATATTTAGTATTAACCTCACCATTGAGTAGTGTTGCGTTTTTAATTGCTGCCTCCCCAACTTTTCCTGCTTTATATAAGTCTAAAAATGGTTCATCATTCCAGTCATAGGTTTTTCTAGAAGTATTTCTGGCTGATGTGAAATAGAAATCTTTACCAATCATAAAACCGCCAAAATCTGAAAACTCACTATTTAAGTCTGTCATGTTTGTCGCTGTAAACTTCGGCCTTTTTTCAAGTAACTGTGGTAGATAGTCTGGGTTTTTCATAAACTCCATGGCGCGATTATCATTTGGTTTCATTTCTGCAAATTTCCTCATCCATTCGTTTGATTCGGCGTATTTACCATTTGCTTTGAGTGATTGAGCATAGTTGAAAACTGTTGCGGGTTTTACGTTTCTACCTTTGACTACACGCTTATAGTACGTCTCCGCTTTTTTTGATTCATTAATGAAGAAGTAACTATTAGCTAGGCGCTCGTAAACATAGCGATCCCCCTTGTTACGTTTCAGCAATTTTTGATACTCGTCTGCTGCGTCTGTATATGCAAGACGATCATAGAAACCATCTGCCTTTTTTGTGTCTTTATTTTGAGCCATCAAAGCACTTGAGCTAATGGCCACTAAGAGTAAGAAAGTAAATATTTTTTTCATTTGTGATGAATTAATTGTAAGAAAGATTGGTTTTTAGAAGTATCTAGGTGAACGTAATGCCTTCTTGTTAAATATAAGATCGAACGTTAGTATTACTTCGTGCGAAGCTGGTGCTACAGTTTTTATTTCACTAGTTACTGCATCGTATGCGTATCCAATTCGTAATGTGGGTGTTGCTTGAAACCCTACAAGACCACTAAAAGAATCATCTAGTCTGTAAGATGCTCCTAATTCAAATTTATCATAGAACAATGCATTCAAGTTTCCATCAAAAGAGGTGGGTGCATCAAATGCAGATTTTACCATCAAAGAAGGTTTTAGTTTAAAGTTATCGTTTACTTGGAATACATATCCTGCAGTTGCAAAATAATGGTTAATTTCTGATCCAAACTTAAGTGCATTCTCATCTAAGTGTACAGATTTTAACATATTAGGAACCGAAAGTCCCAGATAGAAATTATCTGTATATAAGAATGCTCCTGCTCCAATATTAGGATAGGTGTCGTTGATATCCTGAGAGAAAAAAGGATCACCTTCATCCTGTGTGTCAAGGCCTGCTAGACCAACATCGTGAAAAGTAGCACCAGCTTTTATTCCTAAAGCTAGTTTTGCTTTATTTCCTAGTTGTAAGGTGTATGAGAAATCCGCGTACGCATTTGTTTCACTGATAGGACCTAGCTCATCTTTAATTACAGAGAGTCCTAATCCTACATTATTACCTACTGGAGCATGTCCAGAAAATGTAATAGTTACAGGTGCATCATCAAAACCAGCCCATTGATTTCGGTACAATGCAGTAAGTGACAATGCCTCTTTATTTCCAGCATAGGCTGGATTTACGACATTCATATTGTACATATACTGCGTGTATTGCGGATCTTGTTGAGCTGATGCCATTTGAGACATACATCCAACAATTAGGAGTACTAATAACGTTCGTTTTTTCATTATTTTGCTTATTAATATTATTCAATTATTTGTTTAAATAGATAAACCCGGTTAAGGCTTCACCTTCTACTAAGTTGATCACGTAATAGTAATTACCTACTGGTAGGCTGCTACCATCATCCGCTTGTCCATACCATTCATTAACATAGTTAGCCAGCTCATATACTTTAAGACCATGGCGGTTAAAGATCATTAGGGTTTCTATTCCTGGTGATGCGTTTAGGTACTCTAAATCAAGGTTATCATTTAAGCCATCACCATTTGGCGAAATACCCTGCGTTATGATACAAGGTTGATTTGCATAGAAATCAACAAAGATATCTTCGCTAGCTAAACAGCCGTCGTTACTAACTTCTACCTCATAAACTCCACCGGCTTCAATTTCTAAAGTTGCTTCAGCTTCTCCCTCAAGAAGACCACCGTCTAAATACCATTGATAGGTAATAGGGGCTCCGTCTTCATTTGTAGCAGTTGCAGTTAGGGTCTCTATTTCGTTAGCACATTTTGTAAATGTAGTTTCGCCTCCATTAATCGTGACTACCGGCAAGGTTCTAAAGTTTAATGTGAGGTCATCACTAATAGTACATTCATCAATCGTTACGTCCACTGTGTAGGTACCATCTTCTAAAACTGTAATGGTAGGAGTCGTTTCTCCAGTACTCCAAAGGTATGTTGCTTCTGTTGCGTCTTCGCCTACTATTTCTGGGACAATTTCAAATGAAGCTATTCCACAGAACTCTTGACTTACACCTATGCTCACTGTGAAATCTACGACATTCACAAGAACCTCATCAGAACCCAAACAACCCCCTTGAGATGTTACAACTACAGAAAAAGCACCATCTTGATCTGCATCAAGTGTAGCATTTGTTTCTCCAGTAAGTTCAACGTTGTCTTGCGACCATTGGTAACTAACATCCATTAAATCTACAATATTTACCGGAGTTCCGTCAATGGTGACAGATCCACCTTCACAGACTAAAAGGTCTGGACCCAATTCTACCACAGGAATTTCGAAAAATTCAATAAAGATAGTGTCACCAATTTGGCACGTAGTATTGTCGAAAGAAACGGCTACCTCATAGGTGCCTGTTTCTGTCACAACCAGTGTGCTACCTGTTTCATCTGTTAGCAAGATACCATCTTGTATCCACTCATAGGTAGCATCATCAAAGGTACCTGCATCAAGTGTAATCTCTTCGCCTTCACACAGTGCATCACCACCGTTTATCGTAATATCACCACCAAGATCTAATTGACCAAGGTCAAAACTACCCCCTGCCAAGAATACGGCAGAATCAAAGGCGGTATCAGATCTATCTCCAATAACGAGTTTCACTGTATACACTTCACCAACCATCAATGGCACTGTCGCTGTAGTCAACGTCGTTGTCAATCCATCATATTCTACAGGTTGCGCATTTAGGTTATCTGCCCAATTACTCACATATAATTCTGGAAAATAATTTGTTCCTTCAACTTCTCCACCACATAAGAAAGTATCTCTATGTATTGTAAAAGTACTTACAGGTACATTATCTGAACCTTGAATAGAAGCAATATTTACTCCACCAAAAGGAGCTCCTGAAGTATTTGGTATACCGGGACCTTTTACTAAAAATGCAAATCCATCTCTAAACTGATCACTACACTCAAAATTGTCCTCATACTCTTCTGATGCAAAAATGAAGTCAAAAGTTACTAAAGGAATGTTTGAAGAAAACTCAAATTCGAATATCGTAGCATTCTGTGTGGGCACAGTAGTACCGTATTGGTTATCTAGTATTGTTTGAAGATCTATATCTCCACCCCATCCAGCACCAGCACCTGATGTCCCTGATTGTGAATTATTTCCTTCTGCAGATTCTGCAAACCCAGAGGATAAGATAATTCCATCTTCTAGATCAAAAGCCGTAGTTCCTCTTTTAAAATAACCCCAACTGCGCTGTTCAATATCCGTAACTCCGGCAGGATTTTCTTGAAGATTTGTAAATGTAATATCTACAGACCCACATCCACCCTGTTCTACAAATACCTGTTGCACTAGTTCTTCCGCAGTAAGGAAAGTTTCTAGGTCATTAATACTGTTGACGATAATCGTATCAAACGTATTCACACACACATCAAATGTTGTGTTCTGAAAAGGTTCATTAGTAAAACTGTATACCCGTATCCAATACGTATTACCTAGAGTGAAATCACTCGACTGGCTCACGTTAAAATCGCTACAGTAAATTTCTGTTAAATTATCGCAATCTGGGCCTGAGTAAACCGCATGTACTAAATCTGTTACATCGCCTACTACATTAAGCATACTCACTTGATGCGCAGTTGCTGTTGCTGTAAAGGTAAACCAAACATCATCGTCACCAGTTCCTGGACATGCTGAAGTAACACCCGAGTCTGTTGCTCCTAATAATGTTCCCGAAGTAGTCAAGTCACAAGAATCATCTGCATTTACTGCCACATCTATTGCCGCATCACATTCATCATTAGCGGGTGGTGGAGGTGGTATAAAAGAAGCGATACAAAGATCAAAGGTGGTCATCTCTAATGGGTTTGTACCATTTGACCAAACACGTATAGCGTATGTTTCTCCAATCGTTAATCCCGTTGCAAAACTATCATTATCGTCGTTACAAAACAGCTGCGTCAAAGTCGCACAATCTGACCCTTCATATACAGCATGTACTAAGTTTGTAGTACCTCCCACAATATTTAAAAGGGCAATTGTATGTATTTCTGTGGTTGCTACAAAAGTGTACCAAACATCATCATTAGCCGTCCCTATACATTCGTTAAGTACGCTAGACGATGTTGCTCCTCCAATGGTTCCTGAAGTGATTAAAGTACATTGATCATCTAAATTTACGACAGCAGGTGTTGCAAGCAAATCACACTCGTCATTTGGCGGTGGTGGCGGCGGCGGCACACAAGTAAGTTCAATATTAAAGTTACCAGAGGCATCTCCAAAACCATTAATGTAAAATAAATAATTAGTAGAAGCGTCAGACTCAAATACTAATTCTGAATTATTTCCTGCTCCACATGCTGCAAAGTTATCGTCGTTTCCAGCCACACAAACTTGACTAAAACAATTACCAGAAAAAACTTGTAGTTGTGTGTCAAAATCTGAACCACATAAAGAAACGGTTACAATATCTCCTGTACCCGCGAAGCTATACCATACACCTGGTGCATCACCAAAATTACCAACGTTACACGCTGGGTCTGGCTCATCTGCTTGAGTAGCTCCTACAGTTGTTGCAAAAAAGCTGTCAGCACAAGCTATAGGTAATGCGTCTGCACATAGATCATTCGTTACTGGTGGTGGTGGTATAGTGCAGGTGATTGTTAATTCATAATCTCCAGTACCTCCACCAAACCCAAATACATATATAAGGTAATCTGTTGAAGCATCTGAAACAAACGAAAACTCAGATTGTAATCCGCAAGAATCATCATTTCCTCCTACACAAGCTAAACTAAAGCAATTACCAGAGTACACTCTTATTTTTGTGTCATAACCTGGCAAGGAACATAATGAAAGATTAATGATGTCTCCATTTCCTGCTACGCTGTACCAGTTTCCTGCTGCACCATTTGGAGTTCCACAACCATCTTCTGGAGAAGTAGCATTCGTAGACATATCTGTATTGCCCGTTACGACGTCACCACAATTAACAACAATGGCATCATCACAAAGATCATTTGCTGAGACTTGCGCTTGCGCTTGCATCCCCATAAAAGCAATAATAAAACTGAATAGTAATTTTTTAATCATAAAATTGATTTTTTATTTACAACACTAATTTATCGAAATTTCTTGAGTACATATAAGGTGCTCCACCTTATTAGATTAAAGGCTGAGTTTACAGGATAAACACCCAAGAAATTCTCATAATAAAATTAATCTTCTCTATTTACATATACCCAACCACTTACTTCTCTTCCGTAAACAGCATCATCATTTTCTAACTGAATCACATAGAAGTATGTTCCTGTAGGCAGTGCTTCACCATCATTGGTTTGCCCACCCCATTCATTGACATAGTCAATATTTTGATAGATCGCTGTTCCTAGTCTATTAAATACTTGGAATAGCTCTATCCCAGATCTATCGTCTAAGAATTGTAAGTCTAGGGTATCATTCATTCCATCACCGTTAGGCGATATACCTTCAGAAATAATACAATTATCAACATTGTACAATGAAATATCAATAGTGTCTGAACCTAGACAATTTCCGTTGAGAACATTTACAGTATACAAAGCAGACCCTATAGTCCCTGCTGGTAACTGAATCACAATAGAAGGTCCACTTTCGTCAGCAATAACAGCTCCGTTAGGGTCTAACCATTCGTATACTAAATCTCCTTCTACATCTACCGCAGCTGTTAGCGTTGTATCCATATCTGGACAGGTCTGAAAATCTGCTCCTAGCGTTATTATTGGATTGGCTAAAAATGCTACCGAAACGGTAGCTTCTACGGTACAAACATCCACCAGTATGGTTAATGTATATACTCCAGTACTATCTACTGTTATTGTAGGTGTAGTTTCACCTGTACTCCATAAGTACGTAATTCCTGTTGTATCACCTGTGATGTTAGGGACAATCTCAAAAGCATCATCGCCTTCACAGAATGACTCGTCCATCCCAAGATCTAATACTGGTGCGTCAAACACAATTACTTCTGTAGTGAAAACATTTATTCCACATACCGGAGCGAATACTTCTAAGGTATATACTCCCGCAGCCGTTGGAACGAAAATAGGATCTGTTGAAACTACAGCACCTGAAGCATCTTTCCACTCGTAAGTCACCAAGGTAAGGTCTATGGCAGCATTTGTAACCGTCCCATCAATGGCTGGGAACTCTTCGTTAGAACAAATCTCAAATAAAGCCGGTAAGGTGATTCCTAGATTAAGGTTAGGTCCTATTTCTATATTAAATTGTGTAATACTAAAACAAGAATCTTGATCTTCTCTCTCTACACGTACCCAGATAACTTCAGGGTCTGATGTATTTGTATACATTGTAGGATCTACAAAAGCGTTTTCATCATTCATTGCATCCGCATCTGTCGTATGAAAAGTGATGTTAAAATCTGCCGCATCTAGACCGTTTAAAATATCCTCATTTTGAGCAGTAAGATCGTATGTTGCAAAGCCATCTTCATCATCATCACATCCTATTAGATCTTCTGGCGTAGCTATTTCTGGAGGAGTTCCCTCAAAGTAAAGACCTATATCGTCAATGGCAAAGTCATTTCCGCAGCCACCAAACTCTATATTCTCTAAAACCAACTCTAGTGTCGTGTTGTTTCCAGAGTTAAATTCCAAGAAGAATCTTTTCCATTCAAATTCTGATTGATTAGGAACATCTCCGGTACTAGAGCTACTTACGGTAAGCCCCGCAGTATCTTCAAATCTGTAAATAAAGTTTGTTGGGTCTCCATCAGCCGGACAAACATTAGCATCTGTATCGTACATAGTCGTAACCCATATCACAAAAAAGTAATCTGTATTTGCCTCTACAGCAATTTCTCTTCTATAAAACTCTGCCTGTGCAGGTAAATCACTTACGTTAATGATTAATGCATTTCCATCTGTGTCATCTTCAGTATGATCCTCCAAGTTTTGATGCCAACCTGTATTAATCGGGCTGGTTCCATTTTGAACTGAATAATCTAATGGGTCTAAGGTTCCACCGCCATCAAAGACATATGGAGCAGGAAGGAATGGGTGATCTACTGGCGCAGTACCTTCTCCAAAATCTTCTGAGAACTGGGTGTCAGTGCAGTCATATGTAATACAACCCACTTCACGCTCTACAATGACATCATCTTCTCTAATTTCTAAAGTGCCATCCGGAAGTTCTGCGGTTAATGTAGCCGTATACGTCGTTGTGAATGTTGGACAAACAGTTATAATTGGATCTGTTCCAATAACGGTACCTGAAGGATCTGTCCAAGTAAATGAACTCGCTGTGTTCTGTGCTCCATTAGGAACAAAACGCCATGTTTCATCAACAGCTTCCCATACACCCGTATTTCTATCCGTTGGCACACTAAATTCTGTAAGATCATTCCCCATCAAACCGAGTGTCGCAAGACCGTCATTCCATGCTGGACAAGAAGGCTTATTAATTAAGTTTACATCAATAACATTTATTGATTCATATAAAAGTATTTGCTGGGATGTAAAGAAAGTATCATCACAAGCACCCCCAAAATGGGGCACTTCATTAAAGTTAAGTACAAAAATTCGGTAAGGCGCTACTCCAGAAATAAAATAGTTTATTCTAGTGGGATCTGGATTCGTAGCGGGCTGTAAATCGTGATAAGCACCATAAATAGTGTTTAATGGGAAATTTCCATCAGTAACAGGCAATAGATCTTCTGGTTCTGAATTCCATCCATTGAAGCCTCCAGCTAAGGCAGTATTAAAAGAAATTTGACCGTTAGGGCCAACCACCAACTGGCTATAATCATTAGTATAGTAATTAAAATCAAAAGGTAAATCAATCACTTGACTCCAAGTATCATCAACAATTATATTTGTAGGCGTACCTCCTTCTAAAGGTGGCACATCACATAAGGGACCATCAATAAGGTACTCTGTAGTATCCAAACCAGGCTCTACGATAAAGTTTGCCATTAAGTCCACACACGCTATTTCACAATTTAAAAACACGTCTTCTCCTGCATCAAGAATGGTATAACACCCATCTACAATACATAAAAATGCAAAAGGCTCACTCATCAATGTACAATTAGGATCTCCCGGATTTACTGTTATAGTCACCACATCAACTGCTGGGTCATAAGGTCCCATTACAACAATTCCTGGATTGGTTATCACTTGAGGTGCTCCACCTACGTCATCTGTAATTGTCACACCACCCCCAGAGCCTACATCTGTAACGGTTACTTCTACATTAAAAGATTGTGTAGGTTCGCACATACCCACTACTTCATAGGTTACTACCGGTTCTGTACACTCCAAACAGATCACCGTGTAATCTATTGGGTCTATACCCGCACTACTTTCACAACTGAAAATATTGTCACTTTGCACTTGAAATGAAATTGAGTTTCCACTTGCAGTAAATACAAGACCAGCTAAATCTCCGTTATCACCATAAGGATCATCAGGATTTAAATTAGTCACTCCATCTGAGTCTAAAACAATGAATTCATCAAAACCATTCTCAACCTCTCCTGAATTAATGATCAAGCGTAATGGAAAAGCTGTATCTCCTTGAAATATGTTCTGGATCGTACTATCATCGCCATAGCAGTACGTATCATTATAAGAACCCGCAGCACATACTATATCAATTAATCCATTTCTGATACAAACATCAAAAGTTACATCATTCACAGGATCTGTCCCAAAAGTAAATACTCTAATATAATATGTCTGTCCTACGACTAACCCTTGAGCAAAACTTTGGTCTGCATCACTACAACCTATGTTTACTAAGGTATTGCAATCACCTTCATATAAGGCGTGTACTAGATTTGTTGGGTTTCCTGTTATGTTTAATAACTCTATTATCTGTACTTCAGACATCGCTACAAACTCAAACCAGACGTCATCATCTGCAATACCAGGACAAGGATTTACAAGATTAGAATCTGTTGCTCCGGCAAGTGCACCTGGTGTAGTAATAAAACACGTGTCATCTGCATTTACTCCAGCCACTATAGCATCATCACACTCATCATTTATTGGCGGTAGTGGTAATTGACGTATACACAAGTCAAAAGTTGTTGTCACAAACGGTGTTGTTCCAAAACTATAGATCCTCATAAAATAAGTATCTCCTATTGTGAGGTTTTGCACTAAACTCTGATCTGGATCACTACAAGCGATGTTCACTAATGCTCCACAAGTACCTTGATACAAAGAATGCACAAGATTTGTTGGTGCTCCTTGAACATTTGTAATTTCAATAATTTGAGATGCTGCAGTTGCTACAAAGCTATACCACACATCATCATTAGCCGTCCCTGGGCAAGGATTTGCTTCGTTAGAACCGGTGGCTCCTCCTATGGTTAGCGTTTGGTTTAATAGCGTACACGTTTCATCTGCATTTACTACGAGCGGTAATGCCGTCAAGCACTCATCATTTACTGGTGGTGGTGGTGGTGTAGTACACGTAATTGTTAATTCATAATCTCCAGTACCTCCACCAAAACCAAATACATATATAAGGTAATTAGTTGACGCATCTGAAACAAACGTAAACTCAGATCGTAATCCACAAGAATCATCATTTCCTCCTACACAGGCTAAACTAAAGCAATTACCAGAGTACACTCTTATTTTTGTATCATAATCTGGCAAGGAGCACAATGAAAGATCAATGATGTCTCCATTTCCAGCTAAGCTGTACCAATTTCCCGCAGCACCATTTGCAGTACCACAGCCATCTTCTGGAGAAGTAACATTCGTAGACATATCTGTATTGCCTGTTACAACGTCTCCGCAATTAACGACAATGGCATCCTCGCAAAGATCATTTGCAGGAGCTTGCGCGATAGTTAGTAAAGAAGAGAAAATAAAAGTGAGGCCTAGGAGTAATTTTTTTATCATGATGGTATTCCTAATATATATTTTAAGAGCACTAAATTATTGAAATTTTAGGACTAACAGCGATTAGTTTGACAAACTAGTTGTAAAGTGAGAAAATTAGGATAAAGTGTGAAATAAATGTTAATTATGAACTCGAATTATGAAAGCTTAATTGTCATTTCTGAAAATTTAACACCGATTTATAACTAAAGTTTAATTTTAAATTTGATTTCATATCAAAGAAGGAATCTTCATAGATATTCCAAAATTGAAATTTTTGAAAACAACAGCGATTGTCGCATGAAGAAAGAAAAAGTTGATGTTGGATAGGGACCTAATACAAGGTAGAAGAGAGTAAAGGAATTTTTAATGACTATCCTCTAAAATCTTTCAAAAACCATTTTGCGATGAAGGCATATAACTTATTATCCTTGGTGCTATTTACACCATGAAAACGGGCTTCTTTTATTCTGTACATAATGATATTAATACCGCCAACAAAGACAAGCAAAATAAATAAAACCAAAATAAGTAAAAGAAGATCCATACGTGTTTAGCAAGGATACCCTGTTTGTAGGAAAGCGCCAATCAAAATTTTGGTTTTTATTTAACATTTTTAATTTTTTTCGATTAAAAGCACACTATCAAGATTAAAAACAGACTTTAACATATTTTTTATACTATTTTAAAAATAGCATAGACAGGAAAATGATCACTGACCCCACCTAAATATTTATCCCCCGCATATGTTCTAAAAGGATTGCCTTTGTATTTACCCTTATTAATAATGATAGATTTCTCATTAAAGATAGCTGCCTTCTCAAATGAAAATGGATTATCATAAGGCTTTATAAAGTCATTAGACACTAAAATCTGATCAAATAAATTCCATTGGCCCCTATACGTTGCGCTTCCTTCATCAGGTGTGAGCAACAGTTGCATCGGATTATAAAAATCTGTATCCATAAGATGGGCGATACTTGCACTATGCGGATCGTCATTAAAGTCACCCATTACAATAATACGTGCGGCTGGTTCAGTACTTTTTATAGCAGCAATAACGGTTCTATTTTTCTTAGCGGCTTCCATTCTTCTATACGCCGTTTCATCTTCTCCCGCTCTTCTGGATGGCCAGTGATTTACTAACACATGTACGCGCTGTCCTTCAAGCTCGCCCGTAACGTGTAAAATGTCTCGTGTCAAATCTGGGTGTCCTTTTGGAGTAACGATTGGAACAAAAATAGCTTCACTCGTTAGCACCTTAAAAAATGAAGACCTATAAATCAAAGCTGTATCCACGCCACGTTCGTCTGGCGAATTAAAATGCGCAAAGGAATACCCTAACTCTTTTAAGTGAGGAGAATCTACTAATCGCTGCATCACAAACTCATTTTCGACCTCAGCCACGCCCACAAGTGTCGGATAATTAGGATTGTCTTGTTCCCCTATACGCGCGATTACACTCCCTAACTTTCGCACCTTTGCAGCAAGTCTATCCTCATTCCATTTACGGTCACTTTGGGGTGTGAAATCTTCATCCATCTTTTCAGGATCATTCACCGTATCAAAAAGGTTTTCTAGGTTGTAAAATGCAATGGTGTAGCGACTCATATTTGATTTTCTATTTACGATATAAAAAAGGGATTCGATATTAGTACATTTTTTTTCTTCGGAAATGTGAAACAATAAATTTTATGAAATCATCACTACTCCATAGAGCTCATAAGACGCTTTGATTTCACAAAATCATTAGATAAACTTAGAGACCTAATGAGACATTGCTCCACTTTTCACTACACGTCCATTTTCATCTTCAATTTCGATTTCAATTTCAATTTCAATAGTGTTAGTATATTGGTCTAATCTACAAAAAACAAACCATTCCCTTATTGTATCTTTGCTCTTATGCTAGACGAAAAGAAAATAGAATACGAAAAAACCATCTTGATTGGAGTTGTTACTCAAGATCAAAACGAAGAAAAATCTAAAGAATACCTTGACGAATTAGAATTCTTAGCCTACACTGCGGGTGGTGAAGTTAGAAAACGATTCACTCAAAAAATGGCTTCTCCTAACCCAAAGACCTTTGTAGGAACGGGAAAGATGGAAGAAATACAGGCATACATAGAAGCACACAGCATAACCACTGCCATTTTTGATGACGAGTTAAGCCCAGGGCAACAACGCAACATAGAAAAAATACTGGAGTGTAAAATTATAGATCGCACCTACCTTATTCTAGATATTTTTGCACAACGCGCGCAGACGAGTTATGCACGCACGCAAGTAGAATTAGCTCAATATCAATATTTATTGCCTCGCTTAACAGGACTCTGGACTCACCTGGAACGCCAGCGTGGAGGTATAGGAATGCGTGGTCCTGGAGAGACAGAAATAGAAACAGATAGACGTATTGTTCGAGATCGTATTACCTTACTGAAGAAAAAAATGCTCGCCATAGATAAGCAGATGGCAACCCAACGAGGCAATCGAGGTTCGCTTATACGTGTGGCACTTGTGGGGTACACAAACGTGGGAAAATCTACTTTGATGAACGTGATTAGTAAAAGTGACGTCTTTGCAGAAAACAAATTATTTGCAACCCTGGACACCACGGTACGCAAAGTGGTTATCGGCAATCTTCCTTTCTTACTTACAGATACCGTAGGATTTATTAGAAAACTCCCTACCCAACTAGTCGAGTCTTTTAAAAGCACGCTAGATGAGGTGCGCGAAGCAGATTTATTACTTCACGTGGTAGACATTTCTCACGAGTCTTTTGAAGATCATATAGACGCTGTAAATACGATTCTTACCGAAATTAAAAGTGCAGATAAGCCCATCGTAATGGTCTTTAATAAGATTGATGCATATGAGCCAGAAACTATAGATGACGACGATCTCATTACAGAAAAAACAAAAGCGCATTACACCTTAGAAGACTGGAAAGGCACGTGGATGAACACAGAAAATAATGATGCGATCTTCATCTCTGCTACCGAAAAAGTAAATCTAGAAAATTTCAGGAAAATGGTTTATGATAAGGTCCGAGAACTACACAGCAAACGTTTTCCTTATAACAACTATCTCTATCCGGATTATCACGAAGAAGAATAGTCGAATGGTTTTTGATTGTGTGTTTTTTACTTTGGAAATACTTAAACATTGATTATTCTCAGTAAAGGAATCTTGTCATAACATCCTGAAGCGTCGGGAGATTTAGAATCTTAGGTCCCGAGCAGCGTATTGATTAACCGCTCGATTAACACCTGTTTTTTAGCTTTGTCATTAATCACAACTCGTTCTTAAACGTATACCCCAACACCAGCTTCACATTAACAGAATCCACTTGCTTATGGCTTACTTCGGTATCTTCAGAAAAGATAGGTGGCTCTAATCCTAGCGTTTCGGCTTTTGCAGTGTAATACGTTTTCTTCAAAGGATGAGATGGATGCACGGCATTAAATATTTTGCCCAGATGTTCTTGTTTTATTATTTCAGAAATAACCCCAATGCAATCGTCCCGATGGATCAAATTTACGGGCGCATTACCGCCGCTTAAATCTTTTCTGCCCGCGAGATACTTAACAGGTTGGCGCGTGCCACCCATCAAGCCACCAAAACGCACGATACTCGTTCGCAATCCGGGAGCGTTAAAAAATAGCTGCTCTGTTTGAAACAATTGCCGTCCAGCATCATTTTCTGGAGTTGGTAAGTCGCGCTCGGTGACCACTCCTTGCGCATCACCATAGACAGAAGTACTGCTTATAAAAATTACATCGTGAACATCATTTGCTTTTACTTCTCGTAAAAAGTGAGACATCTTAAGCACATAGTTTGAACCCGAATTACGCCGCAATCCCGGTGGGATCATAATTATCAGTATAGCAGCATTTTTTAGCAAAGCTTGTGATGCTCCTTCCACGCCTTCTTCTGTGATATCAACAGCATAGGCATCTATTCCTTTTGCCTGCAGCGTGGTTGCTTTTTTTACAGAAGTCACCGAGCCTTTTACAAGATACCCCTGCATCATTAACTTTCGCGCCAATGGTATTCCTAACCAGCCTAAGCCAGCAATTGCAATTGTTTTACTCATTTAAAATTGTTGAAGAAAGTGAATCTCTTTTTTGAACGCTCAGAAGTTCTAAATCAAACGTTCTTTTAGTCACAACAGCATCTGTATTTACAAAAGGCATAGGCATCATATGTGCGGGTCTCGTGTTGACACTAAATTGTGGATGTGTCATTAAATCAAAAGAAAACTCCATCACAGTGAAGCTAGGCATCGTCATTTTTATAGTACTATACTTTATTTCTAAGGAGTCGTTATCAGCGACATAATATCGCAACAAACGATTGCTTCGCCTGTTTTTAAAATCACTCACGGAGGTATCTTGACTCACCTTCTTACCGTTGAATTCTAAGGTCTCAAATTGAAACTCCTTATTTAGATATACAAACAACTCGTGGGTGTCGCGCTGTGGCAAAATTGTCACAGTAGTAGCTCTGCTATTTGTTGCTGCAGAATCTACCTCTATTCTAATTGTTGCGGCTTTAATGTCTTTAGCCGGCGCCTCTTTTGCAAAAGAATACCCGTTGTTATATTTACTACCTGCTGCACTATCTATATATTTTGAGGCCTTTTCTGGTGCATCTCCAAGATATCCTTGAGTCCACTCGTCTATCTCGTCGTCATAGGTCACCCAAAAGCTCTCATTTCTATCCTGATCTTGATAGTACAATAAACTGTTAGGCTTTTTACGCGAATCTGTATAATCACTTTTTGCATGGGCAATTACAAAACAACCAATCGCCAACACAAAAGCGATTGCCGCAATAAAGTTTTTCCATCTATAAAATCCAAATACAGGAATCAGGAGTCCAAAAGTAAGGACTACAAAAACGCTGGTTAAAACAAGCATTTTTAAACCTAGCCCTACAGGGAAAAACTGAATCAAGGGTGAAAAGAAAAATAAAGCAGGGACTCCTAATAATGTCATTAAAAGAAGATTTGGTTTTTCTTGACGAATAAGAATATAGAAAGACAGGAGCCCAAAAAATATCGGGATGATCCAGTACGCTGCTCCTTTTAATAGAATCGCCACCGCCACATTAATGAGTAACCAGAACACAAGTGGAGCTACATAAAAACTAGCAACGTGATACTGGGCTTTAAATCTTTTATAAATTTTAAAACAGATGCCAATACTCAATAATACGAAAAAGGCAATATACCAATGCCCGTTATAGGTAAAGCCTTGCTGAATATCATTGTACTGAGGATACATCGATTTTAAAATAATCCAGCTAAAATAACCAATCACACCACATATAATGAGGGAGAGTAAAAAAGCGCCAAAACCACGCATAATATCTTTTGCCTTTAAGCGTCCTTTATAAATACCAAAGAAAAGTAGCGCGATAAAGATGATAATCGCGAAAACAAGCATAGGGGTCACCCAAGAAAATGGATACGTAATCATTTTTATTATTGGTGCATTTACATACACGTTATCTGTTTCTGCTTTTAGGTCGCCAAGGTCTGCATCTGCAAAGTAATGTAACATAGGAAGCAAGTAACTTCCTTGATGTTGCAATGTTTCTCTGTCTAGATTCTCATAGGTATCATTTGAGGTATGGTAATCAAAATGATCATCAATAAAAGCAAAGAAGAAACTATCTATATCGCCGTCTTCTCTAAACACCGTAGAGTCTGTATCGTTAGGCAGCATCTTGTAGATGCTATACATTAAAGAAGATGCTACAGGATAATCAGGATTTGCGGCGATAAAAGCTTTTACCAAGTTTGCATTCCCGCCATTGGTCTCTAGAATCATGTTGCTAGGACCACCACTCCCTCTTGCTTCAAAGTTAAGAACGAGTCCAACATTTTCTGCCAAGGGGCTGCTTTCTACAAAGTTTTCTGCACCATCTAGCCCTATTTCTTCTGAATCTGTGAAGAGCACAATGATATCATTTATTGGTGTTTTTCCAGATGCTTTATAAGCTCTCAAACTTTCTAGAATAGTGACGACACCACTTCCTGCATCACTAGCCCCATAGGATGGCATTTTTGCGCTATCGTAATGAGAGAGTAGTACCAAAGATTTTCCTTGTTCACTTCCTTTGATCACCCCTACTATGTTTTTAGGTCGCACAAGCGCGCGATACCTTTGATTGAGGTTAAAATCTTCTTGCACGTGCGTTTCAAGTCCTAATTGTTTCATTTCTGAAATAAGAAACTCCCGCACTCTTGTATGTTCTTCACTCCCATGAAAATGGGGTGCCTTAGTTATTTCTTTTAAAGGAACAAGCGCTCTCTCTGCTGAGAACGCTGTTTCAGCAATGGTTGCTGGAGCCCCAGAGCGGGGCATTAAACTATAGAAACTGTAATAAATACATCCTAAAACTAGTAGGAGAGAAATGATTCCGGCTATTCTTTTCATTATTGATAGTTTGTGTTTAAAAGTACGACTTTTTACGGTTTTGGAATTTCTTAAATTAAAACACATCTAATAATTTGTAAATAAATCGTATCTTCCATAGCATAAAATCCTCTGAATATGGCAATTAAAAGTTTTCAAGGCAAGCGCGCAAAACCAACAAAAGGTGGAGCTTCAAAAATTAAAGTTTCAGACTACATGAGTCGCAATCTTATCACGTTTTCACCAGATCAATCTGTGATGGATGTGATGAATATTTTAATAAAAAAGAAGATCTCTGGAGGGCCCGTAGTGAATGAAAAAAATGAACTACTCGGGATTATTTCTGAAGGAGATTGTATGAAAGAGATTAGCAATAGTCGCTATCACAATCATCCTATGCAAGATGTAAAAGTGAAAGATCATATGGCTACTGCTGTAGAAACACTAGAAGGAAATATGAACGTATTTGATGCTGCAGACAAGTTTCTATCTTCCCGAAGAAGGCGATTTCCTATTCTAGAAAATGGCAAGCTGGTTGGTATTATTAGCCAGAAAGATGTGCTGAAAGCAGCGATTGAGATGAAGGGGCAGACCTGGCAGTAAAAATGTACTTGTTTTAAAGCCTCCACAACAAAAGTTAAAGCGGAATATCTACTTTAACGATCAAATACCAGTCATTATCTAATTCAAGATATCCTTGGTCGTAAACATAATAGTATGTTGATCCTGTTTTTGTAATGTATTGTCCAGTAAAGAACTTAAAACTAAAACCGTGTTTAAGGAGCGTCTCTTTCTTTGTTTTGGTTTTATCCTTCGCATTTAACTTCGTGAGGATTCTATGATTCTTTCGTAGTCTGTTGTTAATATTCCTAACTAAGTTACTTTGATCTTTATTGAGATTGTTATTGCACGCATTGCGACATGCGTCGCTACAGAATTTTTTATCTGCGCGACCTAAAATACGGTTTCCACATTCTGGGCACTCTTTTTCCATCTCTTTTACAATTTACGATCCTAGACTTTGAAGGTGCGTTTTATACTTCTCTAGTTCCCCATTTTTTAAATAACAATCTCCAATCGTTAATCAATCCTATTTAAATTCTACGTCCAGCTGTCTACCTTCTGCTACTGCTTTTTTGTCCATTTTTGAGCCTATCGCCATCCCGATAGCCATACCTATTGGCAATCCTATTCCCAGTAAGCCCATATTACCCATTATGGCGCCAAATACAACACCTAAAGGAACGCCATAAATAGTCATGCCTAAAATTAACCAAGTGTTTCGATAATGATTTTTAGGGACGATTTTTAAGTCATTTTCTATGCGCTTCACGATTGCAGTTCGTTTCTTACAGAGCTGTTTTTTAAATTCCTTTCCTGAATCTGAAATTAAATTTACGGCATCAACCTGCGTATTAATAAAACTATTAATCTCGTCTGGCAAGGCTCTAATGTTTAACTCAGTAAGCAGCTTTTTAAAATTCATATAAGCGGAATTCAGTTTTGCATTTTCTGCAATGTCGTTCCGTTCATTCAGCTCTTTTAATATCATAATTTACTTACTTTTTTATTCTTCATCTATTCTTGTTTGCTTAAATCAAAGCGATATGTTTGGTTTAAAGATATAAAAATAGATTTAATCCAAAGTTGCTTCACTTCTTCTCACACAATAAAAAAGCCTCTAGAAAAATCTAGAGGCCTGATTAACGTATTTGCTTATATAACCGATTACTTTTTCACAATGCGTTTAATGATAGATCCATCTTGAGTTTCAATATTTATAAAATAAACAGCGCTACTCATTTCTGAAAAATCTAGCGTGTAAGATTGTGCTTTTAAGTTTCTAACTTGCTTCACTGTTCTACCTTGAACATCTCTTACAATGATATTATTAATTTCAAGATTAGGTGATTGTATTATCACTTGCCCTTCTGTAGGGTTAGGACTCACAGAGATATTCTGCAAGCTTACTTCGGAAATATCAAGTACATTCCTATCTGTAAAACTCAACGTAAAACGGTTATTATAAACACCAGCATTTGCTGCAAACTCATATTCAGACTCAGAAAGATTAACTTTTAACCCTGTTAAATGATCTTCTAAGTATACTGTGTATCCTTCTATATTTGAACCTTCTAGCTGTTTAATACTTATGTTATAAGTGTCAACTTCTTCATTCAAAGTAGAGAATCCAAGTGATACTTCTTTATCCTCACTCAAAGCTTCCCTTGCTTGTATCCCAAGCAGGCTATTTTCATTTTCTATATGAGAATACAAAGAAAGAAACTTTGCAATTTGCTCACTATCATAACCTTGATCAAAACCTTCTGTAGCATTGTCTGTAAATGCAATTAACGTTTCAGAAGAAAGATCGTTTGTCTTACTTACTACATTTAACCAAATTCTATCTCGCAGCAGATCTGTAGTTCTTAAGGTGTTATTACCTGTAGTCACACGCATCGAATTATTAAACGTTGCTGTACCTGCTGCCGTGGCTTTTACACCAAAACCCTGTGATGTTGCTATAAAACCATTTGGGGTCATTCCGCCATTGGTAGCTACTGTACCTGCGCCGATGCCGCCAGATAGGTTATACATCGAAATATCCTCCATGCTAAAGTTCGCAGTATTACCTCCAGGAAACGATTGGCTTGGAGTAGTAATGTGTTCCCAGAAATACACTTCGTCAATTTCACTATTTGCGTTTATAAACAACTCAGCATCAATAGCAGAAGCATAAGGATTCGATAACATGTTAGGGCTTGAGTTTTTATCAATGTGGAAATCCAATGCGTAGGAAACAATTCCATTATTTAAAGTTCCTTGATTAAAAACTAAATTATAGGTGCTATTTCCGTCTTGTAAACTAGCTTGTGGAGACACTAGATATGCTTCTGCAGGATTAATAGTTCCTGTGTAATGCGACCAATCGTTAAAGTTATCATCCATAAAATTAGCCACTATATTAGGGGCATAAAAAGCATCTACTAATGGGTCTGGGAAGAAATCTAATGTTGCGTGGTCCATCACTCTAAAAGATGCGTTGTGCACTCCATCCCTAGTTTCCGCAGTCATTGGACTACCAGAGATGATAAAATCTCTTGGCTTTAAAAGAGGAGTTGTTACGTTCACATTAATGGTTCCGTTATTAGTTACTGAAGCTGCATCATTTACCTGCACGAAACTTCCCGTGTGCGCGATCAATAATTGAGCGCCTGTATTTACTTTTAGGTTTCTTTCAATCTTTACATAATTATCTGATGTAATAGACAAGTTTGCATTCATCTCACAAGAACAAACGTCTAAGCTTCCTATCACACTTGTTATATAAGGAGCATTTATAATTGCCTTACTTGAAGCAGATGGAGCTACATCCCAACCTCCCGCGTTATAAGTAGAGGTTGGACCAACAATGGTAACGGTTAAATCACAATTACCTATCCCGATACCGTTATCTGCGCTTATGGTTACTATAGTATCGCCAATATCATTGCAGGTAAAAACAGTCTGACTAGCACTTACAACGCTAGGGCTGCCACATTCACCCGTTATTGTCGTCGAAGAAATGTTTCCGCTAAAATTTGTTGATCCATCTGAGTTTGTATGTACTTCTGTCCAATTGGCCTCTGCAAATTGCCCATGAAATCCTGGTAAAAAATTAGTAATCGTGCTTGTTGCGCTTCCAAAACCGTTGTCATCGGTCTTAACAGTAAAACCAAATACATCACCATTGCTCAATGAAAGACTAGAATTTGCACTTGCCGGGTAAGCAGCAGCATTACTTAAGTTAGTGAATGTTCCATTTAAAGTATAACCAAAATCATCAAAGCCTGGATTGTCAGTTGATTCAAACAACCAATCAAATGATATATTAACTGATTGTGATATTGACACTTGCATAGTAGTTGTTCCAGAACTATTAGAACCAATATTGCTACCTACAACAGCTAGAGTACCTGGAATAATCAAAGCTAGAGGGTCGTAAATTGCCATCCCTGCACCATCTAAGGTGAGCGTGACGTTCATACAAGAAACAACCGGAACACCATCTGTGACATTAATGGTTGCCATTGCCATTGTAGCAGTACAAGGATCTGTATAGGTAATCGTATTCATACCTACACTAGCCGCACTAGCATCAAAAGAAAAGGTAAGTCCGTCTCCTCCATCCGTAACGTTAGGACCGCTATATATTCCGCCAATAAGAGTACCCCCGGTTAACCCAGCTACAACTCCTTCACTCATACAGATTAGTATTCTGCTTGGAGCGAATGCAGCCACGGGAATATCAAAAGCTTCTACCCCATCAGTTCTGTTATCCGATGATCCCTGTGAGGCGCCAAAACCTAAACCACGTTTGGCAAAGGCTGTCCAAATTAGACACTGATTTACACCTCCGTTCAATGCCAAGTCCGCAGCTAATATTGCATCGCGACCATCAACAAAACCAGGGCTTGTCGGAGTTAACTTCAATCCTTCAGTCACCAATTTAATTGCGGTATTATTCCCTCCTGTACCGGTATATAAATTTGGGTCAAAACCGTCTCGTATTATAAGGGCCTGAGCCATTTCATATAACATAGTAGCCCAGATAAATCCTATTCCGTGAGGCCGTGATATCTGGCCAGTATTTGCAACTCCAGAATACGTCCAAGGATTGGTAGTTAAATTTGTACTATAAGGCGCATTACGAATTCCGCCTCCCGTAGAACCTAAATCAAACAAAAAGTTTCCTATTGCTCTATCACTAGAGGCATTTGTTGCATTCATAGTAAGCATATAGCCATAAAAATCGCTCCATCCTTCTCCCATTTGTTCCATGTTTTGTAATCCATTAGCGACTCCAGGGCCTCCAACTAATCTGTTCGAAATACCGTGCGCATATTCGTGAATAATAACATTGCTGTCAAAATCTCCGTCATTATGATCCGGAGTAGGACCGGCGTCACAAATGTACATTTGCATTCTTGGATTACCTCCATCAGCAGGAGTACCAAAGTTGGCATTACATCTATTCGAACCCGTAGATGTTAAATTAGCGCTATCCTGTGCTTGAGCATCTACACTATCTCCTCCAGCTCCCCCATTTGCAAAGTTGTTTTCCTGAAAATTCCCTGCCGCTTCATCAAACCCATATGGATACATTAGGTCATGGATAATATTATTCCAGTAGAACAAATTCGTAATTGCTGCGTCTTCAGATTGTTCGGCAGCACTGTAAATTGGATTTCCTCCAGGCTCTGTTGCATCAAATGCATAATTAAAAATCAAACCAGCTGCCGATTGCGGGGTATGATCTGCTTCAGTGCCAATATCATCATTATCTCCATCATCGTAGGCGGCCGCATTATTACCCTTGGTATAAGTATATGAGGTCGTTCCAACATCGTGCCAGCCTAATGGAGATGCCGTTGCATTAGCCGGGCTCACTTCCATGGTTCGTGGACCATCATACGGGTCTTCTTTCGGCAATGCAAACACATTATATGTTTGAACCAACGCACTATTCTCTTCATTTACAGTATAAACAGGTGAAGCCGATTTTATTTCAGCAATCTTAAGTGCTTTATTTTTAGCCATTGCTTTATGTCCTTCTTCACTATGATCTCCCATAACATTGCAACTTGCCGTCCAGTTGTCTTTGTCGATGATTCTTCCTGAAGACGCATCGACTCTAAAATTCCACCAGTCCGGTGTGTTTTTTTCCATAACTGAAAGCTCCCAAACCATGGTTGTGCCCAATCCTTCCTTAAAATAATACATCAACTTCACAGGAATGTCTCTATTCGATATTCCAGCTCCATTAAAAACTCCCTTTTGGTTTGACCCAGTAGCATTTTCAAGTCGCTGAAGGTTCGATAGATTGTACCCCATTTGTTGTGAAACACCGGCAATAGCCTGTTCTGCCGTAATACTTGCCGTAGCATTCTTCATGGACGCATCTATATTAGCTACAAAGTTTACATGAGCCATAATCGTCTTGCCCGCGGCATCACTATGGAGGCTAGATTCAGTCCCGCACACTTCCATACCGTTAATCGCTTGTCTTACATAAGTATGTGTAATACCACTTAATTTGCTGGTATGTGTTCCGGTAATTACCAACTCATTAGAAGATTTTTGCAGCAGCAGCTGTTCTAAATATCCTTGTGAAGTAATTTTTGAATAATTGTCGCCTCTTTTATTCTGAGCAATTAATGATATGCTCATAATAAGTAGTACCCCAATAAAAATAAGGGTTTTATTCATGTGTGAATTACTAATACTGGCAGAATAATTGTTTTTCATAATAATAAGATTTAAAATAAGCTGACACTAAAATACGCTCGGTAATATTTACAAAAGAGTTTTAAAAGTCTAGGTACAACATAATAGCTTCCGGTAAAAATAACTTATTAAAAGTTCTAGGACTACGTATAAACACCTAATTACATATAAATATGTTAATCACTAAAAACAAAAATCCCCAGAAAAATCTCGAGGCTCAAATTAATTATTCTAGATAAAATAAGACATTACTTTTTCACAATGTGTTTAAGGGTAGATCCTTTAGCAGTTTCAATTTTTATAAAATAAACAGCGCTACTCATTTCTGAAAAATCTAGCGTGTAAGATTGTGCTTTTAAGTTTTTAACTTGTTTAAAGTTCATTCCCAGTCGCTCCATCACTTGCTCTAAAGAATATTTTATTATTTGAATCGGTCAATCCAGTAGGTGAAGAAGTGGCAGTGCTAGTGTTAATAGCTTTTACCAAAGTGGTCCCCGCCTCTGTTCCATCACTTTTCTAGAGTTCTCCCCCATTAGTTTAATCATCTGCCTTAGTAAATAAGACGCCCCTAGATTCGGCCGATCCCAAAGTTGAAAAACCTTATCACTCATTTCTAATCTGTGTTAATGTTTAGAATTTACAAGAGGATTGTTAATTAGTTTTTTGTTTACAACACATTTCTGATTTATAGTAAAGACAGAAGTCCTTTTATATGTATGCTAGATATAAATGGAGGAAAATTACGATACTCCAGTTTTATAGAAGATGGACAAAGATGTCCACGCTTTTTGGTTTTTCAGTTTTGTCATTTTTAAATTCGTGAAAGCTCCGAATTCAAATTTATTTGTTTCTATCAATCAAGACTTTTTGAGAAACCGTTTTTAACTGGTTTTTATTCTATTTTAATACTAAAAAAACAAACCAGGCTACTCCTTTCATAAATATCTTAGGTATGAGATAGTGCTTCTACATTTCTTATTTACTTGATAATTCTAAGTTGAATAAGTCCTTGTATAATTTGAACTAAATTTTCAATCAAAATTCCGTAATTTCGCATCCTTAAATCACAGGGCTAATTATTATTTATTTCTGTTGAATGAATTACATTTTAGAAATTATAAAAATTACCATTTTACAGGCATAGCTATGGCAAAACAATTTAACGTGTACAAAGGGTTAAACCTCCCAGAATTAGGAGAGGACATACTCAAATTCTGGAAAGAAGAAAACATTTTTGAAGAGAGTATTGCCATTCGTGAAGGTGCCGAGCCTTTTGTGTTTTTTGAAGGACCTCCCTCTGCAAATGGAATGCCTGGTATCCACCACGTGATGGCGCGCGCCATCAAAGATATTTTTTGTCGTTACAAAACTCAAAAAGGGTTTAAAGTGGATCGTAAAGCAGGATGGGATACCCACGGTTTACCAATAGAACTTGGTGTAGAGAAAGAATTGGGGATTACTAAAGAAGATATCGGTAATAAAATATCTGTTGAAGATTATAATGATGCCTGTCGTAAAGCAGTAATGCGCTATACAGACGTCTGGAATAAAGTAACCGAAGAATATGGTTATTGGGTAGATATGGAAGATCCATACATCACCTATAAGCCAAAATATATGGAAACCGTGTGGTGGTTATTAAAGCAAATCTACAACAAAGACTTACTTTATAAAGGCTACACCATACAACCGTATTCGCCAAAAGCGGGTACAGGATTAAGTAGTCATGAATTAAACCAACCAGGCACCTATCAAGATGTTACAGATACGACAGTCGTGGCTCAGTTTAAGGCCGTGGAAAGCTCATTACCAGACTTCCTAAAAAAATACGATAACCTTAATTTTATTGCTTGGACAACAACACCCTGGACATTGCCTTCTAACACGGCATTAACAGTAGGACCTAAAATTGACTATGTTGTTGTTGCGACCTATAATCAATATACTTTTGAACCTGTTCACGTGATTCTTGCAAAGGCACTTGTTGGGAAACAATTTAAAGGAAAATACGAACAAACAGAAGACCTTGATGTATTAAAAAGCTATACCAAAGAGGCTAAAAAGATTCCGTTTTTTGTTGCTGAAACGTGCAAAGGAACAGACCTTTTAGAAATACGTTACGAACAGTTATTAGACTACGCTGCACCAGACGCAGGGGTAGAAAACGCCTTTAGAGTAATCGCAGGAGATTTTGTAACAACAGAAGATGGAACAGGAATCGTGCACACGGCGCCTACTTTTGGGCAAGATGATGCGATGGTAGCCAAGCAGGCTGTGCCAGAAGTGCCGCCTATGCTCGTAAAAGATGAGAACGATAATCTAGTACCTCTTGTAGATTTACAGGGAAGGTTTAGACCAGAACTAGGTGAGTTTGCAGGAAAGTATGTCAAGAATGAATACTATGATGACGGTAAAGCACCAGATAAGAGTGTTGATGTAGAGTTAGCAATCAAACTTAAAATAGAAAACAAAGCATTTCATGTAGAGAAATATGTACACAGTTACCCTAACTGCTGGCGTACGGACAAACCCATCTTATATTACCCATTAGATTCTTGGTTTATTAAAGTGACCAACTTTAAAGATAGAATGCACGAGTTGAACAAGGGCATCAACTGGAAACCTAAATCAACGGGAGAAGGACGTTTTGGCAACTGGCTTGCAAACGCAAATGACTGGAATTTATCTCGCTCACGTTATTGGGGAATACCATTACCACTATGGCGTACAGAAGACGGTACAGAAGAAATCATCATAGGGAGCATAGAAGAACTAAAGGCCGAAATGCAAAAGGCAGTAGCTGCAGACATGATGACTTCGGAAATGTTCCAAGATTTTAAAGTAGGTGACTTTTCCGAAGAAAATTATGACAAAGTTGATTTGCATAAAAACATAGTTGATGATATCGTTTTGGTTTCTGCAAGTGGAAAACCAATGAAGCGCGAGGCAGATTTAATTGACGTTTGGTTTGATAGTGGCTCTATGCCATATGCACAATGGCACTACCCTTTTGAAAACAAAGAGAAAGTAGAAACTACATGGCGCAAAGCAGATTTTATAGCAGAAGGCGTGGATCAAACGAGAGGATGGTTCTATACTATGCACGCTATCGCCACCATGATATTTGATGATGTAGCCTATAAAAACGTAGTTTCGAATGGGCTTGTACTTGATAAAAACGGACAGAAAATGTCTAAGCGATTGGGCAATGCCGCAGATCCTTTTGACATTCTAAAAAAATATGGTCCAGACGCAACGCGCTGGTATATGATTAGTAATGCAAATCCATGGGACAATCTTAAGTTTGACGTTGAAGGTATTGGTGAAGTACGTAATAAATTTTTTGGAACTTTATACAATACCTATAGCTTCTTTAGCTTGTATGCGAACCTTGACAACTTTGACTATAGCGAAGCAGACATTGCACTAGAAAAACGCCCAGAAATAGACCGCTGGATTCTAAGTGAATTAAACACCTTAATCGCCACAGTTGACGAAGCATTTACAGACTATGAACCTACCAAAGCGGCAAGAGCCATACAAAACTTTGTAGGCGAGAACTTGAGTAACTGGTTTGTGAGACTTAGTAGAAGACGCTACTGGAAAGGAAGCTATGGAGAAGATAAAATATCTGCCTACCAAACGCTGTATACATGCTTATGGACAGTGTCAAAATTAGGCGCACCTATCGCTCCATTTTTTATGGATAGACTTTATCGTGACCTAGTTGCAGTGACTGGGGATGGAGAGAAATCTGTACACTTAAGTGATTTCCCAGTGAGTGATCCTAGTTTTATTGACAAGGACTTAGAGCACAAAATGCAAAAGGCGCAAACGGTTTCTTCTTTGGTACTTTCATTACGCCAGCGTGAAAAAATTAAAGTAAGACAACCACTTCAGAAAATCATGATTCCTGTACTAGATGATAGAGAGAGAGAAGAGATAGAAGCCGTAAGTGATTTGATTAAAAGCGAAGTGAATGTTAAGGAGATTGAATTGATTGATGAAGGCTCTGGAATTCTCGTAAAGCAGATTAAACCCGACTTCAAAAAGTTAGGGCCTCGTTTTGGGAAAGACATGAAGCAGGTAGCTGCGGCAATCAATACGTTTGGCCAAGAAGAAATAGCCACCTTAGAAAAAGATGGTGAAATTCCGCTTTTACTTAGCGAAAAAAGTGTTACATTGAGGCTTGAAGACGTGGTGATTAGCTCACAAGATATCGAAGGATGGCTAGTAGCAAATAATAAAGGAATTACGGTAGCGTTAGATATTACGATCACAGAAAGTCTGAAAAATGAAGGGATTGCACGTGAGCTAGTAAACAGAATACAGAACATTAGAAAAGATACTGGTTTTGAGGTAACAGATAGAATAAAAGTGACCATTCAAAATCAAGAAGCACTTGAAAAAGCAGTGCAAGAAAATTTAGAATACATTAAACAAGAAACCCTAACAGAAATACTTGGTTTTAGTCCTTCTATAACAAATGGAACAGAAATTGCGTTTGATGATATAGAAACACAATTGAGTGTTGAAAAAATTTAATTATGAACGAACAGAGAGTACGATATACAGAAGCACAACTTGCAGAATTTAAAACTTTAATACAAGCTAAAATAGTAAAAGCGCAGGAACAATTTGAGCTTATAGAAAGCGCCTATAGAAACGACAGTGATAATGGAACAAATGACACATCACCTACGTTTAAGGCCTTTGATGAAGGTAGCGAAGTGATGAGTAAAGAAACGGCTTCGCAACTGGCTATTCGTCAAGAAAAATTTATTCGTGACCTGAAAAATGCATTAATCCGTATAGAGAATAAGACTTACGGTGTGTGTCGTGTGACTGGAAAATTAATAAATCCAGAGCGCCTTAAACTAGTGCCACACGCAACCTTAAGCATCGAAGCAAAAAATATGCAGTAGCATTTTAATATCTATTTTATTCAAGCCAATCATTTTAATCCGATTGGCTTTTTTTATGACGAAATTTTTTGGACTTATACTAGTACTATTGTGTACGACTTCCCTCTTTTCTCAAAAAGTGATGGAAAAGCAACTAGATATTTCAGAAATAAAACGAATAGAACTTTTTGCCGACGCTGTATTTAAAATAAAAATCACCACGTCAAAAACAAAAACCCTTACAATTCACACTGCAGTTGAAGGAGAATATGCAGAGAGTGTAGTACTTGATATAAAACGCTCACTTTCTACATTAACTATTACGCCTGGGCTGACTCCATTTTTTACTAAAAAAAATGATAAACTCGCAGCTCACAAAGTGATGGCGATAGAACTTGAGATTATTATACCAGAAAATCTATATGTGACTATTTATTCAACACTAGCATCGCTCCATTGCTCCGGGTATTTTAAGTACTTTCAGGCCTATCTAGAATCGGGTAATTGTAATATATCTACCTATCAAGGCGATGGCTTTATCCAGACAAAAAGCGGGAATATAATCATTAATGCCATCGAAGACCTTAGTGTTCAAACCTATTCTAAATCTGGTTTAATTAGTGGAAAGACAAATAAAGCACAGTTGTATACATTAGAAATAAAGACCCTATCTGGAGATATTAGCATACTTGAAACCAATTAATATCGCTATTTTTACCACCCTTAAAACTAGGGTTCACATTTTAGAAATAAGATTGCATATATGTCATTAAAAAAAGCCTACCTCATCATAATTCTAATTCTAATTATAGATCAAATCTCTAAGATCTATATTAAGACTCACTTTTTTTTGGGCGAAGAAATAGATGTGTTTTCTTGGTTTAAAATTCACTTTGTAGAGAACAAAGGGATGGCTTGGGGTGCTCAAATCCCGGGAGAACATGGGAAACTCATTCTTACCCTTTTTAGAATTGTGGCTATTGCCGGTATTGCCTGGTGGCTCAAGGATTCTATCAAGAAAAAAGGCACGAGAATATTAATCGTTGCCATCTCACTTATTTTTGCAGGTGCGTTTGGTAACATTATCGACTCTGTATTTTATGGAGTCCTCTTTGATACAAGCACTTCTCAAGTGGCACATTTTTTACCAGAAGCTGGAGGGTATAGTACCCTTTTTCATGGTCACGTGGTAGATATGTTCTATTTCCCTATGTTTCAAGTCGTACTGCCAGCCTGGATCCCATTTGTAGGTGGAGATTACTTTACGTTTTTTGACCCCGTATTTAATGTGGCAGATACTGCAATAAGTACAGGTGTTGGTATGCTACTTGTGTTTCACAAAAAGACATTCCCTAGCACAAAAAAAGAAGTTGAAGTATCTACAGAAGCCTAAGCCATTATTCACATTAGGAATATATACCGAAACAAGGATTAGAAAATTGAGGGGTGGTACTTAGTCAGTTTAACGAATGATTAGAACCTAATATTAAATGTAGTGTTTTTATCTAGAACACTTTCGACTTCTATGATACCGCCTAAAGATTCAACTTGATTACGGGTCATATAAAGACCCATTCCTGTTGTATTTGCGTTATTATGAAACGTCTGGTGCATGCTAAATATTTGATCCCCAAAAGCCTCTAGGTCAATCCCTAAACCGTTATCCTTGATTAGAAGGCAACCATTATCATCATCATCATAGTAAGTACAAATTTGAATGGTGGAGTTTCTATTAGGATGCTTATTTCTCAATGCATTTACTAAAAGATTTTGAAGTATACTTTCTAGATAAGGCTCTATATGTTCCACTTCAGGGAATTCTGTAAAATCTACAAAAAGATCTGCTTTAGCTCCTTTAATTTCGTTTTCTAGCGTAGTACTTACACGATCATAAACATCTTGAAATTTGATGATTTTTCTATAATCTAGATTCGTATTTTTAACAGAAATAATTTCATTTAAATCGGTGATTGTTTTATTTAAATTGTCTGGAATATTAGAAAGACGGTTCATGGATTCGTCAGTTTCAGAAGTGCTATCATCATTCATACCCATAAGTTCAAGGGATAACTGAATATTATTTGTGTGTGATTTTAAGTTATGTGAAACAATATAAGTAAAGTTCTGTAAACGATTCTTTTGCTCCTCTATCGTTTTTAATGAAGCTTCTAACGCTAGCTCTTTCTTTTTTTGTTTGTCTATATCTACAAACACTCCATAAATACCGCTTATCTTTCCATCTTCTCGATATCGAGGTCTTCCAGTTGCTTTTACCCAAAATGGTTTTTTGTCATATGCGAGCATCTTAATATCAATATTAAAAGAGACTCCATCTGCGCACTCTAAAAAAGTTTTAGCAGCGTATTTTTTGTGTTCTCCTTCTACATAAAACTCAATTAACTTATTTAAGGAAGGCCTATAATTTTTAGGAACTCTTAAAATAGCTCTCGCTGTCGGGTCTAAATTAGATCTTTTATTTTCGAAATCTATACTCCAACCACCTGCACCTATGAGCGCGGCAACCTCTTTATAATAACTAGTATCAAAAGACTGGAAGGACTTCTCTTTTAAAACCACACTACGCCTGTTTTGAGTCAAGATATTCATACGTATTCAAATTTTGAAAAGCGAAATATACAATAACAAATCAATTTGTAGGTTAATTCTTACTTGACAATAACGTGAATGGGTAGGCATTTATATTTCTCGCAATAGCAAATAAGATAGCTAAACCAAAGTAACCATAGATAAATCGCTTATCATAAAACAGCATTACCCGATGCGAGCCGTCAAATAAATAATTATAAATTTTTGTCCCTAACCCGTATCCTATTAAAGGGATAGAGAGTATCAAAAACGGATTGAGGCCAAAGGCGCTCTTAAGATTTCCATGAAGCAATTGATGTATCGCTCGTTGTGATCCACAACCAGGACACTCTAGGCCAGTCACATAGCGCAATGGACAAGGCACAAAGAAAGAAGTGTCGCCGGGATTAAAATAAAAGTAAATACTCCCAAGGCCCAAGAAGACCAAGAGAATACAAGATAAAAAAATTCCATTCTTAAGCATCTAACAAAGTACCTGCGACTCCAAAATATATTTCATAATCATAAACAGAACAACTAGAATAATTGGGAATGATACAGCAGACCAAATAGCATACTTCTTTGCATCATCTGCCGATTTTTGGGCACTTTCGGTATCGCCTAAGGCCCACAATTTTTTTACTTTAGCAGCTTTTATAATAGAGACAATCCCTAATGGCAGACAACACATAACAGTTGTTAATATAGCCCAAACCAAATGGTTTTCTGGGGGCCGTCCTTGTGGTGTTATATTTTCCATTTTATACGCTTTAAAGTGCAAAATACTACCTTTCCTAGAAAGTTGTCGTGTTTTCTGGTGTAACTATAAAGTCTAATGGAATATCTGTTGCGTTTTTTTCAATACGCTCTTCAGCCTTAAAGAATGACAGTCCCACTAAGATTATGTCATTACTACATTGTGCCAAAAAACGATCATAAAACCCCTTCCCATAGCCTATTCTATTGCCTTTTACATCATACGCTAGCAGTGGCACAAAGACCACTTCTATTTGGGAGGTCGCTATTTCTATACCGTCTACAGGTTCTGGGATTCCGTATTCTGAAATTTTAATTAGAGTGTTTTCCTGCAATAAAATATGCTTCATTGTGAGTGCTTTAAAATCTGTTTTTGATAGGATGACAGATTTATCTTTGCCTTGTAGAATATGTAACAAATATTCTGTGTTGACTTCCTTTTTATCTTGAATAGGTAGATAAATATGAAAATAGTTTGCCTCCCAAATTGGTAATTTTAATGCCTGGTTTGCAATAGCAAGGCTCAAATCTTCTCTAGCAGCTTCAGAGAGCCGAGAACGTTTTTCTTTGTATTTTTTACGTAATTCTTGCTTATCCATCAATCTTCACTTTCTTGATCGTTTAAAATTTCTTTAGTACTCACTGTAGAAAGGTGAAATATCGCATCGCCTTGATTTACAATGGGTGCTTGATTTATGTTGATAATGTAACCTTCATTAGGCGCAGTAACCTTAATTCTCATTTTTCCATAAGGATCAGTTATTGTTGCTAAGAACTCACCCTTTTGAACGTGTTTATTGCAATCAATCTTTACGTGAAGTAAACCACTTTTCTGCGCGCGTACCCATCTACTTTTTGAAATAACCACAGGTGCTGCTTTTTTCTCTGGAACCACCGTTTTTTCGTTGAGCATCTCAAGATGAGATAGTATACGTACTACTCCATCTACTCCATCTTTCACAATATATTTGTTGCTTTCGAGTGATTTTCCGCCTTCAAAAAGTAGTACAGGAATTCCCATTTTTTCACAGGTAGCTCGATAGCTTTTTTCAATACTCGCAGAGTATACTGTAAATGGAGCGCAAAAAATATTTGCCAGGTTTTTTAACGCCTCTTGTTTTGGTGCAATACGTATCTGAGAAGCATTAAAACGTTGCGCTCCTCCGGTATGAAAATCGAAGCAATAATCTGCAAACGGTAAGATTTCTTTAGAAAAATGATAGGCAACTCTACTCGCTAAGGAGCCTGTTTTTGTTCCTGGAAAAACGCGGTTAAGATCACGACCATCTGGAAATGCTCTACTCGCATTTAAAAACCCAAAAATATTGAGAATAGGAATACAAATGATGGTTCCGCGCGCTGGTTTGTTAATCTTATTTGCAATAATCTGGCGAACAATCTCAACGCCATTTATTTCATCACCATGAATTCCAGCTGTTAGTAAAACTGTTGGCCCAGGTTCTTTTGCGCGCTCCACGATAATTGGAATTTCCACATTAGTAGACGTATAAAGTTTTGCAAAACTAAAATTAATGGTCTTGCTCTGCCCAGGGGCTATCTTTTCGCTTAATATGATTAAGTCTTGGTAAGAAGTTGACATATAATCTAATTAATCTACGTTACGTTCTATGTACTTTATAATTATGGATGCAATATCTTTTCCCGTGGCATTCTCGATACCTTCTAGTCCAGGTGAGCTATTTACTTCGAGGATTAAAGGCCCTCTTGAAGATTGTAACATGTCAACCCCTGCAACCCCTAGGCCCATCGCTTTTGCTGCTTTTAGCGCCGCAGTTTCCTCTTCATCAGATAATTCAATCACATTTGCAGAACCACCCCTGTGTAGGTTACTTCTAAACTCGCCTTCTTTTCCCTGACGTTTCATGGCACCTACTACTTGACCATCCACAATAAATGCTCTAATATCTGCTCCACCGGCTTCTTTAATAAATTCTTGAACGATTACTCTTGCTTGTAAATTATTAAAGGCTTCCATAACAGACTCGGCTGCTTTTTTGGTTTCTGCCAGGATTACTCCTATCCCTTGTGTTCCTTCTAATAATTTTATAATTACAGGGGCACCACCTGCTAGATCCACAACTTCTTCTACATTTTTAGAATAGTTGGTAAAAATCGTTTTAGGTAAACCAAGACCCGCACGCGATAGTATCTGAAGACTACGTAATTTATCTCTTGACCGCACCAAAGCAACAGACTCTGTTGTTGTAAAACAATGCATCATCTCAAATTGTCTTACTACCGCTGTACCATAAAAAGTAACTGAAGCTCCAATACGAGGTATCACTGCATCTACTTTTTCTATTGTTCGACCTTTATATAAAACCACCGGACGTTTTTTTTCTATAACGATATCGCACTTGGTATGATTGATTACCTCCACATCGTGATTTCTTTTTATAGCTGCTTCTACTAAACGTTTTGTTGAATATAGATCTGGATTTGCCGATAGTATTTTAATATTCATTATTTGGTGTGTTATATATCGCCATCATTGGCTAATTTTTTCTTTAAAAATTTTTGTTTAAGTTTTTGAGATAGATTTGTTCTATTAATATCTACTAGAAAACGCTTGGTTAAAAACTTGCGCCCAATAAGCACTGGAAATTTCATTTCTTTGCGATCACTCAATGTCAAGAATATAGGATATATTTTACCATAAAGAAGTATTTCTGTTAAAATCCTATAGCGTACTTGGGTTTGTCCATTACTACTTTTTACCACTCGCACATCATATTTTTCAAAAACAAACTCCTTGTTATGATAATTCTCATGCTCCTCATCAAGAAAGCGACATTTTAGAAGATGATCTTCTACTCTCATTTCTTGACAATGAATAGATGATGTATACGCACCAGTATCAATCTTGATGTCTATATCACTTAAATGCAGTAAAGGAAAATCTACTTGGTCTGTACGTCCTATTTTACGTTTCAATGCTGCTGAAATTTTAATAGGTGGAAAGATACTAAAAAGCCATTAACGACTTCGCTAGGGTTAGAAATATTAGGGTATGTTTAATGACGCGGTTTTTTCTACATATTCAATGATAGCTCCAGCAACCGAAATACCAGATGCAGTCTCTATTCCCTCTAACCCAGGGGTCGAATTTACTTCTAGAATTAACGGCCCTCGTTTAGACTGTAAAATATCTACACCACATACATCTAACTGTAACGCTTTTGCCGCACCGATAGCGACTTCCCTTTCTCTATCTGAAAGAAGATATGTTGTTGCGCTCCCTCCTTGATGCAAATTACTTCTAAAGTCATTATCTTTTGAAGAGCGCTTCATCGCAGCAATTACTTTATTGCCAACGACGATAGCTCTAATGTCTGTTCCTCTAGACTCTGCAATAAATTCTTGCATCACAAAACGCGTTCTCAACCCTTGAAGAGTTTCAACCGTTGAAAGGGCGTTCGTGTAATTCTCACAGAGGATCACCCCATTGCCGTGCGTGCCTTCTAGAATTTTAATAATCACTTGCCCGTTTCCAAAATCTTTTAAAAAGTCTTTTAAATAAGCAGGGGATCCTAATGTCGTTTTAGGCAAGGGCAACCCTGCTTTTGCCATCAATTGAAAACTAATCCACTTATCTCTAGACTGCGAGATCCCCAAAGATGAAGCCGCAGTATACACGTCCATAGCCTCAAAATGTCGCAGGATAGAAGTGCCGAAATAAGTGTTTAAAACCCCTATTCTTGGGATGATGGCATCAATATCATTAATTACTTCATTGTGATATTGCAATAACACTTTATTGTTTTCTATTAATACATTACAATAGGTGGGATCTATTACTTCTACGTCGTGATTTCTTTTTTCTGCAGCAGCCACTAAACTCTGTGTAGAGTAGAGCAGTTCGCTTGTAGATAGGATGGCGATGTTCATTTGATAGTTATGAGTGCCGCAAGTTACAGAAAAGCCACTATACTTTAATCTTAATTTCTGCACTTATAAAAATGAAAAAATAACAATATTACAGGTCATTAAAATTTCAGAAAGAAGAATATTGCTTTTATCTTTACGCTATGGCAGAAGCATCTTTAAAACTACAAGTATCTACGCTCCCCAGTACCCCGGGTGTGTATCAATACTATGATAAAGATGGCACATTACTATACATAGGCAAAGCAAAAAATCTTAAAAAACGGGTTCAGAGTTATTTTAACAAGGAACATGAAAATGCCAAAACACGTATATTAGTACGAAAAATTAGAGATATAAAACACATTGTTGTCGAGACCGAAACAGATGCTTTGCTGCTGGAAAACAACCTTATAAAAAAATACCAGCCCAGATATAACATACTACTTAAGGACGATAAAACCTATCCTTGGATTTGTATTAAAAACGAACGCTTTCCTAGAGTGTTTTCTACACGTCGACTCATAAAAGATGGCTCAGAGTATTTTGGACCGTATACAAACTTCAAGACCGTTCATGCGCTGCTAGATTTAATAAAAGGGCTTTATCCTTTGCGTAATTGTAACTATGACCTAGCCGAAGATAAAATACGAAACAATAAGTATAAAGTCTGTTTAGAGTATCATTTAGGGAATTGCATGGGGCCCTGCGAAGGCTTTTATGCAGAAACCGCATACAACGAAAACATAGAAGCCATTCGCAATATCTTAAAAGGGAATTTTAAAGAATCACTCCTTCTTTTTAAAAAACAAATGTATCGGTTTGCAGATGACCTCTTATTTGAAGATGCGCAAAAAGTGAAAGAAAAAATAGATGCGCTTGAGAACTACCAGTCAAGGTCGATGGTGGTGCACCCCACGATTAGTAATGTCGATGTATTTTCTATCATTAGCGATGAGAGTTATGCATATGTCAATTATTTACAAGTAAGCTACGGCGCCATCATACGAAGTCACACCCTAGAAATAAAAAAGAAGTTGGATGAGACTGACGAGGCCTTATTAGAACTTTCTGTGGTAGAATTACGACAACGTTTTAATTCTCTTTCAAAAGAGCTTTTTGTGCCATTTTCAATAAGCGTTGAGCTAGGCGTCAAACTGCACATCCCTAAAGTAGGCGATAAAAAGAAAATCCTAGATCTCTCCATCCGCAATGCTAAATATTACAGACTAGAACGCTTTAAGCAGTCAAAAATAGTAGACCCAGACCGTCATGAAAAACGAATCATGGCGCAGATGAAAAAAGATTTACGCCTTTCTGAAGAGCCTCGGCATATTGAGTGTTTTGACAATAGTAACATACAAGGATCAAACCCTGTTGCCGCTTGCGTTGTATTTAAAGATGGAAAGCCAAGCAAAAAAGACTATCGTAAGTTTCATATCAAAACAGTAGAAGGTCCTGATGATTTTGCTTCTATGGAAGAGGTAGTTTACAGAAGATACAAAAGACTCCAAGAAGAGAAACAACCCTTACCGCAATTAATCATTATTGATGGTGGAAAAGGGCAATTATCTTCTTCTTTAAAAGCGTTAGATGATCTTGGTTTGAGAGGCAAGATTGCTATCATTGGGATTGCAAAAAGACTTGAAGAGTTATTTTATCCAGACGATCCTATCCCATTATATCTTGATAAAAAATCGGAGACTTTAAAAATTATCCAGCAATTACGTAACGAAGCACACCGCTTCGGGATTACCTTTCACCGCCAATTAAGAAGTAAAGAAGCACTCAATACAGCACTAGAAACAATTCCTGGAATTGGCGAAAAAACAGTCATAGAATTATTGAGACATTTTAAAAGTCATAAACGCATAGGGGAAGCTTCTTTTGACGACCTTGCAAAAGCAATAGGCGCCAGCCGAGCACAGAAAGTAAAAGCTTATTTTCAATCTTTGCCCTCCAATTAAAATAGAATCCCTATTTTACTGTTAGTAATTAATATCTCATTTACATTCTTGAAAAAGCTCATCTTAATATTTCTATTTTTCCCACTGTGTTTTTACGCACAAGAAGAAAAGGCACAAGATGCAAAAGTAGGCCTTGTATTAAGCGGTGGTGGTGCAAAAGGACTAGCGCATATAGGTGCTATTAAAGCCATTGAAGAAGCAGGGATTCAGATAGATTATATAGGTGGCACTAGTATGGGTGCTATTGTTGGTTCTCTATACGCCTCTGGTTATAATGCCCACCAGTTGGATTCTATCTTTAACACAGTAGATTTTGAAACACTTATTCGAGATGAAATACCGCGTGGCTCTAAAACTTTTTACGAGAAAAACGAGACAGATCGATATGCACTTACGCTTCCATTTGATAATTTTAAATTAGGGCTCCCGTCGGGAATTTCTAAAGGTCAAAACGCATATAACCTATTATCTCGCCTTACGCTGCACGTGCGAGAGCATGAAGATTTTAGTGCATTGCCTATTCCATTTTTATGTGTTGCCACAGATTTAGAAACTGGAGAAGCCGTTATATTAGAATCTGGTTATCTACCTAAAGCCGTTGTTGCCAGTGGTGCGTTACCCACACTTTTTAGTCCAGTAACTATTGATGATCGCATATTAATTGATGGTGGTGTCGTCAATAATTATCCTATAGATGAGTTAAGAGCCAAAGGAATGGATATTATTATAGGAGTAGATGTACAGGATGATCTGCGAGAGAGTAAGGAGATTAACTCTGCCATTCAAGTAATGGTACAGATTAATAATTTTGACACGCAGCGCAATATGCAAGAAAAGCGCAAAAAAACAGATTTATACATTCACCCCGACATCCAGGATTTTTCTGTTGTGTCATTTGCTGAAGGGAAAAAAATAATTGAATCTGGTTATATCGCTGCCGAGACTCAAGAAGATAAACTTGCCGAAATCGCAAGCCAACAACAAAAGGAAGATCGTCCCGAGATAAAATTTCAGAAAGAACAATCATTTTATATTGACAAAGTTCAAATAGAAGGATCACAACGTTATACCAGATCTTATGTACTAGGAAAATTAAAACTTCAGACTCCAAACGAAATAACTTTTAAGCAATTTAATGAGGGTATTAACAATCTCGCAGCTACGGGAAATTACAAGACTATTGATTATCAGCTCATTAAAAAAGAAGCTGGTATATATGATATTGCCTTTTTGCTAACCGAAAGTGAAAACAAACTGCAATTGCGCCTTTCTGCTCATTACGATAACTTGTATAAAACAGCATTTTTAGCCAACGTCACTAGAAAGCGGCTATTTACCAATAATGACATCGCCTCGCTCGATATTATTGTGGGTGACAATCTGCGTTACAAGGCTAATTATTATATAGACAAAGGTTATTATTGGAGCATAGGTTTATCATCTGAGTATAATTTTTTTGACAAAGATGTACCTGTCAGCTTCCTTGCTTCGGAAAATCTAGAAGAAACTCCTACGCTTAATGTGATAGAGATTGAGTATTCAGACTACTCAAACAAACTCTATTTTGAAACCATCATTAAGCGAAATTTCTTAATAGGCATTGGAGCTGAACACAAGCATCTCAAATATTTATCTAGGAATATAGGCGTTGATAAAAATAGAAATCTACAAACAATTTTTGAAAATACTAACTATTATAACGCCCTAGGATATTTAGTTTTTGATAGTTTAGATGACACCTATTTTCCAAAGGAAGGCGTTATTTTTCAAGGAGATTTTAAACTCTATCTTTTTGCCCAAGGAAGAAATGAAGATTTTGAAAGCTTTTCAATTGCTAAGAGTCGTTTTGGGTACGCACATAGTATTTCAAATAAACTCTCGTTCTTTTTCAATACAGAAGGTGGTTTTAAAATAGGCGGCAATGATACAGCGTCTTTCGATTTTTTCTTGGGGGGTTTCGGCTATAAGTCTATAAATAATATTCTACCGTTTTACGGATATGACTCTCTTTCTATTAGGGGAGACACCTACCTTAAGACGTCACTTTCATTTGATTGGGAATTTGCAAGAAAAAATCATTTAACAGCCTTTGGAAATATTGCAAATGTAGGAGAAGATCTTTTTTCTACTGCGCAATGGATTGACGGTATTGATTATAGTGGTTATGGATTAGGCTATGGACTAGAGACCCCATTAGGACCCTTAGAAGTCAAGTATTCATACTCGCCAGAGCGCGATACAACAGAATGGTATGTCTCAGCAGGTTTTAGGTTTTGATTAGCGTCAATTGCTGCTATTTTTTTACGATATTTGTAAGGAATCACACAGGACATTATGCCATTATATCACACTTTAGGAAAAATACCTCATAAGCGCCATACGCAGTTTAGAAAACCGGATGGAACCTTATATAGCGAACAACTTTTTGGAACCATTGGGTTTGACGGAATGTACACAAATATGTACCACGAGCATCGCCCTACTATGGTGAAGGAGATTAAAAAGCAATATAGTGTTGCACCAAAAATTGCCTTAGAAAACAACTTAAAGTCATACCGTTTTAAAGGTTTTCAAGTAAAGCCAGAAGACGACTATCTCGACAGTAGAAAAGCAGTACTTACTAACAGTGATTGCACGATTATTCTTGCCGCACCTAGACACTCCATTAAAGATTATTTCTATAAAAATACAGATGCAGATGAGCTTTTGTTTATCCACAAAGGAACAGGAAAACTTCGTACCCAGTTGGGAAATTTAGATTTTAAATATGGTGACTATTTATTAATTCCGCGCGGGATGATCTACCAGATAGATTTTGACACAGAAGACAATCGCCTATTTATTGTAGAGTCTCGCAGCCCTATTTATACACCTAAAAGATATCGCAATCATTTTGGTCAATTATTAGAGCACTCTCCTTTTTGTGAGCGCGATATTCGCCGTCCTTATGAGCTAGAAACACATGATCAGCTTGGCGATTTTTTATTAAAGGTGAAGAAAAAAGACGAAATCATTGAGATGGTATACGCCGCTCATCCATTTGATGTAGTGGGTTATGATGGTTATAATTACCCATATGCATTCTCTATTCACGATTTTGAGCCTATTACCGGTCGCATTCACCAACCGCCACCAGTACATCAAACCTTTGAGACAAATGCATTTGTGGTTTGCTCCTTCTGCCCAAGATTATATGATTATCATCCAGAAAGTATCCCCGCACCTTACAATCATAGCAATATAGATAGTGACGAAGTGCTCTATTATGTAGACGGTGATTTTATGAGCCGTAATGACATAGAAGAAGGACACATAAGCTTGCACCCAGCAGGAATACCGCACGGCCCGCACCCGGGAGCTGTGGAAAGAAGTATTGGTAAGAAAGGAAGCGATGAACTTGCGGTTATGGTGGACACTTTTAAGCCCCTAATGGTTACCGAAGAAGGAATGAAGCTATCTGATGAGTCTTATCATACAAGTTGGTTAGATCATTAATGAATCTAGATGAGTAATGCTCCAGAAATGTGCTTGTTATAACTAATTAATAAGTACTGAATTGTGGCCTTTTAAAATTATTGATTCAGCTTCAAAACTCAAAACATTTCAGAAATAATTAGAATAACTCCATCTTTTCCACGTTGGAGTTTTTACTTTTGGTACAGCTATTGCAAACACTAGGGTAAACGCCCCAGAAAGATGAACTTTAAACTACTATTTCTTATCATGTTCGCCGCGATATTTTCGCTAGACATAACTGCGCAAGAATCTACGTATCAAGACGGAGAGTCGCTAAAATTTAGGGTACATTATGGTTTTGTGACGGCAGGATATGCTACGCTCGACATTGAAGAAAAAATGATTCGCGGGAGAGAAGTCTATCACGTGAAGGGATTTGGCGCTACTACTGGAATGTCTAAGTTCTTCTTTAAAGTAGAAGATACGTACCAATCTTATATAGAAAAAGGTACAAACCGCCCGCTTCGGTTTATTAGAAAAATAGATGAAGGTGGATATAAAAAAGATTTACAAATAGATTTTAATCACGATAAACGAGAGGCCAAAATCACTAATTATAAGCATAACAAAACAGTTATAAGGGAATTCCCGAAGGATGCTCAAGATATGGTATCTGCTTTTTATTATTTAAGAAATAATCTTGACACAAAAACAATTAAAGTAGGCCATGAAGAAAGTCTAGATATGTACTTTGACAAAAGCGTTCATAAATTTAAGATGAAATTTTTGGGTAGGGAGACCTTAAAAACTATTTTTGGCAATGTTCCTTGTTTAAAATTTAGACCCTATGTAGAGGCGGGTCGTATTTTTAAAGAAAAAGAAAGTTTGACGGTTTGGGTAAGTGACGATGAAAACAAGATCCCAATCCTGATAAAAGCAGAACTGTCTGTAGGATCTTTAAAAGTATCCTTAAACGAATTTAGAGGGCTCAAACACTCCTTTAAAGTAATAGTAGATTAACAAAAACGAATGCGACCAACCACCAAAGAATTACTAAAAAAACTAGAAGAAAAATACGCTGCGATAGATCAAGATCTAGACACGCATCTTGAAGGGCTCTTGTATAGTGAACCTATTACATACTGGGACTATATAAAAACAGACGCGTTACTTAGTCTCCAAATACAACGTACTGAGCTTCCAGATGAGATGATCTTTATTATGTATCATCAAGTAAATGAATTACTCTTTAAAATGATTCTCTGGGAGATTGAACAGATAGCAAACTGTGAAGAAATTACTGCATCCCTCTTTACTGAAAAGCTAATGCGAGTGAGTCGTTATTTTGATATGTTAACTTCTTCTTTTACGATTATGAGAGAAGGGATGGACCGCGAACAGTATCTTAAGTTTAGAATGACACTAACTCCCGCCAGCGGTTTTCAGAGCGCACAATATAGATTGATAGAATTTGCTTCAACAGATCTAATTAATCTAATTGATGCCCGTTTTAGAGATACTATTGATAGAGACACTCCATTTGAACACGCTTTTAATCATTTATACTGGCAAGCAGCTGGAAAAGATTACAGTACAGGCAAGAAGTCGTATCTACTATCTTCGTTTGAAGAAAGATATAAACAAGAATTTATAGATTTTACAGAAAAATATAACACTACAAACCTTTTTGCGAAGTTTAAGTTACTGCCTAAAGAAGTAAAAGAAGATCCAAAGCTGAAAAAGGCGATGCGTCACTATGATTATACTGTTAATATCACTTGGGTAATGGCTCATTATAATGCAGCTAAATATTACATCAGCGGTAACAATCCTGACAAAGAGCTAGAAGCCACTGGCGGTAGCGATTGGGTAAAATATATGCACCCCAAATACCAACGCAGAATCTTTTTCCCAGAACTCTGGAGTGAAGAAGAGCTCAAAAACTGGGGAACAGACTTATAAAAATAATTGACTTTAAATAACACCTATCTTCATTGAAAAAACTAGCCCTCCTCTCTGTACTGTTCCTATTACTTTACGCCTGTAATGATAACGATGATGACAATTCTTCAGACTCAATAGTTGAAAACATTGAGACAGGAGCGCATTTATTCTTGTACGGTTATGACACGTCAGATTTTGATATTATACGAGATACTGTGCGAAGCGGTGACACCTTTGGTGGGATCCTAGATGCAAATGGTGTTGCAAATTCTAAAATATTTGAAGTTGCTACGACATATAAAGACAGTTTTGATGTGCGCAGAATGAATGTGGGGAAGCCCTATGTATTGTTCAATGCAAAAGACTCTACAGCGCGAACACAATTATTTGTGTATGAAAAAACACGCGTCGACTATACGGTTGTGGACTTAAGAGATTCTATACATGTTTTTAACGCACAGAAAGAGGTGACCTATACTGAGAAAGAAGCATCTGGGATTATCTCAAGCTCTTTATCTGAAACAATGGATGATGAGAATTTAAGCCCATATATGTCAGATAAACTTTCTAACATCTATGCATGGACTGTAAACTTTTTTCAGTTACAGGCTGGTGATCGTTTTAAAGTAGTTTACACTGAAAAGTTTATCAATGACACTATTCCTGCTGGATTACATAATATTAAAGCAGCCTATTTTGAGCATCGCGGCCAACCTTTATACGCTTTTGAATATCAAGCAGACTCCTTACAATTATATACCGATTATTATGATGATGAAGCAAATAACCTACGACGCGCATTTTTAAAAGCCCCGGTTAAGTTTAGCCGGATATCGTCTCGTTATAACCTAAAACGAAGAATAAAATATTACGGGTATAAATTGAGACCCCATAAAGGGACAGATTTTGCCGCATCCATAGGCACGCCCATTTTAGCAACTGCTGACGGCGTTGTCTCTAAATCTGAAAGAAGAGGCGGTAACGGAAACTATGTGAAAATAAGGCATAACGGAACCTACGCAACTCAATATCTACATATGAAAAGCAGAAATGTAAAAGTAGGTGAGTATGTAAAACAAGGAGACGTAATAGGCTATGTAGGGATGACTGGAAATACTGGCGGACCCCATGTTTGTTATCGTTTCTGGAAAAACGGAAAAGAAGTAGACCCCTTTAAACAAGACCTTCCAGCCTCAAAACCAATGCCTCAAGAATATGTTACAGACTACCAGCAGTTTATAATCCCACTCAAGAATCAAATAGATTGTATTGAGTATTAACCTACAGAATATCAGTTTGTTAATAACAAAATTATAATTCTTCTTCGGAAATAATAAAGACGGTACATTTCAGATTAACTTTAAATATCGATTTCTTTACAATTTGCTAACATTTCTTTCAATTTTAATTGAAGATAAATAGTATTTTTGCGTGAAATTTGAGATAAACTAACACTCATCTAAAACAAACATTATGAAACAATTTTTACTTGCTGTATTCTTATTAGCAGGAATCACTGTATCTGCTCAAGGTACGGTCACCGGAACATTAATGGACACCAACGCTGGTATGCCGTTATCTGGAGCTAACCTCGTTGAAACAGGTACTGACAATGGTACCGCATCTGATTTTGACGGAAACTTTACATTAAAGGTATCTTCTAATGAAGGTTCTGTTACAGTATCTTACATTGGATACAAAAACAGAACAATTCGTTACACACTTGTTGACGGTACTGCAAATCTAGGCAGAGTACAAGTTACTGCAGACGCAAACTCACTAAACGAAGTCGTGATCCAAGCATCTGGTGTTGTAGATTTAGCTCAGGATCGTAAGACTCCTGTGGCTGTTTCAACAATCAGTGCAGCAGAAATACAAACTAAATTAGGATCTCAAGAATTTCCTGAGATTTTAAACAACTCTCCTTCTATCTATGCAACAAAACAAGGTGGTGGTTACGGAGATGCTCGTGTGAACATACGTGGTTTTGACACACAGAACTCTGCGGTTTTAATAAACGGTGTCCCTGTAAATGACATGGAAAATGGTCGAGTATACTGGAGTAACTGGGCTGGATTAAGCGATGTTGCATCTGCAATACAAGTACAACGTGGTTTGGGTTCTTCAAAGCTTACAGTTTCTTCTGTAGGAGGTACCATTAACGTGGTGACTAGAAGTGCAGAAAGAAATGAAGGTGCATTTGTAAGCGGAAGTGTTGGAAACGACGGATACGTAAAAACAATTGCTTCTTATGCATCAGGTCTTTCAGAAAAAGGGTGGTCTGGATCTTTTTTACTAAGTAACACAAGAGGTAATGGATATGTAGATGGAACACGTTTCCACGGTCAAAACTATTATGCTGCCTTAGGATACAAAGCAAGTGACAAAAGTTCACTTGAACTTACTGTTACAGGATCACCACAAGAACATAATCAAAGGAGTCGTGGTATCGCAATTGGAGAGTTTCTTAAATATGGCCAAGATGGTGAACCAGATATTAAGTATAACCCAGAATGGGGAATGCTTGACGGTAAAGAATTTAATTTCAGAAGAAATTTTTACCACAAACCTGTTATCAGTTTAAATTGGGATTATGAATTATCTGACGTGACTAAAATTTCGACCGTAGCGTATGCTTCTTTTGGTAGAGGTGGTGGAACAGGAGAAATAGGTCGTGTAGATGGAAAGAGACAATTTGATACTCGTTTACAGACAGCAAACGGTCTTACAGATGTTGAGCTTATTCGTGATTACAACAGAGGTGAGCCCGTAGTAATTGATGGAGAAACAGTAGAAAGAGAACAAACTAATGGATTGTTCTTAAATACAGGAAACGGCGATAGAAGTTCACAAAATGGAATCTCTCGTAGATCTTCAGTTAACTCTCATAACTGGTATGGTGTGATTGCTAACGTAGGTACAGAGCTAAATGATAATTTAAATCTTGATTTTGGTGTAGACTTAAGACAGTACACGGGATATCACTACAGAAGAGTGACTAACTTATTAGGTGCTGATGGCTATTTAGCGACAGACAACGGAAATACACCTGATCAAATTTTCACAAACACATATAATGCAGATAAGCCTTGGTGGGTTTTCGGAAACATTGACGATGAAGACAAAATAGATTACTACAATAAAGGGTTTGTAACTTGGGCTGGAGTATTTGGTCAATTAGAATATACTAGTGACGATGAGCGATACAGTGCATTTGTACAAGGTGCTGCTTCTAATCAAGGTTTTGCTCGTGAAGAATTTTTTAACGAAGTACCTACTGAAAAGACAGACACTGAAAACCTATTAGGTGGAAACATTAAAGCAGGTGTGAACTTCAATATTGATGAAAATCATAATGTATTTGGTAATGCAGGCTATTTCTCTAAGCAACCATTATTCGATGCTGTGTTTATTAACTTCGGAAATAATCTAAATCCAGAATTAATCAATGAGAAAATTATTGGTACTGAAATTGGATACGGTTTTAGAAGTTCTAAATTTAGAGCTAACGTGAACCTTTACAGAACTAGCTGGGCTGATAGGTTTGAATCTATTACACAAACATTTGACATCTTAGGAAACAATGATGACGAAAGTATTCCAGAAGCTGAACGTGAAGATGACGATGTACGTGGTACTGCTAACCTTCAAGGTGTAAAGCAAGTGCACATGGGTGTTGAAGTTGATGCACGTCTTAAAATTACAAATAGAGTAGGTCTTAGAGGTATGGTTTCTGTAGGAGACTGGAAATATGAAGGTAATGTATCTGCAGCTTTCTTAGATACTGACCAAACTGTAATACCAGGTCTTGACGAACAAACGTTATATCTTGATGGTGTAAAAGTTGGTGATGCTGCACAGTTTACAGCAAGTCTAGGTCTTGATGTAGAAGTTATTAAAGGTCTTACCGTTGATGCTAACTATAGAAGAGCAGATAATTTATATGCTGCTATTGATGCTACAGATTTTGGAAGCGAAGATAATAATGGTTCACTTGAGTTACCATCTTTTGGTTTGCTTGATGCAGGTATCGGTTTCTCAGTTCCTTTCTTAGACAATACGGCAGATTTCAGATTCAATATGAATAACGTTTTAGACGAAACTTATATTTCTGAGTCTGATACAAACAGATTTGCAGAAGCTGGTGATGAGACTTATAATGGTATTTCAACAGACAACAGAGTATTTTTTGGACTAGGAAGAACTTGGAACGTAACAGCACGTTTTAACTTCTAATCTAACTCTCTTCTAATCCGCCTCGGCGGTCAAGAGTAATAAGCCCTTCCTATTTGGCAACACCAAAAAGGAAGGGCTTTTTTTATTAAATATAGTACCTTTACTTTACGAACGAAAAACAACAACTATGGAAATATTAAAAATGATTCATTCCTTCTGGGCATATCTAGTTGTGCTAGCGGTAGCTGTCGCAACCATAAATGCGCTTATGGGTTACCTAGGCAAAAAAGAATACCAACCTAAAGATTTTAGAATCGCGCTATTTACACTTATTGTGACGCACATACAGTTACTTATAGGGTTGATAATATACTTCGTTTCTCCTTTAGGGTTGCAGTCCTTTTCTACAAACGGGATGAGTGAAGTGATGGGCAATAGCTTATTAAGGTTATACGCTGTAGAGCACCCACTAATGATGATTATTACTGTGGTCTTTATTACCGTTGGATACTCTAAACATAAGACAAAATTAGTATCTGGACCAAAATTTAAAATGTTAGCTGTTTTTTATACGCTAGGATTGCTTTGTCTACTAAGCAGAATTCCTTGGAGTCAATGGTTTTAAATCTTTAATATTTCAGCATAAAAAAAGGAGCAATCATAACTAATTGCTCCTTTTTCTTGTTTCTAAAATAGCCTACTTAATCTCCTTGATTAACAATATATACACTGGAAAGTGATCGCTATAGCCTCCAGTAAATCCTCCACCTGCAAAACTTCTATAAGGATACCCCTTATAGCGCCCTCTCGGATTTGCTAAATATGTTTTGTTATAAATACCAGCCTTGTACAACCGGTACGAAGTGTAGTCTTCTTTAGTTAACTCTGTAGAGACAATCATCTGGTCAAATAAATTCCAGCCATCTCTGTAAGCTAGAGTTCCTAGTCCTTTTTTGTGCATCGACTCCATAGGATTGTAAAGTTCTTTTAACTCCATACCTTCTTTGTCTTCCTTTGCTTTCAAGTGTTTTTTTATGCTCTCATTCGTTGGGTCATCATTAAAATCACCCATCGTAATTACTTTTGCATATGGATCTTCACTAAACAATGAATCAATAATATGTCTATTCAATTCGCCCGCCTTGTTTCTTTTATATCTACTGCGTGCTTCTCCTCCGCTTCTCGATGGCCAGTGATTTACTATTACGTGTATCTTTTCGCCATCTAGCATTCCGCTTACAAGAAGTTGGTCTCTGGTAAATACGCGCTTGGTATTGTCATTATTATCATAAATATACAGCGGGTATACTTTTGTATTTGTAGGAGTAAACAATCTCTTTTGGTAAAGTAATGCTACATCAATCCCACGTCTATCTGGAGAATCATATTGCACGATCCCATAATCCTTTTGAAGCAGTGGTTCTTGATTTACGAGGTCTTCTAACACTCTTCTATTTTCGGTTTCGCACAGTCCTATTAATGCCGGCGTAGTTCCCGTAATATCCGCACCAATTTCTGCAATTACCTTAGCCATGTTTGCCAACTTAGCGTTATAGATTTCTTCTGTCCAATGATCTTTACCTTCTGGAGTTCGGTCATCATCGAAGGTGATTGGGTCGTCCTCAAAATCAAATAAATTTTCTACATTGTAAAACGCAACGGTGTTTACTTTGTATTCTTTCTTCTCTTGTGCATAAAAAGTTGTGATACTAAGCGCAAAACCAACTAATAAACAATATTTTAGCTTCATATATAAGGGTGCATTAAGTTTGTGTAACGTCTTTGACAAATGTGCAACCAAATGTAAAAAATCTAAACATAAATCTTTAGATTTGCCTCGCTTAATAACAATTTAATAGTCCTACTAATCAACGATTTATTAATGAAACAAATTTTATTTACTGTTTGTCTTACTGCCTTAACCCTTTTCACAGTCACAGCACAAGAAGCTTTTGTGAAAGGAAGGATCATAGATGCAAACTCGAGTGAACCCTTACCTAACGTGGAGGTACGTATTTTAGAAAGTATTTTTAGCACAGAGACCAACGCAAAAGGTCTTTTTGCATTTACCAGCACAGACCTGCCGCAAGGAGAGCAAGTGATGGTCGTTAATAAATCCGGCTTTCTTACACAACAAATTAAGATTGTGGTTCAGAACAATAGCCCTATTAATCTTGATCCAATTCTTCTAGAATTAGACCTTACAGAACTTCAGTCTCAAATAGGGATTATTAGTCTTACAGATAACGAATTAGACCAAGACGACGGCACGTCTTTCAATATATCTGGTTTGTTACAAGCATCTAGAGATGCATTCTTAAATGCTGCTTCTTTTGATTTTAGCGCAACATTTTTTCGCCCTAGAGGTCTTGATAATGCCAATGGTAAAGTACTTATAAACGGTCTTGAAATGAATAAGATGTATGGTGGTCGCCCGCAATGGGGAAACTGGGGAGGACTTAATGATGTGCAACGAAACCGAGAATTTTCTAAGGGTCTCACACCCAATGATTATGTTTTTGGTGACGTAGCAGGAACTACAAACATAATTATGAGAGCTTCTCAATATCGAGAAGGCGGAAGCATAAGTTATGCCTCTGGAAACCGGAGCTATAGCGGTCGCATAATGGGAAGTTACAATAGTGGCCAAGATCAAAATGGCTGGGCGTATTCCGTACTAGTTTCTCGGCGTTTTGGAGATGAAGGATTTCAAGAAGGTACCTTGTATGATGCCAATTCAATTTTTGCTTCCGTAGAGAAAAAATTAAACGAAAATCACAGCCTTAACTTTACTGCTTTTTATACGCCTAATCGTCGGGGCCGTTCTACTGCAATTACTCAAGAGGTAAAAGATTTAAAAGGAATACAATACAACCCAAATTGGGGAATGCAAGATGGCGAAATAAGAAACAGCCGTACAAGAGAAATTGAAGAACCTATCTTTATGTTAAACCATTTTTGGAACGTAAATGAGGAAATACAACTAAATACAAACGTTGGTTTTCAAACTGGTTCTATTAAAAATAGCCGTATTGATAATAATGGGACTACATTAATTGGAGAGCCTGGTAGCCAATATGCTGGTGGTGGTGCTAGTAATCCTTTAGCCAACTACTACCAAAACCTCCCTAGTTATGCTTTATCTAGAAATACGACACCAACACCTATAGATTTTCAGAGAGCTTATACGGCTGAGCAGGAGTTTATTGATGATGGTCAAATAAACTGGACAGATATTTACAGAGCTAACTTTGACGCTTTTGGCAATCCAAAGGCATCAACATACGTGTTGCAAGATGACGTAAATCAAGACACACAAATCTCTGTCAACTCAATACTAAGTGCAACGCTAACGGATAATATTACTTTTAATGGTAACATTTCTTACCGAGGTTTAAAAAGTGAAAATTACGCCCAAGTAAAAGACTTGCTTGGTGGTACCGGCTACCTAGACATTGATAATTTTGCTGAAGCTGCCTCGGGAGATGCAAGTGAAGAATCTGACTTAGGGAATCTGGGACAGAGTGATATTAACAATGTTAATCGTATTGCAGGTGAAGGTGACCGTTATAAATACAACTATACCATAGACGCTAATGAACTAGGTGCATTTGCACAAGCACAATTCAAGTATACACAGGTAGATTTTTACGTTGCGCTTTCTGGAGGTACTGTCAGCTACCAAAGAGATGGCTTATATGAGAATAGTAACTTTTTAGGTGATGCCTCTTTTGGCCTTAGTGAAAAATTATCTTTTACAAACCTTGGTGTTAAAGGCGGGGCTACATATAAAGTGACTGGACGCCACTTAATAGATATGAATTTAGGCGTCATACAGAAAGCACCAAGTATTAGGAACTCTTTTAGTAATTCACGTGTTAACAATGCTACTACTATTGGCATTTCCGAAGAAAAGATTACAAGTGCAGACTTGAGTTACATTTTTAGGTCTCCTATCGTTAAGGCACGATTTACTGGTTTTTACAACGGCTTTAAAGATGGGTCTGACATCGGTTTCTATTTTACTGAAAATCTCTCTGGACAAGGTGTAGATGAAGATTTCTTTGTGCAAGAAGTAATGACAAACATAGAAAGAAGACATGTAGGTGGTGAGATGGGTATAGAGGCACAAGTGACGCCTACTATAAAATTAGTAGGAGCTGCTTCTTTTGGTCAATATACTTATACTAACAACCCAAATCTTTATTTAGAAAGTGATGACTTAGATGGACCCGTTACTTTTGGTGACGGCACTTCAAAACTGAAAGACTACCACGTAGCTGGTGGACCAGAAAGAGCAGCGCAGATAGGTTTTGAGTATCGTGATCCAGACTTCTGGTGGTTTGGTGCTAGTATGAATTTTTTCTCAAACGCATACCTAGATATAAACAATCTAGCTAGAACACAAAACTTTAGCACAGATTTTGACGGACAGCCATTTAGTGATTACGATGCAGGAATTGCTAAAGAGTTATTAAAGCAAGAGAAATTTGACAGCTACAATTTGGTTAATATTAAAGGAGGAAAGTCCTGGAGAATTAACGGCAAATACGTCGGCTTTTTCGCTACTGTGAATAATATTTTTGATAGAGAATTTAAAACAGGAGGTTTTGAACAAGGAAGAAAAACTAACTATAGAGATTTAGCAGCAGATACTTCATTGCAAAATGGCCGTGTTTTTGGCCCGAGGTATTTCTTCGGAACTGGAACCAATTACTACATTAGTGCTTACGTAAGATTTTAATAAAAATAAGAGAATTAAATAATATATAAAATGAAAAATTTAAAATTAACTCCATTTTTCGCAATGCTTTTAGCATTAGCATTTGTTGTATCCTGTGTGAAGGATGACGATTTTGAAGTGCCTGATACTGGCGTTACAGAGGTAAACATAGACGGAACCATTATAGACATTGATAATCTCTATAACTCTTGGCTGCAAAGTGCAGGTTCTAACCAAGAAGCAACTCTTACTTTTGAAGAAACAGACCAGTATATTTTTGGTTATGTTATATCTAGCGATGAGTCTGGAAATTTCTTTGAAGAAGTAGTAATGCAGAATAGCATTGAAAACCCTACAAGAGGAGTTAAAGTATTATTAGATGTAAATCCTTTATTCAACAAATACGAAGTAGGTAGAAAAGTCTACATCAAACTAGAGGGGCTAACCGTTGGTATTTCTAGTGGAGTTCTTACCTTAGGTTTAAAAGGTGCAACAGATAATACTGAAAAAATTCCTTCTGCCCAAGAAGAAGAATATTTTATTCGTGATCCAGAAGTTGCCGTTATTGTTCCCGCTGTAAAAACATTGGGTCAACTTACAGACGCAGATGTAAACACTTTAATACAGTTACCAGCCGCTCAGTTTACTGCAGGTCAAATAGATTTAAGTTTTGCAAATGAAGCTGGAGATGAATTTGATGGAGACAGATTATTAGAAAGCTGTAGTGCTGATGGAGGTGATATCCTTTTTCAAACAAGTACATTCTCAGATTTTAAAGCAATAAACTTACCTGATGGCGCTGGTACACTTACAGCGGTTCTTTCTAAAGATTTCTTTGGAGAAAATTTCGCCTTGAATATTAGAGACACAAATGACATTGCTTTTAACGGTGAACGTTGCGAGCCTAGTCCATTAAACCCGAACATTACTGCTACTACTTCATTCTCTGCGGTAATAGATCGTTTTACTTCTGCAGGTGGGTATGCAGAATTTAGCACAGAAGAAGCAGATTTAATTATTGAAGGCTATGTTGTATCTAGTGATAAAGACGGAAACTACTTTGAAGAGTTGGTTATCCAAAACGTAACTGACGGAAACGACATTAGCGAAAACAACCCAAGATTAGGTTTACGAGTTGCCATAGATAGAGGTGATTTATACTTAAACTTACCTATAGGTCGTAAAGTATATATAAAACTAAATGGTCTTGCAGTAGACGAAGATGCAGGAAACATTACTATAGGGTACCCTAACGTTTCTGAAATTGAAAAAATTCCAGATGGTATAGCAGATTTCTTTGTTTTTCCAGGAGAAGTAATCGCAGATATTGCACCTAAGTTGACAACCGTAAACGGACTAACAACTAACGATTTAAACACCTTGGTACAATTTGAAACGATGCAGTTTACTGCCAATAATGTTGGATTGACATTCTCTGGCGAAGACACTGATGGTTTTGATGGAGAGCGTTCTCTAGAAAGTTGTGATGACACAGGAGACATCAGATTGTTCTCAAGCACATTTGCAAATTTCAAATCTTTAATCGTACCAGAAGGAGTAGGAAGCATTACTGCAATCTACACAAATAACTTCTTTGGTGATGAGCGCATTGTTGAAATACGCAGCCGTGATGATATTCAATTTACAAACTCAGAACGTTGTGATCCACCTATCGTAGATTGTGGTAACGCAGCAACAGAAGGGCCAAATGTATTATTCTTAGAAAACTTTGAAACACAAACGGTAGGAGCACCACTTTCTGGAAACGGAATGGTAAACTTTCAAGAAGCAGGTACACAACCTTGGGAATCTTACTCAAGCACAAGTACAAATAGCTCGATCGGGATTTCTGCTAACATAGGCTCTTTCAATAGTGGAGACGACAGTACGATATCTTGGTTAGCGTTTCCAGAGATCAATTATGATGCTCAGGATGGCGAGACATTACGTTTTATGACCTCAAACAGTTTTTCTGATGGTAGTACACTAGAAATTCTTTTCTCAAGCGATTGGGATGGTGTTGCTGCAAATATCCCTAACGCAACTTGGGCACTCTTGCCTGCTGCTTTAATTGTTCCAGATGATGCGTTCTTTGGAGACTTTATAGACAGTGGTATTGTGGATCTTTCTTGTTTAGATGGCACAGGACATATCGCCTTTAAATATGTGGGAAGTGGCGTACCAGAATTTGATGGCACCTACGAGTTAGATGAGATAGCGCTTCGTTCCAATTAATTCGGAAATATTAAATAGTCAAAGCCGCTCTAGCAAAAAAACTAAAGCGGCTTTTTTGTTTCCAAGGTTTGGGAAGAAGAAACAAAACCACCTCACTGTAAGACACAGAATCCGGGAGCGAAGATAGTTGATTAACTCTTAGACCTTGGCTAGTTAACAAACATCATCTTTTTGAAAGGGTGAAACTCGATTTAATAAGTAAAAAATTACAAAATTCTAGCTTACTACTATCAGCAATTCTTCAATTATTTGGATAGGTTCTTATTTTTATTTTATCCCTAAACAAAGGAAGTGTTTTTCAAGCTTCTTACTTCCAAATTTCTACCCCACACTTCCTACAATTTTTTACCTACTTTTGAAATCCTGTGAAAATCATACGAAAAATCTTTGGCCTACTGTACCGAATCTGGTTTTACATCCTGATGCTCGTGCCTATTCTTATTATGTCACCACTACTCATCATAAGCGTGATGAGGCAAGAATGGTATCCTTTCTATTTTAAAATGGCTAGAATATGGGCAATCTGTATTCTCTTTGGGATGGGGTTTTTACCTAAAGTGAGAGGCAAAAAAGAATGGGGAAAAGGCAAGTCCTATCTCTTCGTCAGTAATCACAGTTCCATGACAGATATCATGTTGATGCTGTACGCAGTCAAAAATCCATTTGTATTTGTAGGGAAGGCTGAGCTGGCAAAAATGCCCATTTTTGGTTACTTCTATAAACGCACCTGTATTCTAGTAGATAGAAGTAGTATGAAAAGCAGAAGCGCCGTTTTTGAGAGTGCACAGCAAAAAATAAAACAAGGACTTAGTGTTTGCATTTTTCCAGAAGGAGGAGTGCCTAATGACGCCAGTATTGTTTTAGATAATTTTAAAGATGGTGCATTTAAGCTAGCCATTGATCACCGAATTCCTGTCGCCCCACTCACCTTTCACGATAACAAAAAACGATTTCCTTTTGATATCTCTAAGGGATTTCCAGGGCAGATGCGGGTAAAAGTGCATCCTACTATACCAACAAGAATTCTAGAACCCGAAGATCGCAAAATACTGCGAGAACAGACTCGGGATATTATTCTTGAGGAGTTGTCTTCCCCTACATTGTAGACTACATATCGTTCACCACCTAAAGTGTTAAGATAATTATTGAAGACAATTCAAAAAAAAACTAAAAAGACCCTCCAATGGCGATGGAAGGTCTTCTCATTTTTTGCTGCGATCTCGATAGCTCTAGATGTTAGCCAACTAAAATTAACTTAAAATTTAAAACTTAACCCACTATAAATCCCTACATAATAAGGCTTAAACTGTACTGAGGCATCCGTATATGGATTGAGCTGATATTTAAACATAGGCTCCACATTAAACTTAAACTTTCTTGATAATTGATAACTAAGTCCTACACCAACATTGGTGCTAAAACTTACGTCACTCAGGTTGTTTGCCTCTCCAATTACATCTTCAAAATCATTAGCAGACACAGACACTTCGTTAGTACCTAATAACAAGGTGCTAAATCCTCCTATGAGGCTGACACCAAGTCTTTTGTTTACTAAGGCATATGTAAGCTCTGCCGGTATTTCTGTATAGCTAATGGACTGTGTTAAAAACACATCTCCATCCGTTACTTTTCTGGTAAGGTTATCAAAATTAGATCCTTCTGCTGCATCAATTAAAGCGCCTTGATCTATTGCTGTTACAACAGTTCCTTTATCATTAAAATTAACAGACTGCAGCGCTGCATTCGCATCACCAGTGGCTAATTCTAGTCCGCCGGTTGCATAACTAAGGTTTACATTACTTACTCCAGAACGGACGGTCAATCGCTGTGTTAGCGCATAGCTGACGTTAATACCGTAACTCACATTTACTTCACCGTTTTGAGTATTATCTGCAAACGTTGGGTCAATAGAAGAACCTTGACTCAAAGAACTGTAATACACCGGAGCTACATTTGGACTAATTGCCCAACGATTAATAGGTAACCCATCTGTCGTTTTTGCAACGGCCTCTTTTTGTTCCTCAATTGCATTAAAAATGCTTTCTTTTTGAATTCCTTCCTTAACTATAGCTACATTCTCAATGGCTACTTCATCTATAAAAGGACTTGTAGCAACTAAATTCTTCTTAAGAAGTGTTTCTGCCTTATGAGACGATTCTTGTTCAGTCTTAATATCATTGTTAATTCGCTCATTTGGTGTTTTAGCTGCTACGGAATTCTTAGACAAAAGCTTTTCGGAAATTTGCTTCGTTATATTGTTTTGTTTAACCGCGTCATCCTTTATAGTGCTTTTAGCAGCTACTGAGGTATTCATAAAACGATTCGCTGTTTTCACCACATTGGGCTTATGGGCATCAGAAGTATTCTTTACAGAAGAATCTATAACATCGGTCGTGTTTTCAGAAGTGATATTTGAGTTTTCTAAATTTTGATTCACCAGAATAAACTTTTCGACACCCTGTTCTTGAGAAGACTGAGTAACATCTTCGATTACCAGTTGATTGTTATGATTATCCTCAAAAGTATCAGACATAAACAAGTTTGCAACAGAAAACAACAATACTAACGCAGCAGCCACGCCGCTAAGTTTCCACCATAATGGGATCACTTTTCGATCGCGTTTATTATGGCCAAGTGCTACTTGAATGTTTTCCCAAACCGCAGGTGGCGGCGGAGTCTCCATCCCTTGCAGGCGGCTCTTAAATAACTGGTCTATATTTTTATTGTCTTTGCTTTGCAAATCTATTTTATTGCGCCTGCGGCGCTGTTGCTTGTTTTCTATTCTGTCTCAAAATTTCGGGAAACTCAAAATTATTTTCTACTTTGTGTACGTCATATACATTAAAGAAGTCGTAATTAATCTCCACAACTGTCATTCTGAACTCGACATGAACTGAACCAATTCAACAGTCAGATCCTTATTAATCTATCACTATTTTTAATCATCAGTTCCATCTATCAAACACGGCATATTTTCGCCATACGTCAACCTTCCTGCTGTGCTGCTTTAAAATTATTTACTTTTTTCTGCAAAATCTTTCTAGCTCTCGCCAAGTTAGATTTTGAAGTTCCATCACTTATACTCAACTGTTCGCCTATTTCTTTATGGCTATACCCATCGAGCACATACAACGAGAACACAAGCCTATACTGGTCTGGCAACTCTCGTACCATCTGTAACAAATCATCAAGTGGAATTTCAATATGCTCCACCTCATCAATCACTTCATCAGCAATCTGGTCTTCTCTCACCATGTCAAAATGCCGCTTTTTCCTATACTTCTGCAGCACCGTGTTGACGGTCACTCGTTTTATCCAGCCCTCAAAAGAACCTTTGCCCGAGTATTGCTCCACCTTCTTAAAAATGGTTAGAAACGCATCTTGCAAATTATCCTGAGCTTCCACATAATTAGGCGAATACCTCAGACAAATGGCAAATAACACTCCAGAATATTTCTGGTATAGTGCTCCCTGCGCTTGCGCATCTTGCCTCTTACATTGTATAATGAGCTGCTCTTGTGTCAACGTCTAGACTCCTTCTTAGGTTAGTTTTTTTTTAGTACTCTAGAATAAAGGTACCAATTAATCATAACAAAATCAGGTTTCTACATTCAATAGATACCTGATTTTGATCATGGTTGCGTATGCAATTACTTTTTAAGATAATAATTACATACGCGTATTATTTCCGAAACGTTACAAACCAGCCCCTTAGGTCTTATACTAACAACTTCTTATTCTAGATTGTTTATTCCAAAACTCAAATTCCGATGGCTATCGGAAAAATATGCTATTGTTCTTGTAACGCTTTAATAGCCTCTATTATTTTAAGCTCTAACTCTTCCATTAATTCTGGGTTGTCTAGCAACAACGCTTTAACGGCGTCACGCCCTTGCCCAAGCTTCGTTTCGTCATAACTGAACCAAGAACCGGCTTTTCTAATGATTTCAAAATTCACCCCAAGATCAATAATCTCTCCTACTTTAGAGATTCCTTTACCGTACATAATATCAAACTCTGCCAATTTAAATGGAGGCGCTACTTTGTTCTTCACCACTTTTACACGAGTCTTATTACCTAGCACGTTATTATCCGTATCCTTTATCTGTGTAGAACGTCTAATGTCTAATCGGACAGAAGCATAAAACTTCAAGGCATTACCACCCGTTGTAGTTTCTGGGTTTCCAAACATTACCCCAATTTTCTCACGGAGTTGATTAATAAACATTACAGTACAATTCGTCTTGCTTATAGACCCTGTCAATTTTCTAAGTGCCTGAGACATTAAACGCGCATGGAGTCCCATTTTACTGTCACCCATTTCTCCTTCTATCTCACTTCTAGGTGTCAAAGCAGCCACAGAATCAATAACTACAATATCAATCGCACCAGAACGAATCAAGTTATCTGCAATCTCTAATGCTTGTTCCCCATTATCTGGTTGAGAGATAATAAGATTTTCAATATCAACTCCTAAGCTCTCGGCATAATATCTATCAAAAGCGTGCTCCGCATCTATAAATGCAGCTATTCCCCCTTTTTTCTGTGCTTCTGCAATGGCGTGAAGTGTGAGTGTGGTTTTACCAGAAGATTCTGGTCCATAAATCTCAATGACCCTTCCTCTTGGGTATCCCCCAACTCCTAACGCGATATCTAGCCCTAATGATCCAGATGGAATTACCTCTACATCCACTACCTGTTTATCCCCCATTTTCATCACCGTCCCTTTCCCATAAGTCTTATCTAACTTATCAAGAGTCAATTTAAGTGCTTTTAATTTTGCGTCCTTTTCTTTTTCACTGCTCATTATTTCTGAAATTTTAATTTTTGAAGTAGGTGCTAAAGTACAACAACTTGGAAATATTCCAAAAGAAATTGGATGCTAATTAAATTATTTATTTAAAGCAGTAAAATCCATAAAAAAAACTACGCAACGAAGCCGTAATTTTACCGCCATTTATGGATCAAAAATATTCGGCGTCAAAACAATTGCACACCAATACCAAATCACCTACTTTTGTCTTGTTTAAAACCAATCTAAATAACAAATGTACACTATTGCCTCATTAAAAAAGGGACAGCGAGCCATCATCAAGGAGTTTTCTGTAGATGTGGTTCCACTCAAATTACTCGAGATGGGCTGTCTTCCTGGCAATGAAGTTTCATTGGTTCAAATAGCACCTTTTCAAGATCCACTATACCTTAATATAAACGGTAGTCATCTTGCAATTAGAAAAGAAACCGCAGAAAAGATTGAGATAGAACTTCTCAAAGAATGATTTTCAAACCCCAATAGTTCGTCTAAACGAACACATAAAATACTTTGCCAGTTTACTGAGTGAAGTCGAAGTATGGCAAAACAGATGAACGTTGCATTAATAGGAAACCCAAACACGGGTAAAACATCTGTATTTAATAAACTAACAGGGCTCAATCAGAAAGTAGGTAATTATCCCGGCATCACCGTAGAAAAAAAACAAGGAATCTGTAAACTGCCCCGAGGTGTTAAGGCCCACATACTAGATCTTCCCGGCACCTATAGTTTAAATGCTTCTTCTCTTGATGAAAACGTAGTAATAGAATTACTCCTTAATAGAAACGATAAAGATTATCCAGATGTAGCTGTAGTAATATCTGATGTTGAAAACCTAAAACGAAACCTACTCCTTTTTACTCAAATAAAAGATTTAGGCATCCCAACCATCCTCGCCATTAATATGGCAGATAGGATGAAACGCAAAGCTATCTCGATTAATATAGAGCGGCTCGAAGAAAAGCTTGAAACCAAAATTGCGCTCATAAGCTCACGTAAGAACCTTGGCTTTGAGTATTTAAAAGAACTCATTACAAACTACAGTAATTTAAACACAAAGCCCTGTGTAGAAGCGTCAGTGATTGCCCCAGAATATTTCAATCGATTGCGTAAAGCATTTCCTAATCAAGATTTGTATAAGCTTTGGCTAGTAATCACTCAAGATGTAAATTTTGGGAAATTAGACCGCCAAGAGTTAAAAGGTGTTGCCAGTTTTCAAACAGAATCTGTGAGCAACCTTAAGCGATTGCAACAAAAAGAAACCATTGCCCGCTACCAGTTTATAAACGATATATTAAAAGAAACACTCACAGTTGACGCTGCAAGCGCAAAAGATTTGCGAAGCAGACTAGACAGAATTCTAATGCACAAGGTGTGGGGTTATGTTATTTTCTTCGGAATTTTATTACTCATATTTCAAGCTATTTTTGATTGGAGCACCTACCCAATGGACTGGATAGACACCACTTTTGCATCCTTTAGTGAGTGGACTAAAAACGCCTTGCCCTCAGGAGATTTTACAAACCTCATAGCCGAAGGTATCATCCCGGGTTTAGGCGGAATCGTTATTTTTATTCCGCAGATAGCATTTTTATTTTTATTTATATCCATCCTCGAAGAGAGTGGATATATGAGTCGTGTGGTGTTCTTAATGGATCGTATTATGAGACGTTTTGGACTCAGTGGAAAAAGTGTGGTACCCCTAATTTCTGGAACGGCTTGTGCTATCCCAGCAATCATGGCGACTAGAAACATAGAAAACTGGAAAGAGCGATTGATCACTATATTAGTAACACCATTTACTACCTGTTCTGCGCGATTGCCGGTATATCTTATTATCATCTCTCTGGTCATACCAGAACAACGAGTGTTTTGGTTTTTCACTTTGCAAGGGCTCACCTTATTATTTATGTATTTCCTAGGGTTTGCCGCCGCTATCGTTTCTGCTTGGTTATTGGATAAAGTTTTGAAGATAAATAGTAAAACCTTTTTTGTGGTTGAAATGCCAAACTACAAGCTCCCATTATTTAAGAATGTCGCAATCACGGTAATTGAAAAGACAAAATCTTTCGTGCTAGGTGCTGGAAAAATAATTTTGGCAATTTCAATTGTCCTATGGGTACTTGCCTCATACGGTCCGGGTAATTTTAATAATGCAGAAGCGATTGTAATTGAGGAGAACGTTTCAGAAACAATTACTGAGAAAGAGTTAGATACTAAAATTGCTGCCTATAAATTAGAACATAGCTATATAGGTATCCTCGGAAAAGCGATAGAACCCGCCGTCGCTCCATTAGGCTATGACTGGAAAATAGGGATTGCAATTGTGAGTAGTTTTGCTGCTCGTGAAGTTTTTGTAGGAACGCTGGCCACTATTTACAGTGTAGGAAGTGAAGAAGAAGAAACCATCAAAAACCGTATGGCCGCAGAGATAAACCCAATTCTAGGAACTCCTTTATTTAATTTTGCCAGTGGCGTTTCTCTCTTATTATTTTATGCTTTTGCCTTACAGTGTATGAGTACGATAGCTATTGTAAAAAGAGAAACCAACGGCTGGAAATGGCCTATATGGCAATTTACAGTAATGACGGCCATTGCTTATTTAGTAGCACTTGGGGCATATCAGTTTTTGAAGTAAGCTGAAAAATGGGATTAAGAGGCAGGAAGAAAATTGAATATTCCGTATCTTACATTTCACTTTAAGATTGAAATCGAACTGCAACTAAAATATTTAAATGATTAACATTTATAGTAAATGAGATTTTTAACACCCATATTACTACTCATCTTCATCTCTTGCAATACAAGTGATAATCCGGGTTGCTTTGTTAATGATGTAGATTTTACTAATCTAGAGGGAGCTTATAGCTGTGAGAATACTAAAAATATTGTCGAAATTGATTTACAAGATACATTTACACTTATCAATTCACAGGTAGAATTTGATGCACAGATTTCAGGGCCTTGTATGCCGCAAATAGATTTTACACTCTACACGCTTATCATAGGAAAAAAAGGATTAGTAAATGGCAACACCTCAATCAGCTACTATTATAGCAACGATTGCTCTGTAAATATAAATACATTGACAGTAACTTTTAATCAAAATGCTACCGCAGAAGCGCCTAATCTCACCTATCATATTCTATCGCCAAAAATAGCGACAACGACCATGGTAGAAGTAATAATTAATATCAATTAAGTATGGATATTCAGTTCATTTTAGTCATTATCACCTTTCTAGCGGCCGTAGGATTTATCTTGTACACGTTTGTGTTTAAATCTATGCTAGAAAACAAAAAGCGCTCTCTAGGAACGCTTGATGGTGGAAAAACAAAATGTGGCAATAACGATTGTGGCTGTCATTAATCTATTTTTCTAAAGCCCGTAAGAGTAAAGCATACGGCTGTTTTTCTGCTTCGGAAATATTTGCGTCTGGATACGGTGTTAATTGTAAAAACTGAAGTTCTTTATTATTAAAAAACCCAGCAATAACTGACATCCCGTTTTTAAATGTGAGTGTTTTCCCTACTACTTCTCCATCAACGGTCCCGATTCGTATCAATACTTTTGCCTCTCCTTCCCATATGCAATCTACCCCATTAGGACATCTAGAATCTTCTATTACTTTTAAAAATGTAATCGAAGTTCCGTCCAAATTTATTGTTTGGTCTAGTCCTACTTTTACAACTATTTGTGGCACATCTATAGCCTTACCTGTTTGCGCAAATAAAGTGATGCTTACTAGTAGTGTGAATATGATTAGTACTTGTTTCATCTTTTTAGTATTTCGATTTTAAAGATATATGAAATAATGATGCCAGTTTTATCCTCTAAATAAAAAGAAATCGTCTTTTAAATGTTCTATCCTTTCATCCTTGTTGGTGATAATATACTCTAGCGCAATATTTGCAAAGTTATTCCCTTTATCTGTGAGAGAAACTATTTGGTCTTTAATGGATATTAAATTATTCTTTTCGGCTAAATCAACAACGGTTTTAGCTCTTATTTTTTGCCAATTAATGTGCTCTCGCAAGTGATTAATATGTCGTTCAGCCACTTCGTTATGATTATTTAAGTGTAACAAAAACGTGAGTAAAGACACTTCTATCCGTTGTTGTTTCTGGCGATACATCACCGCAATCAGACCTTTATTTGGTGCAAATAAAAACACCATTAAAAATACAAACCCTAACATCGTAGAAATAGAACCTGCAATAGATGCGTCTAACCAGTGCGCTAACCAATAACCCGAAATCGCAGAAAACACTCCAAACAACACTGAAAGAATGAGCATTTTATTTAAATCTGACGTCAATAAATAAGCCGTAGCAGCCGGCGCAATCATTAATGCCACAACGAGGATGGCGCCCACTGCCTCAAACGCTCCAACTACGGTCACTGAAGAAATAGACATCAACCCATAATGTAAAATCGCGGGCGAAAATCCTAGAGCAGATGTAAGACCTGCATCAAACGTACTCACTTTTAGCTCTTTAAAAAACATAAGTAGAAGCGCTACTGTTATCAGTAAAATCACGCCCATCACCCACAGCGATTTTGGTCCCATATCCATACCGCTCATCATAAATCGATCAAAAGGTGCAAAGGCAAGTTCGCCTAATAATACCGCATCCACATCGAGGTGAATATCATTTGCATTTTTTGCAATAAGTATCACCCCAATACTAAACAGAGCTGGGAATACCAAGCCAATGGCCGTGTCCTCTTTTACCAATCCTGTCTTCTGAATACGCTCTACTAACACGACCGTAATAATCCCAGTAACGGCAGCTAGAATGATCAATAGTGGTGAGTTTAAATCTTGTGTGATGAAGAAGCCTAACACAATTCCTGGAAGTATGGAGTGGCTAATAGCATCACTTATCAAAGCCATTTTCCGAAGGACTAAAAATACGCCCGGAATAGCACAAGCAATGGCTACAACCACGGCTATTAATTGTATTTCTATTTGTGGGTTACTCATAATTTTTCTATTCCCTCATCCCAGCACTTCTCCCGCTGAGAAAGAAAGAGTGCAATGATTTCTATTGGTTATTTTCTTCTTTTTTATCAAACATTGTTCTTGCCTCTTCAAATCCTTTTTGGGTTAATGCCCATTTTTGACCGTCGAGGGTAATCCACTCATTTTCTTCCATTTGCCGCAGCGAAATTTTTGTAAATCCTTGAAAGTTATTTAAAATCTTTATAGCGTGTGGGTGCGAAATGTTATCGTGAGTCTCCGCGATCCCAAACATTATTTGTAGCGTCTTTTTTAATTGCAAATCCCTTCTGTTTCTTCTGAAACGTAACTGGCGGAATAATAGCCCTCTTCCCGGAGAGAAGATAAAAGAGAACAGCACGAAGACACTTGCGACCAACACAATTACTGGTCCCGTAGACAGGTTATTTTGACTCGCACTAATAGCCGTCCCAAACACCCCCGAAAAAGCACCAAAGATCGCAGCTAATAAGACCATAACACTCAACTTATTTGTCCATTGACGAGCAGCTGCAGCTGGCGCCAAAAGCATGGCGCTCATAAGGACTACACCCACCGTTTGTAGGCCTAATACAATGGCAAGAACAATAAAAAAGGTAATTGTGATATCTATAAACCTAGTATTAAAACCTAAGGTCTTTGTGTAATCTGCATCAAAAAGCAAGAGCTTAAATTCTTTCCAGAAGAGCAACATCACCACAAGTGCTAGGCTCGTTACAATGACCATTAGTCGCACATCACTCTCCACTAGAGTTGCCGCTTGACCAAACAAATATTTGTCTAACCCCGCTTGATTAGCATTTGGTTGTTTTTGGATGAAGGTCAATAGCAACATCCCAAAACCAAAAAACAAACTCAAGACTAGCCCTAACGCTGTATCGCTTTTTAAATGTGTTTTTTCCGTCATTGCACGTATCCAGAATGTCCCAATCAAGCCGCTCACTAAGGCTCCTAATAATAAGATGTTTGAATCTTTAGCGCCTGTAATTAAAAAGGCCACCGCGATTCCTGGTAATGCTGCATGCGAAATCGCATCACCCAATAAACTCTCTTTACGCAGCACAGCAAAACTTCCTAACATCCCACAAATAGCTCCTAGCACGGCAGTACCAAGTGTAATAGTACGCAAGGTATAGTCATTAAATAAAAGAGAGAAGTATTCGGTAATTGTCATGGTATTGATAGTCTTTAGTCGTTATTCGTTAGCAGTAGCATTCACTCTTCAGTTTTAAATTTATTCGCCCATTATTCACAATCGACCTAGTTGTAAAAACTACTTATTAACCGCCACCTTATAGTTAATCCCATATGTCTTGGTCAAATTATCATCATTAAAAATATCCTTTACGGGTCCTGTGGCTATTTTTTTTACGTTTAAGAAGGTCACCCAATCAAAATATTCTGGCACCGTTTGTAAATCGTGATGCACTACAACCAGTGTTTTCCCTGCTTTCCTTAGTTCTTTTAAGATATTAATGATGGCAATTTCGGTGCTAGCATCCACTCCCTGGAAGGGTTCATCCATAAAATAGATAGAAGCATTTTGGACCAATGCTCTGGCTAAAAATACCCGCTGTTGCTGCCCACCACTTAACTGACTTATCTGTCTACTTTTAAATGACAACATTCCTACTTTTTCTAAAGCTTCTAAAGAGGCTTTTTTTTCTTTTTGACCTGGACGTTTTATCCAGCCCAAACTACCATAGGTTCCCATCATCACAACATCAAGAGCAGTGGTAGGGAAATCCCAATCCACACTGCCTTTTTGCGGGACGTAGGCTACAAGTTTACGCTGTTTTTTATAAGGCTTTCCGTAAATAGCAACACTCCCAGCAATAGGATCGATAATCCCCAAAATAGATTTTATAAGCGTAGATTTTCCTGCACCGTTAGGCCCGACAATTGCCATAAGTACGCCTTCTGGCACGACGAGGTCAATGTCCCAAAGCACGGGCTTGTAGTTATACGCTACCGTTAAATCGTCTACTTGTATGGCTATCTTTTGACTCATCTTTCAAATTATTAAATCGGTAATTCGGCAACTAGTTTTTTCTATTCACTTAATTCTTTAGTCTTCCTACTCGTTCAATTCTATTAAAATCACAACTATTAGCAGGCCTGTAGCGACACCTTGCAGGTTTTTCGGATGTCAATTAAATCCTATTTCAAGGCATTCACAATTGTATTGACATTATAGGTAAACATCCCTATATAAGTCCCCTCGTCTGTACCGGGATTCCCCAGCGCATCACTATATAATGATCCGCCTATAGTCACCGCGTGATTTTTAGAAAGCACTGCTGCCTCAAGTGCTTCAATCGTTCTTCGTGGTACTGAGCTTTCTACAAAAATCGCCTTTACATTATTGTCTATAATAAATTGACTTAAGCGTTGCACGTCCTGAACACCTGCTTCTGTTGCGGTGGATAGGCCTTGCAATCCAACTACATTAAAACCGTATGATTTTCCGAAGTAATTAAAAGCATCGTGTGCTGTAACTAATATTCTTTTCTCCTCAGGCAGTGTTGCAATCGTTTCTTTAATGGCAATCTCAAGAGCTTCTAGTTTTTCTAAATACTTCTTTTCATTTTCACTAAAAGCTAATGTGTGCGCAGGATCTGCTTCAGAAAGTTGAGCGGTTATTGTTTTTGCAAAATTTTTGAAAAACTGGATATTAAACCAAACGTGTGGATCATAGTTTGAAGCAAAATACTCACTATCAATCAATTCTTCTTTGGGTAGAAACTCACCAAGAGCAATAGTTTTTTTTGAGCTACCCATTTTTTCAAACACTTCAACTAGTTTCCCTTCTAAGTGCAGGCCATTGTAAAAAATGATATCTGCCCCTGCTAATTTAGATACGTCACCTTCACTAGCCTTATATAAATGCGGATCAACTCCCGCACCCATGAGGCCTTTTATTTCAACAAGGTCACCACCTATATTATTCACAAGATCCGTGAGCATCGAGGTTGTGGTTACTACTTTTAGTTTCCCCGACTTGTCTTTGTTATCCTTGCAGCTTATAAGTACTAAAGCGGCTATTATTAAAATGTACTTTTTCATTATTTATTTCTGAAATATTAAATAATTATTAATTAGTCTGTACATATAAATTTTCGGCTATTTTTTTTGAGATGAAAGATTGGTCTCTTCCTACTTCTATCACCATAGAACCATCAAAAAATTCTTTGCCCAATACATTGATTTTTGTACCTATACTTATATTTTTCTTGTCTAAAAACTGAAGAAACTCTGGGCTAGATTCTTTAACACCTACACAAACACCGCGTTGTCCCTTATTGAGTTTGAACAGTAGTTTCTTTTCGGTTTTCTTGAAATTTCCATTTTCATCAGGAATGGGATCACCGTGTGGATCAAAGTCTGGGTTGCCCAAAAAGGTATTCAGTCTAATTATTAGCTCATCGCTTTGAATGTGTTCTAACTGCTCTGCGATGTCATGAACCTCGTCCCAGTGAAAGTTGAGCTTATCAACTAAGAACACTTCCCAAAGACGGTGTTTTCTTATCACCCCAGCTGCTATCTTCTTTCCCTGATCAGTAAGTGCTGCACCCTTGTATTTCCGATAAGAGAGCACTTTTTTTTCTGCCAACTTCTGCACCATATCTGTCACAGATGAAGGCTTGGTATCCATAGCATCTGCTATGGCATTTGTAGATACATCTTTATCACTTTGCGATTGCAAGTGATAGATCGTTTTTATATAATTTTCCTCTGCGTACGTAAACATACGGCAAAGGTAAAGTTATTTTTCGACAAGTATCTATTTAATATTTAGGCTTAACTAAATTTTATGAGTTTTCGAAACTATTTTCACAATTTACTTTGGATGTAATTGCTAGTGTAAGTATCCCTTTTTGTCATGAAAAAAACAATATAAAACACCTGAGTGATGTTCCCAAGATCTAAGCGGAATAAAAGACCAAGTTGTAAAGAAAGGTGGGCACTAGAATCCACGCTCTTTCTGCAGCTGCTCATAGGCTTCTTGTACAGCACGGAATTTCTCTTCGGCCCCCTTTTGGTAGGCCTTGTCCATATGAACCAGCTTATCTGGATGATACTTTTTTGCCATGGTACGGTATGCCTTTTTCACTTCGGCATCCGTGACTGAGCGGTCTATTTCTAAAATTTTATAAGCACTATCTGGTTTCTTGAAGAACATCGCCTTAATACTCGTGAAATCTGCTCCTTGAATAGCGAGGTAGGTTGCTATTTGCTGGATGACATTTACTTCAGATGTTGTGACATGACCATCTGCATTTGCAATGCTAAAAAGAAAGTGAAGTATTTGTAATCTACTTTCGTATCGTGTTCTCGATCTTAAATGCATGGCTATACGCTGTGCAGAAACATCTCTTTTTTTGATGACGTCATTAAAGATTTTAAACGTGGCGTTTGCTCTTTCTTTGCCGTAGGCTTGCACAAAATACTGTCGTACGTAGTCGAGCTCACTCTGGCTTACTTTTCCGTCAGCTTTAATAACGAACGATGAGAGTGATAACAGGTTAAGTTCGAAATCTGCTGGTGAAACTTGATCTCCACGACTTCTTTGTTGTTGAAAAACATCGCCAAAACCCCCGCCCGAAAACGTGCTCCGCTGTCCGCCACCAGACCCACTCATCTTGCTAAACATGTATCGCAAAAACCAAAAAACAATTAGAATAAGTAAAAACTTCATAGAATAAATAACAATCTAGTGCAAAGATAAGTAATCAATAAAGGCTTTATGTTACAGGTGGAAAGAACTTCCTACTTGTCATTATGCTTTTTTTACTCATTTCTGAAATGAGCAGTACAATCAAAAAGGGCTTCAAAAAGATAAAGCGGTTCTTAACATATAGATTTATATATTGAATCTCTTTAATATTTCCGAAGCGATAACAATAAAGAATACCAATGAGTTCATTGACTTTACAAATTGATCTTAGGCGAATTGCTGTTAGTAATTTGTATCTTTACCGTCTAAGAAATTCAATTAAAAGAAACGATTATGTATCCAGCAGATTTAATAAAACCAATGAGAGAAGACCTGACAAACATCGGGTTTTCAGAATTACATACAGCACAAGACGTGACAAACGCATTGAGCAAAGAAGGAACTACGTTAGTGGTTGTAAATTCAGTTTGTGGATGTGCAGCGGCTAATGCGAGACCAGGAGCGAGAATGTCATTACAAAATGCAAAATCTCCAGATCACTTAGTGACGGTTTTTGCAGGTGTAGACCGCGATGCAGTAGATGCAGCTAGAGCGGCAATGGTACCTTTCCCACCTAGCTCACCATCTATGGCGTTGTTTAAAAATGGTGAATTAGTACATATGCTCGAGCGTCATCATATAGAAGGACGTCCAGCAGATATGATTTCAGAAAACTTAATGGGAGCTTTTAACCAACATTGCTAACCTCGACTTTACTCGGATACCGAGTAATCTTTCTTCTCCCATAGGAAGAAGAAATTATAAGTTTTAAAAGACTAAAAGGGAATGAAAATCATTCTCTTTTAGTCTTTTTTATTGACTAGCATTTCTATATTTACCACCTTAACAACGATATAACATTTTTTGAAGCAAATTTTAAAAATACTATCCTACCCATTTTCTGTACTGTTCTACTTGTGCTTTGGATTATCCTTAGTGGTTTTTCATCCTTTGCAATGGATCGGGCTCAACACTTTTGGCTACAAAGGTCACAAAGTGATGGTAGACACTCTACAGTGGTGTTTAATGCGCTGTCTTAATATTCTGGGCACTCGTTTTACTTTTACAATAGAAGGAGAACTCCCTAAAAACGTTCCGCTTATTATTATAAGTAATCACCAGAGTATGTGGGATATCCCCCCGGTAATCTGGAAGTTAAGAAACCACCATCCCAAGTTTATTTCTAAAAAAGAATTAGGTAAAGGCATTCCTTCTGTATCCTATAATTTAAGAAACGGTGGCTCTGTACTAATTGACAGAAAAGACCCTATACAAGCGATGGAGCAAATAGTAAAAATAGCTCGTTACGCATCACAATTTAATAGGAGTGTGGTCATCTATCCAGAAGGAACACGAAGCCGTGATGGCTATCCTAAGCCTTGGAAAAAACGCGGACTAGATACTTTAATAAAAGAAATGCCTGATGGCTATTTACTGCCCATGAGCATCAGTAATAGCTGGAAGCTACAGCGATATGGGATGTTCCCTTTACCGCTAGGGGCTCATTTAAAATTTATCGCGCATCCAGTCATTAAAATAGCAAATCATACACCAGAAGAACTTATTTCAATGACAGAAAAATTAGTTATTGATAACATCTCACATGACTAGTCCTTTAGAAATTTTAATTCACAACACTATTGCCTTCGTTAAAGAAGAATTAGCATACGCAGAAGGAGGTCACGATTGGTTTCACATCGAGCGTGTCTATAAAAACGCAATACTTATTGCCGAAAAGGAACTGGTAGATCTTACCGTTGTGCGCCTTGCAGCCTTGCTTCACGATATTGCAGACGCTAAGTTTAATGATGGAAATGACGAGATTGGTCCTCAAACCGCTGATAATTTTTTAATGACGCAGGACATTCCAGAAGCTACAAGAAACCATGTGGTACAGATAATTGCCAACGTTTCTTTTAAAGGTGGAAAAGCTGTAAAGACTTTCCATTCTAAAGAACTGGAAGTCGTTCAAGATGCGGATAGACTTGACGCACTGGGAGCGATAGGGATTGCGCGCACTTTTAATTATGGTGGTTTTAAAAACCGTAAAATCTATGACCCAACCATAGAACCACAACTAAGAATGACTCCTGCCGAGTACAAAACCTCAACAGCACCAACCATTAATCATTTTTATGAAAAGCTATTGTTGCTCAAGGATAAAATGAACACGGTAGCTGGCAAAAAGATTGCTCAAGAACGACACCTATTTATGGAACAATTTCTTGCGCAATTTTATGCAGAATGGGAAGGTAAGAAGTGAGTCTAAAAATAAAAAATACAGCTTAAAACTATGTTTTAGGCTGCATTTGATTATTAATAATTGTCTTCTGCATGAAGACCTATCCTTTAACTGGGCTTACTGCTTCTGGCTTCAAGTGCTGTGCAAAAAAGCCCATCATTGCTTTGTAAAGTTCTAGACGATTTTCTTCTTTACCAAAACCGTGTCCTTCGTCATACTTCACCAAATAAGGAACCTCAATTCCTCTTTCTCTTAAGTTCTCTACCATCTGGTCTGCTTCATTAATATTGACACGGGGATCATTAGCTCCCTGCACAACAAATAATGGCTTTACGATGGCCTCAGGGTGCAATGCTGGAGAGATTTCATCCATAATCGCTTTCTCCAAAGGAATGTTTGGGTTGTACCAGATTTTCTCCATTAGAGCTCTATACTTTTCCCAATATGCAGGAAAGGTGTCCATAAAGGTGTTAAGGTTACTTACCCCTACATAGTCTACACCACAAGCATACTTCTCTGGTGTTTTTTGCATTCCGCGAAGTACTGCATATCCACCGTGACTTCCTCCATAAATAGCCACTTTATCCTTGTCTACCCAACCTTGATTAATCACATAATCTACACCATCTTCTACATCGTCCATTGCTTTGCGTCCTATTTGTCCAAAACCTGCTTTTAAAAATTCTTTACCATAGCCGCCAGAAACTCTAAAGTTAACATGTAATGTAGCGTAGCCTCTACTTGCAAATAATTGCGCTTCTGGATTAAAGCCCCAGTTGTCACGTACGCCTTGTGGACCTCCGTGCGGATTTACAATTAAAGGCAGTTTTTGTCCTTTTTCAGCGTCTTTAGGTAAGGTTATATAACCATGTAATATTAAGCCATCTCTACTTTTAAATTTGATAGGCTTCATCGTTGCCATATCTTCTGCCTCTAGGTGCGGGAGCAATTTATAAAGCAGGGTAACCGTATCTTTCTTAACATCGTATATGTAATATTCACCTACAATCTTATCGCTAGTTACTACAACTAAATATTGTGATTCATCATCAGTACGGTCTACCGTAAAGAATTGTTTGTCGCCAAATTCCTTCCGTAAACGCTTGTATATTTTTTTATACGTTTTACTCTGCGGAAGCACTACAGCCTTATCTGCCGTGTAAGAAAAATAATCTATTTCATAATCGCGTTTTCTCGAAAGGGAGATCCCTGAAACATCATACGTATCATTACTAAATACCGTTTTTATCTTTTTATTTTCTTTAAGGTCGTATAACTGAATCTCTAATTTGTCTGTCCCAAGATTTGAAAGCACATAAGCATCATCAGGGTTTTCAGTGTTAGGATTAAAAGAACTGATTCCAAAAGAATCTCCAAATTCTGCTACTACTATCTGCTTAAACCCACCGTCTATTTTATAAAGAACTTCAGTTTTAGTCCCATCTACAATGCGTGAAATAGCACGTAGATTTCCTTTACGATCAAAGTTATATCCAGCTACAGGAGGGGCCCCTGCTTCTACCGTATATAGCTTTGTAGCCTCTCCAGTGTTGATGTTTAATTTATAAGGCTCCTCTTGCTGTTCATTGTCCTTATTCATCTGCACAATCACGTGATCTTCATCTTCCTTAAGTCCAGCAATAATATTTACTTTAACCCCTTCATAAGGTGTTAATTCTTTTGCGTTCTTCCCGTCTATATCTACTCCAAAAAGGTGATAGTTCTCGTTACCGCCTTTATCTTGTAAGTATAAAATACGATTGTCATTTGCCCAGTTGTACCCGCGAATTAAATCTTCTTCTTGCTTCATCAAAAGTGTCTCCTTTTGCGTAGCGGTTTCTTTTAAATAAAGATCACGTTCGCCAGAACTTCTACGCTTCATATAAGCGATATAGGCTCCGTCAGGAGATAATTTAAACGAATATGCTTCTGGTGTTTTAAAGTAATCTTCCACCTCATATTTGTAGTCTCCTTTTTCCATCCCGGCTAGTTTTGCTATCTCAGCATCACTCGACGGAAGGGCGATATTACCCGGCTTCGTTTTTATAGTTTTTATTAAGTTAAGCGGATATTCTTGTCCCATTTGCTGGTATATTCCTGTAACCGCTTCTCCATCTACGGTTCCTACATATAGCATCTTCATATTTGCCGAAGTGATTGTTAGGGTTTCATTTTCTAGAATGGCACTATCCATTTCAATACCTGATGCGCCTTGCATTGGGACATCTAGTGTTGCCGTTAGTCCCTCTGGAGTATTGGAGAGATTAAAAATTAATTCCATTTCCATTCCTTGTACTGCTAACTTACCAGTGAAGGCTCCATTTAAATCTTGTGCATGCATTGTAAATCCCATTAGTATTAATGCGAAAATACATATATAGTGCTTTATTATTTTCATACGTTTATAGTTTAGTTTTTTAAATTTGGTTTTATTCTTATCCCAACAGTGAGATGGTGATCGCTATTAAATAGTTTACGATAGCTGTCATAGTACTTGGTTTTAAAAGATTAGTAAAATTAATAGGTAAATTGTTACACCAGCGACGATACCAATTCCAAATTTGATAAGCTGAATTTTATTTTTTGTTCTATTTGGCTTCACTGGTTTCAAGGTTTTTCTGAATAGATATGTGGCTAGCAAAAACTCCATATAAGGTTACAAAGGCGATAATTATCCAAAACCTGATGCTCTTTTTATTTAATTGATCTAGGGAGAAATTTTCTAAGATTATTTCAGTTTCAATAAATAGTAACGCTATGAAAAGGATCGCTACGATGCGTGTTTTTGTAAATGTTGTTTTCATACTATTTGGTCTTTAAGATCCTGCTTATTTCAGGCTGGTAATTGTTGTTTCGTGTTGATAGTACAAACCTCTGGTATAAAAACCCTTTATAAAAAGGAAGCCTACCTAATTTTAAGAATATAGGGCAGACCAACAATCTTTCGACACGTTTAATCTAATGGGATACACGGTTTTATTCTGAAATTGTAAAGACAGAAAGGCGGGCAACCCTAAATTTATAAATTTGGGGTTGAGAAGTGGGTTTTCTTCAATATTTCGTGTTTCCGAAGCTTTTAAACCAATAGAGATATCGTGAAGATTCTTCATTGAAAAGTAGCAGTGGTAGTTTCGGCTAGCTTAATAATTATAGTATTTGCAAGCTAATTATAACACAGAAATACGCTCTGAAATTCTTAATGATTTTCACAAATCCATTAAGCTACATTCTTAATGTTCTTAATGTAAAAAGAAGGGTTTAGTCCTGTGTCTTTTTTGAAGTATTTAGTAAAGCTATCTGCGCTTTTATATCCTACTTCTTCTGCAATGGCTTGAATAGAAAAAGACCTAAAAAAGACATCGTTCTTTAGCCGCAAAATGGTGTAATTGATGCGAAGGTCATTAATATAGGTGTTGAAGTTTTTACCATAATGTGAGTTGATCACTTTAGAAAGGTAAGAGGTGTTTGTATTAATTTTTTTGGCCACATTATATGAGTTGCAGTCTTGCTTTAAAAAATACTCCTTCTCTTCTAGTTTCTTTAAACCCTCTAATATTTGCGCCGTTACTTCTGGCGACACATCGTTTGCTGTTTTTTCTTCCAGCACGGCATCTTTGGTATCAATAATTTCTGAAGGGGTCTTAGCAGCTTTTATCTTTGCAATAAGAACTTCAAATTTTACTTCATCTGCTTTTTTATTTCTATAAAATTTCAGTAGAAAAAACAAGAGGGTTAGAATGACTAAAGAGCCACCAAGGAGAACAGAGTTTAAATAGGTTTGCTTTTTTTCTTTTTCAGCGATAACAGTATCAAACTCTTTTTTAAATGTCTCTCGTTCGTTTGCTATAAAAATTTGCTTTGCCTCATCGCCCAGTTTTCTGTATTCTTCTTGCGTGGTTAAGTATTTTTCATAGTAATAACTTGCTCTCTCAAAATTGTCAATGCTCTTATATGCCGCTGCGAGTTTTTCATAATAGTCTTGCATAAACCCTTCCTCTGCCTCAATTACTTGATATTCATCCAGTCCTTGTTGTAAAATCCTAATGGCTTCGTGGTAGTTTTTTGCGCCTAATTCAATCTTACCTAAGGAGTACGCTTTATTAATAATCAATAGTGCGTAGTCTGATGGGCAAATAGAATAAGCCTTACGATACTTTTTAGAGGCTTCATTAAATCGTTTTTCTTGATAAGCAATCTCTCCATCTAGTGCGTAAGAATAGACCATATAACAAGAGTCAATCTCTTTTGCTTTATATTTTGAAATGAGTGACGCATACATTTTTGCAGAGTCTAATTGTTTTGCCTGTATGTGCTCTAGGGCTAAACTGTTTTGAATCTCTACCAAAGCACTGTTCCTTTTTATTTCTGTAAAGGCGCTGTCTATTGGTTTATTCTCATAATAGCGTAAGGTTGTTTTTCTAATTTCTATCGCCTTTTCATAATCTCCACTTAGACTTAAAACACTTGCAATTTTGTTTAAAGCACCTTCTCTATAGATACCATCATCTTGAGTTTCTGCAAGCGCTAGAAGTTTATAATAATAATCTAATTGCACCTCAACACTTGTGGTAATCATTTGCAAATCTCCTATAAAGACAAGGGATCTCATTTCCTGTTTAGGAAGGTTATTTTCTCGAGCAAAAACAAGTGTTTTTAGGCCTTGGTCATTTGCTTCTTTATAGTTTCTATTTCTATAATAGGCGAGTGCGATAGACTCCATCCCTGACCATTCTTCTATTTTATCATCTTCACGCTGACCTTTTAAAATGTAGGCATTAGCCGCTTGTATATTTTTATCAAAATCTGTAAACCTGTATTTTAAGATGCTATCATTAAGCGCATCAAAAGATAATTGTGACAATTGTTCTTCGTTCTGCGAAAGCGATGGGGTTAGCGTAGCAAGGCTTAAAAAAAGAAATAGGAAGAGTCTCATAGGTAGTAAGTAGGCAAAAATGAAATTATGTTACCCAAAGATAGCGATTAAAATAAATACCGTTTTGGATTTATTTATTGAAGTACTAAGAGTACAAGTCACAAATAAAACTGCCAATTATGCTCTAAATGAGATAAGTAGCAGCTTAATTTTTTATTTGAATCTTCGCTCTTTTTGAATGGCATCCTTTCTCAGCCTGAACAAAGGGACATCACTGTCCTTATCACGTAAGGTCTTCTTGTATTCAAAATCACCTTCCGTATCTTTAGTTATTACATACAAATTAGAACGTTTTGCTTTTGTGTATTTAAATTATAATCTCTCTGCTCTAAAATAGTAAATTATATTATCTCCCAGGAAAAACAGCCTTCCTTTTATTTAAAAATGCTTGCGTTCCTTCCTTAAAGTCTTCAGTTCCAAAACATTTTCCAAACTCAACAATCTCCATCTCATAGCCGTTCTTGCCATCTTGATATCCTGCGTTGATTGCAGTTATTGCTGCACTAATTGCCACAGGAGAATTGCGCATTATTTTGCTCGCAATTTTTTCTACAAAGGGTATCAGCTCTTCAAGAGTTGTCACATGATTTACTAAACCGTACAAAAGTGCCTTGCTCGCGTCTATCATTCCAGCAGTCATTATAAGCTCCATAGCGCGTCCTTTCCCTACTAATTGTGGCAAACGTTGTGTCCCTCCATATCCTGGTATTACCCCTAAAGATACTTCTGGCAATCCCATTTTTGCATTGTTACTGGCTACTCTAAAGTGCGCCGCCATTGCAAGTTCTAGTCCACCTCCAAGGGCAAAACCGTTCACTGCAGCAATAACAGGAGTTCCTAGATTTGCAATAAAGTCAAACAATAGTTCTTGTCCTTCTGCTGCAAGATCTCCACCTTCGGCTTGGCTAAAATCTGCAAATTCACTTATGTCAGCTCCTGCTACAAAAGCTTTTTCTCCACTACCAGTGATGATAATTACCTTGGTGTTATGATCCTCATTTGCCGCTTCAAATGCATCATGCAACTCATTAATAGTGGCACTATTTAAGGCATTTAATTTTGAAGGCCTATTGATAGTGATGGTTGTAATTTCATCCTTAAAATCTGAAAGTATATTTGTGTAATCCATATAATTATTGGTTTTTAAAAGCGTATAAAAATAAACATTTGACTATAGTTGGCGCGGTATTCTTACCGTAAAAGTAGTTGCCATTCCTGGCTGAGATGTGGAGCTGATGGTTCCTTTATAATTTTCTACAATGGTCTTAACCATTGCTAATCCTAGCCCCATTCCGCTGTTCTTAGTAGTAAATTTTGGTTCAAAAATTTTGTCTGCGTTTTCCGGTTCGATCCCAATCCCGTTATCAGAAACAGTAATGACAACTTCTGTATCTAATTCTGAAATATTCACATCAATCCTAGGTTCCTCAGGTTCAATTTGATTGATGGCTTGTGTACTATTTTTTACCAAATTTGTGATCACTCGTATCAATTGTGTTCGATCAAATTTTGCGATAATCTCCTCCTCACTACTGGTAAAATAAATGTAGGGTTCATTAAAAATATCAAGTGCCAATTTGGTGATTTTCACTACGTTTAACGTCTCATCTTTTTGAGCTGGCATCTGTGCATAGTTTGAGAATGCCGAAGCAATAGAGCTCATCGTGTCTATTTGCTGAATCAAAGTATTACTATATTCATTGATCTTTTCATCTATGTCAGGATCCGCAGCATTAAACCTACGCTGAAAACTCTGTACCGTTAATCGCATAGGCGTTAAAGGGTTTTTAATCTCGTGTGCAACTTGCTTTGCCATTTCTCGCCAAGCGGCTTCACGTTCGTTTGCAGCCAGTGTCGCTGCACTTGCTTCTAGCTCATCAATCATACCATTATACGCATTGACAAGATTGCCTATTTCCTCAGTGGTGTTGGTCACATTAATACGCTTGTTGCGCTTATCAAGACGTGTGTCTATGATTTTCTGACTAATTGTATTCAGTGATTTGGTAATATATTTTGACAAGAAATAAGCAAGTGCAATCGCAATCCCGAGCATAAATAAATATGCGATTGCAAGCCTTGTTAAATTCTCTCGCAATTCTTTTTTAATAAATCCATCGTCCTCAATATAGGGTAGATTTAAGATGGCTAGTGGCTTAAATGAAGCATCTGTAATATAGCTGTAGCTCGATTGGTACTGGATGCCTGCTTCTTCAAATTCCTCAACAAAAACCTTGTCGCTAGACATGTTTAACACATTCATTATATGAGCAGGTAAGCAGGTTTTTGTTGTGTCGCGCACGAAAGACGCTTTAGAAGATTTTAGCAAAGAACCCTCCAGATCGTAGAAGTATAACTCAAGATTATGAATTCGTTTTAACTTGTAAATTTCATCCTTAAAAATCAAGGGAACATACTCCGTCTCTACCGGAAACGTAGTCTCATCAAGCACATCAGCTATGTGCTTTGTAATGTTTTCCTGCTTACGTTCTAGACGGTCTCGGTGATAATCTGCTGCTTCTTCTCGGTATTGATATACCGTTACTGCCGCAATTAATATAGAGGCAATAATCACCAATGCCAGCATAGACAGAAAGATGCGATTACGTAATGATTGTGTGTAGAATTTCAAATGTTCCTAGTTTTCTGCTGAGATATTAAATAAATAAAGATAGCAATAATTAAACCAAAAAGGAATATGGCTTGTGGGCCGCTTGCCTTAAAAAAAATGGACACGCTAGTAGGTTTTTATTTTTTCCTAATTCGTTTATACAACTTAACACCCAGCATTAAAATCACAGAAAACAACACAATCCCTACCGTCCCGTAAATCCAATTAAATGCATTTTTCAGAATCACTAAAAACACAACCGAAAATAAAATAAGCGTCGCACCTTCATTAAATACTCTCATCCAGTTGGAGGAGTGCTTGTAGGTGTTATTATAATGAGCTTTAAAAATAAAGTGACATTTAATATGGTATATAATAAGCGCAACAACAAAGCCTAACTTCACCTGCATCCAAGCATCAGTGATCCAGAAAGGGCGTAGGGCTAATAACCAAATCGCAAACCCAACAGCCAAAATCATCGACGGCCAAGTGATAATATACCAAAGTCGCTTCGTCATTATTTTATACTGTTCGCTCAAGATTTCTCGCGCCGGGCTCTCTTTAGACTGTGCCTCTATTTGATATACAAACAGGCGCACTATATAGAACAGGCCAGCAAACCAAGTAATGACAAAAATTAAATGTAACGATTTTAAGTAGTTGTATTCCATGTGTGTTTCCCCGAAAATGTGAGTCTTTTTAATTTAAAACAAAGATAAATAAAAAGAGAACCTCAAAGGTCCTTAAGACCTTTGAGGTTTGGTCCCAATTTAATCCTCTTCAATAAATAAATAGTTTAATTGTTTATTATTAAAAGCCGTATTAAACATTTTAATTTCTTCAGAAACGAGCTGGTCAAATTTCAGTAGCTCCTCATTAATTTGGCTGGTCAACTCATTTTTCACTGCAAGATCTTGAGTCGTTGGTGGGAAATCGTCCATACTCACTAAGCTATTCAAGTGTGCTAGTTTATTGGTCAATCTTATAGGAAAATTTAAGGGGTCTTGTCCGCTCTTATTTTGAGTTTGATACAAGGCCTTTTCAATATCTGAAAATTGTTCGCTCAAAGTATCTGCTTTCTCCACCAAGTCTTTTACAGCATCATTGTCCTTGTACTGAGATTTAAATGCCTTTAGCTGATCATTAATATTTCTTATTTTCTTGATAGATTTATGCGCCTTATCAACGGTCTCATTTACGTCTGTTACAAAATCAAATTGCTTTTGCATTCCGGCCGTATCTGTCTCTGCATTTTTATCTGCGACTATCTTGAAGGTCTGCGTTTGTGTAGGTTGATCCTCTATTTCGAGCACCACTTTATATGAGCCAGGCACCGCTTGTGGCGCACTAGTACTTGCCCACCATAAGACCATTCCTTTTAATCGTTCTGCGTCTTTACCACGCATATTCCAAGTGTGATAATTAGCTCCTTCTTTTACTTCAAGTTTGTCTATATTATTTTCTTTATCCGCCTTGGTGCTAAATTTCTTAATCGTGTCATTCTGCATATTTAAATAACTTAAAGACACTTTTTTATCTGTGGACTTGTCCGTTGTTTCTGAAATGTTCTTCAAATTAAAATACGTCATCACACCACTTGGATGATTTGTACCCTCTGCAAGGGAGCCGCTTCGTGAGCCTCCACCCATACGGTAGGTGTCTTTGGGCTTGAATAAGAAATCGTTGTTGTTTTTTGCATCAGCCAATTGATGAATCACACTAAGATCGTCTATAATCCAAAGACTTCTGCCCTGCGTTGCAACGATCAAGTTGCCATCTTTCAAGGCTAAATCTGTAATAGGAACAATAGGTAAATTAAGCTGAAATGGTTGCCAGTTAGCTCCGTCATTGAAAGAAATATAGAGTCCTGTTTCTGTTCCTGCATAGAGTAATCCTTTTTGTGTTGGGTCTTCTCTAACCACCCTTGTAAAATGCTCCTTTGCTATTCCGTTTGTTATTTTTTTCCACGATTTTCCATAATCCACGGTCTTATATAAGTAAGGTGCAAAATCTCCAGTTTTATATTTTGTTCCCGCTACATAACACGTTCCAGCATCATATCTAGATGGCTCCACACTATTAATCATCATCCATTCTGGCATTCCCTTTGGCGTTACATTCTGCCAATCTTTCCCTCCGTTTTGCGATACATTTATCAAGCCGTCATCACTTCCTGTCCATAACAAACCTTCTTTAACTGGGCTTTCTGCTGCGGCAAAAATGGTACAGTAATATTCTACTGAGGTATTATCTTGTGTGATGGGCCCTCCAGAAGATTTCTGTTTTTCAGCCACATCTCTAGTTAAGTCTGGGCTCAACAACTCCCAGCTTTCTCCTTCGTTTGTGGTAGCGTGTAAATGATTTGAAGCCGTGTATAATTTCTTAGGGTTATGCGGTGAAAAGAAAATAGGGAAGTTCCATTGAAATCTATATTTCATGTCTTCTACACCATGTCCCATTGGGTTGTCTGGCCAAACACTAATGCTCCGTACCGTGTTTTTCTCGTGATTGTAACGTGTTAAGAATCCATCATAACTTCCGCCATACACGATATCATTATTTAATGGGTCTACCGCAATGTGAGCGCTTTCTCCTCCGGCAGTGCTTTCCCAATTGTCTTCCCCTATGCTTCTACCTTCGGTGCGATGCGGGATTCTAATCGTTGAGTTATCTTGCTGTGCAGCATAAATACGATATGGGAAGGCATTGTCTGTGGTCACTCTGTAAAACTGTGAGGTGGGTTGGTTATAATAAGTACTCCACGTCTCGCCTCCGTCATAACTTATCTGTGCGCCACCATCGTCTCCTATAATCATTCTGTTAGGATCTTCTGGAGCTATCCATAAATCATGATGATCCCCGTGCGGTGCATTATATGTTTCGTATGTTTTACCACCATCTGTGCTTTTATGATAGCGCACATTTAAGACATACATCACATCTTCATCTTTAGTGTCTGCATAAATACGTGTGTAATACCAGGCACGCTGACGTAGTTTGCGTTCGTCGTTTATTTTACTCCACGTCTCGCCTCCGTCATCACTCCTATACACACCGCCTTTATCTTTGTTCTCTACAATAGCCCAAACACGATCACTATTTGCTGGCGATACTGTCACGCCAATAATCCCTAGCGTGCCTTCTGCAAAACCTTTGTTTGTAGAAATTTCTTTCCAAGTTTCGCCACTGTCTGTACTTTTCCAAAGCGCAGATCCATCACCTCCACTACTTAAGCTATAAGGAGTTCTTCTCACATTCCAAGTGGATGCGTAGAGTATTCTTGGATTATTAGGATCCATAATTAAATCTACAGCTCCTGCATTTTCATTTACAAATAATGTTTTGCGCCAAGATGTTCCACCGTCTGTACTTTTAAAAACGCCGCGTTCTTGTGTGGGTTTATAAATATTCCCCATCACTCCGGCAAATACTGTATTAAAATCTGTAGGATGTACCACAATTCTAGGTACGTGACGACTCTCTTTTAATCCCGCTTGCGTCCATGTTTTTCCTGCGTTTTCAGATTTCCAGATACCATATCCTGATGACACATTACCACGTACTGTCTTTTCTCCACCACCCACATAAATAACATTGGGATCACTCTTAGCCACTTCGATGGCTCCAATGGAACCTCCAAAAAACCCATCAGATATATTTTCCCAACTTCTGCCACCATTTTTGGTTTCCCAGATTCCACCTCCGGTAGATCCAAAATAGTAGAGATTCGGCTTCCCTGGAACCCCTGTTACAGCTGCGCTTCGGCCGCCTCTAAAAGGACCAATAAGCCTGTATTCTAATGCGTCATATAACGACTCGTCATATTGCTGCGCCTGTAAAGGTTGATTAAAATTTCCAATGAAAAAGAAGGCACAAAGAAGTGCTAAAAAAGAGCGGGTTGATTTCATGAGTTAAATATTTTCTGAAATCTAAAGATAATTAAAACCTTAGGATTCTGCTACGTCCTGTTTTTCTGCTTTATAAAATATAGGAGTATTAATCTTTGATAAATTTTAAAATGTTACTACCTGCTTCAGAAACAACTTTTATAAAATAGACGCCGCTAGTTAATGAAGTTAAGGCAATGTCTTGCCCATTAAAAGTTGTCGTTTTTACAACAGTCTTCCCTATTACATCTAAGATAGAATAAGATTCAATCACTTGGCTTTTATCTTCAATTTTTAGAATGTTTGTTGTGGGATTTGGGTAGATAATAATTGAATTAAGTAATTGTTCTTCTATAGATAATAATTGGTTCGCAAAGTCATTCCCAAAACCTGGAGCGCCCTCAAATGAGAAAAAATCATTGTCTCCAGAATTATAAACCTGCATCCACAGATCGTATTCTTCTTCAAGCTCCCAAAATGATTCATAAACATCTCCATTAGAGCAACCAGAGGTGTCAATTATGTGATCTACTGGTCTTATATAATTGTATTCTGAATCCTCCGTATAGATAAAAATTCCAGTCCTAGTGGCACAGTTATCTGTAGCTATAAATGATAGGTCTGGGTTGATAATTATTTGTCTGGATGTAGAGGGTGTAAAATGAGAAGATGGCCCAAGATCCGAGTGTTGAGCTACTAAATACCACGTTTGATATAGAATTGGATCAGGGTCTTGAGAAAATCCTTGAAACGAAATAGTTAATAAAGTGACTAATAGAACAGTGTTTTTCAAAATCGTTCAATTTTAGATTACTAACGATAGTTAAAAACTTAGGGTTCTACTAAATCTTTCTTCACAGCCCGCCTTAAAAAATAGCCCGTTACAGCTGTGGAAAGCACATCTGCAATAGGGAAGGAAATCCAGACACCAAACACGCCGTAATAGTGTGGCAAAATTAAAATCAAGGGAATTAAAAAGAAACCCTGTTTTGTCAAATTGAGTAATAATGCTGGAATCACACGACCAATGGCCTGAAAATAAGAACCCCCAATTAATTGAATTACAATCACTGGTGTCGCGGCAAAAACCCACCGTAAAGCGTTTGGAGTCCTTTTGAGAAGTTCTGCATTTTCTGCTATAGTTCCTAAATCTTGTCCACTTTTATTACTAATAAAAATTCCCACAAAAGGTTCTGCAAAAATCATTATCAAAATGAAAATACCCAAAGCTAATATCCCCGAATATATCACAGAAGTGTTAATAGCCTCGCGAACTCGTTGAAATTTTCCTGCTCCAAAATTATAACCTGCAATAGGCATAAATCCTTGGTTAACACCAATCACAGGAAACAACGCGAACATTAAGGCCCGGCTGATTATGCCATAACTGGCTACGTCAATAGCGTCGCCATAACTAATCAGTACATTATTTAGTAAAATAGTCAAAATGGCAATAACGCCTTGTCGCGCTAATGTCACTGCACTTAGCCCGCTTATTTCTTTTACTATTTTAGAATCTAAAACAAAACTTCGAAGCTTTAGTCGTAATTCACTTTTAAAAATGAAGAACCAAACAATGAATAAGAAACATACGGTATAACTAATAAATGTAGCCCAAGCAGCTCCTGCCATTCCATAATCAAAAACATTAATAAGCACATAATCCATCCCAATATTCCCAATGGCTGGGAGCATCATGGCATACATGGCAAATTTTGGTTTTCCCTCGGCACGAATCACATTATTCCCCATCATACACATGGCAAGCATCACGATACCATACAATACGATGCGATAATAGGTAAGTGCTAAATCTCTGAAGCTGTCATCCGCACCAAAAAAGTTTATAGCATAATCTTGAAAAACAAGTCCAAGAACTGCTAGCAATCCAGACGTCAGAAATGTCAATGTCGTTTGATTTCCGAAGACCTTTAAAGCCTTCTCATCATCCCCTTTCCCAAGAGCACGTGACAAGACAGAGCTTCCACCAATACCAACGGCAAGACCAATCGCAGCGATAAAAAATGTGACGGGCAATACCACCGTGATAGCAGAAATGGCTAGTGGACCAATCCATCTTCCTACAAAGATGGTATCTACAATGATGTTTAGTGACATCACTAGAATCCCGATAGATGCTGGGACTGCTTGCTTTATGAGTAAGCTGCTTATCGAGGCTGTGCCTAATGAGTCTGAGTTTTTTTTCAAGAACCTTTTATTATGCGATCGCAGTTTCGACATCTACCATGCGCCATTCTTCTACGATATTTGCGAGCACTTGTGCAAAATCATCTCGGTCATTTAGGCAAGGTATTACCGAAAATTCTTCTCCACCTACTTCGTGAAAAATCTCTTCTCCTTCCATCGCAATTTCTTCCAAAGTTTCTAAACAATCGCTTACAAATGCAGGAGTAACAACGACCATTTTCTTAACACCCGCTTTTCCCATTCTTTCAATGGTCCTGTCGGTATAGGGCTGCAACCATGGGTCAAAACCTAATCGTGATTGAAACGTAGTAGAATAAGTTCCATTTTTCAATCCTAGAAATTTAGCCACATTTACAGTAACCATTTCGCATTGATGACGGTAACAAAACTCGTGTTGCTCGCTGCCTTTTTTAAAGCAACATTTTCCATCCATTTTACAATTTCCGTTGGTTACATCACTTTTCCTGATATGTCGTTCTGGAATACCGTGATAACTAAAAAGTAAATGTTCGTACTCTAGCTCCTTTAATTTTTCTCCTATACTTTCTGAAAGTACTTTTATATAATCTTGTCTTTTGCCAAAAGAGGCCGTTCGTGTAATTTTTAATGTTGGAAAATATTCCGTCACAAGTTCATCTATTCTCACATCGATGGTCTCTGTAGTGGCCATTGCAAATTGCGGGTACAAGGGTATCGTTTTAATTTCAGTACACCCTTGGTCCACTAATGCTTGTAATCCTTTTTTTAAGGTCATTGCTCCATAACGCATTGCCAAGCCTACAGGAATATTGAGTTTAGACTGCACCTTTTTCTGTAATCGTTCTGAAAGCACAATCAATGGAGAACCTTCATCCCACCAGATTTTAGCATATGCGGCGGCGGCTTTTTTCGGTCTTGTGTTTAAAACAATACCGCGCACTAATAATATGCGCGCCCATCGTGGTACATCTATTACTCGTGGATCCATCAAGAATTCATCGAGGTATTTTTTTACATCTTTCGGTTTTGTACTATCGGGTGAACCAAGATTTACTAGAAGAACTCCTTTCATAAAATAAATAGTATAGTCTGAACCTGATAAAGGGCATTTGTCCTTAACACCAGCTCAGTGTGACTTTAATATTGACAAAAATAATGCTTATTGGTTTGTTTAAGAAGAAGATGCAATAGATTAACAAAATGTTACAATAAGCATTGTTTCTAGCCTACCAAGTTTGAATACAAAAAGGGTTGTTAGGAGCTCAACCCCATAACAAATTTCTTAGGCGTCGTCCCAAATTTCTTTTTAAAAGCTGCAATAAAATGACTCGCGGTACTGTACCCCACTTTTAGACCTACTTCATTTACATTATGAGAGCCTGCGGCAAGTAATTGTCTCGCAACTTCCATTTTGTAATCTGATAAAAAAGTAAAGACGGGAGCCCCATAAACTTGTTTAAACCCCTCTTTAAGTTTGTTTATTGGTAGTTGAATTTCGTCACTCAACTCTCTTAATGTAGGCGGTTCTGCCATTCTTGCAATAATAATCTGTTTGGCTTTTTTAATTTTTGCCACGTTCATCTCGTCCACTAAAAATGGACATTGCTCCACATCAACATCTTCTTCACGATTAAAATAAAGGCTCAATAGTTCATAGGCTTTCCCTTTAAAATAAAGTGGTTTTACGGAAGGGTGCAGATTGTAATTCATCAACTGGTTAAGTACAATTGCCATAGAAGGTGAAATTGTTGCATCCTTATAATATTTTCGATCCTTATTTTCGTCGCTTAAAAATGATATGTAATTCGCTTCGGTAGAGAAAAGTGTGTGAAATTTTTTGATAGGCAAGAGAACAGAAATGACCCAAGAATGTGGCGCAACACTCACCTCAATAGGCAAATCCCTTTGTGGATTGTACAACAATAAAGAGCTGTTTTCCTGAATTGGCAATCTATAACTTCCGTTATTAAAACTAAACGAACCACTGCCCTTTACACAAAAATGAAACTGAATATAATTTGAATTTACATCTCGTTTAAATAACTGATTATCAACTGTTTCATTATTAAATTTTAGGATAAAAAAACCTTCTTCAATTGTGGTTTCTCTATAAGTACCTTGAGCGATACTTTCTGAAATAGTATTGGTTTTAGAATTGTTCATTTATTTAGAATTGTTTTAAATAACCTTTGAGCCGAACTACGACAAAGATACGTATTTATTGATTCTCGGGCGTTTTTAAGATAATTATGAGAATTTTCAACGCGTATCGACACTTATGATACCGCTAGCGTTACTTTTTAGTTAATTGTTATTTTAAATTTGTGCTCTTAACTCCGCTCAAGGACTACAATTGGTATCTAAGTGGATTGAAGAACAAAGAAACAACGCTATCGGCACGAATATCAATCATCTGAATCCTATTTCGAAAGAAGCATTCTTCGCTATTGGTCTTAACTATAAAAAGGCTGATGCAGAGATTCGTGGTCATTTTAGTATTTCCGAAGCTGCTCAAAAAGCAATTATTACTTCAGCAAAAGAAGAAGGGATTTCTTCACTCACGCTAATATCTACTTGTAATCGCACTGAAATTTATGGCTTTGCGAGAGAAGCAAATGACTTAATAAAACTACTTTGCGCGCATACTAATGGAACCGTCGAGGAGTTTAACCGCGTTTCTTACGCTCATAAAGGACAACAAGCGGTCGCTCATTTATTCAAGGTAGGAACGGGTCTTGATAGTCAGATTTTAGGAGATTTTGAAATCATTAGCCAACTACGAGCTGGGCTCAGTCGTTCTAAAAAAACAGGCGTTCTCAATGTCTATATGGAGCGACTAGGAAACGCAGTTATCCAGGCCAGCAAACGCATTAAAAATGAAACTGAAATTTCTACGGGAGCGACCTCAGTAAGTTTTGCCGCTGTGCAATATATTATGGCTCGTGTACCTTATGTTTCTGAAAAGAATATTCTGCTTTTCGGGATTGGTAAAATAGGACGTAACACCTGTGAAAATCTTATTAAGCACACAAAAAACGAACATATCACGCTCATTAATCGCACAAAGATTAAGGCTGAAGAAATGGCCGGTAAGTTTAATCTAGTCGTTAAAGAATACTCAAATATCCAGAGCGAAATTGCAGCTAGCGATATACTTATCGTAGCTACAGGCGCTCAGCAACCCACGATTTCCAAAGAGCTTTTATACCTTAAAAAACCATTGTTGATCTTGGATCTATCTATCCCAAAGAATGTTTCAGAATCAGTAAGAGAAAATCCTAATGTAACTCTAATTCACTTAGATGAATTAAGCAAAGTGACGGACGCAACGCTAGAACACCGCCAATCACAAATTCCAATGGCACAAGGGATCATTGAAGAAGTGGTACTAGAGTTTAATACGTGGGCAAAAAACAGAGCTTTTGCTCCAACTATTAAAGCACTAAAATCTAAGCTTAGCGAGATTAAAGCAGGAGAAATAGATAATCAACGTCGGAAAATTTCAGGTTTTAACGAGGATCAAGCAGAGATTATCAGTAATCGTATTATTCAAAAAATTACGACCCACTTTGCCAACCATCTAAAAGGTGCAAATGGTAAAACCGAGCAAAGCATAGAACTAATCAATCAAGTTTTTCAACTTCAAAATGAAAATGATGCCTAAGGTTATTCGCATAGGGACCCGTGATAGCGCACTCGCGTTGTGGCAAGCCAATACCGTTACAAGGCAACTAGAAAGTCTAGGCTACAAAACAGAATTAGTTCCAGTAAAATCTACAGGAGATTTAATCCTAGACAAACCATTGTACGAAATGGGTATCACCGGGATTTTTACAAAAACACTAGATGTTGCCATGCTTAATGGAACGGTAGATATTGCCGTACATAGTATGAAAGATGTACCCACGGCATTACCAAAAGGAATTATCCAAACCGCCGTTTTAGAACGCGCAGCAACAGAAGATATTCTGGTTAAAAAGTGCGAAATAGATTATACAAAACACTTTATAGTCGCAACTGGAAGCTTAAGAAGAAAAGCACAATGGCTCAACCGTTATCCACATCACACCGTGGTTGATCTCCGCGGAAATGTAAATACCCGATTAGAAAAACTTCAAAATAACAACTGGGACGGCGCCATCTTTGCAAAAGCAGGCTTGAAAAGAATCAACGTTCTTCCTGAAAACCATATAGAATTAGACTGGATGCTCCCTGCACCCGCTCAAGGCGCAATGGTTATTGTTTCACTGGAAACAGACAAATACTGTACAGAAGCTGTATCAAAATTAAACCACGAACCTTCTCGAATCTGTACGCAGATAGAACGTGATTTTTTAAGAAAACTGGAAGGTGGATGTACTGCTCCCATTGGAGCATTAGCCCAAATTGTTGGAGAACGTATCGAGTTTAAAGGATGTTTGTTTTCGATTGATGGAACTGAAAAGATAGAAATAGCTAAAACGATTTCTTTAGATAATTACAAGAAAGGTGGTATTGAAGCGGCAGTAGAGTTATTGGCAAATGGTGGAGAAGCTTTGATGATGCGAATTAAGAAAGAGATGAATATATAACCTTGTCAACATTACGAGATGCTTTCTATCCTTTCCACAAAAAAACTAAAACCAAACCAAAGAGATCTTCTCTTAGGGCAAGGTTTTACATTAGTAGATTACAACGCCATCGAGATTGAGTTCATAGATTTTGAAACGCCAGAAAAAATTGATAACGCAATTTTTACAAGTCAAAATGGAGTTAACGCTTTTTTGAAACACTCAAACAAAACTCCTTTTCAGTCGAATAAAAATGAAATTGGTGTTTTCTGCGTGGGCCAAAAGACAAAAGCACTTTTAGAAGAAAATGGGTTAAACGTGAAAGAAACCGCTAATTATGGAGCAGATTTGGCTCAAATAATTACAAAAGACTATAAGAAAGAGTCCTTTCATTTTTTCTGCGCCACCCAACGTAGAGATGAAATACCAAACGCATTAAAAGCTTCAAAAGTGGAGTTTATTGAAGTGTTAACATACAAAACAACCTTGAAACCACGTAAATTCGATCAAGAATGGGATGGAATCTTGTTTTTTAGCCCAAGTGGAGTGGAGAGTTATTTTATTGAAAAAAAGAAGGTGAGGGAAGCGATTCCGCAACAAGTGTTGAGTAACAGTCCGTTGCTGATTTGTATTGGTGAGACGACGGCAGATGCAGCGAGAAAGTATAGTGACCATATTGTTATAGCTAGTACTACTTTAATAGAGAGTGTAATTGCTAAGGCAGTGAATGTTTTAAAAAAAGATTAAATTTCCGAAGGAAAAGAACAAATCCCTTCTCACGCTGCCTCCGACAAACTTTTTTGCTCGAGGAACGCACATGGGCTGGGATATGGGAAATGCCTGAATCGGGGACAATAAATAAATTATGAACAACACTACAAACTTTATTAAAAACGACCTATTCTTAAGAGCATTAAAAGGCGAAACCGTAGACCGTCCACCTGTGTGGATGATGCGTCAAGCGGGTCGATACTTGCCAGAGTTTATGCAAATCAAAGCGAAGTATGACTTCTTTACCCGCTGCCAAACGCCAGAACTTGCGAGCGAAATTACCGTGCAACCTATTCGCAGATACGGGATGGATGCAGCGATTTTATTTTGTGATATTTTAGTAATTCCGCAGGCAATGAACATTCATGTGGAGATGAAACCCAATATTGGCCCTTGGATTCCAGATCCTATTCGTACGCATAAAGATCTAGATCGCGTGATTGTGCCAGACATTCACGACACCTTAGGCTATGTGATGGAAGCGATTAAAATGACAAAGGAAAAGTTGAATGATGATATTCCATTAATCGGCTTTGCTGGAAGTCCCTGGACCTTACTATGTTATTGTGTGCAAGGTCAAGGGAGTAAAAACTTTGACAAAGCAAAAGAGTTCTGTTTTACACAACCCGTTGCAGCGCATGAGTTATTGCAGAAAATTACAGACACCACAATTCTTTATTTAAAAGAAAAAGTTAAAGCTGGTGTGAACGCCTTGCAGGTTTTTGATAGTTGGGGCGGCATGTTATCTCCGGTTGATTATCAAGAGTTTTCTTGGCAATATATGCAGCAGATCATTGACGCATTAAAGGATGATGTCCCTGTGATTGCTTTTGGAAAAGGATGTTGGTTTGCTCTAGATACGATGGCAAAAAGTGGCGCAGCTGCATTAGGTGTGGACTGGACGTGTTCACCTAAAAATGCACGCTATTTGACAGGCGGGAATATTACACTTCAAGGTAATTTTGATCCAACAAGATTGTTTAGCCCTCCCGCAGAAATCAAGAAAATGGTAAAACAAATGATTGATGAGTTCGGAAAAGATAAGTACATTGTAAATCTGGGCCATGGTATTTTACCAAATATTCCCATTGAAAATGCTGGAGCTTTCATTGAAGCTGTTAAGGAATACAAAGCAGACTCGTGAAAATATGGACACGCATACAGCGGCTGAACATTTATCAACTTTGGAAATTTTCAATCTTATTTTTGAAACATCCATTATTGGTTTTCCCAACGTTGAGTGCGACAAAAAGAACCTTTGAGATTTGTAATATACACTTCGGAAATACACATCATCGAAGCAACCCAGCCAATGCTTTTAGACACGCACTCTGGAATGTACTCATTTGCGAAAAATCGCTCAAATGGACGAGAAATAAACAAAAAAGCGTATTCTGGGCACAGAAAGTAGGTGATTTATATGAAAAAGTGACTCAAAACACGCCAATGGAAGAGGAGATGGATTTGCACAATAATGCCGTGGGCAGAATCTATTTTTTAAATCTTTTGGGTAAAAATGAAGCAGAAATCATCCATTATATATCAATAAAAATGAAAAGCGCTCAAAAAGTAAGCAAAATAGAAGAAATGAAATCTTATAGAATTGAAATGGTTTTTATAGAAGGTTAAAATACTAATTGTAACAATGAGCTTGTCGAATTGTTGAATTGTAACTTAGTTGCCCTTCGACAAGTTCAGGATGACAGTGAAAACTAAGAACATTGATAAAAAATATCTACAGAGGAATAAAAGCATACGCAGGAACCCTTAGGTTGATTAGCGAATTAAAACTTTGGAAATATTTTGGGGTTCCCGTACTTATTAGTTTTGTGACGGCGGCGTCCATTGGGTTTTTAGCTTGGGGATTGAGTGATAATATTGGTCGCTTGATTGCAACACTTTGGTTCTGGGAATGGGGCAGTGAGACATTTCTTAAAATTTCAGAAGTAATAGGGGGGATTGCTATTATTGCAGTAGGGCTGATACTCTATAAGCATATTATAATGGCTTTGAGCGCACCGTTTATGAGTCCCGTTTCAGAAAAAATAGAACGCCATTTATTAGGGAATGAACACGTGCATCGTGATACCGGCAATGCGGCCCAATTATGGCGTGGTGTTCGTATAAATGTGCGCAACTTATTATTAGAACTTCTCTTTACTACCCCGTTAATTATACTCAGTTTTATTCCTGTAATAAATATTGTGACTTCGGTTTTAATTTTTTTATTACAGTCCTATTACGCTGGTTTTGGGAATATGGACTACACCTTAGAACGCCATTTTAAATATGACGAGAGTACAAAATTTGTACGTTCACATAGCGGTATTGCGATAGGAAACGGCATTGTTTTTATGGCGATGTTATTTATTCCTATCATAGGGATTATTCTTGTTTTGCCATTATCTGTGACGGCTTCTACCACAGAAACGGTTAGATTAATAAAAGAGAGTGGCCGGTTAAAACTGGCTGGCAAAACTTCAGAAAATATAGAGCATGATTAAGTGTTCTGGTTTTCATATCGCCCCTTTAAAAACTGGAGATGCACTATTGCTATCCCAGTTAATGCAGAATAATAAAGAGCAATTTAGCGACTACTTTCCTGGAACGCTCGCGGAGAATATATCAGAAGAAAAATCTAAGCAGTTCATTGATAATGCCTCTTATAAGATGAAGTCTAAAGAGCAGTTTCTGTATGGACTCTATGTTGAAAACATAGTAATAGGACTTGTTTATATTAAAGAACTCAACTGGTCTATTAAAGAAGGAGAATTTTCCTATTGCATCGATAAAAACCACACAGGTAAAGGATGGATTACAGAAGCCATTAAAGTTTTATCTTCAATAGCTTTCACCTCACTTAATCTCGAAAGGCTAACAATAATCGTTCACAAAACAAATATCCCTAGTGTGCGAGTTGCAGAAAAATGTGATTTCTCCTATGTTAAAATTTTAAAAAATGAGTTTACGCCACCAGGCAAACAATCAATGGATATGGAACTTTATGTACTAAAAAAATGAAAGAACAATTTGTAACTTACATAAAACAACTTCAAAACACCATCACTTCTCGACTCGCGGAAATAGACGGTAAAGCTACGTTTGAAGAAGATATTTGGGAAAGAAAAGAAGGCGGAGGCGGTCGCACTCGCGTTATAGAAAACGGTACTGTATTTGAAAAAGGCGGCGTAAACATTAGTGAGGTGCACGGAAAATTGCCTAAAAGCATGCAGGAATACTTTGGTGTAAAAGACGCAGACTTTTTTGCTTGCGGACTTAGCCTTGTCTTGCATCCCGTGAATCCTATGGCGCCCACCGTGCACGCAAACTGGCGCTACTTTGAAATGTATGATCAAGACGGTGCGATTGTAGATCAATGGTTTGGGGGCGGTCAAGACTTGACGCCTTATTATTTATTTGACGAAGATGCGAAGCACTTTCATCAAACGTGTAAGACTTCTTGCGACAGACACAACCTGTCCTTCTATCCAAAATACAAAGCACGCTGTGACGAATATTTTTTTAACTCGCATCGCGAAGAGGGTCGTGGTATTGGTGGACTCTTTTTTGACTATTGTAAAGTTTCCGAAGAAATGAAAATGCAAGATTGGTTTAACTTTGTGACCGGAGTTGGTAATAGCTTTCTAGACGCATACTGTCCTATTGTTGTAAAAAGAAAAGACCTTCCCTTTACAGAAGCTCAAAAAGACTGGCAAGAAATACGCCGAGGTCGCTATGTAGAATTTAATCTTGTACACGATAAAGGGACGCTTTTTGGACTGCGGACAAACGGTAGAACAGAAAGTATATTGATGAGTTTACCCCCTAAAGTGCAATGGGTTTATAATCATCAGCCGAAGGAAGGTAGTGAGGAAGAACGATTAGTTGAAGTATTGAAAAACCCTGTTGATTGGGTTTGATATTATAGAGCTATAACCTCTCGAGCGCAGTCGAGAGGTTATATATTATTAGAAATCTTAAAAGAGGTCTCGACTGCGCTCGACCGGAGAACGTTATGTATCCACTAAGAAGAAACAGAAGGCTAAGAACCACAGAAGCTATGCGTAGCTTAGTTAGAGAAACCATCATCGCTCCTAAGGACTTTATTGCTCCGCTATTTATTGTAGAAGGTAAAGGAGTAAAAGAAGAAATTGCTTCGATGCCTAACTATTATCGCTTCAGCCTAGATACACTAAAAGCTGAAGTAAAAGAACTTTGGGCAATGGGAATAAAGAGTGTATTGCTTTTTGTAAAAGTGCCAGATCATTTAAAAGACAATGAAGGTAAAGAAGCACTAAATCCAGATGGATTAATGCAACTGGCAATCAAAACAGTCAAAGACACCTGTCCAGAAATAATTGTAATGACAGATGTAGCGCTAGATCCTTATTCAAAATATGGACATGATGGCATTGTTGCACAAGGACAGATTGCAAACGACCCTACAAATGTTTTTTTAGCAAAAATGGGGTTAAGTCACGCTCAGGCAGGAGCAGATATTGTTACTCCTAGTGATATGATGGATGGCCGTATTCTGGCAATGCGCACTTTACTCGAAGAAGAGGGGTTTTATAACACCGGTATTATGAGTTATAGCGCCAAGTATGCATCTGCATTTTATGGACCTTTTAGGGATGCTTTAGATAGTGCTCCCGTTGATTTAAAAAACATACCAAAGGATAAAAAGACCTATCAAATGGATCCTGCAAATAGAAACGAGGCAGTGAAAGAAACCTTGATGGATATCGACGAAGGCGCAGACATCGTGATGGTAAAACCAGGGCTTTGTTATCTAGACATTGTCAGAGATATTCGTGAAGTGGTTGATGTTCCTATCGCAGTATATCAAGTAAGCGGTGAGTATGCGATGCTTAAAGCTGCGGCAGAAAGAGGGTGGCTGGATCACGACGCCGTAATGATGGAACAAGTTTTGAGTATAAAAAGAGCAGGCGCCACCATGATCGCATCCTATTTTGCCAAAGATGTGGTGAAGTTAATTAGCTAAAAATGGAGCCTCGAATCCACTCAGACACCAGTGTCAAAAATTATTAATAATGAAGAACATCACTTAAAATATCCTTTTGAAGGTAAAGTAGGTTCCTTTAGTCAAGTGCTCAAGCGGTAACGAAAGGCGCGTACCCAACTAATGTTATAATAAAACGAGAAGGAACCATTCAAGAATATATTTCTGGCGGGATGGGTGGGATAGGAAAACAGATTTAAGCGGCTATAGAGGCGGGGCTTTATCAACAGACACACCAAGCGCCACATTTTTAGATCAGTAAAAACATATAATTTCACTTCTGAAATATGAAACATTTAATACTACTACTTTTCATTGGCATTTCAGCAACAAGTATGGCGCAACAAACTACGGTAAAAACTGCTTGGCTTGAAAAGTGGGACAACTCAAAAAACTACCTCATCGGTATTGCAGAAGCGATGCCAGAAGAGCATTATAACTTTAAACCTACCGAAAGACAAATGACCTTTAAGGAGCAATTACTGCATATAAAAGGAAATATGGACTGGTTAAGTAATACTTATTTTACCACCATAGCTTTTGACCGTAAAAAAGAAGCGCTGCCTAAAACTAAAGAAGAAACCATTGCAATTATCAAAGCTGGATATGAAAGCGCCTATGCTTTAATTGAAACAACACCTCTTGAGGCGTTTGAAGAAACAGTGGAATTCTTTGCCGGGCCAAAAAGCAAGATTCAAATTTTGAATTTACTACAGGATCACGTTTCGCATCATCGCGGGCAATTGATTGTATACCTTAACTTAAAGGATTTAGAGCCGCCCGCGTTTGTGGGATGGTAAAACTGTATTTTTAGCGTTTTAATACTACGTTCTAACTTTTAAAAAAAGTCTAGTAAAGGACATTTTAATCACGCCCGATGCTTTGCAGCTAGATAAACCTCGAAAGATCTTGTTTGCCATTTATTGTGTATCATGAAATGATCGCAGTGAATGATTCCCAAATTTAATTTGGGAAAAGCTGTGGGTCTAACCATCAATCTGTTCATGAAAATTTTAAACTTTCTTTAATATTGCTTTGATGGGTAAACGATTACCTTGCAAAAAAACTATTCATGGGCCTATTAATATTTTACGCAGTAATCTCTGTATTCTTTTCGTTTTTGTGTTCTATTCTTGAGGCGGCCTTATTAAGTTTCACGCCCACATTCATTAAAATGAAAAAAAATGAAGGGAAAGGATATGCAAAAACGTTATCCGCGCTTAAAAAAGATATTGATCAACCGCTTATTGCTATCCTAACAATTAACACGATTGCACATACGGTGGGCGCTATTTTAGTGGGAAATCAAGCCGGTATTCTTGCCATAGAAGGAGGTTTTGACATTACGTTTCTCGGCTTCAACTTCGTAGCTATAATTTCTGCAATCATGACTATTTTGATTTTGATTATTTCAGAAATTATCCCTAAAACTATAGGAGCTACCTATTGGAAAATCTTGGGTAATTTTACGGCAATGACTTTAAAAATTATCATATTTCCGCTGAAATATACTGGTATCTTATGGTTGTTAAACCTCACGACAAAGCTTATTGGTAAATCTGCACACGTGAGCACGATGAGCCGAGAAGAATTTCTAGCAATCACAGAAGCTGCAGAAATAGAAGGTGTTTTTGAAGAGAATGAAAGTGCTGTTATTAAAAACTTATTACTATTTAAATCTGTATTAGCGAAGAATGTGATGACTCCTTTTCCTGTAGTTGTTACGGCAAATGAAAGCACATCGCTTCAAGAGTTCTACGATGCGAATAAAAGTTTACAGTTCTCTAGAATTCCTGTTTACAATGGCAAATCTCACAACATCACGGGCTTTGTGCTTAAGGATGATATCCTTGCAGAAATTGTAGAAGCACACGGCGACAAAACCTTAGCAGATTTAAAACGTGAGATCTCTGTTGTAAATGCAGAAAAACCTATTCCAGAAATGTTTGACACCTTCATTCAAAAACGGACACACATGTCTCTAGTGGTGGATGAGTTTGGGAATACCATCGGGGTCGTTACAATGGAAGACATAATAGAAACATTGCTCGGCTTAGAGATTATGGATGAAAGTGATGCCATAGAGGATATGCAAATTCAGGCTCGAAAAAACTGGGAACTTCGCGCAAAGCGTATGGGTATTCAAATAGATTAAACTGCAGAATAATTGTCTTTTATGCTAAAGCGGTAGCGCTTAAATGTCTCAAAATTGTGGTTAAAAATTGAGATACATCGTAGGGCTTTAAAATAATGTCATTCATGCCTGAAGCAATTATCCTCGCTCTAGCTTCTTCTATTTCTACTGCTGTCAATGCAATAATGGGAATATTTTTATTATAAATTCTAATTTTTTCTGTAGCCTCAATACCGCCCATTTTAGGCATATGGATATCCATTAAAATTAAATTAAATTTTTTATTTTGCACTTGTTCAATGGCCTGCAAGCCATCGTTTGCTAGGGTTGTTTTAAAGTGTCGCGCTTCTAAAATCCTTTGTGTGACTTTTTGATTTATCTTATTATCATCCACTATTAAAATATGCATATTCTCAGAAACAGACATTACAGGAGTATCTACGGCATTAACCTCTAAAACCTCTTTTGATATACTCGTGTTTTCTTCAAGGTCAATTATAAATGAGAAAATCGCGCCATTCCCTGGCGAGCTTTGTAGATCAATTTCGCTATTATAAAGATTGAGTAGTTTTTTAACAATAGGCAAGCCTAGTCCAGTACCCTGATAGTTATAATTGTTGCTTTCTATTTGCGAGAACTCTTCAAAAATAGATTGTTGTTTTTCTAGCGGAATCCCGATGCCATTATCTTTAATAAAAAATTGTGTTTTATAAAGACCGTCCTTATTTTTACTTAGCGATTTAATGACAATTTCAATGGTTCCGTTTTCATTAAATTTTACCGCATTACCCACCAGATTCATGAGTATTTGAGATAGTTTAACAGAGTCTCCAATTAAATAAATTGGCAAGGCATCATCAATCCTAACCTGTATTTTATTGTTATTCTGCTGTAAGCTAAAAGTAAAAGAATTGGTAATGTTCTTGACAAGTTTGGTCAAAATAAACGGAGCCTTTTCAAGCTTCATGCCATTTGCATCAGCCTTGTTTAATGTAAGTACATCATTGATAAGTGCTAACAAATAATCTGCTGAAAATTTAAGAGATTTTAAATCGTCTTTATGCGAGTTTAGTTTCTCATCTTCTAATAAGATAGAAGACAATCCTATAACTCCATAAAGCGGTGTTCTTAATTCATGACTAACCGTGGAGAAAAACTGTGTTTTTAGTTTAGATAAACGCTCTGCCTCCTCTTTTGCTTTAACGAGTTGCACATTGTTTTTATTCAGTTTTCTAACAATTTTCCTCCTACTCCCATACAAATAAAAGGCTGTAAGAAAGGCAGCAAAAAACACTGCTGCTGCGCTAATAAAGATATTAGAAAGCTGCTTAGATTTTGCCACAATCTCATCTGTTAATATCTGTTCAGTTTTAGCCGCTATTAACGCCACTTCATATTGCTCTAACTTCAACTTCTCATTTGCTTCTTGAAATTGTTGCTCCCTTATAATATTATTGTACTTCTCATCAAGAGCCTTTTCTGCTTTCAAACTTTTTATAGCTGCCCTTAAGTCGCCGCTGTTCTGATAGGCTTGCGATAAAAACCCTTGTGCTTCAACTGCGGGCTGTAAATAATCACCCGCTATCGCTCTCTTCACAGCACCTTCTAGTAGGGATACTGCACGGATATTGTTAGTACGCAGCATATGATATCTCCCTCTCAATACATCTAGATTAATACTATAAAGAGAACTCATATTACTATCTGATTCTATAATCTCACGAGAAGTGTTTAAGTAAGGTAAGGCCTTCAATGGCTCTTTGAGGACAATATAAACCCACGCATTATTCAATAAGGAGGCAATTCTATCTTTATCTGTCTCTCCCCCTCTTTTGCTAATCTCAATAGCTCTCTCAAAGTTTTCGCGTGCTTTTTGAAGATCACTTCCGGTTATCATATAAGCATTGCCTATGTCATTATATACACCACTAATCAAGCTGTCCTTCTTAGATAGAAGCGCATATTCAAGGGCTGTTCTATAGTAAGAAAGGCTATTACTAGCATCTCGCATTGACAAATACACAGATCCTAATCTCAAATTACTCTTTGCAGCAAGAATGTAATTATTCGCTTTTAATGCCTCCTTTTCTATAAAAATACTCGTGGCAATCGCTCCTTTATAATCAAAATCTCGTTGTTGGGTATATGTCTTATTTACAAGTGTGTACAGACTATCTATAGTGATCCTCGTTTCTTGAGCTAGACCTTGTTGAGAAAAACTTAAAAAGCAGAAAATAAAAAGGAATGATAAAGTGTTTTTCATAAAAAATAGTTGGCTTAAACAAACTTACTAAATAAACCTCAGAAGGAAAGTTTTAGCCTGTTTTTTGGGATTTAGTAATGTGCTACGCATGTATACCTTTGGATATGGAGACTTCCATTTTAGAAACAGAAATAGGACATATTGAGATAAAAGGCACGGCAGTGGGTCTCTGCTCAATCTAGTTTCTAGAGACAACTTCGGAAACATTAACATCCAAAATTCCTCCCTATTTAAAAACTATTGTTTCACAATGACAAGAATACTTTGCAGGCACGAGAACCAAATTTGATGTAAAGCTTAGTCCTGATGGAAAGGCATTTCAGTAAAAAGTATGGGAGTAACTGCAGACCATCCCTTTTGGGAAAACAGCATCCTATCAAGAAATGGGAAATGATCTATGAGACCCAAAAGTAATTAGGGCGGTAGCATCTGCAAATGGAAAACCCAATTGCCATTGTAATCCCTTGTCATCGCGTGATTGGAAGTGACAGAAAACTAACTAGTTATGCAGGTGGCTTACATCGTAAAAAATGGTTGGTGGAACATGAGAGTCACGTGACACAGGGAAAATTATTCTAGTTTTCTTTTTTGTACATTTAGCAATAGTCCAATCATCTGCGCTATGCTAAAAAAAATCAACCTAGAACACATCTTATTTCTCGATATTGAGACGGTACCTCAACACGCCAATTACAACGACCTTGATAAAACGACCAAAGCGCTCTGGGAAGGAAAAACTAAATACCAACGCAAAGAAGATTTTACACCCGAAGCGTTCTATGACCGAGCAGGTATCTGGGCAGAATTTGGGACCATTGTTTGTATTTCTGTCGGGTATTTTAAGACGCAGGGAGATCTTCGGAAGTTTAGGGTCACTACTTTTCACGGCGCGGAAGATACGCTCTTAAAAGAGTTTAAAGCCCTATTACAAACACATTTTAATAAAACGCAACACGTGTTATGTGCTCATAATGGTAAAGAATTTGATTTTCCTTATATCGCACGACGTATGATTATTCACGGCATAGATTTACCTTTTAAACTTAATCTCTTCGGAAAAAAACCTTGGGAAGTCCCTCATCTAGATACGCTAGAGTTGTGGAAATTTGGAGATTATAAAACCTTCACTTCGCTAAAGTTAATGGCGCACGTGTTAGGAATCCCTTCTCCTAAAGATGATATAGATGGTAGTGAAGTTCGCGATGTGTTTTATGAAGAAAATGACATTGGTAGAATCATTATCTATTGTGAAAAAGACACAGTGACAGTCGCACAGATTATTCTTAGGTTACGTAACGAGCCTCTTTTATCTGAAGACGAAATAGTCTCTGTTTAAAATTTCCGAAGAGAAACATGGAATGAACAATATCAAAAGATATCGCTTATTTTTATTATGCCCTTTTAAGTGGGGAGTATACATCTTGTGCATTAAGTTTAATAGTCTTAGCAGGTGCTTTACGCCACTTTGTTCATTAATGACAATTTGCACATTTAGAACTACATATAGCAGCGTAACACCTTCGTTTTATAAAAACAAATAACCCAACGAAATGTTAGATTTTCTCATATTATGCTAAATTAAATTGTATTTTTTTATAATACGATTACGAATTAATGAATAATTTATGGGTGTTAAAATTATAATAAGCAACTACACCAAACTTTAAGAGTCTTGTTTTAATCGTGAGATTTTATTATAATTTTAAAGTAACTTCGTATATTTATTAACTAATCTAGTTCTATTTTTGTCACAATTACTCCTTTCCATTAATGCCCTTTCTATTTCCTTCGGAAATGCCAAAAACCCAATTGAAGTAGTCCACGACATTTCATTCTCGGTCAACGAAAATGAAATCGTAGGGATTGTCGGGGAATCTGGTTCTGGTAAATCAGTTACCTCTTTGGCGATTATGGGTTTGCTGCCTAAAAAAAACACCCATATTAAAGGAGCCGTCTTATTTAATGGTAGCGAACTAACAAGTCTTAAAAATTCCGAAGCTAGAAAAATACGTGGTAAAGAGATTGCCATGATTTTTCAAGAACCGATGAGCGCACTCAACCCATCTCTAAAATGTGGTTTGCAAGTTGCCGAAATGCTCCAGAATCACACGTCGCTTTCTAAACCTGCGATTAGGAAAGAAGTGCTCTCCCTTTTTGAAAAAGTAAAACTCCCTAATCCCATCGAACTTTACAATCGGTATCCGCATCAAATAAGTGGAGGCCAGATGCAAAGAGTGATGATCGCGATGGCGATTGCCTGCAAACCAAAATTGCTTATCGCAGATGAACCAACCACTGCGCTTGACGTTACGGTGCAAAAAGAAATTATAGCCCTATTAAAGGAACTACAGGCCGAAACGAAAATGGGCTTATTATTTATCTCTCATGATTTGAGTCTCGTGAGCGAAATTGCAGACAGAGTCTTAGTAATGTATCAAGGAAAAATTGTAGAAAGCGGGACCGTACATCAGATTTTTAAAAAACCAAAAGACGATTATACAAAAGCACTATTAGCCTCTAGACCTGCCCTTGGAGAACGTTTAGAAAAACTACCTACCATTGCCGCTATTGCAGCAGGTACTTTTAAACCTAAACTAGTGACGGCGCAACAACGCGGGGTACGACATAAAAAACTATACACTAGCGCTCCTATTCTATCTGTGCTCAATGTGGAAAAAGAATACTATAGCAAGAGTGGAATCTTTGGTAAAAAAACCGCTTTCAAAGCCGTGAATGACGTAAGCTTTGAGGCATATGAAGGAGAAACCGTAGGACTTGTAGGAGAGTCTGGCTGTGGAAAATCTACCTTAGGAAAGGTAATTCTGCAACTTGATAAAGCGACGGCAGGTACTGTTTTATATAGAGGCAACGACATCACAAAATTATCCAGTACTGAAACTAGAATGCTCCGTAAGGAGATTCAACTAATCTTTCAAGATCCTTTTTCTTCTTTAAATCCTAGACTCACCATAGGTGAAGCCATTACAGAACCAATGATTGTGCACGAAATAGGAAAAAATAAACGGGACAGGAAAAAACGCATAGAAGATTTACTCACTCGTGTAGGGCTTGACGAGACCTATTTTAATCGCTATCCGCATCAATTATCGGGAGGTCAAAGACAACGTGTGGGCATCGCTAGAACCATTGCGATGGAGCCCAAGCTTATTGTTTGTGACGAGTCTGTTTCGGCATTAGACATTTCTGTACAGGCGCAGGTGCTTAATTTATTGAATGAATTGAAGGATAATTTTGGCTTTACCTATATATTTATCTCACACGATCTCGCGGTTGTAAAATATATGGCAGACCAATTACTGGTAATGAATACAGGTCAATTTGAAGAAGTAGGTGATGCAGATGAGATTTATGCACAACCCCGCAAAGCATACACAAAACGATTGATTGACGCGATACCAAAGGGGATATAAAAATTAAAAAAAGCATAAAAAAGCCCGTTCTAACCTCACAAAGAACGGGCTAACCTTTTATCTGATATCGTAGCAGATTCTGGGTAATTAATAATGAAAATTAAACGACTGAAAAACGATTGTTTTTTCTTGTGTTCTCGTTCTTAAAATAAATTTTTCCTCCATCACCGTAGTGATGTATATCATAGGATATTTTCTCTGAGTTCTGATTGTTGAATTGAAATGTTTTACCTTCTGCATCAATGACAAAATCATTGTCCATAAAAGGGTTCTCAGATAACTTTTGTTCGGCGTACTTTAAATTTTGGGACATAATCAAATTTTTAATTATTAGACAAATTTAGGCGCATTCAATTCCAAGTCTAAGTCAACAACAAAACTTTCATAGCCACATACGTTACGTTTTTCACAAGACGCGTTGTATTTTTAAGTGACTTAATTAAATTTTTCATCAGTAGGTTGTTCTTTAATCCAGGATTGTAAATATGCAATATACTTTTTAATAAAAAAGCTAAAACACGGATATTATCGATGAAATACATCAAATTTTAACATTTAAGGTGTATTTCAAAGGATAAAAGAGTTGTTTAGCGGAAAAACGAAAGGGTTTTACCTATTTATTTTCCTTGTAGATCGGTTTTTTTATACAGCACGCTAGTTGTGACAGGAGATAGAGCGTTTTTCATCGCCTAATGTATCTCTCGCTTCATTATATAGGCGCTTAACACATAAAAAGAATCGTTTGTAAGAAGTAATATAGTGATGATACTTTTATTTTAAAAGGTCATTTCTGGAATATTTCCTTCAATGATCAAGTCACCTTCTGTAGCGCTTTGTATTTCTGAAACACTAACACCTGGAGCCCGTTCTAATAGTTTAAACTTCCCATCCACAACTACTAGGACCGCTAGGTTTGTAACTATTTTTTTTACACAGTTAACGCCAGTTAATGGCAGCGAGCATTTTTTTAGCATTTTAGATTCGCCAGCACGGTTCGTGTGCATCATGGCTACGATAATGTTTTCTGCAGACGCAACTAAGTCCATAGCGCCGCCCATTCCTTTTACCATCTTACCTGGAATCTTCCAATTTGCGATGTCCCCATTTTGGGCTACTTCCATAGCGCCTAGGATAGTTAGGTCCACGTGTTGTCCTCTTATCATTGCAAAGCTCGTAGCGCTATCAAAAAACGAAGCGCCAGCCATTGCAGTAATTGTTTGTTTCCCGGCGTTTATCAAGTCTGGATCTTCTTCTCCCTCTAAAGGAAAAGGCCCCATGCCAAGAATCCCGTTTTCGCTCTGAAACTCTACCTCTATATCTTCTCGCACGAAGTTTGCGACCAGTGTTGGAATTCCGATACCGAGATTTACATAATATCCAGCCTTTACTTCTTGAGCGATACGTTGTGCTATTTGTTCTTTAGATAATGCCATATTATTTTCTCCTTATTTTATATCTATTAAAGTTATTTGCCTCCTTGTTTTCATAAGCCCAAGCGGTAAAACTGACAGAAACAGGATTAAACTTGCAGCAAATCCTATATAAAACCAAGTTAATACATCGACTACAACTGCTAAAACCGCGACTAGTATTAGAATGGAGCTGTCTTCTTTTGCGGTTAGTTTATTAATGTGTTTATTTTCTAATTTTCCACATATAGTGCAGTTAACCTTTACCTCATCTCCTAGCTTTTCCTGTAACAAACCACGATCAGAAAATTTAGGTTTAAACGTGCTTTCTGCATTGCAACTGTTACATATGCAGGTTAGTTTCATTCTATCTTTTTCTTACCGTTAATTGCTCAATTCGCTTTTCATACTTCTCCCCTTGAAAAATGCGTTGAACAAAAATACCCGGCACATGAATATGGTTTGGATCGAGTTCGCCAGCTGGAACAAGCTCTTCAACTTCGGCAACCGTTATTTTTGCAGCGCCGGCCATATTTGGATTGAAGTTTCTGGCTGTACCCTTAAAGACAAGGTTTCCTGCGGTATCTCCTTTCCACGCTTTTACAAAAGCAAAGTCTGCCTTAAAAGCGTACTCTAGCAAATGCATCTTACCATTAAATTCTTTAGATTCTTTTCCGTCACCTACTTCGGTGCCGTAGCCGGCTGGCGTGTAGAATGCTGGAATACCACTTTTTGCAGCCTGGCATCTTTGAGCCAAGGTTCCTTGAGGAATAAGATCCACTTCAAGTTCGCCGCTTAGCATTTGCCGTTCAAACTCAGCGTTTTCTCCAACATAGCTGGAGATCATTTTTTTAATCTGATGTTTTTGTAATAGTTGCCCAAGTCCAAAGTTGTCAATCCCCGCATTGTTAGAAATACAGGTTACCCCAGTTACATTCAGTTCAACGAGTTTCGCAATGGCGTTTTCTGGGATTCCGCTAAGGCCAAATCCTCCTAGCATAAAGGTCATATTATCAGAAACTCCTTGGCAAGCTTCAGAAACATTTGCTACTGTTTTGTTTATCATATAATGTATTCATTAAGCCGAAATATCCAGCCATTACTATTTTGCGTGCGCTTAAAAAAGAATTCTACTCGGGTTAATGATGTTAAAAATACGATTAATGTTTCATTAAAAAGCCGTCCCTAAAAATCAAACTCATCTGGAATCTCCTCGATGTTCTCACCGCTGTTTTGCTTGTAATCATCGCAATCTGTGACAATCGACATGTTGCTTGGCTTAGCAAACTCTTGATCAGAGATACCCAATTTTTCGTCTGCGTAGCATTGCTGCATATAGAGTGCCCAGATAGGTAATGCCATCGTAGCTCCTTGACCATATGCGGTTCTGTTAAAATGGACAGAACGATCTTCGCCTCCTACCCAAACTCCGGTCACTAGATTAGGCACCATGCCCATAAACCAACCATCACTATTATTCTGAGTCGTTCCAGTTTTTCCCGCAATTGGGTTTTTAAACTCATAGGGATATCCCGTTACCGATGATTTGTAAACAGGATTCGTCACACGCCATTTGCTTCTTAATCTATTTCCAGAACCTGTTTTAGTAACCCCTTCCATTAAGCTTACAGTTACATATGCTGTCTCGCTACTTATCACATCTTTTACTTGTGGAATATTCTGATAAAGAACGGTTCCGTTTTTGTCTTCTATACGAGTGATCACTGCAGGTTTTATATAGACCCCTTCGTTTGCAAAAGTGCTATAAGCGCCTACCATTTCATATAAGGAAAGGTCTGCTGTACCTAAGGCTAAAGAAGGTACTTCTACTATGTTTTTTGTATCCACACCCATTTTCCGAATTAATTCTATCACTGGTTTCGGTCCAACTCTATACATTAATTTTGCACTAATCGTGTTGATAGATTTGGCGAGCGCCTCTCTAAGTGTTAGCATATCTCCATAATCATCACTAGCGTTTTTAGGGCACCAGTCTTTTGTATTTCCTTGTGCTCCGGCTGGAATACAGAAAGGCACGTTTGCTACGGTATCACAGGGCGACATATGCATCTGGTCTATGGCTGTAGCGTATAAAAAAGGTTTAAAGGTAGAACCAACTTGGCGCTTACCCGTTTTAACCATATCATACTTAAAGTGCTTATAATCGATCCCACCTACCCAAGCTTTAATCTCACCTGTCTGAGGTGTCATAGACATCATCGATGCCTGTAAGAATGATTTGTAATATCTAATAGAATCTCTAGGAGTCATCGTTGTGTCTATGTCACCTCCCCAAGAAAAGATCTTCATCTTCGCTTTTTTATCAAAACTCGCAATGATTTCTTTGTCGTTTTTTCCTTGTTTTTTGAGTTCTCTCCAACGATCGCTTCTGCGCATAGAGTTATCAAATATTCTGTCTACTTCTTCTTCAGTGACATCTCTAAAAGGAGCTGTTTTGTTTTTTTTATTTTGAGCATCAAATTCTAATTGTAGTTTTGACATATGCTGGTCCATAGCGTTTTCTGCATATTGCTGCATTTTAGAATCAATAGTCGTATACACTTTTAAGCCATCACTATATATACTATACTTACTTCCATCGCTTTTAAGATTGTCTTTAATCCAATCTTGCATAAAAGCGCGTGCGTACTCTCTAAAATACGTTGCAATACCTTCATCGTGTCCTTGTGGTGTATAGTCAAACTCTAGCGGTGTTGCTTGTAAAGAGTCTTTTACTTGTTCACTTATATAATCATACTTGTACATCTGTTTAAGCACCACATTACGTCTATTGTAGACTCCTTCAGGATTTCGAAGTGGATTATATAAAGAAGAGTTTTTAAACATCCCGACGAGCATAGCAGATTCTAACGTGTTTAAATCACGAGGTGGTTTATCAAAATAAATATTGGAGGCAGACTCGATCCCAATGGCTTGATTTAAGAAGTCATAAGTATTAAAATACATCGTAATGATTTCTTCTTTCGTATAGCGACGTTCTAGACGCGTTGCGATAATCATCTCTTTTATTTTCTGCATCGCTCTTTCTAGCTTGTTCTGTGAAGCTCCGCCATCTGTAAATAACTGCTTTGCCAATTGCTGAGATACTGTACTCGCCCCACCGTTAGTCCCTAAAAAGGCCATCGCACGCGCTAGTCCTTTTGCATCAATACCCGAGTGGTCGTAAAAACGAATATCTTCTGTAGCTAATAATGCATTGACTAAGTGGTCTGGCAACTCTTCAAAGTCTACAGGAGTTCTGTTTTCTTTGTAAAACTTACCGAGCACGACACCATCAGAACCTACAATCTCTGTCGCTAGGTTTTTTTCTGGGTTCTCGAGGCTTGTCTCATCTGGAAGTGCACCAAATGCACCCCAAGAGGCCAATAAAAATACGAGAAATACAACGCCGATACCAGTAGTAAAAAGCATCCAGAAAGTACGAATGTGTTTGCCTACGCCGGTTGTTTTTGATTTTTTCTTTGCTGATTTAGTTGCCATGAGAGATATAATTAGAACAAAAGTATTTTATTTAACGGTACGAAGATGCTATTTATTTCCTAAAATAATCATCACAAACTAGTATATGTAATCCCCTATTGAGAATGCGTGGCACATTTTCGCCGAAAGTCAAAAAAATCTAGTTCACTGCTTTCTCAATCGTGTAGCCCACATCTGTAATGCCTAACAATCGCATTACACCATCTACCTCGTTGTTGTTACGCAGTGCTTGGCCTATCTCTAGATGGTACTCGCCCTCTTCATTAAACTGTATTTTTTCTTTTAATACGAGTTTGCTCTGTTTGAGGCTGCCTATGCCTTCTCCCAGCCACGTACCGTCTGGACGAGCCATCCGGTACTCGAGCGTGTCTATGGCAGTCTTGCCATTAGGATATCGCAAGGTTGTAATCAGAAAAATATTGCTGTATGGATATTCGTTTGTATTGCGCAATTGCAAATAAACATTGTAATCCTGTTCTTTTTCTAGCTCCGGAAATGTAAAATCTACCGTTAACTGGCTATCCCAAAAACTAGGTAGCGTCTGTGAATCACCCGCGACAGCATCCCCCAGACAAGACGTCAACAGCATCCCAACACAAAACAAAGCAATCAATTTACGCATCTTTTTTAGGGCCTTGTTTTTGATTGTTATTCGGTCTCGGTTTATTGTTATTGTTGCGGCGCTTTTTATTGCTGCTTCTTGGGGTAGGCTTGTTGCCTGTAGCCGTGGATTTTGACCCAGTTCCTGCTCCTTTATCTGCTTTTTCCGGTTGTCTCTTTCTGCTCTTATTATTCGAATTGCGACGCTTTTTATTGCTTCGTTTAGGTTGGTCAAAACGTGTTAAACTGTCTTGTCCTACGACATTGCTATAAATCTCTTTTTCAAGATTTACAAACACTTCTTCTTTAAATTCTTCTAGTGTTGCAACCTTGTCGCCTTTTTTATTAATAGCAATAATCTCATTGACCTTACTCACTTTAAGTTCGTGCCAGTTCATCCCGTCTTTAAGGTATGAGAACCACATTAACCCCTTAAAAATATCTGTCTTTTGGCAAACCGCAGGACCTTTATCTGTTTGTAACTTAACGTCTGTTTTAGGAAATTCCTGCAAAGCATCTAGATAGGTATCTAGCTCATAATTTAAACAACATTTAAGCTTTCCACACTGGCCCGCTAGCTTTTGCGGATTCAATGATAATTGCTGATAGCGTGCTGCCGAGGTGCTTACAGATCTAAAATCTGTTAACCAAGTAGAACAGCATAACTCGCGACCACAAGAACCAATACCACCTAATCGCGCCGCTTCTTGACGGAAACCTACTTGCTTCATCTCTATGCGAGAATTAAAAGTACGTGCCAATTCTTTTATAAGTTCTCTAAAATCTACACGCTCTTCTGCCGTATAATAGAAGATTACTTTTGATGCGTCACCCTGAAACTCGATGTCACTTATCTTCATTTTTAAACCTAAACGAATCGCTATCTGACGTGATTTTTTCTGAATATCGTCTTCTTTATCTCTAGCCGCTTGCCAGATATCCACGTCTTTTTGAGTTGCTTTACGGTAGATGGCAGGAAGGAGTTCTGTATCCAGACGTTCCTTTTTCTTTTTCATCTGCACGCGCACGAGTTCGCCCGTAAGGGTTACAATCCCAACGTCATGACCAGACTCTGCTTCGGTCGCAACGATGTCGCCTATGGAAAGGGTAAGGTTTTCTTTATTGATATAGAAGTGTTTTCTTCCGTTTTTAAAACGCACTTCTACTCCATTAAAAGGAATCATATTTGCAGGAAGCGACATATTTGAAAGCCAATCAAACACCGTTAGTTTATTACAACCGTCAGTACCACAAGTCCCATTGTTCTTGCAGCCTTTAGGTTGACCACCGGCGCCAGAGGCACAGCTTGTACAGCCCATAATTTTATATATATATAGTGCTCTTTTAAAACCTAAAAGAGACGAAGATTAGTAAATACTTGTTTAATACGTAAAGATACGGTTTTTGAGATAACGAAAGCCGCCGAGTATTAATTGTACTTCGGAAATTTTGATGAGGTTTTTAATGGTGTGAAAATGGAATGCCCTTAAAGTTTTTTTAAAAAGGGCTTTAGAGCGGTTCCATTATTCATTCCAGCCTTTTCAGACCTTTTTCATACATTTGTTAAAAGCCAAAAAACATTAAATCATTGTTATGTATATAAAATTCAACTTTTTAACAAGCGCCAACTGTGCGCTCTTGTTGTTATTAAACATCGTGATGTCGCAAGCGCAAATTGACACAAATACAATTGGTGGTGGGTATAAGGTTCAAAATCAAAACGGCCCTTGCCTTAGCCAAGCAGAAAGAAGCTTCTATCAATCTGAAGTTGTCAAGAACAGAATGATCCTTCAGGCCGCAGAAAAACTACAACAGCGATCTAATGCTGAGGTACTCTTTGACTGGCCAATAGCTGGAGATGCAAATGAGCAATATTCAAAAGTCTGGGCAATCTCAAACTACTTTGACCACGACCCTAGCACAAATTCGCTCCAAGACTATAATTGTGGGACGCGAACCTATGATACCAATAGTGGCTATGATCATGCTGGTGTAGATATTTTTACTTGGCCATTTTCTTGGAAATTAATGGACGAGGATAGAGCCCAAGTAATTGCAGCGCAAGAAGGGCAAATAGTTTTTAAACAAGATGGTAACTTTGATCGTAGTTGCGATTTTAATAATAACGCTTGGAACGCCATTTTTTTAGAACATAGTGACGGGAGTGTTGCTTGGTACGGTCATTTTAAAAACGGAAGCCTCACCTCAAAAAATTTAGGTGATATGGTGGCGCAAGGAGAATATCTAGGCGTGGTAGGCAGTTCTGGAAACTCTACAGGCCCACATCTACATTTTGAAGTGTATAATACTATAGGCGACCTTATTGATCCCTATGACGGTAATTGTAATGCAACAAACCCGGACCAAACTTGGTGGGCAGACCAGAAACCTTATCTCAATTCTGGTATTAATGCAGTATTAACGCATAGCGCTATTCCAGATTTTGGCAACTGTCCTGAGACAGAAATTTCTTATGAGTCTACCCAATTCGACCCTAATGACTCTGTTATTTTTGCCTCTTATTATAGCGATCAACGTTCTGGCACTGCTGCAAATCACACTTTAATTGATCCTAATGGCAATGTACATGTATCTTGGCAAAACGACTTCGATAATGACTATTATGCCTCTTGGTGGGTGCGCACACATAATGTGAGCGATGTAGAGGGAGCATGGACCTATCGCGTTACTTATTTTGGAGAGACCGTAAATCATACATTTAATGTGGGCGTCCTTAGTTTAGAGGACAAACAAGAACAAAGCGTGTCCTTGTATCCTAATCCCGCAAAGACGATGATTAACATAGATGCTGACTTTCCAATACAGCGTATTATAATATATAATTTGCTCGGGACTAAAGTGGTAGAAAAACAACAGCCATTTCAGCAGAAAACAGAAATAGCCGTATCTCATTTGTCATCAGGAATCTACTTTACGCGTGTAGCAGATGCAGAAGGAAATAATCAACTCATCAAATTTATAAAAGAATAAGATTTACTTCTTAAATCGTAACTTCTCAGACCGACCCTTCTTAAAAATTTTGTTGCTATTGTGTGTTCCAGCACGTAAAGCTTTTTGTTCTTCAAAAGGGAGGTGGACAATCTCTTGGCACGCTTTGGAGCAACAACTATCCATTGCTTTTTTGCAGGCTTCGCATTGTATAAAAAGTAAGTGACAACCCTCATTATCACAGTTTGTGTGGGCATCACAAGCAGCGCCACATTGATGACATTGTGCAATCACATCTTCTGTGATACGCTCACTACGGCGATGGTCAAAAACAAAGTTTTTCCCTATAAATTTATTTTCTAATCCTTTATTTTCTACTTGACGTGCATACTCAATAATCCCACCTTCTAACTGAAATACATTTTTAAACCCCTTGTGTTTATAATATGCGCTTGCTTTCTCACAACGGATTCCGCCAGTGCAATACATCACTAATTTCTTATCTTCTTTGTGGTCTTTTAAATCCTCTTCTATAATATCTAGCGAATCTCTAAAGGTATCCACATCTGGTGTCACTGCATTTTTAAAATGGCCTATCTCACTTTCGTAGTGATTACGCATATCTACCAACACCGTGTTTGGGTCTTCTATAAGTTCATTAAAACCAACAGCATCCAAGTGTACTCCCTTATTGCGCACATCAAAAGTATCGTCGTTTAATCCATCTGCGACAATCTTGTTACGCACTTTTACTTTCAGTTTTAAGAAGGATTTCAGGTCGTGCTCTATGGCGACGTTAAGCCGCACGTTTTCTAAAAAGCAAATCCCGTCTAGAAAATCTTTAAGATCATTAAAACGCGTTGCTGGGACAGAGAGCTGGGCATTGATACCTTCATGAGCGACATAAATACGGCCGAGCACTTGGAGGTCGTCCCAAGCCACAAATAAATGGTTTCTGAAAAGTTCTGGATTGCCAATCTTGGCATATTGATAAAAAGAAAGCGTTAAACGGTCTTCTCCCGCTTGCTCCAGCAGTGTTGCTCTTTCTATCGCGCTTAAGGTATTGTACAGTTGCATGCTATACTTGTTTAAGGGTTAAGAATATATTGTTGGACACAAAGATAGGGGTTTTCTTTAAGTGCTTAAAGTTTAAAGTGCACCAGAGTGATATGCAAAAAAATATAGGAGTTTGTTGTTTGAGAAAAATTAAAAAGAATACTGCTTTAGGCAAAAACAAAAATTAGCCTAAGATCCTATTAACATTTAATGCTTCACATCTTCCCTCTGAAGTTTCTCAATATCTCCTAGCAATCGATCTATATCTTCTTGCAAGGTGCCGTCATAAAAACCACGAACACGTTTTTTCTTATCTATTAGCAAAAAGTTTTCGGTATGGATTAAACCATATGGGTTGCCGGGGTTCTCTTTTGCTGCCATATAAGATTTTCGGGCAAGATCATAAATTTCTTTTTTAGAGCCTGTAACTAAATTCCATTTTAAAGCATCTACCCCTTTCTCTAGCGCGTATTTTTTGAGCTGGGCGACACTATCTACTTCTGGCATCACGGTATGCGAAAGCAGTAATACATCTGGGTTATTTTTTATTTTATCTTGAATTTGCACCATGTGATCTGTCATTATAGGACAAATGGTCTGACAGGTAGTGAAGAAAAAATCTGCTACATAAATCTTATTTTGATAATCATCTTGAGTGATGGCTTTACCATTTTGATTGGTCAATTTAAAATCTGCAATCGTGTGATTTTTTTTAATGTGCTGCACGGTACTATCGACGAGCTCGATATTAAGGCCTGTTCCTTTAGGTTGATAGACTGGGAGCCTTGCTTCCTCGGGCTTTAAAATGCTGTAAATACTATAAATAATGACCACTGATAAGACCGTAAGTACGATCCAGAGCATCTTGTATTTTAAAAAGAACGATTGCATATGTACTTGATATTTTAGCAAAATTACTACCTAAAAATCAAACTCGCACGACTAAGTGGAAAAAGTACCTAATGTATATTTTATAGGATGTCACACTATTTTTTTAGAAGCGTGTAAAAGGTTACTTTTGCAATCTTAATTTGGATACATACCTATGGAGTTTATCATAAAAATTGGTCAGTTTTTACTGTCTTTGTCTTTCCTAATCGTACTTCACGAGTTTGGGCATTATTTACCTGCTCGGTTGTTTAAAACACGAGTGGAAAAATTCTTCTTATTCTTTGATGTCAAGTTTGCATTATTTCAGAAAAAAATAGGAGAAACTATTTACGGAATTGGATGGTTACCCTTGGGAGGTTATGTGAAAATATCTGGGATGATCGATGAAAGCATGGACACTGAAGCCATGGCAGAAGAGCCAAAGGAATGGGAATTTAGAAGCAAGCCAGCTTGGCAACGTTTAATTATTATGCTTGGGGGTGTAACGGTAAACTTTTTACTGGCGTGGCTTATTTATATAGGGATGATGGCTGTTTACGGGGAGACGTATATTTCAAATGATAATATGAAGGATGGGTATGAAATTTCTAATCCTTTAATGCAGGAAATGGGTTTTCAGTCAGGTGACAAGGTGGTTTCTATGGATGGAAAGGTGTACGAAAAGTATACTGACATTCGCGCTAATTTTATTCTAGCAAATGAGGTCGTAATTAACCGTAATGGTTCAGAAAAAACTATAGCACTACCACAAGACTTTTTAGGAAGATTAACAGATGCAGAGGATCGTTCTACTTTTGAGCTGCGTTTTCCGTTTATAATAGATTCATTTAATGAAAGCTCCTTAAATAAAGAGGCTGACATAAATGATGGAGATCAAGTAATAGCCTTAAATGGAATACCTATTAAATTTTATGAAGAGATACGTGCTTTAACCCCTAAGTATAAAGGACAGACTCTAGAAGCTACTATTGTGCGTGATGGTGCAAAGCGAGTAGTAAATCTAAAAATAGATGAAGATGGAAAACTAGGTATCTACTCAAAATCTAGTATTTCTTTTTTCAATGAACAAGGCCTTATTACTAGTAAAGAATATAGCTTAGGTGAAAGTATAGGGGTAGGTTCTACAAAATTTGTAGATAAAATGGGCTGGTACTGGGGACAACTCCAAAAAATATTTACGCCTAGTACAGGAGCGTATAAAGGAGTAGGAGGCTTTAAAGCCATCTACGATATTTTCCCTGATTCTTGGGATTGGGAAAACTTCTGGAGTATCACGGCGCTTTTATCAATTATGCTTGGTGTGCTTAACTTGCTGCCTATCCCTGCATTAGATGGTGGTCACGTAACGTTTCTACTTTATGAGATGGTCACAGGACGTAAGCCTGGTGATAAATTTTTAGAGTATGCACAGGTGGTTGGTTTCTTTCTATTAATCGCTTTAGTGCTCTTTGCAAACGGGAATGATATTTATAGGGCAATATTTAAGTAAAATAATTGTGTGATTTTTTGCAGCAGTAAAAAATTGATTTATATTTGCATCCGCTAAAGGCAATAGTCTTTAATTTTCTATATGAAATTCCTCTTTAGCTCAGTTGGTTAGAGCATCTGACTGTTAATCAGAGGGTCCTTGGTTCGAGCCCAAGAAGAGGAGCGAAATTAAAGCCTTCACAGAAATGTGAGGGCTTTTTTTATGTGATTTATTTAAGTTTTATTACCCGTAAGCACCTGCCGCAGAATCACTTAATAGACGCGCCTATTTAAAGGAAAGCGAAATATTAAGATTCTTCTCAATAATCTGAAGGTATCTTTATTGAAAAACTGGCATGACTTATTTTAGCCATGTGTTGTTTCTCATTGTAAAAAAACTATTTCAGTATGTTGAACCCGCCCGCACTAATCCAGATGAGATCATAAGGCTGAAAACCTAAAAAGAGCCACACTTTTGTGCAGCCCTTTTTAGATTTAGCTAGAATTATATCGAACCATACATTTTATTTATCCTTAAAAACCATTTTACTTTTTAATCACTCTTTTAATTACATTAGCCCGACCCCCAAATATATGAACCAGGTAAACACCCGAAGAAAGTCTTGATAAATCAATTGCCTAGGTAGTGGCGTTAACGAAAGTAGTAGCCTGTTGCATCAATCTTCCATCGATATCATTACTATTAGTAATCATACCTAAAGAAGGATTTGGATAAAGGCGTTTGAAAAGTTCTTATCATCAATTTGTAGTATTACTTCAATACCAGAAAAGGTAACTTCCCCAAAAACGGTAAACATATCTCCATAATTATTTAATACTTCAATCCTAATAAAAGATGCTTCTAAAGCAGTAAAATCAAATACTTCTGGTGCCGAAAGACCCGCTGTAACTTGTGTAAAAGTATTTGGTGCTCCTGGTATTAAGTTATAATTTGTCCCATCTGTTGATTCATTTAGTATCACGTCTTTTAAAGCCAAGTGTAAATTAATTAGAATATCATCTACCAAAGAACTTAAATCCTCAAATGGCATCGTTTCAGATTCAAGATCCAGTCTCCGATTGGGTTGTACAATATCTTTGATTCCAAAAAATTGTAATTGTGGACTCATTTGATGTAATAATTGTCTTGTCTTTTTTCTGTCTCCTACTTTCAAACTCTCTTCTAAACTTTCTATCCGTGGCGGAATTAACTCTTGAAATTGAAGTAAATATTTATAAACAATGCTAGTATCACCTCTTGATATTTGAATTAATCCTTCTGGGTTAATAATAGTGGTATTCCAATGTATATCCAGGTATAAGCTGCTTTAGCCATTTCAGTTTGGCTAATAGTGCTCTCACGGCACGTCTTAAATGGTAGGCTGAAAAAAGGCCTTGTCTCAACGGTTGATCAAGCGGTCAATAACCGTTTGATAAACCATTAAATGAACCAAGGTCTGGTCATTTTTTAGGCGTAGAACAAGTTTAAAATCATAAGTAATTATTAGGTGTATGAGATCCTACAAACCCGTTTAAATTTTAGATTAAAGGCTTTGTATCTGTATTAAAGAAAAAAGCTCCTTTCAGCATTAACTGAAAGGAGCTTGATATTGAATCTATATGTTTTAATTAAGCAACAACTTCTTAGTCGCTCTTAACGCGCCATCTTCGCTCGTTATTTTTAATAGATATACCCCAGCATTCAAGTTGGCTCTTTCTATAATAACGGTATTGGAGTTAGACTGTAAAGACTGCACCTCTCTTCCTAATACATCATACATAAACACTTCTAGCCCTGTTATTCCATTGCCTACAATGATGGTTGTTGTTTCATCCATTGGGTTTGGAAAAATAGACACATCAAGCAAGGTGATATCATCTACGCCAAGTATGCAGTTTGGGTTGTTCAAGGCACCTGGTGTCCCATGTTCAAATCCTGGATTATTACACGCTTGCCAGCTTTCTGGTAGTGCATTGTCTAAGTTTGGATCTATTAATTCTAGTGTAGGTCCTAATCCATCTGCCGCCGCTGGCCAAGGATCTTGATCGTCATAAATTAAACTGTCCACAAGAGTACCGTTAGCATCAAACACGCGTACTAACTCTCCTGAACCGCTTAAACTAAAACTTAAATTACCATACACATTAGTCACATCTGGAAATAACGCTTGAAAGCCAGCTTGGTCTTCTACAATTACTAAATACGTATCGGGCTGCATAATAACACCTACTGGTATCACAAACTCGTGAAGGTCATCTTCATCTTTAAATATCCATCCTGACATATTTACGGCTGTTGGCGCGTTGTTATATAGCTCTATCCAATCTTTTACATCAAAGTCTGGAGCATCTTTATAGTTTATTTCATTGATAACAATATCCTCTCCACCAGCACTTTCTACAAACACTGCTTTTACGTTTTCCCCTTGCGTTAATTGAAAAGATGAGAGCACACTTGTAGGATCTGTCAATGTGTGATTGTCCAACTCCCAATGATCAAAAACATAACCAGGATTAGATTGAACCGCTTTGATATTCATGTCAATACCTCCGTGATACGATCCACCCCATAGGTACTCATCATAGGCTATGGTGATCGAGTTAAATTGTATTTGCCCTGCTCCTACTGGTTCTACGTCTAGCGTAACATCATATGGTCCCGTAAGATCATAGCAAGCATTTAATCCGTCCGGCAAGAAATCTATTCTATCTAAAATAAAGTCTTTTACTTTTTGAACATTGTCCTCCCACTCACTCACATTACCACCCCATCGTACGGTATGGTTTTGCATTTCTCCTGCAATAGAATTTTCTATCCCTTCTAAGGTCCCGATAGCTTCTTCTTCTGTAAAAACTGTGTTGTTTAAATCCATATAGCGTGTGATATAGTACTGACGGAACTCATCATTCTCTAAGAGCTTGTTCAATAAAACAATGTGCTGTTCTGGATCTGAAGAAATTTCTTCTGGATAACAAGGGTCTGCATCTGGGTTTTCATTAGGTACGCCAGTATAATTTATGTAATGATTAAATGTTGCGTCTTCATCCCATAATACATAGCCCCATTTAGTGTGACCTCCATTAGGATCCAAACCGCGCCACCAAGAGGTATTCCAGTTTATCCAGTCTGTACAAACCACAAATGAGTTGATGAGTATATAATCTACTAAGCTCGTTACATCAATCTCTGCCGCAACTTGTTCGTAGTTTGCTTGATTAGATAAGTCGTTATTCAAAGCAAAGCTATGAATCTCATCCCAGTCGTCAAATGCTTGCTGACCGCCATATTGAGCCCACGTATTTCCCCAGTTCATTAAATACTGGATATTATATTTGTCTTGGCCGTAATAATATTTTGTGTAATCAGCATCACTTACTTTTTCTCTAATTGAATACACTCCCCAATATTGACCGTTTGCATATACAACACAACGCTCGCCTCTTCGCATATCTACATTAAGGTCATTTTTATTAGCCAGTCTTTGAATAAACATATCTCTCATATGCGCGCTTGTATCAATTGCAGGATAGTTATCATCCCCAGAAGCGCGTATAATTACTTTTTGATAACTATCTCTTTCAGACCACGTAAGTAATTGTTCATTCAGTGCGTCGTGGTAGCCCATTTCATCTCTGGCTATATAATCAAAACTCCGCTGGTCCCATTGCCAAGAATCCTGCCCGTGCTTGTTGTACTCTCCATACCCGACTTCTTTTCTGATACCGCTAACGTCAAAATATTCCATAGTCCCTTCTGGCCTTAGACTTATATTACCATTCAATAAGTTTGTCATTTGGGTTGCAGAAACAGAAATCACTGGCAAGGTGTGATTTTCGTTAACGAAATAGGTGTTAAACACCATAAAGCTTGGCAATACGCCTTCCGTTCCTGGCATTACGATGGCTCTAACTATTTTTGTTGAAGCCACATTAATGGGCGTAGCATACACAGATGTTCCAGAACCTGGCAAGTTACCATTTACCGTATAACGTATTAAACTGTTAGGCTCTGTGCTTGTAATGCTTATTGACTGACTACTTGCATAAAACCCTGCTTCTACATTCATTTCTGGAGTCGCAGCATATCTATCATAAGCGGTCCCGACGTTGGCACTCGCTAAAGTTGGTTCGGTGAATATTTTCCAGGTAGCTGCTCCATTTGGACTTCTTCCCCTTGAATGTTCTAATTGTGTTTTTTCCATTAAAACACTGTCGAGAATCGTCCCGTCACTGGCTGCAAATACAATAGTCTCTGTATCTGCTTTTGTTTGTTTCAACTTAAAACTTGTGTGATAGTTGGACCCGACTGCTTCATTTCTTCCTGAGCACCAAAATTTAAGATATCCATTTGCAGGGATTGTGATTCCTGCCGGAATTTCCCACTTAGTAGTATTTGTATCACTATCGCTTAAATGATAACCGCCCAAATCTACCGCTAACGCTCCTGAATTATATAACTCTATCCAATCTTCTTGACTCTGGTAATTGTCTGTGTATCCTGATAAGTTTGAGGCAGAATATTCATTAACAACCACCTGACTCCATAACGGTGTAAGGAACATAATAAGTACAAATAAGAGTAATGCTTTTTTCATAATTTCTTTGTTTATAACCTGTATCGCTTCTTTTCGAAGAGATTAAATTTAAGATAATCTCATATAAAACCTCACCTTATGTGAGTTTTATATTAGAATTCCTAAAACTATCAGTCTCTTAAGGAACTATTTGTATTAAGATAATTAGTAAAAGGAGTTTGAAATAATACATTCTTGCTTACAAGCATTTTAATGTATTTCTCGTACAATTCATGTTCTAGTTTGAGAATGTCTATTTTCTTATTGTGCTCGCTCATCTTGAGTTTCAGTAAAATAAGTGGCGAGACCCCTTCAATCTTTTTGTAGATTTCTAAGAGTGAAGAGACGCTGCTATTTGTAGCTTGTTCTTTAAAGATTTGATACTTCATTGCAGTTCTTCGGAAATCTTCATAGGCCGATTTATGGTCCTTTTCTTGTTCATTCTTCAGGGCTACTATTTCGCTTTCTGTGAGCAATTTATCAAAGTAATGATCACTTCTTTTTTCTCTGGTATTTCCGAAGAAAGGTAAATTTATCCCTACTCCTATGGCAAAGTTTTCGTCAAAGAACACACTGTTTTTACCGCCATATTTTGCCTGTACAAAATCTATAATCTTTTTAGACTTTGCGACGTCGAGTTCCATTTCGCTTTCAATAGTGGTCAGTTTTGACTGCCTTAATTGTATCTCCAGATTGTCTTGACTTGTATTCTCTTCTAGGGTAGTTGCTAAGATTTGAGTGGCCGTTATGACGTCGCTGCTCTTTAGATAAATAGCATTAGTACTTTCGCCAACCATCAGACTTAATACTGCATTTTGGTAGCCCTGGTCTTCTTTTAAACCCAGTAAAACAACTTCTGCTTCAAAGAGGTCTTCTTCAGAATCTACCACATCTCTTACATCAAAATTCTCATCATAGACCGTGTGTTCTAAGATCTTGAGCTTATCCTGTAATTGAATTTTCCGCTCCTCATAGGCTGTCCTTAGCTTCTCGTTAAATATATAGTCTACCAATAAATTATAGCGATCTTCAAGTTCTTCATTAAAATGAATACGTCCTTGAATTTCTACTTCATTTATTTTTGAAGTATACACTTGTTTCTTTGCGAGGACGGCACGCAGGCTATTAGGTTTCACCCTGATTGCATATTCCTGTCGTCTAAGCAAGAGGTCTCGCGTTTCAGACCTTAATTCTACATTATTAATAAGGGGTAAATTATGATTGTAATTTTTTAGAAAAGCTACTTGTATAGAGTCAAATTGTACTTGTTCTATTTGCTGTGCTCCCAGCAATACTTGGGTGGTAGTGATTTCTTTTTGTGCATATCCAGAAAAGAAAATCATTCCGAATAAAAACAACAAGAGTTGGTACTTCTGTAGTAAAAAATGCATTTATTGATTTAAGGTTAACGTCACTTTCTCTTTTTGTAGAAAAGGATTGTCCGGCGGAATCTCAATGATTACCTCTCTCCCATACGTTTTCAATTCTTTTATTTTTCTAATTCTTGGTGGGATTTCAACGATACGAGATCCTAAGGTTTTTATGATTCCTGTATTTTGTATATCGGGTCTTGACGTAGAAAATACCGTCACCTCATCTAGAAGGTTTACTTTTAAAAGCAAGTCTTCATGAATATACCCAATGACGAGCGTAGGGCTTTCTTCATAAAATGTTACGAGTGGAGAAAAAGAAGATATCTTTTCATCTTCTTTACAATGTATATTTCCTATCAACCCATCTGAAGGAGCTAAAATAGTTTCTTTTTCTTTTTTAATAGTAAAATAACTCAGCTCCTTCTCTAGGATTTTGATTCTAGAAAGCATTGGGTTATTAGTAACATACCGCTCATTTTTCAAATTGTTAATCTGGGTGCTAATGCTGGTTTTTGAATATTTTAATTCTTCTGTGAGCGCATTAATTCTTAAAATGATAGGGCTTTTTATATCACTTTTTTCGGTGGCATCTAGGTCAATACTTTTAAGACTACTCGCTAGTTTCTTGTTTTTGTCTAACTGCGCGTATTGTTGATCTATTTGAGCTTGAATCGCACTTGATTTTTCATTTAGTAAAATTTCTCTTTCTGAAATACGCCCATCTAAGTCCAGCTTCCACAATTCATACCGCGTTTTTAATTCTTCAATACTAAAAACGGCATCATTAATTTTGATGGGTAAGATGGAAGAAGAAACATCTATAATCACATCTCCTTTTTTTACTTTTTGACCTGTTGTGACATGAATACGATTTACCTCAACAGGGTTCTCCATATTAATTTGCGTTTCCTTGTTTTCGGCAAAGCCATAAAAGGTAACGGTGGTATTCATTTTAAATGAAAATGATATCACCAGAATGACCCCAACTAATAGGGCTACGATGTGTATAAGACTAAATTTTTTCATCGGCATCTCTAAAATTGATTCTAATATCATAAACGCCTTCCATCTTTGAAAGCTCATTTACAATGTCTCTAGCTCTTTCTTCGTGGATCACTTTAATTTTAAAAGCGAACACGATTGTTTTGATCCCTTTTGCATTTTTTCCTTTTCCATTCACGCCATATTTAGTTAATGAAAATCGAGCGCAATTGTTCTCTAAAAGCTCTTCAATTTTTTGACGTGTATCTTCCGTTTCTAAAATGATATTCGGGATTTCAAACTGAAGGCTTCCTATGACATGATTGACTTTACTAATGGGTGAATAGTATATGATAAAAACAATGAGACAAAATGCTATGGTTCCTACTAATGCTATAAATAACCCATACACTCCCGCAGCAATCCCTACCGCAATAGAGGTAAACATGAAGACCATGTTTCTAGGGTTTCTTAAGGTGGTTCTAAACCTAATAATAGCTAAAGCTCCTAACATCCCCAAGCCTCGCGCTAGACTATCGCCAATAGCCTGCATTACAGTAGCAACAGGAATTGAAATCAAAATCAAAGATTGAATAAAATACTTCGGACTTTCTATTTCCCTAGAGGTTCTTTGATAGGTGAGTGCTATTAAAGAAGATAGTACAAACGACACTAAAGCAATTATAATGACATTAGCTATCGAGGCGCCTTCTAGGTTATTACTTAGGTTTGAAAAATCAAACATATGTGATTGTGTGGTTAGTTAATTATAATTTTTCTAGCGGCTTGATACCCGTCGCCTTTAATTTTAAGAGTATACATTCCTGAATTCCAGCTTGAAACGTCAATTTTTAAAGTGCTCTTTTGGTTGTTGGTATCGTATACTTTTCTGCCCAACATGTCAAATATAATAATACTAGAACTAATGTCATTATTGAAAGTGATGGTTAATCGGTTTGAGGCAGGATTCGGTGTGATACGTATCGATTGTAAGGCAAGGGTGTCAACGCTCAAAACATCTTCAGCCACTCTAACATTGTCAATGGCGATATCGCTTCGCTCTCCCAGACCTGTGGTGCTGTCTAGGCGCAACTGCACCGTTTGATCTACATAGGGTGTTAAATCTATCACGGCGCTATTCCAGCTATCCCCTTGTGCACCATCCTCTAACCATAATGTTGTCCATCCGCTTCCATTATTCACCCGGGCAGAAAGATTGCCTGTGTCGCTACCAAACATGTGATAGTTAAAAGTAAAAAACGCAGTTGTCATCCCAGAGAGGTCTAAACAAGGACTATTTAATACCGCTCTCTTTGCAGGAAAACCTACATTAGCTCCTGTAGCCTCTGTATAAAAATAAGTTTCGCCCTCAAAAGCAGCTTCTGGTCCTGTATTATTTGTAGGAGTAGTACCTGAGCTTTCAACCCAATCAAAATCTGGACTTCCTATATGAGATACATCACCATCATTTTGAGCCCAATCTCCTAATCCATTTTCAAATCCTTCCGCATAAGGAAACGTTATGATCGTTGTGCCACAATCTATCCCTGGATTGCCTGTATGAAAATCATACGTGTCTTGTAAAACATCGATAGGATCCTCAGCAAAGTCTGTCTTACTCACATTTAAGTCTACAGTTAAGTGACCATAATTTGAATATAAGTCTTCAATTTTTGCAACCCTTAAAAAAGCAGATTTTGAACTTGTTTGGTTACTGGTGCAACTTGTTTGAGCGCCCACACGTTTAGCGCCTTGCAGAGCTCCCATCAATTTATCTGCCAGTGTTCCCGGTGTATTTAAGAACCCAGATTCCATATCATCTAACACATCCTGGGAAAGTAAAATATTTCCTTGTATGGCATAATTAGGCCCTACAATATCATTGGCAACAGAGCCATTTTGGCCCCCTGTAAAAGCAGCACTTCTAGGAGTTCCTCCTGGACCGTCTATGAGATCTACAACACCATACTGTCGTGAAGGAGCTGTTCCTGGTGCTGGGTCATTAGCAACTAACCAATCAATAATTTCTTGTGGGCTATCGCCAAGTTCCATACGCGCTCTAGCTGCAGCTTGGTTTATTGGATTCCAAGCAGCCTGAGAGCTAATGGCTCCAGTATTTAAAATAATATCACTAATAACTAGGGCTCCTTCTTCACCATTTAAATCATCTATGTCGAGACAGGTAGCTCCCGCATTTCCTATCTCCCCAGTTAGAGGATCTACGGCAACAATAGAAAAAGTATGTTGCGCTTGCATTTGTTGCAGTGTAAAGAGTGCTAGTAGTATTAAATTCCCTTTACTTTTTTTCATCTTCTTTCTTGTTATACGTCCTTCAAATTCTTAATCATAATTTTTGTCATCTCATCTAGATCAACCTCATCTTCCCAACCCCAATCTTGTCTAGCGGCTGTATCATCTATGGTTTGTGGCCAAGAGTCTGCAATAGCTTGTCTAAAATCTGACTCGTATTCAATAGTAAATTCTGGAATGTGTTTCTGGATGCTCGCCGTGATCTCTTCTGGAGCAAAACTCATGGCAGAAAGATTATAAGAGTTTCTAATTTTCACATCATCACTAGCAGCAAGCATGATATTTACCGTTGCCCGTATGGCATCGTCCATAAACATCATAGGTAATTTAGTTCCTTCTTTTAAAAAGCTAATGTATTTATTATGCTTTAATGCCTTATGATAAATATCTATCGCATAATCTGTGGTACCTCCTCCTGGTTGGGTTTTGTAGCTTATTAATCCAGGATAGCGTAAGCTCCGCACATCCACTCCATATCGTTTATTGAAATACTCACACCAGCGTTCGCCAGTTTGTTTGCTAATTCCATACACGGTGCTCGGCTCCATCACAGTGCGTTGCGGCGTATCACGCTTAGGTGTTGTAGGTCCAAAAACCGCGATACTTGATGGCCAGAAAATCTTATCTATTTTCCCATCTTTGGCGAGGTTGAGTACATTAAAAAGGGAGGTCATATTTAGATCCCAAGCTTTCATCGGGAACTTCTCTGACGTGGCGCTCAACATGGCCGCCATTAAATAAACGTCTGTAATCTCATACCCTATCACGATGTCTTGTATCGCGTCATAATCCATGGCATCAAGAATCTCAAAGGGGCCACTCTCCATTAAAGCGGCTGACGCCTCTGCTATATCACTAGCAATCACTTTATTGTGACCGTATATATTTCGCAAATACAAGGTGAGTTCTGTACCTATTTGTCCAGAGGCGCCTATTATGAGGATTCTTTTTTTCATATGTTTGGTTTATTTTTTATAAAGGTAACCATATCTATTGACGTTATTTTTATATGATTATATAATCTTTTATCTTGCTAGACCTTATATTTGTACTGCAAATTTGCACCTATGCAACTACTTCATTTTCAGTTAATAATTTTTAGCTTACTCGTTTTCTCTTCCTGCGAAAATGATAAAAACAAAACTCTTGAGGCTACTCAGGAAATCCAACAAGCTGAGGTTGTCTTCGGAAAAAACAACCATAACACACCATTGGAAAATCCTGCTGTTGCAGTAATTACCGCACAATGGGGAGCCTATATTGACTTTGCAGACGATATTCCAAAAGTGAACCGAAGCACCATAGATAAACTTAGAGTGCTCTCAAGCAGACTGGTTGTTTCTTCAGATTCCCTCTATCGTTTTATTCCAGATACCTTAAACACACGCCCTATTTCGGCAAGACTCTTGGTTTTACAAACAAGAATAAAACTACTCCATCAAGCATTAGGGTTTGATCGTTTAGACTCGATTAGAGTGGAGGAACACATTTTGGAAATAAATGATGCGCACTCTAATTTTATTACACAGATGAATGAGAAGTTTATCAAAGACGGTATCAATCAAGAACAGAAAGATGTGGAAGACCGCGAAATAGAAAAACGTAAACGAGATTCTATTTTTAAAGCAGAATTGAGAGATAATAACAAGAACTAGTTTCCTATTGCAAAGCATTTATAACTATTAAAACAGCCTTTGTATTTATATTTTATACTATAACAAACGACAAAAAAATTCTAAAAAATGCCCAATAGATTTGGACAGTTTTTTTGTTGCCTCAGAACGCTATAAATATTAAATGGTCTAAATTTGCAACAGTCCTTTTTATACAGAGTCTTTCACAGCACAAAGCGAACGGTCGTGATTCATTAGCCAATGTACATCAAAATATTAAAGGTTTGGTCAAATTAATTAAAGAAAGAAAATGAGAATCCTCACAGGAATCCAAAGCACAGGAACACCACATTTAGGGAATATATTAGGCGCATTAATCCCGGCCATCCAGATGGCTAATGACCCTGATAACGAATCATTTCTTTTCATCGCAGATATGCACTCGCTTACGCAGATTAAAGATGGCGCCACGCTAAGAGAGAACACTTACAGCACCGCTGCCACGTGGTTAGCCTTTGGATTAAATATTGAAAAATCTGTTTTCTATCGCCAGAGTGACATCCCACAAGTGACAGAATTATCTTGGTACTTAAGCTGCTTCTTTCCATATAAGCGATTAATGCTGGCACATAGTTTTAAAGACAAAGCAGATAGATTAGACGATGTAAACGCTGGGCTTTTTACCTACCCAATGTTAATGGCGGCAGATATACTTTTATACGATGCAGAGATTATTCCAGTAGGGAAAGATCAGATGCAACATATAGAAATGACTCGTGACGTTGCTTCTCGTTTTCACGCTCAACTAGGCGACACCTTTGTAATGCCTGAAGGTAAAGTACAAAAAGACACCATGCTTATCCCAGGAACAGATGGTGCTAAAATGAGTAAGTCAAAAGGAAACACTATTAATATTTTTCTGCCAGAAAAAAAACTGCGCAAGCAAATAATGGGCATTCAGACAGATAGTACTCCCCTTGAAGAACCTAAGGATTGGAAAACATGTAACTGTTTTACACTCTACAATTTATTAGCTTCAGAAGCTGAAATCACGCAGATGAAAGCAAATTATGAGAGTGGAAATTACGGTTACGGTCACGCTAAGCAAGCCCTCTACGAACTCATTTTAAACAAGTTTGAAACACCCCGTGAGCGCTACAACCATTTTATGGATAATAAGAATGAGATAGATAGTGCTTTAAAAATAGGTGCTGAAAAAGCAACATCTGTTGCTAGTGAAGTAATAAAGAGAGTGCGAACTAAAGTAGGTTACTAAATTTTTGATGCAAACTGCTTTAACTTTCCACGATTTGCGCGATCAAGTACAGAAACTTTTTTAAAATGTACGATGAGCCCTTCTTCTAGATACGTGACAACCGCTTTTCTTATGCGCTGCTCTTCGTTAGAGGTTAAGGCAGTATCCGCAACGTAGGTAATATGAAAGCAATCCACCTTGGTTTGTTCAATAATAAACTCCTTTACATTGCCATCGTCTTCTATGACACTTTTAGTCACGTAATAAAAAGTCAATCCTGGTACTTGTTTACCACTTGGTAATTTTGCTACATCATTTGTTCTTCCTACTAGTATTTCTAATATAGGCTTTTTAGCAGTGCTTGATTTTGCAATAACGCCGTGGTCGCCTATATCGTAACGAATCATAGGATGCGCTTTGTTATAGAGCGACGTAATAATAATTCGCCCAGGCATTCCATTAGGGACAGGCTGGTTATTATCATCTAGAATTTCTACAAACAGCGTTTCACTATTTAAAACAAATTCACCTTGTGGGTTTTCAAAGGCGATAAGGTCAAGTTCGCTAGCGCCATATTCATTATACACAGGAATCCCTAAGGTATCCTCCATTAATTTTTTATCACTTTCGTAGAGCATTTCGCTAGTCACAATACAACAGGTTAAAGTAGGGCAGACCTCTTTTAAGTTGCTGTTTTTCTTTTTAAGAAACTTAGCAAAAAGCACAATAGCGCTCGTATAACCATTAATATATTTAAACGGTTTTTGGGAGAAGACTTTTAAAAACTGTTCCAGTTTCTCATCAGATAAATCAAAAATAGGAAAGCGATATCTGTTGCTTAAGCGGTCTTTTAATCGCTCCTTGTAATAACCTATGCTGTCTAATGGAATTCCGTAAAATCGTGCTTGTAGCGATGTGTTAAAATCAATTCCATGCCAAGAAAAGCGATCCATAATTTCTGCCCAAGTGAAGGCGTGACAAAACTTATCTTTAGCAAAAACAAAAGGATGCCCGCTACTCCCCGAGGTTTTATTAACGTAGACATTCTTATTAGAAAAGCCATGTGATAATCGCTCGACCAACGGTTGTTGTAAATCTGCTTTGGTCATCACTGGTAAAGCATCCCAGCTTCGGAAATATGCTAGGTTTGAAAATTTAATATAAAAATCACTCTCCCTTAAGTGATAAGAGACAATATCTTTTTTCAGTTTTTCGACATACACTGAATACTCCTTCTCACTAATTGCTTGAATTGCTTGCAGCCTCTTTTTAGCCTCCTTTATAGGGAAGCCTTTTAGCTGCAGGGTTTTTTCAAAAAGGTTCAAGTTTAAATTGGTTTTAATGACAAGGTGTAAAAATACGTAGATTAAGCGAGTTCCAGTTTTTTTAATCTTTTTGCTTAAAAAAACTTCCCGCTCCCAACTTCTTTCTCCCCACATTTTCCCCTATTTTTACACCTTTAGAAAAAACCCATACACTATGAATATTCTCGTATTAGGATCTGGAGGTCGCGAACATACTTTTGCTTACCAATTGGCCAAAAGTGAACGTTGCAAAAATATTTTTGTAGCTCCAGGAAATGCCGGTACTGCTGCTATTGCAACCAACGTTGCTTTGTCAGTAACAGATTTTTCTGCCATTGAAAAATGCGTCGTTGAGAATCACATTAATATGGTTATCGTAGGGCCAGAAGATCCATTAGTACAAGGCATCACTGACTATTTTGCTGAAACGCCAAGCCTTAAAAAAGTGCAAATCATTGGGCCATCAAAAAGAGGTGCTTTACTGGAAGGAAGTAAAGAGCGCGCAAAAGAGTTTATGATGGCGCACAACATACCGACTGCCGCCTACGCGAGTTTTACAAAAGCTAGCCTAGAAGCAGGTAAACAATTTTTAGAGACCCTATCTCCACCCTACGTACTTAAAGCAGACGGCTTAGCCGCTGGAAAAGGAGTGTTGATTATAGAAGATATTTCCGAAGCAAAAATGGAACTAGAGGCAATGTTGAGCGGGAAGTTTGGTGATGCTAGTACAACTGTTGTGATCGAAGAATTTTTAGATGGAATAGAGTTGAGCGTGTTTGTTTTAACAGACGGTAAAAACTATAAAGTGCTGCCTACCGCAAAAGATTATAAAAGAATAGGAGAAGGTGATAAAGGATTAAACACCGGTGGAATGGGCGCAATATCTCCCGTCCCTTTTGCAGATGATGTATTGATGCAAAAAATAGAAGAGCGTATTGTAAAACCTACTGTTAACGGTCTTAAAAAAGAAAAAATAGATTACAAGGGGTTTGTGTTTATCGGAATTATAAAAGTTGGCGAGGAGCCTTACGTGATAGAATACAATGTACGTATGGGCGACCCAGAAACGGAAGTGGTCTTGCCAAGAATAAAGACAGATTTCGTTGATCTTATGGAAGCAACATACGAGCAAAACCTAGATATTATGCCTCTCGAGATTGATGAAAGAAGCGCCGCAACTATTATGCTCGTTTCTGGCGGATATCCAGAGGCCTATGATAAAGGAAAGAAAATAACGGGTGTAGAAAATGTGAGTGACTCGATCGTTTTTCACGCAGGAACAAAGCTAGAGGGAAATGATGTGGTTACCAATGGAGGTCGCGTGATCGCAGTAACATCACTAGATGCTGACTATAAAAATGCCATTAAAAAATCCTACCAAAATTGTGAAAAAATCACTTTTGATAGGATGTATTATAGAACCGATATCGGTTTTGATCTTTAAATCTAGTATCCGTCGTGATACTTATCACCACCTAAAAACGAGTGGGAAGTTGAAGTTCTGTCCTCTTCATTGTTGTCGTTAAAGCCCTTAAGTTGCTTCATCCAGTAAGCAAAAGCTACAATTAAAATAGCAAAAAATATCCAGTTCATGAAGTTTGCAAGACCCCAGGACTCAACCTCTGTGGCTCGCATCCAGTTAAAAGGTGCAAATAAAACATTCTCTGTAATTTCTTGAATCGCGTTATAAACGTCTGTTAAAGCCATATCTTTAAATTTATTTTACAAAAGTAAAAAAATAACCTCGTATGCTCGCAAGCTTTTTCGGTAAATCTAAGCCAATAAATTATGTGCTTCTTAGCGCACTGTTATTTATCGGGTTTCTAGCCGCAATTTTTAAAGGCAGTATCCCATTTTCATCTCCTCCGGAAATACTAACGGCGCTATCACTTCTGCTGCTATTAATTTTTAGCTTATTACTTTTAGATTTTGTGATTCGAAAGAATAATCTCACGGGTAAAAATACCTATGGGATTCTATTTTTCACCTTATTTATCATTCAGCTTCCTGTGATACACGAAAGTCCGCAGATCATCTGGGCGATGCTCTGTTTAATGCTGGCAACCCGCAGATTCTTATCGCTTAACTCAGATATAAACATAGAAAAGAAAATACTCGACGCTTCTTTTTATATCGCGATTGCAGGCTTATTCTTCCCCTGGTGTTGGTTGTTTTTTGGAGTACTCTTTCTAAGTATTCTCTTGCATACTGCAGTGCAGCTGCGCTATTTAATAATACCGGTAATAGGCGTGCTCGTGGTTTTTATTCTTAAAACTACGTATCACTTTTTGGTAGATGATGGTTTTGAATGGTTTTTTACGCCGTGGTTTGAGATGTCATTTAGCTTCGGGGCTTATAACTCGCTTGGTATTTTGATTACCGCATTATTAGTCGCTTTATTTATACTATGGATGGGAACTATGCGCCTTATAAGAATTCCTTCATTACCTAAAAAAGAACGATCCCGCGCTTGGCTCATGCTTATAGTTCTAGTCTTCACATTGTTTATGGCTGTTTTGGGCGATGTAAAAACGGGAGCAGAATTATTATTGCCAGTATTCCCTTTAGCCATTATTTCGGCAAACTTCCTTGAGGTTAATGAAGGCTCAGGACGCGCAAAGCCCTTTGACTTTTGGTTCAAAGAATTACTAATGTGGTTTTTATTGCTTATTTCCTTAGTGCTTTTAATTGTGTGAAAAAGCTAAATCTCATACATATAGAACAGCAGCTCAAACATCGTTGGGACTATAAATATGTGTGGAAACGGAAACAGAATAATATTTGGGATTCTTACACTTCATATATCTATACTACTCAAAATTGGGAGGATCTTATCCCAAAAATAGCACAAACGGTTGCGGAGCATGCCTTAGATAAACACGAGCTCTTTTACTACGCAAGTAATCGCTGGTATAACTTCTGGAGTGCCCTGGCAGTAGAGCAGCTCTTTACCGAAATTGCCGGCATCACACCTGTTGAAAACAGTAAAGACCGAGAGAAAGATTTTTATCTCAAGGGGATTCCTTTTGATCATAAAACTTCCGTCTTTCCAAAAGGTTTTGGATACGATGTGAACTATGCGCATACCAATGAAATAGAGCTGATCACTTGGCTTTACGAGCATCAAAGTAGCCAACAGCGATTTCATTTAAAGAATAGACTTTTTGTTATTGTTCACGATAAAAACGGAGAACACTGGAAGATAAAAGCAAAACTTTCGCTCATTGCAAAATGCATTAAAAATTATATGAAAAGCTATCATGAAGACCAACTTCAAAAGGTTATTTTTGCTGATAATAAAACAGCCCAAAGCGATATCATTTGGGTACAGCAATGAACTATATAGGCAGTAAAAATAGTCTCTCTTCTTTTATCCTCAGCACAGTGCAAAACGTGGTGGGCGATGGTCTGTCTACAAAAACGTTTGCAGACATTTTTGCAGGAACAGGTAGTGTGGGAAGAACATTTAAGCCTTTGGTAAAGCAGGTCATTGCTAATGATGTTGAATACTACAGCTACATCTTAAACCGAAATTATATAGGCAACCATACTTCTTTAAAATATCAAACTTTTATCACGAAATTAAATGAGTTGGACGGTGTTGAAGGGTTTATATTTCAGCAATATGCAGAAGGAGGTAGTGAAGGTCGCTTGTATTTCAGCAATGAAAACGGTAAAAAAATAGACGCAGCCAGACGACAGATTGAATCCTGGAAAGTTGAAAATAAATTATCTGAAGAACTGTATTTTTTCTTATTAGCTTCCTTGTTAGAGAGTGCAGATAAAGTGGCAAATACAGCCTCTGTTTATGGTGCGTATTTAAAAAGTCTAAAAAAGACTGCTCAAAAAAAGCTAGTGCTCGCACCTGCGGTATTTCAGGAAACAGAAAAAGGGCATCAAGTTTTTCAAGAGGACAGCAATACACTTATAAAAGATATTTCTGGCGATATTCTATATCTAGACCCGCCTTATAACGCACGACAGTATGGCGCCAACTACCATTTACTCACCACTATCGCAAAATATGATACCTTTGTACCCAGAGGGAAAACAGGTTTGCGGGAGTATTATAAAAGTGCTTATTGTAGGAAGAATGAGGTGTTAGATTCCTTTACACAGTTGATAGCAGACGCACAATTTAAGTACATATTCTTAAGTTATAATAACGAGGGATTGATGTCGCAAGAAGATGTTGAAAAAGTGATGACCACCCACGGTTCCTACCAACTAGAAACTAAAAAATATCGTCGTTTTAAAGCCGACAAAACTGAAAATAGAAACCACAAAGCAGATAGTACATTTGAATATCTGCATATTTTAGAGAAAAAATAAAACCTATGACATTTACAGATCTCGCAAACAAGATTTTTATTGAAACCATTGTAAAATATCACCAAAAGAATGATGTGGCACAAGAGTTTTCAAACCCATATGATAAAGAAGAAAAGCTTCTAGAGCATTTGCTATACAGAAAATGCTGGATTGACACAGTGCAATGGCACTATGAAGACATCATAAGAGATCCCAACATAGACCCAGTAAGCGCCCTTACTTTAAAAAGGAAAATAGATGCGTCAAATCAAGATCGCACCGATATGGTGGAATATATAGACAGTTATTTTTTAGACAAATACAGCAGTGTTTCTGCAGATAAAGAAGCAAGGATAAATACAGAAAGCCCAGCTTGGGGTGTTGATAGACTTTCTATCCTTGCCTTAAAAGTATACCACATGAATGAGGAAGCTACGCGCGATACCGCTAGTATGGAACACAGAAAAACGTGCCAAGTAAAACTAGACACGTTACTTGACCAACGTATAGATTTAAGCACTGCTATTGATCAACTTTTAAATGACATCGCTACTGGAGTTAAGTATATGAAAGTCTATAAGCAGATGAAAATGTATAATGATGATGAGTTGAACCCTGTGCTTAGGGGCGAGAAATAAGAGGTTTGAAAAAACCCAATCACATATTAGTAATTAGACTTTCTGCAATGGGCGATGCCGCTATGGCAGTCCCTGTTTTACGTACCCTTTTACAAACCTATCCAGACATAAGGCTAACAGTAATTACTAAACCTTTTTTTGCTGCTTTATTTGAAGAGCTACCACGCACCTCCTGTATTGCCGCAGATGTGTATGGCAAACACAAAAACTTTGGGTTAATCAGTCTCGCAAAACAAGCAAAAAATCAAGGTATTGATGCCGTGGCAGACTTACACAATGTGCTTCGGTCTAAAGTGATAAGAAGCTGTCTTAAGCTCGTCGGAATTCCAACAGCTAAAATTGACAAAGGACGTCACGAGAAAAAAAAGCTAGTGAATGCCGCTGGCGGAAACATCTCCCAACTAAAAAGAACACACCAACGCTATGCAGATGTATTTGCCGGTTTAGGCCTGCCTATTGAATTAGCAAATCATGCATACCCAGAACATAAAACACTTTCTAAAAAACTCCACGACATTATTGGTCTACAGCCAAGAAAACTTATTGGAATTGCACCATTTGCTGCTCACAAAGGAAAAGTATACCCTTTGTCTTTTATGAAAGAAGTGATCCGTCAACTAGATGAAATAGGTTCTTATAAAATTTTCCTTTTCGGTGGAGGTAATGAAGAAAAAAGAATGCTCGATGCAATTGCGGCACCTTATAGGGAAGTTACTTGTTTGGTTAATGTACTCTCCTTTGAAGAAGAGCTTACGCTCATTTCAAACCTAGATCTAATGGTCTCGATGGATAGTGGTAACGGTCATCTCGCCGCTATGTATAATGTAAAGGTCATCACACTCTGGGGAGTAACACATCCTTATGCGGGATTTGCACCCTTTAATCAGCCCAACGCGCAACAGCTTATCGCTAACAGGGATAAATATGCTCTTATTCCAACCTCCATCTACGGGAACAAATACCCTGAAGCATACGAGAATTGTATGGAGAGTATTCCTGTAGAAGTAGTAGTTGAGAAAATTTTGGCCGTAATTTAATCGTGGCTTTAGTCAAGCGTAAAAATTCTTTTTTCGCGTTAGACTCCGATTCCATTAGACATCATCATAATCTACCACCACTTTTGCGGTTGTAGGGTGCGCTTGGCACGTAAGGATAAAACCATCTGCAATTTCACCGTCTGTTAAGATTTGGTTTTTGCGCATTTCTGCTTTTCCCTCTTTTACCCTAGCAATGCACGTGCTACAAATACCCCCTTGACACGAGAATGGTGCATCTAGATCTTGCGCTAAGGCTGCCTCAAGAATAGATTTGTCCTGTGGCATCGTAAAGGTTTTCTCCTCGTCATCTAGTAAAATGGTAATTTCTGTATTGCCATCATGAGCTTCTTCTAATTCTCCTTCATTTGAAGAAGTAAACAACTCAAAATGCACTAAGCTTTCATTTATTCCGTGATCTTTAAGTGTTGCTGACACTTCATTTATCATTAATTCTGGTCCGCAAAGGTAGAATCCAGAAAAAGAGGTCTGTTCAAATTTATTTTTCAATAAATAGTTAACAATATCTCCGTTTAATCTGCCTTGTTTTGCTCCATATACACGCTCTCTACTAAACACCCATTCTATTTGAAGACGACCGTCGCTTTCTTGCTCTAAAGTCATTAGCTCTTCATAAAACATGGCTTCTTTTTGTGACTGATTTCCAAAGGCCAATAAAAATGTGCTATTTAGTTCTTCTTTAAGCACTGTTTTTATAATAGATAATACAGGTGTAATTCCACTTCCTGCGGCAAACGCCGCATAATTATTTGTGGCGTCTTTATTCGTCTCGCAAATAAATTTTCCCTCTGGCTTCATCACTTCTATTTCATCTCCTTTTTTGAGAGTTTCGTTGGCGTAGACAGAAAAAGCACCGCCATCTACTTTCTTAATCCCAACCTTAATTGTCCCATCTCCAGGTACACTGCAAATGGAATATGCACGACGTATTTCATTACCGTCAAGCGTATGCCTAAACGTAATATACTGACCAGCAGTGAATGAAAAAGTTTCTTTTAAATGCTCTGGTATCACAAAGGATACCAAAACAGCATTTGGGGTTTCTTTTTTTACTTCGGAAACAATAAGGGTATGAAAATCGCTCATGTGCATTAAATATTTTGGCAAAAATAAGTAATTAAACGGCAATCTATTATTACATAACATAGTCTTAACAAGAGTAGAGCAAGTGTTTTTCTTTTGCTAAAATAAAATGGAAATTCTCAACAGAAATCGCACCCATAAATGAGGCACATTATCACGTAATTTTTAAAGGCTTAAAATTTCCGAAGTAAGCATGAAGCCTAGTAAACCCCTTAATTTTTAATCACTAAGAAGCGCTTATACCTAAATTAATAGTATTTTTACGGCTCTCTTGACTTTTTTATACTAAAAGCTGGGCTTTTAAGTTATTAATACGGATAAACAGGACAGATTTTGAAGCACTTATATAAACTTTTACTTTTTGCGCTGACACTCACGGTTCTTGTAGCCTGCTCTCGTAAAAAAGATTCTTTCGTTAACCGTAATTACCACGCCGTTACAGGAGAGTTCAATACCCTCTATAATGGAGAGGTTGCCTTTGATAAAGGAAAAGCATCGCTTGCCGGGACTTTTAACGATAACTACTGGAAGGTTTTACCTATAGAACGTATGGAGTCTAAGGATGAAGTGATACTCCCAGGAGACTCTAAAGACCCAAACTTTAATCGCGCAGAAGAAAAATCTGTTAAGATGATCCAAAAGCACGGGATGTACATTGATGGGCAAGAACACAACCCGCAAGTAGATGAGGCTTATATATTGCTTGGGAAAACACGCTATTTTGATCAACGTTTTGTACCTGCACTAGATGCTTTTAATTTTATTCTAGACCGATACCCTACGAGTAACAATATTAATAAAGCGAAAGTATGGAAGGCGAAAACGAACATTCGTCTTAATAATGAAGAGATCGCAATCGGGAATCTTAAAAAGATGCTTGAGAATGATGAAATTGATGATGAAGATATTGCAGAGGCTTCGGCAAGTATAGCAGAAGCATATTTGCGCATGGACTCTATCCCTGAGGCTTTGCCTTTTGTTAAGGAAGCATCTGCACTTGTAAAAAACAAAGAATTAAAAGGTCGTTATTTATACATTAAAGGACAGCTTTATAACGAGCTTGGTGAAAAGGATAGTGCAAACATAGCGTTTGATGAGGTAATAGCCCTCAATAGAAAGACGTCGCGTGATTATATGATTAATGCATATTTAGCGAAGGCGCGTAACTTTGACTACGATAAAGAAGATAAAGTCGTTTTTCTAGAACTGCTTACTGAGCTTGAAGAAAACCGAGAGAATCGCCCTTATCTTGATAAGATTTACAACCAAAAAGGGAATTATTACCTACAAACAGCAAATGTAGATACGGCCGTTATTTTTTATAACAAGTCTATCCGAAATGTTACCAAAGACAAAACTTTACAGTCGATAAACTACAGAACACTTGCTGAGATTAACTTTGACGAAGCGCTGTATAAAAATGCAGGAGCTTATTATGATAGTACACTTTTAAACTTAGATGATAAATCTCGCCTTTTTAGAAGAATAAAAAAGAAACGTGAGAATCTAGATGACGTGATCAAGTATGAAGATATTGCCACAATTAACGATAGTGTATTGCGTGTTGCTGGGATGAGTGATGATGATAAACTGTCCTATTTTACAGAATACACCGCGAAGCTAAAAGACCAAGCCATTGCAGATTCTATTGCTTTTGCAAAAGAAAAAAGCAAAAAAGGGATAAAAGATAATGAGTTCTTTAAAAAGAAGAAGACAGATGATAAGACAAGCTCAGGACCTTTCTATTTCTATAATTCTTCTACTGCGGCTTATGGAAAGCAGGAGTTTAGAAAAACTTGGGGAGACCGGGAGCTAGCAGATTACTGGAGAATCTCTAGCCAACGTAAATCTGGTATTGAAGACAAAGAAGTGACTACAGAAGATATTGCATCTATCGCAGATGATGTACGCTTTGATCCTGAAACGTATATTGCTCAAATTCCTACAGATCAAAAGGTACTTGATAGTCTCTCTTCAGACAGGAACTTTGCTTATTACCAACTAGGGCTTATCTACAAGGAGAAGTTTAAAGAGTATAACCTTGCAGCAAACAGGCTTGAAAAATTGCTCACACTTCAACCAGAAGAAAGACTTGTTCTGCCTGCAAAATACAATCTTTATAAAATCTACGGAATCCTTGAAAACGGAAGTCTGGAACAACAATACAAGACAGACATCTTAAATAAACACAGCGATTCTCGTTATGCCGAAATTTTAAGAAACCCGTCTACGCAGCTGGCAACAGATGAGTCGAGTCCAGAGTTTAAGTATAATGCGCTTTATAAAAAGTTTGAAGCACAGCGCTATCAAGACGTGATTGATACAGCAGATGAATATATTACAACTTATAACGGGGATGAGATTGTCCCAAAATTAGAATTACTGAAAGCTACTGCCTTAGGAAAACAAGAAGGATATGACGCATATAAAAAGGCGCTTAATTATGTATCTCTTAATTATCCTAATGATGACGAAGGGAAACAGGCACAACTTATTTATTCTAACACCTTGCCAAAATTAGCCTTTAACTCATTTATGCCCTATGATGAAGGTAAAAGCTTTAAGATTGTGTATTCTTTCTCAAAAGCAGAACGCGAGCAAGCTGAAAGCTTAAAGACATTATTAGATGAGATTATCGTAAAAGCCAACTATGCTAATATGATTACCTCTATAGACTATTACAATCCAGATATAGATTTTGTAGTCGTTCACGGGCTTAAGTCTAGATTAGGTTCTCAAGGTTTTGGAGAGATTCTCTACGAAGGTAATATGAAAACCAAAAACAAGAAGTTTAAGATTACTCGTACATTCTTTGACATTTCGACAGAAAATTATAAAACGATACAGATTCACAAGAATCTAGATATCTATCTTAACCCTCCGATACAAGCGGCAAAAGAGATTAAAGAGAAAAAAGTAGATAACAAAAAAGATTAAGCCCCACGACCAATGCGCCACGAAAAAAAAGATAAGAACTTTGATCCTTCTGCAAACCAGAACCGTATAAATGAAGGAACACACATCACAGGAGATATAGACTCTAAAGGCTTCTTTAGAATTGATGGCACTATAAAAGGTAACGTAACGACGCCTAATAAAATAGTCATTGGCAAGAAAGGCCTTATTGACGGAGCGCTTACTTGTGACAATGCCGAAATAGAAGGTGCGTTTACAGGAAAACTACACGTAAAAGAATTGTTATCCTTAAAATCTACTGCCGTAATTAATGGCGAGGTTAAAGTGGGTAAACTCTCTGTAGAACCTGGCGCTATCTTTAATGCAAGTTGCGCTATGGGCAACACCCTGAGCGCGGTGAAAGCTTCGTAACAATTAACATTAATTTTCTATGCCAGATAAAGGCTCAAATAATATAAGGCGTTGGGCCGTGCTGTCTGCGATTGGTATAGAAATGGGCGTTATAATATACGTGTTTGTAAAACTTGGCGCTTGGCTAGATGCTTCATACAACTCCGGAAACAATGGCTTTATTATTGCCGCAACATTTATAGGTATTGCGATTTCTCTTTTTCTTGTAGTTAAACAAACTAATAAGCTCAACTCTTAAACCCAAATGAAAAAAGAGAGCATCACATTTTTAGCCCGCTTATTTGTTATTCTTATCTTGGTCTTTGGGATTCATGTTGCGGTCTTGCATTATTATAAACACCTGCTATTTGATAATAAAATCGTGTTGGCTTATGCAATCAATTTTGTCTTAGCTGGAGTCGTTTTATATTTAATGGAGCGGGTTATGAAATCAAAGTCATCTAAAGCGGGTCTCATTTTCCTTGTAGGGAGTGGCCTTAAGTTTCTTTGTTTCTTCATTATTTTTAACCCTACTTATAAGGCAGATGGAGCAGTCACCATCGTAGAATTTACTGCGTTTTTCGTGCCTTACCTCGTGTGCTTAATCCTCGAAGTTTTACACTTGTCAAAACAGCTTAATAATCAGACGTCTTAGGGTTCTTTTGAACGGTTGAAAATATATTTATTTTATTTTTTTATTTGTGAGGAATAACTGTATTTTTGCACCGATTTTAAGGACACTATTATCACGTTTGGTATGCAAAGAAAAATGCTTTTTACATTACTTTCAGTTTTTATGTTGGCGACAACCTTATTTTCTTGTGCAGATGCACCAGAGCAAGAGGAGGGAACTACAGAGGCAGAAAGAAAAAAAGAGGTGAGTGAATACGTTAAACATCACAACCTTGACACACATGATTTTGGTCTGTATTCTTATACAGATGATGCCGGCAAAAAGCATCATGTAGGATTTCCATTACCGGTAATTCTTTGGGAAGATGGGCTACACATTTTTTCTTCAGGATCTTTTCACCACGGAGAAAATGTAGTGGCATCTAACGGGAAACACTTCGCGCTAGATACACACTCATACAAAATTTATGAAGTCGATGGCCCGAAAGGAACCATTAACTATGATGAAGAGCATCACGCGACAAACGAGAAGCCCTTAGATTTCTCTATTACTAAAAGTGTCTTTATGATACTTGTAGTAAGCATCCTTATATTCTTATTATTTAGAGGACTAGCAAGAAGCTATGCAAAAAACGGAAGTGTGCCACAAGGCATCGGTCGTTTCTTTGAGCCTATTGTACTCTATATAAGAGATGATATTGCAATCCCAAACATAGGTGTAGAAAAACACGGTAAGTATATGCCGTACTTATTGACCATCTTTTTCTTTATATGGTTCTTAAACTTATTTGGTTTAACTCCACTAGGGGTAAATGTTACTGGTAACATTGCAATCACAGCATCCTTAGCCTTGTTTACATTTTTCCTTACAAACTTTACGGGCACAAAAGATTACTGGAGACACATTTTTGACCCACTAGGAGATACATTGCCTTGGTATGGAAAACTTGTTTTGTACATTATTCTTATCCCAATTGAAATCCTTGGTCTATTTATTAAGCCTTTCTCCTTATTAATACGTCTGTATGCAAACATACAAGCAGGACATATTGTATTAGGTAGTTTGATAGGTCTTATTTATGTATTCCAAAGTTGGTTAGGTGGTACCCTTTCATTTGGCTTATCATTTGCCATCTCATTAATAGAATTATTAGTAGCCCTGCTACAAGCTTATATCTTCACAATGTTATCTGCGCTTTACTTTGGTTTCGCTAGCGAAAGCCATGCACACGCAGAAGAGCACGAAGGAGAGGTACAGCATTTATAATAATTAATCACTAGTCTCTGAGCATAGTCGAAGGGAATGGTAACTAAGTAGAATGTTTAATTTTTAATTTATATTTATTATGGAAATCCCAGGAATCGTAGGAGCAGGTTTAATCGTAATCGGTGTTGGTATCGGTATTGGTCAGATTGGTGGAAAAGCAATGGAAGCTATTGCTAGACAACCAGAGGCATACGGAAAAATCCAAACGGCAATGCTTATCGCAGCTGCCCTTATCGAAGGTATTGGTTTTGCAGCGTTATTCGCAGCTTAATCTCACTTTTACAAGCCCATCGCTGTAACGGTTGGTTACAGCGAGGTGCTTGATTTAAATTAAACAAACAGTAAACTGAAGTGTTTATATTACTTCAGAAATTTTAAGAAATTAAAATACAGCATTAAAAATGGAAAAATTAATAGGTGAGTTTTCGTTAGGATTGTTTTTTTGGCAATCACTTCTTTTCATATTACTCTTATTCTTACTAAGAAAATATGCCTGGAAACCTATTTTAAACGCCGTAAATGAGCGTGAAGAAGGTATTAAGGATGCGCTAGCTTCTGCAGAAAATGCAAAGTTAGAAATGCAAAACCTTCAAGCTGATAATCAGAAGCTTATTCAAGAAGCACGTGCAGAACGTGAGCTTATGATGAAAGATGCGCGTGAGATCAAAACAAAAATGATCGCAGACGCAAAAGACGAAGCGCAAGCAGCGGCAAATAAAACCATTGCAAACGCACAAGCTACCATCCAAGCAGAAAAGAAAGCGGCAATTGCAGACATCAAGTCTCAAGTAGCTACGCTTTCAGTAGAGATTGCAGAAAAAGTAGTAAAGCAAGAATTATCTAACAAAGACAAGCAACTAGAATTAGTCGCTTCTATGTTAAAAGACGCTAAGTTAAATTAAGAATTAACAAGGCAACCTGTAAGGTGTTGCCGCAGGCCTTTTTATAGGTTTGTAAAAGATACCCGCATACGCGGGTAATAAATATGAGTAGTAGAGCAGCCATACGATACGCAAAAGCAGTTTTAGACCAAGCCAACGAAGCCAACATAGGTGAAGTTGTTTTTGGCGATATGAAATCTGTACACGCAACTATTGAAGGTAGTAAAGAGCTACGTAACGTGCTTAAGAGTCCTATCATTAAAGGAGAAGACAAAAAAGCAGCGTTAAATAAAATCTTTGAAAATAATAGCGAAGTAACTAAAGGTCTTATTCAGATCTTAACAGCAAACAAGCGTATCAACCTTTTAGGGGGTGTTGCTTCTAGTTATGTAAGCTTATACAACGAGAATAAAGGAGTAAAAGTAGCACACGTTACTACTGCCGTTCCACTTTCTGCAGATCTTGAGAATCAAGTATTAGCAAAGGTGAAAGAGATGACAGGAAGCAACAACGTTACGATAGAAAATAAAGTAGACGAAAGCATCGTAGGTGGTTTCATTCTTAGAGTGGGTGATTTGCAGTACAACGCAAGTATCGCCAACCAACTAGGAGCATTAAAAAGAGAATTTACAAAAGCAGTTTAATCTGAAATTTTAAAATTTCAGAAGCAAGAAAATAATAATTACAATTAACTGGTTGATTTTAGATTGAAGCTAAAATCTCAAAACTAAATAAAAATGGCAGAAGTTAAACCAGCTGAAGTTTCAGCAATTTTAAAACAACAACTAACCGGCTTTGAAGCAACAGCTTCTCTAGACGAAGTAGGAACTGTATTAACTGTAGGTGATGGTATTGCACGTGTGTACGGGCTTGCTAATGCTCAATACGGTGAATTAGTAGCGTTTGAAAATGGTATGGAAGGTATCGTTTTGAACCTTGAAGAAGATAACGTAGGAGTTGTATTATTAGGACCTTCTAGAGGTATTTCTGAAGGTGCTACTGTAAAACGTACCCAACGTATTGCTTCACTTCAAGTAGGTGAAGGTATCGTAGGTCGCGTAGTAAACACACTTGGGGAGCCTATCGATGGTAAAGGACCAATCGAAGGTAAAACATACGAAATGCCATTGGAGCGTAAAGCACCAGGGGTTATTTATCGTGAGCCAGTAACAGAACCATTACAAACAGGTATTAAGGCCATTGATGCGATGATTCCAGTAGGAAGAGGGCAACGTGAACTTGTGATTGGTGACCGTCAAACAGGAAAATCAACTGTTTGTATTGACACTATTCTAAACCAAAAAGAATTTTACGATGCTGGTGAGCCAGTATTCTGTATATATGTTGCTATTGGACAAAAAGCTTCTACAGTTGCAAACATTGCAAAAGTATTAGACGAAGCTGGAGCCTTAGCATACACTACTATTGTTGCTGCAAACGCATCTGATCCTGCTCCTATGCAGGTATATGCGCCATTTGCAGGTGCTGCGATTGGTGAGTACTTTAGAGATACGGGTCGTCCTGCATTAATTGTATTTGATGATTTATCTAAACAAGCGGTAGCATACCGTGAAGTATCACTTTTATTACGTCGCCCACCGGGACGTGAAGCATATCCTGGAGATGTATTTTTCTTACACTCAAGATTATTAGAGCGCGCTGCAAAAGTAATTGCAGATGATAAGATTGCTTCAGAAATGAACGATCTTCCAGAATCGCTAAGACCTATTGTTAAAGGTGGTGGATCATTAACAGCATTGCCTATTATTGAAACACAAGCGGGTGATGTATCTGCTTATATCCCAACAAACGTAATTTCGATTACAGATGGACAAATTTTCTTAGATGGAGATTTATTTAACTCTGGTGTACGTCCAGCAATTAACGTAGGTATTTCGGTATCTCGTGTAGGTGGTAACGCACAGATTAAGTCGATGAAAAAAGTATCTGGAACATTAAAACTAGATCAAGCAGCATACCGTGAATTAGAAGCATTTGCAAAATTTGGTTCTGATCTTGATGCAGCTACTTTAAATGTAATTGAAAAAGGGAAGCGTAATGTAGAGATCTTAAAGCAAAACGAGAATACACCATTTACGGTAGAAGATCAGATTGCAATTATCTATGCAGGTTCTAAAAACTTACTTAGAAATGTACCCGTAACGAAAGTGAAGGAATTTGAAAGAAATTACCTAGAGCTTTTAAACGCGAAGCATAGAGGTGCACTAGATACGCTAAAATCAGGAAAATTAACTGACGAGGTGATCGACACTTTAACTAGTGTAGCTGCAGATTTATCAGCACAGTACAAGAAATAATTAAATTTTAAACTCCCATTAGCTCCCCATTAGAAGGGGGTTAGGGGGATGTTAAGCCGAAGTGTTATAAATTATAACTAATTAAGAATGGCGAATCTCAAGGAAATAAGAAACAGAATATCATCCGTTGGATCAACAATGCAGATTACAAGTGCTATGAAAATGGTATCTGCTGCAAAGTTGAAGAAGGCGCAGGATGCGATTACAGCAATGCGTCCTTATTCTGAAAAATTAACGGAGCTATTACAAAACCTAAGCGCAACACTTGACGCAGATAGCGGTAGTAAATACAGCGATCAACGTGACGTTAATAAAGTATTAATCGTTTCTATAACTTCTAACCGTGGTCTTGCTGGAGCTTTCAATAGTAATATTGTAAAAGCCTCTAAAGTATTAGCAAATGAAACCTACGCTGGAAAGCAAGTAGATTTTGTAACTATCGGTAAAAAAGGAAATGACATCCTTAAAAAGGACGGAACGATTATCCATCACAATAGTGCCATTTTTGACGATTTATCTTTTGATAATTCTTCTGATGTTGCCGAAATGCTAATGGAGCAATTTGCAAACAGGAGCTACGACAAGATTGTACTCGTATATAACAACTTTAAAAACGCTGCAACTCAAATAGTGATGAGAGAGCAATTTTTGCCTATCCTCCCTGCTGCTGCAACAGAAGTGACTACAACAGTAGATTATATCTTTGAGCCATCAAAAGAAAAGATTGTAGAAGGGCTGATCCCTAAGAGCTTAAAAACACAATTGTTTAAGGCGATTAGAGACAGTGTAGCTAGCGAGCACGGCGCACGTATGACAGCAATGCACAAAGCAACAGACAACGCAACAGAGATGCGTGATGCGCTTAAATTACAATATAACAAAGCACGTCAAGCATCCATTACAAACGAAATATTAGAGATCGTTGGTGGTGCAGAGGCATTAGCAGGCTAATCTCAACTCCGCTCGATTACCGGTAAAACTTTTTAAAACCTCTCAAGTCTTCATGATTTGAGAGGTTTTTTCTTTCCCTTCCGAAATGTTCAAAACAATACAAAATCTCAATTATTCTAAACCAACAGCCAATATTATAAAAGTAACTCAGTTAAATAATTGATAACTATCTTTATACACACTAACTTAATCGCATGTCATTTCAAAAATTAATTTCAATTTTTATACTAGCGCTCACGCTCTTCAGCTTTTGCAATTGTGGTAATGCAAAGCCAGATGGTGAGTCTATACAATTTCAGCAAAACCCACCCTTTTTGATTGAAGGGGTAACCGCTCAAAAATGGATGGCCGGAATTCAAGAAGGAGGCACCGGCACCAACTTAGTCGTTCCCGTTTCACACATAAAAGAAGGGGTTGTCTTTAAGGACCTTTATTTTAGGGACCAAGTGATTGAAGCAAAGACAGACCCAAGTATCAGAGTGCGCTATAATGGATATTTTAAAGACGAAAAGAAAGATTTTGTGATGGATAGCGATTATGTAACTGAAGCACAAAACACGCCTAGAACTCCTTTCCCATTCGACTTAACAGTCAACGAAGCCGTGTTTAGTTATGCCTATCAAAACAAAGAGTTCTATTATAAAATCACTGGTGTCATAGACCTAGAGCCACTTTTCTTGCCTTCTGTAAACCCCAATGGTATTGACTAATTACAACTAGATAATAGATCTTTTGAGCCTTTATAAAAAACTCTTTCAACAAACATTTATTTACGGTCTCGCTACGGTTTTGCCACGTGCACTCGCCATTGTCCTGGTGCCTTTGTACACGTCAGTATTAGACCCTTCATCTTTTGGGGTATATGCGACTTTGATGGCCTATATTATTTTAGGTAATGTTTTGCTCAGCTATGGAATGGAAACCGCATTTTTTAGGTTTCTCAATAAAGACGGTAATAAAAAATCATTGGTGCAATCTACTGCACTTACCTCGATCACAATAACGTCTTTGGCCATTTTTGTCCTCGCATATCTACTTAAAGACCAAATAGCTAATCTCATTGGTTTTGATGAACGCTACGTCGTTTGGGCTTTACAAATTTTAGTTTTAGACGCCTTAGTAATCATCCCTTTCGTATGGTATAGGGCCAACGAAAAACCACTAAAGTATGCGTTTGTAAAAATCCTGAATGTTTGTATTAATTTAGGCTTTAATCTTTTCTTCTTGTTAGCATTACCTATACTCGACAAAGGCAATCTAGAAACTTTTTGGGGTGCTATGCGTTTGGTAGACTATCCCGTAGATTTTATTTTTAAGGCAAATATAATTGCCAGTGGTGCTACCTTATTAATGGTCTTGCCCTTATACTTTAAAATCAAGTTTAAATTTGATTATGCCCTTTGGAAACAGATGATGCGATATGCATTTCCTGTTCTTATTGCTGGGATTGCCTTTTCTATTAATGAAGCTTTTGATAAGATTCTATTAGACTATTTACTCCCGGAGGATATTGCAGAAACCGAAGTAGGCGTCTATGCCGCCTGTTACAAACTGGGTGTTTTTATGACCTTGTTTGCCACTGCATTTAGACTGGGTATTGAGCCATTCTTTTTTAATCATTCAAAGGAGGCAAATGCAAAAGAAACCTATGCGCTTATCACAAAGTACTTCACCATTTTTGGTTGTATCATTTTTCTGGTGGTAATGGTTTATATTGATTTTTTCAAACAACTCTTGATTCGTGATGAAGCTTATTGGGTAGCGCTATCAGTAGTGCCGTTTATTCTGCTAGCTAATCTTTGTTTAGGCATTTATCACAATCTTTCTGTGTGGTATAAAGTGACAGACCGCACCAAGTACGGCGCCTACATTTCGGTATTTGGCGCAATTATCACCATCGTTGTAAACTTTGCATTAATCCCCATTATAAGCTACAAAGGAGCGGCAATAGCAACACTTGCTGCCTATGGCTCTATGATGTTAACAAGCTATTTTTTAGGGCGGAAATATTACAGGGTACCTTATGAAGTCAAAAAAATAGGTACATACTTAATGGTGGCAACAGGTTTTGGCGCTGTTTCATTTTACGTTTTTGATCGAAATCTCATCATTGGAACTGCCTTATTATTGGTATTTTTGTTAGGCGTGTTCTTTATTGAAAAGAAGGAGTTAAAACAAATTATCAAAAAATAAATTTTACTCCCGTCTCAGCAACAGAAAGACTGGATGAAGCGTTAGCTCAACTAAACAAACAATATGGCCAACATTAAAATTATAAACAAGTCTTCCCATCCACTCCCTAGCTACGAGACAATCGCTAGTGCAGGAATGGATATCCGTGCAAATGTTCCAGAACCCTCAACACTAAAACCTTTGCAACGTGCCATAGTAAGAACCGGTCTCTTTATAGAATTACCTATAGGTTTTGAGGCGCAAGTTCGTCCTCGTAGTGGCCTAGCAGCAAAAAAAGGAATTACCGTTCTAAACAGCCCAGGAACCATTGATGCTGATTATCGTGGTGAGATAGGGGTCATTCTTGTAAATTTAAGCAATGAAGATTTTACTATAGAGAATGGAGAACGTATTGCTCAATTAGTAATCGCAAAACATGAGCGAGCAATTTTTGAAGAGGTAGAAGAATTATCTGAAACAAAAAGAGGAGCGGGCGGATTTGGTTCGACAGGAACCAAATAATACTGAAAAACTCAAATATTATATCCTAAATCTACAATCATAAATGAAGATCATAGTCCCAATGGCTGGCCGCGGAAGCCGTCTACGTCCACATAGTTTAACAGTACCAAAACCACTAATTCCTGTCGCTGGAAAACCTATCGTTCACAGATTGGTGGCAGATATCGTTGGTGTATTAAATCAGGACATTGAAGAGATTGCTTTCATTCTTGGTGATCCTGCTTTCTTTGGAGACGACGTTGTAGAAAGTTTAAAGGACCTCGCGAGAGAACTAGGTGCAAAACCTAGTATATACCGTCAGCTCGACCCTAAAGGAACTGGACACGCGATTATGTGTGCAGCCCCTTCTTTAAGTGGCCCTGCTGTTATAGCATATGCAGACACCTTGATCCGTGCAGATTTTGACTTAGATAAGGAAGCAGATGCTGTAATCTGGACAAAACACGTTGAAAATCCTTCGGCGTATGGTGTGGTAAACTTGAATGAAAAAGACGAAATTATCGAGCTGGTTGAGAAACCTGAAACCTTCGTAAGTGATCAAGCCGTAATCGGTATTTATTATTTCAAGGACGTTTCGGTGTTGAAAAAAGAATTACAATACGTATTGGACAATAACATCATTAATGGCGGAGAGTACCAGATTAATGATGGTATCAAGCGAATGATGGCAGATGGGAAAATCTTTAAAGCGGGCGCTGTAAGTGAATGGATGGACTGCGGAAATAAAGAAGTAACCGTTGAAACGAATCGCAGAATGCTCGGTTTTCTTGCCGACGCAAACGAGCCGCTCATTTCAGAAAATAGTACTGTGGAGAATTCAGAGATTATTCCTCCTTGCTTTATTGGGGATGGCGTGGTTATAAAAAATAGTGTTATTGGACCCTTCGCATCCATCGGGAAAGGCACAATAATTGAAGACAGCACATTGAAAAACAGCATCATACAAACCAGCACAACAATTAAAAATGCTGCTTTAGACAATGCAATGATCGGAAACCACGCACATTTTGACGGGAAGTTTACAAACGTGAGTATCGGTGATTATTCACAGTTGAAATAAAAGAATAAGACAAGCTACGCTCCCTCTGGGAGCGTCAAACTTTTCAATCAGCCTTTTCGGTTGAGTAGATAAAGTTTTGCGAGGGGTTTTCAGGGATAGTCGAGACGCACAAGCTATAAGGCGAATCAGGCTTTGGAAAAGGACTAGACAATAATTATATGAAAAATAACATTCTTACATACGTATTCATCTTCTTACTGCCACTGTTGGGGTTCGCGCAAGAAAACCTAGGTGATGCCCCTGCGGATGATTTAGGAGATGTTACAGACGCGTTTCAAGAGGCCTTTTTTGAAGCACTTAAACAAAAGGGTATCGAGAATTATGAGTTAGCTTTAAATGCACTAGATGAAGCAGAACGCGCTGCCCAAGGGGATCAAGAACAACTAGCAGTCGTCTATTTTGAAAAAGGTAAAAACTTAGTCTCTCTTAAAAAATACAATGCGGCAGAAGTCCAATTTGAAAGCGTACTCTCTTCAACACCTGACCAACTAGATGTCATGGAGTCTTTGTACAATGTCTATTATTTACAGCGTAATTATGAAAAAGCAATCCCGTTGGTAATAGTACTTATAACAAAAGATCCAGATTATAAAGAAGACCTAGCAAGCCTTTATTTACGAACGCAGCAATACGATGAAGCGATTGTTATTCTAGATGAGTTAGATCAAGATTTAGGAGAAAGTGCCTATAGAAACACTTTGCGAAAATCTGTCTATAGAGCAACTGGCAATAATGAGCAACAAATAGAAAAACTTGAAACTCGTGTAGACGCAAACCCAAAAAAAGAACAAGATTATTTAAGTCTCATCTACTTATATAGTGACGAAGGAAATACAGAAAAAGCATTTGAAACAGCTAAAGAGCTCTTAAAAAACCAACCAAAAAGCGAGATGGTTCATCTTGCACTTTACAAATTCTATCTAGATGCCGGTTTAACAAAAGAGGCAATTATGTCTATGGAGCTTGTTTTTGAATCTCAAAAAATAGACAAAGAAAGTAAATATCGCGTGTTAGGTGATTTTATTTCGTTTGTGGATACGCACCCAGAATTTGAAAAAACACTTGAGAAAACTGTCCATGACTTTTCAGAAGAAAACGGGGCGGTATATGAAAAACTAGGAGACTATTACGTGTCAAAAAACCGTAAAGAAGAAGCTATAGCTGCTTATAAAAAAGGCTTGGCAAATGATGCGGATAATTATAGCTTGCTCAAAAACACACTGTTGATATTAATCAACCTTGGGCAATTTGACGAAGCAGCTACTTACAGTAGCAGCGGGCTCGATATTTTTCCTGCACAGCCTTTACTTTATTTATTGAATGGGGTTGCAAACATAGGCCTACAGAATACAGATAAAGCTATTGAATCACTTGAAACCGGCGTGGACTACGTGGTGGAAAACGACGCCTTAGAAAAAGACTTTTTTACACAACTAGAAAAAGCATATGCCCTTAATGGTAATATTAAAAAAGCAGCGGAGTATGCTAAACGGGCTGCTTCCATCGTTATCAACTAATATGAAGCAAACCCACATCATTATTTTAGGCTTTTTGAGTCTTTTACTTAGCGCCTGCGGAGGGGTTAAGCCTGTTACGGGTTCTAGTACTGCAGACAACTCTCTTGCGGCAAAAGCGATTATTGCCTCCCACAATAATGCCGAGCCTACTTTCAATACACTCGCCGCTAGGATGTATGTTGCTTATGAAGATGAGAAAAAATCTCAAGGTATTACCATAAGTCTGCGAATGCAGAAAGATGAAAAAATATGGATTAAAGCCTCGCTGCTTGGCGTCACCATTGCAAAATCGCTCATTACAAAAAACAGTGTTCAGTATTACGAAACCATCAGCAACACTTATTTTGATGGGGATTTTGAACTTTTAAGCAACTGGTTAGGCACCGATATTAATTTTGAAAAAGCCCAAGCCATATTACTGGGGCAGTCCGTTTTTAGCCTAAGTACAAATAACTATACAACGGCCGTTGTAACCAACAAATATAGACTCCAACCTAAAAACCCTTTGGGTGATTTTTACTTTTCTGTTCTATTAAATCCTGATACCTTTAAGGTCTCACATGAAAGCGTTTCTCAACCTTCGGAAATGCGTCAACTTGAAGTTCAGTACGGGCAATACCAAACAGTTGATGGCCAATTATTTCCTACTACACTAGAAGTAAACACAGAGGATGAAGGCAAAAAAACTAAAATCGAAATGGAATACAGAAAGATAGACCTCAACCCTGCTATTAACTTTTCATTTAATATCCCAAACGGGTATACACCAATAGAACTTTAGACCTTGAGCAAACACATCTATATAGTATTCTTTCTTTTTCTTCTAGCTGCCCAAGGATTTGCTCAGGTAGATAAGCAAAAGAATCTTGAGCGAAAACGCCAGAGCATCCTCAATGAAATTAAGCAAATCGAGGTTGTCCTATTTAAGACTCGTGGAGAGAAAAAGTCCCTCTTAACAGAAGTAGAAGATATTGATCAGCGCATTTCGGCAAGGCAAAACCTTATTAAGGTAACAAACCAACAGGCAAATTACCTGTCAAGAACCATCAATAATAATCTGGCTCAAATGGAGCAACTGCGTGAAGAGCTCAGAGCGCTCAAGAAAGATTATGCAGCGATGATCAACAAATCGTATAAGAGTAAATCACAACAAAGCAGGGTCTTGTTTCTACTATCATCAGAGAGCTTTTTACAAGCGTATAAGCGCATACAGTATATGAAACAGTATACAGAATATCGCAAAAAGCAAGGAGTGACTATCAGGGAAAAGTCTGATAAGTTAATGACCATCAACACAGACCTCATCGCCCAGCGTAAACAAAAAGATGTGCTCATTTCAGAAAACAAGAAAGAAAAGAAAAAGCTAGAAGCAGAGCGTAAATCTCAAGAGTCACTTGTTGCCACGTTAAAGAAGGATGAAGGGAAGTTTGCGTCCCAAATAAAAAAGAAACAAAGAGAAGCAAGCAAGCTCGATAAAGAAATAGATGACTTAATAAAGGCTGCTATAGCAAAAGCCAACAAGGGAACTTCAGTAAAAGGAAATACAGTTTCAACAGCCTCTAGAGATCTTTTTTCGATGACACCAGAGGCGAGAGAACTCGCTAATAGTTTTACGAGCAACAAGGGAAAACTTCCTTGGCCAGTAGAACAAGGCGTAGTTGTGGGGAAGTTTGGAACTCATAAAGTGCCTTCAAACCCTAACCTTACACGCTCTAATAGTGGTGTAGAAATCGCCACTCAAGAAGACGCAATAGCACGCGCCGTATTTAATGGCGAGGTGATGGAGGTACAACAGATTAAAGGGTCTAATAAAGTGGTCATGATACGTCACGGTAATTATATCTCTATTTATAGCAACCTTTCTGGATTGAAAGTAAAAAAAGGTGATAAAGTAACCACAAAACAACCCTTAGGTACCGTTTCTAAGAATGCTGCCTCTGGGCGTTTTTTAATGAAATTTTATGTCTACAAAGACGGGAGCAAATTAAACCCTGCAGATTGGATTTTTAGAATGTAAGTAACCTTGCTAGTGCTCAGAAAAAAACAAAGGATTACACATCAAAAGCGTATTGCTTTTTTCTTTACTTCGGAAATTTTAAGGGTGTTTTAGATTATGCCTTAATATCTTTCAGCCTTAGTTGCAGACTCACGTTGCCTTGCCATTCGTTTTCATCAATAACATAAGCCGCTTTAAAAGGTTTCCCAGAACAAGCAATCGATTTTTTATCACCCATTCCAAAACCGATGCATACGTATTGTGAGATTCCTTGTTTTACGGTGATTCTCAAATGTGATTTGTCATCACCTACGCATTTTCCGTAACCTGTTTCGGTTAGGTTTTGAGTCAAGAAAACCGGCGTTGGGTTGCCAGGACCAAATGGCGCAAACTGTTTTAAAATTCTGTAAAATTTCGGAGTAATGCCTGCGAGGTCTATTTCCATGTTGATGGCAAGTTTTGGTTGCAACAGTTTTGGGTCTATACTTTCTGAAACTACTTGTTCAAATTTGTTTTTGAAATTTTCAAAATCTTTTTCATCCAAAGTCAATCCCGCGGCATATTTATGCCCTCCAAACTGCTCAATAAACTCGGAACATTTTTCTAAAGCATTATATACATCAAAGCCAGAAACTGATCTAGCAGAAGCCGCTAATTTATCACCGCTTTTTGTAAAAACTAAAGTAGGCCTATAATAAGTCTCTATTAGCCTCGAGGCAACAATCCCGATCACACCTTTGTGCCAGTCTTCTTGAAAGACCACGGTGGTCATTTTGTCTTCTTCTTTATTCTTGACAATCTGTTTAAGCGCTTCTTCTGTGATGCGCTTATCTGCTTCTCGCCTATCCAGATTAAACTGTTCTATCTCTGCAGCCCAAACAGCCGCTTTATTCATATCTGTCTCTACAAGAAGTGTCACGGCGTGATTCCCGTGTTTCATTCTTCCTGCTGCATTAATACGAGGGCCAATAATAAAAACAACATCTGTAATGGTGAGCACTTCTTTTTTGACCTGCTTTAAGATCGCTTTATACCCCGTGCGAGGGTTACTGTTAATCACTTTTAATCCGAAATATGCTAGAATTCTATTCTCCCCGGTTATAGGCACAATATCTGCACCAATAGCAGTGGCAACAAGGTCTAGATACAAAAGCAAGTCTTCTATAGTTTGGCCACGTCGTGAGCCCAAGGCTTGTATCAATTTAAATCCAACGCCACAACCGCAAAGTTCATCAAATGGATAGTTACAATCGTCTCTTTTAGGATCTAGCACCGCAATAGCTTTTGGCAACTCTGGTCCTGGACGGTGGTGATCGCAAATAATGAAATCGACTCCTTTTTCTAAAGCGTAGGCTACTTTTTCAATCGCCTTTACACCACAATCTAAGGAGATGATTAATGAGAAGCCATTGTCTTCCGCAAAGTCTATCCCTTTATAAGAAACGCCATAGCCCTCATCATATCTGTCCGGTATATAGGTTGCTACATTTGGGTAATACGTTTTTAAATAACTACTCATTAAAGCAACACTCGTAGTTCCATCTACGTCATAATCACCAAAGACTAAAATATTTTCTTTATCCTCAATTGCTTTTTCAATTCGCGCTACTGCAAGCATCATGTCTTGCATTAAAAAAGGGTCGTGAAGATCGTCTAGACTGGGTCTAAAAAAGTGTTTCGCTTCATCAAAGGTGGTAATCCCTCTTTGTAAAAGAAGATCTGCAATAGTATCATCCACGCCTAAAGCCTGAGCGATTTCAAGGCTGTTTTCTGAATCTGATTTTGGTAGTATATTCCAACGCATAAGTTTGGAAATTACAACTTCTGATTATAAATTAATAATTTATTGTAAATTTAAATCTGATGAAAAAAACATTTTACGTATTCGTGCTCCTCTCGTTTTGTTTAATGAGTGCACAAGATGGAAGTCCAGATAGCTCATTTGGGGGCAATGGAGTGATCCTTCAAGAATTTGATTGTGAAAATCTTTACATCAGATCTTCTCTTGAGTTGAATGATGGTACTATTTTGTTCTCAGCAAGTTGCTATACGAGCGCTACCACTCATTTTTTAATGCAAGTAGATGAAAATGGAAACCTGATATCTACCTATGGGGAAAATGGAATTCTCATACTGCCAGATAATTTTATGGTTTTTAATCTTCATAAGCAGCTTGCTGATGGTTCTATTTTAATTTATGGGGAAAACTTAGATATAAACCCAAATTACGATGCTCTATATAAAATTAGCATCGATGCTGAAGTTGACCAAAGCTATGGTGATGATGGTGCATTAGTAATTACTCAGTCAAATTTCTACTCCAAGAAATTTGTAATTCTTGATAACGGCAGTGTTTTAATTGCTGATTATAGTAATGATGAAACCATTGAGTTTGTGAAGTACGATAGCAATGGGGCTATTGACAACTCTTTTCCTGCTATTACTACTGCTATTCAAATTAATGGTGATTACGATAGGCTGGCACAGCTTAGCTTATCTGTCACTAATGAAATTTTTATAGGAATAAGAGGCCTAGAAGGAGAACTCCAAGTACATACTATCTATCGTTTTAATGAGGATGGAACTCTTAATAACGAGTACGGCACAAATGGATTTACTATTGTTCCAGAACCTATAAGCGAAACAGACCCTTATTGGTTTAACTACACACTATTACAAAATAATGAAATAATTGTTTCACGAACATTATATGACTGGGAAGAAGGTCTCACAGAAACAAGAATATTTAAGCTCAATGAAAACGGTAGTACGAATAGTTCCTTTGGAAATAATGGTCAAGTAATCGTTAATTCTTATGCAGGAACTGTATATGAACAAGGCAATGGCAAGTTATTGTTTCACGGAAATGTGAGTGACTTCGAAGGGGGCTTAAACTTTACTATGATGCGCTTTCATAACGATGGAAATGTTGATAATACCTTTAATTTTGAACCTAACTTTGATGAGATGGGTTCTTACGGACCATTGCATCACTCCAATGGCAAAATCTACATTTTAGGGTCGACAATTTGGTATAACGCGCCACCAATGAATTTTATTATGCTGCGATATAACAACAGCCCATTAGGCATTGACGAAGAAAACACACTTGACTTTTCAGTATCGCCTAACCCTTCAAAAGATATTTTCACAATCAGTCATTCTTCCTTGCTATCTAGTCCAAAACCCTATGCGATATTTGACTTAAAAGGGACATTGTTGATTCAAGGAGAATTTGAGAAGCAACATACAGAAGTTGATTTATCACAATATGAAAGCGGAATCTATTTGTTAAAAGTTGAAAATTCTACTTTTAAGCTTATCAAAAATTAGTGCGAAATAGTATTTAATTTAAACTACAACTTACAAGTTTAGGTGAAACACCTAGCTTTGTAAAAAACCAATTCTATATGCCATTAGTAACGCCACTTTCGCCAGACCACGACGAAACAACACAAGAACTCGCAGATTTTTTCAATGAAACACTAGGCTTTTGTCCAAATAGTGTTTTGACGATGCAAAGAAGACCTGCCATCAGTAGGGCTTTCATTAATCTTAATAAAGCCGTCATGGCAAATGATGGCCGCGTAACTTCTTCTCTAAAAAGAATGATTGCTTGGGTAAGTAGCAATGCTACAGGATGTCGTTATTGCCAAGCACACGCGATCAGAGCGGCAGAGCGTTATGGTGCAGAACAAGAACAGTTAGACAACATTTGGGAATACAGAACACATCCTGCTTTTAGCAAAGCAGAACGCGCAGCATTAGATTTTTCGTTGCAAGCTTCTATGGTGCCAAACGCGGTAGATGCAGAGATTAAAGAACGCCTCTACAAGCATTGGGACGAAGGTGAGATTGTAGAAATGTTAGGAGTTATTTCTCTCTTTGGATACCTAAACAGATGGAACGACTCTATGGGGACATCTATTGAAGATGGCGCAGTAGAAAGTGGTGATCAATACCTTGGGAAGCACGGTTGGGAGAAAGGGAAACACATTTAGAAATCTACCACGATAGCTAGATATCAATTTGAATTATTGACCCTATTAAAATAAAAACACGCAACCACACAGGTTTTAATCTCTTGTGATTGCGTGTTTTACGCTTTACACGTCTAAGCCCAGCAAGTCTTGATGCCAGTCGCTATTAAGAGAATGAAGCTATCTATTTTCCAGCTACAATAATTACAATCTCCCCTTTAGGCGGTTTTGCCGTATAATGGGCTAACACCTCGGTGGCTGTTCCTCTAATGGTTTCTTCATGTAATTTAGTAATCTCTCTAGACACAGAAACCTGTCGTTCTTCTCCAAAATATTCCACAAAATGTCCAAGTGTTTTGATCAACTTGTGCGGAGATTCATAAAAGATCATAGTCCGTGTTTCTTCTACTAAAGTGAGGAATCGTGTTTGACGCCCTTTCTTTACAGGAAGAAATCCTTCAAAAACAAACTTGTCATTAGGTAAGCCGCTATTCACCAGAGCAGGGACAAATGCAGTTGCACCTGGTAAACAGTCCACTTCAATACCTGCCTGTACACAGGCTCGCGTTAGCAAAAATCCTGGGTCGCTAATGGCCGGAGTACCTGCATCACTAATTAAAGCAACGGTCTCGCCTCCCTTAATTCTAGCCACGATACCTTCTGTGGTTTTATGCTCATTGTGCATATGATGTGAATGCATTTGAGTTGTAATTTCATAATGCTTTAATAATTTTCCGCTTGTGCGGGTGTCTTCGGCAAGAATGAGATCTACTTCATTTAGCACTTCTACAGCTCTAAATGTCATGTCTTTAAGATTACCGATTGGGGTAGGTACTAGAAAAAGTTTGCTCATATTATTCCCTCACTACTTTTCCGAAGAAATAAGAAACTAATAATAACACAATCGCTATTAATGGCAAGGTAGACTCCGCTGATTCTCCTGCTAAATAATGCGCAAAAAATCCGAGCACAAAATCAAAAAACAGTCCAGCATACGCCCATTCTGTTAGCCATTTACTGCTGCGCCATAAAATCATGATCACCCCTAGTATTTTTGCAATTGCCATGGGCACTACTAAATAGGCAGGATAATTGAATGACTCATAATACCCTGTAAAGGTTTCTGTTTCTGTCAAGTAGTTAAAGGCAGAATAAAAAAGTAATAGGCAAAGCAATGCTGTTGCCACCCAGTAAATAATTTTTTGAAGATTCATAATAGGTTGGTTTTTAATGAAACAATCTAGTTAAAATTCTTTTCTACGATTGCCATAAATCGCTCTTCATACACCTCTTTCCCTGACCAATCGTTATAATCTGGCTTTACGTTATTCGTTATAAAAGATGCCGCTGCATTAAAGTTCTCCATCGTATTTATCTGCGATAACACGCGTTGATAATCGTCCGTTCTGGATTCAAAAAGATGCTTGATAAAAGCTAATCTATCATTAAGACCTATAGACAACCCGTTACCTATACTATCGTTTAGAGACTTAGGTTGTGCCGGGTCTTCATTTAACATATGCACCTTCCTTGGTGCTTCTATTCCTTTTGACGATTCTTTGCTTATTAAGCTAGATCCAGCCGGCATTGATTTTTCATCCTTCCTAGTAAATGTAGGCATTTTCAGATAGCTTGCGGCAAAGTCTTCAAGATCATTCTTGACCGTTTTCTGCCGTGGTAAAATTTCTTCTAGTAATTCATCAATCTTTTGAGACTCTGGCGGTATCTGTGCAACGATATCTTTTATTTTTTCCATTGCTGGCTCCACGAGTTCATCTTCGTGTTCTGGTTGAGGAACTGGCACTGGTTCTTTAAACCAAGTATCTTCTCGATAGCTCTTAGAGTCTAATGCACTTGTTTCTGAAACTTTAATTTGCGATTCTAAATAGGCAAGCACGGCAAGTTGCTCTTGGAGTTTAGCAACCGTAGCTTTTACTTCTAGGATGTTAAAAGCACCTTCCGTAGCAGAAAGTGTAGCGCCCAAGCTTTTAATATCTTCTCGCAATTTGTTTTTCATAAAAATAAAATTTTTAGGGTTCGCTCTCTTTAGTTTTTATAAATTTACGCAACCTTTATGTAAAACGGAAATATAATCTGTTTTCGTCTAATTTATCACACATGTTTTTAGAAAATACCGTCAATCAAAAAGAGCAATTCGGCTGGATCGAAGTGATTTGCGGTTCTATGTTTTCTGGCAAGACTGAAGAACTCATCAGGCGATTAAAACGAGCAGACTTTGCTAGGCAAAAAGTAGAGATATTTAAGCCCGCGGTGGATACTAGGTTTGATGAAGATGAAGTAGTCTCTCATGATAAAAACCAGATACGTTCTACTGCTGTGCCTGCCGCAGCAAATATTCCTATTCTAGCAGATGGCTGTGATGTTGTGGGTATTGATGAGGCTCAGTTTTTTGATGATGAAATAGTAAAGGTTTGCAATGATCTTGCGAATCGAGGTGTAAGAGTAATTGTCGCTGGTCTCGATATGGATTTTAAAGGAAACCCTTTTGGTCCAATGCCAGCCCTTATGGCTACTGCAGAATACGTTACTAAAGTGCACGCAGTTTGCCCAAGAACGGGTAATCTTGCAAATTACAGTTTTAGAAAATCTACAAATGACGATCTTGTTTTGCTCGGTGAGACAGAAGAATATGAACCTTTAAGCAGGGCTGCTTTTTATAAAGCAATGCTTCGCGAAAAAGTAAAGAATATGAACGTGCAAGAGCCTCTAGAAATAAAGCCAAAGAAGCAAGCTTAACTTATGCCTAAAGCAACCGAAACGACGCTGGAGATTGACCTAAATGCACTTAGGCACAACTATCATTTTTTAAAATCTAAGCTTGAGACTCCCACAAAAATGCTGGCAGTTGTCAAGGCCAATGGCTATGGAAGCGATGGTGTTATCGTGGCGAAAGAACTAGAAACACTAGGCTGTGACTATTTTGCGGTCGCGTATTCTGGCGAAGGCGAACAACTAAGAGACGCAGAAATCACAACGCCTATTCTGGTATTGCACCCATTACCCATTAACTTTAATAGCATCATTGAAAGATGCTTAGAGCCTAGTATTTATTCTATAAAAATGCTGCAAGCGTTTATTGCATTTGCTGATTCAAAAAGCCAGAAAGACTACCCCATTCATTTAAAGTTTAACACCGGTTTAAATAGACTTGGCTTTACTGCTTCGGAAATAACCACTATTTGTAATCTGCTTTCTAAAACATCAAGCGTTAAAGTACGCTCCTTGTTTTCACATCTGGCGGCTAGTGAAGATGTCAATGAGAAGTCTTTTACAGAAGGCCAGATTAATCAATTTCAGCACATTTCCGAAGAAATAAGCAAAGTTATAGGATACCAACCGCTGTTGCATACACTCAATACATCTGGTGTTTTAAATTATTCAGAAGCGCAGTATGATATGGTGCGCTGTGGTATTGGACTGTATGGGTTTGGTAATGATATCCGTTATAACAAAGAATTAATTCCAGTGCTCTCCCTAAAAACGGTGATTTCGCAAATTCATCATTTAAGTAAAGGTGATACCGTAGGTTATGGTAGAAAAGGACAGGTAAACACCGCCTTGAAAACAGCAACTTTACCAATAGGACATGCAGACGGATTGCCGCGAACACTTGGGCAAGGTCGTGCTAGTTTTCTGGTGAATGGGAAGCAGGCTCCTATTATAGGAAATGTTTGCATGGATATGATCATGGTTAATGTCACAAACATAGATTGTGAAGAAGGCGACGAAGTAATTGTTTTTGATAAAACCTTTACCGCAGAGGCCTTGGCTGATAAGATGAATTCTATTTCTTATGAATTACTTACCGCATTATCTTCTCGGATAAAACGTACCATTAGTCGAAAAGAAATCGACAAACAGTAGTTAAAATTTTTATAAAAAAACAAAACTGTATCTTGGCTACTTATTAACCATTTAACCATATTTAAAATGTTAAAAGAATTTAAGAGTTTTATTATGACGGGTAACGTCATTGACTTAGCAGTAGCTGTATTACTTGCAGGCGCCTTAGGCCTGGTAGTAGGAGGTTTTGTTTCCGATATTATGATGCCAATTGTGGGTCACTTCACTGGCGGTGTTGATTTTGCAGACTTTAAAGTTGTACTTGATGAGGCTGTTGTAGCTGCAGATGGTACCGTGTCAAAGGCAGAGAATGCCATCATGTACGGAAAATGGATTAATGCCATCATTAACTTAATCATTGTTGGTTTTGTATTATTTATCATTGTAAAAGCGTACAACAAAACGAAGACGCCACCAGCACCAGCTGCACCAGCTGCACCAGCAGGACCTAGCGAGCTTGATATCTTAAAAGAGATTCGCGACTCGTTGAAGAAATAATACTCGCCTTCGGCTCCGTTCAAAAAGCGGTTAAAATGTATTAAATTTAACACCCTATCAAAACCGATAGGGTGTTCTTTTTTGTAGCAACTACTATGGTCTTTTTATAAGAATGGAGTACTTTTATATGCTCTAAAAATTCAATCAATGAAAGTAACAATTATAGGTGCCACCGGTATGGTGGGCTCCGTTTTATTAAAAGTTCTAGAAGAACGTAACTTCCCGATTTCACAATTTCTTCCTGTTGCTTCAGAAAGGTCTGTCGGACGTGAATTAGTGTATAAGGGAAAAACATATAAAATAGTAGCGATGCAAGAAGCTCTTGCGGCCCAACCTGACATCGCCATCTTTTCTGCAGGAGGTGATATTTCTTTAGAATGGGCACCCAAGTTTGCCGAAGCAGGCACCACTGTAATCGACAACTCTTCTGCTTGGCGAATGGATGTGACTAAAAAACTAATCGTTCCAGAAATCAACGCGTCTTGTTTAAACAAGGACGATAAAATTATTGCAAATCCTAATTGCTCTACTATCCAGATGGTGATGGCGCTTGCTCCCTTGCATAAAAAATATAAAATGAAACGTATCGTGGTTTCTACCTATCAATCCGTTTCTGGAACCGGCGTGAATGCTGTTACACAAATGGATAATGAACAAAATGGAATTAAGGGCGCGATGGCCTATCCCTATCCTATTCATAGAAACGCGATCCCACATTGTGATGATTTTGAAGCAAATGGGTATACCAAAGAAGAGATGAAGCTCGCCAGAGAACCACAAAAAATACTGGACGATCGGACCTTTTCTATTTCTGCCACGGCAGTACGCATTCCTACTGCGGGCGGGCATAGTGAAGCGGTTAATGTGGAGTTTTTAACTGACTTTGATTTAGGAGAAGTACGTCAATTACTGCACGCGACACCTGGAATAACAATTCAAGATAACCCGGACACAAATACCTATCCTATGCCTATCTATGCTAATGGTAAGGACGATGTGTTTGTGGGAAGATTGCGCAGAGACGAGACCCAACCTAACACACTAAATATGTGGATTGTGAGCGACAATTTAAGAAAAGGCGCGGCCACTAATGCCGTGCAGATTGCGGAGTATTTGGTGAAAAACAATCTTGTCTAAACTAAGATAATTAATAGATAAGGGGTTTTACCCTCTCATTTTCAAAAACATAGAAGGGTAATAGTCTCACAAAAGTCTCATTATTAGAGTATATTCATAAGTTACTAACAATCTTTCTTTTATCTTTATAGTACAATAATTAAATTATTGCTGAAATTGAATAAAAGACGTCTATACAAAGCAGTTGCTTTCATTATTTTTATTGGTATTGTTTCTTGTAAAGGAGACGATGACGCATACGTGCCACTAGAGATAGTAACTCAAGCAGATAGTTTCATGGTCTCATCCCTAGAAACCATTACTATTTCGGTATTAAATAACGATACCAATGTGCCAGAAGAAGGAATTTTGTCTTTTAACGCAGCTTCAAATGGCGTTGTTTCAAAAAACGATCAAGGTACTCCGGCAGATGTAAGAGATGATTCTTTCACCTATGACCCCGACAATGATTTTGATGGAGTTGATACTTTTCAATATACTATTTGCAACGAGTTAGGGAGTGGTTGTAAAACTGAAACAGTAACTATCACAGTCGCAATAGCGTCTCCTATCCGTGTTGATTTAGTTCGTTTCCCATATGACACCCTTTCTTCTTATGGGTTTTTCTCAGATAACCTAAGCGCATTTAATCCGGTTTTCGGGCTTTTACCTTTCGAACCAATTACGCCTCTTTTTACCAACTATGCAAAAAAAGCGCGTTTTGTGTATGTTCCTGAAGGGAGCAAAGCAACTTATAATGGTGATGGTAATTCATTAAGTTTTCCCGTGGGAAGTTCACTTGTAAAAGTATTTTATTACGATAATGTATTGCCTGAAAATCAACGCCACATTATTGAAACTAGAGTTATGGTTAAAAAGTCTTCTGGATGGGAATTTGCAGAATATATTTGGAATGAGGAACAAACTGAAGCTTTTCTTGATGAATCCGGTAATGGTGGTTTTACACAGGTAGAATGGATTCAAGACGGAGAAGAAAGATTTGTTAATTATAGAATCCCAGCACAAACACAATGTATTGTCTGTCACACGAATGACCTGGTTACCATCCCATTAGGGATTAAGCCACAGAACATTAATTCTAATTATGCATATGAGTCTGGCACGGCAAATCAACTAGACAAGCTTATTGAAGAAGGGTTTCTTGAAGATGCGCTACCGTCAACTATTAACACCGTGGTAGACTGGGAAGATATTAATGAATCACTTTTAGATAGATCAAGAGCATATCTAGATATTAACTGCGGAAATTGCCACTCCGCTGGTGGTCAAGCCGATTATAGATCATTGAGACTGCTTTACAATGACACTGACAACAACTCCGATAACTTGGGAATCTGCATTGATGCAGACACAGAAATTCCTGGGTTTCCCGGCACTAAACTATTTGCACCAGGAGACGCTGCAAATTCTATAAATCTATATAGAATGGAAATAGTGGATAGCCAGTTTACAATGCCTCAGTTTGGCCGCAATCTATCTCACGACGAGGGATTACAACTTATTGAGGAATGGATAAATTCTTTAAATACAACATGTGATTAACTAAAAATACTATTATGAAAAAAAACCTACTTCTTTTTACGCTTTTGGTTGCTGGAATAGCCAACGCCCAAATAACATTTACAACCCAATCTATTGGCACAAACCATAGTGACAGGGGTATTGTAGATATGAATGGAGATCATCTAGATGATGTCATTTCTGTTTCTGCAAATACAGTACAAATCTTTTACCAAAATGATGGTGGTGGCTTTACAGAGGCGAACATAAGTACACCCACGGCAGATTACACTCCTTCTTGGAGTCTAGCTGCTGGAGATTATGATGGCAATGGTCTTACAGACCTTTTATACGGAGGTGGACAAGGGGTAACTTTTATGAAAGCAATGGATAGCAATACAGGTGACAGCAATCCTATTGATGGATTTATTGAAGATTCTGGAAGTGAATATGTATTCTCTCAGCGTTCAAATTTTATTGACATTAACAATGACGGTCATTTAGACGCTTTTGTCTGTCACGATGTTGAGCCTAATGTGTATTATATAAATGATGGGAATGGAAATTTCACCTTCAATCAAGGTGGCTTAGGTGATTATTCTTCTGGTGGGCATTATGGATCTGTTTGGGTTGATTTTGACAACGACAGAGACATCGATATGTTTATCGCAAAATGTGGAGGAGAATCTGCGCGTCGCGATAATGAGATGCACAGAAATAATGGTGACGGGACTTATACAGAAATAGGCGCAGACTTGGGCCTTGAAGATGACATGTCTACCTGGTCAAGTGCTTGGGCAGATTATGATAATGATGGCGATATGGATGCCTGGGTTGGAGCTAGTACTTTAGATCAAGGATTTCACAGGTTAATGAGAAATAATGGTAATGGTACTTTTACTGACGTCATCACAGGGTCTGGACTAGAAAGCTTTATCAATACAAACATTGAAAACCAAACATACGACTTTGACAATGATGGGCATACAGACATTATTTCTTCTGGTTCTATATTATACGGAAACGGAGACATGACTTTTACTATTCAAGGAGATGCTCCTTATAATGGTGGTTTTGGAGATGTAAATAACGATGGTTTTATTGATGTTATGGGCTTTGGCTTTTTAAGAATCAATGATGGTAATAGTAATAATTGGATAAAATTTGCTACAGAAGGAGTGGAGAGCAATTCACAAGGGATTGGTGCTCGTGTAGAGATATTAACAGCCTCTGGAGCTCAAATAAGAGATGTGCGTAGCGGTGAAGGTTTTGGAAACATGAGCTCTTTAAACAGTCATTTTGGTTTAGGAACGGACGATGCTGTAGAATCTGTGACTGTATACTGGCCATCAGGGACTATAGATATATTTGAAGATCTTGACATTAATCAAATGCACGTACTTCAAGAAGGAGATGGTGTTTTAGGTATTAATGATGCTATAGTAGCAAATCTTATTCTGTATCCTAACCCTACAACAGACTTCTTAAACATCTCAGAAGATATCAATTTTGATGAACCTATTTACACTGTTTTTGATGCAGCAGGTAGAAGAGTAATGCACGGTAGACTAAACGACTCCCGGATAGATGTTTCTTCTCTAGCTAACGGAAACTATTTTTTACGTCTTATAAATAACAGTAGAAGACTAGACAGAAGTAAAATAAAGACTCAAAAATTTACGAAGAGATAAAAAGATTATTAAATACAATAAAGCACCATTAAGTGAAGCTTAATGGTGCTTTATTTTACTCACATTTATGAAATATTATCACTATTGGATGTTAACTCTTGGCGCTTTACTTCTCTTTGTGAGTTGTAAAAATGATGACGACGTGTATGTCATATTGCCCATAGAAACTACAGCTGATGTTGCTCAAGTTATCCAGGGAGAAATGGTGGCCCTCTTAGTTTTAGTAAATGATATAAACATAGAAGAAGAAGCTTTGTTGTCTTTTTCTACGCCAAGTACGGGCACTGCGTCCATCGATACCTTTAACACAATGTCTGTTCTTGATGATGCCATCCTATATAGCGCTCCCGAAGATTTTATAGGAGACGTTTCATTTACGTATACTATTTGTAATACGGCACAGTCGTGTAAAAAAGAGTTGATTACCATCACTGTCGTTCCATCAAGTCAAGTTAATTTTGATCCTTCTATAGAACCTTTCTTGATCTTATCCAGCTATAATTTTTTTGCAGGAGACATCAAGTCTTTGACCCCAAATCCTAGGGTGCTACCCTACAAACCCATAAGTTCGCTTTTCTCAGATTATGCGCTTAAAAAGCGTTTTGTCTGGATGCCCGATGGCGTTAAAGCCTCATACAACGGTGATGGAGAGCCCTTAGATTTCCCTGTGGGCACCGTTTTAATTAAGAATTTTTACTACGAAAATGTCCTGCCTTCAAATGACACGCGTATCATTGAAACCAGGTTATTGTACAAGACAGATACGGGGTATAAATTTGCCGAATATATCTGGAACGAGGAACAAACAGAAGCTTTTCTAGATGTAGAAGGTGATGGCGGCTTTACCGACGTCACGTGGCTCCAAGATGGAGAAAAAAGAACAGTAACCTATAGAACGCCTGCTGGCTCTGAATGCTTTACGTGTCATAAAAGTAATGCAGAAAATGCTCCTATCGGGCTTAAACCGCAAAGCCTCAATAGCGAGTATCCCTATCCTGAAGCAACACAAAACCAATTGAGCAAGTTTATTGACATTGGGTATCTAGAGGACAACCTGCCTCCAAACATAACGACGGTCATTGATTACACAGATGAAACTCAGACACTCGATTTACGGGTGCGCTCATACCTCGATATTAATTGTGCTAGCTGCCACCAGGATGAAGGACATTGTAATTATAGAAGTATGCGTTTTGCTTTTGATGAAAACGAAACGCTCGAAAACAGAGGAGTTTGTGTAGATCCTGATGATTTTTTTCCAGAATTAGAAGCTCAAAAAATCGTAAAACCGGGTGACCCAGAAAACTCCGTTTTGTTTGTTCGGTTAAGTACTAATGAACAAAACCGAAGAATGCCACTCTTAGGCAGAAACAGTCTTCATATAGAAGGAATCGAACTATTGGAGCAATGGATCATAGCGCTCGCAGAAACTTGCGACTAAGGGTTAAGTTTATTAATTTAACGTATTCATTGTTGTATTCATAAAATTATATAGTTATTTTTTTCATATCTTTAGATAATACTAACTAAAACCATCACTTTATGAATTCAACTTTTACTAACATCCTCAGAATTATTTTAGGGCTTGCTCTCGTCGTATTTGGCTTCAATAAATTTCTTGAGTTTTTCCCTACACCAGAAATGGCTCGAGCTGGAGCTAATTTTATAGAATCATTAGAGAGTAGTGGTTATATATTGTACGCTGTTGCGATATTAGAAATAATTGTTGGACTCCTTTTATTAATAAAAAAATGGGTTCCTTTTGCTTTAATACTACTGGTGCCTATTTCGGTCAACATACTATTTTTTCACCTTTTCTTAGACGTTTCAGGACTTGCCGTGGCTATTGCTATTGTCGCTATAAATATTATTCTTATTTATAAATTCTGGAAATCTTATCGTCCTTTGTTTCAGTAGTCTTTGAGAAGAACAAGAACCATTAACAGTGCTTTCTAGATAAGAAAGCGCTGTTTTTGTTATATTTACATTCCTTAATTAAAAACTATGAAAACATTTAAAATTGTATTTGCTCTAGCTCTTTTTGCGGGATTTACAGCATGTGAAGAAGAAATGAAAAGAGAAAAAATAGACATTACGTACCCAGCTACAACGAAGGTAGACACAGTAACTAATTACTTTGGCACAGATGTAAGAGATCCGTATAGATGGCTGGAAGACGATATGAGTGAAGAAACAGGAGCGTGGGTAACGGCTCAAAATAAAACCACTTTTGGGTATCTTGATAACATCCCCTTTAGAGAGGAACTTAAAGAACGTCTCACTTCTTTATGGAATTACGAAAAAGTAGGTTCGCCATTTAAAGAGGGTGATTATACCTATTACTATAAAAATGACGGACTACAAAATCAATACGTTGTTTACCGTTACAAAACAGGTGATGACCCTGATACGGCAACGGTATTTTTAGACCCAAATACGTTTAATGAAGAAGGAACCATATCGCTAGGCGGATTAAGCTTTAGTGATAATGGTGCAATGGCCGCCTATAGTATTTCTGAAGGTGGAAGCGACTGGCGTAAAGTGCTGGTGATGGAAACTAAAGGTCGTACGGTTGTAGAAGACACAATCGCGGACGTTAAATTTAGCGGTGTCTCTTGGAAAGGAAATGAAGGTTTCTATTATTCTAGTTATGATAAGCCCAAGGGAAGTGAACTTTCTGCAAAGACAGATCAGCATAAATTATACTACCATAAACTGGGGACGAAGCAGCAAGAAGATAAGATTATATTTGGTGGAACTCCAGCAGAAAAACACAGATATGTAGGTGGAGGAACCACAGAAGACAATAAATTCTTAGTAGTAACGGCAAGTGTTTCTACTTCGGGAAATAAACTTTTTATTAAAGATCTAACTAAGCCAGACAGTAAATTTACTACCGTACTAGATCATACGGATAGTGACACCAATGTGATGTATAATGAGGGGTCACAGTTGTTTTTAGTAACGAATCTCAATGCGCCTAACAAAAAAATTGTCACAGTAGATGCTGCAAATCCAAATCCAGAAAACTGGATAGACGTTGTGCCAGAAACCGAGAATGTGCTCAACGCAGGCTCGGGTGGCGGATACATTTTTGCAAACTATATGGTAGATGCCCTTAGTAACATAAAGCAATATGATTTTAAAGGTACCTTGGTTAGAGAAATCAAACTTCCGGGCCTTGGTTCTGCAGGTGGCTTTGGCGCTAAGAAAGAAGAAAAAGAACTCTATTACTCTTTCACAAATTATGTGACTCCAGGAAGCAGCTATAAATTTGATATAGAAAGTGGAGAAAGTGAACTCTACGTAAAACCTGATATTGACTTTAACTCTGACAACTACGAGAGCAGGCAAGTATTTTATGCATCTAAGGATGGAACAAAAATCCCGATGGTAATTACCTGTAAAAAAGGAATAGACCTCAACGGTAAAAACCCAACCATCCTTTATGGATATGGCGGGTTTAATATTAGTTTGACTCCGAGCTTTAGTATTGCAAATGCGGTATGGATGGAGCAAGGTGGCATCTACGCAGTAGCCAACTTAAGAGGCGGTGGTGAGTACGGCAAAAAATGGCACGATGCAGGAACACAAATGAAAAAGCAAAATGTATTTGATGACTTTATTGCGGCTGCAGAATTCTTAATCGCCAACAAGTACACTTCAAGTGATTACCTCGCTGTAAGAGGAGGGTCAAATGGAGGACTTCTAGTAGGGGCAACCATAACGCAGCGTCCAGAATTAATGAAAGTAGCATTGCCTGCGGTAGGCGTGTTAGATATGTTGCGCTATCATACTTTTACAGCAGGCGCAGGATGGGCTTATGATTATGGCACAGCTGAAGACAGCCCAGAAATGTTTGATTATTTAAAAGCATATTCTCCTGTCCACAACGTAAAGGCAGGAATAAATTATCCAGCAACCTTAGTAACCACTGGAGATCACGATGATCGTGTCGTACCGGCGCATAGTTTTAAATTTGCCGCAGAGCTGCAAGAAAAACAAGCTGGAGAAAACCCTGTATTGATACGTATTGAGACCGATGCTGGTCATGGAGCCGGAACGCCGGTAAGTAAAACCATTGAACAATATGCAGATATTTTTGGATTCACGCTATACAATATGGGCTATAAAGTCCTTCCAGAAAAGCTAAATAACGAGGTTAAAAAATAATAATTAATAGTATTAAACCTAAAGCGGGACGGAAGCGTTCCGCTTATTTTTTGACTTTCATGCTAGACATAAACATCGACTCTTTTGCCTATCCAGACACGGAAAACAAGTCTGTGCTTCAACAGGTTTCATTCACGCTCAAACAAGGAGAGCACCTCGCTGTCTTAGGAGAAAGTGGCTGCGGTAAATCTACTTTGTTACACCTTATTTACGGCCTAATTAATCTGAGCGATGGATCTATACATCATAACAAGAACAAACTTCTAGGCCCAAAACACAATCTTATTCCCGGGGAACCTTTTATGAAATTAGTCGCGCAAGAGCTCGATATTATGCCTTTTATTTCTGTTGCAGAAAACATTGCTTCTCACTTAGATAGAAACGACAGAGCAAAAGACGATGCACGCGTAGACGACTTATTAGACGTGGTGCAATTAACGCCTTTTAAGCACGTAAAAGTAAAAAACCTAAGTGGTGGTCAAAAGCAACGAGTTGCCATAGCAAAAGCACTCGCACAGCAGCCAGAGGTGTTGCTGCTTGACGAACCCTTTAGTAGCATAGACACCTTCTTAAAGAACACCCTACGGCGTTCTTTTTTTAACTATACCCGTTCACAAAACATCACCTGTATTATCGCAACCCACGACACTGAAGAAGCGCTTGGCTATACAGACCGTATGCTATTGCTTCGTGTAGGGAAGACAGAACGTCTTGATACTCCTAAGGCCATTTATGAATCCTTAGAGAACAAATATCAAGCTAGTTTTTTTGGAGAGGTATCTGCTGTTGGCACTACTACTTATCTGTCCCACCAACTTAAAATAACTGAAGAAAAGACAGCTATTGAAATGGTTGTCATAAAAAGCTATTATTTAGGAGCTTATTACTTAATCGAGGGCCTTGCGAAAGGTGAAAAAATGTACGTACACCACAATACGGCGATTATAAAAGACACGCTTATTTATATATCAATTAATGACACTCATTGAAATAAGATTATTACTAGATAGTAGTATGGTAGTCCTCATATGGATGATTCAGCTTATTGTGTATCCTAGTTTCAAGTATTGCAACAAAGAACATCTTGTGGGCTGGCATCAAAAATATAGCAATCGATTAGCGGGAATTGTCATTCCGCTAATGCTGGGACAATTGGTGATTTCTATATACCAACTGTACGCTACTTTTAATTATGATCGTGTAATTTATGCGCTCTTTGTTTGGACACTCTGGATAAGCACCTTTCTTATTTTCGTTCCACTTCATAAAACAATAGCATCAGGAAATAGCACCTCAATTCACCTGAAGCAACTAGTCCGTAAAAATTGGTTAAGAACCAGCTTGTGGAGTTTACTCCTTTTATATTCTTTATATTATAAATTGAGTATTTAGTGGTCTGTTCAATAGAAAGGTAAGAGAAATAGTGCTTATTTTATGCTTGTAACCCGGTATTCTTTGTCATTAAAAACAAAGTTGTCTCCTTTTTTTTTGCCAGAAAGCTGTGCACCAATAGGCGCCTGTAGTGCCACACAGTAGTACACGATTTTACCAATAGTCACTGCCCCGTGAGAAATACTAATAAAATAATTTCCGTGATTGGTATGCACAAGGCTCCCAAGACGCGCGTAATCTGTTGCAGTCTTTATGTCTATTTTCGGCAAGAGTCGCTGCAAGTTTTCTAATTCCATTAATTGCTTCCCTGCATTCTCTCTATCTATCTGCAACATAGCTCTTCCCGTCTCATGTTTGTCTCCAGCGGAACTCTTAGTCTCGTCATTGAGGGACTCCACAATATCTGCTATGGCCGTTTGCACTTTTTCATATCGAGTGCGCACATTATTTTTACACGCATCAAGCAAACTAGATTTAATCTCAAGTACTGTCATCATGGTATTAAATAAAATTAAGTTATTCTGAAATGTTCCCGCTTGAAAGTATCGCCAAGTTTTTCCCAATACTACTCCCTATAGCTACGCCCATTCCGCCTAATCTAACTCCGCAAAAAACAGTATTAGAAACGGCAGCTAGAATAGGTTTTTTCTGTTCGCCCACTCCCATAATACCACTCCAGCTGTAATCTATTTTAAACGGGATGTTGGGTAATATAACTGTTTTTAAAATTCGCGCTAACTCCTTTTGTATTTGTTGTGTTACTTCCATTTTTGTAGTGGCTTCTCCTTTAAAATCGAGATTACGACCACCACCTAAAAGGATGCGATTGTCTATATTTCTAAAATAATAGTAGCCTCTATCTAAATGAAAAGTTCCTTTAATGTGAAGGTTTTCTATAGGCTCTGTAACTAAAACTTGAGCTCTTGCCGGCTGTACGTCTTTATCTAAAAATTGTTTTGCAAAACCATTCGTCGCAACGCAAACCTTCTTTGCAGATAATATGCCAAGATCTTTGGTTGTAATCTTTACGGCGTTATCGATTGATAATATATCTGTAACTTCGGTTGTATTAAGAATAAGAATGTCTTTTTCTGCGGTCTTTTTAAGAAGTGACTGCATCATCTTTCCCGTGTCTATCTGTCCTTCAAATTTGTTAAAAATAAGTGAATCAGTCACATTTCCGAAGTGGAAAGAGTTCGCTGTTAGTGAGAAAACTTGGTCATTAAAAATAGGGAGCAACAGCTTGTTTACGGCGTCCATTTTTGCAACACAATCTTGATAGAGCGCCGTGTCGTTTTCTGTAAATAATTCATACCCGCCGTGTTTCTGAAAACCTATGTTCTCATCGCCCAAGGTGTCTCTTAAGAGCTGAAGCCCAGCAACGCGTTCCTTGACAAGACTAACAACCTCTTCAGGGCTGTGTGTTTTGAGGTCGTCAATAATTTCGGATAGACTCCCAAAGCAAGCAAACCCTGCATTTTTAGTGCTGGCGCCGCTGGGTAACATCCCACGTTCTAGCACTACTATTTTAGCCTTTGGGTGTTGTCTGCGAAGTTCTAAGGCGCAAGAAAGACCCACTATACCGCTACCAATGATGGCGTAATCTATGTTGCTTAGCCAAGTTTTATGTTCCCAATAGGATAGTGTCATTGTTGTGATTTTCTGTTTGCGGCTAGCACATATGTTAAAATTAAAAGAGGGACAACGACTACAAACCACATCCTAAAGGAAGCTAATAAGTAAATAGAAATGATTGTTTTATAATTCCACCTCATCTAGTAAATATATTTAATTTGTCTTTTAGAAATTAAATATATCGTTCTTTAATGTGTTCGCCGAAAAGCCAAAACAAGGTATAAAAAAAAGCGCCAACTCTAAAACGAGTTGGCGCTAAATAATATTGAGAAGCCCAAGCAAACTGTTATTGCAAATGTTTGCTAAAAGCTACTCTTCATCTACGGGTTCTTCCATTTTCCAAGTGTCCATAAAAGCAGTAGTATAGTTACCAGCAATATAATCTGGATGGTCCATTAGCTGTCTATGAAAAGGTATGGTGGTTTTAATTCCTTCAATATGAAACTCATCTAATGCGCGTCTCATTTTGTTTATTGCTTCTTCTCTAGTTTGTGCAGTTGTAATCAACTTTGCAATCATAGAGTCGTAGTTAGGCGGAATAGAGTATCCTGCATACACATGCGTATCTAAGCGTATGCCGTGACCTCCTGGAGCGTGTAAAACGGTAATCTTACCAGGTGATGGTCTAAAGTTATTATATGGGTCTTCTGCATTTATTCTACACTCAATGGAGTGCAGTTTTGGCAAATAGTTTTTTCCTGAAATTTTAATCCCAGCTGCCACCATAATTTGTTCTCGAATAAGATCAAAATCAATTACTTGTTCTGTAATAGGGTGCTCTACTTGAATACGGGTATTCATCTCCATAAAGTAGAAGTTACGGTGTTTGTCTACTAAAAACTCTACCGTTCCTGCCCCTTCATACTTTATGTATTCTGAAGCTTTTACTGCGGCATCACCCATCGCTTTTCTAAGCGCATCTGTCATAAATGGACTCGGGGTTTCTTCGGTCAATTTTTGGTGACGTCTTTGTATAGAACAATCACGCTCACTTAAATGACAAGCTTTTCCACTACTATCGCCTACAATCTGGATCTCGATATGTCTTGGCTCTTCTATGAGTTTTTCCATATACATATCATTATTTCCGAAGGCAGCCAGACTCTCTTGACGTGCAGATTCCCACGCATCTTGCAGCTCTTCTTTCTTATAGACGGCACGCATTCCTTTACCTCCACCACCGGCACTCGCCTTAAGCATTACTGGATATCCAGTTTCTTTTGCTACTTTAATACATTCTTCAAACGTTTCAATTACACCTTCACTTCCTGGCACACATGGAACTCCTGCGGCAATCATGGTTGATTTTGCATTTGCTTTATCTCCCATTCTATCAATCATTTCTGGAGAGGCACCAATAAACTTTATATTGTGCTCTTCACAAATTCTTGAAAATTTTGCGTTTTCTGAAAGGAATCCATATCCTGGATGAATTGCATCTGCATTGGTAATTTCTGCAGCTGCAATAATATTGCTCATTTTTAAATAACTCTCACTACTTGCTGCTGGTCCTATACAAACCGCTTCGTCTGCAAACTTGACGTGTAGGCTTTCTTCATCTGCTTTAGAATACACCGCAACAGATTTTATGCCCATCTCTTTACAGGTTCTAATTACACGAAGTGCAATCTCTCCCCTGTTTGCTATTAATATTTTTTTAAACATGTTTCTTTGATATAAGTTCTACAAAATAGCCGCATAATTTATAGGTAGTCCCGATAGTTATCGGGATTAAATTATGACGGGTCTACTAAGAATAATGGTTGATCAAATTCTACAGGAGAAGCGTCGTCAACAAGTATTTTTACTATTTTCCCAGACACTTCACTCTCAATCTCGTTAAAGAGTTTCATAGCTTCTATCACACATAGAACATCTCCTATTCCTATATTATCCCCTACCTCAACAAACATTGGTTTATCTGGTGCTGACTTGCGATAAAATGTCCCAATAATAGGAGACTTTACCGTGATAAACTTTGATTCTTCTTCTGCTGCGGCTGTAGAAGCATCTGATGCAGGAGCTGCAGGAGCTGCGGCCGCCTGTTGCGGCATAGCTGCCATTGCGGGCATTTGCTGGATGTAAGTGGTCTCGCCCTTATCATCACTTCCTGTTTTGATGGTGATTTTGATATCTTCCATCTCGAGTTTTACCTCGCTTGCACCTGATTTTGCAACGAACTTAATTAGGTTTTGAATGTCTTTTAATTCCATCTTTTAGTTGATTTTAATAGTGTTGGTTATGATTCTTCTTATTTAGGGTCATAGGCCCATTTTACATATACGGCGCCCCAGGTAAAGCCTCCTCCAAAAGAAGCAAACACAAGGTTGTCTCCTTTTTTAAGTTGACTTTCATAGTCTACCAAACATAATGGTAAAGTGCCGGAGGTCGTATTTCCGTATTTATGAATATTCATCATTACTTTTTCTTCTGGCAATTTCATTCTTCTGGAGGTAGCATCTATAATTCGCTTATTTGCTTGATGTGGCACTAACCATTGTATGTCGTCTCCAGTAAGGTTGTTTCTTTTCATTATTTTTTCTGAAACATCTGCCATATTAGATACGGCAAACTTGAATACCGTTTTTCCATCTTGATAAACATAATGTTGTTTGTTTGCCAACGTCTCTTGCGAAGCGGGTAAAATAGAACCACCGGCATCTATTTTTAGGCTTTCCCTTCCTATTCCGTCAGACCGTAACAACTCGTCTTGTACTCCCAAACCTTCATCATTTGGCTCAAATAAAACAGCTCCTGCTCCATCTCCAAAAATGATACACGTCGTACGATCTGTATAATCTATAATAGAAGACATTTTATCTGCCCCTATAAGTAAGACTTTTTTGTAGCGACCAGACTCAATGTATTTTGCTGCAGTAGACATCCCGAAAAGAAAACTAGAGCAGGCTGCAACCAAATCAAAAGAAAAGGCGTTTACTGCACCTATCTGGGTTGCCACGTAAACACCTGTTGTCGCTACTGGCATATCTGGCGTGGCTGTTGCCATGATCACCATGTCTATGTCTTTAGGGTCTGTATTGCTTTTAGTAAGAAGATCTTTTGCTGCTTCAATTGCCAGAAAGGAGGTACCCTTTCCTTTTTCTTTTAGAATACGACGTTCCTTGATACCAGTTCTGGTAGTGATCCACTCATCATTAGTATCGACCATGGTTGCAAGGATATCATTGCTTAATACATAGTCTGGGACATACCCACCCACCGCGGTAATGGCAGCTGTTATTGTACTCATACAGTTTGTTTAGATCCTTTTAAAAAGAGGAGAAACCTCTCTAAAAGCTTGGAAAAATAGTGATTTTTAATGAAAAACAAGGGTTTTTTAACGTTTTTCGAAAGGTGCATAAGATTTCAGAAAACAAAAAAACTCCCACAAATTGTGGGAGTCCAAATATCTTATAAGAACGTCTTAAGCTTCAATCGCTTCTACAGCATCAATAACAATCTGACCTCTGTAATACAATCTACCTTCATGCCAGTGAGCTCTGTGGTACAAGTGAGCTTCTCCTGTTGTTGGATCCGTTGCTATCTGTGGTGCAACTGCCTTGTAATGTGTTCTTCTTTTATCTCTTCTCGTTTTGGAGATTTTTCTCTTTGGATGTGCCATTACTTTTATTATTTATCGTTTAATAATTTTTTTAATGAGTCCCATCTAGGATCTGTTTTATCCTCAGATGTACTTTTATATTCAATATTTTCCCTAGGGCTTAATTCTTCAAGTTTGTCAAGTATGTCGCTTTTTAATGAACCGTCTTCAATTCCTGGATGAATTCTTCTTGAAGGAAGACTCAAAACAATCGACTCATAAATATATTGCTGGATGTTTACTTCATAACTTCCGTGAGGAATAATAAGAAGGTCTTCGTTTTCATTATTAAACTCATCCCCAAATTTTACTACAAAATGATAATCACCACTTAATTCCTGTTCAAAAGGCTCATTAGTAACGTCGCAATTGACTTTTACTTTACCATTATAAGAGAGGTTAAATTCAAGTAGGGTTGTTTTTTTATCCAGCAGTACATCGAGATTAAGATTTGCATCTATAAACTCATCATACTCAAAATGCTCAAAGAACTTATTTTCAATCTTAAAATCAAAGCGGTGTTCCCCTAGTTTTAGCCCAACAAATGGGATTGTAAATTCTTTCAATTCTCTCATAATCACTCCTTGAAACTAAGAACACCTTACGCGTAAAGCGGGTGCAAAGATAAAAAAATATTTGATTTGCAAATTAATTTATCACTACTTTTTTACAAACGGTTGTCGTCTATTAATTATCAGTGGTTTTTCTGAAATTTTCTGGTGTTGTTCTCGAGCACTAAAAATAGATATTGCGCTATACATTGCAGCTCTAAAAGACTCATGGCTCGCTTCGTTCTTTCCAGCAATATCAAAGGCTGTACCGTGATCTGGAGAGGTTCTTATTCTATCAAGCCCTGCCGTAAAGTTAACTCCAGAACCAAAGGACAATGTCTTAAAAGGAATCAATCCTTGGTCATGGTAAGAAGCAATAATTACATCAAAGTTTTTATAATTTCCGGTGCCAAAAAAGCTATCCGCGGCATATGGGCCAAAAATCACCTTACCATTGTTGCGTAAATTATCTAAAGTGGGTCTTAGAATCTCGTCGTCTTCTTTTCCTATAACACCATTATCTCCTGTGTGAGGATTTATTCCTAAAACAGCAATCTTCGGTCGCTCTATACCAAAATCTTGAATTAATGTTTTGTGAATTGTGTTGATCTTTTTTTCTACTAGCTCTCTCGTAATTGTAGCTGCGATATCCTTTACAGCAACATGATCTGTAAGTAATCCTACTCGTAAAGAATCTGAAACCATTAACATTAAAGCGTCTCCTTCTAATTCTTGATTTAAGTAATCTGTGTGTCCTGGAAAAGAAAAAGACTCAGACTGAATATTAGACTTATTAATCGGCGCCGTAACGAGTACATCTATCTTGCCTTCTTTGAGCGCAGCAACTGCCGCTTGAAAAGACTTTAAAGCATAAATACCAGCCTCTTTTTCTTCTTTCCCAAAATGAACGTCTACATTTTCTTTCCAGACATTGAGTACGTTAATTTTCTTAGGAATAATTTTGTCTACACTTTCTATTCCCTGCAGGTTGCTCTGGATGTTAAATGCTTTTTTGTAAAACGACATAAGTTTCACATTGGCAAAAATCACAGGCGTACAAAAATCAAGTATCCTTGAATCTTCCAGTGCTTTTAAGACAACCTCTGGTCCAATTCCATTAAGATCACCTATCGATATCCCTACTATCATTTTATTCTCTTTGCTCATTATGTATCCGTATTCTTTAATTGAACTTAATAAACTTCCCTCTTTGCTAAAATACTATTCTTTAGATCTACCCTCCCTTTCTTATCCTTCCGTTTGTTCTGAAAAATGGGATTTAGTAACCGTTATATTTAATTTCAAATGCCTTAATTTTCGCTTAAACACAAAAAGTTTAAGTAAGTTCATTTACTTTTGCCATACAAAGGTAACTATTTGCATTTATGTTTACAGGGATTATTGAAACCATTGGTACTGTCCATTCGCTTCGCGCGGAAGGCGCTAATCTTCACATAGAAGTGGCTTCTTCATTTACACAAGAATTAAAAATAGATCAAAGTGTAGCTCACAACGGCGTTTGTCTAACCGTTGTATCCATTTCGGATGACTGTTACACTGTTACTGCCATTAAGGAGACTCTTGACAAAACATCATTATCTTCATTGCAAGTAGCAAATCCCGTCAATTTAGAACGCGGGATGAAATTAAGCGATAGACTGGATGGTCATATAGTTCAAGGGCACGTAGATCAAGTTGCTCAGTGTACTAATGTCCTTGAAGAAAATGGAAGCTGGAAGTTTACTTTTAAGTACGACTCAAGCCCTGGTAATATTACCATAGAAAAAGGATCCATTACAATAAATGGCGTGAGCCTGACCGTCGTAGATTCTGGAAAAGATATCTTTAGCGTCGCTATTATTCCTTATACGTATAAACACACTACATTTAATACCTTGAAAGAAGGTACCGTTGTAAATCTAGAATTTGATGTCATAGGGAAATACGTTGCGCGACTTACGCAACTTTCTTCGCAGTAGCTCGTACTCTATAGAAATAATATACTCCTAGAATTAATCCTGCCAGAAGTAAAATTAAAATATTATCATCAATAGGTATCATACCATCTACAGGGGGTCCTCCTGGCGTCCTATTTGAGTCTGGAACAGGGGGTCCTTTTGAGCCGCTATTAGATTGCGCAAATAATTGCACTCCGTTAAATAGAGTGTTCGCTAGAGTAATAATAAGTACGATTTGAGATCGCATAGGTTGTGAGAGGTCGTTACGTTTTTGGGGACGTATAATAGACTGCTAAAGTAGTAAAAAAAAACACGCCACCACAACAAATCTTAAGTTATCAACGATTTAATCTCCGTTCAAGCGCCATATAATCCGCCTAAGTGAGTAAATGCTAGAGCAAAGCGTCGATTGTTTACTATTTGTTTCTTATTATTAATTCTAATTTTAGATGAAAATATAAGCAGGCAAATAGTCATAAATAATACCTGAACTTTCACTAAGGCTATGGTTATCATTTGGGCACAAAATGTAAACAAACCAAGGACTCCCTGATTATGAGATATGTGAAGTTGCTTTTCAATGCTTTCAAAATAAGTATCTTTAACTCTCTAAAAATAAAACAATGCAAATTACTTTACGTCTAATTACACTCGCTTTTCTCCTTTTCACGATACAACTCAACGCTCAGAATAAGAAGAATTTTGAACCCTTAGATGTTTTTCAATTAGAGTATACTGGGGATCCGCAAATTTCACCCGATGGCCACTGGATTTTGTACCTCAGGACAGGTTTTGATATTATGAAGGATGCCTCCGCTAGAAATTTATGGCTTTTAAGCAGTGATGGAAGTGTACATAGAAAACTTACTTCTAGTCAAGAAAATGAGCGTCAAGGACGCTGGTCTCCCTCTGGAGATAGGATTGCTTTTGTAAGTGGAAGTGAGCATGGAAATGAGGTTTATGTATATTGGTTGGCCTCTGGAGTTCTAGCGAAGTTAACTCAATTAGAAAACGGCCCGTCATCTATTAGTTGGTCGCCAGATGGCACTTCAATCGCTTTTACTATGAAAGTAAATGCTACCGCCCCTGTAATCGCAAAAATGCCGGCAAAGCCAAAGGATGCGAAGTGGGCAACACCTGCAAGAATAACAGACCGTTTAAAACATGAGGCGGATGGCTCTGGTTATATAAAACCAGGATTTACGCACGTTTTTACAATTCCTTCGGAAGGAGGAACGCCCAGACAGTTAACAGATGGTGAATTTAATCACAACGGGGCCCTTTCTTGGGCACCTAATGGAACTGAGATTTATTTTTCGTCAAATCGAAATGAAAATTGGGAGTATGAATTCCGAAATTCCGAAGTCTATTCTGTAAACACCAAGACTGGCGCAATTAAAACGCTAACCAATCGAACGGGACCAGATTATGCGCCTATGATTTCTCCAAACGGGAAACATATTGCCTATATGGGGTATGAAGATAAAGTACAAGCTTATCAGGTTCGAAGCCTGCAATTAATGGATTCAAATGGTGAAAATAAGAGAACCGTTTCAGAAAATCTAGATAGAGACGTTGATAATGTAGTGTGGGCTAGTGATAGCGAGGGCTTGTATTTTAAATACAATGACTTAGGGCTTACCAAGATTGCATACATAAACGTTAACGGAAAGGTAACAGATATTGTAGAAAATGTTGGAGGAACAACCTTGGGAAGACCCTATGCTAGCGGTAGCTTTAGTGTTTCTAAGAATGGAAGGATAGCTTATACTTTATCCAGATCAGATCGCCCAGCCGATGTTGCTATTGTTGAAAAAGGCGGAAAGGAAACTATACTGAGTCGAGTAAATGAAGATTTGATCAACTATCGAAATATGGGAGAAGTAGAAGAAATCTGGTATACCTCATCCATTGATCAACGTGATATTCAAGGTTGGGTAGTGTATCCTCCTAATCACCAAAAAGGAACAATGGTTCCTCTTTTAGTCGAAAACCACGGAGGACCCATTTTAAATTATGGAGATCATTTTTCAGCAGAAATTCAACTGTACGCGGCCGCAGGGTACGCTGTTTTTTACCCAAATCCGCGAGGAAGTACAAGTTATGGCGAAGAATTTGGAAATTTATTATTTAATAATTACCCAGGAGAAGATTATAATGACGTAATGGATGGCGTTGATGCATTAATAAAACTTGGTATTGCAGATCCGTCAAAATTATTTGTCACTGGTGGAAGTGCTGGCGGAATTATGACGGCTTGGATTATTGGAAAAAACAAACGGTTTAAGGCTGCTGTAGTGGCAAAACCAGTCATGAATTGGATAAGTAAGACATTAACAGCTGATAATTATTACGGATACGCAGATTCCCGTTATCCTGGACAACCCTGGGAAAATTTTCAAAATTACTGGAAATTTTCACCCATTTCATTAGTAGGGAATGTAGAAACTCCAACCATGGTGTTGGTTGGCCTAAACGACTTAAGGACCCCGCCTAGTGAGGCAAAACAGTTGTATCACGCGTTAAAACTTCGGAAGATTGAAACGGTTCTGGTAGAACTTCCAGATGCATCTCATGGCATTGCGGCCCGCCCTAGCAATCTAATTAGTAAGGTTGCTCACACGATTGCTTGGTTTGAAAAGTATAAATAAGTTTAATATTTCAGCGCAGATATAAACTCGTCCTTTTTACTTCTTGAAACTATCAAGGATAATAGAGCGATACTTATGTATCCTAAAGAACTCTTGATTCTGTAGAGTTATATATGAGTAATTAATAGCTTCCCGTTTGTTACGCGGCTCACCATCGAATTCTATCATAAAAAAAAGACTCTAGCTTACGCTAAAGTCTTGATTTTCAATGTGGTCCCACATGGACTCGAACCATGGACCCCCTGATTATGAGTCAGGTGCTCTAACCAGCTGAGCTATAGGACCGGTAATCAGGCTGCAAATGTAGGGTGTTTTACAATTATTGCAAACTATTTTTTGTCTTATTTATTTCTTGGCACAACTCGACAAGAACGCCGTTGCTAGACTTAGGGTGTAAGAATACAACCCACTTATTATCTGCCCCTCGTTTAGGTTCCTCATTTAGAGCGATGAAGCCTTCTTTTTTTAAACGTATTATCTCTGCTTTAATGTCATCAACCGCAAAAGCTATGTGATGAATTCCTTCTCCTTTTTTTTCTATAAATTTACTAATAGGGCTATCTGGATGTGTCGCCTGAAGCAATTCTATCTTGCTTTCCCCGCACTTAAAAAAAGAGGTGGCTACTCCTTCACTTTCTACATCCTCTGCTTTGTACGGCTCGTATCCTAGCAGTGAAGTGTAAATTTTATTGGCAGCCTCAATATCTTTTACGGCAATCCCTAGGTGTTCTATTTTGTTCATGTTTATATTCCTTTGTCATTTCCGTGAATACGAAAATTCCTTATTAGTGATATACCTTTGACCTATCCTTATAACCTTGCTCTACCATTTTTTTCACTGTGCTTCGACTTGACTCAGCAGAACCGCTTAAACTGATAATTATTTCTCTTCGTTTAATTTGCTCACCATTTCAAATATACCCATTAATCCTATAGCCTCATAGCAGACGTAAGTCACAAACACTTAAAATTTCGGTAATAAAGACTATTTTTGCACTATGGAAGAAAGTAACAGACAGAAAAAGATTGCGGGCGTTTTACAGGAAGACCTTGCGGGTGTGCTTCAAAACATCTTACGAGAAAGTGGACAACTAGGCACACTTATTTCTGTGAGCAAAGTAAACGTAACGGTAGATTTGTCTATCGCAAAAGTGCACGTGAGTGTTTTTCCAAGTACAAATGCAACCGCCATCATTAGAGAAATCAATGAAGGAAAGTCTAAAATCAAGCATGAAGTGGCACAACTTACACGCCACCAATTAAGAAGAATGCCTGAATTACAATTTTTTAACGATGACTCGTTAGACTATATAGAGCAGATTGATGAAGCCGTAAAAGGCAAGGAAGATCCTTTAAAGAATCCGGATTTACTCCCTAAACGCAAAAAATCATAACGTGAGTTTCTCGCTGTACATCGCTAAAAGATATCTTTTTACCAAGAGCAGCAACAATGCCATTAACATCATTACAGGCATCGCAGCAACTGGCGTTGTTGTCGGAGCATTGGCGCTTTTTATTGTGCTTTCCGGTTTTGGAGGGCTCAAAGAATTTAGTCTTCAGTTCGCTAGTTTTTTTGACAGCGACCTTAAAGTTTTTCCAGCAGAAGGTAAAACGATCACATTTGATGACACCCTTTCTTCTGAAATTTTAAAAATTGAGGACATCGCAGCTATTTCCGAGGTTATTGAAGAGCGTGTCTACCTGCAATATAAAGGTAAAAACCATTTAGCCTCCATTAAAGGTGTGGATGCCAACTACGGAAATGTAAACCCGATAGATAGTATTCTATATTTTGGAGAATGGTTTGAGCCTAATCGGGAAGAAGTTGTCATCGGGCTTGCGATGGTGTCAAAACTATCATTAGGAACGCGGGACTATGGAAATCTACTCAAGTTAACAGTGCCTAAACCCGGCAAAGGACAAATACTAGACCCTTCTAAAGCGTTCACCTCATCGCCGGCAGTAGTAAGTGGTGTCTATGCCGTTAATGACGATTTAAACAGCAAGTATGTGTTTAGTGATGTTGATTTTGCACGAGCGCTTTTATCCTTAGATAGTACAAAAGTATCTGCTCTTGAGATAAGACTAAATGAAAATGCCGACGAAACCAGCACCATTGCTGCTCTTCAATCGCTCTTTCAAAATAAGGTGATAATAAAGACACGCATCCAGCAAAACGACGCGCTGTATAAAATGCTAAATGCAGAAAATCTAGCAGTCTATTTTATTTTTACGCTCATCCTTATTATCGCATTGTTTAATGTGGTGGGCTCTATCATTATGATGATCCTAGACAAACAATCTAATATTAAAACGCTGTTTAATATGGGAGCTACTATCAAAGAAATACGCGCCGTGTTCTTATATCAAGGAATCTTGATGACGCTAATAGGAGGTGTTGTAGGAGTCCTTTTGGGGGTTTTAGTTATTGCCGCACAGTTGCAATTCGGCTTAATAAACATTGCGCAAGATTTGCCCTATCCTGTAAGTCTTCAGCTTAAAAATGTGATAATTGTCTTAGTGACAATAACAGTTTTAGGAGTGATTGCCTCTAAAATTGCCTCGAGTAGAGTGAGTGAAAAATTGCTCCATTAAAGGCGCTCAAATTCAAAGTCTGCAAACTTCTCTAACACGTCATCAAAGGCGGCAAATACATCTACGCTTTGATCGCTTGTAACCATTTTCATACGATGCTCTTTAAAGTGCGGAATGCCTTTAAAATAGTTAGTGTAATGTCTTCTAGTTTCAAAAACGCCTAAGGTTTCTCCTTTCCAGTCTATCGCCATTTGCAGGTGCCTTCTAGCTGCGTCTACTCGCTCTGTCATGGTAGGAGGTGCCGCGTGCATTCCTGTCTCAAAGTAATGTTTAACCTCTTTAAAAAACCAAGGGTACCCTATACTTGCTCTTCCTATCATAGCGCCGTCTAGACCGTATTTGTCACGCATTTCCATAGCGCGTTCTGGTGTGTTTATGTCTCCGTTACCAAACACTGGAATATGCATTCTTGGATTGTTCTTAACTTCTGCTATAGGCGCCCAGTCTGCGTCGCCTTTATACATTTGTGCGCGCGTACGACCATGAATAGAAATTGCCTTGCAGCCTACGTCTTGCAATCGCTCTGCAACCTCAACAATTTTTATACTGTCGTGGTCCCAGCCTAGTCTTGTTTTTACGGTAACGGGAAGCTTTGTGTGTTTTACCATCGCCTCAGTAAGGGACACCATTAAGTCGATATCCTTTAATATCCCTGCTCCAGCTCCTTTGCTTACTACTTTTTTAACGGGACAACCAAAGTTGATATCAATAATATCTGGTCCGCTGGCTTCAACAATTTCAATACTTCGCAGCATAGATTCTAGCACAGCACCAAAAATCTGAATACCCACTGGACGTTCTTTTTCATAAATATCCAACTTCATGACACTTTTAGCGGCATCACGAATTAATCCCTCACTAGAAATAAACTCTGTATATACCACATCTGCTCCTTGCTCCTTGCATAATGCACGGAACGGAGGGTCACTCACATCTTCCATGGGTGCCAATAATAACGGGAAGTCTCCTACATCTATATCGCCTATTTTGCTCATCTCGTGCTCGCGATAGCGAGTGTCTTATTTGTTGTTGAACTAATTTTTCAGCAAAAGTAGCGAAATTTTAAATGTTTGATATTTCCGAAGGGTGAATATTTACAGCCTGTCTCCTTCGTCTGTAGATGTAGTCTTATTATTATCACGAAGACGGGCATTCCCAAAATTATATTTAAATCCTAATCGAAACAATCTAGATTCCGGTCTTGCAAAAAAGCGGCTGTCTTGATTTAAATATTGTGTTGCAAGCGCAACGTTGTTTTTATTAAAAATATCATCGACACCTAAAGTAACCGATGCTTGTTTCTTCCAGAAGCTTTTACGCAGAGAGAATGAAATATTGAACTGATTGTTATACTCCGCCGCACCATAGATCAAGTTTGAAATATATAGCGCCGTCACATCACTTGTCAAACCTGCACTTCTAGAAAGCGTGAGACCACTGTACATCTGTGCATACAGCCCAAAGGCATCCACACTTGCGGTTTCTTGCGAACTCTGTAAGGCATTAAAAGTGTTTTTTAAATAGAATGTAGAAGTCACAACTTGCAGGTACCACCAGGTTTTTATTGGCGAAGCGTACACAATATCAAAACTGAAATTATGCCCTTCTGGGACATTTGTGTCTATGTTTTGTAGCGTGTTGTTTTGGTTGTTTTGGTAGGTGATTACTTCAAGACCATCGTTTGTATGAATATAATAGGCATCCAAGAACCAGGTGTTATTAAAATTATACCCTACAGAAAACTTATCGTCAATCGCAGGAACAAGATTTGGGTTTCCTTCATTAAAATTGCTTTCATTAATAAAGTATTTAAATGGATTTAAACTTTGATATCTTGGTCTGTGGATTCTGCGCACATACCCTATGTTTACGCTGTTCTTTTCGTTTATGGTTCGAGATATTGACGCATTAGGAAATAGCTTGAAATAGTTTTGATTATTAACCGTGCCTAATGACCTTGAGTCACCCTTTACGGCTGTATGCTCTCCTCTCGTCCCTACATTTATTGCCCATTTTCCCCAATCTCTATCGTAATTTATATATCCCGCAAAAATGTCTTCTGTATATTTAAAGAAATCTGACAAAGGCCCGTTTAGTGTTGTTGTCGCTCCATTTATATCGAAATAATCTAAACCGCTATCTGTGCTGATATTAGAATATTTAAGTCCGGTTTCAAGGTTACCACTTTTTAAAGGGATTACAAAATCTGTTTGTGCGGTTACAATATTACTCTCTTGAAGTGCGGCTGTTTCAAAGCTGCTATTTCTATTGAGTTGTCCATTAGCTAAAAAATAATTTGTGTCTACAAATTGGTCTCGCTCATTATTGTACGTAATATAGTTGATGTTAGAAGTGGCAGACACCCCTTTTTCGCCAATAGTTGTAACGTGCTCTACATTTAATGAAATGTTGGCTTGCTCATTTTTAAAATCACTATGGGTGACAAAAGTAGAATCTAGTTGGCGTGCAGCGTTGTAGTTAAGTGAGTTTACCTTATTGCGGTATTCTTCGTTTGGATTAAAAAATGCGGTTGCTGAAACACTCAAAGATTGGTTTTCATCTAGCGTAAAATCTGCCACTATGTTTGCTTGATGCGAAGTTTTTTGGGTGGTTTTCTCAAAATAAGAATCTCTAAAGGACTTGGTGGTCACTTCATCTGGATTAAAAAACCTACTATTATTTTCATCTTGCTTTAGCTCTTTTCTAGGACTCACGCTATAACTCCCAAATAGATTAACCCAGTCGTTTTTGTAAAAATGCGAAGTCCCTAAGCGATACTTAGCAAAAGTAGCTTGCTCATACGTGCCATTTACAGATCCTTTATAACCCACAGAAACTGCTTTTGAAGTAATGATATTCAGGACTGTTCCTGCTTCTGCATCGTACTTTGCTGATGGCTGTGTAATAACCTCGATAGACTTTATAATTTCGCCATCTACATTTTGCAGTAGGGAGATCACCTCGCTCTGCGATAAATACACACGCTTATTATTTATAAAAACTACGGGAGATATATTCTTTACTGTAATTCTATTATTTGCTACTACTACTCCAGGAGTTTTAGATAGTATGTCTAGTGTACTTCCTGTGGATAATGATGTTTTTTCTACATTAAAAGTTAGTTTCCCTGGCTCTTTTTTTATGGTCGGCCCCTTTACAACGATGACGGCTTCCTCTAGGGCTTCAGCCACTCGTTCTAGCGTAAGATCATCTAAGGTTTTTGGGGCAGTTACCTCTATTACTTTAGGAGTGAACCCTAAATAACTAATCGTGACAATGTATAATGAAGCGGCGGGAGTTATGATATTAAAATTTCCTTCGTAATCACTTGTAGTCCCAGCTATAAAAGCACCTTCTGGGATTTCTTCTGTTGGTGTTTCAGAAATAAGTATTGTCGCAAAAGAAATAGCTTCACCAGAATTTTCAACAACTCGTCCCGAGATTAGACTCTCTTGACCAAATGTAAAAGCAGAAAAAAGCAGAAAAAAAAGAATGGCTGTTACACGCATGATTAAGGGGTTGGTTTGAACAAAGACTTATAAGGTTAAGCTCCATTCTGGTCTAAAGTTGCAGTATTAATATGAGTTAGCAAAGAATTAAATCAAATAATCGATGTATGACAGTCATCTTCATATCATATAGATACCAATTAGTTTATATTTGCATCTTTAGAGCTATCACAGGGGTGATTTGGCTTCGTCAAATTTTGAAACTTATGGGGTTTTCGCATACGCGGAAATGGGAAATATGAAGAACATTCGCAATTTTTGCATTATTGCACACATTGATCACGGGAAAAGCACACTAGCAGACAGACTGCTAAGTGCTACTGGAGCTGTGACAGAACGTGAAGAACAAGCACAGTTATTAGACAGTATGGACCTGGAGCGGGAGCGCGGAATTACTATAAAAAGTCACGCCATACAGATGAATTATACCCACAAAGGGGAAGAATATATCTTAAACTTAATTGATACTCCCGGTCACGTAGATTTCTCTTACGAGGTTTCACGGTCTATTGCGGCTTGTGAAGGAGCCTTGTTAGTAGTAGATGCGGCACAAAGTATCCAGGCTCAGACAATCTCTAACTTATACCTCGCTCTAGAGAATGACCTGACAATTATTCCTGTATTAAATAAAATAGACCTTCCTTCTGCGAGCCCTGAAGAAGTAACAGATGATATAGTAGACCTATTAGGCTGTACTGCAGAGGAGGTAATCCCAGCTTCAGCAAAAACTGGTATTGGTATTATTGAAATATTAACCGCAGTTATTGAACGTATCCCTGCTCCTACAGGAGTAGCTGATGAATCCTTACAGGCCCTTATTTTTGACTCTGTTTATAATCCCTTTAGAGGTGTCGAGACCTATTTTAGAGTGCTAAACGGCTCTATTAAAAAAGGACAACATATTAAGTTTATGGCAACGGGTAAAACCTATTATGCTGATGAAGTAGGAACTTTAAACTTAACCCAAACTCCTAAAAAAGAAATTAAAACAGGGGATGTAGGCTACCTCATCACAGGAATAAAAGAAGCGAAAGAAATAAAAGTAGGAGACACTATCACAGATGCCAAGTCACCTACAACCAATGTGATTGAAGGGTTTGAAGACGTAAAACCTATGGTATTTGCAGGGATTTATCCTGTAGATACAGAAGATTATGAAGAGCTTCGTTCTTCTATGGAGAAGCTTCAATTAAATGATGCCTCGTTGGTTTTTGTGCCAGAAAGTTCCGCGGCCCTTGGTTTTGGGTTTCGTTGTGGGTTCTTAGGAATGTTGCACTTAGAAATCATTCAAGAACGTTTAGAGCGTGAGTTTGATATGACCGTAATTACTACAGTACCTAACGTATCTTACAAAGCATATACCAATAGAAATCCAGATACTGCTATTCTTGTAAACAATCCAAGTGACCTTCCAGATCCTTCTAGTTTAAATAGAATGGAAGAACCATATATTAAAGCAACCATCATTACAAAATCTGATTTTGTTGGTTCTGTGATGTCTCTTTGTATTGAAAAACGCGGGCAGATTACAAACCAAACATACCTGACCACAGAACGTGTAGAGCTTACTTTTGATATGCCATTAGCAGAAATTGTTTTTGACTTCTATGACCGTCTTAAAACAGTGTCTAAGGGATATGCTTCTTTTGACTACGCACCTATTGGTCTTCGTGACGCTAAGCTAGTAAAAGTAGATGTGCTGCTTAATGGAAATATTGTAGATGCGCTTTCTGCTTTATTGCACCAAGACAATGCTTATGATATTGGTAAAAAAATGACTGAAAAATTACGTCAGTTAATCCCTAGACAACAATTTGATATCCCAATACAAGCCGCCATTGGCGCAAAAATTATTGCTCGTGAAACCGTTAAGGCATTGCGCAAAGATGTAACGGCTAAATGTTATGGAGGAGATATTTCTCGTAAACGTAAACTATTAGAAAAGCAAAAGAAAGGAAAGAAGCGTATGCGTCAAGTAGGTAATGTAGAAATCCCTCAAGAAGCATTTATGGCGGTGTTGAAGTTAAATGATTAAACACCCATCTCTTTTTTGTCTTACTAATGTATATTAAAAATGCCCTTCATAATTGTAGGGCATTTTTAATATACATTATTCTTACTATTATAAATAAGAGCGGTCTATTTCACTAAGAGATGCCTGAGGGCTTGTTGCATTTTCACTTGTAATAGATCCTGAACCGAGGTAGACCATTAAAACTTAAGCCCCACAATTAGCACCTGTTTCCTGTAATGCCTCGATATATGCAGTATAGTCCGTACCCGTATTTTCGCCATTTACAGAGGCTGTTCCATCCGGCTCACGACATACTTCAAAAGATGCAGTCGCGTCTGAGTTGCACGTTGTACACGTGCGAGATTCGTCTTTATTACAGGATATGTACATCGCAAATAAAGTAAAAGAAATAAGAGCTCGGTAGGTCATAAAAGTGTTTCTGTAATTTTAAAACGAAAATTGGGCGCCTTTATTTTAATCTTCGGCGACCGATGTCTTCTCCATAGTTGCCGTAATCACCTCTTCAAAATCTATAGGCTTCCCTAGGTAGGCAATACAAGTTCCTTCTGCAATATCTACCTCTTTTAACGAATCAATAAAAGTAATCTCGCCATCCTCATCTTTCTTAAATAATGGGATTGCATCATTGCTGTCTCTAATCATCTCCAGCACTTTTAAAAATTTTGTATTGTCCTGTACTTCTATTTCTTGAATGGATGGGAAATCTCTCGCTACTTCTGTGAAGCGAACATAATCATGCGTATTGCTGAAAATTTCGTCGGTATCGTGTGGTATCTTTTTAATAAGTTCTTCCGAAGTTAATAAACGGAAGGTTCCATTTTCTCCAAAACGTTTTCCAAACCGAGTCATAGCCTGTCTATTAATCTCATCATTTCCCGTCATTGCTAATAAATATCCCACATCACTCAATTCAATATTATCAATTAAGTCATCACTATAAATATTTGCGCTAATGGCGTCTAAGCCTAGCTCTTTAGCTTTTTGAACGTTAATACGGTTACTATCTATAAGCACTACGTGTCTACCGTTTTTCTGTAAATAAGATCCAATCAATCTAGAAACCCGAGATCCACCGATAATCATAATCCCTTCAGACTTTTTAAGGAATACCCCTAATAAGGAAGCGACTAATCGTGCTGTGGTAGCGTTTAGAAGTACAGTTACTAATACGAGTCCGAAAACAAGTGGCGTGATGTATTCTGCGCCAGGAACACCCATTTCTACTAATTTAGTTCCAAATAGAGACGCGATACCCGCAGCAACAATACCTCGTGGACCAACCCAACTAATAAAGAGTTTTTCATTAAATTTTAAGTCTGAGCCTGCGGTACTGAGAAATACACCAACGGGTCGTATAACGAATATAATTACAGCAAATAGCACTGCCGTTTTCCAGTTGTAAATCAATAACAAATCGTCCACACTTATGTTTGCCGACAGCAGTATAAATAGAATCGATATTAAGAGAACACTGAGCGATTCTTTAAAATATAGTAATTCTTTTAGATTAGGTAAATCGCTATTTCCTAGATACATTCCCATCACTACTACGGCAAGTAGCCCAGATTCATGTGCAAACAAATCACTCAACACAAAAATTAATAGCACCATAGATAAGGAGGCTACATTCAATAAATAATGTGGAATTACTTTACGTTTTACGGCGTGATACATGGCAAAACCACCAGCAAGCCCAAAAGCAAACCCAATCACAATAATTTTTCCAAATTCTAATAAGGCGTGTTTTGTATAACTCCCTCCAGCTTCATGATCATCTACTACACCAGCACCAATTATAGCGTCTGCTCCGGCTTCAATTAGTTCTGGCGGGATGTTCACACTAATAAAACCAAAAACTAAAACCGCCACTAAGGCGCCAATTGGGTCTATTAAAATCCCTTCCCACTTGAGTACCGCAGAGATGTCTTTTCTTAAAGGGATGTTTCTTAAAATGGGCGTAATCACCGTTGGTCCCGTAACTATAATCAAGCCTGCGAATAAAAACGAGATTTGCCAATCCAGCCCAAAAAAGTAATGAGCAGCTACTCCTGCCCCAAAAAAGGTAACAACAGAACCAAGGCTTATTAGCTTTCCGATGACACCGCCTACTTTTTTAATTTCGCCCATTTTGAGGGTAAGCCCCCCTTCAAAAAGGATGATTCCAATAGCTAAAGAAACAAAATAAAAGAGGCTGTCATCTGGAAAAAAACCTTTATCACCATTATAGATAGGTTGAATCCATTGGTTTCCATCTTCAGAATAAAAGGTAGAGAGTGGTCCTACTGCAAGACCAATTAATATTAAAGGTAAAATGGCGGGTATCTTTAACTTCCACGCAAGCCATTGGGCAAAAATTCCTAAAATGATAATCCCGGCGAGTTCTAACATGTATTTAACTTTAGACTGTGAAAATATAAAGATACTATTTCAGTAGAAAATAATTAGTAAAAAATTAACCACGCCTTCTGTCTGGGTAATAAACCTCAACATATTCATCTCGAGAAAATTTCAGGAAAAAAATGCTGTAATTCATAAAGCCCTCAAAACCCTTTGCTCTTTCCTAAAAACAGTATCTTGTCGACTCTTGTTTTTAGGCAACGCCAAAATTTCAAAGAATCAACCAATTTTCAATAAATGAATACTACAGGCACTCCAGCAACAGGATTTAAGGGCTTAAGGCAAAACTGGCGAAACGATTTATCTGCAGCATTGAGCGTGTCTCTGGTAGCGCTACCGCTAGCGTTAGGGATTGCGGTTGCGTCAAATGTTTCACCAATGGCTGGAGTGCTTTCTGCCATCATAGGTGGCGTTGTTACTACTTTTTTTAGAGGAGGTCACCTCGCGATTAATGGACCTGGAGCTGGAATAATTGCTGTAATTTTAGGAGGACTGGTCGTGCTAGATAATAACATTAATTACGTGCTGGCGGCCATTGTAATTTCTGGAGCCATCCAAGTCGTTTTAGGTTTTTTAAAAATGGGAAGGTTTGCAAAATTGCTTCCTTCTTCCGTTTTACATGGGATTCTCGCAGCGATTGGGGTGATTATTTTTTCAAAACAAATACACTATGCCTTAGGCACGACATCTGATGCAGATTCCACTATAGGAACGCTTTTAGATGTTTATTACAAGTTTCCAGAAATTAACCCAGTTGTATTTCTCGTCGCTTTTGTTGGGGTTTTAGTGCTTGTGTTTTATAAAAAAATAAACAATAAGTTTATTAAAATTATCCCCGCACCTATGTGGGTATTGTTGTTAGCGCTCCCTTTTGTTTTTGGTTTCGATTTTTTTACATCTCACAGCATAAATGTCTTCGGAAATAACTACGGCGTGGGACCAGAGCTTTTAATTAAAATTCCTGATAATCCTCTTGACAGCATTTTACATCCAGATTTTGGAATGATTGGAACTAGTGCATTCTGGCTTACAGTATTGTCAATAACTATGATTGCTTCCGTAGAAACATTAGCTAGCGCAAGAGCCGTTGACAAGTTAGATCCTTATAGAAGAACCACAAACCTTAATAAAGATATGGTTGGGGTAGGATTGAGCACCATGGTTTCTGGTGCTCTAGGTGGTCTTCCTATTACCACGGTAATTGTAAGAAGTACGGTCAATATAAATAGTAATGCAAAAACCAAATGGTCTAACTTCTATCACGGAATTTTCCTTATTCTTTTTGTATTAATACTAGCCCCAGTACTGCGAAGTATTCCATTAGCCGCACTTGCAGCTATTCTTGTGCATACCGGCTTTAAACTTGCGTCGCCTAAAGTATTTAAGCACGCATACGATCAAGGAGTAGAACAGCTGTTGTTTCTTACTTCGACATTAATAATTACGCTTTTTACAGATTTATTATACGGCATCGCCGGAGGTATTCTGGTAACCCTAATACTTCACATGTTGCTTGCTAAAGTAGGTTTCATAAAATTCTTTACCTCTATTTATAAATCTGGATCTAAAGTTTATAAGTTAGAAAACGGTTCTTATGACGTAAAAATTAAGGGAATTGCAAACTTTTTATATGCCTTAAAATTAGATAAGCTACTTGAAGAAATTCCTGCGGCATCTACCGTAAGAATCGACCTTGCGCAAACGCGCCTCGTAGATCTCTCTATCATGGAAAACCTCATCGATTTTAAACGAATCCAAGACAATGCAGGAGGGAGTGTACAATTCTTGGGTCTTGAGAATCACGTATCGTCTTCCAGCCATAATAGAGCTTTAAAAATAGTAACCGGCCGCGTCAAAAAACGTATTACAAAACGACAAATAAGACTGCAAAAGCTAGCCACAAGAAACGGCTGGTCCTTTGTGCGTGAGGTGGCTTGGGATACAAGTTACTTGCGTAATTTTCACTTCTTCGACTCTCGTCCTATCGAGATGAAGAGCAACTCGCTTCAAGGTTTAGATACAGATCACAATGCCCACTGGGAGATTGCTGATATTGTTTTTGATGAAGGCGCCTTATCGGCACTTGAGGTGTATCAAACTACCGTACAGATTGTGAGATTGCCAAATAAAATCCCAACATTTATCATAGACAAAGAAGGCTTGTTTGATAAGGTTTTTAGTCGTGTAAAAGTATTTGCTGGGAAAAAGAGGGATATTAATTTTAAGAAGTATCCTGGCTTTTCAAATAAGTTTCAACTTCGCGGTGAAGATGAAGCTCAAATTCGTTCCTTTTTTACGCCAGGTTTAATCTCGTTTTTAGAAGACAACGAAATCCATCATATAGAAAGTAATGGTGAGGCATTAATGATTTTTAAATACCTACACATCGCTAGAACAGATGAGGTAAAAAACATGTTAGACTTTGCACAAAATTTAGTTAGGTACATGAACTTGAAGTAATTGTATTTGTTTGTAAATAGGCGCTGCGCGTTAATATGCCTAGCAAATATTTAAAGAAGGGCCTCTTAATATGTTCTTAACGCAAGCAGTCATTACCTACCCTTTTTGTACTTTGCAACTCGAAAAAATGGCTTAAACACCTTTTCACAACAACATTAAATCAAGATGAAATTACACCCAATAGAAGCAGGAAATTTTAAACTAGACGGTGGTGCTATGTTTGGCGTGGTTCCTAAACCTTTGTGGTCCAGAACCAACCCTGCAGATTCTAATAATATGATTGACATTGCCGCGCGCTGTTTGTTGATAGAAAATGGGAATAGGTTAACCTTAGTCGATACAGGAATGGGTGATAAGCAGAGTGAAAAATTCTTTGGCTATTACTACAAATGGGGTAATCACAACTTAGATGCTTCACTTAAAAAAGCAGGGTTTCATCGCGATAATATTACAGATGTGTTTATGACGCACCTCCACTTTGACCACTGTGGCGGAAGCGTTCAATGGAACAAAGATAAAACGGGCTACGAGCCCGCTTTTAAAAATGCAAGCTTCTGGAGTAATGAAAATCACTGGGACTGGGCGATACACCCAAACCGTCGTGAGAAGGCATCATTTCTTTCTGAAAACATCCTCCCAATGCAAGAAGCTGGGCAACTTAAATTTGTTTCAAACGCTACAGAAACATTAAGTGATGAAAATAGCAAGGTTGATTTAGCGCAGGCTAAAGAATTAGATTTTGGCATTTTCTTTGCAGACGGTCACACAGAAAAACAAATGCTTCCTATGCTCAAATATAAAGACAAAACAATCGTCTTTATGGCAGATTTACTACCCACAGCAGGGCATCTACCCTTACCCTTTGTAATGGGTTATGATACGAGACCATTGCTTACCATGCCAGAAAAAGAAAAATTTTTAAACGCAGCGGCGACCCATAATTATTATTTATTTTTGGAACACGACGCTCATAACGAGATAATTACCGTAAAGCACACGGAGAAAGGCATTCGCCTTGATAAAGTGTATTCTTTTAATGAACTTTTTAATTAAACAAAACAAATGAATATTTTAAAAACCACATTTTTAGTTACAGCATCTGCACTTGTTTTAGCAGGTTGTGGTGGTGTAGCTCCTATTATTTCAACACCCGTTACTAACATAGACGTTATTCCTCTCAAGGTTACACCCATTTCAGATACACAATTAAAAATGTGGAATCTAGCAGACCTTGCAACAGACACGATTCCTGGAATGAGCGTAAATAGAGCTTACAGCGAGTTATTAAAAGGGAAACAAGGAAAGCAAGTCATTGTTGCAGTCATTGATAGTGGTATTGATATCGAGCATGAAGATCTTAAAAATATAATCTGGACCAATCCAAAAGAAATTGCTGGAAATGGTAAAGACGATGACAGTAACGGGTACATAGATGATGTTCACGGTTGGAATTTCTTAGGAGATATAGTAGCAGAAAATATGGAGTATGTACGCATCATTCGTTCGCTAAAACCTAAGTATGAAGGAAAAAGCGAAACATCTATAAGCGCTGCAGATAGTGCCGAATACAATGTATACCTTCAAGCAAAGGCAGAGTTTGAAAAAGAAGCAGAACAAGTGAAAGCCCAAATATCTCAATACACTGGTATTCTAGCGCAAGTGAAGCCTGCTCACGCTGCAATGAGCAAAAAGCTTGGAAAAGAAGCGTATACTAAAACAGATTTAGCCGGCATAAAAGAACCTTCAGAAACAGAACAAGAGCAAATAGGGATGTTATCACAGATGCTTGGTTATGATGATTCTATTCCAGCATTTATCGAACAAGTAGCAAATGGGATTGAGTACTTTCAAGGAAGGCTGGATGGCCACTTTAACATGACTAAAGATTTTAGAGGCGTTTTAGGAGATAATCCAGATGACATCACAGATAAATACTATGGTAATAATGATGTAGATGGACCAGATCCTAAAAAAGAAGATGCAAAACACGGTACCCACGTAGCGGGTTCTATTGCCGCTCAACGTAATAACGGAGTGGGTATGGATGGTGTTGCAGACAATGTAAAAATAATGGTAGTGAGAGCTGTGCCAGATGGTGATGAGTATGATAAGGATATCGCATTAGCTATTCGTTATGCAGCTGATAATGGTGCTAAGGTGATTAATACAAGTTTTGGTAAATATTATTCTCCACACTCGGATTGGGTTTGGGATGCTATTAAATATGCCGCTAAGAAAGATGTATTGATTGTAAATGCAGCGGGTAATGAAGGAATCGATCTTGACGAAAAACAAGTGTATCCTATGGACCAAGTATTGACGGGTGCAGAGATTAGCGATAATTTCTTAACGGTTGGTGCGCTTAACTATAAGTACGGCGGGGAGCTGGTTGCAAATTTTTCTAACTACGGTAAATCAAGTGTAGACGTATTTGGTCCTGGTGTAAAAATCTGGTCAACAACACCGTTAAATACCTATGAGTTTTTACAAGGCACCTCTATGGCATCACCTAATGTAGCAGGTGTTGCTGCAATGATTCGTTCGCACTACCCTAAACTTTCTGCAAAGCAAGTGAAGCAAGTATTAATGGACAGTGGAATATCTACGAAGACTAGTGTTGTTTTAGGTGGAGACCCATCTAACACAAATACGCTTCCTAATATATCTACTTCTGGTAAGATGGTAAATATGTATAACGCCCTTATTATGGCGTCTAAGATGTAATAATTATTAAAAGCCCTCCAATATGGGGGGCTTTTTGTTTTTCGATGATTCTCTCTTATAACTATCAATAAGATAACAAATGAGTAGAATTTGCTAAACAATTTAAAATTTCAAAGATTATGACTAGAACGATTTTTATGATGGCCACGACGCTTTTCTTCTTCGGAAATGTGACAGGGCAAAACAATACTCCTTATTGGCAACAACACGTAGATTACACGATGGATATCGATGTGGATGTAGATAAGAACCAATACGAAGGGGAACAGACTTTAGTTTACACTAACAACTCTCCAGACGCATTAGACCGTGTATTTTATCATCTTTACTTTAATGCTTTTCAGCCAGGAAGTGAAATGGACGTACGTTCTTTAACTATAGAGGATCCAGATTCTCGTGTGGGTAATCGTATCTCTAAGCTCAGTCCAGATGAGATAGGATACATTAATCCTACAGCGCTTACTCAAGATGGAAAAAAACTTAAGTATAAAGTAGTTGGGACGGTACTTGAAGTACAACTAAACACACCCATACAACCAGGAGCAAAATGCACCTTTAAAATGAATTGGGACGCGCAAGTTCCATTGCAAGTGCGCCGTAGCGGTCGCGATAATGCAGAGGGTATTAAGTTATCTATGACACAGTGGTACCCAAAAATCGCGGAATACGATTTTCAAGGATGGCATGCAGACCCATACATAGGGCGTGAGTTTCATAGCCCTTGGGGCGACTTTGATGTGACGATCCATATTGATAAAGACTATCTCATTGCAGGAACGGGATACAGCGCAGAAAATGTGATGGGTTCTAGCGACTTTGAAGCGGTAAAAAAAGGCAAGAATGGAAAAAAAACTTGGCACTTTACAGCGCCAAAAGTTCACGACTTTACATGGGCTGCAGATAATGAATATGTCCATGATCAATATGAAGGGCCCAAAGGAGTAACCCTTAACTTCTACTACAAAAACAATCCAGAGATTGCAGAAAACTGGAAAAACCTACAGCCTAAAACAGCAGAAATGCTTGCTTTTTATAATGAAAATATTGGTGAGTATCCTTACAAACAATACTCCGTGATCCAGGGTGGTGACGGTGGTATGGAGTATGCGATGTGTACCTTAATTACTGGTAATAGAAAGTTTAGCAGCCTTATGGGTGTAACAGCACATGAGCTAGCACACACTTGGTTTCAGTTTTTAATGGCAACAAATGAAGGGAAACATGAGTGGATGGACGAAGGTTTTACTTCATATATTTCTAATCTTGCCATGGCAAAAATTAATGGTGATGATAACCCAAATCCACATTCGGGTTCTTACGGCGGGTACAACTTTTTAGCTACTAGCGGAAAAGAACAACCACAAACTACCCATGCAGATCGTTATGCTAGTAACCGCGCATACGGAATTACAGCTTATAGCAAAGGAGCTGTTTTCTTAGCGCAATTAGAATACATCATCGGGAAAGAAAATGTAGAAAAAACCTTGAATCGTTATTTTGATGAGTGGTCTTTTAAACACCCAACACCTAATGATTTTATTCGTGTAGCAGAAAGAGTGAGCGGCATAGAGCTAGATTGGTATTTAATGGACTGGACACAAACGACAAACACGATTGACTACGCGATTAAAGAAGTAACATCAGGAGCAGATGGAACTAAAGTAACATTAGAGCGTATAGGATTAATGGGAATGCCTATAGACCTAGACGTAACCTATGCAGACGGCAGCCAAGAGCAATTTTACATCCCTTTACAAATGATGCGTGCAGAAAAGCCAAACACATATAAAGGAATGACGAGAACCCAAGCAAAAGACTGGGCTTGGGCGTATCCTACCTATGAGTTAATGATCCCTGCGGGAAAAGAAGTAAAAAGCATGATAATTGATGCGAGTATGCTGATGGCAGATATAGATCGTGAGAACAATGGATGGGGAGAATAGTCCTTTCTTTATAAAAATATAAAGCGCTGTTCACACAGCGCTTTTTTTATGCGATTACCTCACAATCATTATTATCTTTGCCCACTAGGCTGACTAAGTTCTTAGCGTATTTTTATTAGACTCATGAAACTCACCCTCAACAAAACAGACCGACTTAAATCTAAGAAAGCAATTACACAGCTTTTTGAGGAGGGGAAGTCTTTTAAAAAGTTTCCTCTAAGAGTGTTGTATTTACCCATGGAGAATGCAAACAAAACCAAAGCGGGGTTCTCCGTACCCAAGCGTCTATTTAAACTTGCCGTAGATCGTAATCGTATAAAAAGACAATTGCGTGAAGCGTATCGCCAAAACAAGGCGTCTTTAGAAAAAGAAACCGATACGAAATTTATCCTTATGTTTATTTTTGTGGGGCGAGAAGACCTGCCTTATGCTCAGATTGAGAAAGCAGTCCTCGGGTTGTTAAAGCAATTAAAGCAGGCTTAAATGTGGGTTTTTATTACTATTTTGGTTGTTTAAAACTAATTCGGGAATAAATTAAGTTTGTATCGCTTAGGAAATACGCTAAACTTGAAAAAGGCGTTTTACAATAGAGCCTATCAATTCTTATATGGGCGACGTGGGTCAATGATTCCCGTTTCCGAAGTTTAATAAGACAAATAGTTCCCCGACTTCTCGGGTCTTCAAGATGAAAAAGAAAATAGCAATAGCAGGACTGGCCGTAGTGGTTTTTTTTACCTCTGTAGGGTTTGTGAATAATAAAAACGACTTTTTTGAAATCGCAAAACAGATCGAGATTTTCACTACGCTTTACAAAGAACTCAACATGAATTATGTGGACGAGCAGACGCCGGCCACACTAATGGATAAGGCTATTGAGGGAATGCTAGCAGACCTAGATCCTTATACGCGCTACTGGAACGAACAGGCGGTAGAGGATTCTCGCATACGTAATAACGGGGTCTATACAGGAGTAGGGGCCTCAGTGCGAACACTAGAAGATAAAATGATCATCATTGAGCCATTTAAGGGCTATCCTGCCGATATAGCAGGATTAAAAGCAGGAGATAAGATTATAGAAATTGACGGCAACAAAATTGAAGGTTATGAAGGCGACGCTCGTAATTTATTAAAAGGAACCGCCGGTACGAAGGCAAAAATCACCTACATCCGCCAGGGTAACGAAGCCAAAACTACCGTAGAGCGATCTGCAGTAGAGGTGGATGCCGTGTCTTTTTATAAGCTCGTTCAAGGTGATGTGGGGTATATTGTTTTGACAAAGTTTAATAAAAAAACCACCGTACAAACCAGAAGTGCACTTGAAGATTTAAAAAGTCAAGGAGCGACAAAAATCATTCTTGATTTACGTGGTAATCCTGGTGGGTTATTAAACGAAGCAATTAGTATTGTCAACTTATTTGTACCAAAAGGCGAAGTCATTACCACAACAAAATCTGACATTGCTAAATACAATAAGGTATATAAAACGACCAAAGAGCCTGAAGACCTGGAGATCCCTTTAGTGGTTTTAGTAAATGGCCGTAGTGCTTCTGCCAGTGAGATTGTTTCTGGTGGACTTCAAGATCTAGACAGGGCTGTAATAGTGGGCGCTAGAAGTTTTGGAAAAGGCCTTGTACAGCGCCCTAAAAAGTTGACTTACGGTACCCAGTTAAAAGTGACTATCTCAAGATATTACACCCCAAGCGGTCGTTGTATACAAGCCTTAGACTACTGGAATCGTGATGAGAACGGAGACCCAATACGAGTAGACAGTAAAGAATACAATGCGTTTAAAACAAAAGGCGGTCGCACCGTTTATGACGGTGGTGGTATTTTACCAGACGTCGAACTTGAGACTTCTGTTTTTAGCCCCATTACAACAGCCTTGTTAAAAGACAACGCGATCTTTGATTATGCGACGGAGTACCATTACAAAAACACAATGACAGACTGGAAGGATTTTGTTTTTTCAGATTCAGATTTTCAAGATTTCTTAGGTTTTTTAAAGCGTAATAATTTTGAGTACGAAACAGACACAGAAAAGAAGTTTGAAGAAGCGTTGCGTCGTGCAGAGGATGATGACTTGAAAGATGAAATAGCAGCGAGCTATAGCAAACTAATGGAACAGATAGGTGCTGCAAAAGAACGTAAAGTAACAAAGAAGAAAGCAGAGGTAATGTCTTTGTTGAGTGACGAGATATTAAAACGTTATTTCTATGCAGAAGGTTTATACGATTATCAACTGGAACACAATCCAGAAATATTAAAGGCAATTGAGATCTTGAATGATGATAAAAAATATAAAAGAATATTGAAGTAATTCTATGACAGAATTCCTTCACTTTTTTGAAACAATGCCCATCTGGATGAAAGCCGGATGGGTGTTTTCATTTTGGCGTTTTTTTGGTTGGCAGAAGGGTGTTATTCTTTTATTAAAGCACCGTATCGTAAATGGAGACAAGCACGTACAAATCTCTTCCTACTGTTTTTTGTGATGACTATAAACGCGGTGTTTGGTGTTGTTACCCTTGGGGTTTTTAACTGGTTACACTACTCAATTTGGGTTCTTACATTTGTTTGAAGCGCCCGTTTGGGTAAAATTGCTGCTGTCGCTTCTTGTGCTAGATTTTATCGCGCAATACAGCGTTCATTATTTATTGCATAAAGTGCCCTTATTATGGCGTTTGCACCTCGTTCATCATACAGATAAAATGGTAGATGCCACCGCGGGAACACGACACCACCCTTTAGATTTTATTTTACGCGAAACCTTTGCGTTCATTGCTGTTGTCTTAATGGGAGTGGCTATTTCGTTTTATATGTTTTACCGTATTCTGAGTATTGCATTCACGTATTTTACGCACGCAAATGTCTCCCTGCCCACCTCCCTTGATAAAACGCTCAGTTATGTTATTGTAACACCAGATATGCATAAGTTTCACCATCATAACCAGCTTCCTTGGACCGATAGCAACTATGGTAATGTGTTTTCTATTTGGGATCGTCTTTTTGGTACTTTTACCTACAGAAACGTCAAAGACATTGTATACGGTATCGACATAGCAGACCACACGAACGACGAAAGTATTGGCGTACAGCTTGGCATACCATTTAATAAAAACGTTAAATCTAAGTAGGTTATTTAATGTGATTGCGTGACCTAGTTACAAGAGAGCCGCGTCATGATAAAATCGATAACTCGGATAGAAACAGGTGGCGCTTAAAATTCATCATGATTTAAGCATGGCCACATGGGGAATTCCATCTTCTAAATAACCTTCTCCAATGGCTGTAAAGCCGTGTGATTCATAAAATGAAATAAGATATGTTTGAGCAGAAAGTTTAATTTCTTCTGTATTAAACCTGCTTTGTATAGCATCAATAGAGGCTTTCATTATGTCGTGACCAAAGCCGTATTTACGAGCGTCCATATCCACAACTACTCTCCCTATAGAGGCCTCTTTAAAATAAATTCCCGCATCAAAACAGCGCGTGTATGCGACAACCTTGCCGTCCTTTTCTCCAATAACATGTAGCGCTTTTAAGTCTTTACCGTCAATGTCTTGATACACGCAGTCTTGCTCTACCACAAATACTTCGCTGCGCAGTTGGAGAAGGCTATGAAGTTCTATTGTGGTTAATTCTTCAAATGTTTTTATTGAGATATTCATGGAGCAAATTTAAGCGTTTAAAGAAAAAAGGAGTTAGGCGTGTTGCTATTTAGATCAGTAAAAATAAGAAAATTGATTTGGTATTTAATTGCCACTACAGAATTCTCAATCAAGTTTAGTATTAAACTAAATACAAAAAAATCAATCTTGAACAATAATGTCTTTAGGGTCATCCTTATCGTATTCCGGCTGTAGGGTTACGTGATTAATTTTAAACTCGTGATAAAGTACCTCTTCAATTTCTTCAGAAATTTTATCAAATTGAGAAATCGTGACATCCTCTGAAAATTCTAAGTGTGCTTCTAGGTGTATTTCTTTTTCGTTTAATTGCCAGATATGCATGTGATGAACGTTTCTAACTGTTGGTATCTCTTGTATTTTACTACTTACTAGGGAAACATCAAGATTTTCTGGAGTGAACAACATTAACACCTTAAAACTTTCTTTTAATAGTTTATAGCCCATAATGACTAGGTAGATAGCTATCAGAACCGTTAAGACACTATCCACCCAAAACCAACCAAGATACTTCATCAACAAGCCACCTACGAGTACCGCAACTGAAGCTGCCATATCTGTCATTAAATGTAAATAGGCGGAACGCATATTCATGTTACTTTTAGAATCTTTATGCAGAAGCAGGACACTAAAACCATTTGCTAAAATACCTAATAATGCCAACCATATAACAATAGAGCTATCAATTTTTTGAGGATCAAAAAAGCGGTGAATCGCTTCATAAACTAGACAGATCGCAACAATAATTAAGGATAATGCATTTACAAAAGCAGCAATAATTTCTGCTCGTTTATAACCAAACGTTCGCTCTGGAGAGGCTTCTTTTTTTGAGTATAGATCAGCTACATAACTTACAATCAACGATAATACGTCACTAAAGTTATGCAATGCATCACTTAATAAGGAAAGACTTCCAGAGATAAGACCCCCAATAACTTGAGCTACGGTGATAGCTATATTCAAGAAAATAGAAAGTAGTAGTTTTTTACCCTTTAGATCTGGATGCGCATGTGCGTGGCTGTGATTATGTGAATGCTCGCTCATTTATTTGTGTTCAATCGTGTCCTTACCTTGTTTCAGGAAGTGGTTGCGGTTAATAGTAAAAATAATATACTAAAACTTAATCTAAGATTGGCAGCGGTGGTAAAACCTACAAAGATCTCTCGTATGTCGCTCACACCTTACATAAAATTTTAAATTATATAAAATTTCCGAAGCAAATAGAACAGGTATTACGTTAGCGCGTTGTAAACTTTAAGCACTTTCTTCTTACATACAAATTTTATCTACTCTGTTCTGATGACGGCCACCCTCAAACGGGGTATTCAAATATGTTTCCACCATTTTTACTGCTTGTGGAATGGATGTAAATCGCGCAGGAATACACAATATATTAGCATCGTTATGTTGTCTAACGAGTGTTACAATTTCTTCGGTCCAGCAAAGGCCAGCACGCACGTTTGGATACTTATTTGCTGTCATTGCCACACCGTTTGCACTACCACATATAAGTATACCATATAGTACTTCTTTATCATTTACTGCTTTTGCAACAGGACTAGCAAAGTCTGGATAGTCTACACTATCTAAAGTATCTGTACCATAATTTACTACTTCGTGGCCTTGCTTTTCTAAATATTTTACAATAGCAAATTTATAATCTGGTCCTGCGTGATCGTTTCCTATAGCTATTTTCATAATGGTGCCCAAGAGGAGGGGTTTGCTTTAAATTAATACTTGAAATTCAAAGATAAAAAAAGCGTCCATTAATAAGATATCTAAATGGAGTAGATATAAACAAAGCTGGAAATTTTATGTATATGAGAAGTTGTGTTGAGCGTATTAACATTTCGGTTAATAACTCTGTTTATAATTATACGTCTAAAAAAGATAGAATTATTTGTGGAATCCAATTAAAAATGACAGCCAGGTATTAATCGAGATACACTAAATATAACTCTCCTGTTTTTAGATTACTTATTAGCATCAAATGATCAGATACCAACATTTATAAGTGATAATCTTATTAAAAATATGTTGTGAATTGAGGTTATAAACAGATGTTAATAGCATCTATTAATTCCTTCAATTACAAGAGTATATACTGCTTATAAGTTGTTGATAAGCCTCCAACTCTTTTCTATAAATCACATGTAGTACTTTTTACTAAATAAGTTATACCTGTTATGAACATACCATCATGAGCATCATTGTTTTTTAAAAATTTATAAAAAGGAATAATGATATTACATGGTGTGTTGATAAGTGCAATAACTAAGAATTTTAGATAATCTTAATTAGGGCGATTCACTAAAAAAAATAAAACAGACAAATTTTAAATTTCTTTTTAACCTCTTAAACTAAACATAATATTCATTTAATAATTAAAGTGTAGCTTTGCAGCAATCTTAAACGATTGATTTAAATAGAATTCATCTTAATTTAAATCTTCTTCACTTGAATTCTAGTTCGTCCGAACATCATAAAAATCAATTACCTTTAAGAAAAATAAATTAAATAGGTAGCTCACTAGAGATGAGAACCAGATGAAAAATACCCGCATATGCGGGCACAAATATGAATAGAAATAAAAAAAGAAACGCTTCAAATAAAATTGAAAGCCTTTCTCAAAAAATCCTAGAGATACTTCGTAAAGACCATTCACAATCTTTTAACTTTAAACAAATAGCCGCAAAGCTAAACGTGGATGATGCAAATAGTAGAAATCAGATTATTAAAGAACTTAAAGAACTTAAAGGAAATAAGACCATTCAAGAACTAGATCGTGGTAAATATATCTTAACTCCTAACCAAAATTACTACACAGGACGTGTAGATATTGCTGGGCGAGGTCAAGGCTATATTATTGTTGAAGAACTTGAAGATGATATACTCGTAAAAAATAAAAATCTTAATAAAGCACTCAACGGTGACACGGTAGAAGTGTACGTATATAAACGAAAAAGAGGTGGAAAAAGCGAAGGGGAAATCACAAAAATAATAGAACGTAAACGAACAGAGTTTGTAGGAACGATAAATATACAAGATCGTTTTGCTTTTGTAGAAATGGGTGATCATAAGATGTATACAGATATTTTTGTGCATAAAAGTAATATTAACGGAGCAAAACAAGGTGAACGAGTATTAGTAGAAATAATAGACTGGCCAGAAAAAGCAGATTCTCCTAATGGAAACGTAATTAAGAGCCTCGGGATGCCAGGAGAACACAATACAGAAATACATAGTATTCTTGCTCAGTATGGTTTACCGTATGAATTCCCGCCAGAAATAGAAGAATTTGCTAATAAAATAGATACAAGTATACATCCTGAAGAGATTGCAAAAAGACGCGATATGCGTAAAGATTTAACCTTTACGATAGACCCGAAAGATGCAAAAGATTTTGATGATGCCTTATCATTTACAGAAATGAAAAATGGTAATTATGAAGTAGGAATCCACATTGCAGACGTTTCCCATTATCTGAAGCCGGGAACCATCCTTGATGATGAAGCTTTTGAACGTGCAACTTCAGTCTATCTTGTAGATCGTGTTGTACCTATGCTTCCAGAAATTTTAAGTAACGGTGCGTGTTCATTAAGACCTTATGAAGAAAAATATACATTCTCTGCTGTATTTGAGATAAATAAAAAAGCGGAAGTTTTAAATCAATGGTTTGGTAGAACGGTTACTTATAGTGATGCTCGTTTTGCGTACGAAGAAGCCCAGATGATTATAGAAAATAATGATCTATCTGATATTAATCAAGGAAAATTAAACACATCAATATCTGCAGAAATATCAATCACTGATAATGCATATGAAGTAGAAGTGCCAATAGCTAAAGCAATATTAGAGATGGATCGTCTTGCTAAAATTCTCCGTAAAAAAAGAATGAATAACGGTGCTATTTCTTTTGATAAGGTAGAGGTTAAATTTATTCTAGACGAAGAAGCAAATCCAGAAGGGGTTTACTTTAAGGAAAGTAAGGACGCAAATAAGTTGATTGAAGAGTTTATGTTATTAGCAAACAGAAGTGTTGCTGCAGTAATAGGTAAACAAAACCCAAAGAAAACATTTATCTACCGTGTGCACGATGAACCTGATGATGAAAAGATAGCGGCATTAGAAAATATTATCAAGCAGTTTGGGTACAAAATGGATACGCGCGATAAAAAAACAACATCACAATCATTGAATAAATTATTGAGCGATGTACAAGGTAGAAAAGAACAAAACTTGATAGATACACTTGCTATACGTAGTATGAGTAAAGCAGTGTATACAACTAACAATATAGGTCACTATGGTTTAGCATTTGATTATTATAGTCACTTTACATCTCCTATTAGACGGTATCCAGATGTAATGGTGCATCGTCTTTTACAGCGCTATCTTGACAATAAAGAATCTGCAAAAGAAGATACCTACGAAGAGAATTGTAGACATTGTAGTGATATGGAAGGCCTTGCCTCAAGAGCAGAACGAGATAGCATAAAATATATGCAAATCAAGTATATGAAAGATCACCAAGATGAAGAATTTGTAGGGGTGATAAGTGGTGTAACAGAGTGGGGAATCTATGTAGAAATCGTGAGTAATAAATGTGAAGGAATGGTGCGTATCCAGGATATGCGCGATGATAGTTACGAGTTTATTAAAGAAGATTATGCGGTGGTTGGTAGAAAAAACCACGTGAAATTTACACTAGGAGATGAAGTAATTGTAAAAGTGAAAAATGCAGATCTTGCAAGAAAGCACTTAGACTTCACAATGCTAGGGCCTAATAAATGAGGGGTTTATAAAAAACACATTAAATAATTTTAAGGTCTGGCTAAGCACTTTCGTTAACTAACGAATGTGTTAAACCAGACTTTATTAATTTTAATTCTTCGGAAACTGTAACACTTTAAAATTTACAGACTCTTTTATTAAATACTTAGAAGCCATGAAAATCATTTTAATTTTATTGACCGTAGTTTTTAGTTTAACTATTTCAGCACAAGAGATTAGCCAGGACGTAGGTGACTTTTCTGAACTAAAAGTTTTTGATCTTGTGTTTGTACGATTAATTCAAGCAGATGAAAATAAAGTAGTAGTACGCGGAGATTACGCCAGTGATATAAAAATTATTAATGACGATGGTGTTTTAAAAGTGAGAATGCATACTGATAAACGTTTTAGAGGTGAAGACACTTATATAGAAGTCTATGCAAAAAGTATTTCTGTAATAGATGCAAATGAAGGATCTCAAATTACTGTAAGTGAACTTATTAAGCAAGACAAAATAGAATTAAGAGTGCAAGAAGGCGCTAAGATAAACGCTGCACTACAAGTGAGTTTTGCAAAAATGAAAGCCGTTTCTGGAGGAATGATTGATGTAAACGGTTTAGCTAGAATTCAAGAAATAAAAATTAACTCTGGTGGTATTTTTGATGGGAAAAATCTAAAAACAAAAGACACTAAAATATCTGTTACAGCAGCGGGAGAAGCACAGGTTTATGCTTCAGAAAAAGTAGATATTCGTGTAACGGCAGGGGGTAATGTGTATGTACATGGAAATCCTGTTCAGGTTAAGAAAAAACGATTTGCTGGTGGTCGTATCTACATAATAGATTAGGCAATATCGTTTTTAATTGTAACAAAAACGTAAACTTTTTGTACTTTTACAGTACTATGTTTGAAGGTTTTGGTAGTGCAATAATTTCAGGATTCATTCTGGCCTTTATGGTCGGCCCTGTATTTTTTTCCCTAATTGAAACCAGTATCAATAAAGGGTTTAGAGCTGGAGTCGTCTTTGATTCTGGCGCCATGTTTGCAGACGTAGTCTTTATCTTTATTGCCTATTTTAGTACTAGCAAATTATTAGATCGCGTTAAGGACGATCCTGCTTTACTAATTTTTGGTGGCGCAGTATTGATTGCTTATGGTGTGATTTCTTACATTAAAAACAAGCGATCAATTTATAAAATTGTCAGGGCGCATAGCTCCGTTGAAGTAAAGAGAAATTTTGGAAGCTTATTTTTAAAAGGTTTTTTTTTAAACTTTATAAACTTTGGGGTATTAGCGGGCTGGATAGGGATAATTATTATCGCCAACACCAGAACAAGTGGTGAGTATGGTGTAATTTATTTTTTAATCACTGTGATGGCTTCTTTTATATTAACTGATCTCGCAAAAATTTCTTTAGCTAAAAAGTTAAGGCACAAAATGACGCGACGCTTTAACTATAAAACGAAGCAATGGGTAAGCCTTTTAATCGCTGGATTTGGAGTATTTCTGTTACTTCAGGGCGTGTTCCCAGAAAGAATTAACGCAGAGTTAGAAAAGATTCCAGGACAAGAATCATTAGACACTACGCTCACAAGACCCGTTCTTCCTGCAGAGAACCCACTTTAAAACATAAAAAACCCTCAGCAAAGCTGAGGGTTTCTCTTGAGGCATCTAGCGGATTCGAACCGCTGTAGAAGGTTTTGCAGACCTCTGCCTAGCCACTCGGCCAAGATGCCATTAATCCTTAAAAAGGAGTAAACACTCCTATTTATATTTAACAGACCGCAAATATAAACTTTTCAAAATATAATCTGCAACTTAAAAAGTAGAGAAATTTACCTTATTCTCTGCGCTCCGTCATCGTCACAATCACTTCTGCCACATCACCACCAATAGGAGGGTTTATTTTTGACACGGAAACCTCGACAAATTGAACCTTATCAAGTTCTCTTAAAACACGGTTAATAATGCGCTGACCTACTTGTTCTAGAAGCTTAGAGCGCTTTTGCATTTCTTCTATAACAATAGTATTAAGGTGAACGTAATCTACGGTGTCATTAAGTGAGTCGCTTTTTGCGGCAGGAGACAGGTTTGCTTCGATCCGTAAATTTACAAGATAATCACTGCCTATTTTTTCTTCCTCGGTAAGGCAGCCGTGGTTAGTAAAAACACGTATATTTTTTAAATGAATGCTATGCATAGGATGGCCTTTTCACAAAGATACTTTTTTTACCTTTGCGTTATATTCTTGGATGTAAGGAGAATGTTAAATAAACAGTTTATTTATTGGTGTTGTAAAATTTCCGCATAAAAAGGAAAGACCCAAACTAAGATAAAAAAGTAAAACCAAATGGGGCTAAGTCAAGTTTTGGCCTTCAAATATAGCATACCATGAACGAAGAAAAGGAGCCTCTCAATTTTATTGAGCAGATTATAGAAGAAGATTTAAAGCAGTCACACAGTAAGGATGATTTGCGTTTTCGGTTTCCGCCGGAACCTAATGGATATTTGCACATTGGGCATGCCTCTTCTATTTGTTTAAACTTTGGTTTAGGGCTATCATATGATGCTCCAGTAAATCTTCGTTTTGATGATACAAATCCCGCAAAGGAAGAACAAGAATTTGTAGATGCAATAAAACGTGATGTAACTTGGTTGGGATATACTTGGGCAGAAGAACGTTACGCCAGTGATTACTTTCAGGAGTTATATGACTGGGCAGTACTCTTAATAAAAGAAGGAAAAGCATATGTAGACTCTCAAAGCTCTGAGGCCATGAGAGAACAAAAAGGGACACCTACAGAAGTAGGATCTAACAGCTCTTTTAGAAATCGCTCTGTAGAAGAAAACCTTACCCTGTTTGAGCAAATGAAATCTGGTGAAGCACCAGAAGGAGCACATGTATTGCGCGCTAAAATTGATATGAGCTCTACAAATATGTTGATGCGTGATCCTGTTATGTACAGAACACTGCATAAGCATCATCACAGAACAGGAACAGACTGGAGAATCTTTCCAATGTACGATTGGACTCACGGAGAGAGTGATTATATAGAACAAGTTTCACACTCTTTCTGTACACTAGAGTTTTTACCACATCGAGAATTATACAATTGGTTTTTAGATCAACTACACGATCCAAAAAAGTTACGACCTAAACAACGAGAATTCGCTAGAAGAAACTTAAGCCATACTGTTGTGAGCAAACGTAAACTAGCGCGATTAGTAGAAGATGGCGTAGTAAAAAGCTGGGATGATCCCAGAATGCCTACTATTTCTGGATTAAGAAGAAGAGGTTACACGGCTGCATCTATTAGAAACTTTGCTGAAGGAATTGGCGTTGGTAAACGAGATAACCTAATTGATGTTTCGCGATTAGAATTTAGCCTCCGCGAGGATCTTAATAAAACTGCAGATAGAGTAATGGCGGTTCTTGACCCGGTAAAAGTGGTTATCACTAATTATCCAGAAGGTGAAACAGAATGGTTAGATTCTGAAAATAACCAAGATGACGAAAGTGCTGGCTCCACAAAAGTGCCATTTTCGAAAGAGATTTATATTGAGAAAGAAGATTTTAGAGAAGAGGCAAACAAAAAGTTTTTCAGATTAAAACTAGGTAAAGAAGTGCGTCTTAAAAACGCCTATATCATCAAGGCAGAAAGTTGTGTTAAGGATGAAAATGGAGATGTTACAGAAATTCACTGCACCTATGATCCAGACAGTCGCAGCGGGAGCGGTACAGAAGCCTCTATGCGTAAAGTAAAAGGAACGCTTCATTGGGTTTCCATTAAAGATGCTTTAGAGATAGAAGTGCGTCTATATGATCGTCTTTTTACAGATGCTTCTCCAGACACGCACAAAGACAAAGACTTTATGGAGTTTGTTAACCCAGACTCTTTAGAGGTGATTACAGGATATGCAGAACCAAGTGTTAGAGAACGTCAGGTAGAAGAAACAGTACAGTTTCAGAGACTAGGTTACTTCGCTGTAGATAAGGACACCACCGCAGAAAAAATGGTTTATAACAAGACCGTTGGCCTTCGTGATTCTTGGGCAAAAATAGATCAATAAGATGAAGACACGGGCTTTTTTAAACTCCATAAAAGGGCTCGTAAGCTTTCACCTTGCTGTTAATATAGCTATTGTGATTTTTATCACAGGAGCCTCCTACTATCACACACCACTAGAAGGCGGCAAAGACACGCTTGTGTATCTAGGGCATCTGGCTTTACTGCAAAGTACCGTCGCAGGGTTCATCTATTTTTTAACACTCAACAAGTGGTTATTTCGCTTGGTGTTTTCTGCTCTGTTTCTATTCTTTTGTAGTTTTTCATTTTTCGTATACACACAAGACATCTCTGTCACACCAGGTTTGATTCAGGCTGTTTTTGAAACCACACCAGACGTCGCTATAGACCTAATAACACTGCCCTACATCGCCTTTCTCATAGCCGCGACACTTGTGCTTGTTTTCTTTATAAAATGGCATAATAGGCTCCGTGCTAAAAAAGCAATCTTTCTGTTTTCAATTATTGCAGCCGCTTGTATTGCTTTATTTTTTATTACTGAATTGAAGCGTCTTAATACGCTTAAAAGTAGACTACCGTATAATGTCTTTAATGGTGTTGAGGATTACTACAGCGCTCCAAAATTTCAATTAAATACAGCGCTCCCACGAGGGACTAAAAAAACAGATAGCCTAACCGTAATTTTTGTTTTGGGCGAAACAGTGAGAGCGGATCATTTGGGTATAAACGGTTATTCAATGAACACAACCCCTTTATTGTCTAAGCAAGACATTATTAGTTTTCCCAACATTTATACGAGTAATACATATACAGGGGCAAGTATACCTCAAATATTAACAGACAAAAAACTCAATATTGATAAAGAAAGCTATACGAGTATTTATTCGCTAGCAGCAGCAGCAGGAATAGAGACCACTTGGATTGGGAACCAAACTTTAGAGTCTTCTTTTGCGGCTATTGTTGAAACAAATGAAGCAGTCATCCTAGTAGATAAATACAAGTCTGAATACAGTTTTAATAAAGAACTGGATGAGGTAATGCTGCCTTTACTTGACAGTGTTCTAGGAATAAATACAAGTCAGTTAGTTACGCTCCATATGATGGGAAGTCATTGGTATTACGAGAATAGATATAGCGATGACTTTAGAGAATTTACACCTGTGATAACCTCAAAGTATATTCCTTCTTTGACTAAAGAAGAGATGATTAATTCTTATGACAACACTATTTTATATTTAGATTTCTTTTTAAACCAAGTGATAGAGCGAGCAGAGAAAAACGGAGTGCCAACGGTTGTTTTTTATATTTCAGATCACGGAGAGTCTTTAGGAGAAAATGGACAATACCTTCATGCTGGTTCTGCGGAAGAACAAACGAATCCAGCCATGTTATTGTGGTTATCCGCATCTTTTAAACAGCGGCACAAGCGCTATGCACTTAAAATTTCCGACGCAAGAAACAGGGCTCTTACTACAGATATTGTGTACGACTATCTGCGTGGTATATTAACGATCGAAGAATAGGTTTTCCAAAAAAATTAGGAAAAAGGCTTGCTAAGTGTACATTTTAAGATAACTTTAAGTGTTGTAAATCAACTATTAACCAGTTATTAACAATCATACGTGAGGGCTGGAGGTATATTTGTTAAACAAACACTACTAACAAAAATAATATACAATGGCATCAAACACGGGACAAACGTTATTAGCGCTTTTAACAGGAGCAGCAATAGGAGCAGGAATAGGAATTCTCTATGCGCCGGACAATGGAGAGAAGACAAGAAAGAAAATTAAGAAAAAGGCCGCCAAGGCACAGAAAAGATTAACCAAACAACTTAAGGAATCACAAGAGGTTCTTGATACAAAAGCAAAAAACACAAAGTTAACTTTAGAGCAAAAACTAGAAGAGACATTATCTTCTGCTAGTTTTAAGGCAGACGACGTGTTATCTGCTTTAGAAAGTAAACTAGATAATTTGCGTAAACAAAATGCGAGATTGCAAAAAGGCGTAACGGCATCCAAAGTAGAGACAGCTACCAAAAAAGCAACTGTATAATATGGCTTTTGAAGCGCTATCAGAAAATCTAAACAACACAGGAGAGAAGACGCAAGAATACGTTGAGACAACAGCGGAGTATTATAAACTTCGCCTTTTTAAATCTTCAATGAAATTTGCTACATCCCTTATAAGCATGCTTGTTCTAGGGAGCGTTGCATTACTCTTATTGTCTTTTATGTCCTTTGGGGTTGCACTTTACCTAAGTAGGATTATCGGCTATCCATCTTCAGGGTTTTTTGTGATAGGAGGTTTTTTTCTTGTGGTCTTCTTATTTACATATTTTTTTGGAAGGAAGATGATAGTAAAGACAATCTTAGAGAAGTTCTCAGAGCTTATTGTTGAAGAAGATGACACTTCACCTTCAGACATAGCAAATGAGAGGGCGAAGTCTAAAAAAACGAAGGGAACACCATGAGTGGAAAAAAAAAATATTCGAATTTTGAAGAGGTAGATAGAGATCTAAAAAGACTTTATTTACAATCTGAAATATCTAAAGAAGAACTTAAGCTTAGTTTTCATATGACTAAAGAAAGCGCTAAACCCAGCAAGCTAATTACCGGACTTATTGGCGGAGTGGCAACTTCTACACTCTTGTTAAAGTTACTTATGCCTCTATTTTCTTTTGGTATTGGGAAGTTCTTAAAGAAGTATAGATAGTGAACTTATTTAAAAAGTTAAAAGCCCCAAAGTAAATAAATACCTGGAGGCTTTTTTTTGTTTTTCTGAATAAAAATAACAACAATAGGCATACTTAATTAAAGTATGACATCGTCATCTGCCTTTGGTGTAGTAGGCTTAGCTCTTGATTGTTTCTTCTTATTAGTAATGCCTTTTGCTGCATTGCTCAACTTCATCTCCTCGCCTATTTGATTACTTGCCACAAAAGAAGCAATCATATCGTTTAGCATATTACTTCCTGCTTGTGGCGAATTAGGGAGTAGAATTAAGTTTGTATTTGTTGCTTCACCTATAGACTGTAAAGTATCATAATGCTGTGTTACAACAATTAATGCAGATGCCTCTTGCGAGTTAATACCCACGTTATTTAATACGTCTACAGATTCTTCTAACCCTCTTGCAATCTCACGACGTTGGTCTGCAATACCTTGTCCTTGTAAGCGCTTGCTTTCTGCTTCTGCTCTTGCCTTAGCAACAATCATGATACGCTCTGCTTCTGCTTCATATTCTGCAGCTACCTTTTCACGCTCAGAAGCGTTAATACGGTTCATGGCCGCTTTTACTTGAACATCTGGATCAATATCTGTAACCAAGGTTTTGATAATATCATATCCATAATTAGTCATCGCTTCGTTTAATTCTTGTTTTACCGCGATTGCAACATCATCTTTGCGTTCAAAAACATCATCTAGTTTCATTTTAGGAACCTCTGCACGAACCACATCAAATACATAAGAAGTGATCTGATCGTGTGGATTCTCAAGTTTATAAAAGGCGTCATATACGCGCTCTTTTACCACTTGAAACTGTACTGAAATTTTTAGTTTAACAAAAACATCATCCTTCGTCTTCGTCTCTACTAGAACATCTAGTTGCTGGATTTTTAAATTAATTCGTCCCGCGATACGTTGTACCACTGGTATTTTAAATTGCAGCCCCGAATTACGAATGCTGCTAAACTTTCCAAAGTTTTCTATAATAGCAGCGGTTTGCTGCTTCACAGTAAAGAAGGAAGAGAGAAGTAAGAAAAATAAGATAATACCTATTGGTATCAATAAAATTAAAGCAGGTCCCATAGACGTTTTTTTTAGTTAATAATATTTTGAAGATACAAATTAAAGCTATTTTAGCCTACTAATTAATCTACCTATTTTATGAGTCGTTTATCCTTTCTTTTTGTTACGCTTGCTTGTTTAAATATGCAACAGTCGTTTGCTCAGCGCAACTATAATGATTACAATAGAATAGGCGCTCAAGCAGGGTATATTTTATTTGACATCACCACGGAAGATTTTATTAGCACACAGGGAGAAGGTTTTGGCGCGGGTTTTACCTCCAGAGGTTCTTTTTGGAATTCATTTGATCTTATTTATGGCCTTAATTTTATGGGGAGCAACGTTTCTATACAGGGTACAGACGGTGTAAAAACACAAAATATAGACTTTAGTATTCAGGGCGTACAGATGCAATTTTTAGGAAGTTATAATATTGTAAAACATCATCTAACGCTGGAGTTTGGCCCTACTTTAAATGTAACAGGAAAAATGAAAGTGAAGCGCGATGCGCAAAGCGAATTCCTTATTGAAGGCTATAATGAACTCACCGCAGCAGATCTAGAAAATATTTCTCCTATTAACTTTAGGGTCGTGGGTGGCCTTTCTGCGGGGCTTGAAAGCTTCAGGGCGACTGCTCAATATCAATACGGAGTAACAAATGTTCTCAATCGACTCAATGATCAAGGCCTAGAAAAAAATGATTTTAAAGGGAATAGTGGGACGATACTTTTGGGGGCCGTTTTCTATTTTTAAGCTATAAACTTCACCGCATTCTCTAAACGTTTTACCGTTTCGTCTTTTCCTAAAAGTGAAGCAATCACAAACACATCAGGCCCTTTCATTTCGCCGACTAAGGCTAAACGTAAAGGCATCATTACAGGGCCAAAACCCATCTCTTCACTATTAATCCATCCTTTTACTTTGTCTGAAATGTTACTCGCGCTAAAGTCTTCAAGGTCTTTTAAGATGTTAAAAATGTTTCCTAGAATTTCTGGGGTGTCTTCTTTAAAAGCTTTTTTAGCGGCCTTTTCATCATACGTTGTAGGAGTTTCAAAGAAGAAACCTCCTTGCTCCCATAGATCTTCCACAAAAGTTGCTCTTTCTTTAAGTAAAGGAACAATCAAACCTAAGTCAAGCGAAGTCGAGACCCCTTTGTTATCTAAAAACTTTTGGAACTGAGCAGCCAAAACATCCTCGTCCATCATTTGTAAATATTGATTCTGGAACCATTTACTTTTATCAGGATCAAATTTTGCCCCCCCTTTACTCACACGCGAAAGGTCAAAGGTATCTACTAAGCCCTGTAATGTAAATATTTCTTGTTCGGTACCCGGATTCCAACCTAAAAATGCTAGCATATTAAGCACAGCTTCTGGCAGATAACCATCTTCACGGTATCCAGAGAATGTATCTCCTTCTGCAGTTTTCCATAGCAATGGGAAGACAGGGAAGCCCATTTTATCACCATCGCGTTTGCTTAGTTTTCCCTTTCCTACAGGCTTCATAATAAGCGGTAAGTGTGCAAATTGTGGCGCATCCCAACCAAAAGCTTTGTATAACAACACGTGTAATGATAACGATGGCAACCATTCTTCACCACGAATTACGTGTGAGATTTTCATCAAGTGATCATCTACAATATTTGCTAAATGATATGTAGGCATCCCGTCACTCTTAAAAAGCACCTTATCATCAAGTACGTTGGTGTCTATCTTGATATCGCCACGAATTAAATCTTGTAAATGTAATGTTTCATCTTGAGGTGATTTAAACCTAATTACATACGGTGTTCCTGCGGCTATCTTTTGTTTCACCTTTTCTTCAGAAAGGACTAAAGAATTATCGAGCTTCTCACGATTATGCCAGTTGTAAATAAACGTTTTACCGTTTGCTTCGTGGTCTTTTCTATGTGCATCCAGCGCTTCTGAAGTATCAAAAGCATAATAGGCATTCCCACTATCTATTAAGTCTTGGGCATAATTTAAGTACAGGTCTTTACGCTCGCTCTGTCTGTAAGGCCCGCATTCTCCTGGTTTTGCAGGGGATTCATCAAAGGGAATATGCAACCAGTTCATTGCGTCTACAATATAGTCTTCAGCACCAGGCACATAACGTGTTTGGTCTGTATCTTCTATACGGAGTATGAAATCACCTCCGTGTTTTTTAGCAAATAAATAGTTGAATAATGCGGTGCGGACACCACCTATATGTAAAGGTCCCGTTGGACTTGGAGCAAAACGTACGCGTACTTTCATTTTTTATCTAATTAATAGTGCAAAAATAGACAGATAAAGTTAGTTAGGTAATGAATCGATGAACTATAATTAAAAAGGGAATATCTCCTGAAATATCAAGTTTTTAAAATGCCCGCTTTTGGAATTCCATTTGTGCTTGAATGATCTGACGAATATTTTAAAGCAGGTAATTAATCGTATTATTTCCGAAGAAAACACGAATCATGATAACTAAACACCTTAAGTATATTTCAATATAGCGTCAGATTAAAATAGCTATAATATTTCCCCAGTTATAAAAGAAGTAAGGCGATTCTAAAAAGGCGCCATGCAGTCACGAAGAACACCACGCACAGAAAACTCTTCACGAAGAGTGGCTTATTTTTTGCTGTAGTAATAATGTTGTAATTTAGAAGTTTTAAGCATACGAAGCCTTTACTATGAGCAATTTTAGCATCATCCAGCAAAAGTTGGAGCAGTTTATCAAAAAGTATTATACCAATGAGTTGATCAAAGGAGCGATCCTCTTTTTTGCTATTGGTTTGCTATACCTCCTAGCCACCTTAATCATTGAATACTTCTTATGGTTGTCCCAAACGGGGCGCACCGTTCTTTTTTGGACATTTGTTGTGGTTGAGCTTGGCCTTTTCGCAAGGTTTATAGCCTTTCCGTTAGCAAAACTTTTTAATTTGCAACAGGGGCTAAGTCATGAAGCCGCTTCAAAGTTGATAGGGAACCACTTTCCGGAAGTGAGTGATAAACTATTGAATGTCATTCATTTAAATCAAAATAGTAGAGAGTCAGAATTACTCGTAGCCAGCATAGATCAAAAAGCGGGTGAGATGGATTTGATTCCATTTAAGAAAGCGGTGAATTTTAAAAAGAACGTCAAATACCTGAAATATGCCGCTATACCTGTGATCATCTTTCTTTTATTTAGCGTGTTGGGAGACAAGAATATGTTTTCAAGCAGCTATGAGCGCGTTGTAAATTATGATACGGCTTATGAGCCGCCGGCACCTTTTAGCTTTTATGTACTCAATGATACGCTGAGTGCTATTGAGAATAAGAGTTTTACTCTTCAAGCAAGAACAGAAGGAAATGTTGTTCCTGAGAACGCAAGTATTTCATATAACGACGAGACCTATTTCTTGAGACAAACAGCCCCAGGATTATTTGAATATACTTTTACGCAGCCCACGCAGCCTATTGAATTTAGATTAAAAGCAAATGAGGTTACCTCACAACCATATTTGATCACGGTTATAAAAACTCCGTCATTGTTGGGGTTCACGATGCAACTAGCCTATCCTGTTTACACAGGAAAGCGTAACGAAACCCTTAAAAGTACAGGAAATGCTACAGTGCCGGAAGGAACGCGAGTAGCATGGAATGTGAATACCGCGAATACAGAGCGGGTGTCTTTAAAGCTCCGTGATACGGCATATCAATTTGCACAGAGCCAAGGGCAGTTTAACTTGAAGCGTGATATTTACAGACGGATGGATTATGCGATTTCCGCATCTAATTCGGCGTTAAACGATTATGAGAACCTTTCGTTTACACTCAATATTGTTAGAGATGAATATCCTGAAATTGAAGTACAATCCAAAAAAGAGAAGACGGTACTAGGCGATGAATTCTATTACCTTGGAAATCTGAGTGACGACTACGGCTTATCAAAACTACAAGTCGTTTATTATCCAGAAGGAGAAGTCACAAATAAACAAATAATAGCGCTGCCTGTAAGCAAAGGAAGTATTGATCAATTTACCTATGTATTTCCTGGTGAATTAACGCTAGAACAGGGAGTAGCGTACGAGTATTATTTTGAAGTTTTTGATAACGACGCGATTCATAAAAACAAGTCAAGTAAATCTGCTATTTATAACTATCGCAAGCTGACCGATGATGAACTTGAACAAGAGCAGCTTCAGGAACAAGAAAAAACCATTAAAGAGCTAGATAAGTCTCTTGATCAATTTGAAAAACAAGAAGAGCGGTTAGAAGAACTTTCTCAGACACAGAAAGAAAAGAAAGAACTTAATTATAATGACAATAAGAAGTTAGAAGAATTCCTCAATCGCCAGAAGCAGCAGGAGGATATGATGAAGAGTTTTAATGAAAAGCTTAAAGAGAATTTAGAGAATTTTCAAAAAGAAAAGAAGGATGAAGACCCCTTCAAAGAACAATTAAAAGAACGGCTTCAAGAGAATGAGGAACGTCTTAAGGAAAATGAAATGTTGCTAGAGGAGTTACAAAAAGTACGAGACAAAATAAATAAAGAGGAGTTATCTAAAAATTTAGATAAACTCAAAAAACAGAACAAAACACAAAAGAAAAATCTTGAACAACTCCTGGAGTTAACTAAACGGTACTACGTAACCAAGAAAGCAGAGAAGCTGGCAGAAGAAATTTTTAAGCTTGGTGAAGAACAAGAAAAATTAGCTGAAAAGCCAACGGAGGAAAACACAAAAGAAGCACAAGAAAAGCTCAATGAAAAATTTGAGGACTATAAAAAAGAAATGGAAGACCTTAAAAAGGAGAATGAGGGTCTTAAAAAACCTATGGATATTCCAGAAGACATAGGAGGGGAAAAGACAGTGGATGACGAACAGAAAAAAGCAACGGAAAGCCTAGAGAAAAAGGAACAAGGCGCTGCGGCAAAAAGCCAGAAAAAGGCAGGTAAACGTATGAAGGAAATGGGCGCTCAAATGCAATCCTCTATGTCGGGTTCCTCGATGGAATCTATGGAGGAAGATGTAGATATGTTGAGGCAAATAGTAGATAATCTAGTAGTGTTTTCTTTTGAACAAGAAGATACGATGGAAGATTTTAAAGCCATCGATTATGGGAACCCAGTGTTTGGAAAAAACCTAAACAGGCAGAATGAATTAAAGCAAAATTTTAAACATATAGATGATAGTATATTTTATTTGTCATTAAGACAGCCACTTATAGGATTAAAAATAAATGAGTCATTGATAGAAATAGATTATAACATCGAAAAATCGCTAGAGCGATTAGCAGAAAACCAAATGCGCCAAGGTATTTCAAGTCAACAATACACGGTAACTGGCGCAAATGAATTGGCCGTGCTGCTGTCAGATATGCTAAATAGTATGCAAATGCAAATGCAAGGATCAGGTTCTGGTTCTGGTGAAGGAAAAGGAAAAGGCCAAGGAAAGGGTAAGGGACAGGGTCAAGGAGAAGGTTTTCAATTGCCAGACATTATGAAAAAACAAGAGAGTCTTTTAGAAAAATTGAAAGAAGGAATGGGCGAAGGTGAAGAAGATGGAAAGGGAAAAGGCAAAGGAAAAGGCGAGGGAGAAGGAGAAGGAGAGGGAGAAGGAGAAGGAGAAGGTGATGGCCAAGGTCAAGGAGAAGGTGGAGATGGAAAAGGAGGAAAGAGTGGAAAAGATGGCGAAGATGGGACTCCGGGTGAGAGCGAGAATAACGACGGCGAATTATATGAAATTTACAAAGAACAACAACAGTTACGGCAGCAACTTGAAGATAGGTTAAGTAAAGAGGGCTTGAACGGAAAAGGTGGAGACATTTTAAAGAAAATGGAAGGGGTCGAACAACAGCTACTGGACAAGGGTTTTAATAGAAGTACGCTAGAAAAAATGCTCAACCTAAACTATGAATTATTAAAGCTTGAAGACGCAGATTTAAAACAAGGACAGGATTCTAAAAGAGAATCCTTGACAAATAAATCGTCATATAATAATACAAAACGGCTTGCTCCAGATGAAATAAAAAAGTACTTTAATACTACGGAAATTCTAAATCGTGAAGCCTTACCTTTGCGACAGGAATTTAAGCAAAAAGTACAAGAATATTTTAAAGCTAATGATTGATTTTTTTTCAGAAACAGATTTTGATTTATCTAAACCTGACGTGATTACCGCGTGGATATTAGAAACTATTATAAATGAAAAACATGAACTTGGTGAAGTAAGTTTTATCTTTTGCGACGATGCATATTTACACAAGTTAAACATTCAGTTTTTAGATCATGACACACTAACAGATGTGATCAGTTTTGATAATAGTTTGGGCATACAAATCCATGGCGAGATTTATATCTCCATAGAGCGCGTACGTGAAAATGCCCGTGCTTTTTCAGAATCTTTTAATGAAGAATTGCATCGCGTGATGATACACGGAATACTACATTTTTGTGGATACAAGGATAAGACAACAGAAGAAGAGCGATTAATGCGAGACAAAGAAAATAATGCATTAGAACTTTTAGGCAAGAGATAAACTGCTCGAAATCAATAAAATACACTTTAACTTACTGTGGTAGAGATAATTAACTATCTTTGCGAACTTAAAAATAATCATAACAAAGATGCCAAAGAAAACGCCTTGTTTTCTTAAAAGGTTTCACGTGGAACAATACAATATGTTTGATAAAATCTATGACGTAATAGTAGTCGGCGCGGGGCACGCTGGCGGAGAAGCTGCTGCTGCTGCTGCCAATATGGGCTCTAGCACCTTGCTTATTACAATGAATCTCCAGAACATCGGTCAAATGTCGTGTAATCCCGCTATGGGAGGTATCGCAAAGGGGCAAATCGTTCGTGAGATTGACGCGTTGGGTGGTTACAGCGGAATCATAAGTGATGAGACGGCTATCCAGTTTAAGATGCTCAACAAGTCAAAGGGGCCAGCGATGTGGAGTCCACGGGTACAGAGTGACAGAATGCGTTTTTCTGAAGAGTGGAGGTTGAAGCTCGAAAGAACTCCCAACCTTGATTTCTATCAAGAGATGGTTGGTGGTATCGTGGTAGAGGACGGGAAAATCGTGGGTGTTAAAACATCATTAGGCTTAACCGCTAGAGGTAAAACAGTGGTGCTTACTAATGGAACATTTTTAAATGGTTTAATTCATATTGGTGATAAACAATTTGGCGGAGGTAGAGCAGGAGAAAGAGCGTCAACGGGAATTACGAAAGAATTAACCGATTTAGGTTTTGAAACAGGTAGAATGAAAACGGGAACACCGCCTAGGGTAGATGGTAGATCACTAGACTTTTCAAAAATGGAAGTGCAACCTGGAGATGTTGACCCAGAGAAGTTTTCATATTCAAGCAGCACAAAGCCTTTAACAAAACAGCGAGATTGTCATTTATCTTATACAAGCCCTCAGGTTCATGAAATGCTCAAGGAAGGTTTTGATCGCTCTCCGATGTTTAATGGGTCTATTAAAAGTATAGGACCAAGGTATTGTCCATCCATAGAGGACAAGATAAATCGTTTTGCAGATAAAGATAGGCATCAATTATTTGTAGAACCAGAAGGCTGGAATACTGTTGAGTATTACATTAATGGTTTTTCCACATCTTTACCAGAAGATATTCAGTTTAGGGCGCTACGAGAAGTGGCCGGATTTGAGCAAGTTAAATTCTTCAGGCCAGGGTACGCAATCGAATACGATTACTTTCCTCCGACACAGCTAAAGCATACGCTAGAAACAAAATTAGTCTCAGGATTGTTTTTTGCAGGACAGATAAATGGAACCACAGGATATGAAGAAGCTGCGTCACAAGGGTTAATGGCTGGAATAAATGCTGCTTTGTTGGTTCAAGAAAAAGATCCTTTTATATTAAAAAGGAACGAGGCTTACATAGGTGTTCTTGTTGATGATTTGATCACTAAAGGAACAGAAGAACCTTATAGAATGTTTACCTCTCGGGCAGAATACAGAACACTGTTGCGTCAAGATAATGCAGATTTTAGACTAACGCCTAAAGGATATGATTTAGGTTTAGCCAGCGAAGAGCGTTTGCGTGAAATGGAAATCAAACAGAAAAAGAGTGACGCATTTGTGGGCTTTTTTACAAATACGAGTGTACCCCCAGAAGTTTTGAATCCAATTCTAGAATCAAAAGATTCTGCATTGGTGACACAAAGTGATAAAATGATAAGGCCTTTTTCTAGACCAAACATCACGATGGATGATATGAGAAAAATTGAGACTGTTGAAGCATTTATTAGGGAGAATGAACTTGACACAGAGGTGCTCCAACAAGCAGAAATACAAATTAAGTACGCTGGTTATATAGAGAAGGAAAAGAACAACGCAGAGAAGTTAAATAGACTCGAGGGGATTAAGATTCCAGAAAACTTTGATTACACACGATTAAAGTCTTTGTCTTATGAAGCTACAGAGAAGCTAAGTAAAATAAGACCAGTAACTGTTTCACAAGCATCGCGTATAAGTGGGGTTTCGCCTAATGATATATCTGTATTGTTAGTATATATGGGGCGTTAGCGATTTGTTTCACGTGGAACGAGTCGATTTGTCTTTGTGCCTCGGTTGGCAGACAGATAGGATGGTTCGTAGAAAACATGTATTAATACTCAGTAAAAATGATTCTTATCTAAACAAAAATTTAAGTGAGTATTATCACGTTATTAATTTAGAATAAAGAATAATCCGCTTCAAAGGAACAAAGAACACAGTGAAAGTAGCTTGCCATTTTATTATTAAATATTGATTATAAATTTGAATCTCCAGAACAATAAAGACATTACAGTAAAAGACTTCCTAGTTTCTGGGGAGTCTTTTACATTGAAGTACGACGCAGAAAAACAAATGTTGATTACAACACCGCAACCTTCGGCAGCATCACTTCCCTCCTATTATGAATCTGAAGATTATATTTCGCATACAGATGACGCTAATGGAGTACTTGCTTTTCTTTATCAACGAGTGAAAACATATTCGCTAAAAAGGAAAGTCAGGCTCATATCAAAATTAAATAAAGGAGAAGGATCACTATTAGATATTGGCGCGGGTACTGGAGATTTTCTGAACGTGGCAAAAGAAAATCATTGGACAGTTTCAGGAGTAGAAGTAAATGAACAAGCCAGAGTATTAGCCCAAAATAAAGGAATCAGTTTAAAAGAAGATATGGATCTTCTTGGGGATACTAAATATGATGTCATTACACTTTGGCACGTATTAGAGCATATCCCTAACATAGAGGAAACGTGCCAAAAACTAGAATTCCATTTAAAGGAAAACGGTCATCTAGTAATTGCAGTTCCTAACTACAAATCTTATGATGCACATTATTATAAAGAATTTTGGGCTGCGTATGATGTGCCAAGACATCTATGGCATTTTTCGCAGGCAAGCATGAAGAAATTGTTTTCATCTAAAATGAATCTCATTAAGACACGTCCTTTAGTTTTTGATTCTTATTACGTAAGCTTGCTTTCAGAAAAGTATAGAACCTCAAAAAAATTATCACTAAAAGCGCTTTGGGTTGGTTTTAAATCAAATCGTAAAGCGAAACAAACTTCTGAGTACTCTTCCCTCATCTATTGCTTCAAAAAAGGCTTTTAAGACCGTTTAAGGTCCTTTTAGCCTATTTTATTATGTGATTGGCGTAATGTGTGGGCCAAAAGCCCCAGCCAGTTCTGAGCTTGCCCTAGCCACTTCTTTTGAATAAGTAATATAAATAGGAATTAAAATAACAATAGAAATATCTAATACTAAGGTTTTCTATGAATCAGCCGTGTAAGTTTTATTGAAAGATCTGCAAGAATGATTTTAGCATTTCCATTTCGTTCAATATGGTAGGACGCATCTTGAAGTTGTTCGGTAATTTCAAAAATATTGTTTTGATGAACGAACGGTGCGAATTTGTTTAAATCAAATTTTGTGTCGTGAGGAGTAAAAAAGACCAAAGGGTCGGCTCCATAGTTTTTCAGCAATGCTTGCCTAAAGAATTCCATACAGTATGACAGAAACTTCTTTTGAGTTTCTCGCCCCTCTCCGGCAAGGTCTTCGCTCCATTTCAATAATGCCTGTATAGCCTTCTTATTTCCTTTGGCTAAAAAGGCATTACGCACCCAGGTTAAAAACCATTGCTCAAAAACAGTATCATCACTTCCTTCATCAAGTATCTGTAATGCTTTGTTGTAATCACCCTGAGCTAATCGGCTGGTTGTGAGCGCCTTGGATTGCTCAACACCTTGATTATCAATAAGATGTTGTGATATCTGTGTTTCAGAAAGTAAAGGGAAATCAAGTTTTTGACAGCGAGATCGTATGGTATTGATAATTTGTTCTTCCTGTTCCGTAAGTATTAGGAGCACCGTATTATTAGGAGGCTCTTCTACTAATTTAAGAATCTTATTTGCGCACGCTGTATTCATAGCGTCTGCCATCCAGACAATGATTATTTTGTAACCGCCTTCATATGCTTTGAGCGACAGTTTTTTCACCATCTCTAGCGCTTCATCCACATTGATGTTTCCTTGTTTTTTAGCAATTCCTAAAGAAGAGAGCCATTCAAACTGAGATCCGTACGGGTTTTCTGCAACAAAGGAGCGCCATTCGTCAATAAATAAATCTGAAACAGGGTGTTTTTTAATGGTATCATTTGTGTTTATTGGAAACACAAAATTTAGATCTGGGTGTGCTAGTTTTCGCACACGTTCCTTGGTGAGCAAATACTCTGGAGACCCCTCTTGGTGGGGTTTGCAAAGCAAAGCGCTGGCATACGCAATTGCCATAGGTAAAATACCCGTGCCTGCTTTACCCACAAAAAGCTGTGCGTGTGCTACTCTGCCGTTATCAACGGAAGTTTGTAAATGAGCCTTAATGTGCTCCTGCCCTATTACTTGCTTAAAATTCACTCGCAAAACTAACGAATTAAGCCCAAAAATCGCAGCTAATTTTGGTTGCAGGTTTGACGTCAAAAAATGTATCTTTAGCGATTAATTGATACTTTTATGAAAACGGTAAACGACTTTGATTTTAATGGTAAAAAAGCACTCATACGAGTAGATTTTAATGTTCCGCTTAACGACGATAAGGAGGTTACAGACGCTACACGAATTGAGGCTGCAAAGCCTACAATCCATAAGATACTAGAAGATGGTGGTAGCTGTATTTTGATGTCTCATCTCGGGCGTCCTAAGAATAAAGAAGCAGAGTTTTCATTAAAAAATGTATTAAAAAAGGCTTCGGAAGTTTTAGGAGTCAGTATAAAATTTACGGAAGAGTGCATAGGTGAAACGGCAGAAGAAGCTGCTGCTCAATTGGGAGCAGGGGAAATTCTATTACTAGAAAATTTACGATATCATCCCGAAGAAACGGAAGGAGATCGTGACTTTGCCCAAGCACTATCGAAGCTAGGAGATATTTATGTAAATGACGCCTTTGGGACAGCCCATAGAGCGCACGCGTCTACCGCTATTATTGCAGATTTTTTCCCAGAAAACAAATGTGTAGGCTTATTATTAGCTTCAGAAATAGAAAATTTAAACAAGGTACTGACCGATAATAAAAAACCTGTAACGGCTGTAATTGGTGGCGCGAAGGTTTCTTCAAAAATCACGGTGCTAGAAAATATACTGGATAAAATAGATCATTTAATCATAGGTGGTGGGATGGCCTTTACCTTTATCAAAGCACAAGGAGGTAAGATAGGAAGTTCTATGGTGGAAGACGATAAACAGGAGTTAGCCTTAGAGATTTTAGAGAAAGCAAAAGAAAAAGGTGTTGAAGTGCATTTGCCGGTTGATGCTATAATAGCTGATAGTTTTTCAGAACTAGCCACTACAGATACGGCAGATGTGAATGATATTCCAGAAGGATGGATGGGTCTCGATACTGGAGATAAAACCAACGCTATTTTTAAAGATGTCATCCTAAAGTCTCAAACCATATTATGGAACGGACCTGTTGGAGTTTTTGAGATGGAACCTTTTGCAACAGGTACAATTCACTTAGGGAATACCATCGCAGAATCCACACGAAATGGTGCTTATTCACTTGTGGGCGGAGGAGATTCTGTGGCAGCAGTGAAGAAATTTAACCTGAATAAAAAAGTAAGTTATGTCTCTACTGGAGGTGGCGCGATGCTTGAAATGCTAGAGGGTAAAACGCTTCCAGGAATCAAAGCAATGCAAAACTAATACTCTACTCATTTGAAGAATTTACTACTTTTTGGCTGTTGTTTAGCATCACTATCTAGTCTTGCTCAGAGCCCAATAATTATAGAGAGCCTTCCTGATGCTTCTAGACAACACGTAGCAGATTCATTAAAAGTTGGATCAATCATTAAGATTGAAAAAAATGTATTAGTTGATGATGACACGATTATTTCTGTAATACCAGACTCGCAGATTATTATTCCTGCTACAATAGCAATTGGCACGCCAGAATTCACACTAGCAGATATGGCTCAGGCTCGCAAAATAGATAGTCTTTGGCTGGCTGAGTTGTATAGTAGCGACCGTTTTGAAGAAATGTATGGCGCGATAGAACAGCAAACATATGTGCCGATAGCCTACGAAGAACTCCCTACCGATACACTCAAACAACGATTAAAGGAGCTAGACGCAAGAACGCCGTTTACTGTAGAATATAATCCACAGTTAGAAAGTGTCATAAAAAATTATTTAAAGAATAGAAGAACCGCGATGGGCAGATTAATAGCCTTGAGTGATTATTACTTCCCAATGTTTGAAGAAACATTGGATCGCCACAACCTTCCATTAGAGATGAAATACCTTGCCATTGTAGAGTCTGCTTTAAACCCAAGAGCACAGTCTCGTGTGGGCGCAACAGGATTATGGCAGTTTATGTTCTCGACGGGTAAAATGTTTGGTCTTGATGTTAATAGTTATGTAGACGAACGTAGTGACCCAATTCTCGCAACAGATGCCGCGAGTAAATACCTGAATAGTTTATATAAAAGTCTAGGTGATTGGGATTTAGCACTCGCTGCTTATAACTCTGGCCCTGGTAATGTTGCAAAAGCCATCCGGCGATCTGGAGGGTATAAAAATTATTGGAACATTAGACCACACCTTCCTCGTGAAACAGCAGGCTATGTTCCTGCTTTCCTTGCGACGATGTATATTTTTGAATTTGCAGATGAACACGGTTTTACAAGCAATGGCCCTAGATATCCGTTTATCACGACAGATACGATTCATATTAAAAAGCAGATCAGTTTTGACCAGATTGCCACCGTGACAAACTTACCTATCGAGGAAATTGAGTTTTTAAATCCGTCCTATAAACTGGGGGTGATTCCGTATTTGAAGGACGAGCAATACTACTTGAGGCTACCTATTGATCAGATGGGGACTTTTGTGCATAATGAAGACGCTGTTTATGCATATGCACAAGTAGAATTTGACAAAAAAGAAAAGCCATTACCAACGCTCACAGATCAAAGTACACAAGTACGTTATCGCGTGAAAAGCGGTGATTATTTGGGTAAAATTGCAGACAAGTACGGTGTTTCAATCCGAAATATTAAAAGATGGAACAATATGCGGAGCAATAACCTAAAGATAGGACAGCGACTTACGATTCACCCGCGAAAGATTCCGGCATCGGCAAAAAGCAGTTCTTCAAAACCCAAGAAAGTAATTGATAGCAATGGAAAAACCGTTTATTCGGTGGCCAACGGAGATTCTCTATGGAGTATCGCTCAAAAATTTGATGGGGCTACCGTCGAAAAAATCAAAAAGTGGAATGATATTAGTAGTAATAACTTGAAGGTTGGGATGAAGCTGATAGTTTCTGAGTAGCTCCTTCTTATTGTAAAAATCACTACCTTATGTCAGATTGAGCGAAGTCGAAAACCTATGAAGCAGAGCGGTTAAAAACGCAATAACTGTTAAATTCAAAAATTTTACTACCGTTTATTCTCAGGCTACTATAAGCTCTTCGATACGCTCAGAGTAACTGTAAATAAAATTATATTAATAATCATGTGTTATGCTGAGTCTGTCGAAGGATAACACATTACTACTATTAAAATATACCATATGAAAGCCATATACCTAGCACTTATTGCCTTAGTAGTATTCACATCTTGTGAAAACTCAGGAAAAACCACTAGAATCCTTAAAGAATCTGTGGGGAACATTAACAACCTCCAACTTGTTATTGACAACGAGCTCTGGAATGGCCCTGTAGGCGAAATCATTAGAGAACGCTTTGCTGCGCCTACAGATGGTTTGCCACAAGACGAGCCGTTATTTAGTATGCGCCAGATGGCGCCAGAGGCATTTACAGGCTTTGCACGCAGCTCAAGACTATTCTTGCACGTAAGCATCGGAGATGAAGAAAGAATAGGGCTGAACAAAGACGTCTATGCACGCCCGCAAATGGGAGCTGTGGTAGAAGCGTTTACGGAAGAGGGGCTGGTAAATTTGTTAAGTGAAAATAGCGATTCTATCATTCAGAGTTTTAAAGAAACTGAAATAAGGGAACGACAAAGACGTACAAACATACAGTTGTTGCCTATGGAGAGCTTGGTAGAAAAAATGGGCGTAACGATGAAGATGCCTTCGGCCTACCGTTTTGTGCGGGAGAATGACGACTTTTTCTGGCTTCGGAAAAACTTAAAATCCGGTAGCACTAATATAATAGTGTATGAAGTGCCCCTAAATACGATAAGAAAAGACAGCGCAGTTGCAGACATCATAAAGATGCGAGACACTACAGGAGCGAGATTGATGCCGGTGGAAGAAGGCGGTATGTACATTACAGAAGGCGCCTATGCTCCTTACTTATTTGAGCGAGAATTAGACGGCAATTTTATGTATGTCACTAAAGGAATCTGGGAAGTAAAAGACCAGTATATGGCAGGTCCCTTTGTTAATTATGCCGTGATGGATGAAGCAAACAATAGGTGGCTCATTCTTGAAGGTTTTGTGTATGCACCTTCAGAGGAGAAGAGAGATTTACAATTTGAGTTGATATCAATATTGAAGTCTGCAAAATTTAAAAATGCAGCGGTAAAATAGCAACACTTATTTTTTCTGAAATATTCAGAAATGAAACCCCACCAAAAACCCCGCTTCATCACAACGATAAGCGGGGTTTTCTGCTTTGAATTTTGTAAGGAGTTTTTTTGTGGGAGTTTTACCAGACACTTAGAAAAATAGCGCCATATAATGCGGTATTCTCAAGCTAAAGCAACATTAAGAATTGAGGTGAAAAGGCGTTCCCTGAAGTAAATAAAAGTAAAACTTTGGATTGAATTGTAACTAATTAGACGCTATGAAGTATACCCCTTGCTTTGATTATTTAGTTGTTGAAAAAACACCCTTTAGGTCTCATTTTTATCCTCACTTAACATTAAATATCATGCTTAACGAATTAAGTGTTAGCTTCGCATATTATAGTGTCCAATAAAAACGAGGAAGCACAAAGCGTATAGCGATTGTTTAATATGTAGTCCTTTCAATGTTTTAAACTATGCATAAAGCATACATTTAGAATACTTAAAAACAGCACAAAAAATTAACAGACGCCATTAAAAAATAAGATTACCTATGAAAAAAGTGTTTACATTTTTAGTAGCGGTATTAATTACTGCAAGTAGTTTTGCTCAATCTCCAGAAAAGATGAGTTATCAGGCCGTTTTAAGCGACAGCAATGATAATTTAATTAATAACCAAGCAGTAGGTATGCGATTAAGCATTTTACAAAACACAGCAACGGGTACAGCGGTGTATGTAGAAACGCAAACAGTCACGACCAATGATAATGGTTTAGTGACTTTAGCGATAGGCACAGGAAGTGTGATTAGTGGTGATTTTGCTACGATAGACTGGGGTGGAGATAGTTACTTTATACAAACAGAAATGGACCCAACTGGAGGTGATACTTACACCTTGACAGGTGCCAGCCAGTTATTAAGTGTGCCTTATGCATTGTATGCAAAAACATCAGGAAGTTCTGAAACGAATGCTACACCTACCTACACTTTAAACACCCTTTACCCAGAGTTAGGTGGTTATGTTATAGAAATAAATACAGATGGCACACACGGTTTGGTGGTAGCCATGCAAGACCAAGGGATTTCCAGCTGGTATGAGGCAAACGATTTATTAAGTGATGCGAATAATCACGATGTTAACGGCGCAAAATTTAAGGATTGGCGACTACCTACCAAAAGAGAGTTAAACCTTATGTATGGTGTTTATATTGGAGGTAATGGAGCAGTTTTAAACGGGAATTACTACTGGAGTTCTACGGAGTCCGATGACATTACGGCGTGGATTCAGGCTTTCGACGATGGTGATCAGTTCCTCACCAATAAGAGCTTCCCAGGCGTTGTGCGTGCTGTTCGGGCTTTTTAACAATTTAGTTATTTATCAATTTAGCCAAGCGGTCTCACGAACACCTTTTAAGGAAATAAGAATGGGTGAGTAATTTAAATAGTGCCGCCTTAGGCGGTCGCGTATAAAAAAGTTAACACCAGTAGTCCTTTAAAAAGTAGTATTGGTTTTTTTTGCTGTAAAAATAATGGAGACTAAAGCATACAAATCAAAATTTGGTTGTTTGGTCTTCTTATTTATGAATGCATTATTTAGTTGTTGAAAAAACACCCTTTAGGTCTCATTTTTATCCTCACTTAACATTAAATATCATGCTTAACGAATTAAGTGTTAGCTTCGCATATTATAATGTCCAATAAAAAAGAGGAAGCACAAAGCGTATAACGATTGTTTAATATGTATACCTTTTAACGTTTTAAACTATGTAAAAAGCATACGTTTTGGATACTTAAAACAGCACAAAAATTAACAGACGCCATTAAAAAATAAGATTACCTATGAAAAAAGTATTTACATTTTTAGTAGCGGTATTAATTACTGCAAGTAGTTTTGCTCAATCTCCAGAAAAGATGAGTTATCAGGCCGTTTTGAGCGACAGCAATGATAATTTAATTAATAACCAAGCAGTAGGTATGCGATTAAGCATTTTACAAAACACAGCAACGGGTACAGCGGTGTATGTAGAAACGCAAACAGTCACGACCAATGATAATGGTTTAGTGACTTTAGCGATAGGTACAGGAAGTGTGATTAGTGGTGATTTTGCTGGGATAGACTGGGGTGGAGATAGTTACTTTATACAAACAGAAATGGACCCAGAAGGAGGTGATACTTACACCTTGACAGGTGCCAGCCAGTTATTAAGTGTACCGTATGCATTGCATTCAAAAACAGCAGGGAGTGTGACAGAGACACAATCACTTGCAGATGTTGTTGCCTTATCTAATAGTGCTAATGGCCAGTTAAAAGATGTAACAGACCCAACAGAAGCGCAAGATGCGGCGACAAAAGCCTATGTCGACGCTCTTATAGCGGCCTTGGCAGAGCCAGCAACAATAGGAGAGTTAAGAGCTGGCGGTGTTGTTTTTTGGGTAGATCCACAAGATAATACTCATGGCTTGGTATGTGCTATGTCAGATTATGAAGGCGCTGTGGAATGGGGATGTAATGGTACAGATTTACCAAATGTTCCAAATGTTGCTTATAATGGAGGTAATCCTGCGGGCCCTGGTGCAGAAATAGGAAACGGTGAGAGTAATACTAACGGTATATTAAATGATTGCCCTACAGCACCTGCAGCTTTAGCGGCTCGTACATTAGGTGTTGAATGGTTTTTACCAAGTATAAATGAGTTACTAGAAATGTATTTACATAGAGCGACTTTAGAGGCAGTCTCGGGTTTTTACGACTTTTCTGATTTCTACTGGAGTTCTACGGAGTACGATTTCATTTTCGCGTGGGAACAGGATTGGGGCTCTGGTAATCAGTACGAAGACGCCCCTAAGCATTTCCCGAACAAAGTGCGTCCTGTTCGGGCTTTTTAACAATTTAGTTATTTATCAATTTAGCGAAGCGGTCTCACGAACACCTTTTAAGGAAATAAGAATGGGTGAGTAATTTAAATAGTGCCGCCTTAGGCGGTCGCGTATAAAAAAGTTAAAACCAGTTGTCCCTTAAAAAGTAGTATTGGTTTTTTTTGCTGTAAAAATAATGGGATGTTGCGTTTCTTGTTTTGATTAATTAATGTTAACAGAAGTAAATAAAAGAGAAACCCCCGCACGACTATTTACACAAGAACGCCTCCCTAGAGCGATTCTAAGCAGACAAACTTAAAACCAAAACAAAAAGACCCAATAAGCAACAATGCTTATTGGGTCTTTTAATTAAAATTTCCGAAGTAAAAATTAATTTACCTTCTTATCTTCTTCCTCCTCCTCTTTTGAGGCGTCTTTAAATTCTTTGATACCGCTACCGAGGCCGCGCATCAATTCTGGTATTTTTTTACCGCCAAACAATAATAACACTGCTAAAACGATTAAGGCTATCTGCCACGGTCCTATTGCTAGGGGAATAAATAATGCTGTCATACGAGTACAATTGTACCACAAAGGTAATAAGAAAATAGGATATACAACGTTTTAAGGAGGAGTTTAGCGACGCAGCAGATATTGCATTATATTTGTGTCTTAATGGCAGCATTGCACCATTTTTACTTATGGCAGAGAAAGAAAAAAGAGGAAGAAAGATAAAAAGGAAATTGCTCCACACCTACCGGCTTGTGGTGCTTAATGAAAACACCTTTGAAGAACGGTTTTCTTTTAAATTGAACCGCCTCAACGTTTTTGTATTTAGTATTTTATTTGCCCTGTTTTTAATTGGGATTACCACACTGCTTATTGCATTTACGCCACTGCGAGAGTATATTCCTGGCTACTCTTCTACCTCTTTAAAAAAGCAGGCCACTAGCCTACAGTTTACAGCAGACTCCCTACAACACGAGATAAAAGTAAATCAACAATATATTTCATCTATCCGGAAAGTGCTGTCTGGAGATGTAAAAACAGTAATGTTTAATAAAGATAGTATTGTAGAGGCGGCAAAACTAGAGGCTGAGGACGTAGACCTAAATGCGTCACAGCGAGATCTTGCATTAAGAGACCGCGTAGATCAAGAAGACAGGTACAACCCATTGACTGCTGTTTTGGAGGCAAACTTTGCGTTTTCAACTCCGGTAAAAGGTACTATTTCTGAGGGCTTTAAACCAGAAGAAAAACACTATGCTGTAGATGTCGTGACGATCAAAAACGCCCCAATTAAGGCCGCGGCAGATGGCACCGTAATTTTTGCGGAATGGACCTCAGATACGGGCTATATCATACTGCTCAAACACCCAAACAATTTTATAAGTGTCTATAAACACAACGCTTCTTTGTTAAAAACACAAGGAGATGTAGTCAAAGCCGGAGAGGTGATTGCCATTGCAGGAAACACAGGTGAATTAACAACAGGCCCCCACTTGCATTTTGAGCTGTGGATGGACGGTGTTCCTATGGATCCTACTAATTTTATTGATTTTGAGTGACTGGGTTATTTCAAATTTACCTAGGGCAGCACATCCCTTTGAATCTCCCTACAAAGGAAAGGCTGGGATCTTTTGTCTGTGATACAAATAAATTAACAACGTTTCGAATGATACTAAACAAAATTAAATGTCCTTAAAATCTTTTGGTGCTAAAATATTTGCTGGTGTGGTTGTCCGTAAAATGAAAAAATGGATGGACAATCCTATGGAGACCCAACAGAAAGTGTTCTTATCATTACTGAAATCTGCAGGAGCCACGCAATTTGGGCAAGATCATCACTTTTCAGAAATCAAAACACATGCAGAGTTTGTAGCGCGAGTTCCTATTCGTGATTATGAGCAATTGCGTTTTTATGTAGACCAGATGGTTGCAGGAAAGGAAGACGTCTTATGGCCAGGAAAACCGCTCTACTTTGCCAAAACAAGCGGAACGACAAGCGGAGCGAAGTATATCCCTTTGACCAAGGAGTCGATGCCTACGCATATTAAAGCAGCAAGAAATGCCATTCTTTGTTATATCCATGAAACGGGGAAAGCAGATTTTGTGGACGGAAAAATGATTTTTTTACAAGGGAGCCCAGAGATGACGGAGAAAAACGGAATTGGGTTAGGACGACTTTCAGGAATCGTAGCGCATTATGTGCCTGGATATCTTCAGAAAAACAGGATGCCGAGTATGGAGACTAATTGTATTGAAGACTGGGAAACCAAAGTAGATGCCATTGTTGAAGAAACAAAAGGAGAAGATATGACCGTAATAAGCGGGATTCCTTCTTGGGTGCAGATGTACTTTGAGCGATTACAAACAGCTACAGACAAAAAGGTAGGGGACCTTTTTAAGAACTTTAACCTGTTTATCTATGGCGGAGTCAACTACGAGCCGTACCGCGCAAAATTTGAAGCGCTCATAGGCCGCAAAGTAGATAGCATCGAGTTGTTCCCGGCAAGTGAAGGCTTCTTTGCCTTTCAAGATTCGCAGCAGGAGAAAGGATTATTATTACAGCTAGATAGCGGGATGTTTTATGAGTTTGTAAAAACAGAGGATTTCTTTTCTGAAACGCCACAAAGATTGACCATTGGCGAAGTTGAAATTGGGGTTAATTATGTGTTGTTAATTTCGACTAATGCTGGGTTATGGTGTTATAACATAGGTGATACGGTTATGTTTACCTCCGTAAAACCCTATCGATTGGTCGTTTCTGGAAGAATAAAGCATTTTATTTCGGCATTTGGAGAGCACGTGATTGGTAAAGAAGTAGAGCAGGCGATGAAAGAAGCCATGGATGCTTTTAGTTTTAGTATTTCAGAATTTACAGTGGCGCCACAAGTAGCCGTTAACGATGAACTCCCCTATCACGAATGGCTCATTGAGTTTGAAGAGGCTCCAAAAGATATGCAGGCCGTGACAGATTTTATAGATCAGTCTATGCAAACACAGAATAGCTATTACTTTGACCTAATAAAAGGGAAGGTGCTTCAACCATTAAAAATAGCGAGTTTGGAACGAGGCGCGTTTCAGAAATACATGAAATCACAAGGAAAACTGGGTGGGCAGAATAAAGTGCCAAGGTTGTCTAATGACCGTAAGATTGCGGATCAAATGGTTTAAAGGGAGAAAATAAGTCTTAGTTCATCTCACTTAATGTATTGGGGTAATCAACAACGAAATCGATTAATCGTATCTTTGCTGCATATGACAGAGGGTAAATCACACAATAGAACAAGAGCTCAAGAGAGCAGTGGCGCCATAGAGCGCCTTTATATTACCATGCGACACCTTTTTAATAGAGGTTTTTATAAGCCAATGGGCGTTAGTGGAGAATCATTGAGAGAGGCTTTATTAGCGCTCAGGCCTGAGATATATGGCTCAATTGCAGAAGAGAAAATCGAGTTACAAGGTTTATTGTACGTTATTGAACGTTTGCCTTACGGTATTGAAGAGTGTCGTTTTATTAACCTCACGAGCGATGAAGGCTATGGAAAAAGCCACTTCACTCCTATTGTTCCGCCAAAAAGACGCCGCAACTGCTATCGCATAGATGAAGAGCAAATGAATATTGAGATCACTAGAGGACGTTCTGAAATCTATGATATTCTCACACACCTTACTTTTTTATATATAGAATCACACAAGATTATGAAGCGTGTGGTGGTGAATGAAAAGGGAAAATTGATTCGCGATTGGCAAAAATTAGAGCAGGCTGCGCTTAAAAAAGAAGATCTTACACAAGAAGAACGCGAAGTGGCATTGACGCATACGGCTAACTTCTTAGGAAGAACTTTTGAAGAAGTATCTGCTGTATATGAAAGCTTTGCTCTGCCCAATGATACAAATCGGTTTTTAAATATTATCTACTATTTAGGGAAACTAGCGATAGAAGAAGTGCTGAACGACGAAAAACGCGTGATTACATTTAGCCCCGTTTTACGAGAGCGTTTAGGACATCACATCCACGGAGAACGCTGGGCAATTAGAATTAAAGAGACGCTTAAAAAGCAGGGACTTCTGGAGCGACCCTTACATATTATTAGCGCGAACATGCACAGTGTAATGAACACTTTATTCGCACCCGTAGCTTTAAGTAATGAGCTAAAGAAAAAAAGCGCGATGGAAGTCTATGAGGCCTTAAGCAATAACGCAAACGGACCCTTACGACAGAAGGTCATGAAAGCCGCTCTAGCAAACGGAATGACTTATATTGCAGATGAAAGCGGGACGAACATCCACGTGCAGATATTTGATACGGCATTGTTACCAAAAGAAAGCTATGTTTCTGTTGCTGAAATAGCACAGGATAAAAAACCGGTGATTGTGGTGATGGACTATGCCTTTGGAGAACAAGCTTATGAAACAATGGACGAGCTTCTAAAGCCATTAATGGAAGATAGAAAAGACTATTATATGAACGTGGACTCTGTTTGTATTATGGGGAAAGCAGGAATCCTTGAGGGTGGGAAAGGAGATATTATGATCCCAAACGCACATATCTTTGAAGGTACCGCAGACAATTACCCTTTTAAAAACACCTTGAAGAAAGAGATGTTTGCAGAAGACGATGTAAAAGTATGCACAGGGGCTATGATTACCGTAATGGGAACCTCTTTACAGAACAGAGATATTCTGAAGTTTTTTAACACCTCCACATGGGATGTAATTGGTCTTGAAATGGAAGGCGCACATTATCAAAAAGCCATCCAAGCGGCATCAAAAATAAGAAACAGTATTAAGCGAAATGTAAAAGTTTTATACGCGTATTATGCAAGTGATAATCCTTTAAAAACTGGAAGCACATTGGCTTCTGGTGGACTAGGAACCACGGGTGTAAAACCCACCTATTTAATCACTGAAAAAATGTTAAAAACCATATTAGACTAATCTAAATATATATTTTGAGCAGCAATAAAGTATTAATAACAGGAGGTGCTGGATTTATTGGATCTAATTATGCAATAATGGCAGCTTCAAATTCTTTAGACGAAATTTTTGTCTTAGATAGCCTTACGTATGCTGCAAACCTTCAAAATCTAGAAGCGATTTCTGAGGCAAAAAACTATCACTTTATTAAGGGTGACATTTGCGATAAGGTACTGGTAAATTCTCTTTTTGAGGAGCATAAATTTGATCGTGTAATTCACTTTGCTGCCGAATCTCATGTGGATAATTCTATTACAAACCCTGGGGCTTTCATTGCCACAAATATTGTAGGGACTTTTAACCTATTGCATGCTGCTTACTCCACATGGATGGATGGTCCTAATCAACTAAAAGAGGCTTTTAAAAGCGCACGTTTTCTGCATGTTTCCACAGATGAGGTCTATGGAACACTAGGAAAAACAGGTTTATTTACAGAAGAAACACCCTATGCGCCTAATAGTCCATACAGTGCAAGTAAGGCATCTAGTGATTTTTTAGTGAGGAGCTATTTTCACACTTATCAAATGCCAGTGGTCACGACTAATTGTTCTAACAATTATGGACCACACCAGCATAAAGAAAAATTGATTCCTACTATTGTTAGAAAGGCAATCTCTGGAGCGGCTATTCCAATTTATGGTGATGGAAAGAATGTACGCGACTGGCTATATGTAGAAGACCACTGTATAGGCATTCAACTAGCGGTAGAAAATGGAGTTCTTGGAGAAACCTATAATATAGGCGGCGGCAACGAGCGTGAAAATATTTATATTGCATATGCCATTTGTGATATACTGGATGCGATAAAGCCAAAAGATAATTCCTATCGAGATCAAATAGCGTATGTAACAGATAGACCTGGTCACGATTTTAGATATGCTATTGATGCTACTAAAATAGAACATGATTTAGGTTGGAAGTCAAAAGAGAATTTTGAGAGTGGGATAAAGAAAACAGTGCAGTGGTGCTTGGATCACAAGGATAGGTTGAAATAGTTGTCAATAGCAAGTTATTAAATAATAGCCTGCGCCAGTTTTATTTAAAAATACACAGTAGCCTTTGAAGCTCAAGGTAGGTTTAGGGTAAGAAAAGAGTAGGTTTGTATATATATTGCAAAACAATAATAAATGAAAGGTATCATTTTAGCAGGAGGATCGGGAACACGCTTACATCCATTAACACTGGCGGTGAGTAAGCAATTGATGCCTATTTATGACAAACCGATGATCTATTATCCATTATCTACATTAATATCTGCGGGAATACGTGAGATATTAATTATTTCTACACCACAAGACCTGCCATTATTCGAAAAATTATTAGGAGACGGCGCTAGTTTAGGCTGTATTTTTAATTACGCAGTGCAAGAACATCCTAATGGGCTCGCAGAGGCTTTTATTATTGGAAAAGATTTTATAGGAAACGATAAAGTGGCGTTGATTTTAGGGGATAATATATTTTATGGGTCTGGCCTCAAAGAATTAATGCAAGCTAATAATAATCCAGACGGAGGGATTATTTATGCGTATCATGTGCACGATCCAGAACGTTACGGCGTGGTAGAATTTGATAGTGACGGTAAGGCACTATCAATTGAAGAAAAACCAGAGAACCCTAAATCTAATTTTGTCGTTCCGGGAATTTATTTCTACGATAATAGCGTTGTAGAAATAGCGATGAATATAAAACCCAGTCTCCGAGGCGAACTTGAGATTACAGATGTGAATAATGTATATCTTAAACAAGGAAAGCTAAGCGTAAGTATTCTTGATAAAGGAACAGCCTGGTTAGATACAGGAACATTTTCGTCATTAATGCAAGCGTCTCAGTTTGTAGAAGTCATTGAAGAACGACAGGGTCTTAAAATAGGCGCCATAGAAGAGGCTGCCTATGAACAAGGATTTATTACAAAAGAACAATTACAAGTACTAGCAAAACCGCTGTTAAAAAGCGGCTATGGTAAACATTTAATGCAATTGGAATAAGACAAAACAGTCATCCAATGCTTGTCGAAGGGAGATGTTCAAATTATTTTAAACAGATTCAATTGTTTTGCTATGCGTATCTCAGCAAGACAAATTATAAAATTTACAAAGTTGAAAATAACCCAAACCCCCTTAAAAGACTGTTTTATCCTTGAGCCTTCGGTATTTGAAGATGAGCGTGGGATCTTTATAGAAACCTTTAATGAGCAAACGTTTAATAAGATAACCGGCATGTCGCTTGCCTTTGTGCAGGACAACCAGTCCATAAGCACAAAGGGCGTTTTAAGAGGGCTACACTATCAGAAAGGTGCGTTTGCACAGGCAAAGTTAGTTCGCGCGGCTAGGGGCCGTGTGTTGGACATAGTTGTGGATATTAGAAAAGATTCACCCACTTTTGGGCAGCAATTTTCTATCATCCTTGATGACGTAGCTCATAAGCAGCTTTTTGTGCCACGAGGGTTTGCACATGGCTTTATCACTTTATCAGAAACTTCGATATTTGCTTACAAATGTGATAATTTATATAATAAAGAAGCAGAGGGTGGCATTGTCTTCAACGACGCAACCTTGCAGCTAGATTGGCATCTTCCTCACGAACAATTAATAGTATCTGCAAAAGACCAAGAACTTCCTAGTTTTGAGAAAGCAACGCGAGATTAGTATGAAGAGGATTTTAGTAACAGGAGCAAACGGACAATTGGGGAGATGCATCAAAGATGCCGCGCCTTATGGTGACGGCGTTGAGATCTTTTACCTTACCAAAGCAGATCTTGACATAGCAGACGCTGGAGCGGTTTCAGCACATTTCAGCAAAAACACGTATGATTATTGTGTGAATACGGCGGCCTATACTAATGTTGAGCAAGCGGAGCGTGAGCGTGAGCAGGCCTTTTCGATAAATGCAGGAGGAGTAAAGAACTTAGCCGAAGCTTGCGAGAAACAAGGAACAGTTTTTATCCAGATATCTACAGATTATGTATTTGATGGATGTAAAAAAACACCCTATGTTGAGACGGATAGCACCAACCCTATAAACGTCTATGGTGCGTCAAAACTGAAAGGAGAGGAGCTGCTTGCCGAGACTATGGAGCGGTTTTTTATTTTAAGAACCTCTTGGTTGTACTCGCAGTACGGACATAATTTTTTAAATACGATTTTAAAACATTCCGCTGCAGGGAAAGACCTATCTATTACGACAGAACAGCTGGGAACACCAACAAATGCTAAAGATCTAGCCACAAATATTTGGGCACTTATCATTTCAGAAACAAAAGAATATGGCATATATCACTACAGCAATCGAGGGGAAGGAACGTGGTTTGATTTTGCTTCAGAAATTTTAAAGGCTTCACCTCTTTTAAGCAGCACAAAACTTGCTAAAACCGAGCATTATCCTACTTTTGCCAAACGACCTAAATATAGCGTGTTGAATACCGGTAAAGTGGAGAAACTTTTAAAACGCACCCCTTTAGATTGGCGGGATTCATTACATACACTAATAGATACATTAATAACTACTCACAGATAATGGAAAAAAGACTAGACAACGACGAAGCAGATCTAAATATGCTTTTTAACAGCATTCGAAAAGGAAGGGATAATTTTTCTGCATTTTTATATGATTTATTTTTAATTATAAAAAAACGATGGGTAGTATTATCACTTTTAATCATAGCTGGAATTGCTTGTGGTTTTTATATGGAGCATTATGGTAATAAACAATATACCACGTCACTTGTTATCCAAACCAATCAAAAAAGCACTGAAATAATATATGACTATATAGAGAATATAAACTCTTATAGTCTTGAGAGTAAGGGTTTTGCTCCTAATGAGATTTTAGACCTAGAGATTGTTGCTGTTCCTAATTTTAAAGACCTTCTTGATAGCTACGAGAGTCAAAACATTAATTTAATTGAATTTTTATTAGAAAACGCAAGTGCCGACGATGTTTTAAGGGCAGAGTTTTTTAGAGATAGCTACCGTTTTCATAAAATAGAAGTAGAACTAGGGAATACCTCTGGCGAGGAGAGTATTGATAAGTTTATTGCACTATTAAACGACGTTGACAATTATAAAGAAATCAATGCCTTTTACGGAGAGTTCAATACTCGTAAGGTTGTTGAGTTTGAAAAAATGTTGACTCAAATAGATGAGACCATTGAGCAATATAACTCTAAATCTCCTGGAGATGATACAAACCTTGCCGTGACTGGAGTCAATTATCGTGAGAATAACTTTGTAACTAGTCTTGTAGAGTATAAAACGTATGTTATGCGTTTTTTAGAAAATGCTAAATATGACGCAGTTACTGCAGAAAACAATGTTTATTTAGTGAATGAACCTATAATTAAACATAAAAAACCATTCCTGCCTTTGATGATTGCTTATCCTTTAGCGGTGTTTATTTTCTTCTTTCTAGGCGTGTATTTTCTTCGTTTTTTACATAAGGGAAAGGAAGTATATGAAAGTAAACAAGCCTAATTTAAAGTCGTGTTTTCTTTAAGAAAAATATACACTTTAATATTTTTGATAGGGATATTTTTTATTCCTTTCAACGAGTTTACTGGACTCTCATTTTTAGGGGAATATAGTAATGAAGCATCGGCCTACTTCTTCTTTGTGGGATCGTTTGTATTATTAATAGACATTCTTCTCAGCAGAAAAACAGTTATTCCATTTAACTATACTCCCATTATTTTTATAGGGGTCTACCTCATTTGGATTATTATTTCTTCGTTAATAAACTTGCCAGAAATGTCTAAAAATACGCTCAAAGGGACTGGGGGTATAGAAAGGTTTTTTAGACAGTTTATTTCAGTATTCATTACGCTCGTCTTATTTATCTATCTGTACATTAATGTTTTACGCAAGTGGAGTATAGAAAAGATATTTTATAGAATGCGTTTTGTATTTTTGTTGTCCTTTAGCTTTGTGTTTTTATATGGTCTGCTTGAAATTATGTATGCTCATTTTGGGATGACATTCTTAGCGCCTATTATTAAGGCTTTCAGTTATTTTCCATTTTACGAATTTCCCAATTATTTTTCTGATAGAATTTCATCTGTTTCCTTTGAAGCACCTTTTTTGGCCATTTTCTTAATTACAGTAGCGGCTTGGATGTTTAGTTATATTTTAACAGAAAAAACACTAGTAAGATTTATTCCAACTATTTGTGTATTAATACTTACGTACTACTCAGATTCTAGAACAGCCTTAATTATTATACTGTTTCAATTGTTTCTTTTCGTTCTTATTTTGATGCGGCAACAGGTGTATAGGAAATATATTTTACTGGGTGGGGGAGCACTTGTTTTGCTCGGAGTATTATTTTTTTCAAGTCCGAAAGGAGCAAAAGCTGCAGAAGAAATTACTGAAAAAATAGAACGATTAGATTTTCAGAAAAACCTTCTTAATAACGTGTCTAATCGCAGCCGCTTTGGTATGCAATATGCACAACTTCAGGTTTTTAAAGAACACCCTATAGTGGGAGTAGGTCTAGGGCAACAGGCGTATTACAGTAAGTATCATTATCCGCCTTGGGCAGCAACTAGTAACTATGAGTTTAAACTTTGGTACAAAAATCCTAACGTAAGAAACTTCCCGCCGGGGTATAATTTATACATAAGAATTCTTGCGGAAAACGGAATTATAGGTTTTTTAATTTTTGCTTTAATTATCGCTACCGCGCTGTATAAATCAATTCAACTATATTTTAAAAAAGATGTAATCAAGAATATTTTAGGAGTGGTTTTGACCATAAGTATAGTAGGGATTGCTATAAATTGGCTTCAGATAGACACCTATAGGTTATACGGGTTTTGGTTATTTCTAGCCATATTGTATGCTGTAGATCGTAATCAATCTAATAAGAATAAAGTGGTTTTGGATGGACAGTAGTATTATCTCCATATCTTATATGAAGAGAATGATTAGAGATCATTTTTCATTCGTGCTTATTGCTTTAGGCTCTGGCACTATATTCTTATGCAATATTTTATTTAAAACGCTTTTAAGCGAAACAGATTATGGAGAGTACTCTATTTTAATCACATTTATTGCAACCGTATTTAATCTAGGCCTCTTAGGATTAGACAAGGTGTTAATGAGAGTTACTACTATTAAGAATAAGAGAATATATTTAGACAAAAAATTTCCCTGGGCGATAGGATTAACAATTTTGGTCGTTTGTATTATAGGTACTTATATATTTAACAAACAATTCTTTGTCGGCTCAAACTCCTTTATTAAGATATTAATTGTTGCCTTAAGTGCAGTGCTTTCAATGATTTCATACAACTTTTATCGATTGAAAAGTGAATTTGTTAAAGCGCAAATGATTTCAAATATCTGGAAGTTTGGACTATTGCTGCTTGCATTCGTCTTTTATTTATGGGAATTTCACGAGTTTACATTATTGTTTAATGCTGTTTTTGTTCTCTGTACGGTCATTTTAATAACAACGGTCATTTTGCTTTTTAAGACTTCGTTTTCATACGGCAATACTATTGAAAATAAAGATTTTATTAAATTCTGGATAGGTTTTGGTGTTTCTATTTCTGTATTAATAGGAATCACCTTTTTTGATAGATATTATATTAAAGAAATATTTGGAGCGGCTACTTTTGGGAATTATTTTTACCTAGCTAATATTTTTCTGTTTCCTTTTCATTTACTTCAAAACTATGTTGGATTCAAAAAACTTGTTTTTTTTAAAGAAAATTTTTCAAGAACAATCCTATTAAAACAAACTCAAAATTTATTTTTTCAATCAATTTTATTGTCAATTGTTTTGTGTGCGGTGGCTTATCTTGCAAATTTTTTACAATTAATTGAAGTAGATTTTAAATCTGAAATTTGGCTTATATTATCCTTTCTTTTTTTAGGTATGATTAAAGTGTTTTTTGGGCTTTTTGAATCAGCACTAAGCGCTCGCGTTCATATTAGGCTTATAAATCAAACAAATATAGTCTCACTTATTATTGTTGGGTTAGTTTTAATAATCACTATTAGTTTTATAGAAACAGTTCTAGACGTTGCAATACTTACGTGTGCCATGTGGCTTTCGTTAGTTTTAGTTTATCTAGGAGCCAGCTTAAAGTTGAATCAAGAAAATCTAAAAAAAGACCAATAAATGGTAGATTCAAAAATATTAGTCCTAATCCCTCATTTTAATAATCCTAAGGGCTTAGCAACGGCAATTAATAGCATACAGGAAGACTTTAAGATAACTGTGCTTGTAGTTGATGATGGAAGTAAAGAAGATAAAATAGCTGAGACATTATTAAAAAATGAAGCTTCATCTAATGTCGATATCGTGATTGAATGCCTAGCTAATAATAAAGGGATTGAACATGCGTTAAATTATGGATTAGAATATTTTTTACAAAATGAATTTAAATTTTTGGCTAGATTGGACTGTGGTGATGTGTGTCTGCCACAACGGTTTTTTAGACAGCAAAAGTTTTTATATGATCATCCTTCGATTGATCTAGTAGGTAGTAATGTGTCGTTTTTTAGACAGAATGGGGATACATTGTTTACGCTAAAGCTTCCATCTACAGACAAAGAGATCAGGAATAAGATGTATATAAATGCTATGATCATTCACCCTACATTTTTTATGAGAAGAGAGGTCGTAGAAAATATTAAGCAATATCCAACACAATATGAGGCCGCAGAAGATTATGCCTTCTTGTTTTTAGTTCTAAAGAAGCATAAAGTGGCAAACTTGACCGAGATACTTGTAAAGTGTGAGCTGAGCCCTATTGGGATATCTGCTCTTAAAAGAAAAAAGCAGTTAAAAAACAGGGTTACTTTGATAAAAAAGCATTTCCATTGGGGTATATATCCTATATATGGTCTGATGCGGAATTATATTATTTTATGGACACCTGAGCCATTATTTGAGTGGGTTAAAATGAAAATAAAGAATAAAAAAATTAGCGATTAAATTAAAACTATTTTATAATGAAAGTTCTACTTAGTTCTATCTACCCGTATGCTTTTGCACTATTACTTTTTATAGTGCCCTTTGATGATTATGTGAGGGCTTGGCCTAATATCTTGCTCATTATCCTGGCGGTATCATTCCCTTTTGTAGTAGCGAAAAAAGATTTTTTACGAATTAACAGAACTGGAATAATTATAATTATTTCTTTTTTATTAAGCATGGTGGTAGTTTCTGTTCTTTCAGGAAATTGGGATGAAAATCAATCTATCATAGGAAAAGTAGGTATAGGTTTAGGCATGCTTTTGCTTTACCTACCTATTTATAATAATGATAAACTTAAAAATGCAATAATCTTTTCAAGTATTGCGGCAGTTATTTTTTCCTGCTTTAATATACTAATGCTTATTAAAAACACTGGAACATTTGAGTTTGGCGCATCAGAAAATCCACTTACAACCCTATTAATAGATAGACTTTACCTAGGCCTGCTTAGCGTGATGAGTGTTGTAATATCTTACAAGTCAATTTCAAAAAAATACAATCCATACAATCGGTATCATTTAGCAAACATTATCATAAACATTCTTTTTGTGTTCCTTATAGTTGCTAGGATGGCTATTCTAACACTTATCGCGCTTACACTACTCCAATTTTTCTATTCAACCCGCAACAAAAAAATAATAATTATAACCTTGGTTGCAACGGTTAGTGTAATTTTATTAGCATTTGCTTTAAATAGTAATCTGGCGGAGCGTTTCTTTTACATTACAAATAATAATCAGGACCAAAGTTTAATAGAAAAAGTTTTTAAAAGAGAACCCAGGACAGTCATATGGGCCTGTTCAAATAAAATAGTAAAAGAAGAAGGATTAATGTTCTCTGGACTAGGGTTTAAGCAAGCTCGAGAACGACTTGTAAACTGCTACGAGAGTGACATTGTGAACCCAGAAAGAAAAGAGTGGTTTTTATTTAAAAGATACAATACGCACAATCAGTATATTGATATTTATTTGGGAGCAGGGATTATTGCGTTGCTGTTATTTCTTACTTTCTTTTTCTGGAGTTTTATTAAACATAGAAAAGATTACTATTTAATGGCTATGTTAGTCACATTTGTAAGTTTTGGTTTGATAGAAAATTACTTTCATAGACAAATAGGGGCATACTATTTTGGAGTATTATTAATTTTTATTTTACTAGATTATAAGTCAACACCAGAAGGTGGTAAGATTAATAATGAGCACAAATCCTAATTTAGAGGGATGAAACGTACCATAATTATAGGATTAATTTTTGTGTTGACAGGATGCGCGTCTGCGGTATCTAAAATAGCAAAGAATACAGAAGCAAACGCTATCGTGTCAAAAAAACGAATGGATGACACCACGGTAAATTTTGAAAACCCCCCAGTATTAGCGTCAAATTTTATTTGGGGAATAAACGGTCATCCCGTAACAAGTCCAGATTATTGGGAATTATCAGCAATGGATCTTCAGGTAAAAGCATTGAAGCAATTACAAACAACAATGTATCGATTTAATGTTGTTACAGATTTAAATGGGGGTTTAACACATTATAAAAAGGATAAAACCCGATGGGATGAAATTAGCTCAAGATGTAAAAATGGCACTATAAAAATTTTACCCGTTCTTCAATTTAAACCATTAGGAACAACCCTCACTCTAGATGAAAGCTATCAAGCGGGAAGAAAAAAAGCCTATGGCTTCGCAAAAGAATACGGCGCTGACATAGATTATTATGAAATTGGGAATGAGATGGATTTGGTTACAATAAAAGACGGAGACGATGGATCACAAATAGACCACTATCATAAAGATCAATTTGATATAGTTGCTGCATACTTTAACGGAATGAATGATGGTATAAAAAAAGCAGACCCCACAGCAAAGACCATTATTAATGGAGCAGGAAGTAGCAGATGGGGCTTTTTAAATTGCTTGAAGAAGCAAATGTCTCGTATGATATCATTGGATGGCATTGGTATTCTCGCAGTGGCACTTATGAGGATCCTTATGTAAAAAAGGACTTGAAAAGAAATGTGTTTGTAGAGCTAGCAAAAATAACTGACAGACCAATTTGGATTACAGAAATTAATCAACATAGAGGAACATTTAAACATTCTAAAGAAACCCAAGCGGTATGGTTAGAGCGGTTTATAGACGCATTGGATAATAATAACCAAGTACAGGGTTATTTTGTATATGAGCTTTTAAATCAACTGAACTTAGATGATAAGATTGGTTATGAACACCCAGTAGAAGCCTATTTTGGATTAGTAAATGCGTCAAATCTTTTGAAGCCTATTTACAACCCTGCATTTGAAACATTGACTTTTAAAATAGAGGAAAGCCTTCATTGGAAAGAGAATTATTTAAAACACTTATTTTCTAAACTGTTAGAACGTGAGTTGAGACCCACAGACTTGGCATTCTGGGAAGAACCTCTTACTAAAAAAACGCTGGATCAATTTATAACAGCATTTTACAAAGTTGAAAAACCTAAAATTTCCGAAGCAAGTGACTTGCTTTTTATTCAAAATAGCTATAAGCAGCTTTTTGGTATAACTATTTCTCCTAATGAGAGTAAATTTTTGGTTAAAAAATTAAGTGAAGGCACATCACGAGTCGATGTGAGCAAGTCGATTGTGAGATCTAGAAAGTTTTACATAGAAGCGATTATTAACGGGTACGAAAAGAGAACAGGATTTACGTTTAAAAAATGAAAAAAGTCTTAGTTGTAGATTGGTTAGACGCCTATGGCGGCGCAGAAAGAGTGATTAGGTCGCTCTGTAGCACCTTTCATTTTACAGAGTGCTATACGTTGATTAATGTAATGAAACCACGGGATCAAGCTAAAGTGTTTGATGGGAACAATATGCCCATACACGAAACTAAAATGAAGTTCACAGGTGGCAATTTTAGGATGCTTTTACCATTATTCTCCTATTTCTTAGGTACGATTAATATTGATCCTGAAGCAGATCTAATTATATCTTCATCACACGCCGTGGCCAAAGGAATAAAAAAGTCATCTCCTCACCAAGTACACATTTCTTATTTTCAAGCAAGAAACTTAAAATACATTTGGGATGATGCTTCGCTTTACTTTGGAAAAGCTCACAAGATTGCCGCTCCCTTATTAAAAAGAATGCGCAAGACAGATATTAAAGCTGCACAAAGACCAGATTATATTGTTTCCAATTCAAAATTTGTACAGGCCTGGGTTAAGAAAACGTATAATCGAGACTCTGAAGTGATTTACCCTCCCGTCGATCTAGCGCATTTCAGCTTAAAAGAAAAAAAGGAAGATTACTACGTAGCAGTTGGAAGAATAGAACCTTACAAGCGTTTTGATGTGGTTGTAAAAGCTTTTAACACAACAGGGAAAAAATTAGTTATCGTAGGAGACGGGAGTCAATTACCTGAGCTAAAAAGAATGGCCAATGACAATATTTCATTTACCGGGTTTGTAGAAACAAAAGAAGTGAATAAGCATATAAGTAAGGCTAAAGGCTTTGTACACGCAGGTATAGAGGACTTTGGGATTGCTCCCATAGAAGCTCAAGCTTGTGGAACGCCTGTAATTGCTTATGGATATGGCGGTGTCTTAGAGACCATTATTGAAAATGAAACAGGAATTTTCTTTTCAGAACTCACTTCAAGAAGTTTAGAAGAAAGCATACATAAATTTGAAACCCTTTCGTTTAATCCGCATCTCATCAGAGAAAATGCAGAAAGATTTAGTATTGCTCAATTTGAATCTCAAATGAGTAACTTTGTGGGGCTTAAATTGAAAAACAATTATAGTTAATGAAAATAGCAGTAATAGGAACAGGATATGTAGGGCTCGTAACTGGAACGTGTTTAGCGGAGACAGGCAATGATGTACTATGTGTTGATATAGATGAAAGTAAAGTTGCAAAAATGCGTGCAGGAGTTGTTCCTATTTATGAGCCACACTTAGACGTTTTGTTTGAGCGAAATATAAAAGCAGATAGACTAAATTTTACCACTTCTCTTGAAGAGGGATTGGCTTTTGGAGAGATTATTTTTTTAGCATTACCCACTCCTGAAGACGAAGATGGCTCTGCAGATTTGAGCTACGTGCTTGGCGTTTCAGAAGAAATAGGGAAACTCATTAAAAACTATAAAGTCATTGTAGATAAAAGTACCGTTCCTGTTGGGACTGCAGAAAAAGTACATGCGACAATTGCTAAAAATGCAGCGTGCGATTTTGATGTGGTTTCTAATCCAGAATTTTTGAGAGAAGGCTTTGCGGTAGACGATTTTTTAAAACCAGAACGCATTGTGATTGGTTCTTCTAGTGATAGAGCTACGGCTTTAATGCAGAAGCTTTATGCGCCTTTCGTGCGCTCAGGAAACCCTGTGATTGTGATGGACGAGAAGTCTGCAGAATTGACTAAATATGCGGCCAACGCATTTTTGGCCACAAAAATCACCTTTATGAACGAGATTGCTAACTACTGTGAAAAAGTGGGAGCAGACGTAGATAAAGTGAGAGTAGGGATGGGAACAGATTCACGCATAGGTAAGCGGTTTTTATTTCCAGGAATTGGATATGGCGGTTCTTGTTTTCCAAAAGATGTGAAAGCATTGCAGAAAGCGGGTAAAGATGAAAACTATGATTTTAAAATACTAGACGCAGTGATCGATGTAAATGAGCGTCAAAAAACGATATTATTACCACGTATTAAAAGTCATTTCGGCGGAAATATTAAAGGAATGAAATTTGCCATCTGGGGTTTAGCATTTAAGCCAGAAACAGATGATGTGCGAGAAGCACCCTCTATTTATATGATGAAGGGGTTGCTAGAACAAGGAGCTTCACTAACGGTCTTTGACCCAGAAGCTATGGAAAATATAGAGAAGCAGTTTGGTAACTCACTTGAATATGCAAACTCTATGTATGAAGCTATAGAAGGAGTAGATGCTTTAATTATCTGTACGGAATGGAGCATTTTTAGAACACCAAATTTAGAAAAACTAAAAGCAAGCTTAAATAACGCGGTAGTTTTTGATGGTCGTAATTTATATGATACAGCAGAGATGAAACAAGAAGGGTTTACGTATATCAGCATAGGAAGATAATTGCTGAAAAGATTCAGCACATAAGAATTGTATGAAAAAAAGAGTACTCATAACGGGAGCAGCAGGATTTTTAGGATCTCACTTGTGTGATAAGTTTATCGCAGAAGGGTTTGAAGTTATCGGGATGGATAACCTCATTACTGGAGACCTGAAAAACATAGAACACCTATTTAAGCTGCCTGACTTTGATTTTTACCATCACGATGTGACAAAGTTTGTACATGTGCCTGGTAAGCTCGACTATATCTTACACTTTGCCTCTCCAGCAAGCCCTATAGATTACTTAAAAATTCCGATTCAAACCTTAAAAGTAGGTTCATTAGGAACACATAATCTACTCGGCTTAGCGCGTGTAAAAGAGGCTCGATTTATGATTGCCTCAACCTCAGAAGTATATGGTGATCCTAAAGAACATCCACAAACAGAAGAATATTACGGGCATGTAAATACCATAGGACCACGAGGGGTATATGATGAAGCGAAGCGTTTTCAAGAATCTATCACGATGGCGTATCATCGTTTTCACGGCATTGATACCAGAATTGCTAGAATCTTTAACACCTATGGCCCAAGAATGAGACTCAATGATGGTCGTGTAATTCCGGCTTTTATTGGCCAAGCTTTAAGAGGAGAAGACCTTACTATTTTTGGGGACGGAATGCAAACACGCTCTTTCTGTTATGTAGATGATGAGGTAGATGGATTATATAGATTGCTAATGAGCGACTATGTATTGCCAGTGAACATAGGCAACCCTGACGAGATCACCATAAAAGATTTTGCAGAAGAAATAATAAAACTCACGGGGACAAATCAAAAAGTGATATACAAGTCATTACCTAAAGATGACCCAATGCAGCGTCGGCCAGACATTAGTAAGGCAATAGAAATACTAGGATGGCAACCAAAAACGAGCAGGGCAGAAGGGATGAAAAAAACCTATGAGTATTTCAAGAACCTATCTCAAGAAGAACTAAACAAAAGTGAACACAAAGATTTTTCAAAGCATATTAACTAGGTATGATATTTAAAACAGGACGATATTCTGGGTTTATTACGCCTATCAATTATGCGATTGATCTTAGCATCATTCACATACTTGCTGCGCCTTTTTTTGAAGATAAGTTTATCTTTTTAAACTATATTATTTTCGTTTCATTAGCATGGGTTGTACTCTCCATAAAAATTCAATTTTATGAGGTGTACCGATTTACACACGTCCAAAAGATATTAGCATCATTAGCGAAGCAGGGTGTTATTTTCTTTTTAATTGTCTTTGCATTTTTCGGTTTCTATAATCAGATAACTAAGGATCCCTGGAAGATTGTGATCTATATACTTTGGGCGATATTAGGAATAAGTATTGCTAAATTTGTCATTTTCTTTTTGCTAAAAAAGTATAGAATTTACTTTAAAGGGAATCAAAGAAGAGTCGTTATTTATGGCCTCAACCAAAAGACAGAACAACTCCGTAAGTTTTTTACGGAAAAACCAGAATACGGGTATGAACTGCAAAAAACATTTAATCTAAAAGGAGAAGAAAAAGAGATTCTAGAGGAGACCTTTGATTTTATTCTTGAAAATAACATAGATGAGATTTATGTGTCTATTGGCGAAACGTCAAATGTAAATCTCAACAAGATTATAGACTTTGCAGATAACAACCTTAAGATTCTTAAATTCTTACCAGACAATAAAGAGATTTATAGTAAAAAATTAGACTTTACCTATTATGGTTTTTTACCCATTCTGTCAATGCGCAAGATTCCAATGGACGAGGCATTTAACAAGTTCATAAAACGCACGTTTGATATTATTTTATCGCTGTTTGTGATTGTATTTGTTCTTTCTTGGCTCACGCCGTTGTTGGGGATTATTATAAAACTAGAATCTAAAGGTCCAGTGTTTTTCAAACAACGCAGAAATGGTTTGGACTATAAAGAGTTTTATTGTTATAAATTCCGAAGCATGACGCCCAGTCCTGACGCACATTTATATCAAGCAACGAAAGAAGATGAGCGGGTTACCAGAGTAGGAAAAATCATTAGAAAAACGAGTATGGATGAGCTGCCACAGTTTATTAACGTACTCAAAGGTGACATGTCTGTCGTAGGACCGCGCCCGCACATGGTGAGTCACACACATATGTATGCAGAGCGTATAGATAAGTTTATGGTACGCCATTTTATTAAGCCAGGCATCACAGGTCTTGCGCAAGTGAGCGGATATCGAGGAGAAGTGGAGACGGACAATGACATTATTAACCGTGTGAAATACGACATCTTTTATTTAGAAAACTGGTCATTATTTTTAGACCTTAAAGTAGTTTTTAAAACCATTTTTAATGCCATTAGAGGAGAAGAAAAAGCATATTAGTTCTACCACACAACCGTTGGTTTCCATTATAACGCCTCTGTATAATGCTGCTCCTTTTATTATAAAAGCCATTCAATCTGTCCTTGACCAGACCTATCAAAAATGGGAGCTCCTCATTGTAGATGACGCCTCTTCAGATATCGGTCCTGACTTGGTTTTAGATTTCGTCGGAAATGACAAGCGTATTAAGTTTTACCCAAATAAAATAAACAAAGGCGCTGCACATTGCCGCAATCTAGCTACTACTGAAGCGACAGGCGAGTACATTGCATTTTTGGATTCAGATGATGTATGGCACAGAGAAAAGCTAGAAAAGCAACTTCGCTTTATGCAAGCAAAAGATAGTGACGTGAGTTTCACGAGCTACCTCCACATAGACGAACAGGGAAACTCATTACACAAAAGAGTGGAGGCCTTACCAATATTACCTTACAAGAAACAGCATAAAAACAACTACATCGGAAATCTTACCGGGATGTACCATGTAAAGAAGCTGGGCAAAATTATCGCTCCCAACATTCGGAAACGTCAAGACTGGGCGGTATGGTTAGAAGCCATTAAAAAAAGCGGAAAGCCGGCATTAGGATTACAGGAAGACCTTGCTTCTTACCGAGTAAGAGAAGATTCAATGAGCGCGAACAAATGGAAATTGATTTCATATAATTTTGATTTTTACAAAACCTACTTAGGCTATTCTTGGCTAAAGTCCTTGGGCTGCTTATTGCAATTTTTCTGGGAATACTTTTTTATACGACCTAAGTATATAAAGACAATGTAAGATCGCTAAGTTTTGTGTTCAATAAACCAATTCACAATGTCAGATACGGCGCAGTCGAAATACTTATAAAAACCTCATTAGGAATAATTGATTACAGAAAATTTTCAGAAGTGTTGATTTTAGACTGCATCAGCAGAAAAACTAATCAGGTTGAAATTGCTTACACTAATTGAAACAACTTCCCCGGTAAGTGGCGTATCACCCCTTTCAATTCCATATTCAGTAAAACAGTTGCCGCCTTATATGTAGGTATTTGACATTCGATGGCAATGATGTCAAGGAGTTCTTTGTCCTTTCCTTTCAAGTAATTAAAAACTACTTTTTCTTCTGCAGTGAGCTCAACAAAGAGCGAAGTCTGCTGCGGCTTTTTGTCTTCTACTTTCCAGCCTAGATGAAAAATAATATCTTCTGCACCAGTACACAAATGTGCTTGGTTAGATTTTATAAGCGCATTACAACCTCGACTTTGCGAGTCGAAAGCTCGGCCAGGTACAGCAAAAACTTCTCGACTATAACTGTTGGCGATGTCTGCGGTAACCAGGCTGCCACCTTTGTCTGCAGACTCTATAACAATAGTAGCTTCGCTCATACCAGCGATGATACGGTTTCGTTTTAAAAAATTTACTCGGTCAAAAGGATCTGTGCTCCAGAATTCTGAAATAAAACCACCGTGGGATTCTACTTGTGCCACATATTTTTTGTGCACTTTAGGATACACTTGGTTTAGCCCGTGGGCAAAACAACCTATGGTTTGTAAATTATTTGCAATTGCGGCTTTATGCGCTGTGATATCTACACCATACGCAAAACCAGAAACAATTATTGGGTTTAACGGCGCGAGTTCTTCAATGAGTTTTTCGCAGAAATGAACACCATAGCTTGTTACTTTTCGGGTTCCTACAATAGAGATTATTTTTTTGCCAGCCAGATCAATATTTCCAACTTGAAAAAATAGAATAGGACCGTCTAGGCAATGTTTCAGGCGCTCGGGATAATTTTTGTCTTTAAAGTACGTGACAGCTATATCGTTTTCTTTTATAAACCGAAGCTCTTCATCTGCTTCTGATAGCCATTGTTTGTCATCTAGCGATTTCAGCTTAAAACCCCCTATACCATCTATTTTAAGAAGGGTGGCTTTCTTTTCCTTAAAGACGCCTTCTGCAGATCCCACATGATGTAAGAGTTTTTTTGCAGACGTATCACCTAGATTAGGAACACGCTGTAGGGCGAGCATATAACGAAGTTCTTGTTCTGTAAGCATAGATGTTAAAAATAGCATTTTTTATCTGAAACGCTTTTTTTCAATTTGTTGATAAAAGCAGTGATTCTAATCACGGTTACCCAAAATAAAATTTATATTTGTGTCAATGCAACTAGCTACCTACATAAAAGACCTTCTGTACAGATATGAATGTGTGATCATCCCAGGATTTGGGGCCTTCTTGACACAGTATCAATCTGCTACGATAGATGGAGAAAACCACACCATGTTTCCTCCAGGAAAACAGGTTTCTTTTAATAAGCAACTACAAACCAATGATGGTCTGCTAGCAAATTATGTAGCGACGGTAGATGGCTTGTCTTATGAGACAGCTTTAAAGCAAATAAGAAATTATACCTCACAACTTTCACTAAGTTTAGCTGAAGACAAAGAAGTAGTTATTCCTCAGATTGGTTCGTTTACACTTAATAAAGAGCAACGCGTCCAGTTTATACCTTCTCAAAAAGAAACATTTAGTACTGCTTCTTTTGGTTTGGCGTCTGTAACTTCTATTCCTGTACAACGAAATTTGTACAAGGATCAAGTAACAGCGTTAGAGAAAAACGCACCTTTATTATTTACACCAGAACGACGCAAAAAGACTCCGTATTTACGCTATGCTGCTATAGGACTTATAGCGCTTACGCTTGCAGGCCTCAGTGGAGTAAAATGGTATGAGGGCGATGTTGCCAACCATAACTTTGTACAAAAACAAAAGGCTGACAGCCTTGTTGATTTGCAAATCCAGGAAGCTACATTTGCTTTTCCTAACCCCTTGCCGGCTATTAATATTACAGTGCCAAAGGAAACTGGGCGTTATCATATAGTGGCAGGAGCGTTTAGAATAGAAGCAAACGCTTACAAGAAAATAGCACAACTCAGTGATAAAGGATACACCGCTAAGTATATAGGCGCAAATCGCTATGGCCTTCATCAAGTCGTGTACAATAGTTTTGAAACAAGACAAGAGGCACAAAATGTACTAAGCACTATACAGCGTTCAGAGAATCGAGATGCTTGGTTATTGGTTCAAGGACTGTAATTAATTTTCTTTTTAGTTTTACTTTTTTCAGTCAAACGATTTTTCATCTTTCTTTTTAAACTTTATAATTTATCATTTCTTTCAGAAATCACTCGCTGAAATCACCTTATCTTTGCAAAAATTTTAAAATGGAAGCTAAAACACCCTCAGAGTCCCGTACCGTTATAACAGACCTTGTTTTACCGAGCGAAACAAACCCTATAGGTAATATGTTTGGTGGCGAGCTATTAGCTCGCATGGATCGTGCAGCCAGTATTGCAGCAAGAAGACATAGTCGTCGCATCGTTGTGACCGCTTCTGTAAATCACGTAGCGTTTAATAAGATGATCCCGCTAGGAAGTGTTGTGACTGTTGAGGCACACGTTTCCAGAGCATTTAAGAGCTCGATGGAGGTGTATATGGATGTTTGGATAGAAGATCGCGAAAGCGGTATTAAAAGCAAGGCAAATGAGGCAATTTACACTTTTGTCGCTGTTGATGAAATGGGGAGCCCAGTACCAGTACCGCCGTTAGCGCCAGAAACCAAATTAGAACAAGAACGTTTTGAGGGGGCCTTAAGAAGAAAGCAATTAAGCCTTCTCTTAGCGAAGAAGATTAAGCCGGAAGAGGCGACAGAGTTGAAGGCACTTTTTCAGTAGTCTTAATAAATTATTTTTCAAAAGTCTCTAAAGTAAATTTCTCCCCATCGTACACCCCATAGGTATACTGAGTAATCCAATCCCCTAGATTAAAATAGGTAGATTTTTCACCCACTTGGATCTCCATATTAAGATGTCTATGCCCAAAGACAAAGTAGTCGTAATGCTTAGATTCTAATTTTCGCCTCGCGTATAAGGCTAACCATTCGTTTTCTTCTCCTAGAAATTTCTTGTCATCCTCACCAGAAATCAGCTTGTTTTTAACCGAAAGATATTGTGCTAGACGCATTCCCATTTCTGGGTGAAACCATCTAAAGAGCCATTTAAAAATAGGATTTGTAAACACTTTTTTCATCCGCTTATAGCCTTTGTCGCCAGGGCCTTTTCCGTCACCATGTCCTATGAGGAATACTTTATTATTAAATGTAAATTCTTTAATATCACGATAGGTAGTAATGCCCAGTTCTTTTTGAAAATAGTCTTTCATCCACAAATCGTGGTTCCCCACAAAGAAGTAGATGGGGATACCGCTGTCGCTTATTTCGGCAAGTTTGCCTAACACTCTAACAAAACCTTTAGGCACAACAGTTTTATACTCAAACCAGAAATCAAACAAATCTCCTAACAAAAAAACACCAGCCGCGTCTTCTTTAATTTCGTCAAGCCAACGCACAAATTTCTTTTCACGAGGCAAACTTTCGGAAGCTGAAGGAGCACCAAGATGGTTGTCGCTAGAGAAGTATATTTTTTTTCCTGGAGGAATTTGCATTTGGTAAAGATAGGGATTCTAGGTATCAGTTTTTAGCGGGAGTTTATTGTAAATAAGTTTGAATATTCTACAGTTAAATTATTTAAGAGACCCTAAGCAGATTAAGAGATTGAAAATAAATACATCCTCATAGAATATTAGAATTTTGTGAGCTTTTAAGAGTATTAAAGCCACATTGGTTTTTAGAAATTATCCTTAAATTGCGCAAAAGATCAAATCATTATGAAACTAAAAATACTTTTAATTTTAGGGCTTGTATTTGCCACGAGTAATATATTTTCTCAGCAATCTTTCCCGCCAGATCAAGTAATTACTGGAACATTCTTAGGTAAAACAGCGGCGCTTAGAGATTTTGCAACTATGGGACCTAATAATTTTAGTGATCCAAATACACAAATGGAGGTGATGAACATCTCTACAACACCCTACCAATTAAACACTACGACTACTGTAATTCCAGATCTTCAGACGGAGCAAGGAAAAATAGCGGTATTGCCACTACTACAAAATTTTGTGGGAGCATCTTCTTCTGAGTCGGGTTCATTCCCGCCAGATCCTACAGGGGCTGTAGGGCCTAATCACTATGTGCATTCAGTAAATGCATTGGTAAAGATTTTTGACAAAACAGGGGGCCTTTTAGTAGGCCCAGTAAATTTGGGCGCCTTTTTAGGGAGTACAAGTTTTGGAGATCCAATTGTTCTTTATGACCAATTAGCTGATAGATGGGTTGTAAGTGGTTTCGGAAACCTTAATGTGAGTAATGACTTGCTTTATGGAGTATCTGAGACTAGTGATCCTACAGGAGCGTATAACGTATATTCTTACACATTTAGTTCTTTGCCAGATTACCCTCATTATGCGGTATGGCATGATGGCTATTATGGTACAATAAACTTAGGTGGATTTGCATCTTTGGGAGTTGTAATGGAGAGAGACGTAATGCTTGCAGGAGGACCAGATCCTCAAATTTTAATGTTTTCTTTACCCGATATAGTGGATAACCCAAATCAAGTAAAAAGCCCTGCAGCGGCAAATTTACTTGGGACAACTGTAGACACTTCTTTGCCAGGTTATATTACGTATCTTCAGGATGATGCTTGGGGAGGAATAGGATTTGATCATTTAAAAGTGTGGGAAATTGATGTAGACTGGGATGATATTAACAGTTCAACTATTTCTGCACCACAAGAGATTCCTACAGATCCTTTTGATGCTAGTGAATTATTTGGCGACGGGAATGGAGCTATTAGACAACCAGGGACTAGTCAACGATTAGCAGGTCACGGAGGTATAATTTCATACGCTGCAAACTATAGACCTTTTGACGATCACAATTCTTGGGTTATTACTTTCAATACATTTATTGACGATAATGAAACAGGAGGAATCAGATGGATAGAACTTAGAAACGATGCAACAACCACAGACTGGAGTATTTTTCAAGAGGGGACCTTTGCTATTGCAGATGGCCATAGTAGATTAATGAGTAGTGCTGCAATGGATGCTTCAGGAAATATAGGAATGGCTTATACAACAGCTAGTGAGACCCTCCCTGTATCGCTTAGGTACACCGGAAGATTTAATAATGACCCATTAGGACAAATGACGGTTGCTGAAACAGTAATAATTGATGGACCCGGTGTTAGAAATAATGCAAATCGCTATGGAGATTATTCTCATATGACAATGGATCCAGACAACTTTACGTTTTGGTTTACATCAGATTATTTTTCTTCTACAAACCAATGGAGAACTCAAATTGCATCTTTTCAATTATCAGGAGGATTTGGATCTGATGTTGGACCTATTGCTATTACCACACCAGAAGACGGCGCTTTAACTACTACAGAAATAGTGTCGATTGATATACGTAATTTTGGTACAGACGCACAAACAAGCATTCCTTTACAGCTTAGGCTTGATGGAGTATTGGTTGCTTCTGAAACGTACACAGGAAACATAAACCCTAATGAATTTCAATCTTTCACCTTTGCACAGACAGTAGATCTTTCTGCGGCAGGACAAACATATATGCTTGAAGTAACTACAGATTTATCAACAGATGAGTTTTCGGTTAATAATATTTTACCTAAAGAGGTGACTCACTTATTTTTGAATGATATAGGAGCCATTGAGATAACGGCACCAATAAATGGAGAAACTTTAGGAACAGAAATAATTTCAGCAAACCTCAGAAATTTTGGCGCATCGTCAGCATCTGGATTTGATGTTCAATATTCAGTGAATGGAGCTACACCAGTAGTTGAAACTTTTGTAGGAACGATTGATTCTCAAGAAGAAGCTATTTTTGATTTTGCTGTGCCATTTGATTTTTCAGAATTAGGAGCTTACACACTTGTTGTTACTACATTGTTGACTGGAGATTTAGACAACGGCAATAATGCTTCAACACTTGATCTCGAAAATGTATTTTGTATGCCGTCGATGGATTGTTCATTTGGTGATGGTTTTAGATTAGTTCAAATTGCTGAAATTAATAACACTTCAGACTGTGAAGGCTACGGTGATTTTACTGCTCAAATTGCAAATCTATCTCAAGGAACAACGAACGACATTACGTTTACTACGGAGTATGGAGATCAAAATGTAAAAGTATGGATTGATTTTAATGATGATCTAGATTTCACCAATGATGAGATAGTAGTTCCTAATTTTGTTATTGCACCAGGTGCAGCGGCAGGTAGTTATACAGAAACGTTAACATTAATGATTCCATCAGGAGCGGCCATAGGAGAGCACTTAATGCGGGCTAAGAGTAGCTGGCAAGCTGAGGTTGATAACGACCCTTGTGCAGAATCTGAATATGGAGAAACAGAAGATTACACCGTTAATGTAGGTATTCTTGGAACAGCAGATTTTGCAATTTCTAATGGAGACCTTGTTGTAACGACGCTTGCTAATAATCAGTTTCAGGTTTCTTTACAGACACAATTTGAAGGAAATGTATTCTTAGGTATCTATAATGTTTTAGGTCAAGAAATAGGCTTTGAAAAGAGATTACCAAGAGAAAATGGAACCTATAAAATGAATCTTGATATGTCTAGCGTTTCTAGCGGAGTATACCTTCTTAAAATAGGCGGGCAAACAACAACTAGTTATAAAACAGCACGTATTATAGTGCAGTAATTTTACGACTATTGATTAAACCAAAAAGAGCAGGAATATCCTGCTCTTTTTGGTTTAATATGTTTTTTTCATTTGGGAAAAATCTAGTTGTCACTTGCAAACCACTCTGCAAAGCTAGTAGCGGTTTCTTGTAATCTCAATGAATATAATGTGATATTTTGAGGGAGACGTAGTTTGATTTTTTCAGCAAAATCAATGACCATCATCTCGCTTGTAGGTTGATAATCTGCTAAAATAACAGAATGTCCGCGATCGCTCAATTCTTTTGCAAGCTCTACGTGAGGCGTATTTTTATTAAAAACGGTGGCGTGATCAAAGACATCTACAATCTCTTCTTTCACAATCTTTTTTAGATCACTAAAATCGATAACCATCCCGTACTTTACGTTACTTGTTTCTGAAATAGGAGTACCGATAACTGTTACAGATAGTTTATAACTGTGCCCGTGTACATTGCGACATTTACCGTCATAGCCATAAAGGGCGTGACCGGTTTCAAAAGAAAATTGTTTAGTGATACGTATTTTAGACATTTTCAATTTCCGCGTTGGCGGAATACTTTTTTAGGTTGAATAAAATGGAGACAACTTGTAGCCATATATAAATACAAAGATAACCTACTTATCCTTATTCTTTCTACGCTTTTCTAAATCCTTAAAGTAACGCCAGTTTTTATACTTCTTAAATAGTACTGCGCTAATGATAATGATCCCGAGAATCATCAATCCGCCTTTGCCTGTTAGGTATTCAAATACTTCCATGTGCAATCCCGTCTAGACGGGTATCTTTTAATCCTAAGTTGAAGATTTTATTTTAAAATGTAAACGATAAAAGCACTACTATTTTTGAGCTAATCTTTTTTAATAAAAGGAATTGTAATTTGCATTCTAGCAGCCTTTTCGGTGTCATATTTTGTGTTTAAATTCTCATAAAAGAAAGACTATTAACCTTTGCTAACAGTTTCCACATTAAAACCTAATGAGTTTATTCTAACGGCTTGTATTTCCTGCTTTTGCACTTTAAATGCATTATAAATAGCACGTTTGTCTTCAAAAGTAAACTGCGTCTCTTCAAACCAATCGTGAATAGCAATCTTTTCGTTTTCTAACTGTGCCTTTCTAATTACCTCAACAGTCATCAGGTGCCAGTGTGTGTTTCTATCTCTATTTACCGAATATCCTATTGACTCTACAAAAGAAGTTTTAGGTTGATTAATTATTTTGACTCCATTTTTTAAAACGGCGAGCGTTATTGTGAGCCCAACAACTTCAGAAAAACTGTACCGCATAAAATCGTCAAAGCCTTGTTGCTTGACATTGTACATTTTATCACCTATTTCTAATTGCTTCATAAGAGAAGCCAAATTTCAAAAAATATAAACACTACGCAACTAGTTTTATGGAATGTTATTAACCGTCCTTCAAGACACATTATTACGCGTCTCTAGATCCTAAGGAAACCAGAACAATTAACTTTATTAATCAAATGAATTACAAAGAGAGAGCCCTATTATTTAATGTTCATTAATATCTTCCTTAGGAAATACTCAAACTATTGTTTTTTATCAAAACAAAGATGTTTCAATAAAAGGAACGATATTTTATTTCTTTTGAATGTCTTGTTTGAGCTTCTCAAATGTGGAAACAACCTTTTATAGGCCTTTTCATAAAATCAAGGTGTCAGACTTGTTTGTTAAGATGTAAGAGTGGGCTGTGAAAACCTAATCGTTAACTAGCTAAGAAATTAAACTTAAGGGGTAAAATAGTAAAAAACCTGAATGGTTTGTGTTTTTATTTAGATTGAACACGATAGAGAGTGCTTTGATAAACAGCTACATTTATAAACGCTGAAAACAGCTACCCTTTTACTAAAGGTAAATATTTTCTATAAAACTTCACCACAAGGGCCACGCCACGCCAAGCAACCCAAACAGTTAAGGCTAACCAGATGCCCCACAAGCCCCAGCCTGTTTGCTTAGATAGAAATAACACCGGAACAAAGCCTAAAAAAGTGGATGCCAGAAGCACATTGCGTAAATACCCCATCTCGCCAAGTCCTTTAAAAATAGCGTCGAGGGTAAATGCAATGGCACTAAAAGGCAACATAACAAGCACCATAAAAAAGACGCTGGAGTAGATAGAAATCACTTCTGGGTTTTTGTTATAAACCCACCCTAATGGTTCGTAAAAAATAGCTCCTAGGGCAACGAGTCCCAAAGCAACGATAACGTTATAAGAGATGACTCGTTTTGTTAAATGCCATAATTTTTTAAAATCACCTTCGCCTAAGAGTTTGCCACCAAGAATATTACCGGCTGCGCCGTAACCGTCTAAGAAAAAAGCGGTGAAAAGCCATATGTTTAATGCGATGGTATGTGCCGCGACGACCGCAGTACCAAGCCCGGCTGCTTCTCTGGTTGATAGGATTAAAGCAACATTTAATGCGACAGACCTCAAAAATAGATTTGAACTCATCGAGACCAATCGCTTTATTTCGGGATGTAGTTTTAACTTTAATCGCAGAGAGACATCTGTTTTCTTTAATACCAAGATAAGCGCTAAGAGCGCCATGATTGCTTGTGCGATCAAACTAGCCCAAGCAGCCCCCACTACCCCCATTGCTTCTATGTAGCCATCTAGACCATACACAAACAAGAAGTCTAGCCCAATATTAACTCCGGCGCCGATAGCCGCAATAATCATGGGCCAAAAGGTATTCTGTAAGCCTCTAAAGATTCCAAAAACCGCGAAGGTGAACAGCGTCAATGGGAAGCCCCAAACTCTAATGTCATAGTATGCAACGCTGAGGTCTAGGATCATTCCTTTTGCATTGAGAAGGGTAAATATTTCTGTTACAGAAAAGTAAGTTGATGCTAAAACGATAATACTGAGTCCCACATTAAAATAAACAGCTTGTGCTGGAAAACTCTTCAGGTCTCCTATTTTACCTGCACCTAAATTTTGCGAGATAATGGCAGAAATTGCACTTCTTGTCTGACCAAGAATCCAGATAAGCGCAGATAAAAATGCCCCTACAATACCAACTGCAGCAAGTGATTCTGTGCCAAATTCTGGAATATTACCCACAATCGCTGCATCTGTACTAGACAAAACAGGCTCAGCAATCCCTGCGATAATTGCAGGAATCGCGAGTTGTTGAATTCGTTTAAATGAAATATCTGTCAATGCCATTGGTGCTGCAAAGTTATACTTTGCATACGTATTTTCAGACGTAATGGTACTGGCATTGTTTCAATAATTTACTTGATGTATGTTTACAACACTAGCTCATAGCAATAAAAAGGAGCATCACTCTGCTTGGGGAAAAAGATACTCCCTAGCTGTTGATATCCGCGATGTTTATAAAACTGTTGATTGCGGGTGTTTAAACTAAAAGTATCGAGTCTTATAGAGCTCGCTTTTTTATTCTTAACAAAGTCTTCGGCAAAATCCATTAGTTTTTTAGCGTAGCCTTGATGTTGAAAGTCAGGGTGGATTGCTAGGCGGTGTATATAGTAGTTTGATCCATCGACAGTGAGCCAGTCTATCTCATCGTATTCACTATCTTTTAATGTAGATATGGTAATACAACCCATTAAATTTTCTGAAGCACTATCTAAAAGAACATATAATTCTCCTCTGGCGAGATCATTTTCAAAAGCAAGCACATTGGGATAATGTTCGTTCCATTGATAGATATTTTGCGAAATCATATAGGCGGCACAGGTGCGCGTAATTGTGATAATTTTGTCAATATTTGAGGGTTTAGCTTTCCGTATCATTTTTATCAAGTAATTTTGCAGTCGTTTAAAGATAGCAATTTCGGTATGAAAAATATATTAGTTCCTGTGGGATCGTCAAAAAGTGCGGTAAGTAATTTGCAATATGCAATTGATCTTGCTAAGGAGGTGGATGCAAATGTGTATGTGATTTCTGTATTTAAGCAAGTCTCAAAAGTGGGTGGCCTTACAAAGTTAAATGAAATCATGAAAGAAGATTCTAAAAATAGAATTGCAGAAGTTATGGCGGCTGTCGACACAAAAGGCGTAACGGTGGTAGCGCACCCTATCAAGGGTGATGTGCTAGATGGAGTAAAGCGGTTCAATAAACATGTTCCCGTAGATTTAATGGTGATTTCGCCACGAAGTAACAGTATACGTGAAGAAGTCTTTTTAGGTAAAACATCTGGAAAACTAGTTAAAAGCACTTCAGTTCCAGTACTGGTTGTGCCAGAAGACGTAGTTTTTGAGAAGCCAAAAACGGTGATGATGGCTTTCAAGAATGGACAATTTAAAAAGAATAAGACCCTGGAGCCATTGGCTTACTTAACTAAAAAGTTTAACCTAGAAGTAAACTTGCTTCATGTAGAAACTCCAGAAAGTACTTTGGAAATGTTAGGCGTAAGTAAGAAGCTTATGAAAATTAAAAAAACTTACATTAAAACAGAAAATGCATCTACTTTTCTAGGAGTGGTAGAGCACTTTCAGCAAATGAATCCAGATTTTATTTGTGTAGTAAGACGACAGAGAGGCTTTTTCTCAAAACTCTGGGAAAAGAACATTATTCTAAAAAAAGAATTCTATACTTCTAAGCCGCTTTTTGTTCTTGGCGTGCAGGATTATTAAAGATAAGATACTTTTATGGTGCATTCATAATTAAGGAGTATTTTTGCGCAAAATTTTTGAAGACTCGAGGTTATTTATAACACTATTACGCTTAGTTACTTATGAAAAATATTTTAGTCCCAGTTGCCTCTGTAAAGAACGGAATCAATAACCTTCGCTACGCGACAAGTCTTGCCGCAGTCTATAATGCCCGTATTTATGTTACTTGCATTAAGACGGGAAACACAGAGCTTATTATTAAAGAAGTATTAGAAAACACAAATACACTAGATGTGCAAGTGGTATCTAAGCCAATTACTGGTGATGTTTTTGAGGGGATTACAGAGCTTTCAAACACGTTGCATATTGATATGATTATACTGTCGCCCAAAAGTTTAGACATTAAAGATGAAGTCTATTTAGGACCAGTGACGACAAAGATTATTAAAAATACATCTTTGCCATTATTGATTGTGCCTCAAGACTATTTCTTTAGACGTTTGTCTTCTATTTTATTTGCGCACAAAAACGCAACGATTGAATCTACAGAAGCATCTGACACCCTAGAATCTTTTGTAGATAAGTTTCAAGCCGAGGTAACGGTTTTGCAAGTTGTTACACCGGATACTGCAGAAAATCCAAGAGAGATTCAAGCTGGATTAAAGAAGCTTTCAAGCGAGCATATAATTACGGAAAACGCAACTGTATTTCAGGGAATCACTGAGCATTTTATGGCAATCAATCCAGAAATGTTATGTGTTTTAAGAAGGAAGAATACAGGGGGTTTCTTTAAAAAATTAATACGCCAGAACGAGCAGACTTTAAAGAAGCAGTTTTTCACGACGAAGCCTTTATTGATATTAAAAGAAAGAGAATAATAAAAAGAAATCTCAAAAGATAAAAGGACAAATCACAATGTGTGGTTTGTCCTTTTTGTTTTAAACAGAATACTGTTTATTGGAAAAGTGGAGAATATCGGATTCGAACCGATGGCCTTCTGACTGCCAGCCAGACGCTCTAGCCAACTGAGCTAATCCCCCATTAATAAGCGCTAAAGTAACGCAATTATTCCAAAAACAGAATGCTTTTTTCAAGCACTTTTTCAAGATGTTCGGGCAGTGTGTTAAGCTCCCAAGGATGACTAGTCCCGAAGACGTGATTGGCGCCCTTGATTATTTCAAAACTGCTTTGAGTACTCCAGCGATGTAATGCTTCACCTTCTTCAATAGGAACAGAAGTGTCTGCGTTTCCGTGAATAATTAACCAAGGTTTATGGAGAGATTTTGCAGCTCTACTTATTGTAAGTCGTGCTTCATTAGAAAGAAAATCTGTGTAGAATTGCCAGTTGTGTGGCATCTTCTGTTTGGTTCTTCCATTCTTTACATAGAATCGTCCCGATTTTTCCCAATCTTTAAAGCCGTCCGATTCTTCTTTAAATCTAGATCTGTAGTCGCTCACTCCTGCCCAAGTTATTACTTTGGAAATACGAGGGTCTTCTTCAGCTTTGATAAGTGCAATGCCACCTCCACGACTATGGCCAATGAGAGAAATTACGTCCTTGTCTGTTTCGGCAAGATATTTTTCTGTGGTCATAAGGTGCGAGATTATTCGATCTACATCTTCAAGTTCTGTTGAGTAATTGTTTTGGGCAAAGGACTCCAGGTCTGGAAAATCTATGGCTTGCGCCATGGTCCCACCGTTGTGAGAGAAGTTAAACTTCACGAAGAAAAAACCGGCATTTGCAAAAGCTTCTGCAACAAGATCCCACGCACCCCAGTCTTTAAATCCTTTATACCCGTGACAATAAATGACAATAGGTTTTGGCTGTAATGTTTTGGTATAAAAACAGTCAAAGAGGATGGGCTTTTTACCCCCAGTTAAAATATTGTTTGTGTCTCTAATCATTAGATGATTTCTTTTTCTGTAAAGGGAATTTCAGGATTTAATATTTCAGTAATGATAGCGAAGAGCTGCTCCTTATACTGGGCTAATACCTCTTCATCAATGATGGCGTTTTTTGTTCTACTTGCGGCAGCGGGTTTTGTAGCAAACTTTAAGAAACCTGCACCTAAGTTTTTGAATGAGATGATTCCTGCTTCTGCGGTATCGAGACCATATTTGCTTTGATACATGGTAGCATAGGCGAGTACTTGAAAAGCTTTGCTGTATTTATATTCTTCTGTAATCACATCCCATTCGACTATGTGAAGGTCAGAGGCGTTTACTTTTCCAGTTTTATAATCAATAATTCTCAGGACGCCGTTGTAGCGGTCTATTCGGTCAACTTTTCCTCCAAGTATTACGGGGAAGTTGATGCCAGGAACATCTAGAGACTCTTTAAATTCTTCTTCTAGTGCGGTCACCACTATCTCGTTTCCTGCTTCAACATCTTTAATTTCTAGGTTAATAAAATTGCTCACAAATTTCTTGACCACTTCATAAATGATGAGGTTTTTCCCTCTTGTATAATCGCCTTCTTTGTACACATCAGAAAACTGTTGCTTCACTTCATTTTCTATAAGGGGTAATAATGCCTTTAATATTTCTGTAGTAAGGATGTTATTGAGAAGCGGCTTGTATAGATTTTCCAGTGTGTTGTGTACGATGGTTCCCATGGTATTTGCCGCAACGGTTTCTTCTACTTCTTCTAGCTCTTTTAACCTTAAGATACGTTGTTTGTAAAAGTCTAATGGGTTTCTAATATAGCTTGTCAAAGCAGAGGGAGACAAATAACCGGCGGCCATTTTATGAATGATTTCCATCACAGCTTCTGTCTTTTGCACTGTTTTCTTTTCTGGGGTCGAAATAGCAATCTTGTGAGCAATCACGGTTTTTGACAGCTCGTGATTGGGGAGATTATACACTTCTAATTGCTTAATAAACCTACTCTTCTCACCCGTGTTTATTCCATCTGAATGGGTGTTGTAGAGTAATGTGCAATTTTCTGCGCGTTGTATCGCGTGATAAAAGTGATAGGCATAGATAGCATCTTTTTCTGTGTATTTAGGAAGTTCGAATTGTTGTTTTAAGTCATACGTAATAAAAGAGGCGTTCGTTTTTCCAGAAGGCAAAGTGCCTTCGTTAACCGAGGTCATTATCACGTTCTTAAAATCTAAGACTCTGGATTCTAACAAACCCATAATCTGAAGACCATCATAGGCGTCGCCTTTAAAGTCTAAGGTTTCTGTCCCTAAAAGCTGCTTATAGAGGCTGTGTATGGCGCTGATGCTATCTAGGTAAGCGTATTGTTCTTGAAGCGATTCTAGCTGCTTAAAAACGCTTTGAAGCTGAAATAGCACAGCGCGATCTGTCGCTCCTAGATCGTCTTGTTCTTTAGCGATGTCGATACAAGCCAAGCAATTTTTAATTGTATTATTTTCAGCGCCATTCCAATTTGTGAATAATAGTCTTGTAATGGTAGTGTCTTCTTTTGCTATAGTAAGCAATTGATCTAATGAGCTATAGGCAATGTTGTTTTCTTGCAGATATGTGATGATGTCGCCCCCATTTTTAAATAATAGTTTGCCAAAAGGATGGGTCACAATATTATTAATGTCTCGATAATAGATTTGCGAGGTATCCTTAATTTTAAGTTGCAATAAGATGTCAAAGAATGACGACAACGGAAACGTAGCTAAGGGCACTCCCATAGTAACATTGACCTTCTTTACATTTGCCGGCAAAGAATGAAGCATAGGCACTAACAATGCTTCGTCTGCTAGTATTATTGCTGTTTCTTCCAGTGCTGCTGCGCTCATTTTTGACAACAGATCTCCTACATATTTTACCTGCGATATGTTTTTTGAAGCTTCAACAAGTGCTATTTTTTTGGGTTTTAAAAAATGAGTACTCTGTATTGAAAATGGTTGGCTATTATAGATTTTCCATTTACTAGCGTATTCCCGCATAAATAAGGAAACACTGTGCGTGTTATCATCGAAGAAATTGCTGTCCGCGTCCCAGATAATTTCGGCGAGGTTAGCAGCTACTAATTCTTGCATAATAACCTGTTCTGCTTTGTTCAAAGCATTAAAGCCAATAAAGATGTGTTTTGTATTTTGTTTTGCCGCGATATAGTGTTCAATCTCTTCTGCGGCTTTTCTATTAACAAGTCCCTGATAACCGTTGTCATTTTTTAATAGTGAATCTTTAAGTGTTTTATAAAACTCTGGAAGGCTATTCCAGAAGGTTAAATAGCTCTCTATAAGTGGTGTTTTGTCTTGTTTGAGATACCAGTGATTCACATCTTGAATACTTGCTAGATAATTAAAGAAGGATTGATGGTCTAGAAGATATCTGTCTATTTCATTAAAATCTCCAAGAAGTGTTGTTGCCCAAGTGCTATAGGAGCCAAAAGATTCTTTTTCTTTAACAGCAACCAGCGTTTGATACACGGCATAGCTCTTAAACAATAGTTGTGTGTTGTCAACTATTTTTAAGTTAGCCACCTCTTCTATAAAAGCTTCGATGTTTATTATCCTCGGGGCAAACGCAGTTTTATTAGAGCGTTTCTTTAAATAGTCTAAAAGGAAACCACCCGCACGTTTACTAGGTAGAATTAGGGTAAGGTCTGAAAGAGAATCGTAGTTGGCATCAAGGTAATCAAGGGTTTCTTCCAGAAATTTTTGCATACCCTAAAAATAAGAAACGCCCCCTTAAAAAGGAGGCGTTTCTAATAAAACTTATTGTGTATTTTTAATAAACTTATTTTACTAAAGAAACTTCAACACGTCTGTTTTCTTGTCTTCCAGCAGAAGTTTGATTCGACGCTTTAGGACGAGTTTCACCATATCCTAAAGAACTTAATCTAGCGCTATCTACACCTTTACTTTCTAAGTATAGCTTAACAGAACTAGCTCTTTTCTCAGAAAGCTCTAAGTTGTAAGTGTCTCTTCCACTACTATCTGAATGTCCTTCAATAAGGAAATTAGTTGTTTCGTACTCATTCATAATATCAATCATTGACTGAATAGCAGAGTAAGAATCTTGACGAACCGTAGTTTTGTTATAGTCAAATAAGATAGTTCTAGAGTATTGGTTCAATTGCTCCATGATCTCAGTTGTGATTTGTGGCTCAGGACATCCTTTTCTAGCTACTGTTCCAGGAACATCTGGACATTCATCATCTTTATCAAGTACACTGTCACCATCTCTGTCTGCGCAACCGTTGTTTGCAGCAGAACCAGCTTCATCAGGACAAGCGTCATCTTTGTCAAGCACACTGTCACCATCAGTATCGGGCCATGGGCAACCATCGTTTGCAGCAGGACCAGCTTCAGTAGGACAGTTGTCTTTATTGTCAGCAAGACCATCACCGTCAGTGTCAGGGCATCCCATCATCTCTGCAGAACCTGCGGCATCAGGACAAGCATCTTCTCTGTCTTCGATTCCGTCACCGTCAGTATCAGGACATCCGTTAAATTCTGCAAGACCTGGAGTATCTGGACACTCATCATCTTGATCGTAGATTCCATCACCGTCTCTATCAGATCCGCCAAATTTAAATACAAGACCTAAACTGTGTTGCATGTGCTTTGTTCCGGTAGCATCATCAAATGCATACTTGTAAGCAGACTGTGCGTTAAGTGCAAATTGTTCTGATAACCAGAAGCGTACACTAACAATACCGTTTGCAGTACCAAATCCTTGGTCATTTAACCAAGTGTATCCACCACCGATTCCTAGAGATGGGTCTAACCATCCACCAGCACCGTTAACTAAATCTCTAAAGCTATATTTAATCTCTCCATCCGCACCATAGTAACTTAAGTCATCTACTATTACGTCACCAACCTTTTCGATTCTGTTAATTGTTCCCGCTACTCCTATAGAAAAATTACTACCTACATAGCGTGAAATCGCTAATCTAGATACAGAAGGAAGGATATTCCAGTGATCCTCAATGTTGAAGAACTCAGAAGCAAATTCTCCGTTCATGCTATCTTCCGTTGTTTGACCGTCTCTAAGACCAACAGGAAAAGTGTCTACTGCGTTCACACCGATTTCAACAGCCCATGGGTTGTTTTCGTCTTGCGCATTCGCTGAACTAAAACCCAATACTAGGCAAGCTGCAACGAATAAAATGTTAAGATGTTTCATATTCGATTGTTTAATTTTAAGTGTTAATTAATCACAAAAGTAACTTGTTAATGTTTATTAACAAAAGCAAATCTATTAAATTTTTCATAAATACACACGGTACAGGGCTAAGTTAAGTACACAGGCTTAAATAACAGATAGTTTTTCACCAACAGATATAAATGCGCTTATTGCCTTATCTAGATGGATCTTAGTGTGCGCAGCAGATAGTTGTACCCTTATTCGAGCTTTATTCTTTGGTACTACGGGATAAAAGAAGCCGATTACGTAGATACCTTGTTCTAAAAGCATGTTTGCCATATTTTGAGACAACTTCGCATCGTAAAGCATTACTGGGACAATAGCAGAATCACCTTCTACTATGTCAAAACCTGCTGCTTTCATTCCTTTTTTAAAGTAATTTGTGTTTTCTTCTAGCGTATCTCGAAGCGTGGTATCGTTAGCGAGCATCTCAAAAACCTTAATGGAAGCTCCAACGATGGCAGGGGCTAACGAGTTAGAGAATAGATAAGGACGAGATCGCTGTCTTAATATTTCAATAATTTCTTTTTTACCTGTAGTATAACCTCCCATTGCACCTCCTAGTGCTTTCCCCAAAGTACCTGTGATGATATCTATTCTACCCATCACGCGCTTTTCTTCTAGGGTACCTCGTCCGGTTTTACCAATAAACCCAGTAGCGTGACATTCATCAATCATAACCATGGCGTCATACGCATCTGCTAGGTCACATATTTTATCTAGTGATGCTACCACACCGTCCATAGAGAATACACCATCTGTTACAATGATCTTGTGGCGTGCTCCGGCTGCATTAGCTTCTTGCAAGCGTGTCTCCAGTTCTTCCATATTGTTATTTGCATACCGATACCTGGACGCTTTACACAAACGCACACCATCTATAATAGATGCGTGGTTTAAAGAATCGCTAATAATAGCATCTCCAGCTCCTAATAAAGGTTCAAACACACCTCCGTTGGCATCAAAAGCGGCTGCGTATAAAATGGTGTCTTCGGTTTTATAAAATTCAGCTATTTTTTCTTCTAGTGTTTTATGTATATCCTGAGTTCCGCAGATAAAACGCACAGAAGACATCCCAAAACCATGGGTGTCCATTGCATCTTTAGCTGCTTGGATCACGTCTGGATGTGATGACAATCCTAAATAATTGTTAGCACAAAAGTTCAACACGGTTTCGCCCGTAGAGATAGTTATTTCTGCTCCTTGTGGTGATGTAATAATACGTTCCGTTTTATAAAGTCCGTTATCTTTTATGTCTTGTAATTCCTGCTGTAAATGTTCTTTAATTTTTCCGTACATAATAGGGTAAGTTTTTATGAGCCCAAATTTACTTTATTTACCACGATCTCTTCATTAGTATAGACTAATATTTTATCCCTAATCACAAAGCCCATATCGATTAAGGCGATGGCATAACTTGTGATCTGCTCGTCGTGATCATAATTAGGACTTCCAGTTTTATAATCTATGATGGTCACGCCATTGTCCTCGTGAAAAACCAAACGATCTGGTCGTAACACACGTCCGTCTTTGGTAATAATATCGCGTTCATTTTCACTGCTTCGGAAATTTTCAAACAAAAAAGCCAACTCTGGATAATTTACAATTTGCAAAACAACCACTTTTAAAGATGCGAGCGCGGCTGCAGAAAGAGTGCCACCAAGCTGCAGTGCAGAAAACACAGGAGTTACATCGCTTTTATGTTTAATAAGCTCCATCGTGTTGTGCACTAAATTCCCAGTGTCGATGGCTTCTTTGGTGTTGGTTCCCCAAAGCATAGCGTCTCTCGTGATTACCTTAATATCGTGTTGCTCTGGAGCAATACATATATAGTTAGGGTGGCTTACTGTAGTTGTAGCTGTCTCTTTTTGTAATTGTCTCTTCTGAAATGTGCCAAACGTATACACCTTATCTTCCCCATCCCATTTGCTTTGGCTTTCAAGAAACCCTTTAAATACTTGCGGAAATGTTTTAATGTCATTACCAGTTTTGATAGTACTTGGCGTTTCAGAAAAAATATAAAGCTGCTCTACTGCCCGGGTGAGGGTTACATAGAGTAAATTTAAATTATCCAACTGTAAGGTTTCTTGCCTCACGTTGTGGAGTTCACTCCCTGCTTCACTAAACCCGGCTACCTTACTAGAATAGTTAATGAGCGTCTCTTCAAACCCAAACTGCCACTCGTCTGGCAAGGGAATCCAAGTGGTGGCTTGATTCTCCTTATTTATAGTTACATCTGCAAACGGGAAAATCACAACAGGAAACTCAAGTCCTTTAGACTTGTGGACGGTCATAAACTGCACGCCATCCGTCCCAGTTCCAGAGCTTATGGATGCCTTCTTTCTTTTCTTTTCCCAATGTGCTAAAAATCCTAATGTATCTGCGCCAGCCTGTTGTTCATACTCAAAGATAAAGTCCATAAAACCGAAGAGGTACGCATCTGCCGTATCTGCAAAACCAAATTGTTCAATAATATACTCTGCACTTTCATACACAGACGACTCTCTTAGTTTCTCCCAGGAAAACGCAATATGGTATGCTTTGATAACTTCGGGAAACGCTTCGGTGCTTTGTTCTGTAAATGCTGTAAAGAAGAAATGCTTGTCTTCTTTTATATCGAGATGATCATATAAAAAGTCAAGAACAGCAGCTACCAGTGTTTCTTTGTCTTGTGGGCTCACGCTTACTTGTAATAAGCCTATGATAGCCTGTACAAAACCAGATTGTTCTAGCAATAATGTTTCAGAAGAAATAACAGGGATTTCGTGCTCCATTAAAAAATCACTTAACATGATTCCATCTGCGCGTCGTCGCGTTAGTATGCAAATGTCGCTATAACTAAAGTCGTTTTCTAGAAGGTTTTGTATGGTGCTTAGTGTTTTCTCTTTATACTCCTCTTGTTTTTCTGCCTTATTAGCGCCAACCACAAAAGACATTTCTACATATCCTGCTTGATCCTTATTTGAGTCTTGATGATTGCCATCTAAGTACAATTCTTGATGCATCGGGTTATTAAAGATGCCTGAAGCATAGGTGAAAAACGCATTGTTAAAAGTGACTACTTCTTTTAAACTTCGATAGTTTACAGGTAAATTTTCAACCTGCGGTTGCACACTCGGGAAAGGGGAGTGCCCATTAATCATATCTAAAAATTGTTCTGGTTTGCCGCCACGCCAGCGATAGATAGCTTGCTTTACATCGCCCACAAGTAGTAAAGAACCCTCTTTGCTGTCTTTGGTTTGTGTGAGTGTGTTTTCAATTAGCGGATGCAAATTTTCCCATTGCATAACAGAAGTGTCCTGAAACTCGTCCACAAAAAAGTGTCGATATCGTTCACCCATACGCTCATAAATAAAAGGAGCGGGTTGGTTTTTTATCTCCTTATTAATAATGGCATTAAATTGAAATAAGGGCAATACGTTTTGTTCTACTTTTATCTCTTCCAGTTCTTTTTGTACAAGGTTAATTACAGAAATTGGCGTGATTTTTCTAAGTACAGCATCTATAAAAAGAAGCGTCGAGATTTGAGCTGAGGTACTTTCTACTATTTCAATAAAACCTGGCGTCAACTCGTCTATTGCATCTGCGGCATCCGGTCGTTCTTTCCTTACTTTTCCTGCGTATAACTCTTTGTCTCTTATGTTAAGGATCCATTTGGTTTGTAAATTACTATCAAAATTTCCACGCGCCAATTTTACAAAATGATCATAAAAATAGCCACTACTAAAGTCTAACCTAATAAGTTCGTGTGCTGCTATACTCGTGTTTACGACTTTCGCCTTTTCAATTATTTCTTCCGAAATATTCTTGTATTTAACACTTAGTTCTTGTTTAAAGTGAATAAAATCTGAAAGTGATTTGTCTTGAAGTTTTATCAGATGTGCAGCATCCTCTTCATTAGCGAGCATTTTTGATACGGCAAATAGGTCAAAACTTATATCCCAAGAACGATCGTCGTCCGTTTTTTCCATCGCAAAATCGACAAGTACTTTTGTGATTGCCGAGTCTGTGCCTGCTTTATTAATGAGTGCGTCAACGGCTTCGGTCAATAGCGCATCAATGTCAAGCATTACCTCAAAGTTTGATGGCAGCTTAAGGTCTTTAGCAAAAGTACGAATCAATCGATGATTAAAACTGTCTATGGTTTCTACACTAAAAGCCGCGTAGTTATGCAGTAAATGCCTTAGTATGTCGCTAGCTCTTTTATGTAAAACCAAGGGTTCTAGTTGTAGTGTTTTAGCTATGTCAAGAAACATAGGAGGCTCATTAGATAGTACTCGCTCATCTGCAAATTCAACAAGGCTATCCACAATGCGTTCTTTCATTTCTGCCACTGCCTTATTTGTAAAGGTCAAGGCAAGGAGTTGGCGATAATAGCTGTCTTTAGGCTGCTGTAGTAAAGCGCTTAAGTAACGCTTGACTAGACTGTAGGTTTTGCCGCTACCTGCAGCGGCATCATAAATAAAAAAAGGGGCAGTAGTTTTCAAAGACGTTGTTTTATTCCTATAAAAATACGGCTTTCTCGTGACCAAGCTAGTATCAAAGAACTCTATTGTGCTATAAAAATCTTATAAATTCTCTAACAGTTTAATACACCTTGTTTGTGTAACTTTGAGCTACCGAAAAGAATTATTAACTTAAAGACAAGAACTATGGCTTTTGAATTACCAAAATTACCTTATGCATACGATGCATTAGCGCCACATATAGACGAACGAACCATGCAAATACATCATGGTAAACATCATCAGGGATATACCAACAACCTAAACGCTGCCATTGAAGGAACTGATATGGAAGGCAAAACCATCGAGAACATTTTAATGAATCTTGATATGGACAATAAAGCAGTCCGTAATAATGGTGGAGGTTTTTATAACCACAGCCTTTTCTGGCAAGTAATGTCCTCAGATGGAGGCGGAGAGCCTAGCGGCGAATTAATGAGTGCTATTAAAAGCTCATTCAATTCTTTTGCAGATTTTAAAGAGAAGTTTTCTACTGCGGCAAAAACACAATTTGGATCAGGATGGGCTTTCTTATGTGTCATGAAAGACGGATCACTTGATATTTGTGGGTGTCCTAATCAAGATAATCCATTAATGCCAGGCGTAGGTTGTGGCGGTCGTCCTATCTTAGGATTAGATGTATGGGAACACGCATACTACTTAAATTACCAAAACAAACGTCCAGATTATGTTGCAGCATTTTTTAATGTAGTTAATTGGGAAGAAGTAGGAAAACGCTTCTTAGAGAATAAATAAATTTATAGAATTATTATTCAATTATCCCTTTTTCTGCTTGTTTGGAAGAAGGGATTTTTTGTTTGATTTTTTTTGGAAAGACCAGCAAGGTTTAAATTATGTGTTATTCTAAAAATAGTACCGTATTTGTATCCTAAGTTTTCTAATCAAAAGGGGTATTCACTGGGCGGAGCTGATTGTGATTCCAGACCAGAAGATTATCTGGATAAGCGCATACTTATGTTAATTAAAGCCTAGAAAAAAAGATGAAAGACTATTTAAGAATGTGAAACCGCTCGGATTATACTTTGCTAAAAATTCAAAACCCAACAGTGCTCTCGAACCCAGAATTTAGCGCATAAAAAAAGATGGAAAGATCCATCTTTTTTTGCCCCAAATCTACCATGAACTTAACCTACTTATGCTATGGTATTATTCAAATATAGCACATTTTAATTGTGACTTTTATGATTATTAGACCAATTGCCATAATACTCGTTAAAAAGCAGCGGCAAAGAAGGATTTCCGATGAACGACACTGTGCTTGAGGGCTTTCTGATAAAACTGTAAGAAGAAAAGTTGAGATAACTAACGTATAAAGGTTAGAAACACCTGAGTCCAGATAGTTATCCAGCGAAGGGCAAAAGTATTTGTGATTAGTAATGTAATTGTTACGGCTATAAAGAAAGTTAATCAACAATAAGATAAATAGCTGTCAAGACATTTTTAGCACTATCATCTTCCATTGGAAAAAATATTTTGAATATCAATTTTCTCTTAACTTCAGTGTTTAATCTTATTTTTAAAAATCGTCACTAAGTCCTGTGTGATTGCGTGATGCGCAAATTATGTGAAATAAAAAAGACGAACAGAAGTCCGTCTTTTTTTTCCCAATTTTTACCATAAACTTAACCTACTTATGCTATGGAATGATTCAAATATACTGATGGACTCTAATTAAAATACGGAAAATTCTTACTTTCGGACGAAGTGATTTGTATCTCCGACAAATTGCTCTTTTTCCTACAGGTATTGTTAAATTTTAATATGCCCGTTCTGGATTTCCTTCGTAAAAGTTTATATATGCGCGGTTTACAACTCGATTACCTCCATTAGTAGGATAGTTACCAGTAAAGTACCAGTCACCTAAACTCTTAGGACATGCCTTATGAAGGTCGTCCACAGATTGAAAAATAATTTTAACCTCGCTTTTCACACTTTCTTCTGTAATGATCTCTGCTATCTTATCACTTATCTCTTCATCTGTAAAAGGGTCGTACAATTCTTTTACGTGATTAATAACATCATTATCCTTTAGCGCCAATTGCTTTTTACATTTATGGTAGATTTCTTCAATGATGCTATCGGTACCGCGATCTTTATGTAATTCAACGGCTGCATTAAACGCTACTAAGTGTTCTAAACGGGCCATGTCTATACCATAGCAATCTGGATAACGTATTTGAGGCGCAGAAGAAACAACTACAATTTTTGCAGGGTTTAGGCGATCTAGCATTCTGAGAATACTTTTCTTTAAAGTCGTACCTCGAACGATGCTATCGTCAATAATCACTAAGTTGTCCTTTGGCTTTACAACGCCGTATGTCACGTCATAAACGTGTGCTACTAAATCATCGCGACTACTCTCATCTGTAATGAATGTACGCAGCTTTACATCCTTTATAGCAATCTTCTCTGTTCTAATCTTATGCGATTGTATCTCGTGCAGTCTTTCAGCAGTCAAGCCACCTGCTTCTTTAAGTATCGCTTCGTTTTTCTGTTTGTTGAGCTCATTTTGAGCGGCATCGAGCATTCCGTAAAAAGAAGTTTCTGCTGTGTTCGGGATAAAAGAGAACACGCTATTTTCAGTGTCATAATTAATGGCCTCAAGTACTTTTGGCATAAGGAGACGCCCAAGTTCCTTACGTTCTTGGTAAATTTCTGCGTCACTCCCACGAGAGAAATAGATACGCTCAAAAGAACAAGACTTCTGCTCTAAAGGCTCAAGGATCTGCTCCATTTTAATTTCGCCATCTTTTCGTATCAACAATGCAGCACCACGATCAATCTCTTTTACTTTATCAAAAGGAACATTAAACACAGTCTGTATTACAGGGCGCTCACTAGCCACTACCACTACTTCATCATCCTGATAATAGAAAGCGGGCCTTATCCCAGCTGGATCGCGCAACACAAACGCATCTCCGTGGCCCAATAAACCAGCCATCGCATAACCACCATCCCAATCTTTAGCAGATTTTTTAAGCACTTTTGCCATGTTCAAGTTGTCTACTATGTAAGGAGAAGTTTCCACCTTGCTTAGTCCTTTTTTCTTCGCTTTCTTGTATAACTTGTTTACCGCATCATCCAGAAAGTGCCCTATCTTCTCCATGACCGTAATAGTGTCGGCCTTCTCTTTTGGGTGCATACCAAGCTTAACGAGGTTGTCAAAAAGCTCAGTCGTATTTGTCATATTAAAATTTCCGGCAATAATAAGGTTACGGTGCATCCAGTTATTGGTTCGTAAAAAAGGGTGAACCGCCTCTACGCTATTCCCGCCAAAAGTTCCGTAACGCACATGCCCTAAAAACAACTCACCTATATAAGGAATCGTTTTTTTCTGAAGCGCCACATCGTTTTTCATCGCTGGATTGGCATCCATTTCAGAATTGATACGTGCGTTTATCTGCGCAAAAATATCTTGAATAGGCTGTGATTGATTAGAACGGACTCTACTTATATAACGATCTCCAGGAGCCACGTCCAGTTTGATGCTTGCAAACCCAGCACCATCTTGTCCGCGATTGTGTTGTTTTTCCATCATCAAGTACATCTTGTTCACGCCATAAAAAGCGGTCCCGTACTTCTGTTTGTAAAATTCTAGCGGTTTCAGTAATCGTACCATTGCGATACCGCATTCGTGTTTTAAAGCGTCACTCATCTTGGGTGTTATGATTTATTTTAGTACTCTGGAAATATTAATTATTCAACTCTTGTGCTTCAATAAAAAGCAGTTTCCTTTCGGTTCTTCTTATCATTGTTAATGCTGCTTCTGTTTTTATTAAAAGACGAGGTGTCAAATGGAGAAAATATCCGAAGTGACCTTGCTTGTTTTAATAAAAAAACGCCTAAAAAATTAGGCGTTCGTTTTTACTTTAAATCTATATCATATTGCGTTAAGCTCTTGAACTGATGCAAGCGCTCATCTACTTCTTTTCTTGTAAGGTGTTCCATTCGCTCGGTCCCAAATTTCTCTACTGCAAACGAGGCCAAACACGAGCCGTAAATAATGGCACGTTTCATATTTTCAAAACTATAATCTTCTGTTTTTGCAAGATAGCCTGTAAAACCACCAGCAAAGGTATCGCCAGCTCCAGTGGGATCAAAAACTTCTGCTAATGGTAAGGCAGGAGCAAAAAACATGTGGTCTTTATGGAACAATAATGCTCCGTGCTCTCCCTTTTTAATTACCACATACTGTGGCCCCATCTCCATTATTTTTTTAGATGCATTGACTAAAGAATATTCACCACTCAGTTGTCTCGCTTCTTCGTCATTTATAGTAATCACGTCTACTTTTGCAATTACTTTTTTAAGATCGTCGAGAGCGACATCCATCCAGAAATTCATTGTGTCAAGCACCACCATTTTTGGATCATTCATCTGCTCTATAACCCCCATTTGCACCATAGGGTGCAAGTTGCCGAGCATTACTACCTCTGCATCTTTATAAGCTTCTGGCACTACCGGGTTAAAAGTTTCAAGCACATTTAACTCCGTCGCTAGCGTATCTCTAGAGTTCATATCGTTATGATACTTCCCACTCCAGAAAAATGACTTTCCATCTTTTACAAGCTCAAGACCGTCAAGGTTGATTCCTTTTGCCCGCATCATATTAATATCTTCTTGCAGAAAATCGCCTCCTATTACAGAGACAATGGCGCTATCTGTATCAAACTGAGAAGCAGACAAGCCTATATAAGTGGCAGCACCTCCGAGTATTTTATCAGTCTTACCAAAAGGAGTTTCAATAGCATCAAAAGCGACAGTTCCTACAATAACGAGTTTACTCATGGGTATGTTTAAAATGAAGGTGCAAATTTACCAAAAAAGAACGAATAGCGGTCCATCAATATTTAGAAAAGATGCGGTTTTAACGGTTATTGAATACTACTCTAGTTAAATTTAAATTATGAATTTATTTCCTCCCGAAATCTGCTGGGATTTCTCCCCAAGCTTTTGTCTCCCATTTAACGATATGAGTTTGATAGGTATTTGTTTTTAACCAAGCTTCTGCTCGCTTTACTAACTCTAGAATGGATTTGTTTTTTGGTCCCCAAGCAAGCTTTGTGTTGCAGCGCTTTTTCTTGACCCAGCCCATTGCGATTCTAGAATCTGTATAAAGTATGCGATCACTCTTATGTTTTTGAAGATAGGCGAGGCCATGAACTAGGGCTAGAAATTCTCCCACATTATTGGTTCCTTTTTCAAAAGGACCTTGATGAAATAATTGTCTTTGAGTTTGTGTATCTACACCTCTGTATTCCATTTTTCCAGGATTACCGCTTGAAGCGGCGTCAACAGAGATAGAGTAAAAGTTAGGCTCACCGTAGCTCGCTTTTTCTGAGCTAGAGAGTGTCTTCTTCTTTTTGCTTGTTCCTTTTCCTTTATAGTCTTTGTAATCTTTATTGTAGGCAACCTTGGCTTCCTTCTGTGATACAAAACTCATATATTGTGCGCCAGAAATCCCTTTAATGGCTGCTTGACATTTTTTCCAACTGTCATAGATTCCAGCAGGATTACCGAACCAGACTACATAATATTTTTTTGGCTTTGCCATATTTTTTATCTAATGTTGATTCGAAGTGTCAGTTGATTTGAAGCGCGCTTCAAATTTAACCAAGATATGACCTCGTGGGCTTTAAGCTTTAATCAAAATCGTTGATCCAAAGCAAGTGTTAAATTTACTAATCTTCCTTATTTAGGATACGCTCAATAATCTTAGGTAACCATTCATATTCTAAAACGTGCACTTTTGCGGCAACCTTATCTGCCGAATCTTCCGGGAATACTTTGGTTTCTTTTTGAAAAATGATGGCACCTTCGTCGTATTGTTCATTTACATAGTGGATTGTAATGCCTGTTTTGTTCTCTTTGTTGGCAACAATCGCTTCATGAACGTGATGTCCATACATTCCTTTTCCTCCATATTTAGGGAGCAAGGCTGGGTGAATATTTAATACTTTATCAGGAAACTCACGGAGTATGATTTCTGGAAATTTCAGAAGAAAACCCGCTAGGATTATGAGGTCTGGAGCTAGGTCTTTTAAGTTCTTCACAAGGCCATCGGGGGATAACATTTCGGTCTTACTAAATGCTAAAGCCCTTATTTGCGATGCTTTAGCACGATCTAGCACTTTGGCATCCTTCTTGTTTGAGAGTACGCAGACAACCTCTACAGATTGTGATCTTGCAAAGTAATTTATTACGTTTTGAGTATTGGTACCGTTACCTGAAGCAAAAATCACCAGTCGCTTCTTCATATTTTGTTATGGTTTTCAAGAGGTTAATTAGTTACAAAAGTAAGGCATAGGGTATTCACTTCGCCCAGAAATGTTTAAATTACGCCCACATTTTACTTTTAAAATCGTGTTTTAAGTTAAAATATTTTATTTTTGCCACTTACTAAATTTAAAAAAAACAAAACATTATGTCAGACATTGCATCAAGAGTAAAAGCAATTATCGTTGATAAATTAGGTGTAGACGAGAACGAAGTTGTAAACGAAGCTAGCTTCACAAACGACTTGGGAGCAGACTCACTAGATACGGTAGAGCTTATTATGGAATTTGAAAAAGAATTCGACATTCAGATTCCGGACGATCAGGCTGAAAACATTGCGACCGTAGGTCAAGCAGTATCTTATATCGAAGAGAACAAATAAGACATCTTCTTTATGGAACTTAAGCGAGTTGTAGTAACAGGACTAGGTGCCCTAACACCCATTGGTAACAACATCACAGAATTCTGGGATGGACTTAAAAATGGAAGAAGCGGATGCGCACCTATCACACATTTTGATGCTGAAAAGTTCAAGACGCGATTTGCTTGTGAAATAAAGAATTTTGATCCTTTACAACATTTTGATCGTAAAGAAGCTCGTAAACTAGACAAGTTTGCCCAATACGCATTGGTGAGTAGCGATGAAGCTATTCTAGATGCAGGGATAAATCTTGATACTGTAGATAAATTTCGCGTAGGCGTGATCTGGGGTGCTGGTATAGGAGGCATCGAAACATTTCAGAATGAAGTAATAAATTTTGCAGAAGGGGATGGAACGCCGCGTTTCAACCCCTTTTTTATTCCAAAAATGATCGCAGATATTGCCCCTGGCAATATTTCTATCGAACATGGGTTTATGGGGCCTAATTATACGACGGTCTCTGCGTGTGCCTCAGCGGCAAACGCTATGATAGACGCACTCAACTATATTAGACTAGGGCATTGTGATATTATTGTAACAGGAGGTAGTGAAGCTGCAATAACGCAAGCAGGAGTGGGTGGTTTTAATGCTATGCACGCATTATCTACTCGCAACGAAAATCCCGCAACTGCTTCTAGACCTTTTGATGCTACCCGTGATGGATTTGTGTTAGGTGAAGGGGCTGGTGCATTGATCTTAGAAGAATACGAACACGCAAAAGCACGTGGTGCTAGAATATATGCGGAAGTTATAGGTGGCGGAATGTCAAGTGACGCTTACCATATGACGGCGCCTCATCCAGATGGAATAGGCGTAGAGCGTGTGATGCATAATTGTCTTAACGATGCTGGAATAGATGCCAGCCAAGTAGATGCAATTAACACACACGGAACCTCAACACCTCTAGGGGATGTTGCAGAATTAAAAGCTATTAGTAAAGTGTTTGGTGCGCATGCAAATGACATCAATATCAACTCTACAAAGTCAATGACAGGGCATTTATTAGGTGCAGCTGGAGCTATAGAAGCAATTGCTTCTATATTATCAATGGAGCACAGTCTTGTGCCTCCTACGATTAATCACACAACGGTGGATGAAAACATTGACCCTTCTTTAAATTTAACACTCAATAAAGCACAACCACGTCAAGTGAATATTGCGATGAGTAATACATTTGGATTTGGAGGACACAACGCTTGTGTGTTGTTTAGAAAACTAGATGCCTAATAATAATGGCGTTAATTAAAAACATATTCAATTCCCGTTCTACTAAGGACGGGGATTTTTTTTTGGTGATCAAAAAACTTCTCGGTTTTAAACCCAAAGACATTACACTATACGAAGAAGCATTTACCCACCGGTCTACTAACGAAAAAACTAGTGAAGGTCATGCGCAGAATTACGAACGACAAGAGTTTTTAGGTGATGCCATGTTAAGTGCTGTAATAGCTGCCCATTTATACAACAAAGTACCCGGAGGGAATGAAGGCTATCTTACTAAAATGCGTTCTAAAGTAGTGAGTAGAGAACACCTAAATGAATTAGGACGAGATCTAGAGCTTATAAAACAAGTGCGCACCAATATTCCAATAAAGCAATTTGGGGGTAACATACATGGAAATGTTTTTGAATCACTAGTAGGAGCAATATTTTTAGATAGAGGTTACAAATACTGCGAAAAGTTTATCAATAAAAGAGTAATAAAACCTTATGTAGATATTGAAAAACTAGAGGGTAAAGTTATAAGCTACAAAAGTCTTTTTATAGAATGGTGTCAGAAACATAAATTGCAATTTAGGTTTGCTGTGTATGAAGATACTGGCAACGATAAGCTTAAGCATTTTGCTGTAAAACTACATCTTGACGATAAGGTAGTTGGAAAAGCAAGGGCCACTTCAAAAAAGAAAGCCGAAGAAATGGCGGCCAAAAGAGCCTACTATAAACTGCAAAAGGCTATTGACAAAGACTTTTCTTAACAAGCCCAGCTCATTGCCCAGATTATTAACCCCTACTTAACTACAACATAGACTTAATTGACCTAAATTTAATGTCTTCTTTACATTCGGCTTACTGTGTATTGTCTATTTTTATCCCTCAAAAATAAATTCTTGGGTGCCCACAAGCTAATTTTAACTGATGATTTTGCAGAAGAGTTTCTGCTCGTTGCTATTCATTGTAGTGAAGAGGCATATAAGGTTGCATTTTTATTGAATCAATTTGCGACGCTCCATTTAAAACGGAGCAAAGTGGACCTTGAGTATTCTAATAACGGTCTAGAGATTGCGTTTCCATTATTTGATTATGAAGATGAAATGCGATACATTAATTATGATTTAATCTCAAATAAGTGTGTGGCCAAATCAGCTAGAGTAGTTAGTAGCGGTGGGCTTTTTGATGATGAGAACATTTCAGAAATGGTGACGACACACTTGATACCAGAATACAAACAAGTAGATTTTTTTCTGAAAATTTCTACAGATGCCCCATCAGTCGCTATTAGAAAGATTGTGACAGATATTAATGATATAAAGCAGGTCATATCGGCCTACGAAGTAGACACAGAACAACTGAAGTCTAAAAACAATTTAATTTTCGACTAAATGCCAGATCAAAAAAAGACCAAAATAGTTGCAACCCTAGGGCCAGCAACGCAAGATAGAGAGATTCTAAAGCAGATGATTATTGAGGGAGTTAACGTGTTTAGAGTAAACTTCTCTCACGCAAATTATGACAATGTAAAAGAGACTGTTGCCACTATCCGGGATCTAGGAAAAGAACTTGGGACAAGTACCGCTATATTAGGCGACTTACAAGGGCCTAAGCTGCGCGTGGGAATCATGAAAGAAGAAGTGGTTGTGAGCCCAGGAGATACTATTTCTTTTTGCACGGGTGAAGAGTTTGAAGGTACAGCCAAGAGAGTATACATGAACTACGATAATTTTCCGCGAGATGTAAAAGCGGGAGAACGTATTCTGCTTGATGACGGGAAATTAATGTTTGAAGTTCTAGAGACAGACGGTAAAGGAGAGGTGAAAACAAAAGTAATACAAGGAGGACCATTACTTTCACGTAAGGGAGTGAACCTTCCTAATACAGAAATTTCATTACCAGCATTAACGGCCAAAGATATAGAGGATACGATTTTTGCAATTTCTATTGAAGTAGATTGGATCGCATTATCTTTTGTGCGTCACGCAGAAGACCTTAAAGAATTACAAGCGTTAATTGAAGCACATAGTGAATACAAAATTCCTATCATCGCTAAAATTGAAAAGCCAGAAGCTGTTAAGAATATAGATAAAATTGTTGCTTATTGTGATGGTTTAATGGTTGCAAGAGGTGACCTAGGTGTTGAGGTTCCTGCTGCAGAGGTACCTTTAATACAGAAACAATTAGTGTTGGCCGCTAAGCGCGCTAGAATACCGGTAATCATTGCCACTCAAATGATGGAGACCATGATTACTTCATTAACTCCAACTAGGGCAGAGGTAAATGATGTTGCAAATTCAGTGATGGATGGGGCAGATGCAGTAATGCTTTCTGGTGAGACTTCTGTGGGTAAATATCCTGTAGAGGTGATCAGAACGATGGCAAACATTTGTAAAAATGTTGAAAACAGTGACCTGATTAATGTCCCTCAAGAACCACCTCACGTGCGCACCAATAGATATATTACAAAATCTATATGCTATCATGCCGCGAGCATGGCAAACGAAATTGACGCAAGAGCGATTTGTACATTAACAAATAGTGGATATACGGCTTTCCAGATTTCTGCTTGGCGTCCTGATGCTCATATTTTAGTGTTTACTAGTAATCACCGTATTCTCTCTAGGCTTAACTTATTATGGGGTGTGAAGGCATTCTTTTACGATAGGTATATAAGTACGGATGAAACCGTAGAGGATGTGAACGCCATCGCCCAAGAGCGCGGGTTTGTAGATAAAGGCGATTATTTGATTAACCTTGCTGCTATGCCTATTGTAGATAAAGGAATGGTAAATACATTGCGGGTTAGTTTGGTGAAATGACCAATTTCCTTCTAAATTAGATCATAAAATTTCCAATAAATAGAGTCGCCAGAAAATCATATTTTCTGGCGACTCTATTTATATACATTGCTATGTTTTTTCTGTTTAATAAACAACAGTAACATATTCAATCTTCATCATATTGCCTTCTTTAGAGATAGTCACATTACTGCCATAGCCTTCGCCAGTTTGAGTATAACTAATTTGCGTTAGCGCATTCTTCGTGCGTGTTATGATTAAATCGCTCAAAAACATGTAATTAGCTTTCTTAGCGTTTGCAATCGTTTGAGTATCTCTGCCTTGCTGTGATGGAAAAGCAAATGAAGTAGGTACATCAAACAAGCGCTGCCCAAAAGTAAACCCTTCATGCCATTTAGTGGTTGGCAATAAAACAGTTTCGGTTTCTGTAGGTTTACTCGCAGTGCCGCCCATTGTTTTAGAATAGGTAGCAGCAGGATGTGATGCCTTTAAATCTTCAATATATTGCTTGGCGTTACTATCCTTCTCTGGGGGGAAAAAGCTAGATAAATAGCCATTAAAAGCATATCCCGTTTTGTTGTTATATTCCACTTGATTCATTCCGCCTTTGATACCAACAACGGTCATCGTCTCATTTTCCTCAACAGTAATAAGTTTCACTTTAGTTCCATAAGGCATCACTGTTCGTTTTTTACTGTCCAGGTTATCGTATTCTCTAAGCGACAAACCGCTGGGCGCAGTGACATACACATAGTCGTCTTTCTCCATAGTTTTGCTCGTCACTTCCATGCTATTTGCTTCGGAAATTGTCGTGGTTGCTATTTGGTCTTTTTTGTCGCTATCACATCCTGTAAAGACAGAGAGTAATGCGATTATTGCGATGTGTGTGATTTTGTTTTTCATAGTAAAGGTTTTAATGTTAAGGTAAATGTACAATGAAGTACAGGGAATAAAGAGACTCCTCTAACATACGAAAGGAACGCTTTAGTATACGGTAAGATTGTGCTAGAATTCGTACTTCGACAGCGCCCAGCAAAACAGAATTCTTTAATTTCAATAGTTTTGCAATGTAAAGTGTTTGAAAACACTCAAAAAACTTGTACGGCGCAGTGAATTTAAAACGGTAAATGGATATAGGAGTTAAGGGCTCCTGAGTGGTTTTATTAATGTTGCAAAGGGACAATAACAAAATTATATCGAAGGACTAAAAATCGAATTTTAGCTGCACCTCATACTTTTTTTCTTCTGAAACAGCAAGGGCTTTCTTTTTCTCGTTATTTAAATTGGACATCGAGATGCCTAATAAACGAACACTATTTTTCATCCCTTCTTGAAACAAAAGTTCTTTCACTGTTTCCATAATCAAGGCTTTATCAGCAATATATAAGGGGAGTGTTTTGCTTCGCGTTTGTAGCGTAAAGTCACTGTACTTAATTTTCAAAGTAACCGTTTTCCCTGCCACCTTACTTTTCTTAAGTCGGCGTTCTACCTCTTCTGCAATGGGCTCGAGTCTTTCAAGCATGAAAATTTCCGAAGAAATGTTCTCACTAAAAGTACGCTCTGCGGCAAGTGATTTTCTGGTGCGGGATGGCTTTACTTGGCTGTTGTGAATGCCACGCACAATGTCATAATAATAAGCGCCGCTTTTCCCAAAATTTTCTTGTAGAAACTCGACGGTTTTTCCTTTTAAGTCCTTTCCCGTATAAATGCCGTGGCGATACATTTTCTCCTTCATCACTTTCCCTACGCCATAGAATTTTTTAATATCAAGCACTTCTAGAAACTCCAAAACTTCTTCTGGCGGGACCGTTTTCTGACCGTTAGGCTTATGTACATCACTCGCTATTTTTGCAATAAACTTATTGATAGAGATCCCTGCCGAGGCATTTAATCCTGTTTTTTCTTTAATTCTTGCCCGGATATCTTGTGCAATCAAGGAAGCGCTAGGATTTCCTTTTTTGTTTTCGGTAACGTCTAGATACGCTTCGTCAAGAGAGAGAGGTTCTACAAGATCGGTATACTCAAAAAACACGGTACGTACCTTGTCTGAAATTTCTTTATAACGTTCAAAATCTGTTTTTACAAAGATGAGGTCTGGGCAAAGTTTGATCGCCAGCGCACCAGCCATCGCAGAACGAACACCAAATTTTCGTGCTTCATAACTTGCTGCACTTACCACACCACGAGCACCACCGCCTCCTACCGCAATGGGTTTTCCCAAGAGTGAGGGGTCGTCCAGTTGTGCGACAGACGCGTAAAATGCGTCCATGTCAACGTGGATAATTTTTCTTAATGGGAATTGTTCTTGGGTCACGGAGTAAATTTAATATCTTTATCTGATTCAAACCTTAGAGTTGGGCAAAAGCTACTAGGTTTAACTAATGATTATGAAAAAAATAGCAATACTTTTAGGCGCTACAGGACTCACAGGAGGAATATTATTAGACCTATTATTAAAAGATCCCTTGACAGAAAAAGTAAAAGTCTTCGGTCGGAGTGCGACAGGTGTTTCCCACGCTAAATTAGAGGAACATTTAGGAGATATGTTTCAAATCGATAATTTTTCAGAAGTATTTAAAGGTGATGTTGTTTTCTGCTGTATTGGCACTACAAAAGCGAATACGCCAAACAAAGAGACTTACAAAAAAATAGATTATGGCATTCCAGTTTCATCGGCACGGTTGGCTAAGAAGAATGGGATTCCTGTTTTTGAAGTGATTTCGGCTATGGGCGCAACTACAAATAGCAGCACGTTTTATAATAAGGTAAAAGGCGAAATGGAGCGCGATGTAAAATCCTCAGGTGTTGAGAACACCTATTTTTTTCAGCCCTCATTAATTGGTGGAGATCGTTCAGAAAATAGGTTTGGTGAACGAATAGCACAGATTGCGATGGGTACATTCGGTTTTTTAGTGCCTAAAAAGTATAAAATCATAGAACCAATTACCATTGCGAGAGCGATGTTGCTTGTAGCTCATAATGGCTATGCTAAAGCGCATATTGAGAATGATGAGATTAAAGCGATTGTCGAGAATTGATCTTTACGATTTTAATAAAGATGCCCGAGCGGGTTTATTCTGAGCATTTTGACTGCGCTCTATATGAATTAAAGTCGAAGGGTGGGAATGAAAAAATGCAGAATCAATGCAAGAAATAGAACGTAAATTTTTAGTGAAGAGCGATCGTTTTAAAACCGAAGCACAAACCAAATACCGTATTGTGCAAGGCTTTTTAAACACGCATGCAGAGCGTACCGTGCGAGTTCGTATCAAAGGCGATGAAGCGTTTTTGACAATCAAAGGTAAAAGCAATGATGCTGGCACCATCCGCATGGAATGGGAAAAAAAGATTGCCGTAAAAGATGCGGAGGCTTTACTTGCTATTTGCGAAGAAGGGCAGATTGATAAAATTCGCTATGAAATCGGACTAGGAAACCACACCTTTGAGGTGGATGAATTCTTTGGAAATAATAAGGGTTTGATTGTCGCTGAGGTAGAATTAGCAGCTGAGAACGAGGCTTTTGAAAAGCCAAATTGGCTAGGGGAAGAAGTGACTGGCGATGTTAAATACTACAATTCGCAATTAAGTAAAAAGCCGTTTTGTGATTGGAATTAACCAACGCTTAGTGTACTAGCGCGACGATCTGTCTAATCACGTTTTCATCACTGGTTCCTTCTACACCTTCATTGAAAGAAACTCCTTTCGGTTTATGAGGCGCATCGGCTTTTGAGATTGCCGAAAAATGAATCATCTCAAATCTAGCTTCTTTAAAATTCAAGGCATTATCTGTATTGATCCCGCTGCCAGGCATTAGTTGGATTCCTTCGGAAATTTTAAGGAGTATTTTTAAAGTTTCTATACCATCAATTGCTTTGCTTTTTTGTCCAGAACTAAGAATTCTTGTGACGCCTAACTGTTCTAAAACCCTTAAAGTTTCCGAGGCATTAGGGACAAGATCAAATGCTCTGTGGAAGGTGAATTCTAAATTTCCTGCAGCCTGCATCAGCTGTTTTGTGGCGGAGGCATCGAGTGATGTGTCTTTTTTTAACACACCACTTACCACACCTGCACAGCCTAAGTCTTTACAAAACTTAATATCTCGAATCATAATATCAAGCTCGTATTTTGTATACTTAAAGTCTCCAGCGCGAGGTCTAATGAGCACGTGTATTGGGATGGTTAGCTCTTCCTTAACTTTTGTGATTAGCCCGTAAGATGGCGTGAGTCCTCCCACACTTAATTGTGAACAGAGTTCTATTCTATCTGCCCCGGCATTTTGTGCAGCGAGCGCAGAGGCAAATGAGTTTGCGCAGATTTCTATTTTCATATTTATTTCCAACGAAGGTGGAGCTCCTTTTAGCTATTCTATTATGATCTCATCAATAAAGGTCCAAGCTTTGTTGCCCGCTCCTTGTAAGCCATCTGGGATGGTGCCATAACTAGGAATTTTAAGGATTAATTGCTTAGTCAAGTATGTTTTAATGTCTAATTTTATTTCTGCAAATACTAATTGTTCGTCGCTATTAATCATTTGTTTATTAGAAAGTACAGCATCACTTTCTAAAATAATTAGTGCCTCCCATTTGATGGGCGCATACAACCACTGCCCATTTGCGTTATAAAACCGAGTTGAAATTTTGGACATTTTTGTTGGTTCAGGAAATGTGATTGTTATCTCTAAATCATCACCCCAAAAACCCAGCCACTCCTTATCCCCAAAACGCGTATTGCTCCCGGTCACTCCATTTATCAAAGATTGCTTTCCGCCAGCATTATAGGAAGGATGAGGTTCAACGTTAATCTCGACCTTAGCTTTGATTGCTTTATGGTAGTGAATGGTGTTAGTGAATTTTCGTCCAACAGCGAGTTCATCTTTATACACGTGCCCATTAATTATGGCATCTTCTGAAATTTTAATGGGTTGATGATACAGCTGTTCATCACCATTATTGATGGTGTATTTTATTACCTTTCCGTTGGTAGGCGTGGTTAATTGATAAAACACTTCACTTTCAGTTTTTACAACGGAGCCTTCAAGATCATATAAATGGTTTGCATAGTTAATATCTAGGGCGTCTAGTCGTTCCAAAAAAGGCTCTAACCGAATTAAAAAGTTAGTGTAATCTTCTTCAAGATTTTGGGTTGGCCCTGACCAAGCCACTTCTGCCATGGCTAACATTCTTGGGAATGCCATATATTCAACTTGGTCTTCCGTGCTTAAATACTCTGTCCAGATATTTCCTTGAGCCCCTAAAACATGCTTAGCGGCTTTTGTGCCTTGTAGTTTTTTAGGGATTGGATTAAAGCTATACACTTTCTTTAGCGGCAAATAACCTCCAATGGCAGTAGGTTCGTCCTCATAGGTAGCTTGATAATAGTCAAAATAGGCGTGCGATGTGGGCGTTAATATCACATCGTGTCCTTGGTTTGCAGCATCCACAGCACCTTGTGTTCCTCGCCAAGACATCACCGTAGCGTTAGGGGCTAGCCCTCCTTCAAGAATCTCATCCCAACCTATCATTTTTTTGCCTTTGCCATTGATGTATGTTTCAATTTCCTTGATGAAATAACTCTGTAGACCGTGTTGGTCTTTGAGTCCTTTATCCGCAATCAGTTTTTGACAATGATTGCACTTTTTCCATTGTTCTTTAGGAGCCTCATCGCCCCCTATGTGAATGTACTCGCCAGGGAAGAGTGGTATTACTTCGTCCAACACATTTTTAAGGAATGTAAATGTTTCTTCCTTAGGGCAAAAAATGGTTGAAAATACACCCCACTGTGTAGCCACAGGAATTTGCTCACCAGTGCAACCTAATTCTGGATAGGCATGAATCGCTGCTTGTGCGTGCCCTGGCATTTCTATTTCTGGAATCACCGTAACGTGTCGGGCTGTTGCATATGATACTATTTCTTTTACCTCTTCTTGGGTGTAAAAGCCACCGTATCGTTTTCCATCAAATAGTTGCGGTGTGTCATTGTAATGCCCAATTAGGGTTTCTTCTCTGTAGGCTCCCTTAGTAGTAAGTTCTGGATATTGTTTAATCTCAATGCGCCACCCTTGATCATCAGTCAAATGCCAGTGGAAGGTATTCATCTTAAGCATCGCTAGATGGTCAATGTATTCCTTGATAAATTCTACAGGGAAAAAGTGACGTGAGACATCCAGATGCATCCCTCGGTATTTGAATCTTGGTTCGTCTTTAATTATTAGTGTTGGGATTTTAATGTTTTCTATGAATGCGTTTTCTGTATTTTCTATAGCTAGTGGAAGTAATTGTCTTAAAGATTGAACCGCATAAAATGCTCCGGTTGGCGTACTAGCACTTATGGAAATATTTTCTTCTGAAATAGTTAAAATATACCCTTCATTTGTAATACTGTTATTTTGTTTAAAAATGAATGATGCAGTTTCTTCAGGCCTGCTTGAAGAAAAGCCTACCGCGCCTAGACTCCCTAGGTATTTGTGTAAAAGCGTTGTCGCACTTTTAAAGTTTTCAGGCGCGTTAATAATCATTAGGTCGCGCGGTATTTTAAAATAGCCATCTCCAACAACTAGCTCATTGGGAGCGGGAATAATGTTTGCTCTAGCTATGAAGTCTAATTCTGAATTATCTTGACACCCAATACTAATTAGGGATAGAGAAATCGCAAAAAATAATACTAGGTGCTTGCGGTCTATTACTTTTGCTAAGTAAATTGTTAAGTGTTTTATAATGTATCTTTTCAAGTGAGTGTGTGTTAGATAAAAAAGCTAAAGTCTTTGGTTCATTTGGGAGCAAATCAAAAAAATTGTCGCTAAAATGACCACCTTCTTCCGAATATAAAAATACATCTTTTTGAAGTGTCTCACTTTTTAAAGTGATTTGAATTCCTGTTGGCACTTTTATCATAGTTGCATTAATGCCTCCATTTGATAGAGTTAAATCTTTCGGCGAAACAAAATAATGGAGTGCGTGTGTGTCGTCAAAATACACCTTTGCAAAGGTTGAGGTACGATCAAAATTAATGTTGGATAAATTTACTTCATACACCACTTCATTTTTTTCATTGAAGGTGCTAACAGATTTGGTTTCTGTCTGGTGTAAAATGGTTCCATTCATATCGTAAAACACTACGTAGATATCATTTGTAACTAGCTTAGGACTGTCGTCAACCACTTTGATTTTTAGGATATTGTTTTCTTCAAATGGGACAATCAATCTGTTTTTAAAAGCGCGTTTAGCCTCGTAGTGCAATGCTTTCCAGTTGCCCAACCCATCAATGCTTGACCACGAAACCACGGGCCAGCAATCGTTCAATTGCCAATACAATGTCCCCATATTATAAGGCTTAGCAGCTCGGTGTGCACGGATGCCTTTACTTATCCCATACGCTTGAAGGAGTTGACTTACATACACATAATCTTCATCGTTTGTAGGAACTGGAAAGTCACGCTCCATATATTCTTTGATCAATTGAAAGCCGCGGGCGTGTTTTTGATGGGTAGCAAAACTGGGATGATTGAGATCAATACTATCTTGCGCTGTAAAGTATTTTATAGCTTCATAACTAGGGAAGGACTGGAAACCAAACTCACTCATAAACCGGGGTACTTCTTCCTCAAAATGCTCAAAGGGATAACCATCATGCCAGACCCACCAGTCGTGTGCATCGCCTTCAAATTGATACCGCTTATCACCACGGCCATACTTAGGCGAACTTTCCCAATAAGAAATAGATGGGCTCAAACTATCCACCACTTTAGGTAAGAGCTCATTAAAAACGGCTTGGTAGCTATTCCATATTTCTTCTTTTTGCGATTCGGTTTTATCTGCTTGCCAACCCCAGCGATGCCACCCTTCGCTGTTTTCGTTATTACCGCAATAGAGAGCGATACTTGGGTGTTGTCGCAAGCGCTTAACGTTATCGACTGCTTCGGCTTTTACGTTCGCTAAAAAATCTTTATCACCGGGATACATCGCGCAAGCAAACATAAAATCTTGCCAGATGAGGATTCCTTTTTCATCACAGAGGTCATAGAATAGGTCATCTTCATAAACGCCTCCTCCCCAAACACGAAGCATATTCATATTTGCTGCTACCGCATCAGACAATAATTTCTGTCGCTCTTCTGGGAGGACATCTGCCAGAAATATATTTTGCGGGATGTAGTTGGCTCCTTTCATATAGATCGGTTTTCCATTAAGCTTAAAATAGAAACTCTCACCTATGCTATCTTTTTCTGTCATCAATTCTATGGTGCGGATTCCTACTTTTGACTTCTTAAAATCAAGAACGCGTTGGTCTTGTCGTAACTGAATACGATACTCATACAAGTTTGGCTTACCTAAATTGTGCGTCCACCAGAGTTTAGGTTCTTTAATCTCTAAGGGCAAAATATAGGTTGTGGTTGAAGGGTCTAACGGAACACGTTTTTTATGAGTTTCTCCAGTGCTTAGGTTTTCTACCCAGATATCATACATCCCTTTTTTTATACAATCAATAGTCAGATGTGCATTAAGCTTGGCCTTCTCTTTGGAAATACTAACGGTCTCAATAAATGATTCTTGTAATCTCACTTTGTCATAACTTACTAAAGAAACATCACGCCAGATCCCAATGGTTTTAATAGTAGGTCCCCAATCCCAACCGTATTGGAATTGTGGTTTTCTGATAAAGACTCTGGGAGATTCTGGGAGGGTGTAGTTGAGGTCTGATTCCTTAGCCCTCTCAATACCTTCAGGGTTAGTAAAAACTATTTCTAAAGTATTATGCTCTTTAATAATTCTTGAAACATCAAACTCAAAGGTTCTAAATGCATTTTCAGTAGTGCCAATAAGGTTGTCGTTTAATCTTATTGATGCGTAGGTGTCTAGTCCTTCAAATTTTAGATAGTGATTTTGCTTTGTTACTATTTCCGAAGAAACATCAAATTCTTTTTTATAAACCCAATCACGCTCGCTTACCCATTGAATGCTGTCTTCATTGTTTAGCTTAAAAGGGTCGGGAATTTGACCTAGGTTTAATAGGTCTTTTTGAACACATCCAGGCACTGTGCTGTTATTCCACATCGAGATGTTATCTGGCATGGGATAGCTGTAATCTGCAAATTGCCAATCACTACCACTGAGCGATACCGTTGAGTTTGGAGATTCTTTGCAGGAGAAAAAACAGCTAATAATTAAAAGGGCGGACAGCAAATTTCTCATCGGTCTAAGATAAATAATTTGATGCGTTTTACTCAGGTTTAGGGAATAGCTTTTTATTTTCTGAACCATAAACGCGTTCCACTCTAGCAATCTCAATTTTATAACTAGCATACCATTTATCTCTGCCTAGTTTTTGAGCTTGCTGATGATCTAGGTTTGCTTTCCAGGCGAGAATTGCTTGTTCGCTTTCCCAGTAGCTTACGGTGACGCCCACAGCTTCTCGAGCACTTTCTAAGCCTAAAAAACCAGGTTGTTTTTTTGCTAGATCCTCCATCTTCAATGCCATTTCTTCGTAGCCTTCGTGATCTTTTGTGAGGATGCTAGTAAATATTACGGCATAATATGGTAGGGTCATTTTACTTAAAATTGGGTGTGATGTCTTGCTTCAAACTGTTCTGGAATTTCAGTATTGTCTTCGCCTAAGTTTTGTCTTAAATCTATTTCAATCCCTCGAGCAATTGTAGAAATAGGAACGTCATTTGGAGTCCCTTCAAAAGGGTTTTCACCCGTTCTCCCTATTCGTTCCATTGTATGAAAAATCCAAGCTACAATTACATAGAAAGGGATGGATAACCAAACAAATAAATCGCCCATTAAGGGTTTGCTCTCTGCGATATTAGTTCCTATTTCTGCAAATTGTGGGATCATTGCCAATGGCAAAATTAGAATAAAGATCCAGACAAAGAAATGGTTTAAGGTGGCATAATGTCTAGGGTAAGGAAAGTTTTTAATGCGTTCGCTCTTGCCTTGGAGTGTTAAAAGCTCTGCGAGTAATGCTTCCAATTCTAAAAATGAAAACTCCCAAATAATTCCTTTTTCTTTTAAAGCTCGTAGATGATGTGATTGTAAATATTGTAAAGCAGTTTGCTTGTTACTCTTACTCATTACATAGTTAAAGTCGCTTTCTGTGATGTATGACTTTATATCTTCTTCCAGGGTCGAATCCATTTCTGGAGGTCTAAAACCCCACTCTCTATTTGTTCTATGTTTTGCTGTTGTCTCCCATTCTTTGGGCATACGCATGGCGTGACGTAAAGCAGTCATCCATGCAATGTGACGATAGGTTAGTGTTTTAATTTCCTTTTGCAATTCTTTCTTCTCAATAGGATTAAGCGCATGCTCATTGGTCACCATATCTTGAAGGAGCATACCAAAAGTACGCGAGGTATTTACGATTCCTCCCCAAATTTTACGTGCCTCCCAGATTCTATCATACGACGCGTTATTTTGAAAACCGACCACAAAAGCTACGGCCGTACCAATAAGTGCTAAAGGGGTCCACGGTATTTTTAACCAGTATAAATCGAGAAAATAATACCCCGAAACATATGCCGTTATGATCAGCACAAATGATATGGTCTCATACCGAGTCCATATGACCATTTCACGTGTTGTATAGGTCTTTTTAGTATGCATAATTATTTAGTAAAGTGTTAGTACATGGTTTCAAAAATACATCAATTAGTAGAGAATCGCTTATAAATCAACCCAACAACCCAGTTGCCAAATGGAAAATACAAACCAAAAAATAGCGCCATCCCCAGCGTAAAATTGAGGACATCAAAGAGTTGCCCAATGCTATTATTAAGATAGGCATAACTCGTTTCAAAACCATATGCATTGCTCAAGAAACGGTCTTCCTTTTAGTAGGATAGAAATGGGGATCATATAGAAGCCATAACAGGTAAGTACTTTCCGCCAGTTATTAAATTTTGCTATCTCTGCCCAGCTACTAATAGCTTCCATCCCAAATCACCAACGGATAAATATAGCTAGATATATAAGGTAGAATGAAAGTGGTGCTTCTTTGAGTGGTTTTAAAAAATCTTTTAGCATAGTTTATTCTTTAGCATATATTCCAACAATCAATTCACCTTCCGCATTCATATGTGCACGATACATACCAGCAGTATTAAACTCCATGGTTACGTTTCCGTCTTTATCAATAGCGACAATGCCGCCATCACCACCTAAAGCAGGAACTTTTTCCTGAATCACCTCACGAGCTGCTTCTTCTAGACTTACTCCTTTATATTCCATCATTGCTGAAATGTCATGAGCCACCATCGCTCTAATAAAATACTCTCCCCATCCTGTAGAAGAAACGGCACAAGTCGCATTATTAGCGTAGGTGCCTGCGCCTATTATAGGAGCATCACCTATTCTATTCCATCTTTTGTTCGTCATTCCTCCGGTAGATGTTCCCGCGGCAAGGTTTCCGTTCTTGTCGAGTGCGGCACAACCTACAGTCCCAAACTTTGAATCCTTCATATAAGGGTCTTTCGCAAAAAAACTTGTAGTCCCATCACCGTCAGTTTGCTTTTCTCGCTCTTGTGTTCTCAATAAGGATTGCATTCTATTTTCTGTATAGAAATAAGATGGGTCTACAAGCTCAAACCCTTTGAGTGCTGCAAATTCTTCTGCACCGGTACCACTTAACATTACATGTTGAGACTGGGTCATCACAGTAAGCGCAAGATTAATTGGGTTTTTAATTCTAGTGACACTAGAAACAGCACCTGCGCTAAGGGTCTCTCCGTCCATCACAGAGGCATCCAGTTCATTTCTTTTTTCATGGGTAAAGACAGCACCCTTGCCCGCATTGAATAATGGAGAGTCTTCCATTATATTAATAGTCTTGGTAACGGCGTCCAATGCAGTGCCTCCATTTTTAAGAATTTCGTGCCCCACTCTTATGGCTTCTTCAAGCTTTTGCTGGTAGGCTAGCTCTAACGAATCTGTCATATTCTTCCTTAGAATAGTACCCGCCCCCCCGTGAATTACAATCCCAAAGTTGTTTTCGGCCTTTTCAGCGTGCATTTCATCGATATTTTCTTCACTTAGTGTAGGAATTGACGTTTTAGCGTTGCTTTTATCTCCATTTTTACAGTTAAAGAGTGTTAAAAACACGATTAAAAGCATTAAAACTTGAACATTTCTCATATATTTTGGTTTAGAGCTTAAAAGTACAACTTTCACCATAAACACTAGGCTTGTATAGGGAAAAGCACAGGTCATATTCTTGTAAAATCGCTTAAAAACACGATTAAATGTATTAATTATCTGTTAAAGTGTATTATATGTAAGATAATACCTTATATTTGAAACAGCATCAACCCTCAAATCTGATGTCCCTACTTATGAAGCTTTTAAAAACTACACTATTTACTCTTTTATTACTTTGCACTGTAGCTTCTTGCTCAAAAGACCCAATTGCAGAGCAAACAGCAGATTTTACCATTGATCTTACATTGGCAGAACAAAATGACGCACAATTTGCACTAGAAGTTTTAACCTTAATAAATGAGCACAGAACATCAATAGGTATTGATGTGATAAAGATAGGAAGTCAGTTTTCTTCTGCTTACGCCGTAGAACATACTAATTACATGATTGATATGAGTCAGATAAACCACGATCGTTTTGGGTTTCGCTCTGCCGCTCTACAGAGCACAGGGGCTCATCAAGTGGGTGAAAATGTGGCATACGGTTATAATACGGCAGAATCTGTTGTAAATGCTTGGCTTAACAGCCCATCGCACAGAAACAACATAGAAGGCAATTATACGCACTCTGGCTTTGGTATCAAAAGATGCGCTGAAAGTAACACTTATTATTTCACACAATTATTTTACAAAGTATAAAACAATACTACAAAACATACGAATACCTACTGATATCTTAAATCCCTAAAACCACTTCCCCCAAAGATGGTTTTAGGGTTTAGTTTTTTGTCTTAATTTTACTTCGGAAATGGGAATGATTCGGGATATGTTTACATTTTATTCTTCGCTATGTAGAGCACTTCTTTACTAATCGCTAGCCATTCTCGAATGTAGCATTCATATCCAGCCTATAATATTTCCGAAGTAATAAAGGCCTTTCAAATTCTTGCTTTTAAGGTTCGCTTGTTTTCCCTACCTTTATAATCCACTTAAAAACATACGTGATGGCGATACAAAAACCGTTCAACCTCAATGCTTGGGTAGAAGAAAATAGAGATACTTTAAAGCCACCTGTAGGCAACAGAAATTTATACAAAGATGCCGGTGATTATATAGTGATGATTGTTGGTGGCCCCAATGCTCGCAAGGACTATCATTATAATGAGACAGAAGAGTTATTCTTCCAGTTAGAAGGGCGCATACAGGTCCATATCCAGGAAGATGGGAAGAAAAGAACCATGGAGCTCGGTCCAGGAGACATGTATTTACATCCAGCAAAAGTGCCACATTCGCCAGTGCGAGGAGATAATTCTATAGGGCTTGTTGTAGAGCGTAAACGTCAAGACCTTGATGGAAAAGATGGTTTAATGTGGTTCTGTGATACCTGTAATGACAAACTACACGAAGTCTATTTCCCATTAAACGATGTGGAAAAAGATTTTCTACAACACTTCAAGGATTTCTATGGAAGCAAAGATTTAAGAACCTGTAATAATTGCGGTACTGTGATGGAAGTGGATGAGCGGTTTACAGCAGATTGAACTTAATCATTTATTACGATAATAGCATGGCTCGTTTCTTTTCAAGGAACGAGCCATTTTCTTTTATGTGATTTTACAATATCGTATCTTCGCGCCACGGTTTCAACCCGTTAACATTCACGAAGAAATTCTGGGTGTTTAAAGAAATAATAAATTAATATACCGTGTTTGAGAGGGAAGTGATTTCCGTCTTCACGCAAATGACAAAAATATAAATACTATGGCAACAGTAGCAAAAGACTTCGGGATGGACGAAGCGTTAAAACAATTAGGTCTTAAAGACGTAAATCACGGAACTTCAACAGGGAATACTTCGTATCCCGGTGGCGAAGAAATTTCGTCGTATTCTCCAGTAGATGGTGCTTTAATAGGTAAAGTTACTTCAACAACGAAGGACGAATACGAAAAGGTAATTGAAGCTTCTCAAAAAGCATTCTTATCTTTTAGAGCAATGCCTGCACCACAACGTGGAGAAATTGTACGTCAGTTTGGGAACAAATTACGTGAGTTAAAAGAACCGTTGGGAAAACTTGTTTCTTATGAAATGGGTAAATCGTTACAAGAAGGATACGGTGAAGTTCAAGAAATGATTGACATCTGTGACTTTGCAGTAGGATTATCAAGACAACTAAATGGACAAACAATCCCGTCTGAGCGTCCTATGCACGTAATGCGTGAGCAATGGCATTCTATTGGTATTGTAGGGATCATTTCTGCCTTTAACTTTCCAGTAGCTGTTTGGGCTTGGAATACAGCTTTGGCTTGGGTTTGTGGTGATGTGTGTGTATGGAAAGGAAGTGAGAAAGCACCTTTGTGTACCGTAGCTTGTCAAAATATAATTGCGATTGTTTTAAAAGAAAATAACCTTCCAGAAGGTATTTCTTCTATCATCAACGGTGATTATAAAGTAGGAGAGATGATGACAAAAGACACTAGAATTCCTTTAATTTCTGCTACCGGTTCTACAAGAATGGGACGTATAGTAGGAGCAACAGTTGCAGAGCGTTTTGGGACATCATTACTAGAATTGGGTGGAAACAATGCGATTATCATTACGCCAACAGCAGACCTTAAAGTGGTGGTGCCAGGAGCCGTATTTGGTGCCGTAGGTACTTGTGGACAACGTTGTACTTCTACAAGAAGATTAATCATTCACGAGAGTGTGTATGATAAAGTAAGAGATGCAATTGTAGGCGCATACAAGCAGATTGTTATTGGGAATCCATTGGATGAAAGCAATCACGTTGGGCCATTAATTGATAAAGAATCTGTAAATACGTATTTAGCAGCTATCGAGAAAGCAAAAGCGGAAGGTGGAAAAGTATTAGTAGAAGGTGGTGTTCTTGAAGGAGCAGGATACGAAAGCGGATGCTACGTAAAACCAGCCATCATTGAAGCTGAAAATAGTTTTGCTATTGTACAACATGAAACGTTTGCACCTATTTTATATCTTATGAAATATAGCGGCGATGTTGAAAACGCTATTGACAAACAAAACGGTGTTGCACAGGGATTATCAAGTGCAATTATGACAAACGAACTGAAAGAAGCTGAGAAGTTTTTATCATTTGCAGGGTCTGATTGTGGTATCGCTAACGTAAACATCGGTACTTCTGGTGCAGAGATAGGTGGTGCTTTTGGTGGAGAAAAAGAAACAGGTGGAGGACGCGAGTCTGGATCTGATGCTTGGAAAGTATATATGAGAAGACAAACAAATACAGTTAACTATTCTGATGAGCTGCCATTAGCGCAAGGAATCAAGTTTGATTTGTAGGAGATAAAATCTCAATTAATACCATTAAACCTCTCAGAATTATTAATTCTGAGAGGTTTTTTATTTGAGATGTAATTTTTTAATCGGGGTCACGTTTTAGTATCGTGAGACATCTTTTCTTTTTAATGCTATTACTAACTTTAACTGCCTGTCCTCAAAAGGATGATGATACCATAAACTGTACAGAAATATTTGTTTCTGGTCTTACGATACAAGTTAAAGACTTAAGTACAAACAACATCATTACTGAAGGAATCACAGTATTAATAGAAGATGGAGACTATAATGAGGAGTTGACTTTTGTTTCAGATACTTTTTTTGGAGCTGGTGAACGCCCAGGAAATTATACGATTACCGTGAGCGGAGAAGGCTATATGAGGGCAATAGTTGGACCCATAGAAGTGCTTTCAGATGAATGTCACGTGATCCCTCAAAGCTTAGAAATTGCCTTAACGCCTAATTAATTATAAGCTAAAAATATTTTGAAACTTCGTCTTATAAAAGGAGGAGTTTTTTGTGGGCTATTGTCAAGTAAGATTGATGTGCGCCTGACCCTAGTCTAAGTATTCCCTATAACATTCACTTATTTGTGTAGTTTGCATAGTCTTTCTTCTTTCAATAAGTGAAACGAATGATCTTGCTTCTTTCAACGGTAGTGGTCTATAATTCCCAAGATAAAATCCCTATTTTTGCAGTCTTAAATCACGATTCATATGCAAGACCCAAAACGCTATACCATCACCGCAGCCTTACCTTATACTAATGGCCCCGTTCACATAGGCCACTTGGCAGGTGTGTATGTGCCAGCAGATATTTATGCGCGTTTCCAGCGCCTGCAAGGGAAAGATGTGGCTTTTGTTTGTGGGAGTGATGAGCACGGAGTTCCTATCACGATTAAAGCGAAAAAAGAAGGGATTACGCCGCAAGAAGTAGTAGATAAATACCACGCAATTATCAAACAGTCGTTTAAGGATTTTGGGATTACATTTGATAACTATTCGCGTACCTCGGCAAAAATACACCACGATACAGCGAGTGATTTTTTCAAAAAATTATACAACGAAGGCAAATTTATAGAGCAAGTTACGGAGCAATTTTACGATGCAGACGCAAACCAGTTTCTAGCAGACCGTTTTGTGGTGGGTACCTGCCCAAAATGTGGTAATGAAGAAAGTTACGGCGATCAATGCGAAGCCTGTGGCACGACTCATAATGCCACAGACCTGATAAACCCAAAGAGTGCCATTACAGGTGCTACACCTAGTTTAAAAGAAACCAAACACTGGTTTTTACCGCTAGACCAATACGAGCCGTTTTTAAAAGAATGGATTTTAAAAGAGCACAAAAAGGACTGGAAAGCAAACGTATATGGTCAATGTAAATCTTGGATTGACGACGGGCTAAGACCTCGCGCAGTCACCCGTGATTTAGATTGGGGAATCCCGGTTCCTGTGGACGGAGCAGAAGGTAAAGTATTGTATGTTTGGTTTGATGCTCCTATTGGTTACATATCTGCAACAAAGGAATGGGCGGCCCGTGAAGGCAAGGATTGGGAGCCATACTGGAAAAGTGATGACACAAAAATGTTACACTTTATAGGGAAGGATAATATTGTGTTTCACTGTATCATTTTCCCGAGTATGCTCAAAGCAGACGGCAGTTATATATTGCCGGAAAACGTGCCAGCAAACGAGTTTTTAAACTTAGAAGGAAATAAAATATCGACGAGTAAAAACTGGGCGGTGTGGTTGCATGAGTATTTAGAAGATTTTCCTGGGCAGCAGGATGTGCTTAGATATACCTTGACGGCAAACGCACCAGAAACCAAAGACAATGACTTTACTTGGGCAGATTTTCAAGCAAAAAATAATAATGAGTTGGTAGCAATCTTCGGAAATTTTATAAACCGAGTTACCGTGCTTACCCATAAATATTATGAAGGCGTGGTACCTGCACCATCAGATTTTTCTGAAATTGACGAGAAGACTTTAACAGAATTAAAAGCATATCCAGCAGTCATAGAAAGCAGCCTAGAGCGCTACCGTTTTAGAGAAGCGCAACAAGAATTAATGAACGTTGCCAGATTAGGAAACAAATACCTAGCAGACGAAGAGCCTTGGAAAACGATTAAAGTAGACGAAGAAAGAACAAAAACAATCATGTATGTCGCCTTGCAGATAGCAAGTGCATTAGCGGTATTAAGCGAACCGTTTTTACCTTTTACTTCTACTAGATTAAAAGAGATGCTCCGTCACCCTGAGCTTGTCGAAGGGCAACCAACTTGGGCAGATGTCTCAACTAAAGAAGAGTTAATAACACCAGGCCACACAATCAACAAAAACGAATTACTCTTCAGTAAAATAGAAGACACTCAAGTACAAGGACAATTGGATAAACTAGCTGCCAGTAAACTCGCTAACGAGATTGCTAATAAAGTAGTAACACCACAAAAAGACACCTGTTCGTTTGACGATTTTACAAAACTAGACATGCGCGTAGGTACCATCATAGAAGCAGAAAAAATGCCAAAGGCGAAGAAGCTTTTAGTCTTAAAAGTAGATACTGGTATTGATGTGAGAACCATTGTCTCTGGTATTGCAGAGAGCTTTACGCCAGAAGAGATCATAGGAAAGCAAGTAACAGTTTTAGTAAACCTTGCCCCAAGAGCCTTAAGAGGAGTAGATAGTGAAGGGATGATTCTAATGACAGAAATGCCAGATGGGAAATTGGTGTTTGTGAATCCAGATGTTGCTGGTGTTGCAAATGGGGAGACTATTAATTAATTTGAAATAAAACAAAGACCTCACAGGGATTAGAAACGTGTAAGGTCTTTTGTATACCCTATGCTCAACCACATCCAAAAAATCACAAACCTCCCAGTATCAAGTATTAAAAACACACTTGCATTACTCGCAGAAGATTGCACCATCCCATTCATTGCTCGCTACAGAAAAGAACGCACCGGTAATCTTGATGAGGTACAGATTGAGCAAATTGTTACTTTAAAAGAAGCGTTTGAAACTTTAGAGAAAAGAAAAGCTACTATCTTAAAAGCGATGGAGGAGCAGGGAGAATTAACGACAGAACTTAGCGTTAAAATTTCCGAAGCAAAAGATATTACTACGCTAGAAGATATTTACTTACCCTTCAAGAAAAAAAGAAAAACCAAAGCAGAAACGGCTCGTAAAAATGGGTTAGAACCTTTAGCAAAAATCATCATGGCTCAAAAGGCACATGATGTTAACGGTCTCGCATTACGATATATTACTAAAGCCGTGACCAGCGTAGAGGAAGTGCTGGAAGGCGCGAGATACATTATTGCAGAGTGGGTTAATGAGCGTGTAGATATTAGAAACAATATTAGGCAAGAACTAGCGCGTCGCGCGATGATTAGCACCAAGGTGGTGAAGGCTAAAAACGATGACGAGAAGGCACAAAAATTTAGAGATTATTTTGCGTGGGAAGAGTCTTTATCACGTTGTCCTTCGCATCGATTGTTGGCTATTCTACGCGCAGAGAAAGAGGGTTTTATCAGAGTAAAGATTGAAATCGATAACGAGCGCACGCTACAGAAAATGGAGTACAAACTCATTCGTTCACAAGGCAAATGTGCAGCCCAAATAGAAAAAGCAATTGCAGATGCGTACAAACGACTCTTGTTTCCAGCCTTATCAAACGAGATTTTAAGTGCTGCAAAGAAGAAAGCTGATGAAACTGCCATTACTGTTTTTGCGAAAAATTTAAAACAGTTATTGTTAGGTTCGCCACTTGGAGAAAAACGAATCCTTGCCATTGACCCCGGGTTTAGATCAGGCTGTAAAGTGGTCTGTCTTGATGCTCAGGGCGGATTATTGCATAACGAAACCATCTTTCCGCATCCTCCTCAAAGTGATGCCGCAGGAGCGATTAAAAAGATAAGTAGCCTAACGGAGACTTATAAAATAGAAGCCATCGCGATAGGAAATGGAACCGCCTCTCGTGAAACCGAGGCTGTTATTAAAAAGGCAGACTTCAAAAACAATGTTGAGATCTTTATAGTGAGTGAAGCGGGAGCGAGTATATACTCTGCAAGTAAGATTGCTCGTGATGAGTTTCCGGAGTATGATGTGACTGTTCGGGGAGCGATTTCTATAGGCCGTAGGTTGGCAGACCCGCTGGCAGAGTTAGTCAAGATAGACGCCAAGTCCATAGGTGTTGGGCAGTATCAACATGACGTGGATCAATCACAATTAAAGAATTCGTTAGATCGCGTGGTGGAGAATTGCGTGAATGCGGTGGGTGTTAATATCAATACGGCGAGTGTTCCTTTGTTGAGTTACGTTTCGGGAATAGGAGCGAAGCTTGCAGAAAATATAGTGGATTATCGCGAATCTAATGGAGCGTTCACATCTAGAAATGACATTAAAAAAGTACCGCGTTTAGGCGCAAAAGCTTTTGAACAAGGCGCGGGGTTTTTACGCATTCGGGATGGTAAAAATCCGCTAGATGATTCTTCTGTACATCCAGAACGATATGCGCTTGTGAAGCAAATGGCAAAGGATCAAGGTGTCGCACTTTCTTCTTTCCTCGGAAATACCACAGCCTTAAAAAATGTGCAGTTAAAAAACTATTGTGCTGGCGAATTAGGGATGCCTACACTTGAAGATATACTAAAGGAGCTTGAAAAACCGGGCCTTGATATTAGAGAAAAAGCCAAAGCCTTTACCTTTGACCAAAGCATTAAAACTATTGACGATTTAAGAGCTGGGCAATTACTGCCAGGTATCATAAATAACATCACCGCCTTTGGGTGTTTTGTAGATGTTGGGATTAAAGAGAGCGGCTTGGTTCATGTTTCAAACCTATCAGACAGTTTTGTAAAAGATGTAAATGAGCATGTAAGTTTACAGCAGCAGATCATTGTAAAAGTGCTTGAAGTAGATGTAGCTCGTAAACGAATACAATTAAAATTACACAAGTAAGAATGCTCAAAATAGCCCACCATCCTATCTACACATATAGCTTGCCAGACGGACATCGTTTTCCGATGGCAAAGTATGAGTTGCTTCCCAAGTATTTATTAGATAACAAGATTTGCACCATAGAGAACTTTTTTGAACCCCAGAAAGTTTCTGAGGCAAGCATCCTAAAAGTACATACAGAAGACTATTATCGCAGGCTCTTAAGTCTTGATATTGATGAAAAGGAAATCCGAAAAATGGGTTTCCCATTGCGAACAGAATTAGTAGAAAGAGGCCATTACATAATAGGAGGCACCATTAAAGGGAGCGAATATGCCATAAAGAATGGTGTGGCTTTAAACATTGCAGGAGGTACACATCACGCGTATGCAGATCACGGGGAGGCGTTCTGTTTGTTAAATGATCAAGCTGTGGCAGCTAAATATTTATTAGATAATCACGAGATTCATAAGATTCTAATTGTAGATCTTGATGTGCACCAAGGAAACGGGACGGCTAAAATTTTTGAAAATGAGAATCGTGTCTACACGTTCTCTATGCACGGAGCAAAAAATTATCCCTTTAAAAAAGAAAAGAGTGACCTTGATATTGGGTTGGATGATGGCACAACAGATGATGCGTATCTAGAGATTCTATACAGCACCTTGCCAAAACTCATAAAAAAGGTACAACCTGACTTTATCTTTTATTTAAGCGGAGTGGACATTTTAGCAACAGATAAATTAGGGCGACTGGGCGGTACTATTAACGGTTGTAAGGAGCGAGATCGTTTTGTACTACAGACGTGCAAAGACCACAAAATTCCAGTACAGATAAGTATGGGCGGCGGTTACTCTCCAGATATTGATCTTATTATTGAGGCACATGCTAATACATATCGTGTGGCTCAAAAACTGTTTTTTTAGATTTCTTTTATAAAAGCCTTGAGAGATTCTCCTTTAGGGATCGCCATCTTTTTACGCAGATTGTAGCGATAATTATCCACACTAGCAGAGCTAATCCCTAATTGCAGCGCGATCTGCTTAGAGGTCTGACCCAAACGAAGCATCGTTGCTATTTTCTTTTCTTTCTCATTTAGGTTTGTGTAGAGTTGGTCAATTTTTGCTCTAAAAGAATCTGTAGTTTCACTCACCTGCTGGTATAACTGGATCTTCTCGCGGTTCTGATCCATATCACTATTGATAAAATGAATGGTGTCCTGCACGACTTCTTTATGCGAGTCGTTCGTTACCTTGATGCCTTTTAAGCGCACTTTAATTTTATCAAGGAGATCATTTTTTTCTGAAATGTGAATGGCAAAATCTGTAATCTGTTTGTTCTTAAAGGCCACCACATCATCTAGCGCTTTCTGCTTGACATTTAACACCTCCTGTTTTGCAAGTAAGTTTTCTCGCTTAACTTTACTTAGACTGCGCTGTCTAAAGAAGGAAAAAATGAAAAACGCCGCAAGTAAACCTATAAATCCAATGATAAAAAAGTTACGTTCATTAAGTCTCTTTTGTTCTCCTTTAGAAAAATTAATTTGTGCCTCTTGGCTTTCTAATTTTGAGTTGAGCTCGTTGTAATTGAATTCAGATTTTAGTACACTAAATTTATTTTCTGCCAGCGCATCTTCCAGACTATCCTTGAGCTTACTATATCTTTTATAGTACATTAGTGAAGCCGCCGTATTGTTGTTCTTCTCATGCAACTCATAGAGATCTTTAGTGATGTACTTTTCTGTTTCTACATAATCGTTGATTGCTTCAGAATTCAATAAAGTTGTAAATTCTTGAATAGCTGCCTTGTTATTGTTTTGTGCTTTATAAATTTTTGCTTGTTGGCGACCTATATTTATGGGGTGTAATAGATTTGTAGATTCTAAAGAAGCAATTTTAGCACTGTCTAGGTATTTAGTTGCTAGTTGTATTTCATCCTTTTCTGTGTACACTTCGCTAATGAAAAGATAATCGTCAACGAGCGCATATGGTACCTCTAGGCTTTTGTTATTTTTAAGAAGAGGTATATATAAAGCGATAGCTTCGGCATATTTTTTTTCTTTGAGATAGATGTCTGAAAGATATTTATCAAGTGTTTGCACCCCTTCTTGATAATCTACACGGCGATACATAGTTTTAGAACTATCTACATAAAGTCTGGCGCGATCATAATCTTCTTCTTCAAAATAATAGGAGGCTAAAAACTCATAAGCTTCTCCTATTTCCCAAAAAGCTTCTATTGGTTTTGATAAGTTTAGTGACTTATTGATACAAACTAAGGCCGTCTTTTTGTTGTCAGTTTCTAAATATAAGGATGCTAGATCTGCGTAGTTCTCTGCAAGAAATGTTTTAGTTTCTGGATCTTGATTGTCTTTTAGTAAGTATTTATTTGCTTCTAGATACTTTTCTAATGCCAGATCATTTAGTTCTTGATAATAATTTGCCCTAGCTTGTATTTGATAACTATACGCAATGCTAGCAAAATGTTTCTGATTATTTCTGTTTGCATAGGAGAATGCACTGTCGGTATATTTTATGGCGGCAGGATCATCTTCATTATAAATTTGTAATAAAGCCATCCTATTATAGAGGCGCATTGCATTAAAACTATCCTGCTCTTTTTTACTTATAAGTAATCCTTTATTAAAGTAAAACGCAGCAGAATCATTAGGCTCTCCCATATAATACTGCCCTAACATTCTAAGATTATTTATTTTTTCTCCTGCGGGTAATTGCTGACTGCTTATGAGGTTTAGGAGTTCTTTTTTTGTAGGGTAACTAGAAGCTGGTTCTTGAGCATAGGCGCTAATAACACCACCAATACAAGTAAGAATTAAAAATAGATATTTAGTAAACATGAGGATATTTTTAAAAAGCTAAAGATAAAAATCTAAACGATAAATCTCATATTATACTTCATATTTTTCTCACATTAGTAGTGAATGCAGCTATTAGGTCTTATTTTTACCTTAGTGTTTATAAGACGAGGTTTTTGTCCCAAATTAATTTAAGGTTAATAATTTAGAATAATTACAATAACCGTTTTGTAAAATTGCTATGAGGAAGAGATAACCGTCCAATGAAAATTGGGCGGTTTCTTTTTATTATTACTTTTTAATGGGGAGATATAGTCCGAGTTTTATCTTACTGTAAGACATGTTTTCTTCAAAATGCTCGAAGTACATTCTTAAGCCATCTGGATTTTCTAGCACTTTTTTGGCAGCTTTTACTTTTTTTATTTCTTCTGAAGTTATAAATTGATGCAAATCAATAGCTGCTCCATCTCGATGCATTTTAACCAAATGACTAAAAATAGTACTCTCTGCTACGCCTCTTTCTGCTGAAATATCTGCAACAGTTTTTCCGTCTTTAAATAGCTGATACGTTTTTTCGTGCGTTGTAATTTTTGAATCTGTAGTATCTAAATGTTTCGCAATTACCTTTAAGAATGCTTCCGCATATGTATCTAGTTTTGCCTGTCCAACCCCGCTGATTTCAGAAAATTGCTCGATTGTTCTTGGTTTTTTATTTTCCATATCCTGAAGACTAGCATCACTAAATATAACGTATGCAGGCACGCCCATAGTCGCAGCAAGTTTAGATCGAAGTGTGCGTAGTTTTTCAAACAAGTCTTTGCGAGTGCTCTTACTTCTGGTTGTTTTTGGTTTCTGTTCTTCTGTACTGTCTTTTACTAGGTTTGCCAGTCGTATAGTTTTCCCCTCAAAAAGTATTTGTTTAGCCTGCGGAGTAAGAACCAATCGCCCTTTTTCGTGAAACCAAATTTGTAATATCCCTTGATTTAGTAACTGAATAATATACTGTTGCAAGTCTTTCCAAGAAATGTCTTTTGCAGCGCCGTACGTTTTAATCGCCTGATATCCTTTTTCTAGAACCGCCTGGTTTTGTGCACCTCTCAGTACATCAATCACAGTTCCTATCGCTTCTCCTTCTTGCATTCTTGCAACAGCAGAACATACCTTTTGGGCAATTAAAGTACCATCAAAATATTTTGGAGGATTTTTACAAATGTCACAGTTGCCACAATCTTCGGCTAGGTTCTCGCCAAAGTAACTTAATAAGGCCTTTCGTCTGCAGTTGAGTGATTCTGAGAATTGTTGCATCCGTTCTAACTTAGCCAATTGAAACTCCTCAGTGGGTGTTCCTTCTGTAAATTTCCGAAGCATTAAAACATCTGCGTAGCTGTAAAACATGAGCGCCTGTGCTTTCAATCCATCACGACCACCACGTCCTATTTCTTGGTAATAGCCCTCTATATTTTTTGGCATATTATAATGGATCACCCAGCGTACATTGCTTTTGTCAATACCCATCCCAAAGGCAATGGTCGCCACAATAATGGGAGTGCGATCATTGATAAAATCTTCTTGAAACTGTGTGCGATCCTCTACAGATAATCCGGCGTGATATGCTTGTGCATCATAGCCCTTAGCTCTTAGTTTCGTTGCGATACTTTCTGTACTCTTGCGGCTCAAGCAATAAATGATTCCGCTTTGTAAACCACGCGAGCTTAAAAATTTATAGATATGATTGATCCTGTTTTGTCCAGGACGGACATCCATATAAATATTGGGGCGATCAAAAGAAGAGACGAATCGTTTTGCTTCTTTAACTTCTAATTGTTCCAGGATGTCATCCTGTGTCGCGCGATCTGCGGTAGCTGTCAGTGCGATTATGGGAGTGCCTGGAAACTCTTGTTTCAGCCTGTTCAATTGCGTGTAAGCCGGTCTAAAATCGTGACCCCAAGAAGATATACAGTGCGCTTCATCTACAGCGATGAGGTTGATCTTAATTTTTGAAAGATAGTTAGTAAGCATCCACAGACTTTCTGGAGCAACATAAATCAATTTTAATTGTCCCGTTACAAGCTCTTCTAAAATTTTTGCTTGTATCTCCTGTGGTTGTGTGCTATTATAAAATGCCGCCGAAATACCATTAGCGTTTAAGGCATCTACTTGATCCTTCATTAAGGCGATCAAAGGAGATATCACAATAGCCGTTCCCTCCAAAGCTAATGCCGGTAATTGAAAACACAATGACTTCCCGCCACCTGTTGGCATAATCGCCAGTGCGTCTTGACCTTCTAGCACGGTTGTAATAATTTCCTCTTGATTAGGACGAAACGTGTCGTAACCAAAGTGGGTTTTTAAAAGAGATTTTATGGAAGTGGATGGTTCTTTTTGCATTGTTGTAAAGGTAAAAGTTTTCGGTCCTTCGATATAATTTTATTAGAGTTTGATGTTCAACTTTCAAAAATTGTTCGAGCACTTTAGGTAGTTAATGGTATTAATTTATACTGATTGATTTTTTCGCTTGTACACGGAGGGTGCCAGTTTGACCATTGCAGGGCCTTCTTATTTTGCTCAAATATTGTACTTGTTTACACATTTATATACAAGTTCAATACGAGAAAACGTTTCAAATTATATGAAAGCTACTCGGAATATTTTTGAATTATAGCTCGCGCTAGGTATGCTTTGATTTAGTAAAACCGAACTAACAAATCAATTATGCTAGCTGTGTATTAGGCATTAACACTGCGTTTTAATATCCACAAGAATCCCTGAGGTATACTGTTTTTTAGAAATTAAAAGGGGTTCAACATACACTATGACGAACCCCTTTGTAAAGTGAATTAAATAACTAGCTCCAATCTCTGAGTGGAGTCTAGAACCGAATTATGATTTAGCAAACATCAATAACTCCGTGCAAAAAACTTCTGTCACATAATGTTTCTTGCCGTCCTTATCATCCCAAGAACGATTGGTAAGCTTTCCTTCTATAGCAATCTCTTGTCCTTTTTTTATGTAGTTTTCTACCACATTTACAAGGCCGCCTCGTACCACTACATTGTGCCAGTAAGCACGTTCTACTTTTTGCCCGTTTTTGTCTTTGTAGCTATCATCTGTAGCCATCGAGAAGTTTGCAATTTTATTGCCATCTTCAAAAGTTTTGATTTCAGGCTCTTGACCTAATCTTCCAATCAACTGTACTTTGTTTCTAAGTGCGTTCATAATTTTAATTTTTGTCATTCCGTGCTTGATACGGAATCGTTTAACAGTTAAGTTATGTTTTGTCTTTGGGCTCCTCCCGCAGATCATAAAGTCTAGTGAAACAATTTTTAGTTTTTGTTATTTCGTTTCGACATTGCAAACATATAACCGCATCCTAATCGCAGTCGGTATCTAACTATTTACTATCGTTTGCAAGTGTTTGTAAGCGGATGAAATTGGTTATATGTCTTAAAAACAATAGTTTATGGGTTTATTAAACAACGTTTATTTATAAGGTTATTATCCAAGTACTATAGAATACAGTTAAAATATTTCAATAAAACCTAAAAATTCAAAATTCTTTGAGTGATTTTCGAAGTCCGAGCGTCCCGAAACTTCGGGAGAAAACCTCAGAAAATTGCAGCGAAGGAAACGAATACTACTCCACCTTCTACGAATACTAAAACACACAAAATCTTACTCCATAACGAGCCTATATTTGATCAAACGTAATCGATAAAGCATATTTCTGAAGTAAAGAAATGGCAAGATTATTTAAAAAAATAAAGTCTCATCCTATTAAAACCTCCTTATGAAAAAGCTGCCATTTATTCTCTTATTATTCGTTTCCGTGATCACTTTTGGTCAGGCAAATCAGACTCAGAAAAAAGAGTCTCCTTACTTAGAAGTGCTATCTAAAAACGCGCTCATTCCTTTAAAGGCATCGAAGACAGAAGTGCATATAACAGGAGCCGTCGCTCACGTAAAAATGACACAGGTATATCATAACGAAGGCACGACTCCTATAGAAGCAAAATATGTGTTCCCATTATCTACACAAGCAGCAGTGCACGATATGAAAATGCAAGTAGGGGACCGCGTGACGAATGCAAAAATCTTTGAAAAAAATAAAGCGGAAAAAGTATATCAAGAAGCAGTAAAAGAAGGTAAGCGTGCTGCAAAGCTTGACCAAGCACGCCCCAATGTGTTTCAGATAAAAGTGGGTAATGTAATGCCTGGTGATGAAATAAGCATCGAGGTGTATTACACAGAAATGCTATCTCCTGTCGATGGTCAATACCAGTTTGTAGCACCTAGTGTAGTGGGCCCAAGATTTACCGGAGAGAACACCTCTGGCGAAACGACCTTTAATAATCCTACTACTAAAAAGGGAGTAGCAGATACTTTTACATATGACATGCAAGTAGAAATTCAAGCCGGAATGATGATTCAGAATATGGAGAGCACCTCACATAAAGTAAATATTCTATACCCTTCTAGAGACAGTGCTTCTATCTTTTTATCGAAAAGCAATGTGAATCCTGCCAACAGAGATTTCATTTTAAACTACAGTTTAAGAGGAGAGACCATCGCTTCTGGATTGTTATTGTATGAGCATAACGATGAGAAATTTTTCGCTTATATGATGGAGCCGCCAGCCGCGGTCAAAGCAAAAGATGTAACGGCAAGAGAGTACCTATTTATAGTGGATGTTTCTGGATCGATGAATGGCTACCCCTTAGAAGTAAGTAAAGATTTAATGCGCAATCTACTTTGCAACCTAAACACAGAAGACACTTTTAATGTACAATTATTTGCATCAAGTTCTACGGTATTTAATCCAACGCCGGTGCAAGCAACAGATGCAAATGTTACAAATGCAATTGCGTTTTTAACTAGAGGCCAAGGCGGCGGCGGTACTCAATTATTAAGCGCGCTTAATGTGGCATATGGATTACCACGTTCGCAGGCAGGAAGTTCGCGATCTATGGTGGTCATTACAGACGGGTATGTGTCTGTGGAGCGAGCCGCATTTATAAAAATTGAGGAGAACTTGGATCAAGCAAATGTGTTCACTTTTGGGATAGGGAGTAGTGTAAATAGGTACTTGATAGAAGGTATGGCAAAGGTGAGCAAGAGTGAATCTTTTATCGCCACCACGCGTGAAGAAGCGGCAAAAGTAGCAGAAGATTTTAAGAAGTATATAGACAGCCCAGTGATGACACAAGTGAAATTTGCGACCAGGGGCTTTGAGGTGTACGACATACAACCATCATCCGTTCCAGACATTTTTGCTGCACGTCCTATTGTTATCTTCGGAAAGTATAAAGGCGAGGCAAATGGTGAGATTATAATGACCGGGTATCAAGGTAGAAAAAAAATTAAGCAACGTTTTAAAGTTTCCGAAGGGACATTAACAGCAGACAATAAAGCGCTACGGTATTTATGGGCTCGTAAAAAAATAGAAAAGCTTGATGATTATAGTACTCGGTTTAGAGAGGACACAAAGGACGAAGTCACTGCCTTAGGATTACATTACAACCTCGCCACACAATACACCTCTTTTGTCGCGGTAGATGAGCGCGTAGTAAATAAAGACGGAACGATAAAAACCGTAAAACAGCCATTACCAATGCCGCAAAATGTAAATAATAGCGCAGTAGGTGCAGAGGCTTTGGTAAGTGAAAAATCAGTTTTTAAAAAGACCTATACGATAGGTTTTGATTCTAATGAGCTCCCTAAATCTGAAGCAAGAAAATTGAAAATGTGGTTTAAAAGCCAATACGGTATGCTTGCAGAAAAACACACGAACGAGCACTTTGAAATCAGATTAAAGTTTGGTGAAAATGGTCAAATTATTTCCGCAGAGATCTTTAATGGAACCGATTGGGTTATTGATAAAGAAATAAGCAATGCCTTTACCAGCTTAAAAATTGAACCAATAAAAACGAATAAGCAGTTTACCATCTTAGTGCGAGACAATCGAGCAGAATGTAGCTGCTCATAACATGTATGACTTGTGTTTTGGTTTGTTACTTCAACCCCAAATAGTGTAAAAACTGTTTGGGGTTGTTGTTGTTGTTGTTGTTGTTTTAAAAGTGTCACCCTGAGTTTGTCGAAGGGCAACTGGCTAACAAATTATAGTAAAGGCTATAGTTGTACTTCGACAAGCTCAGCATGACATTTATGAATCATTAGCAGTCAGATTGAACCAGTCTAATGTTTAGAAACAAACGTTTACTAGTTCATCCATAACGAATACTAAAACACCTAAAATCGCAGAAGCATCTCCTCATATCTTTGGTATAACAAAACAACAAACGTTATTTAAAACCAAAGTATTATGAAAAAGTTAGCCCTAATGATCACCATAGTCTTAGCCGGATTCGCACAGATGACTGCGCAACAATTTGACAGCACGGATGCATATTTTGTGTCGCTTAAAAGCACCTTACAGCAAGATGGAGAAGAAGTACAATCTGCTTCGCTTTCTACAGATGTAGATTCGCCAGAGGAAGTAACCTCGTTTCCTGTTGCAGATGCAGCCTTAATTCACGATATACAAATCACCAAACTTAAAAACCCAGGGTTGTCCGGCGTAAAAAGCGTCCTCAAAGTAGCTGTGCAGTATGTAGAATACTGCTCGTACGTGGTCTCTAATTATATTTTAGAAACCGAAAAAGGCGGATACATCGCGCTCCCTATTTTAACTAATGAAGACTGTGGAGACTCAAATAAAGAAATCGTGTACCTGTTCCCAAACCAAGTTTTTGGACAAGCAAATCAAATCATAACTTCTGAAATCACGGTGCTAGAAAAAAGCATTTTAGATGCGGAGCAGCACGACACCTTTATCTGGAATGACGATAGTTATGGTACGAGTGGTATGTTGTATGAAGAACTATAAATAAGATAGTAAACAGTTTGAGTAGTCTGTATTCAACCCAAAAAAATAAACTCATGAAAATCACCATCACATTAATCATTGCCTCCTTCGTGCTTTTAATCGCTTGCGAAAAAGCAGCACTATACGAAGATCTTATTGAAGAAATGGTAATTGGTTTTTCTTCCTTAAACGAGGAGGAAGGTTTTAGATTTCAAGATTATGAATGTGGAGCTGCTCCAGATTTGGCTGTGTTGAGTCCAATTGTTTTTATTGCAGGATTTGAGGAAGATGATAACACCTACTATGCAAATGCAACACGACATTTTAAAGAACAAGGGTATCTTGTGATAGAAGGGTTATCTTCTTTAGATCAAATACTAAACCACCTAGACCTAAAACAAAGAGGAAATTTTTATAGTGAAATTCATGTTGTAAGCCATAGCAATCCTTGGAGAGGGATGTCACTCAAAACCGAAAAAGATGGCGAACGACTCACAACAAAATCTTTACAAAACTACATTGCTAAAAAGCAACTACCTATCCAATATGGAATCACAAACGAAACAAAAATCATATTTCACTCTTGTGGCCTAGGAGAAAACACAGCCCTACTCTCTCAATTGAAACTTGTGTTTAGTGAACACGCAAATCCTAGTATTATCGCTTCGCCTTATTTCAACATTTTTGGCGGCAAGTATGCCTCTCATTATTTAGCAAAACCGTACTACGTTTTTTACCCAACGGCACAATCAAAAGGACCTTTGGCATTATCACAAGAGATGGCTGCCAATAATCAAAGCAAAACCATCAATTGGCAAGAAGCTTTAACCGCCAGAGAAGAACCTGCCTTAGGCGAAGTCTATTCTTATCGTTTTAATATTCCGGTACATTGGGAGGTTGAATTCTCCAATGCTTCGGAAATACCAAACCTTGAAACCCCGGACGCTATTATGGATTTTGTTGCAGAAGATCAAGCCTTGGCAAAAGTTCTTTTTGAAATGAAAATTCCTCTAGAAAAATATCGATGGACAGCGAGAGTTAAAGACAATGTGCTTAAGATTTCAGGAAAAACAACGGCGCTCTGTGTGCTAGAACCTTTAATGAATCTAGAAGATGTGGGGAATTACGCGACTCTCAATATTTTGGATAAAAAATTATATACAAATTTATAAAGCAATTGTATAAAAATAACTCCCAGCACATATCGTTATATTTGTCCTAATGAAGATTAACAACCTCTTATTTTTACTCCTTCTTTTTTGTTTCGGGAATCTTCTGGCACAGAACAACCAGTTACGTAATTACACGCTGGAAGACGGTTTGCCGCAATCTCAAGTGTATGATATTATACAAGACACTGCAGGGTATTTATGGCTGGCTACACAAGGGGGAGGATTAGCACGATTTGACGGTAATGAGTTTGTTATATTTAGAGAAAAAGATGGACTGGCTTCAAATTATATTCAGGATCTTGAACTATTTGGAGAAGGTTTACTGATTGCTACAAAAAAAGGGCTTTCTATAAAAAATGGGGATAGTATTTATTCCTTTAAAGGACGTCAAGCAAACACTGTTTTTGTCAATGAAGGAGTGCCATATGTAGGCACCATTTCCGGAATTCAGCGCATTTCCGAGGCAGGGATTTTAGAGAATCATACCATACACCCCACGCTTGATAGCGCCATAATAAACGATATCGCTTTTGACGGAACTCGTTTCTGGGTAGCCTCTAGCAAAGGTTTGTTTAGAATAGACTCACTTTCAAACCCGATTAGCGTTGAGAATTATGACACCTCAAATTTTATGGCGCTCCAGCAATGGAACGACACCTTATTTGCAGCAACGTTCACACAGGGCATAGTCGTTATTTACACGGCAGAGGAACATCTAGAAGAGGTGATTAGAAATTCACCCACGCGTATTAATAACCTGAATATTGTGAATAATCAGTTGTGGGTAAGTACCGATACAAATGGTATTTCTGTCCTTGATGCGGAGACTTTTCAGCCCATACGGAGTATTAGCAAGCGAGAGGGGCTGGTCGTAAACCACATTCGCAAAAGCTTTTTAGATCGTGATGGTGGTATCTGGATCGCAACGAGCGGGGCAGGATTATACACGTATTTTCAAAATGACTTTACGCATTTTGACAAAGACACTGGGCTCCAAGGAAATCGTGTATATGCAGTGCAAGCAGCAAACAAGGATCTGTATATTTCTACGAGCGAATCTGGAATTTCTAAGTTAGATTCCCTCGGGATTCACCAAATAAGGACCCCAGAAAATTTCAGCAATGTAAAAATTAAAACCATTGCTCATGATGACTTCGGAAATGTGCTAGCGGGTTCTGACGGGAAAGGAGTATGGCAGTATCGTAAAACCGTCAAGGATAGTCTTATTTTTACGGGCGACACGATGGTTACAATGCGAATAGATACGCTGCAAATTCCAAAAATTGAGCATACCATTTACAGTGAAGAAAGCGGTTTTCCTTCAGATTGGATTCGGCAACTAGTACCCATTAGAAACACATTGTGGGTTGCCACTTATAGCGCCGGAATTGTAAAAATGAGCTATGATATCACACAGAATAAATATTTAAAAACGGACCATTTTGCCATTGAAACTGGCATAGAAGATTTATTAATTAGAGACAGCAAACTGGATGAAGAAGGGCGACTTTGGTACAGTACTCAAAATGGTCATCTTGGGTTTATAAAGAATGATCAAGTCACACACTTAGGCGATGTGCTAGAAGCAGGTGTCGCAATTAATAGTATTGAGTTTTATAAAGGCAACCTTTTTCTTGGTACAGCCGGCAACGGAATCTGGAAAGCTTCTTTAAGTGACTATCCACAATTTTCTAAGCTAAGCGGGGCCAAAGAACTCACATCACAAAACTGTTATCAGTTATTGTTTGACACAAAAGGGAATCTCTGGGCAGGATCTGAAAGAGGGGTAGATAAAATAGAACTAGGGAATGATCGGGAGCTTATAGATGTTTTTCACTTTGGGCGTAACGATGGGTTTTTAGGAATAGAAACATGCTTAAACGCAAGTGCTATTGATGAAGATGGCAGCCTGTGGTTTGGCGCATTATATGGTCTTACTAAATATGAAACTTCTGCGGTGGTGAAAAAGAAGGAGCAAAAACCAGCAATAACTTTTGAGGATGTTTCGGTGGATTTCATCTCTGTATTTAATTCAAATAGAGCGACTTGGATCACAGATAGTATTTTAGAATTACAGCCGTCGCAGGATCAAATATCATTTGCGTATCGCACCGTAGATTTAATGCATCCAAAAGACGTACACTATCGATATCAATTAGATAATAAGGAGTGGAGCCCTTGGACAAAGACAGCGTCACAGAATTTGGTAGGATTGAACTTTGGGAAGCACATGTTTAAAGTGCAATCCAGAAATTATCGATGGGTAGAAAGTGAGGCAATCTCATTCCCGTTTGTTATAAAGACACCTTTGTATCGTCAGTTGTGGTTTCAAATATTTTCATTAGCGCTGGCAATAAGTATTATTGGACTGCTCGTGTATGGCTATATTAGACGCCTAAAAAACCGAAACAGAAAGACGCAAGAGGAATTGAAACTTCAAAATCATTTACTGTCGCTAGAACAAAAAGCATTGCGATTACAAATGAATCCGCATTTTATTTTTAATGTGCTTAATGGTATCAAGGCCATGGGGTCTTCAAACCCGCAAAAGATGGAAACGACCATCAATACTTTTGCAATGATGTTGCGGGAGATTTTGAATAACTCCAGAAAAGATGTTATAAGTCTCGACCAAGAAATTAAGACACTCCATAAGTATTTAGAGGTAGAACAATTAATGGCAAGAACGCCATTTTTATATGAGATAAAGGTGCTATCCGAGGTAGCTGCAGAAGAAATTTTGATTCCACCTATGTTGGTACAACCTTTTGTTGAGAACGCTATTAAGCACGGTATTTCGGCTCCGCTTAATGACCAGGAAGGAGAAGGTGGCGGCTCATCAAGAAAAGGGACTTTAAAGGTTTATTTCACGTCAGACGAAAAGAATTTGTATTGCACTGTTACAGATAATGGTCCTGGAATTTTTGAGTCACAGAAAAATAAGACGGCGACCAGCCATCAGTCTGTTGCCCTAAAGGTGACGAAAGAACGAATAGAATCTTTAGGTGGAAAGGGAGCGTTAGAATTAAAACAATTAGAAGAAAACGGAGTGATTTTAGGGACTGAGGTTACATTTAAGATTCCGTTAGAGACGGATTTTTAATTTATTAAAAACATAACATATGCTTAGTGCGATTATTATTGAAGATATGCCAGATGCATTGCAATTACTGCAAGCGTCTCTAAAGAAAAACCATGCGGATATCGAGGTGGTAGCAACCGCACAAAGTGTTGTGGAAGCGGCAAAAATATTACGCAAAACAGAACCAGACATTTTGTTTCTAGATATCATGCTCGTTGATGGAACTGGATTTGATGTGCTTGAGATTTTTCCTAATCTAAAAAGTAAAATAATCTTTGTAACGGCCAGTGACGAGTATGCGATTCGCGCCTTTAAATTTGCAGCCATTGATTACGTTTTAAAGCCTTACAGCGATGAAGATTTAAGCTTAGCTATCAGTAGAGCGAAACAGCAGATTAAACCTACAGAGGAACGTCTTACTATCTTGAAAAACACCATAACCGCTCCAGAATCTCAGCCTGATAAAATTTCGCTTCACACCTTAGATAAAATTATTATTGTGAGCCTTGTAGACATTATACGCTGCGAGTCTGATAGCAACAACACCATCTTTTACATCAATAATGATAAGAAGATTTTTGTAACTAAAACACTGAAATACTTTAGCGATATGCTGAGTGGTTATCAATTTTTACGCGTGCATCAAAGTCATCTCGTGAACATAAATTACATCAGTGCGTTTATAAAAACTGATGGCGGTTATTTAATGCTTAAGAATAAACAAAGCGTTCCTGTTTCGGTACGTAAAAAGAGTGAGGTCATTGAGATGCTGGATAGGATGCACAGGTGATTGAACCCGAAGATTCGTTTGAAATTGGAGACCTATTAATTCATTTAAGCGACATTTGTTAATTAAAACGAATAGCTAGCCGCTAAAATCAAATTTCTACCAGCAGCGGCAATACCACTTGCGTATGGGCGGTACCGTTGGTCTGTGATATTCTGTAAGGATGCATTCAGCTTTAAAGCATCTGTAAATGCATATTCTCCGCTCAAGTTAAGCGCATACCAACTAGGTGAATAGGGATTGCCATCGCTGTCTTTTGCGTATAGAAAATCATTGTTTTGCTGGCTCGGCGCTAGATCTTCAAAGTCAAACTTGCTGTTATAATTTGCAGAGGCGTCTAATTTCCATTTGTCTTTACTATATGTAAAATGCGTATTACCAAAATGAGGCGCTACGTGACGCAATGCTTCTCTTATTCCATCTTCATCTTCTTGAAAACCTTCAGTCACGTTATAATGGCTTATGAGTTTTAAACTTTCAGAAAAAGTAAATTCTGCTCCTATTTCTACACCATAAACTTCTGCTTTTGCTGCGTTCTGGATCGCTTGCACATTGCTTAATTCTCCTTGGTATAAAATTTCTGTTTCACCGTCTAGCTCATAATCCTGGCGCACTAATGCATCATTTAAGACCGTATAATAAGACGTCACGTCAAACTTTATTGATTCATCAAAATTAAGCGTCACCCCTAACTCGCCGTTCTTAGCATATTCTGGTTTGAGGTTTGGATTAGGGACTACAACGCTTCCGGGTTCACTGTCAAAAATCTTACCTACATCATCAATGTTTGGCGCTCTAAAAGCGGTGGAGAAGTTTGCTTTCCAACCTAAAATTGGTGTTGCTTGCCAAGCCAATCCGGCACTTCCCGTCAATGCTCCCGTATTAATATTTGCTTCAGAAAAAGGAAGGTCAAACAAGTTTAGGTCAAATGTAGCATCTACTAAAATATGATTGTAGCGTAATCCTCCCTGAAAGGAAAGATCTTTTGCTAATGGATATTGGATGCTTGTGTATGCCGCTGCAGATTGCCAGGAAGACCCATCTGGATACCGAGACGCATCTGGAGAAGAAACATCAGTCATGCTGTCTGTCGTTAGCCCTTGGCTCCCTACTTTATTGTAGACATACTCAAGACCGTAATAGAGGTTTCCTTTTCCTAGTTTTTTAGTTAAATCCCAACCTGCGGTGTAGGCGTTTACTTTTTCGTCCGTTTCAAATAAAATGGTTTCTTGAAAATCACGATCATTTCTACTTTCTTTAAATTGCTGAAATGACGCTGTAATCAAACTTTTATCGTAGAAGGAAGATTGCGCTGGCGTGTTTGCTATCTGAAGATTTGCAGAAAACCATTCTTGAGGACCGTAATACCATGCTGCCGCCCGAAGATTTCCGTTACGCTTTCTGATAAGACGATCGTAACGCGCATAATCGCTTGTGGTTGTATAAAATAAGCCAAGATTAAAGTCCCATTTTTCTGAGTGCATATACCTAATCTTCTGCATCATATTTATCTGGCTGTAACCGGTAGGCACTTGAACTAAAGGGTCTTCATTCGCTACTGCAGTATCTATACCATTTTCTGTCACTACATATTCCGTGCGTAAGTACTCATCTGGGCCGTATTTTCCCATTCTTAAGTCATCAAAATCACTGTAGGTAACGCTTGTTAAAAACGCCCATTCTTTAAGACCAATGTTAAAATCAAAGTGCCCTGTTTTTTCGTTGTTTGCCGTTGCGTATCTCACGGTTGCATCCCCACCAAAAGACATTCCGTCTTCAAAAGAGAAACCGGGTTTCTTTGTGTAAAAGTTCATCACACCACCTACTGCGTCACTACCATAGACTACAGATCCTGGTCCTAAAATAACCTCGGTGCGCGCTATGGCAAACGGATCTATAGAGATGACATTTTGCACATTTCCACCGCGAAAAATAGCCGTGTTAAAACGAACACCGTCTACTGCAATCAATAAACGATTTGTAGAAAAACCCCTAATTAAAGGGCTTCCTCCGCCTAACTGACTTTTTTGAACAAAAACTTGACCCGTTGACTCAAGCAAATCTGCCGAGGTCTGTGGATTCCTAAAAGTGATATCTTCACTATTTACTGAAACAATAGACTGGGTGATGTCTTTTTTGTTTTGACCAAACTTTGACACAGATAAAACCACTTGGTCTAATGCGCTTGCATCTGTATCAAGATATACGATTTTGTTTGCCTCTAAAATATCTGATTTCTTCACCGTTTTATTTGTGTGAGAAATATGTTGAAATGTGAGCATTTCTGAAGTAGAAAAACGGGAGATGTCTACGTAGCCATCAAAATCTGTGATGCCACTTTTGCTTTTGTTTTTATTAAAAACGGCAACGCCATCGATAGGGAATTTCCCATCTTGGCCTAAAACTTGAATTTTTTGGGCCTGAATTGTGAGTGAAAAAAGGAATGGGAATATAAGTAGAAAAGGGTAGCGCATTGTTAGTTAAAGAGTTGTTGAAGGACCTCTAGAGACTTCGGTTTTTTAAAACCCTGCAAATGTAACTGATAATACAACAATAGCAAATTGAGTACGCCAGATCGCTGGAGTTTGGTTAGTTTGATTCCCATTGCTGCATCAAAATTTATGCCGAAAAACCCTTTTAAGGCTTCTATATAGCCGCCTTTTTCACAATATATGTTTGTGACCTCGTCTTGGAACAAGCCTTCTAGTAGGTTGAAATAGGGGAGGTCTACGCTCGTGTCATCAGGATAAAAGCCTAAATGCATAGATAATTGCAACATAAAGAAGATGTGAAAGTTTGCAAAGTCATCTGCGTGATCTAGCAATTCTAGGCTGCCAGAAAGAAACTGATATAAGCCTTCGTTCTTTTCTTCTTCACGAATAGTCGACGTTAAAATTTCAGAAAGAAACATCACCAGACAACTTTTTATAACGTCTGTGTGAAGGGTTTGATAAGGGACTGCGATTTTTGCGTCTTTGAGGTATTCTAGGGTGCCTTTGTTTTTATGGGTTGCTTCAATCTCTAACTGTGTCAACAACTGAAAATGAGAGGCGCGGATTTTTCCTTTTTTAGATTTAAGAATGCCACGAAGCATGTACGTCTTTATCCCTTCAGACTCAGTAAAACACGTCGCGATGAGGTCTGCTTCGCCATATTTTCGGGCACCAATAACGATAGCATTTGTGGTGTGGACCATTAGCGCACGATCATAATTTTTGAAACGACGGTGTTGAGTTGGTCATCACTCGTAATGATGGCAAGATATACTCCAGAGCGTACTTTATAACGTCCAAAAGCTGTTGTGTCCCACTGGATACTTCCGCCACGAGAGTTTTCTTCGTAGACGAGGTTTCCTTCAATGTCAGTGATTTTTACATTAGCATTTGCCATCAAACCATCGATAGTAACGTTGCCTTGAAAACCGGGACGCACGGGATTAGGATATGCATATACTGATTCTAGATCATCTCGCGGCGCTGTGGAGGTCCCATTAAAAGCAACGAGCCCATTAACTGTTGCAAAATAGACAGTGCCTGAGAAGTCGTCTATAGCAATGTCTTGCACGTTGTTGGAAGGAAGAGGGGAATTATCTTTTGTGAAATTTAATAAAGTTTCTTGACCATTAGGGGACAGATAGAATACGCCTGTGGTGGTTGCAATCCATTTATTATTTGAGCCGTCAACCTCTATGTCTGTGATGGTCTGGCTTTCTAATAACTCTTGTCCTACATCTGCTTCATCATCCCTTATTATAATAGCTTGTGCTTCTACGTCTGCGTCTGCGTCAAAGAATCCGCTTACATTGAAAAGCACACGGAGACCTTCCAGTGTTCCTATCCATAATCTATTATTGGCATCAAAAGCAAGCGCGCGAATGTCGTTTGAGGGGAGATTGCCATTTCCTTCTACATCGCTAATGATGTTAAAGTCTGCGCCGTTAGGGCGGTAGCCTACCAAGCCACTTTCTGTATCTGCAAAAAACACGGTTCCTTCGCGACTTATCGCGAGTTCGCTTAGGGCAAGTCCTGGTTGTGCGATGACATCGGTGATGTCAAATTTTGTAAAACTTCCGCTCGGAGAAAGCCTGATGAGTCCATCTTCAATACGAGACTGAACAAACCAGAGATTGCCTTCACGGTCAAAATCTGAGCCATATAAACGAATATCCAGCGCGTCTTCCCTGAAAGACTCTAAAGGACTATTAGAATCATCGTACAAGACAACTGCTTCTTGATCTTCTATTTTAAGTAAGCCTTTATTAAAAGAAGTCATATAAACTTCATTTGCATCTTCTGGGTTTATAGAGATATTCACAAGATCATTCGCGTCAAAAATTTCAGAATAAGGGAGATTGGTCCAGCTTCCTTCTCTGAGATTACTTATGCCTCTTCTTGATAAAGGGAATGGATTAAAATTTACATCGACCTCTCCAAAATTTACCCACAATTGTCCAGGCGAAGAAGCCAAAGCAAAAGGAGTGTTTAGGATAGGGCCGTCTGGTAAATATTGTGTGGCTTGATTGCTATTAAATGGCACCTCAAGGAGTCCAAACTCTTGGGTTCCCAAGTAAAATTTTTCATCAAAGGCGAGTCCTGAGTGTAAGGTGTAATTGAAATCTGGGACGCTTGCTAGTTCGGCTTCGAGTATGAAATCTTCAGAAAAGGCTTCTATTCTATTAGCGAATGTAATCGTGAGTAAATCTTCATATGCATTAAAATCTATGACTTGCTGCGAATAGGAAGCGACAGGAGAAAAACCTACACCGTTTTGAAACCGTAAGACGGTATTACTTCCTTGTAGGCAATAGATTTGATTACTAAGGTTCTGGACGCCTTTAAAATTTCCACCAGCTAAGGTGCTCCATTCTTCAAAGTTGATGATGTTGCTGTTGTTAAAGTTTGCCCTGCGAATACCGCCTTCAGGGGAAGCTGCATAAATAAAAGGAGGATCAATAGCAGTCTGAGCGATGTTTAAGTAGGTCCCAGCATCTCCTATTATAAAAGATTCGCCAAACTCAAGGGTTTCAAGGTTGTATTCTGAAATACCAAAGCCTGCAGATATGTATAATATTCCGTCATGCTCGTTAAAGTGATTAATCCTTTTACGGTCTGGCGGAATGGTCTGCTTATCTAGTATATCTACAATAGTTAACACGTCTTCATCTCCATCTATTACAATCTCAATCAAGCCGTTTTCATAACCAATCACAAAAAGATCTTGCGCTTCGCTGTAATAGGAAGTTGAGATATTTTCTCCTGAGAGCCCTTGGACGGTAGATATGGTTTCTAATTGAAGTGTAGATAAGTCATACGAAAAAGCAGAATTATCTGCGGCACAAAAAACCTTATCGTTCCCTTGTGTAATGCTATTGATGCTTACGTACGAGAAATGCCCCGTCCAACTGTTCTCAAAATTTTGAGCCGTTAGAGCAAAGGAAATAAAGAACAATAAGCTGAATGATAGCTTTTTCATAAATGGTAAATTTCTACGCTTTAATAACACGCTAAAGGCAAATATATTGCGAATTTACATGAAAAAAGGCCATCAAAAATGATAGCCTTTTTATAATTATTCTTCACAAGAGAATTATACAACTCCTTGTGCCATCATTGCATCTGCTACTTTTACAAATCCAGCAACGTTAGCTCCTTTTACGTAATCTACATAACCATCGCCATCTTTACCGTACTGTACGCAAGCTGCGTGGATGTCATTCATAATGCCGTGTAACTTCTCATCCACCTCTTTTGCAGACCAGCTAAGACGTAAAGAGTTTTGAGACATTTCTAATCCAGAAGTTGCAACACCACCTGCATTAGAGGCTTTTCCTGGTGCAAATAAGATTTTTGCCTTTGTAAAGACCTCAATTGCATCTGGCGTAGTAGGCATGTTTGCTCCTTCGCTCACACACATACATCCATTATCAACTAATGTTTTTGCTTCCTCTGCGTTCAATTCGTTTTGAGTAGCACAAGGCAATGCGATATCACATTTTTCACCCCAAGGTCTTTTACCTTCGTTATAGGTTGCAGAAGCGTACTTGTCTACATATTCTGAAATACGCCCTCTTTTCACATTCTTAAGCTCCATAATAAAAGCTAATTTCTCAGCACTGATTCCTTCATTATCATAAATATAACCTCCAGAATCTGACATAGTAATTACTTTACCACCAAACTCCATAGCTTTTTCTGCTGCATATTGAGCAACGTTACCAGATCCAGAAATCACAACAGTTTTTCCTTTAAAGCTTTCGCCTTGTGTCTCTAGCATATTTTTTGCGAAATATACGTTACCGTAACCTGTTGCTTCTGGACGGATTAATGATCCTCCATAAGAACGGCCTTTACCTGTAAGTACTCCTGTAAACTCATTGCTAATACGCTTGTATTGGCCAAACATGTAACCAATTTCACGACCCCCTACGCCTATGTCACCAGCAGGGACATCTGTATCAGGCCCTATATGACGATAAAGCTCTGTCATAAAACTCTGGCAAAAACGCATCACTTCATTGTCTGTCTTTCCCTTTGGGTTAAAGTCAGCCCCACCTTTACCACCACCCATAGGTAATGTTGTTAAGCTGTTTTTAAAGGTTTGTTCAAAACCTAAAAACTTAAGGATACTTAAATTTACCGAAGGGTGAAAACGAAGTCCCCCTTTATAAGGTCCAATTGCAGAGTTAAATTCTACTCTGTAACCACGATTTACTTGTATGTCTCCATTGTTATCTGTCCAAGGGACTCTAAATATAATAGTGCGCTCTGGCTCTACCATGCGCTCTAATAACATTTTGCCTTGATACAATTCGTTCTCCTCAATAAAAGGAATTACGGTTTCTGCAACCTCAGTTACTGCTTGCAAAAATTCAGGTTCGTTAGGATTGCTTTTTTCTACGTAAGCAATAAAATCTTTGATGCTTTGTTTCATCTTACTAGTTAATTATTAAATAAGCGGAATATTTTTCCGTTATACATGTTTAATTGTTGAATAAAGAAATTGAGGCTGTGATATTTCAGAATACTATAAATTTACCTATATTAAGGTAGAGGCAATTAATAATCTGCTTTTTTAAGTCTCAATTTTTCGTTAACAAAGATATGATATCTACCAATAATGGATGCTAAATTTTTATTAATTAGGTAAATATGAATCTTAAATTTCACCATTTGATTAGTTTTTATATATTTGTTCAACCCAATTATTAACCTATTTTATTATGCAAACCCGTTTATTGCTAGTGGTATGTTTGTTTTTTATCTTCTCTAAACAGGATGCTTTCAGTCAGTTAGGATTTTCTCATGAGGTCGGAGTTATCTCTGGGCCTATTGCCTTTTATGGTGACTACGGTCAACGTAATGACTTTGACACTAACATAGGGAATAGTACCATAGGTGTTGGGCTCATTCATTATTTAAACTTTTCATACAGAGCAGATTGTAATTGTTATACGCGTGACAAGTACTTTAATGATCACTTTAAAGTGCGTAACGAGATTGATTATCATAAAACTCAGTTTGAGCACATAGGTGAATATGTAGACCCAAGTAAAACATCTGTCATTGCAAACCAATTAAGAGCTATGAAGGGCTCTACCACTGTTTTTGATATAGGAACACAGCTAGAGTATTTTCCATTAAGTATTAGAGATTTTGCGGCAACAATAGGAAGTTTTGCGCCATTTGTGAGTGCGGGAGTTCACTTTGTTAGTTACGATCCAGAAGTGTACAGTGAGCTTGGAGAATTAAACTCTACTATTACAACACCGACAAAATATTTAAATGCTTTTCAACAAGAAGGAGATTCTACTTGGTCCGTTGTGACTAGTGTAGGAGTCCGTTACAAATTAACCGACTTAAGCGATTTAATGCTGGATACCAGGTTGCAGTATTATTTCTCAAACTGGGTGGATGGATTAAACCCATCTCTTGCAAACAACGGCTCAGTTCCAGTGCCAGAGAATAAAGCAAATGATTGGATTTACTGGATTAATTTTGGGTATATCTATTACTTAGATTAGTGCCTCGGCTGCGCTCTGCAAACTTATTATGATTGCTCAGCTTGTTAGTGGTCTAGCTAAATTTTAAATAAACAAATACTGCGGAAACTTTCAATCTTGAAAGTTTCCGCAGTATTTGTTTATTTAAAATTGCACCGAAGCTATCCTATCGCTTGTTCTAGGTCTTCAATTAAATCATCTATATCTTCAACTCCTACAGAAAGTCTAATTAAGCTATCAACGATTCCTGTTCTCTCTCGTTCTTCTTTGGGGATGCTCCAGTGCGTCATAGAAGCAGGATGTCCTGCCAAACTTTCTACACCGCCCAGAGATTCTGCTAAGGTAAATATCTTGAGGTTTTCAACAATTTTAATGGCTTCATCATAATTGTTGCCTTTTGTGGTAAATGAAATCATTCCTCCAAAATCCCGCATCTGCTCTTTTGCCACTATGTGATTAGGATGGTCTTCAAAACCTGGCCAGTACACTTTTTCAATTTTTGGGTTGCTGAGTAAATAGTGTGCAACGGCTTTTCCGTTTTCACAGTGACGCTGCATACGTAGATGCAAGGTTTTGATCCCTCTTAAAACTAAAAATGAATCTTGTGGTCCACAAATGGCGCCACTTGCGTTTTGTATAGCATGCAATCTATCTGCGAGTTTTTTGTCTTTAACAACTAGTGCGCCCAACACGACGTCACTGTGTCCGCCTAGATATTTAGTGGCAGAATGCATTACAATGTCTGCGCCTAGATCTAATGGAGTTTGTAAATAGGGAGTTGCAAACGTATTATCTACTGCCAGTAAGATATCGTGTTTTGTAGCAATGGCAGCGCAGGCTTTAATGTCAATGATATTCATCATTGGGTTCGTAGGTGTTTCTACCCAGATGAGTTTTGTGCTTTTGTTTATAAAGTTCTCAATGTTAGCGGCATGCTCCATTCCGATAAAGTGAAACGTAATCCCAAAATCTTCATATACTTGCGTGAATAAGCGATAACTGCCACCATATAGGTTGTTTGTTGAGATTACCTCATCCCCAGATTTTAAAAGTTTAATGACCGCGTCAATAGCGGCGAGACCACTCCCAAATGCAAGGCCAAATTCGCCATTCTCGATACTCGCCAAATTACGCTCTAATGCGGAACGCGTTGGGTTTCCACTTCTAGAATATTGAAATCCTTTATGGCCTCCTGGCGTTGTTTGTGAGTAGGTGCTTGTTTGATAGATAGGCGGCATTACAGCGCCATATGCTGGATCTACATCGTGCTGACCTCCGTGTATTGTTTTAGTGTTGAATTTCATTTTATCAAATTTAAGACGAGTACTGTTATAGTTAATCACGACTAAAGAATGCGTAAAGTAATATTCAAAGATATAATGAACAGGATGAATCTCAAAAATAATTAATAAGATCTTGTTTCTTGAAGTTAGAAAAGCAGGCAGTTACCGAAAATCCCCGGGACAGGCTCTGGGTCAAACCGTTCATTTATTAAAAAAACTGTCGTAATTTTGTGCGATGATCAACAAGATAGTTCCATTTATTATAGTTTTAATAGTGTTGGCGAGTTGCAGTGATGCTCCTTTACTTATAAAAAAGCAAACACTTGACCAAAATGCGATAGCAGCGTGTAAGGACAAGCCGTGTCCTCAAGTGACCGTTGCTTATATTACATATAACGGCGAGCCACAAGTGATCTCTTCTATTAATGAAAAGATACGTCTGTTTGTGATCGCATCATTATACCTAGGAGATCCAGAATCTCAACCTACTGCGACTACTTCTCAAGAAGCGATAGCACAATTTATTAAGGACTATTGGAGAGATACTAGCGAGTTTCCAGACATTAATGAGTTTGAAGCAGATATTACGGTTTCTGAAACCTTCCGAAGTCAAGAATTAGCTACGGTTGCTTTAAACCAATATACGTATGCAGGTGGCGCTCACGGAAACGGTAGTTTGACCTACATCAATTTTGACATAGAAACCGGCGAGATTATAACGAACGACCAACTCATACAAGATAAAAAAGGACTCGCTAAACTAGCAGAACAACAATTAAGGAAAGACTACGAACTAAATGAAACAGAGAATCTAAACGCCGCTATTTTTTGGTTTGAGAGTGACTCCTTTAATTTGTCAGACAATATAGGTTTTGAAAAAGGAAAGATGGATATTCATTATAATCAATATGATATTGCCAGCTATGCAGATGGCGCTATAGACATTGAGTTGTCTATTGAGGATGTTGCTCCATTTTTGAAGTACTCTTTGAAAGAATAGCAAGAAACAAGAGTACCTTTATGCCGCATAATATTTTCGAAAATTAGAACCACCTTCCATGCAAAAAGTATATTATCTTAAAACGTGTGACACCTGTAAAAGAATACTAAAAGAGATTGATTTACCATTAAGCTTTGAGCTACAGGGAATTAAAGACCAGGAAATCACTGTCAAGCAAATAGAGCAAATGCACAAACTATCTGGAAGTTATGAAGCGCTTTTTAGTAAACGGGCAATCCTTTATAAAGAACGCGATTTAAAGAACGAACAACTCACAGAAGAAGATTACAAAAGGTTTATCCTAGAGCATTATACTTTTTTAAAACGCCCCGTAATTATCAATAAGAACGAAATATTTATTGGTAACAGTAAAAAAAGTGTAGCCGCTGCTAATGCAAGTATTCAAGGAAATTGAATGAACAACAAACCATAAACTAGAAAATAAAAACCCAACTCGTGAGCCCAAGAATCCTAGCCATCATCGCTGCCTTTTCTGCTAGTTTTATATATGGCGTAAACCATACCATTGCTAAGGGCTTAATGCCAGATGTAATAGGGCCTTACGGTTTTATTTTACTCCGGGTCTCAGGGGCTGCGATTATTTTTTGGATTATTAGTTTGTTTTATCAGCGGGAGAAAATAGCATTTGAAGATTGGGGACGCCTCGTGCTTTGTGCCATTTTTGGGATGGTAATTAACATGAATATGTTTTTTAAGGGACTAGAGCTATCTACACCTATAAACAGTAGCGTTGTCATTACGCTATCTCCAGTATTGCTACTCATTTTGTCTGCATTAATCTTAAGTGAACGCATCACGCTACTAAAAGGAATAGGCATCACACTAGGTCTTGGAGGAGCGTTATTGCTCATATTATTTGGAGTGAAGACCCAAGCAAACGCGCCTAATATACCGCTAGGAAATTTACTGTTTATAGTGAACGCAACTTCTTATGCACTTTATTTAATATTTGTAAAAAAGTTAGTCGAAAAATACAGCTCGATTACCTTGATGAAATTTTTATTTCTCATTGCATTTCTCATAAATATCCCCATTGGATCGTCACAATTTGCGGCAGTAGAATGGGCAACTCTTGGGTTTGACGAAATATGGAAACTAGGGTTTGTGGTCATCGGAACGACGGTCTTGACTTACCTTTTTAATATTTATGCGCTCAAGCAATTGAGTCCTGCCGTGATAGGTGTTTTTATGTATTTACAACCCTTGATTGCCGCATTGTTTGCGATAATTACGGGATCAGATCAATTGACGACGCTCCGTGTAATTGCGGCTTCACTCATTTTTACTGGCGTCTATCTTGCCACGCGAAAGAAGAAAGTTAAGGTGTTGGCAGATGAGTCTTAAGGACGATATTTTAGCAAGCGCTTCAGAAAAGTTAATTGCTTTACATAATAATGAAACTAGTCACTAGTACTGATCAGCATCTAGGTGTTGCGGAACCTCCCCATGCCTCCTCGTATGCTCTTTTGTAATCACGTAAAAGTCATCTGTTCTATCTAGCTTATTGAGGTTGTTGTAAAGTTCTTCTGGCAACCCCCTTAAGCCCCTTTTAGACAAGTCTATCCATCCCCCCATCATTTCGCAGCGTGCAACATTACGACCTTTATGGTCATAAAAGTTATGCTGAAATGAGAAGTACCTGCCGTCTTCGCTCAACCCTCTTAATTGCAGACTTACACGAAGTGGGTTTCCAGGAAAAACCTCTTTAAAATAAAACATATGCTCATAAAAGACAACGGGACCTATGTTGTGTTCAACCATTTTTGCTTGTCCAAAACCGTTCTCTAGCATAAAGCTCAATCGAGTATGACTCATATAATTAATATAAGCACTATTAGCCAAGTGTCTGTTGGCATCGATGTCGTTCCATCTTACTTCGAATTCTTTTAGGTACATAAGGGTTTTGGATTTTTAAATCAGGTTTTATAATCGTCTTAAGGTGATAAAATTGAGCTTTGGGTTTTGTAAAAAACAAAGCTAAGTGTTTAGCGTAGTATAGGCGACTGATTTTTTACAAGACTTTTTTGATATCGAATTGTCATTACTTTTACCAATATACGAGATCACCTTATCATACACCTCATTGCTTTTTAGGTCGTGTTTTAAGCCAGTGGTAATTAAGGTTTGTAAATTAGGGTTCTCTTCTATCACAGCTTTTAAAGGAGCAAAAGGAGTAATGCGATCGCCCCTGTCGTGGATGACTAATTTTTGTTGTGGTGCTTGATTTAATAAATTTTTAACTAAGATCTCCTGATGTGGTATTATTAGTATTTCATTGACTTTTCTGTCTAGTATATGGAGTGCGCTTTTTGATAGTCCAAGCATTTCTTTAAAGTAAGTAAATATAGCATCCATTCCAGAAGGGGATCCCATTACTACAATCTTTTTAATGTTTACCTCAGGGTTTACAAGATACGTATAGGTTAGCGCAGTGTTGCTAAATGAGTGACAAACAACGGTATCGATAGCACCTATTTTATTAATTGCTAGACTGATTGCTTGACGATACATCTCTAAGTTAAGCAAATTTGTCTTAGACATCCCGTGTCCCGGAGCATCGAGGGCATACATAGTACATTGTTTTAAATCAAGCTTTTCATAATATGGCAGCCAGCGTTGACTATTACTCATCCACCCGTGAAGAAAGAGCACTTTTTTAGGTCCGTTTCCCCATGTATAAAGAACAGAGGACTGGCCTTCAGACTCAAATTGGGTTTGCGCCGCTTTCGCAAGAAATTCTTTTCCTTTTTCTGAAATACCTGCACGTTGAACTTTGCTAAGTATTCTAAAAGAATTGTTTGTATTCCATTTAGGGAATAAAAAGGCCGTGATGTTTATAAAGGCCCCAACAGATTTTAAAATTAGATTTTTCATTATTAATATTTAGGATACCAATCGGTATCAAATGATTTAATTTTTTTTAGTTTGAAATTTCTTTTACAACGTTTCTTAAATGTGCTACTGTTTTTAAGATAGCATCTGGCGTACGTTCTAGTCTGCTCATCATAATACCTCCTTCTAGGGTAGCGATAAAAATAGTGGCATAAAAAGGGGCATCCGTTATTGAGCTTACTTGATTGTTCTTGATTCCATTTTCTATAATTTTCTGAACAGACGCTTTAAACTGAGCAAGTATATAAAAGGTCTGTTGTCTTAGCACTACATTTGTGTCATCTACTTCTGTTGCTGCGTTTAATAATGGGCATCCTCCTTCATAGAGTGGTGTCTCCATATACCTCTCAAAAAAAGCAAATGTGGCGTCCATTTTATCTTGAAAAGTATTCGCCTTCATTATTTGTGCTCCCAGTTCTGTAAACATTAGTTTGGCTAAGCTGCGCAAGGCTTGTTGCTCTAGATCGCTTTTATTTTCAAAATGTCTATAAATAGCCCCTTTTGTCAACCCAGTCGCTTTTGTAATATCACTAATAGACGTCGCTTTATACCCTTGCTTATTAAAGAGGTTAGCACTTTCTTTTATGATTAATTCTTTTGTAGAAACAGCGTTTCGCATTCACAAAGATACCGATTGGTATCTAAATAATCTTAAATTTCCTAAAGTTAATTTTCTTGTTACTTTTGCCATGTGCCAATCATCAACTCTACATACCAAGCCAAAGGACTTTTTAAAAGTGGTCACTTTTCTACAATTTACTCGGCAAAGTTGCGACCGACACTAAGGTTAAAGCAAACACGCAAACGACTCGAGCTTACCGATAGTGATTTTATAGATGTAGACTGGAGTTATCACATTTCAGAAGTAAAAGCATCTCACAAAGTTGTCATTCTTTTGCACGGTCTTGAAGGAAATGCGCAACGCGGTTATATAAAAGGGCAGGGGCAGCATCTTAACAAGAATGGTTGGGATGTGGCTGCTATTAACCATCGTGGCTGTAGCGGCGAGGACAACCGTCTATACCTTTCTTATAATAGCGGACGAACAGAGGATCTTGCCGAATTTATTGAGCATATTATAGCAAGGTATTCCTACGATGAGATTTCGATAGTTGGGTATAGCCTTGGCGGGAACGTGCTTTTAAAATACTTGGGTGAATGTACTGCATTGCCGCATCAAGTAAAAAGTGGCGTGGCGATTTCTACACCTTTACATTTAAGAGGGGCTCTTGAACAGCTCATTAAGTGGGAGAATTTTGTGTATAGTAAAACGTTTATTAATGATTTACGAAAAAAGTACAAACGTAAAATGTCTAATTTTCCAGAAGCAATGAACACTGAAGAGCTAAAGAAAATAGGTTCGCTATTAGATTTTGATAATCTCTACACGGCAAAAGCACATGGGTTTAAAGATGCGTTTGATTATTATGAAAAAAGCAGTTCTATTTATGTGTTAGAAAACATTAAAGTGCCAGTGCTTATTTTAAACGCAGAGAATGACAGCTTTTTATGCCCAGAAAGCTATCCATTTGGGTTAATTAAAAATCTAGAGAATGTGTATCTGGAAGTACCGCGACATGGAGGTCACGTAGGTTTTCACGAGTCGAATAATGTCTATTACAGTGAACGACGTGTGATTGAGTTTTTAACAGACGCGGTAGAATAAGAAATATTTTTTCTGAAATAATCTACCCTTAGGATTTGTGTACCTTTGCATCCTATTAATGAGGGATGACCTCGTATCAATACAACATGATTCAATCAATGACGGGTTACGGAAAGAACGTAATTCAATTAGCTTCAAAAAAAATTACGGTCGAAATAAAATCGCTCAATAGTAAAAGTCTAGACATCAACGCAAGAGTCCCTTCTTCTTATAGAGAAAAGGAATTAGTGATGCGAAAAATGCTGGCTAGTTCACTTACCCGAGGGAAAGTAGATTTTAGCCTATATGTAGAGATGACAGGTGAAGAGACTACTTCTCAGATTAATAAAGTGGTGGTCAAGCAATATATGAAGCAGCTTACTAACATAGTGGATACTGACCAGGCAGAGCTTTTAAAGATGGCCATAAAAATGCCAGATGCTTTAAAAACGACCCGAGAAGAGATAGATGAGAATGAGTTTGCTGAAATATTAAAGGCGGTAAAAGATGCACTCAAAGAGATTAACATTTATAGAAGTGATGAAGGTGCGGTGCTTCGAGCAGACTTTTTAGCTCGCGTAGCTATTATCGAGGCAAGACTAGAAGAAGTACTTGATATAGACTCACAGCGCATAGATATTGTAAAAGAAAGATTACGCACAGCAGTAAATGAACTTAAAGAGAAAGTAGATGAAAATCGCTTCGAACAAGAGCTCATTTATTACCTAGAGAAATACGACATCACGGAAGAAAAAGTACGCCTTCAGAATCACTTAAACTACTTTAGAGAAGCGATTAATAGCGACGATAGTAATGGTAAAAAACTTGGTTTTATTACACAAGAAATAGGTCGTGAAATCAATACTATAGGAAGCAAATCTAACTTTGCGCCTATGCAACAGCTAGTCGTACAGATGAAAGATGAGCTCGAGAAAATTAAGGAACAAGCGTTGAACGTACTTTAAAGATAAAAACGACGATAGTTAATTCTGTCGCACTGAGCTTGTCCTAGAGAAACATTACACCTCTATTTTAGATGTGTCAGTTCAAACTGATCAAATAATAAAAAAGCATGAATCAAAAAAAAGGAGGAAGACTCATCGTATTTTCTGCACCGTCTGGTAGTGGGAAAACTACGATTGTAAGGCATCTTTTAGGGAAATTAGAGTTGAATCTTGAGTTTTCAGTTTCTGCCACATCGAGAGAGCCTCGTGGCGAAGAAATCCATGGAAAAGATTACTACTTTTTAAGCCTTAATGATTTCAAAAAACAAATGAAAGATGACGACTTCTTAGAATGGGAAGAAGTATATCGAGATAATTTTTATGGAACGCTTAATAGTGAAATAGAACGTATCTGGGCAATGGGTAAGAATGTCATTTTTGATATTGATGTGGTAGGAGGGTTGCGCATAAAACGAAAATTTCCGGAACGCACATTGGCTGTTTTTGTAAAACCTCCTAGTGTAGAAGAGCTAAAAATTCGCTTAAAAAAGCGTAAGACAGAAAGTGATGAAAAAATAAACATGCGCATTGCAAAGGCATCTGTTGAAATGGCGACTGCTCCAAGGTTTGACCATATCATATTAAATGACAATCTTGAAGAAGCCCTAGTAGAGGCAGAAAATCTAGTGCTAAGCCATATCTCAAAACCCATTTTTGAAGATGTCAAAATGGACAAGAGCGACGTAACAAAAGAAGAATAGTATTAAAAATGAAAATAGGACTTTACTTCGGTACTTTTAACCCTATTCACATAGGCCATCTCACCATAGCAAACCACATGGCTGAGTATAGTGATCTTGATGAAATCTGGATGGTGGTTACTCCACATAATCCACTTAAGAAGAAAAGCAGCCTATTAGATAATCACCACCGTATTGCGATGGTTGATATCGCACTTGAAGACTACCCTAAAATAAAGTCAAGCAGAATAGAATTTGATTTAGAGCAGCCTAACTACACGGTAAATACACTTGCTGTTTTGGAGGAGAAATATCCTGAAGATGATTTTTGTCTTATAATGGGAGAAGACAATTTAAAAAGCCTCCATAAATGGAAAAACTATGAGGTGATTTTAGATCGGTATCACTTATATGTGTATCCTAGAATTTCAGAAGGTAAAATAGAAACTCGATTTGATGGCCATGCTAAGATTTTTAAAGTAGCAGCGCCCATTATGGAGTTGTCATCTACATTTATTAGAAAAGGTATAAAAGAAGGTAAGAACATACGGCCTATGCTCCCGCAAAACGTTTGGGAGTATCTAGACGAAATGAATTTCTATAAATAAAGCGAAACCGCCTCAACACAATTTAGTGTCAAGACGGTTTCTAACCAACCAAAAAAGGCTTTATATACTATTTCAAGTTTAGAATAATATTCGATTAGAATTGACTAATCTTCTTCATCGTTTTTGCGATGTCTTTCTTTGTTTTTCTAAGCTTTCCTTCACTTGCCGTTCTGTATTGGATGTATCCACGACCAGTAAACTCATACAGGGTTCCAGAATCGCTATGAAAAAGTTCAATCGTCTGATCATTGACAACGCTTAGTTCAAAATATTCATTGCCTAGATAATCATAATCCAATGTTAAATATTTTAAACGCTCTGTCCCTGACACATCATCTACATTGTAGATTCCTGTGTAATCCCAGTAAAGATCATATGGGTGTATTCCATTTTGGTCTTGCGAACTTTGAAAGTTACCATCGCCACCACCAGGTATAAAGGCTAGGTAGTTTTCGTAGTCAAATTCATTTAAGTTACCATACTCACTGGTAAGCGTTTTTTCCCAAGCATCATATTCCTGTAAGAAATAATGGATGTTTCTATAGAATACGGTATCATAATCAAAGGTGTTTCTTTGATATCCCTCTAGCACATAACTTATGTTCTGTTGTGGAAAAAATAGCTCAATCTCAAAATCATTTAACTGAGTCACTTTAAAAGAATAGAATCCATCTATATCGTGATCTACCTCGAGCGTGTTACCATAGGTGTCATAATACCCAACGTCTATCCCAAAACCGTTTCCTTGACTCCCAAAACCTACTAGGTTATTGTTAGCAAATATTTTTCCATTTCTAAATGAAACAGTAAATGCTTTCTGCAAGAATGGGATATTTCCATTACCTGTGGTGCGTTCTATATCTACGTACCACAATTCATAAGACCCTACCAATTCTGCTAATGTGATTGCAGGAATTGGATCTACGTGATTGTCTGCTACGATTACCTCTGTATAACAAGAAGTAAATAAGGTTGCTACCAGTGCTAAGCCAAAAAATAGTTTGGTCGTTTTAATACGTAGATAATTTTTTATTAAATAAGAAGATTGATTGACTAAATTCACATTCTTCAATTCGTTTCGATGTTTTGATATCCATTTCATAATTCCTGTATTTAAAATTTCTACTATGGAAATTCCACAAACTATGCCAAACTCTTAAAGACTTATAGATCAAATAGTTGCTTCTATGTGTGTGGATGTTTAAATGATAAGGAAGCAAGTGATTTATTGTTTCTGAAAAGTTCTAGGTCCTTTATTTAGCGTTAAAATTTCAGAAAAAACACTTTTTATTGGCTGCAAAAATTAAACACTTGTCAATCATTGCGAACAAATGACTGTTATCGCTTACTTTTGAAAATTGACTAAGCTAAATTAAATGAAAGAAAACCCAAAGTTTGCAGTAATAGGTGGTGGTAGTTGGGCTACGGCTATAGTAAAAATGCTCTGTGAAAACCTGGAAGAAGTAGGCTGGTATATGCGCAACGCAAGCGCTATAGAACATATTAAAAAAGAACAACACAACCCAAATTACCTGAGTGCGGTTGAGTTTAAGCCAGCACAGTTAAAACTGAGCAACGACATAAATGAGCTTGTGGACTATGCAGATGTTCTCATATTTGTAGTGCCTTCTGCTTTTATATACAGTGAGTTAGCGGCTTTAACGGTTTCATTGGAGCATAAGATTATATTTTCTGCAATAAAAGGTATTGTACCTGAAACAAGCCTTATCGTAGGAGATCATTTTAACACCCATCTAGGGGTTCCTTTTCATGATATTGGGGTTATTTCAGGCCCTTGTCACGCAGAAGAAGTGGCATTAGAGCGATTGTCATATTTAACTATTGCTTGTGCAGATGAAGACAAAGCAAAACTTCTGGCAAAACATTTAAGTTGTAATTACATAAAATGTACCACCAGCGATGATGTAATGGGAACAGAGTATGCCGCGATGCTTAAAAACATTTATGCCATTTCTGCTGGGATCGCGCACGGATTGGGGTATGGAGATAATTTTCAGGCGGTGTTAATGAGCAACGCCATTAGAGAAATGAAGCGCTATGTAAAGAAAGCACATAAAATGAAACGTGACATTAATGACTCTGCCTATCTAGGAGATTTATTGGTCACAGGATACTCGGTTTTTAGCCGAAATAGGATGTTCGGTAATATGATAGGAAAAGGGTACACCGTAAAAAGCGCGATGATGGAGATGAGCATGGTTGCAGAAGGTTATTATGCAACAAAAAGTGCCTATACATTGAATAAGACCAAAGGTAAGAAGAAAGCAAAAACGCCCATAATCAATGCGATTTACGACATTCTGTATGACAAGAAAGATCCAAAAAAGATTTTTAAAAGTCTAACTGAAAAGTTAAATTAAAACCGCAGTGCAACGGTGAGACAGACCCAATAAAATAAAAAGCGGCGAGCTTATCTAAATTCCATTTATTTGGGTCGGAAATAGCTAGCGTGCTAAAACGCCCTTTTTATCCATCACTGGCAAAGTAACAGCATTTTCTTCTGCAATAGAATAGCGTGGCAACTCAAAGCGTCTGTCATACATCTTGATACCAATAAAGTAGGTAGTGCTAAAAAAGTTATCAAGTTTAAAAACACTTTCTTCTATAAACTCAATTTTAGCATAGCCCTTAGCAGGAACTATGGCAATCGTTTTACGAAAAGGAGATGTCATATCTTTCTCATCATAGCCTTGAGTTACGATAAGAACCGTTTCTATAGGTAGTGAGCCATTATTAATGAGGTATATATTCCAGTCGTGTGTTTTGTAATCTTCGTTAAATTCCAATACAGCGGCAACGTAAATATCTTTAACTTCTGGGATGTCTATATCTTTTCTCAAAGGATGGCGTTTAATGTATTATATAGAAGCCTTAAACTGCTCTAAGAACCTCAGATCATTCTCACTTAACATTCTAATGTCTGGAATCTGGTGAAGCAATAATGCGATCCTATCGATACCCATCCCAAAAGCAAAGCCCGAGTATTCTGTAGGGTCAATCCCGCAGTTTTTAAGTACGTTAGGGTCAACCATTCCGCAGCCCATAATCTCTAACCAGCCAGTACCTTTGGTCATTTTATAATCTGTTTCGGTTTCTAGTCCCCAATACACATCTACTTCTGCACTAGGCTCTGTAAATGGAAAGTATGATGGTCGTAATCTAATCTTAGATTTCCCGAACATTTCCGTAGTAAAATATTGTAATGTTTGCTTTAAGTCGGCAAAACTCACGCCTTTGTCCACGTATAATCCTTCTACTTGATGAAAGAAACAATGGGAACGCGCAGATATGGCTTCGTTACGAAATACACGACCTGGAGAGATCGTACGTATAGGTGGTTGGTTGTTTTCCATATACCTAACCTGAACAGAAGAGGTGTGCGTTCGCAACAACACATCTGGATCTTTCTCTACAAAAAATGTATCCTGCATATCACGTGCTGGATGGTATTCTGGCAGATTTAATGCCGTAAAATTATGCCAGTCATCTTCAATTTCTGGGCCTTCAGATACATTAAAACCGATGCGTGCAAAGATGTCTGTGATTTTATTTTTAACCAGTGAAATAGGATGTCTAGAGCCAAGAGCAATGGGTTCTCCTGGGCGGGATAGATCGCCATAAACACCTTTAGATTCTTCTTGAGAAGCTAAGGCTTCTTTTAAGGCATTAACTTTTTCTGTAGCTGCATTTTTTAAAGTGTTTACCGCTTGACCAAATTCTTTCTTCTGCTCATTAGGCACTTCTTTAAAGGCCGCAAAAAAGTCATTGAGGAGTCCTTTCTTTCCCAGATATTTTATTCTGAAATTTTCAATTTCCTCAACATTTGTGCTGCTGAAGGCCTCTACTGCTACTATTTGGCTTTTAATTTTTTCTATCATCGTCGCAAATTTCTTCGGTTAGAAGAGTGGTTTTCATTTGGGGTAAAATTACGGAACTTTATATGAAACCAAATATAAAATGATGGTTCATTAAAATGCAAGCTTAATTTAGTGATTCATTAGCGCCTATGGTTATGCTATATTTTGTTTGAGTCTTATATCCCTTTAAAATGTTGGGAGCTTTTAATCCGCCATAAATTAATCCTGCAGCAGGAGCTAAAAGTATTAACGCTTCGGGAGAAGTTGTTAGGACTGCTATAAGCACACTAAAACCTACTGTTATTATTCCTAAGTATGTAATTGCACTTCCCACAAGAATCCCATATAATCGTGGATGCCTTTTAATTTTTGCAACGGAAGATAATGCGATAGTATTTTCATCTATTAGAATAGTATCCGCATCAATAATTATAAAATTACCCGTGATTCTATCTCCCTCAATTGTTTTAATTCTAATTCGTTTATTTTCTTTGATGAATCTTGATTCAGCAGTTTCATTGTCAGTAATGTGAAGGCCCTTATCTTGAGCTACCATTGCAGTATGCAATAACAAAGCTAACATGTTAATAATTAGAATTCTAATAGTAAGTTTCATATTATTTGATTACTTCTTTGTCTACAAAGTATTGAACAATCGCGTCTTTCATTAGTACACTCTGCTCCCCAGCTTTAAGTGGCGGAAGTTGCTCTAGGATCTTATAATGCGGCCAGCCTTTATCATCAAAGAACTCAAACTCATAGTACCCAAATGGCTCTAGTAATCTACAGATAGCGATGTGCATCAAGTTGATTTTTTCATCCTTTTTAAACTCGCGATGCAGCTGTCCTAGTTCTTGGACACCAATAAGATAAATAATAGCATCTAAGTCCAGTCTATCTCCATCTGCAAAGCGGTCACTCAGCAATTTTACAACTGCTTCCCATCTTTCTTTTAATTGTTCGTCTCTAGCCACTTTTCCGTAAATCGTTATAAGTTAAATGTAAATCGAAGATTGTTAGTTGCGTAAATCACGATGCGCCACTAATCTAGCAAAGATAAATATTACCATCCATTCTTACCACTTTCGTCACTAATCAATAAAATACATATTACGTATCTTGCTAGTTGAACTTTAAATTAAAACGTGTGACTATGAACATTGTAGATATCATCTTAGGAATCATTTTGTTATTTGCTTTTTACAAAGGTGCAAAACAGGGGTTATTCGTGACTTTAGCTTCATTAATTGGACTAGTCTTAGGAGTTATAGGGGCGGTTTATTTTTCTGACTATGCAGCAGATTATCTAGTAGAAAACGTGAGTTGGTCTGAGCAAGTCATTAATCTTGTTGCTTTTGCGATCACATTTTTAGTAATTGTTTTTGTAATAGGTCTAGCAGGAAAGGCACTTACCAAAGTGGCAGATTTTGCGGCTTTAGGGCTTGTGAATAAAATTTTAGGCGGTATTTTTAATGCGCTCAAATATGGTTTTATTGTCTCTGTGATATTTATGTTTATCAACGCCTCTTCTGCAGTCAGTGGTTTTATTATCTCTGAAGAAAAAAAGGAAGCCTCTATGTTATATGAGCCGGTGGCCTCATTAGCTCCTTTAGTATTGCCGCATATTTTAGAAAAGGTAGACGAGTTGAAGCCTGACAAAGATAAATATGATGAAGACAATGACGATAAAGACAACCCTCCAATTCAGGATGGAGTAATGAATGAAGATCTTTAGTCGAAGAAATATTAATTCAAAAAAAGTAAAATCCCAAGCTTCAAATAATTGAAACTTGGGATTTTTAATTTAAGCTTGCCTACTAATAGGTATTTGATTACGCTACGTCTTCTATATTATTATCAATATAGATCAGGGCTTCTTTAAACTTCGGAAAGATGCGACGCTTAGGGATAAGGTCTGGAATGATATCAATGTTTTCCATCAATACTCTTGGTTGCTCCATCAGCCCAACAAATAATACCTTTACATCTTCCTTATTTAACCTTAAAAGGAGTTCTTCCATTGCGTATAATCCAGATTGATCGATGTATGAAACCTTTCCCATTCTAATGATTAGATGTGTCGCTGTGGTTGGTATTTGCGTAGCCAATTCTTGAAAATCGCTGGTATTTCCGAAGAAAAGCGGACCCGCTAGACGTTTTATAAAAACTTCTTCTTTCAATGCTTTAGGAAGTTCAACTTCATCTATCCAAGGTAATGATAGCTCATCTGCATTTTGAAGCGGCACTATTTTAGATCTGCTTGCAGTGGAGTCCCCAATCTTTTTCATAAACACAAGTGCTGCGAGTACGAGACCAATCCCTACAGCATACACTAAATCCCAAAAGACGGATAGTAGCAATACTACAATCATTATCAATGTTTCACTGCGAGGCATGTTTGGAATTGCTTTTAACCCTTTATAGTCCATAACACCAATACCTACTGTTATCAAAATACCTGCTAAAACAGCCGCAGGAATTTGTGAAGCAATGGGTGCCATTGCGAGGGTAATAATTAGTAAAACAATGGATGCGATCATACCAGAAAGTTTTGTTGTACCACCACTATTTATATTTACAACCGTTCTTATGGTTGCACCGGCTCCAGGAAGACCCCCAAATAAAGAAGCGACACTGTTACCAATCCCTTGCCCTATTAATTCTTGATTAGGATTATGCCTAGTCTTCGTCATGTTATCTGCAACAACCGATGTTAGTAATGAGTCAATTGCTCCTAAGAACGATAATGTCAATGCTGTAAATATATAAGGTGAGATTTCACCAAATTTGAAATTGGTGAACATATCGAGGTTCAGCCCAGGAAATCCAGAAGGAATATTTTCTATGGGGATATAATCCCATTTTAAAAAATAAGCGCTTAATGAAACCAGGACGAGTGCAACTAATGTGCTGGGCACTTTAGTGGTAATTCTTTTAAATCCAAAAATGATAAAAATAGTAGCAAAGGCAAGACCTACTTCAAGCCATTTTATATTTTCTATAGCTCTCGGGATAGACTTTATGGATCCTAAGACACCAGATCCAGATCCTGTTGCAAGTATCTGAGCTTCTTGATTGATATCATCACTCGTAATCATTTTTGCGCGAGCCAAGGTCTCTTCAAAATCCTTTATTACGAGGATTCCTTCTTCCGCTTCTTCTTTTAAGATTTTATCAAGTAATACTTCTTCTGCTTGAGGGGTGTATTGGACTATTAAATCACTGTCAGTTTTAGAGTAATACCCTAAGACTGGTAAGACTTGTGTAATTAAAATAATGACTCCAATAGCAGTCATAAATCCAGAAACCACAGGGTAGGGAATATATTTGATATATTTACCGAGCCCAATGAGTCCTAAACATATCTGGAATAATCCAGCCAAAAGGAACACTAATAAGATATAAGGAATTGCCTGCTCAATACTACCATTATTTGCAGCAACAATACCAGCAATCACTACCATAGATACGGCAGTCATTGGCGCAGTAGGCCCTGAAATTTGTGTGTTTGTCCCTCCAAAAAGCGAAGCAAAGAACCCAATCATAATGGCTCCATATAATCCTGCACTTGGTCCTAATCCAGACTGTACTCCAAAAGCTAACGCTAGTGGCAGTGCAACGATACCCGCGGTAATGCCGCCAAAGAGATTGCCACGGAGATTTGTAAAGATATTCTTCATGCTTTGATTTTTAAAGTTGAGTAAATTTAATGAAAAAAGGTCGGAACTTTACGTTTCAACCTTTTTTCATCATTATCTTTAATTAGATTTCTTAATCTAGAAAATCAATTTTTCCAGAAGCCACATCATAAACAGCGCCAACGATAATGATTTCATTACCAGCTTCCATATCTGTTAGTACTTGGCTATTCGCTTTAATTTGATCTATGGATACCTGTACATTTTTATATACGACCTCACCTACAAACTTATCGTTTGAACCAGTACGTGCTGCGGTATCAGTTGGTTCTTTTACAGCTTTTACGGCTGGCTTTATTTTAGCAAGTAACGGTGTAATGTTGCCTAGCTTTACATCGTCACAGGCTCCTTTTACTGCGCCACAAGCAGTATGCCCTAAGACAACTACTACTTTAGATCCAGCTACTTTACAACCGTACTCGATGCTGCCTAGAATATCTTCATTAACGATATTACCAGCAACACGGACGCTAAAAATATCACCAATTCCTTGGTCAAAAACAAGCTCTGCCGGTACACGAGAATCAATACAACTTAAGATAACTGCAAATGGAAATTGGCCATCGCTCGTTTCATTTACCTGTTGTAATAAGTTACGATTTGCTTTTAGATTGTTTTGAAATCGCTCATTCCCCTCTTTTAAAAATTGTAATGATTTTTCTGGAGTCATCGTAGCCTGCGTTTCTTTTGTATGTGTTTTCATTGGTGTAAATATTATGATTATATAAGTTGGCTTTCCGAAATTATTCGAAAAGATACACTAAAATGTTTTTAAAGGGTTTAGGAAAATAGCCCTCGTTCAGGAGGAGGGAGCACAATCTCATGAGAGAGATTTTGATAATCATCACTGCTGAAGAAGATGTTGTTTCTTTTTACTTCGGAAAGTTTAAGAACACCTGTTTTGTGCTGCTGAAATATATACCGTAATGTCTCCATTACTTTCTCGCCATTATTTTTATTTTCTTCTTCCTCTAAAATTTCAACAAGATTCATTGAAATATCACAATCAAAAATAGTTGTCGCAGCAGGCGCAACGATAGCTGTTGAAACAGAAATTAAGAATAAAATATGAAAAAATGTTTTCAAGAATAAGATTTCAGTCTCCGGTAAAAATACGGCTAATCTTCAGTTAAAAAAATGATTTATAAAGTCTTTAACGTTTCCGAAGGAACCCATCCTTCTTTACCTTGTACAATGCTGACTTGGCGCCAGTAATCTTGGATTTAATAAGCTATACCGTAGTAGATTTGTGAAGTTCAAATTTAGTTTTACTACCTAAGAGAGGTGCTCTTATTTATCTTCACACTAAGGATAAAAACATAGCGTAGAAAACTAGCACGACATTGCTTCAATTATCGCAAACACGCTAGTTTTCTACAGTTATGTTCTATGCTGACCTAGGTCTTAATTTAAAAAACTCAATATAACTAGTTGGGTTTTCTACAACTCCGCGCTCGGAGACTAGCGTAATATGAATATTACGATTTTTTGCTTTTAACGCAAAATCCTGTAAGATCTCAACAACGTCTAAGTCTAAAAATCTAGTTTTTCTAACATCTAGTTCTAAGTGTGAGTTTTCTGGTAAACTATCTAACTCATTTAATATGGCGGCTTTATTAAAAAAGGTCACCTCTTCTGCTAGTGTCATTTTTAACTTTTGAACCCCGTTGCTCATATCTTCGATATGTAAAAAATGAGAATTATTGAAACTCTTATATAAAACAACAACAATTCCTACCGCAAGACCAAGTGCTATTCCTATTAATAAATCTGTAAATACAATACCGACTACGGTCACGATGTATGGAACAAATTGTTTCCACCCTGCTTTATACATGCTTTTAAAAGTAGCAGGCTTTGCTAGCTTATATCCCACGATTAAAAGTATCGCGGCTAACACAGAAAGAGGAATGAAATTAAGTAATCCAGGAATTAAAATTACCGATATCAATAACAAGAAACCGTGAATAATCGCAGACATTTTAGTCTTTCCTCCAGATTGTACATTAGCAGAGCTACGCACAATTACTTGTGTTATAGGCAATCCTCCTACAAGTCCTGATAAAATATTACCTGTACCTTGCGCAATGAGCTCCCTGTTTGTAGGGGTAACTCTTTTTTCTGGGTCTAATTTATCAGTAGCCTCTACACATAATAAAGTTTCAAGACTAGCGACTAAGGCAATCGTAAAACCAGTAATCCAGACACCTGTTTCTGTAATAGCAGAAAAGTTAGGAAAACTAAACTGCCCAATAAATGATTCAATGCTGTCTGGAATAGGTACTTGAACTAAATGATTAGCATTGATGCCTAGCGAACTACCCTTCATAAATATAACATATAGAATCCCTGCAGCAACCGCTACTAATGGCCCTTGTATTATCGTGAAAAACTTCCCTTTTTTAGAAAGTATATTACTCCAGACTAATAAAATCCCCAATCCAATTAACGCGATGATGGTTGCACTTAGATTGACTTGGTTTAATGCTATAAATATTTCAGAAAACGTATTCTCACCATCTACTTGAAAGAAAGAAAAGTCTCCTTCTGGATCTGAGTCATACCCAAAAAAGTGCGGAATTTGCTTTAGAATAATAATTATTCCTATTCCGGTGAGCATTCCTTTTATCACAGAGGATGGAAAGTAATACCCAATCACCCCGGCCTTTAAGAAGCCAAAGATTAATTGAATAACACCCCCTATAACGACTGCCATTAAAAAGTTCTCAAAACCTCCTAAGGTTGTGATAGCTGTTAAAACTATAGCAGAAAGACCGGCAGCTGGACCGCTCACTCCTATTTGCGAGCCGCTTAAGGCTCCTACGATAACACCGCCGATAATTCCCGCAATTAATCCTGAAAATAAGGGCGCGCCGCTTGCGAGGGCTATTCCTAAACAAAGTGGAAGCGCAACAAAAAATACTACGATACTCGCTGGAATATCGCTCTTTAAATTTTTAAACATATGGTATATTTTTAACTCACCTGAGAGGTGAGGGTATGATAAATGAGTACCTACAGAAGGTACAATTTGTTACAAGAAATTCTATGCTTGTTCTGGTGGAGGTAATACTATGGATCTAACTAAATCTTGCATGGATCCCAAATAACGAAACGAATCTTCTCTACGGGAAGTAAAATCTGAGCTATCACTAAAACTGAAAACTAAAACATTCAGTTTCTTTTCTTCAAGTTCTTCAAGTCCTTTCTTTGCTTCTTTTTCAGACTCTTCATCGCCTATGTTTTGAGAAGTTTCGATACCTAGATCAACATTTATAATTTCCATCAAAGCCGGGGCTAAAATAGAAAGCGACAATAAGATTGCCATTAATATGTGAGAATAGGTTTTCATAGCTTGTTTAATAAAACTTGAGCAAAATTAAACAAAAAAAGGATTATTAAATATTTTTTATAATGCCTTTAACGTTTCCAAAGGCATCCATCCCTCTTTGCCGTTTGCAATTCGAATTTCGCACCAGTCACCTTGTTCTATAAGTATATCTACCTTAGTACCTTCGTGAAGTTCAAAGCTGGTTTCACTCCCCAAACTAGCTTCGGTTTTTATCTCTACACGTTCTGCAAAAACAATAGCGGGTTGATCTTTATTCACATTGTTATAGGTAGAATAGGCAAGCGCAACTGAAGTAAAGAGTAATATAAACCCAGCGATTGAAGTCACTAAAAACAGACGTTTTTGAGCACTGCCTCCAACGAAATAATACAACAGAAATGCAAGAACACAAGCCATAGAAAGTGCCACAGCGATCATAGCCCAAGTCTCAAAAGTTGCGATGGAGTATAGGCGTTCATAGGTTTTGGTTACAAAGTTTTTAGGCAAGGCTTCTATGGCATCTACACGCCCGTTATGCGCAAAGCCAAGATTGTTTTTAATGGCCGCATCATTAGGGGCAAGCTGCAGTGCCTTCTCATAATAATAGATGCTGGGCGCCACCTTATTTATCTTGTAATAAGCGTTCCCAAGATTATAATAAAGCGCCGCACTTTCATTACCTGTCTTCTCTATCAGCTTCCAAGAATCAATAGATTGCTGGTATTGTTCCGCTGTATATTGCTTCGTACCTTGCTTAAAAAGAACGTTATTTTTTTGTGCTTCAGAAATACCAATAACACCCAAAAATAGTGAGGCAAAAAGAAATAGGGTGCGGGTATGTCTTGTTAAAAACTCCATTAATGTATTTCCTTATCTATGGTTGAAATGATACGCACCGCCTTGTCATAATCTTCCTTGATTGTTACATCAGTAGAGGGAGTATATCGTGCAAATTCACAGCTCTTGAGTAGCAAATTAAACTCACCAACGGTTGTTTGAGAAACATTGCGCTCCTTTAACAATTGAGCAATACGTTCTTTAGACATCTCTGTTGTTTCTATATCGAGCTTGGCTTTGAGATAATTATGCATCGCCCGCTCCATAGACTCATAAAAAGCTTCTTTATTTTTTAGATTTTTCTTAGCCTCACCCAAGAATTTTCTGGCGAGTTTATTGGCGTTTCGCAGCCTGTTTCCATCTACATCTGCAAGGCGTTTGTCTCTCGCTCTCACTGCAATTAAAAATAAAGGAATCAATAAAAACGGACCTCCCACTAAAGACCAAAATAGTGTAGACTTAAAGAAAAGTTCCTTCTCCATAGGTTCAAAAGTTGTAGCGAGTTTGATGTTCTTAAATTGATTATTGTCAGCGTCCAAAGTGTCATTTGCTGCACCATTTGCCGCAACTGCATTATTAGTTGGACCTTCCGGAACGTCAATTACAATTTCTTTAGAGATTAATGTTTTATAGGTTTCTGTCTTTGGGTCAAAATAAGAAAAAGTAATAGGACGAACAGGATACTGTCCTTTAAACTGGGGTACCACTGTATACTTTTCTGAAATTGTACCTTGCATTCCATTGGTTTTTACTTGCACACTATTTGTTCTTTCTGGCTCATATACTTCAAGACTGCTAGGTAAATTTACCTTTGGCAGCCCCATTAATTTTAGGTTTCCGTTTCCTGTTATTTTTACATCTAGTTCCAAAGACTCATTTGCGTTAAGCTGCTTTTTGTTAGTGTCCATGTACAGCGAAAACTCACCAACGGCATCTGTAAAATCGTCCGGCCTATTTTCTAGAGGCAATGGACGTACTTGGATCGTTCTTCTTCCTGCAGAAATTGTTTTGTTTACACGATTAGGAATGGGGCGATTAAAAAAGTCTCTCCTTCTAGAAGGAACGTCAATAGGTACATTTAGGGTAAGGGGTTCTATGTTAAGTTCGCCTATTTTTTGTGGATATAAAACGGTGCTTCTTAGAATAACATAGCGGTATTCTTCTCCTTTATATTGACCATTATAAATAGTGTAATCTCCACGGGCATCTATATTCTGACTCCAGAAATCTTCATATTTTGGAGACTCCACTTCTTGCCAAGCACTCGTAATACTTACATCTTTAGAAACATATAGTTTATATACAACGGTGATTCCTTCGTTTAAGAATGGATTACTATCAGAGACTTCTGCCACGAGATGCACCGCCGCATTTGCAACGTAGTCTGGATTGCTTGCATCTTGAGGAGCGGTACTTTGTTTCGTAACTTCTATAACCACAGGCTCAGAAGCATAGGTCTGTCCATTAATAAAAATAGTGGCAGTACCTAAGACTGTTTTACCTAATTTTTGCGGCGATAGAAAATAAGAATATTTTTTAGAATAACTTCGTTTCCCATTAAAGTAAGAGTTGCTAATAGAAGTGTTAGGACCTCCCACGACTAAGAATCCATCAAAGTCTGGCGGCGAAAAATTATCGCCATCTCGATTCATCGAAAAATCAACACGCAAGCGTTCATTAATTCCCAGCTTTTGCTTGCTTACTTTTGCCTCAAACGTGACGTCCTGAGCAAACGAGTTGACGCTGCCCAAAAAGAATAATAATATTACGAGGTACTTCCTTTTCAATTTTTCAATTTTTACTTCCGACTTCCGACTTCCGACTTCGGACTTCCACTGCCCACTGCCCACTGATACTGCCCATTAAAAACTACCAGTCCTTATCCGTCTTCACTTTTACTCCTTTTTCTTTCTTAGCATTAATCTTATCCTGCACTTTCTTTTCTTCATTGTTCATTGCTTCCAATAAACTTTTTACTTGCTGAGGAGACAGTTTTCCCGGCGTAGGTTGCGGCTGCTGTGGCTGCTCATCTTCCCCCTCTTTTTTGTCCTTAGGCTCGTCAGGCTTCCCTTTATCTTTTTCATCCTCTCCTTCTTTCTTGTCATCTTTTTTATCGCCTTCGTCCTGCTCGTCTTTGTTTTCTTGATCCTTCTTGTCTTGATCTTCTTTGTTTTCTTGATCCTGGTCCTTATCATCCCCATTTTCATCTGGAGTAGGCGGTGGTGGGTTCTTCTCTAAAAGCTCTTTTGCAAGCGCTAAGTTATAGCGTGACTCATCATCGGACGGGTTATTACGTAATGCGTTTTTATAAGCCGCTACCGCTTCTGTGTACATCTTATCCTTCATAAAGGTGTTCCCGAGATTATGAAATGCTTTATGTTTTGACGCTTTATCTGTTGCAACTTGTGCCGCTTGTTTAAAACGTTGCATCGCAGTTCCATTCATATTTTCATCATAGTAAGCATTCCCAAGATTCAACTTGCCAACTTCACTTTTTTGATTTAAATCTATCGCTTCTCTATATTGAGCTTCGGCTATTGCAAAATTTTTCTTCTCGATTTGTAAACTCGCATCACTTAATAAAGTGGCAGCTTCTCTTTGTTCTTTTAGAGCAAGGGCGTCTGTTTCTTCTTGACCAAAGCCAGCAGCGGGAATGAGCATAACGATCATCAAGCCAAGATATTTCCGAAGTATTACCGATGTTTTTGCTATCATCTTATGCGCGCTTTTCGTTAAACAAATTTAATCTATTAATCCATTTGGTCTTCCGGTCTAATAAGAACACATCGAATAACAGCAAAAATAGTGCCCCTGCTAAAAACCATTGAAACTGATCTTTAAAATCTGTAAACTGCTTGGCTTCAAACTCCTTTTTGTCCATCCCGTTCAAGATTGCTTTTACCTCCTCCACAACAGATTGCGTATTCTCTCCATTTATGTATTTTCCATTTCCTTCATCTGCAATCGCTTGAAGCGTTGGTTCTCCGAGGCGCGTAATCACTATTTGATTTTCCTTATCACGCTTGTAAAACTGTAGGACACCATTACGCTTTATTGGTATTTGCCCTCCTTGTTCTGTCCCTACACCTATAGCATACACCTTGATTCCATTTTCTGTAGCGGCCTCAATGGCCTTTTTAAAATTGCCTTCGTGATCTTCCCCATCACTAATCACAAATAACACGCGGTTCTTCTGCTCTTCATCATCAAAATAAGTGGTAGACATCTGCACAGCTTCACTAATCGCTGTTCCCTGTGAAGATACCATATCAGTGTCCATAGCATTTAAAAATAACTTGGTCGAAGCAAAATCTGTTGTAATAGGTACCTGCGGAAATGCGCTACCAGCATACCCAATAATACCAACACGATCCCCACCAAGCTCATTAAGAATCTGGGTAATCAATTGCTTAGATTTTTCTAATCGGTTAGGGGCAATATCTTCTGCAAGCATGCTTTTTGAAACATCTAAGGCAAAAACAACATCTACACCCTCTCGCTTTACGGTTTCTAGTTTCGTTCCTATTTTTGGATTGACCAAAGCGAAGGTCATACAAGCGATAGCCAAGCATAAAACAAGCACTTTTAAAATCCCTTTTAGTCTAGAACGAGTAGGACTCAAACGCTCCAATAAAGAAGTGTTAGCAAATTTTTTCTGTGTAGAACGTCTCCACAATTGCACAGCAAAAAACAAGAGCAGCACCACTGGGATTACCAGCAGGATGTAAAAGTATATGGGTTGTTCGTAATTCATTTTTTATTCTGCTACTGCGCAGCGTTTATTTATATTTTTTTGGAGAATGAGCTCTTACTCCCACCCAAAAAGGGTGGCTTATTCTCAATACTTAGTCAATTTAGATTTTTTTGCCATCTTCAGCGCCTAGGGTAACAAAAAAAAGTCACTACATAATCATTTAAACAAAACTTCTAAAAACAGTATATCTTAATAACAACTCAAACCCTAAAATACATAATCCAAAGATTGCCCAAGGTCTAAACTGCTCTTCGTAACTGGTGTACTTAAACTCTTCTATATCTGTCTTTTCTAGTTTGTTGATCTCTTCGTATATCTCGTTGAGCTTGGTGTTGTTGGTTGCTCTAAAGTATTTTCCGCCTGTGGTCTTTGCGATTTCTTTTAAGAGTGCTTCATCAATCTTTACAGGCTGATTTCCATATCTAAATCTTCCGTTTTGGTCTATCCCTATTGGAGAAGACGCCATGCCGTTTGTTCCTAATCCTATGGTGTACACTTTAATGCCAAACTCAACTGCAAGCTCACTTGCAATTTTAGGGTCTATAAAGCCGCTATTATTCTCTCCATCTGTCAATAAAATAATCACCTTGCTTTTTGCCGTGCTTTCTTTTAGTCTATTAACTGCTGTAGCAAGTCCCATCCCGATGGCGGTACCTCCTTCTATAATACTATTGTATTCAATACTATTTAATGAAGATAACACCACTGTTTTGTCACTTGTTAGCGGTGTTTTTGTGTAGCTCTCTCCTGCATATTCTACAAGACCAATGCGGTCATTAGGGCGGCTATTAATAAAACGCGCAGCTACTAGTTTTAATGCTTGTAATCGGTCCGGTTTTAAATCTCGGGCGAGCATACTAGCAGAAACGTCAATCGCCATCACAATGTCAATTCCCTTGGTTGTTTTTACGCGCGTAGATTCATCTACAAACCGCGGTCTTGCTATGGCTACTATGATGGCAGATATCGCCAATAAGCGCAATATGAAAAGTAAAGGGCGCAACTTAGCTAGCCAATTTTTTCCTGTCTTAAACCCTTTTATACTCGAAATTTTAAGCGTCGCTGTTTGTTGCTTTCGCTTAAAAAAGTACCATAGCAAGAGCAGCGGCAGTACTAAGAACAGCCAGAAATACTCAGGATTTACAAACTCGAAAGTGTCAAACATTACTTTTCTCCTTGTGTTAATTCTATCTCTAGACTATTAATAATTCGCTCTACTATTTGCTTCGCATACAGGTTTTGTTTGTTGTTTACAATTACCACTTGTTGCAAAGCACCTGGTTGTCCAAATACCACATATTGATATTCTTGTTCTCTAAAACCACTACCTTTTTTAATATTAAAAGTACCTATGGCTCGCACTCCAGCAATTCCGTTAGGGGTTTCAAAGGCATCCTTCTTTACAATAAAGTTAGAAGCACCACCTAGTTCTATTTTATTTAATCCAGCTTCAATAGTCGCATCTGGATCTATTTTTTGTTCGCTGTTATATTGTATGGTGTTTACCATAATGTATAAATCATCTGTGAGACTTCCATAGGCAAACGCGTCTGTAGACTTTATCGCCGCCTGCTCATTCTCTTCATATTCCATAGGAACACGGATAAGCACTTCTGGTGTTTCCATAATAACAGAAGGAATCCCGTATTCACTTTTTACCCAACGATCTTCTTGAAGTTCCCGCATATCGTTTCCGAAGACAAAATCACGAACGGCACTGTAGCCATAAACTCCTATTCCAATCGCTATGGCGAAGAGCCCAGCAATTAGTATTGATCCAATAGCAATCATCCAATTTTTACGAATTCTTTTTTTATACTGCTCCTCCTTATAAAGCTCGTCTTCTAGCAGTTCTTCCTCCGTAGGTTCTGGGATAGCCTCATGTGTATCGTTGATAATCAGCTCTAAGGTTCTTCTATCTGCTTCAAGCTGTCCAGAGGCTTGTTGCATTTTTGCAAACTTCACAAGATCGGCGCGTTTTAGAACTAATTCTAAGTCTTTGATCATCGTGGCATCAAAGTCAAAATGACCCAATTTTTTGTGAGCGCTAAGACGTTCTATCAGTTCATCTGTTGTGCTTTCTAAAGCCATATCGTCAACTTCGCGATCCAGATATCTCTTTACAATTTCGGTAAGAATGGAGTAATATTCTTTGCTTTTATTCTGAATTAATAATTGAGAATCGTCTAGTTTATGCAAGGCATCAATCGCTTCTTCATAAGGTGGCAAGTCTTCTTCTTGAGCTTCCCGTAGTTTTTTTCTTCGGAAGAAAATATAAGCGACTGCTCCTATTAATGCTAGAATAGGCAACAACCAAAGGAGTAATTTAAGAAAATCGAAAGGAGGCGAATCTACATCTATTTTGTCCTTGATTGTAAACATTTTTTGCTTGGTAGTATCCACTAACACATCGCGGACTTCCACCGTCATGGTGTCTGTTTTAAATTGCTTGTTATTGATAATCACCCGCTGTGCAGGAATCTGATAGCGACCAGAATCAAACTGAGTTAAGCCATATTTTTTAATAAAGCGATAGCGAGAATTATTGAGAATGGTATCAAGTTTATAAGACTCAATTACCTCCATTGGTAAAAACTGCTGTCCTTCTGGAAACACTACAAGATCTGTTGTGTCTGCCTCCACGATCATGGTGTAGGTTAATTCTTCCCCAATTCTTATAGAAGTCGTGTCAAGAGTTGCTTGCACTTGCCCAAAAGATGAAAAAGATGTAAACAAGAATAGCCCAGCAACTGCGAAGTTTTGAAAAAACGCCATTCTTTTAAACCGTGTATTTAAAATCGCCCCTCTAACTTCCATTACCCTCTTCGTTTAAAATAACCTAACAATTTTTTTACATAGCTTTCATCTACCCGGCAATCTAATGCACCCGCGCCACTTTTTAAGAAGGCATCTTGAAAGTAATCTACACGCCCTCTATAATAGGCGTGGTAATTATTGCGCACAGATTTTGATCCTGTGTTTACTAGAAGTAACTCGCCTGTTTCTTCATCTTCCATCTGCACCATCCCAAGGTTTGGGATGTGCTCTTCTTTAGCGTCGTAGATTCGTATTCCCGTAACATCATGTTTGTTTGCCACAATCTTAAGGGTGTCTTTATAATCGTCTGCGATAAAATCACTCAGCACAAATACAATAGCTTTCTTTTTCATCACGTTGCGCATAAACTTTAATGCCATCGCGATGTCTGTCTTTTTGCTATTAGGTTTGAATTCTATTAATTCCCTAATAATACGAAGTACGTGGTATTTTCCTTTTTTAGGAGGGATGTATAACTCGATCTCATCGCTAAAAAGAATCAACCCTATTTTATCATTATTCTGTGTGGCTGAAAAAGCCAGTGTAGCAGCTATTTCTGTAATGATTTCGTTTTTAAATTGCGCGTCAGTTCCAAAAAACTCAGACCCACTTATATCTGCCATCAGCATCATCGTGAGTTCTCGTTCTTCCTCAAATACTTTTATATAGGGCTCACTATAGCGAGCGGTAACGTTCCAGTCTATATTACGCACATCATCACCAAACTGATATTGGCGCACCTCACTAAAAGTCATCCCACGTCCCTTGAAGGTACTGTGGTACTCGCCACCAAAAACATGATCGCTTAAACGACGCGTTTTGATTTCGATTTTCCGTACTTTTTTTAAGAGTTCTTTTGTGGTGCTCATTTTTTTCAATTAACAATTAGCAGTAAACAAAAACCAATGATGAGTCAATTGTTCATTGATAATTGTAGTATTGTTTATTGATTTAAGGGACTTCAATAACGTTTACAATCTTATTGATAAGATCTTCACTCGTTACATTTTCTGCCTCCGCTTCATACGTGATCCCAATACGGTGACGTAGCACATCGTGCACAACGGCACGTACATCTTCTGGGATTACATAGCCTCTGCGCTTAATAAACGCATAACATTTTGCCGCCATTGCTAGGTTGATACTTCCACGAGGGGAAGCTCCGTAGCTTATGAGTGGTTTAATTTCTTCTAGCTTATATAACTCTGGATTACGGGTTGCAAAAACGATATCAAGAATGTAACGTTCTATTTTTTCGTCCATGTAGACTTCACGAACGGCAGATTGTGCACGCAAAATTTGGTCTACAGTAACTACTGGGTTTACAGTCTCATAATCGCCTTTTAAGTTTTGGCGCATGATGAGTTGCTCATCGGCAATTTTGGGATAGCTTATTACCGTCTTTAACATAAAACGGTCCATCTGAGCTTCTGGTAAAGGATAGGTTCCTTCTTGCTCTATAGGGTTTTGTGTTGCCATTACTAAAAATGGCTTGTCTAGCTTAAAAGTAGTGTCACCAATGGTTACCTGCTTTTCTTGCATCGCTTCTAGAAGCGCAGACTGCACTTTTGCTGGCGCACGATTAATCTCATCTGCCAGTACAAAGTTTGCAAAAATAGGTCCCTTTTTAATGCTGAAATCGTTCAGCTTCATATTATAGATAAGGGTTCCTACTACGTCTGCAGGTAATAAATCTGGTGTAAACTGCACGCGACTAAAACTACCGTGCACTGCTTTTGACAGTGTGTTAATTGCCAAGGTTTTTGCGAGCCCAGGGACCCCTTCAAGAAGGATGTGTCCTTGTCCTAAAAGCCCAATGAGTAGGCGTTCTACCATGTGCTTCTGACCTACAATCACCTTGTTTATCTCAAGGCTAAGGATGTCAATAAAGGCACTTTCTTTCTCTATTTTTTCGTTTAATGCACCAATGTCTAGTGGTGTATTTTGGTGTTCCATAGTCGTTTTATTTTATCTAAAATTATGTGCAATTACGTTACAATGTGCAGTATTTGCTGTTAACTTTTGGTTAAAAATTACACGCTAAAGACGATACTATCTGCAGCGTGTTTCATAAAGTTTAAATTTTTATGAATAGCAAATCTAACGATTTGAGTTAAACATTCAAATGTGATTTTCACGAAACTTTAAAGCATAAAAAAATTTTAAATTTTTAGAATTTCTGAAGGAAGGATCGTTTTATTTAATATTAAATTAAAGGTTGAATAATTCAAGCAAAAGTACGCGATGATTCCAATAGCAATAAGTACAAACCCATTATAAAGCAGTAGTTTCAAGGATCTTTTGATTACTTTTTTTTCAATATTTAATTAAAAAAAAGCAATATAGGCTGTGAATAGGGTTTTGATGTTTCTGTTAACAAGGCCTCTTGCAGTTCTTTAACTTATGTAACTTTATGAATGGCGTATGATTTAGAATTGTTATTTTAGGGGAGACAAAAACATATAAAATATGAGATTAGCTTTCATCACAGGAGCCACTAGCGGAATAGGAAGAGCCACCGCGCGGCTGTTTGCCGATAACAACATTAACCTAATTCTCTGCGGTAGAAGGCAAGGACGTTTAGACTCTTTAAAAATAGAACTCAGTAATCAAGTCTCGGTGCATACTTTGACTTTTGATGTGCGTGACCGAGATAATGTCATAGCAGCTGTGGGGTCGTTGCCAGAAAATTTCCGAAGTATAGATATTCTAATTAATAACGCAGGAAATGCACACGGATTAGACTCCATTCAAAACGGAAACGCGGAAGATTGGGACGCGATGCTAGATATTAATGTAAAAGGATTGCTGTATGTAACGCAAGCCATATTGCCTGGGATGATAGAAAGAGCATCAGGGCATATAATAAACATAGGGTCTACGGCAGGAAAAGAGGTATACCCAAATGGTAATGTGTATTGCGCTAGTAAACATGCGGTAGACGCCATTAATCAGGGAATGCGAATGGACTTAAACGGTAATGGGATTAAAGTAGGAGCGGTTAATCCAGGATTGGTCGAGACAGAATTTAGCGAAGTCCGATTTAAAGGCGACAGCGATAAAGCAGAAAAGGTATATCAAAATTTTACGCCTTTAAAACCAGAAGACATTGCAGACATCATCCACTTTGCAGTGACAAGACCCCCACACGTTAATATTGCAGACTTAACTGTGATGTGTTTGGATCAAGCGAGTAGTACGATTGTCAATAAATCTTAAATTGAGTATGGCGAGTTACAAGAGTTTATCAGCATAGAAATAATTAAGAAGGTACGCTATATAAAAAATGATCAACAAACGTCTTTTAATAAAAAACCTCTTAGCTCACAATGATGAGAGCAGTTTTTATGATAAGAAGCGAAAGATAGATCTGAGCAGTAAGGAAGGAAAAGCTAAGTTTTTAAAGCACATTTGTGCCTTGAGTAATAGCAACCCGAAGAACAGTAGTTTTATAGTGATTGGGGTAGAAGACGAAGGAAATGAAATACGAGGGGTAGATTTTTTTGATGATAGTAAGTTGCAGAATTTGGTGAATGCCTATTTAACAAATGCACCGCTCATAGCCTATGAGAATGTAATGTTCCCTCATTTGCCCGAGGACAAAGTGGTGGGCTTGGTGACCATTAGACCCACGGGTGAGATTACATCATTGCGTAAAAATATCGGGAAATATTGGGGTGGGAGTATTTTTCTAAGAGACGGAAGTATCTCGATGCCTAAAAATTTTGATATTGAGATAAAAGATGTGAACTCAGCCATTGTACAAGCCATTGAGAACAAGGCAAAAAATAACATTGAACATACCCTGGATGGTGTCATTGGTTTTTTGAACCATCGTCACAAAAATTTGCAGTCAAATTATAAAGTGTTTAAAGAGATTTTTGTGTTATGCTGGGCGGGAGTCACAAAAGAAGTGAAAGAGAAGGTCTATTATAATCGAGTAGATATCGAGCTCATTAACGAACAGGTTAAACTATTTTATTCTACCCTAGATGAGGTGAGTATTGAATACACAGAGGATTACTTTAAAATCACCGAGTACGTGCATTTGGGTCTTAATAATCAGTTTCGGTTTTATCCTTTAGAAGAAGTCACCATTCACTTTAAAGAGAATGGTTCTTATTATCAAGAGTCAAAATTACTGTTTGAGCCACCTTACTTTAATAAAAAGACATTGCATCATATTTACAATGCGAACAATGCTTTGATGACCAAGTTAAAAAACGAAATCCCATTGAGTAATCAAGAAGAAGGAGACCTGCAGCAGTTGGCAGAGACCTACCTTATTTGCTATCTCAATGATTTTGCTGACGCGAAAATGCGCCTCCTCGAAGCCAAGCCCTTTTTAAAGAAGCTAGGAGGAAAGCCCTATGATACGTATAAAGAATCGGTACGAATTTTAAGAAAAGTAAAGTATAGTTAAGATAGGCTGTAACAAAACTACTCAAAGTTTTACTTATCTTTAGAGTCCAAATAACTAAAACCAAAACCCCAAAGGCATATTTGATACAATTAAAGAAAAACTAAGCCAAGAATTTATAAACATTATTTAGTGGCTTTTGGTGGGCAGCTAATAATTTACAAAAAGCAGCGCTAGACCCGCAAAGTCCCAAGGGACTTTACGCACCCTTTTGGACTTTTGACGCACAACTTACCTCTAATTATTCTGGGCAACGAAGGGAGTATTGTTCTGTGACTAAATCGGTAGGGTAAGGAAAAACAAAAGAGGAGGCACAGCACATTGCTAAACGTTGGGTTCATGCAGACATTGGCGTTGATGAACAGCGCATAGACCAGATGGATATGACCCTAAGCGAAGAAAAATGCAAGTATATTTTATTGCCTATTTACATTAGTGCTTATGCATTTAAGGGCAAGCGTTATAACTTTTTTGTCAATAGGCAGTCGGTTGCAATTTCTGGGGATCGCCCTTATTCTTTTTGGAAGATTTTCTTGTTTGTCTTGATGTGTCTCGTAATTTTGGGGATAATAATTTTTCTGATAAACTTATGAAAACATTTGTAGTAGGCGATATCCATGGAGGTCTCAAGGCATTAGAACAAGTGTTAGAGAGCACTCCTTTTTCAAAGAAAGACCGCTTTATTTTTCTTGGGGATTATGTAGATGGCTGGAGCGAGTCTGCGCCTGTAATCGCTTTTCTTCTGAAATTTTCTGAACATCACAAATGCATCTTTTTAAGAGGAAATCATGATGAGTTGCTCACGGACTATCTAGAATCTGGAATTCCGAAGCCGATGTGGTTAGAACACGGTGGCGTTTCTGGAAAGAAAAGTTATGACGCGCTGGATGAACATGAAAAACAGCATCACATAATGTTTTTTCGGAATTTAGAAAACTATTACATCGACACAAAGAACCGCTTATATTGTCATGCAGGTTTTACAAATCCTTATGGACCAGCGCATGAGTATTATGCAAATACCGTTTATTGGGATAGAACACTTTGGGAAATGGTGTGCAGTCTTGATACTAAACTTAGATTGGATGATCAAAAATATCCCAGACGTCTAAAGAATTTTAATGAAATTTATATAGGCCATACACCTACCACAAAAATAGGCCGAACGGAACCAACAAATTTTGCCAATGTTTGGAATATAGACACTGGTGCAGCTTTTATGGGGCCATTGACTATTATCGATGTAGATACTAAGGAGTACTGGCAGAGTGAGCTTGTTAAAAACCTATACCCAAATGAAAAGGGGCGAAATTGAATACTGGAAACTAAAGTATACAAATCAAAATTTGGTTGTGTGGTCTTCTTATTTATGAATGCATTATTTAGTTGTTGAGAAAACACCCTTTAGGTCTCATTTTTATCTTCATTTAACATTAAATATCATGCTTAACGAATTAAGTGTTAGCTTCGCATATTATAGTGTCCAATAAAAACGAGGAACCACAAAGCGTATAGCGATTGTTTAATATGTAGACCTTTCAACGTTTTACACTATGCATAAAGCATACATTTAGAATACTTAAAAACAGCACAAGAATTAACAGAATCCATTAAAAAATAAGATTATCTATGAAAAAAGTATTTACATTTTTAGTAGCGGTATTAATTACTGCAAGTAGTTTTGCTCAATCTCCAGAAAAGATGAGTTATCAGGCCGTTTTAAGCGACAGCAATGATAATTTAATTAATAACCAAGCAGTAGGTATGCGATTAAGCATTTTACAAAACACAGCAACGGGTACAGCGGTGTATGTAGAAACGCAAACAGTCACGACCAATGATAATGGTTTAGTGACTTTAGCGATAGGTACAGGAAGTGTGCTTAGCGGTGATTTTGCTACGATAGACTGGGGTGGAGATAGTTATTTTATACAAACAGAAATGGACCCAGAAGGAGGTGATACTTACACCTTGACGGGTGCCAGCCAGTTATTAAGTGTACCGTATGCATTGCATTCAAAAACAGCAGGGAGTGTGACAGAGACACAATCACTTGCAGATGTTGTTGCTTTATCTAATAGTGCCAGTGGTCAGTTAAAAGATGTAACAGACCCAACAGAAGCGCAAGATGCAACCACGAAGGTCTATGTCGACGCCCTTATAGTAGCTTTAGATGCTAGAGTAACAGCTTTAGAGTCAGAGCCAGAGTCGGGGCCGGCAACAGTAGGAGATATAAGAGCTGGCGGTGTTGTTTTTTGGGTAGATCCACAAGATAATACTCATGGCTTGGTATGTGCTATGTCAGATTATGAAGAAGCAGTAGTATGGGGATGTAATGGTACAGATTTAGTAAACGTTCCAAATGTCCCTTATAATGGTGGTAATCCTTTGGGTGCTGGTGCAGAAATAGGATACGGTGAGAGTAATACTAACGGTATATTAAATGATTGCCCTACAGCACCTGCAGCTTTAGCGGCTCGTACATTAGGTGTTGAATGGTTTTTACCAAGTATAAATGAGTTACTAGAAATGTATTTACATAGAGCGACTTTAGAGGCAGTCTTGGGCTTTAATGCCTTTTCTTCTGTATACGAATACTGGAGTTCTACGGAGTTCGCTAACCTTAACGCGTGGGGGCAGAATTTCAACAGTGGTGATCAGTACGCCACCAATAAGCTCACCCCAAGCACCGTGCGTGCTGTTCGAGCTTTTTAATAATTTAGTTATTTATCAATTTAGCGAAGCGGTCTCACGAACACCTTTTAAGGAAATAAGAATGGGTGAGTAATTTAAATAGTGCCGCCTTAGGCGGTCGCGTATAAAAAAGTTAAAACCAGTAGCCCTTTAAAAAGTAGTATTAGTTTTTTCTGCTGTAAAAATAATGGGATATTGCGTTTCTTGGTAGACACTAAGGAGTACTGGCAGAGTGAGCTTGTTAAAAACCTATACCCAAATGAAAAAGGGCGAAATTGAATAATGGAAACTAAAGTATACAAATCAAAATTTGGGTGGGCGGTCTTCTTATTTATGACCGCACTATTTACGGTCATTTTCTGGATGAACTTTGATTACGAAGAAGGGCCTTGGGGAGCGTTCTCGCTTGTGCTTGTTTTTGGGGGTATTCTCGGATTGTTTTCTATAATATCAGTATCCACGAGATATACCATTTCGGCAACATCCCTGCATATAAGATGTCTCCCATTTTATAATAAAATAATTGAAATGACTGCCATTACTAAAGTAGCAGTGACACGCAATTTAATCTCGTCACCTGCACCAAGTTTGGATAGAATAGAAGTCTATTTCGGAAAGTATGATAGTATTGTCATTTCGCCAAAAGATAAACTACAGTTTATGGAAGACTTAAAAAAGGCCAATCCGAGCATCCATCTTGTGACCTCTTAAAATTTCCGAAGTAAAAAATTGCCTGCAAAAAACGCACACTATCTAATGATGATTGACTTGCTATAAAACTGACCGCCCATCCCTATTCTGTAAATATATTGTCCATAACTAAGGCGCGTTTTAATTTTAGATTTGACGTCAATGCTGTGTTTGCCAGGGAATAAAATCTCGTTTGCAAGTACCCCTATTTCTTTACCCATAAGATCATATAATCTTATATCTACGTTTGCCGTTACAGGCATCGTTATTTCAATAGACGTTTGAGACCCCTTATAAATAGGCACGTGTTGTAGTCGAGTAATCGCATCAAAATCTGAAGCGCCAAGAGGGTTACAAGAAAAGCCTAGATTAAGATTTTCGTATTGTTGGTTCAATAAAATCCCGTCTACAATAGATGGGTCTAAACAAAACCAATCTGTGAGTACGGTTGCATACACATCTCTAAAATCTGTAGAAGGAATTAAGTTATCATTACTGTCCCATATATTAATGTCTGGATGTTCCCCTACAAAACCATTGCCTTGCAGTCCACTCCCAAAAAGTAAGACAGGCGAGGCGGCACCGTGATCCGTCCCGTTTGAGCCGTTCTCATAAGGTCTTCTCCCAAATTCTGATATGGTCATGGACAAGACTTCATTGTCCATCCCGTTTGCAGCCAAATCGTCGTAGAAGTTTTTCATGCTATTGGAAATATCCTCTAATAAAACTTGGTGATTCAGCGCTTGATTTGCGTGATTATCAAAGCCGTCAAGAGTGACCATATATACTTTTGTGCCAAGGCCGCCTTTAATCATTCTGGCTACAATAGATAGCTGTTCTGCGAGATCACCTGTTCCATATTCCACACTATTGTTTGCAGCTAAGTACGCATCGTGTATTACTTGAGAATATAAAAAGGTCGTGTTTGCTGTAGATCGCATAAATAAAAGCTTATCTCCATATACACAATCTGGAATGTCTAAAACATCGTGTATGGTTCCGTTTTCGGCAACATTTGCCAGTTGTTCAGGGTTGGCAACAGAAAAGGCATAGTTATTATCTACCCCTTCAAAAATAAGATTACCAATACTTCCTATTTGAACAGCGGGTGGTACATCTGGTGGGCTAATTAAGTAATCTGGATATAAGTCTTCAAAATAACGACCCCACCATCCTGTAGGTTCAAAACCATTGGGTTGGGTAGAAGCCCAAATATCTGAAGAGGTAAAATGAGATAAGTTTTGATTATCATAACCCACTCCGTGCACTACTTTCATTTTTCCGTCTCCCCACAAGGCTTCAATTTCTGACATATAGTTAGGTACGCCAAAATCTGCATTGAGATTAATAAGGCTTGATTCTTCATGTTTTATCGTTGGTCGTAAATTTGCATAATTATCATAGTCATAGATAGGTACAATCGTGTTTAAGCCATCGTTACCCCCTTTTAATCGTACGATAACTAGTATGTTATCGTTTTCTGAATTTGCAAGGGCCACAGAAAGGGGTGAGGGTTGAGAAGCAGTTACCGCAGCGTGACCAACCATTATACTTCCTGCACCGGCAAGACCTAATGCTTGAATAAAAGATCTACGGTTCCAGGTAGCGTGCTCTTTTGCATGCGCTTCCTTATTAGCAGTTGTCCCTAGTTTATGGGTGTTCTTATCGTGCGTACACATAGCTTTTTATTTTAGTTGAAATTCAGGGATTCTAAAAATATGTCTTAATAATAAGTTTACTTGGTTTGGTGCAGAAGACCAACTTAAGCTCCAGGTCATATCATCATAATAGTTTTGCGGCACATCTGCTTTAAAAATTACTGTGGCGGTTTCATAATCCATTTCAGTATGCAGATTTCTAGGCACAAAGTAATCTACCATAGTTCTCGCTATAAATGCGGGGTCAATGCTATCGTTTGTGAGCTCTCGAGCTAGATCTACGAAAGAGAAGATATATCCCTCTCCCATTAAGTAATTGAGATACAAATCGAGTAGTTGCCATCTTCCTGTGAGGGTAGAAGCGTTAATCCAGGTTTCATCTCGCTGCCATCCAGATACATCTGGCGGGTCTAAAATCTCTTGACCCATTAAGCCAGCATAATATAAAAAGGCTTCTACTATCTGGTCATTATAGAAAAACCCTGTTTCTCGAGTAAAGCCGACGATCACATCTAAAGGGCTTTTTATAATAACGCCTCTAGCTCTTTCATCAAAAAAGTGCTCGCTCTTGAATAATTGTCTCAAGACAGGCGCCATCTCAAAGTTATTATCAATAAGTACTTGTGATAGTGGAGCAATAATGTTTTCTATAATTACGGCATCTACCGCAGGGCTCACAAAAAATTGATACAATTTTGTGATAATCGTCGTAGCAATCTGTTCTCCTCTTTGTTCAAAAAGGATATTTATGACGTCGTCATACCCCCAAGCACCTTCTTGGTCAAAAATGGTTTTTATCCCAGTATCGTGTGTGCTATCGTCAAATGTTATTTGAGCTCCAACAGTTTCCCAATGGTTATAACCTGTTAAGGCCCTTGCGGTTTCAGTGATATCACTTTGTGTGTAGCCATTTCCTTCTCCCAGTGTAAATAATTCGTATAGTTCCCGGGCATAATTTTCGTTTGGGCTATTCTCAGTATTTTCAAATCCATTAAGATAAAGCAGCATGGTGCTGTTAATACCCATCGCATGTGTAAAATCTTTAAAATTTCCGAAGCTATGTGTTTGCAAGTCATCATAATACTTAAAAAGATAGGGAGCATAAAAGTAACTATCAAGCTCTGTCACAAAATGATTTGACCAGAAAAATGCAAGCCGACCCTTTAAACCTTCCGTGTATAAACCATTGCCAATCACAAGGCGCCAGTCAAAGACAAATTCATTATTTTGAGTTTCAAAATCGCTATAATCGTCAAAAGACCAATTTGCCCATAGGGGTGCGGGTAAGTTTTCTTGCACAAGTGAAGCATCAATTAAGCCATCAATAAATACCTCTGGACTGCTGCTTAGTGCATCATCGAGGTCGGCTTGTGTCGCACTAAAATTTAACCGTTTATAAATATGTTTCACCTTGTCTATATTCCAAGGGTTTCCTGCTGAAGGGACATAGACGTCTAGTGTTGCAGTGTTGCAGGAAGGTGTGGTAAGCAAATCCATATCAATTTTATTTTGCATTAAATGTACTGAAATATAGGCTTTTAGCCCAATTTCAGTGTAATTTAAACGTTATGGGATAATTTTTAGTATTTTTCGTATGAAAATAAAAACGAATGAATTTTCCAAAATATCTAACACAAGGTGATACGATTGCGATCCTTTCTACGGCTAGAAAGATTAGACAAGACGAGCTAGCACCGTCTATTGCAATCATACAATCTTGGGGATACAAAGTCCAATTGGGTAAGACCATTGGCGCTTCACAAAATCAATTTGCGGGAGATGATGGCTTGCGCAGCGCAGACTTACAATGGGCGATGGATGATGACTCCATTGCTGCTATCTGGTGCGCTCGTGGTGGCTACGGTACCGTGAGAATTGTGGACAGTCTTGATTTTACTAAGTTCGCAAAGCACCCCAAATGGCTTATAGGCTATAGCGATATTACGGTGTTACATAATCATTTGTGTAGCTTGGGAGTTACCTCTATTCACGGGCAGATGTGTCTCGAACTTGACAATCGCACCCAAGAATCTAGAGACACGATACGCGGTATTCTCTCTGGAAATTTTAAAGGCATTACTCACAGTGCTGTTGGAGAAAATTTCCGCAGGAATGGAGAAGCAAAAGGAATCTTGATAGGTGGAAATCTATCTGTTTTGTATGCTATTTTAGGTAGTACCTCTGAAGTAGATTTTACGGGTAAAATACTCATTATAGAAGACCTGGACGAGATGTTATACCATATAGATAGGATGATGCAAAACCTGAAACGCCGCGGAATACTGGCTAAGATTGCTGGACTGATAGTAGGAGGGATGAGTGATATGCGGGACAATACAGTTCCTTATGGGCAAACAGCAAATGAGATTATTGCAGCCGCAGTATCTGCCTATAGCTATCCCGTTTGTTATAACTTTCCGGTGGGACATGTGAAAGACAATCGAGCGCTGGTTATGGGTGCCGCCGTGACACTTTCTGTAGCCGAAAAAGAAGTTCAGGTAACCTATAATCCATAAAAATGGCAGCACATAACGAGTTAGGAGAATGGGGTGAGGAGTTTGCAACCAAGCATTTAGTCAAGAATGATTATGAGATATTAGAACGAAACTGGAGGTTCCAGAAAGCCGAAATAGATATTATTGCAAAGAAAAATGATGAGATTATTATTGTTGAGGTGAAGACCAGAAACAGTGATTATTTTGGCGATCCTCAGGACTTTGTTACTTCCGGAAAAATAAAATTACTTATAAAAGCCGCAAATGAATATTTGGTTTCAAATGAGATTGCACTAGAGTCGAGGTTTGATATCATCGCCATTCTCAAAAATAAAACTACAGAAAAACTGGAGCATTTTGAGAACGCTTTTTATCATTTTTAAACGCTACCCGAATCTACTTCTCAATCACTAAAGCCTCAAAAACTTCTTCTAATGTTTCTGGTTTCGCGATAATCTTTTTGTCTGCATCTAGGATAAAATAGGTAGGTGTTGCAGTCACATCATACATGTTTCCTATTTCATTATCCCACTTTTTTAAACCCAACACATTAACAAATAAAGGAAATTTTGCAGCAACAGGAGACCATTCTGCTTCAAAGTCTTCAAGACCAATAGCGACCACTTTTACAGCTCCAGGCGACATTGTCGCTACTTTAGAATGAAGTTGAGGAATCTCATTTAAACAGTGTGAACACAGACTACTCCAAAATGCAATTACATAGCGCTCTACGGGTTCGAGGTCGTGGAAGTATTTAACAGTTGTTGCATCACCTTCATATTCTGGCCAAGAAAAATTAGGAGCTTTTGAACCTATTGAAATGTTTTTGTACGTGCTCAATTTTGTGGCAAGTGCGGTATCACCTAATTGCTCAGAAATAGGAATGAGATGCTTCTCTGCAAGGTGGTTTGCTTCTTTAGCAAGTTGATTAGTGCTAAGAAAATCCCAAAGATTTGACAATAATTGTTTTTGATATGTAGCATCTGTTGTTGAGATCACTTTTGCGACAGCATCAATATTTACATTTCGAGAAGGAGTAGGTGTTACTCTATCTGCATTATTAAATATGTATCTAATACTTTGCTCTAGAGGCAATCCAGAATTTTGAAGTAGTGAATTATTGAAATTAAAATTATCAAAATACTTGGTTTTTGCTTTCTTTACATACGCCTCGTAAGAATTATAATCATCATCTAGATATGGTTTTACAGCGTTTATAAATTCGTAAACGATCATTCCTTCAGAGCGCATAAGGATATCTTTAAACCATTTTTTCTGGGCTTCTAGAACAGGCTCAATCTTTCTCTCTTTTACTATTTCGTTTGTTAGTAAACCTGATATTTCCGAAGTAAACTGAAAGCTCTTCAGTAAATATTCAGACCAGAGTTGGTTTTCTTCAGAAGCAGAAAATGTAATTTCATTACCTGCACTAAAAGTAAATTCTACAGATTCTTTACCGCTATAAATAAAATCAAAAAAGTGTTGGTCTTGAGGGAGGTTGTATACGATACGGTACATTCCTGGAGTGATGGCATTTTTAATGTTTAACTCAAATGTACCCGTTGCATCTATGTTAGCATCCGTCACATAAAACACATTATCGGGCGCGATGCGATACAGAATACCAAACTGAAAACTCATTTCTGGAGCAAAATGACCGGTGATTGTCTGTTGTGCTATGGTGAGCAATGGGAACAATAATAATCCAATTAATATTTTTTTCATCTTCGATAATTCTTTTAATAAATAGACACTAATGCTAAGCAGGTCTTATGCCGAAAATTTCTCAAGCACCGCCAGCACTTGACCTACAGACTTCACTTTGTCTATGTTAAGTAATAATCGCAAGCCGTTACGGGTTTGTTTCTCTTTCATTTTAACCTGTTGCGCATTAGATTGCATAAATTGTAGCACATTACTAAAGCCGGTACTTTGGTAAAAATCACTCTGTTGGTCACTTATAAAATACCCAATAAATACTCCCTTTTTCATTATCACTCGCTCTAGTCCCATTTTTATCGCGATCCATTTTATACGGACGCTGTTGAGTAAATCTAAGGCCTCTTCTGGAAGCTCTCCAAAACGGTCTTCTAATTCCTTCTGAAATTTTAATAATTCAGGCTCATCCTTAATCTCATTTAATTTTGTGTAGAGGTTTAATCGTTCTGTAATATTATTAACATAGTCATCTGGAAAAAGTAATTCAAAGTCAGTATCAATAACGACTTCTTTAACAAAAGCGCGTGGTCCTCTGTTCCGCTCAGCCTCTGTGTATAAATCTTTAAACTCCTTATCTTTTAATTCTTCTATGGCTTCCGCAAGGATTTTCTGGTAGGTTTCAAAACCTATTTCATTGATAAAGCCACTTTGTTCTCCCCCTAGTAAATCTCCTGCACCACGTATTTCAAGATCTTTCATCGCGATGTTGATACCGCTTCCCAAGTCACTAAACTGCTCAAGTGCAGTAAGTCGTTTACGAGCGTCATCTGTCATAGCAGAATAAGGTGGAGTGATAAAATAACAGAATGCTTTTTTATTGCTTCGGCCTACGCGTCCGCGCATCTGATGAAGGTCACTTAGACCAAAGTTGTTTGCATTGTTAATAAAAATGGTGTTAGCATTACTAACGTCTAATCCACTTTCAATAATAGTAGTAGAAACCAGAACATCAAACTCATTATTCATAAAAGCAAGCATCAAAGCTTCTAGCTTTTTACCATCCATCTGCCCGTGACCAATTCCTATTTTTGCATCTGGTACTAGGCGCTGAATCATTCCAGCAACCTCTTTAATATTTTCAATTCTGTTATGGACAAAGAATGTTTGTCCGCCGCGCGAAATCTCGTAGCGTACGGCATCTCTAATAAGCTCTTGCCCAAAGCGAACCACGTGAGTCTCCACGGGATGTCTGTTAGGAGGAGGTGTAGTGATGACACTTAAATCACGGGCGGCCATTAAGGAGAATTGTAACGTTCTAGGAATGGGAGTTGCCGTTAATGTAAGTGTATCTACGTTTTCTTTTATGGTCTTTAACTTGTCCTTTACTGCGACACCAAATTTTTGCTCTTCATCAATAATCAAGAGACCAAGATCTTTAAACTCGACACTCTTACTCACTAATTGATGCGTTCCGATTACAATATCTATTTTCCCTGCCTTTAAACCTTCGAGAACAGAGCGCCGCTCTTTTGCAGTACGAAAACGGTTGAGATAATCTACCGTAACAGGCATTCCAGAAAGCCGCTCCGTAAACGTATTAAAATGTTGAAATGCCAATATGGTGGTAGGCACTAAAATAGCTACCTGTTTGCCATTATCAACCGCCTTAAAAGCGGCACGAACTGCCACTTCTGTTTTTCCAAAACCTACGTCACCACATACCAGTCGGTCCATAGGGCGTTCACTCTCCATATCTGCCTTAACATCTGCCGTAGCTGTAGATTGATCTGGTGTATCTTCATACATAAAGCTAGATTCTAGCTCGTGCTGTAAATAGCTATCAGGATCATATTGAAAACCCTTTTGAGTACGTCGTTTTGCATACAACTCAATCAGGTTAAAGGCGATGTGTTTAACTCTAGCCTTCGTTTTTTGTTTTAATTTTTTCCAGGCAGCGCTTCCTAATTTATATATTTTAGGTGTGGTGCCATCCTTCCCATTAAATTTTGAAATTTTATGTAAAGAGTGTATGCTTAAATACAAGATGTCTCTATCGCCGTAAATCAATTTGATAGCCTCTTGCATTTTGCCTTCAACTTCTATTTTTTGAAGTCCGCCAAATTTTCCGATCCCGTGGTCAATATGTGTTACAAAATCTCCTACCTCAAGGTTCGTCAGTTCTTTTAATGTGATTGCCTGCTTTTTAGCATAGCCATTTTTAAGATTGAACTTATGGTAGCGCTCAAAAACCTGGTGATCTGTATAGCAGATATTACGGTTTTCATAATCAATAAACCCTTGAAATAATGGGAATACAAGGGTTTCAAACTGGTCAACGTGTCCTTGTGCGTCCTCAAAAATATCGTGAAAGCGCTTGGCTTGTTGCTCGCTACTACAGAAGATGTAATTAGTATACCCGTCTGCAGTGTTCTGATTGAGGTTTTCAATAAGCAGATTAAATTGCTTGTTAAAAGAAGGTTGCGGTTTTGTTTTGAAAGTAATGCGTTTCTCGTCTCCGCTTGGAAATCGTTCTACTTTATCCTGGTGTCCGAGCAGCGTAGAGGACCCAAGCGTTATTCTTTTAAACGCCTTTAGTTGTTTTTTAAGTAACTTAGAAGTACAAAACAATGCTACAGGCGTTGCTGTTTTAACTTCACCTCCAGTTTTATTAAACGCGTCTGTTGCTTTCTCATAGAGCTTGTCTATCGCTCCACTTAAGAGTTCTTCGTTTTTAAGACAAACAACAGTTTTATTTGATATATAATCTAAAAAACTAAGTCGTTCACTGAGCGTAGTTGAAGCGTCAACGTTTGGAATAATAGAAATCTTCTTCAACTGCTCAAGAGACAGTTGTGTCTCGACATCAAAAGAGCGTATACTGTCTACATCATCTCCAAAAAACTCAATACGATACGGCTCATCATTGCTAAAACTAAAGACATCTAGGATACCACCACGCACCGAAAACTCTCCGGGCTCTGTGACAAAATCTGTGCGTTTAAATTTGTATTCAAACAGCACTTCGTTTACAAAATCTATAGAGACATTTTCTCCTACTGAAATTTTAAGGGTGTTTTTATCGAGTTCTTTTTTTGTAACTACTTTCTCAAAAAGCGCTTCGGGATACGTGACAATTAGTGAGGGTTTTTTGCGAGAGTTTATTCTATTTAAAACCTCACTTCTTAATAAGACATTTGCATTGTCTGTTTCTTCTATTTGGTAAGGTCTTCTATAACTTCCCGGATAAAAGAGGACATTATCGTCGCCTAATAAATTCTCAAGATCATTAAGGTGATAAGCAGCCTCTTCTTTATCATTCAATATCAACAAAAAAGGCAGGTCGATTGCCTTGAACGTTTCAGCTATAATGAGTGAAACTGCGCTACCTACAAGACCAGATACCACACAGTTGTCCCTGCTTTCAGATAAAAGCTGGGAGTTTAATTTTTTCAAAGCATCAGACTTTGAGAACAAGGATCGAACAAGGGTTTTGCTCATAGCAGTGCAAAAGTAATCCAAACTTGAAAGGTTTTAAAACCTTAGCGCTTTATATTTCTCTATTGTTAATACTTCTTAATTTCCCTACATTGTACTGCTAATTAAAAACCCACCAAATGAAAACGTTTTATTCTTCCCTTGTAGCCTTACTTTTTATTGTAATAGCCCTTGCCCAACAACCCGCAACAAAAGCAATACAAGTGGAAGAAGCCTTACAGCAAAAAGTAACTCAGACAGAAAATTCACTCGTTAAGAACCTTCCTTTTACAAACATAGGTCCCACAATTATGAGTGGTCGTGTGGTGGATCTTGCAGTAAATCCAGAAAATCCAACAGAGTTTTATGTAGGATATGCAAGTGGAGGTGTCTGGCACACTAAGAATAATGGAACCACATTTGATCCTATTCTTGACAGTAGCCCGACGCAAAATGTGGGGAGTTTAGCCGTGCATTGGAAATCAAAAACCATCTGGGTAGGAACAGGAGAAGTCAACTCATCTCGCTCAAGCTATGCTGGCATAGGTTTATTGCAATCAAACGATAATGGAAAGACTTGGGTTAACTTGGGACTTGCAGATAGTCATCATATTTCAAAAATTATCATTAACCCTGCAAATGCAAATGAAGTAGTGGTGGCTGCAGTGGGTCATTTATATTCTACAAATGAGGAGCGAGGTGTTTATAAAACAATGGACGGTGGAAAAACGTGGAACAAGACACTTTTTGTAAACGACCAGAGCGGAATTATAGAAATGGATGCGGATCCAAATAATTTTAATTTAATGTTTGCTTCATCGTGGGACAAGGATAGAAAGGCTTGGGATTTTCGAGGAAGCGGAGCAGGAAGTCACATCTATAAAAGCACAGATGGCGGTAGTAGCTGGAACTTGGTTTCTGGACCAGAAAGTGGATTCCCAACGGGCGAAGGTGTAGGTAGAATTGGGCTTGCTGTTTTTGATGCACATACAGTATATGCTGTACACGACAATCAAGCTAGAAGAGAAGATGGCAATAAACCAGCTGCTAATGATGAGCTGTCTAAGGATCAATTTAAAACAATGACGGCTGCGCAGTTTTTAGTGCTAGATGATAAAAAATTAAATGGCTATTTAAAAAATAATGGTTTTCAAGAAAAATATAAAGCAGAGAACGTAAAGGCAATGGTGCGTGGCGGAACCGTAAAACCAGCAGATTTAGCAACGTATCTAGAAGATGCAAACGCGATGTTGTTTGACACTCCTGTTATTGGAACAGAAGTTTATAAAAGTACAGACGGTGGTAAGACTTGGGCTAAAACACACGATGATTTCTTAGATGGGATTTATTATAGTTATGGGTATTACTTCGGAAAAATACATGTGGACCCTAATGATGTGAATGGGATTTATATCTATGGAGTCCCTATTTTAAAATCAAAGGATGGAGGAAAGACCTTCAAAAGTATTTCGGCACGTAATGTACACGCAGATCATCATGCATTATGGATTAACCCAAATAAGGCGGGTCATTTAATTAATGGGAACGATGGCGGTGTAAACATAAGTTATGATGATGGAGAAAATTGGATAAAGAATAACCAGCCGGCAGTAGGGCAGTTTTATGCAATCAATGTTGATAATGAAGAGCCTTATAACGTGTATGGTGGTTTACAAGACAATGGTGTTTGGGTAGGATCGCACACTAATACTGAAAATCCTGGATGGCTGCAGAATGGAGAATATCCATACAAGTTTATTATGGGAGGTGACGGGATGCAAATTCAGATTGACAATCGCGATAGTGATATTGTGTACACAGGATTCCAGTTTGGAAATTACTTTAGATTGAACAGAGCTACAGATGAGCAAACCTACATTCAGCCAGAACACGAGCTTGGCGAAAGCCCATACCGGTTTAACTGGCAAACACCTATTTTATTGAGCAGCCACAATCAAGATATTCTATATTTAGGAGGAAATAAACTAATGCGCTCGATGAACCAAGGGGCAGATTGGACGGCAATATCAGGTGATTTAACAAATGGTGGAAAGCAAGGAAATGTAGCCTATGGAACATTAGCGAGCATTAGTGAATCTCCGTTTGAGTTTGGGTTAATATACGCAGGTAGTGATGACGGATTAGTTCATGTGACTAAAAACGGAGGAGGTAACTGGCAGAATATATCAAGTAGCTTTCCTAAAGATTTATGGGTGAGTCGTGTGATTGCTTCAAGTCATAAAAAAGAACGTGTTTATGTAACCTTAAATGGATATCGCTGGGACGATTTTACGTCCTATGTTTATAGCAGTGACAATCATGGAGCGACTTGGACTTCAATTGCTAACAACTTGCCTTCATCACCGGTAAACGTGATTAGGGAAGACCCAGCAAACGAGAATGTATTGTATTTGGGGACAGACAATGGGGCGTATGTTTCATTCAACAAAGGACAATCTTGGGAGGCTTTTAGTGAAGGCTTACCCAATGTCGCTGTGCACGACTTAGTGGTACAAGCAAGAGACAAGGACCTTGTCTTGGGGACACACGGGCGCTCTATTTATACAGCAGACATTTCTTTATTACAGCAAATATCCGAAGCGAATATGAGCGATGTGATGGTGGCAGAGATGCAGTCAGGACGGGCTTCAAGAAGTTGGGGAACCACTGGTTTTAATCAATACGGAGATTATTTTGAGCCGTCCATGGATATCAATGTGTTCGCGCCAGCAGCTGGAAATGCGACGATCACCATTACTTCAGAAAGTGGAAAAGAATTAAAAAGCTGGAATAAAGAAGTTAGCAAAGGCTTTAATAAAATAGCGTACAACGCCAGCGTTTCTGATAAAGGGAAAAAGCTCTTAGAAAAAGCTGAGGTTAAAGCCTGGACGGGTGATAATGGAACGTCTTATTTGCCTGCGGGGATGTATACTATTTCTTTTTCTGTGGGTGGAAAATCTGCACAGACTAAGCTGGAGTTAAAGTGATAAGATTTAATTTTCTTCTGAAATATGAAGTGTCATTAAAATTTCCGAGGCCGTTAAACTGGCATTTCACATTCTTGTTAGTTAAAACAATTCTAAATTGCCAACAAACAAATACGAATGCTTGTTTGAACGCGTTTCGTACCGTATTTTTGTAATTCATATTTTTGAAAACACACCATAATGGGAATGATATCCTCTTCTATTGCTAGAAAGTTTGCTATGGCACTTTCAGGCTTGTTCTTAGTTTTCTTTTTAGGACAACACTTTGTAATAAATTTAACCTCGGTCTTAGACCCAGACACCTTTAATAGCTGGTCCCACTTTATGGGGAATAATGGCTTAGTGCAATTTGCCCTTCAGCCAGTATTGATTTTTGGTGTCGTTTTTCATTTTGTGATGGGTTTTATTCTTGAGCTTCGCAATCGAAATGCACGCGCAATTAGTTATGCAAAATACAAAGGAAGCGCAAATGCTTCTTGGGCATCGAGAAATATGATTATTTCTGGACTCGTAATTCTCGCATTCTTAGGCTTACACTTTTATGACTTTTGGGTTCCAGAATTAGTTCATAAATACATAGAGTCAAATCCACTAGACCCGACGAGATATTATGCGGAGACGGTTCATAAATTTGAAAATCCAATTCGAGTGGGATTATATGTGGTCGCATTTGTTTTGTTAGCGATACACTTATGGCACGGCTTTGCTAGCTCTTTTCAAAGTGTTGGGTTCAACAACAAGTATTCTGTTGCCTTAACAAAATTTGCTAAAGTATATGCGATTGTGATCCCAGTGGGATTTATCTTTATTGCACTATACCTGCACTTCAATCAACATTTAATCCACTAAAATTAATCAAGCTATGTCGATATTAGACGCAAAAATACCTGAAGGACCCTTAGCAGATAAGTGGACGAATTATAAAAATAAAATTAATCTTGTAAATCCAGCAAACAAGCGTAACATAGATGTTATTGTTGTGGGTACAGGTCTTGCAGGTGCTAGTGCAGCTGCATCTCTTGCAGAGCTGGGTTACAATGTAAAAACATTTTGCTATCAAGATTCTCCACGTCGTGCGCACTCCATTGCTGCACAAGGAGGAATCAACGCTTCAAAAAATTATCAGGGAGATGGTGATAGTAACTACCGTCTTTTTTATGATACCGTAAAAGGAGGGGATTACCGATCTAGAGAAGCAAACGTATATCGTCTTGCAGAGGTGTCTGGAAATATCATTGATCAGTGCGTTGCACAAGGAGTTCCCTTTGCGCGTGAGTATGGTGGTTTACTAGATAACCGTTCTTTTGGAGGTGTTTTAGTTTCTAGAACTTTTTATGCAAAAGGACAAACGGGACAGCAGTTGTTGCTAGGAGCTTATTCCGCAATGAACCGCCAGATTAACCGTGGTAAAATAAAATCTTTTAACCGTCACGAGATGCTAGACATCGTAAAGGTTGGTGGAAAAGCAAGAGGAATCATCGCCCGTAACCTAGTAACAGGAGAAATAGAAAGGCACAGTGCACACGCTGTAGTACTTGCAACAGGTGGCTACGGAAACGTGTTTTTCTTGTCTACAAATGCGATGGGTAGTAATGTAACTGCAGGCTGGAAAGCGCACAAAAAAGGAGCTTTCTTTGCAAACCCTTGTTACACACAAATACATCCTACTTGTATTCCAGTTTCGGGAGATCATCAAAGTAAATTGACATTAATGTCTGAAAGTCTGCGTAATGATGGACGTATCTGGGTGCCCAAAAACATGGAAGATGCTGTGGCTATTAGAGACGGTAAAAAGAAGCCTACTGAATTAGCTGAAGCAGATAGAGACTATTACTTAGAACGTCGTTATCCAGCCTTTGGAAACTTAGTGCCACGTGATGTTGCATCTAGGGCCGCTAAAGAGCGTTGTGATGCTGGTTTTGGAGTTAACAAAACAGGAGAAGCTGTGTATCTTGACTTTGCGAGTGCTATTAATCGCTACGGAAAAGAAGAAGCATTAATTCATGGAAATCAAAATCCAACAGATCAAGAAATATACGACTTAGGTCGTGATGTTATCGAAAATAAATATGGAAATTTATTCCAGATGTACGAGAAAATCGTAGATGAAAATCCATACAAAACACCTATGATGATTTACCCAGCGGTACATTATACAATGGGAGGAATTTGGGTTGATTATAACTTACAAACCACTGTTGAAGGCTTATATGCTGCGGGAGAAGCAAACTTCTCTGATCACGGAGCAAACAGATTAGGGGCTTCTGCTTTGATGCAAGGATTAGCAGATGGGTATTTTGTGTTACCTTATACTATAGGTGATTATCTTTCTAAAGATATTAGAACAGGTAAGATACCTACAGATACTCCAGAGTTTGAGGCAGCAGAAAAAGGTGTAAAAGCTCAAATTGACAAGTTAATGAACGCAAGCGGACAGCACTCTGTGGATTACTACCATAAGAAATTAGGTAAAATCATGTGGAATAAATGCGGTATGTCAAGAAATGCAAAAGACTTAGAAAGCGCCATTTCTGAAATTGCTGAACTGCGTGAGGATTTCTGGGCAAATGTAAAAGTGCCAGGAAGTGCAAATGGATTAAATCAAGAATTAGAAAAAGCAGGACGAGTAGCAGATTTCTTAGAGTTAGGAGAGCTGTTTGCAAAAGATGCTTTAGATCGTAATGAAAGTGCTGGTGGTCATTACCGAGAAGAGAGCGTAGAGTTAAGCGGAGAACAAAAAGGAGAAGCATTACGTGATGATGAAAACTTTAAATACGTATCAGCTTGGGAATATAAAGGAGAGCCTAAAGATGCAGTCTTACACAAAGAAGATCTTTTGTTTGAGAATATTGAGTTGAAGACAAGGTCATATAAATAAGAAGCTATGAAATTAAACCTAAAAATATGGAGACAAGCCAACGCAAAAGCGATGGGGAAAATGGTCTCATATCCTATTGATGGAATTGACGGAGATATGTCTTTTCTCGAAATGCTTGACGTATTGAATGAAAAATTAATCAACAAAGGAGATGAGCCTGTTGTATTTGATCACGATTGTCGCGAAGGTATTTGTGGTAGCTGTTCTCTTCAGATTAATGGCGAGCCACATGGACCAGATCGTTTAGTTACTACATGTCAATTGCACATGCGTAAGTTTAACGACGGTGATGAGATAATAATTGAACCTTTTAGAGCAAAAGCATTTCCAGTCATTAAAGATTTAATGATAGACCGTAGTGCCTTTGACCGTATTCAACAAGCTGGAGGATATATTTCTGTAAACACATCGGGTAATACGATTGATGCAAACACGATACCTATAGAAAAAGAACACGCGGATGAAGCTTTTGGAGCTGCTACGTGTATAGGTTGTGGCGCTTGTGTCGCTGCTTGTAAAAATGCTTCTGCGATGCTATTTACTTCTGCAAAAGTATCGCAATATGCCTTACTGCCTCAAGGACAAGTGGAGGCTGCTACACGTGTTTTAAATATGGTAGAACAAATGGATAAGGAAGGCTTCGGAAATTGCACAAATACAGGAGCTTGTGAGGTGGAATGCCCTAAAGGAATCTCACTAGAAAATATAGCTAGAATGAACCGCGAGTATATGGCGGCGAGTGCAAAAGGATAATACTAAGCGCACAAAATTCTAAAAAATGTAAAATCCCGAATCACAAAAACTGTGGTTTGGGATTTTTATTTAAGGAAGTTATTGATTTAAATAGCTTTTCTATCTGTCACTCCAATATTCTTTTTTGAGGTAAGGTTCTCTATAATGATACTACTAAACTTTGATTCATTGTAGGGTTTTATAATGATATCGTTCATTCCTGCAATGCTAATTTCGTTTCTTACTTCTTCAACTTCAACAGCAGTTAACGCAATAATTGGAATTACGGTATTAAACTTCCGGATCTCTATGGAAGCTTTAAAACCATCCATGACTGGCATATTTAAATCCATTAGAACAAGATCAAATTCTATTTTTTTTATTTGAGACACAGCTTGTTCACCATTTTCTACAACGACACATTGGACCCCCTTTTTCTGTAAAATCTTTTTAGTCACCATTTGGTTAATGCGATTGTCTTCTGCAATTAAGATGTGTTTATCTTTTAATAAGGTTTCATCTACAGGGACAAATTTTAAGTCGTTAGTTTCTTTTATAGTTACTTCAAAGGAGAGGTCGAAACTAAAAGTAGACCCGACTCCTAATTCACTTTTAAGCGTGATGTCTGAGCCGGATGCTTTAAGAAGCTTTTTTACAATAGGCAATCCCAAACCGGTTCCTTGGTAGTGATAGTCTAGCGACTCTATTTGTGTAAACTCGTTAAAAACACTTGATTGTTTATTGGCAGCAATACCTATTCCGTTATCTGCAACAGTAAAGCACACACATTGTATGTTCTCTGTTTTACAAATAATAGCGGTAAGTCCTATACTAATTGTTCCATTCTCTGTAAACTTACAGGCGTTTCCTACAACGTTCATTAGTACCTGAGAGAGTCTAGTAACATTGCCATATAAATAACTAGGAATGCAAGGGTCAATCGAAAGTTTTATTTCATTATTATTTTGCAGTTTTGTATACTCAAAAGTGGAAATAATACTTTCCATAAAGTCTAGTACATGAAAAGAGCTTTTTTTATTTTTAATGGTGCTCTCGTCTATTTTATTTATCTGTAAAACATTGTTAATCAAGGCTAACAAATAGTCTGCAGAAAATTTAAGCGACTTTAAATCTTTTTCGTGTGATTTAAGGGCGGGGTCTTCTAAGAGTATGTTGCTTAGTCCTATAACTCCATATAACGGTGTTCTTAATTCATGGCTCACCGTAGAGAAAAATTTACTTTTTGCCTTTGAAAGATGTTCAGACCTTTGCTTTGCTGCAAGGTATTCTTTGTTTTTTTCTTTTAATGCCTTATAGAGTTCTCTACGTTTATTATATGCAACTAATAAAGTGATAAGAAGGAGCAAAATAATTAAACACACCAAGATCAAAACATTACTTAAACTATTTTTATTTTCAGCAATCTCGGCTTGAAGTATTGTTTTTTCTTTCTCATCCTTAATTTTAATTTGATATTGTTCAACTTGAAAGCTTGCGAGGGCCGCTTCACTCTGCGCAGTTTGTTGCATTTCTACACTCTCGTCATTAAAATTTTCATATAACATGCGTTCTGCGTAAGCAGCAGCATAGTCATTTTGGGCAGCTAAGCTGATACTTAATTGCATATAGGCCTCTGCTTTTTTATTGGCGTAGTCTGTATATTTTAATAGATCAATTGCTTTTCTAGCCTCCATTTCGGCTAAATCATATCGCTCCATTTTGTTATAATACTCAGACCAAAATATGTAAGATTCTGATTGAAACGATTCATGATTAAAAGGATCAAAACGCTTGTCATTTAATTGCGTTAAAAAGCGTTTTGCATCTTCAAATGCATCAGCGTCAAATGCACTTATTACAGCGTTATAAATTGCTTTTGCTAATTCTGTAGAATCTTTAGCTTTTCTAAATGTTTTAATGGAGATCTCATGATTTATTAAAGCTTTGTCATAATCGTGCTCTGCACTAGAATAATAATTAGCCAGGTCCATATATGATAATCCTATGGCCACATCATCATTTAAAATTTCAGCATACTTTTTAGCATCCTCAAAATTTTGCCTTGCTAATAATTTGTCATTAATAACAAGAAAATCGTATCCTAGAAATCGATATGCCTTATTTAGATATTTGGGCTCTCCTATTTGTTTAGCTAACTCTAGTAGCTTAATATTTGCTTGGAGGGATTTTGCAAAATTTCCTTTATCATAATACGCAGAAGAGCTATCAAGAACGCGCTCCATAACAGAAATCAATTGAGATTTAGTAAAGGGCGAATCCTCTAAAGATTGCGCAGAGCTTTTGCAAATACAATTTAAAATTAGTAGAATAAATAAAAATTGTTTCATTGGTGGGAATAAACTAAATCTTTGAATAGGCTAGTGAAACTGATAAAAACCTAACATTTAACAAATTAACGACTTATTATCAGAATAAAACGCATTTTAGCGATGTTTTAAAAAATAAAGATTATTTAATAAAGGATAATAAGAGAAGCATTACTCAAGTTATTACTAATACTTATCTTTAAGCTAAAATCATTTGAACAAAAAACTACCTGCAATCCCTCCGTCCATTTTTTCGGTGATGAGCAAAATGGCTGCAAATTATAATGCAATCAATCTCTCACAAGGATTCCCTAATTTTAAAAGTGACCCACAGCTCATTAAACTCGTTTCAAAAGCGATGATGGCGGGACACAATCAATATGCCCCTATGGCGGGTGACGTGCAGTTAAGAGAAGTTATCTGCAATAAAATGGAGCGTTTGTATCGAGCAAAATATGTTCCAGCCACTGATATCGTGATCACCGCAGGAGCAACTCAAGCGATTTTTACAGCTATAGCAGCTACGATTTCAAAGGGAGATGAAGTCATTATCTTCACACCCGCTTATGATTGTTATTTGCCAACAGTAGCACTTTTCGGCGGAAATGTCATCGCCTTGCAATTGCAAGCTCCCCATTACACACCAGACTGGGAAGAGGTAAAACGTGTAATTACTACGAAGACTAGAATGATTATTATTAACTCACCACATAACCCCAGCGGAATGCTTTTCTCTGAGAGCGATATGGAGCAACTTCAGGAAATTTCAGAAGTACACGATTTAATTGTGATAAGCGATGAGGTCTATGAGCATATTATTTTTGATGACGAAATACATCAAAGTGTGGCTCGTTTTCCAGATTTAGCAAAACGTAGTTTTATCACTGCTTCTTTTGGTAAAACCTTTCACAACACAGGCTGGAAAATGGGCTATTGTTTAGGGCCTCAAGAACTAATGGACGAGTTTAAAAAAGTCCATCAATACAATGTGTTTTGCGTCAATCATCCTTTTCAAAAAGGACTTGCTACATATCTGCAAGAAGAGAAAACATATCTGGGACTCGGTGCTTTTTATCAACAGAAAAGAGACTTCTTTTTAGACGCAATAAGAGATTCAAGATTTAAATTCATTCCATCAAAAGGAACCTACTTTCAATTGCTTGACTTTTCAGAAATAAGCCAAGAATCTGACATCGTATTTACAGAAATGTTAACAAAAAAACATGGACTTGCAACCATTCCTATTTCGGTATTTAATAAAGATAAACTAGATAAAAAGCAATTACGCGTTTGCTTTGCAAAAACCGAGGAAACGCTTCAAGCCGCGGCAAATATTCTCAACAGTCTTTAATAAATGAGATATACTTGCTGTGGTTTGCGGTTGCGGTCGCTTAGACAAGTATAAGTTTTGTTAATTGCAAAATTAATTCTTACAATCAATTTGAGTAATTAGATAGGGAATATTTGGGTATTTTCGAGATCTATTAGGAATTAAAAAACAATAAACACATAATTATGAGTAATAACGGAGAAGTGCGGGACATCAATGGAGATACTAGTAAGTGTCCTTTTTTTAATGGTGTACAAAGTCATGCAGCTGGTGGTGGAACTACAAACCGTAAATGGTGGCCTAATAAATTGAATTTAAATATCCTCCGTCAACATGATCGTAAATCCAACCCAATGGGGGAAGATTTTAACTATGCTGAAGCTTTTAAAGATTTAGATTATAAGGCCTTAAAGCAAGACCTTGTTGATTTAATGACAGACTCACAAGAATGGTGGCCAGCAGATTACGGTAACTACGGTGGATTCTTTATCCGTATGGCTTGGCACAGTGCAGGAACCTATAGAGTTACAGATGGACGTGGTGGAGGAAATACAGGAAACCAACGCTTCGCTCCTTTAAATAGCTGGCCAGATAACGGAAACCTCGATAAGGCGCGTTTACTATTATGGCCTATTAAACAAAAATACGGAAAGAGCATTTCTTGGGGTGACTTATTTGCACTTGCGGGAAATAGCGCCTTAGAATCTATGGGCTTTAAGCCATTTGGTTTTGCGGCAGGTAGAGAAGATATCTGGGAGCCAGAACAAGATATATATTGGGGTTCAGAAACAGAATGGATGGGCAATGCAGCGCGTTACGAAAAAGATGGCGAACTCGAAAAGCCACTAGCAGCAGCACACATGGGACTTATTTATGTAAACCCAGAAGGCCCTAACGGCGTACCAGATGTGCTAGGTTCAGGTCACGATATTAGAGAAACTTTTGGTCGTATGGCCATGAATGATTACGAGACTGTTGCGCTAGTAGCTGGTGGTCACACATTTGGTAAAGCTCACGGAGCAGGTGATGACGATGCGCATGTAGGTGTAGAGCCAGAAGGGGGAAAAATAGAAGCGCAAGGACAAGGGTGGTTAAGTACTTTTGGTACTGGTAATGGCGATGACACCATTACGAGTGGTATTGAAGGCGCATGGACACCGAACCCTATACAATGGGATCACGATTACTTTAAAGTGTTGTTAGAAAATGAATGGGAATTGACAAAAAGCCCAGCTGGAGCCCATCAATGGAGACCTACAGACGCATCAAATGCGCCTAAGGCGCCTATGGCTCATAACGCGTCAAAGTCGCAAGATTTAATGATGACTACCGCAGATATGGCTTTAAAAATGGATCCAGCTTATGCAAAGATTTCTAAGCATTTTATGGAAAATCCTAGCGAATTTGAAGATGCCTTTGCACGTGCTTGGTACAAGTTAACGCACCGTGATATGGGACCTATTTCTAGATATTTAGGACCAGATGTGCCACAAGAAGAGTTATTATGGCAAGATCCAATTCCTGCAATAAACCACACCTTAATTAATGCCATTGATGTAGAAGATCTTAAAGGTAAAATTGCGGATACAGGACTTTCAGTATCTCAATTAGTAAGCACGGCTTGGGCGTCTGCATCTACTTACAGAGGATCTGATATGAGAGGTGGAGCGAACGGAGCAAGAATTAGATTAGAACCGCAAAGAAGCTGGGAAGTAAATAATCCAGAAGAACTTGCTAAGGTTTTAGAAGTCTTCGGAAATGTTCAAAAAGATTTTAATGATGCACAAAGTGGAGACAAGCAAGTATCTATGGCAGACATCATTGTGCTGGCCGGAAACGTAGGAGTCGAAATGGCAGCTATGGACGCTGGTCACGATATTGATATGCCTTTTAGCGCAGGACGTGGAGATGCAACACAAGCACAAACAGATGTGGATTCTTTCGCATTCTTGGAGCCCGTTGCCGACGGATTTAGAAATTATTTTAAATCCAACCAAATCGCTACGGCAGAAGAGTTGTTAGTAGACAAAGCACAATTGCTAACTCTTACTATTCCAGAAATGACGGTATTAGTAGGAGGTATGCGAGCGATGGCAGCTAATTATGATGGATCAACTCACGGGGTGTTTACAGAAAATGAAGGTGCTCTTAGTAACGATTTCTTCGTAAACCTATTAGACATTAATACCACCTGGAAATCTACATCAGATGATGATCGCACCTTTGCAGGTCGAGATCGTAAAACGGGTGAAGTTAAATTAACAGGAACAAGAGCAGATCTTATTTTTGGTTCAAACTCAGAACTTAGAGCAACGGCAGAAGTATATGCAACGGCAGATGCGAAAGATAAGTTTGTAAAAGATTTTACCGCAGCCTGGACTAAAGTGATGAACTTAGACCGTTTTGATTTGAAGTAATTTGTAGCAGTTAATAATAATTAGAACAGCGTTACAATTATGTGGCGCTGTTTTTTTACTTTTATAACCCATGAAGAATGAACTATTTAACGCCATTCGGGAGCAAAACCTCTCTATGGTTTCTGAAATATTAAAGGAAGAACCATCGCTCGCCCAAGAAAAAGACGAAAGAGGTTCTACACCTTTATTGTTAGCTACCTATTATGGGTATCACGAGATATCTGTTGGAATATTAAAATTTCCGCAGGACATTGATATGCAAGATGGGTCAGGAAATACAGCGCTGATGGGGGTTTGCTTTAAAGGTTTTACTGCCCTGGCGGGCGAACTCATAAAAGCGAAAGCAGATGTAAACAAAAAGAATTTTAACGGTGCAACGGCTCTTATTTTTGCTGCTACTTTTGCAAAAATAGACATCGTAAAAATGCTCTTAGAAAACGGTGCAGACGTCACTATTAAGGATGACCGTGGCAATACGGCTAAAGATCACGCAGTGATGCAAGGTGTTAAGTCTATGATAGCATTACTGTCTTAAGATATGGAAGAACTAAAAGTTACGCTCATACAATCACACCTCCATTGGGAAAACCCGGTAGCAAACCACACACACTTTTCTGCTGTTTTTGATACTATAAAAGAAGCAACAGATCTTATAGTGCTTCCAGAAATGTTTACCACTGGCTTTACAATGAATGCTGAATTGTTAGCTGAAAAATCCGACGGTACAACCGTTTTATGGATGCAGTCTGAAGCTAATAAACACAACGCCGCAATAACGGGAAGTCTAATTATTGAAGATCAAGGATTGTATTACAACAGACTTTTTTTTGTACATCCAGACGGAACGATTGACACCTATAATAAGAAACATACGTTTACACTCGCAGGAGAACACAAAATATTTACCGCAGGAAAAAACCTCCAGCAAATAAAATATAAAGGTTGGAAAATAAGACCGCTAGTTTGTTATGACCTACGATTTCCGGTATGGGCAAGAAATACAGATGCCTATGATGTGTTGCTATATGTAGCCAACTGGCCAGACAGGCGTGTCGCAGCTTGGGATGCTTTATTAAAAGCACGTGCGATAGAGAATTTGTCTTATTGTATAGGCGTAAACAGAACGGGCCTTGATGGTAATGGACATCCATACACAGGTCATTCTGCTGCCTACGACGTATTAGGAGAACAGATCTCAACACCATTATTTGAGAAAGAATTTGTGGAAACAATTACACTCAAAAAAGAGCATATTGAAAAAAACAGAAAACAGCTACAGTTTCTAAATGATGCAGATCACTTTACTCTAGAATAAAAGTCTCTTCTAAACTCCAGTTAGATTTGAGTTCGATCTGGACAGGATAATAAATTACTTTTTCTGGATCGGTTCTGTTTAAAAAATCACCGGTATCCCAAATGCCATTAGTGTTTGTATCTATAATAATCCTAATGTAATAATTGGCTGGGTTTAGAGATTCAAAATACGCTTTTGGCGCTGCTTCTTTAGACAGTCTTACTTCTTGAACCACTTCATAGGTGTCGCTTACGATTTGTACAATAGCATCCTGATCATTTAGATTTTGAAGCGTTACGTTGATTGTTCCATAGTCAGAAAGTAGCTTTGTTCTGTAGTTGAATCTTAGGGAGTCATTCGTATTTCCGAAGAAATCTGTAAAGGCTTTAGGGAGGATGTTAAGTGTATAAGTCTGTTCTTCTTTTTTGTCAAAATAAAGTACCGCTGTGTTCTCTCTTTTATGAAGTCTTGCCTCAAATGCAATCGCAAGTGTGTCTTTATCTGTTACCATCATTTTCTCTTTATCGAGGCTCATGAGTGGTGTAGAAATTTCAAGAACAACAGAGTCTTTAAGTCTTAGTACTGTTGTGTTGCGTTGCGAGATACGTAGAGAGTCTTTGTAAAGCTCTTTGATGCGCACGGTTACAGTGTCTGTCACTGAGTTTTTTTGAACGCGAAAGACTAAGGAGTCTTGCTCAAAAGAGGGCGCATACCAATATTGAAGACTGTCTTTTTTATATTCTTTTATGATTCTGTTTTTATAATCTCTAGGTGCACTTGTAAGAAGCTGTATGTCTAAACTATCTATGGCACCTTCATAGCCAAATGTAATTCTATTTTGGGATTCTTGCTTGGGTCTTGCAAGCGAATAGATAGGAATTTCTTTGAACACAGCGATATCATAAGTCTTATCTGTAGGCAAGGTCACATCACTTTCTATAAAACCTATTTTATCTGTTTTTGGCTGATAAGTATAGTTTCTGTTTTCTTCTTGTAAAGCGATAAGGAGGTAGTTCCCTTCTTTAATATTGGTGAGCTCAAACGTGTTTGTGCTATCTTGAACCATAGTTACATAACTAGGCTTTTGAGTAAAAATAAGGGAGTCTGTATACGCGACATTTTTTTCATAAAGCATTATAGATACAGGCTTTTTAACTTCACCACTAAGTGCGTCTGTGATGCGCCCGGTGACTTTTAGACTGTCAATAAAAGAGCCTGTAGAGAACACATACTTATAGTTAGTTAACGTATTATTCTCGTTATTGTCTTCTATACTATTTCCGAAGTTAATAGAGTAGGTTGTGTTTGCCCGAAGGGTATCGTTGAATTTAACTTTCAGCATTTTTGAGCTACTCAAAGGAGTAATCAAAGGAGCAACCTCCAAGGGTGGAGAGATTAATAAGTTTTTTGATAGGTCCTTGAGTTTAATGTATTCATCAAAGTAGATCCTTATTTCATCGCCTGTAAAATTTGTGGTAAAATTTTCTGGTACACTTCGCACAATGATAGGAGGGATGCTATCCTTGGGGCCTCCTGTGGGTCTTCCTCTTTTTGCACAATCGACAAAAGAGAGCATAAATAATACCGCGATTGGGATATAGAGCAATCGATGTTTATGTGCCGATAAAATGGTTGTGTTCTTGTTCAAGGATACAAAAATAACGAAAGTTTGACGTAAATAGTCTATTCTGTTAGACTAAGCAATTGCGATTGTGGCAAGACTTACTTTTACAGAAGATGCTCCTTTTAATATAGAAGCACAATTTTCTAGTGTCGCACCTGTCGTAATAATATCATCCACTAGAAGTATATGTTTATTATTAATCACAGAAGGGTCTGTTAAGCGATATGCGTCTGTTGCTCCGTTTCCACTAGAAAATCTATTGAGGCGTTTTTTAAATACTTGTGAGCGTGTTTTGGTAATTTTAGTTAAGCCATCTTCAAAATAGGGAACTTGCAGTACAGCAGCAATTTCTTGACCAAATTTTGTCACTTGATTATAGCCTCTTTTTCTTTTTCGGTGTGGATGTAATGGAACTGGGATCACCATATCAATATTCTTAAAAGAGGCTGATTCTAATAATTCTAGGCCCAACCAAGCACCAAAAATAGTGCCTATTTCTTGCTGTCCTCGGTACTTTAAATTGTGCATTAGCTCTTGTGTCAGTCCTCTTTTCTGAAATTTTAACAAAGCCGTAGCGTCTTCTACCTTAACTTTTCCGAAGAAGATTTTACGCATTGTGTCACCATCATTCCTATGAAAACAAGCTAAAGGCAGGTGGTGGCGGCAGTCTGCGCACAGCACTTGTTCATTTGTATGAAGGACATCTGAGCAGCCAGAGCAAACTTTTGGGAATAATAGGTTTAACATTTTAATTCTAATTTTAGGATTTTTTAAAGATTTAACGCCCTACTTTTGCTTCCTAACACCTTAACACACTAACGATATGACTACAGATAGTAACCCCACAAAATTTAAAGTCTTTATAGGCTTGCTTATCGTGCTTTTATTTGCACTTGGAGCCTACACGTACCACTTATTCTCTGAAAACCAAGATAGTAAAAATTCTATTACTACTCTGGAGACAGAAAAAAAGGATATGGAGGCAGAGCTTGAAGAGCTAATTGCCAATTACGATGTAGTGATTGAAAGCAATGAGTTTAAAGATAAAGAATTAGTCGCTGCAAAAGAGCGCATCGAGGTTCTTCTTGCAGATGTAAAAAACGCAAAATTGAACGAAGGTCTTTTAAAAAGATACCGCGCAGAGATTCAAATATTAAAGCAAGAAAGAGTTGTATTGTTTAAAAGAGCAGACAGCCTAGCGCGTGAAAACATAACGTTACAGGTGCAAATAGATAGTACAAATGTTAGGCTTACAGACACTTATAAAGTAGTAGACTCTATGAGTACAAGGAACTCTATGCTTTCTGAAACAGTAAAAATGGGAGCCTTGGTGAAAGCCACGAATCTAAAGAGCGAAGGTGTAATTGTAAGAAGCAGTGGTAAGATTGTTGAAACACAGCGTGCAAGTAGAGCAGATAAGATACGAGCTTGTTTTACACTTGCTCCAAATGATATTGCAGAAGCTGGAGATAAAGTATTGTACGTTCAAGTAATCAATCCTGAAAATAACATACTTGGCCATAAAGCAAATATCACGAATGGAGATGGGCTATTAACGTATAGTTCTACTGTTAAGGTGTTTTATGAAAAAGGCGCATTAGATGTATGTTCTCTTATAGACGCTAGCGAAGATGATCTTGTAAAAGGAAGATACGTAATCAATGTATTTGAAGGCACAAGATTGTTATTGACCAATACTTTAGAATTAAAATAACAAACAACTTAAAATATCTTGAACCGCTGCGAACTTATCGTAGCGGTTTTTTTATTTTTGTGCTTATGGCAAACAACGACGATCAATTTAAAAAAGTAATCTCCCATGCGAAAGAGTATGGCTACATATTTGGTTCAAGCGAAATCTACGACGGTCTCAGTGCCGTATATGATTATGCGCAAAATGGGGTAGAATTAAAGAAAAACATACGCGACTACTGGTGGCAATCTATGGTGTATATGCACCAGAATATTGTAGGGCTGGATGCAGCTATCTTGATGCACCCTAAGACATGGAAAGCTTCTGGACACGTTGACGCTTTTAGTGACCCTTTAATTGATAATAAAGATTCTAATAAAAGATATCGCGCAGATACGCTGGTAGAGGATTATGCTGAGAAGCTAGAGCAGAAGGCACAAAAAGAAATAAAGAAAGCGGCAAAGCGATTTGGTGAGTCATTTAATGAAGAAGAGTTTATTACTACAAACCCTCGTGTTGTAGGTTATCTAAACAAGAAATCTGAAATATTAAATAGACTAGCGCGCTCATTAGAAAGTGAAGATTTAGCTGACGTGAAGTTACTCATTGAAGAGCTAGAGATTGCCTGTCCACTAAGTGGGAGTAGAAACTGGACAGATGTAAAGCAGTTTAACTTGATGTTTGGCACAAAATTAGGTGCTAGTGCAGAAACGGCTACAGATTTATACTTAAGACCAGAAACGGCGCAAGGGATTTTTGTAAACTTTTTAAATGTACAGAAAACGGGGAGGATGAAGATTCCTTTTGGGATTGCACAAACCGGGAAGGCTTTTAGAAATGAGATTGTCGCTCGACAGTTTATTTTTAGAATGCGCGAGTTTGAACAAATGGAAATGCAATTTTTTGTACGGCCAGGTGAAGAAATGAAATGGTATAGCTATTGGAAAGAATATAGATTGAACTGGCATTTATCGCTAGGGATGGGCAAAGAGAACTACCGTTTTCACGATCATGAGAAGTTAGCTCATTATGCAAATGCTGCCTCAGATATTGAGTTTAATTTCCCTTTTGGTTTTAAAGAACTAGAAGGAATTCACTCAAGAACTGACTTCGATTTAAAAGCTCACGAAGCGCATAGTGGTAAAAAATTAAAATTCTACGATCCAGAGTTAGGGGAGAATTATACGCCTTATGTAGTTGAAACTTCTATTGGGTTAGATAGAATGTTCTTGGCTGTTTTTAGTAATTCGTTAATGGAGGAGCAACTGGAAGATGGCTCTTCTAGAACGGTATTAAAATTACCTTCGGTATTAGCACCAGTAAAGGCTGCCGTTTTCCCATTAGTTAAGAAGGATGGATTGCCAGACTTGGCAAGAGAAATCATTGAAGAGCTGCAATGGGATCATAATGTGTTTTATGATGAGAAAGATGCTGTGGGTAAAAGGTACCGTCGTCAGGATGCTGCGGGGACTCCTTTTTGCATCACGGTAGATCACCAGTCATTAGAAGATAAAACGGTAACAATTCGAGATAGAGACACGATGGAACAAGAGCGTGTGGCAATAGCAGATTTAAATGCTGTAATTACCGCGGCTGTTTCTATGAAGACCTGGTTGAACAAGGGCTAAAGGGAGCCAAGATCACCGGTTAGAAAGAACTGCACGAACCACGAATGAATAATGCCTAAAATTTTCTAATGAAAATTTTAGGCATTATTCATTTTGATATTTAAACTTCCTAAATCCTGAGTGCGTATTAGCCCTTTAGCATTTCTTTAATCCCTACGGGATTTGCCTTCGTGCATTTGTTCATTCTTCTTAGAGGCCCGTAAGTAAACCATACGATCATGCCGTCTTTCATAAAGTCTTCTTTTAAATCTAAGGATTCAAAAAAGCGACCATCTTCTAGTTTAATAGTGTACTCACAATCTCCTTCAATATCAGAATAGACGATCGTACCTTTCGTGAAACCTTTTGCTATCATTTCATTTTGTTGGGACATGTCTTCTACCACTTGAGCTGTTGTTTCTTTAGCTCCATTACAAGCCATCATTAAAATGAGGCTGCTAATAAGTGTCAATTTTATCATAACGATTGTTTTATTGTAAAGTTACAAATAATATGCCATCCTATTAAAATTAGTTGTTCGCAGCTATTTAGCTGAATATAGATAAGAGTGTAATCACAATCAGATCTCATTTTCTCACAAAAATATCATATTCACTTAGCTAAGAGTCCATTTAAAAGGTGTTTCCAACGAATTTCTTAAAAAGGTTTGTATTTTTATACACTCTAAAGATTTTAAAACACAAAACCCAATATTTAAAACGATTTACTATGAAACTAAAATTTACATTATTCCTGTTTGCTTTTGCTGCACTATTTTCGGCACAAGCGCAAGAAACAGAACAAGGGCCTACCTATATAGGCGAGTTAACACTAGTAAGTGTTACTCCTTCCTTACAATCAAGATTGAGTGAGTTAACTCCAGCGACTGCTAAAGGAGAAGCTCAGGATGGACGCTCTAGTTTTAAAAAACCTAAAAGAGATGTAGTACCAGGAAAAGGTAATCAAGTAGATTATTTATCTCAAAACCAAGATTTATTAGCAGGGAAAATAGCTGGTAAGGCTGTTACGGCTGTTTGGGATGCGGCTTTTACAGGTTCAAACCCAACAGATCCAGCATTAGCAGTGGGACCAGATCATGTATTTGTAGTGTTTAATACAGGTTTTGCTATTTTTGATAAGGATGGAAATGAGCTACTTGGGGATACTAACCCTTTTCCAGCTATTTTTCCTGCAAATGGATGTTGTGATTTAACAGCATCATATGATAGTGCTGCAGATAGATGGATACTTTCTTTCTTGGGTAATGGAATTCAAATGGCTATTTCTACAACGGGAAATCCTTTAACTACAGATTGGAATATCTATAATATCCCAACTGTAAATGACTACAATAAAGTTTCTGTATGGAGTGATGGTTATTATTTAACGGATCAAGCTTCTGGAAATAGATTATATGCTATGGACAGAACAGCAATGTTAGCAGGAGCTGCTAATCCTTCTATTCAAGGTTTTGCTTTACCAAGTATAGGTACATTAGGTTTTGCAAGTCCACAAGCTTTAAATGTTACTGATGATAATATGCCGGCTTTCGGTAATGCGCCAGTTGTTTTCTTTCAGGATGATGCATATGCTGGTGTTGCAGTAGATCATATCAAATTTTGGAGTGCAAATGTTGATTTTGCTACACCAGGAAATTCAACAATTAGTACACCACAAGAAATTCCAGTAACACCTTTTACATCTGTATTTGATGGTGCTTCTTTTCAAAACTTAACACAGCCTAATGGCGGTGGTGGTACCTTAGATGCATTACAAGGTATTGTAATGAATCAAGCGCAATTCAGAAAATTCCCAACGTATAACGCCGCGGTATTTAATCACGTAATTGACACAGATCCAACAGGGGGAAAAAGGGCTGCTATTAGATGGTATGAATTCCGTCAAGCTACAGATGGTGCACCTTGGTCTTTATTCCAAGAAGGTACTTATGAAGCTCCAGATAACAAGCACGCTTGGAATGCATCTTTAATGATGGATAATCAAGGAAACATTGGAATGGGATACACAGGGATGAGCATCTCAGGACAAGGCACTACAAATGTAAGTTCTTACTATACAGGTAGATTTGCATCAGATCCATTGAACACAATGACGGTTACAGAAGAGCCTATTGTAATAGGTGATGGTGTAATTACGGGTTCTAGATATGGTGATTATAGTAAAATTGATATAGATCCTAGTGATGATGCAACGTTCTACTTCACAAACGAAGTACATACAGTTGACACTCCTAATGGACAAAGAGCTGCCAACGTAGGTCGTTTTAAAATTGCTGCAGATGCAGATGTTGACACTGGTGTAATCGCTTTTGTAGCGCCAACAGATGGTGGTTTATCTGGAGCAGAAACGGTTACCGTAATGCTAAGAAACTTTGGTACAGTATCACAATCTAATATCCCTGTAAGTTTTACTGTTGATGGTGGTGCAGCGGTAAATGAAATATTTACAGGAACTATAGCTCCAGCATCAAATGAGATGTACACATTTACAGCGACTGCAAGTTTAGGTGCAGATGGAACAACATATAACCTCTGTGCTAGAACAACACTAGCTGGTGATGAAATTCCAACGAACGATGAGTTTTGTATGGATGTAACGCACTTAAACGATAATGATACTGGAGTAACATCTATTGATGCTCCTGTTTCAGGAAATGGATTAGGTGTTGAAAACATTTCAGTTACAATCCAGAACTTTGGAGCTGCAACACAAACATCAATTCCAGTGTTCTATACGTTTAATGGTGGTGCTGCGGTAATGGAAACTTACACAGGCTCAATCGCTCAAGGAGCAACAGATACATATACATTTACTGCGTCTGAAGACTTTTCTGAACTTGGTGATTATGATGTTGTTGCAGGTACAGATCTTGCTGGAGACTCAGATGCATCAAATGATGATACGATGACTACGATAACTAACTTTTCTTGCCAGCCAGGTGCTAACTGTACTTTAGGTGATGGTTTACGATTAGTTAATATAGCAGATATAAACAATGCTACAGGTTGTGAAACAGATGGATATGGTGATTTTACAGCAATCTCTACAGACCTAGCTCAAGATCAAGAATATAACCTTACTTTAACTACGGGGTGGGGTGACCAATTTGTTACTGTATGGGTTGACTTTAATGATAACTCTAATTTTGAGCCTAGTGAACGTATCTTAATAGATTATGAAATTGCTGATGGTCAAAACGCTGGGACTTATACAGAAACTACACAGGTTGTTATTCCTGCTGATTCTGAGTTAGGAATGCACATAATGAGAGTTAAAACAAGCTGGAACGCTGTTGTGCCAGATGATGCTTGTGAAGAAACTCAATATGGTGAGACAGAAGATTACACAGTAAACATTGTACCTGAATTAGGTGTACAAGATGATAGCTTTGCAGCAGCAGAGTTGATCGTTACTACACTGCCAGATAACAAGTTTGAGTTAATTTTTAATACTACTTCTTACACAAATGATTTACCTGTAAGAGTAACAAATATGCTAGGTCAAGTTTTAGCCTATTACGTATTAGAAAATAACGGTTCTGGATATTCTAAAGTAATTGATATGTCTTACGTTTCTGCTGGAGTATATTTCTTCACAATAGGAGAAGGTACAGACAGTAAACTACAACGTGTTATTGTAAAATAAATCTTGTATTTATATATTGAAAAAGGGAGCAATTTGCTCCCTTTTTTTATGCGCTATATTTTGGTTTTAGAAGTATGCTCTCAACTGTACAGAACCAGTATGAATACTTCTAACAGTTTCTGTATCTCTCCCTAAATAACTTAAATTAAGATCTAAGTACTTCGTTATTTTCTTCTGAAATAATAATTGCCAAGTAAAATTTATCCCAGGTTGTAAGCCTTCTAATATTTGATATGCTACTGGCGAAAACGTGCTCCCCTCAAAATCATTCTTAATATAAGACACCTCTGCATTCACCGAAAATTTATCTGCATTGGTGTGAAAAAAACCAGCAGTAATCTTATTTTGTTGCAACTGCTCCATAGCTCCCGTTTCATTTTCTTTTATGCCACGAATGTAAGTTAAATCAAAACGCGTTTGTGTGCTGGCTAGATAGGAGACCTTAGGTGCTATCTCTTGTAATGATAAGGTGTAATTTTTATTGGTGAAATTTTCTGAAGCACTCCCATTGGTTCCTGTAGATGCCTTTAAGTTAAACACCCATTGATTTTGCACCTTATGTGTAAACTGAAGCAAGTGACTGCGTAAGGAGTTTTCCTGAAGCCCTAGAGATATCAGGTTGTTGCTGTTTTTAGAGGCGTAAGTGTAACTAGTGGTGTATCGCTGCTTACCACGGTTAAAAAAGAGCACATTTCTAAAATTGAGATTCAGCCCTAGCTGATCATCGCCACCATCCTTAAACGGGTTAATAACAAAGCTGTCTCCGCTGCGTTTTACTTTTCTGTCAATGGAATAGGTGGTTTGATTATACAGTTTACTTAAAAGAGCTCTATAGTCTTCTGTATTGACCCATTGCTGTGGGTTTAAAGTCAAAGCCTGACTAAACACATTCTGCCGTATTTTCTGGAAGGTTTGGTTAGGCAATAAGATGCGCACATAATTTGCTTCGTCTTGAAATTGCGAGATCTCAAACTCTTCTAATTCTTGTATACCATTGTCGTTATAATCGTTCCAAGTATAAAAACCTTGGCCAGGTTCTACCTCAAGATAGGTAAAATTCTGTTGAGCAATCACGCCACTATTAGACTCCAGCGTGGTATTAAACCGAATGGCATTTTTATAAAGAGACTGCGCATAGCGTATTCTGGTATTTAAGGAGGTTTCATCTTCTTTAAACTTGTTATCTAGATCGCGATACTGCGCTTGCAAGGATAATTGAGAATTTTTGTTCTTTAATAAGGTAGATCTGACCCCATACGTGTGCGCATTATTTACCCTTTGCAAACGGTTGTTCTGTAAACTATCTGTAACACGATATTTATAATACGCAGCCGCATATACTTTTGTGCTATCTCCCACGCCGGCAAAAGCACCATAGTCTTTATAACGCTGGCTAATGTTTGTGAGCGAATCTCTCACCGACCCAGTGCCATTAAATGTAGCTACATTGTCTTCAATGTCAAGTGCTGATCCTATCCATGATTTCTTAAAAGAATAAGAGGTCCTATTTTTTATTCTGAAAAATTCTGAATTTAAGGTATCCCCACTACTATTGAGATAACTGCTATGCAAACGACTGCGTAATTTTCCAGCTTTAAAATTTCCGAAGAGCACTTGACGCGTACCGTTGAAGCTATCTGAAAAGCCTAAATGCTGAAACTCATATCGTGCCGTACCTAGCTTTGGGTCTGTTAACTCAAGTCCTGTAGTAAGGTGTCGTTGATTGCCTTGGGTGGTAAAAAGCAAGTTCCAGTCGCGATTAAACTCTATATTATAAAGTCTTTCTACGTTGGTAAAATTTTTATTCACGTAATCAATTGTTCCAAAAGCTTTTAGTTTTAAAGTGTCCTTAGTTTTTAAAAGTTGCTGCTCTATTTTAAGGTGCGTTGCTACCCCGCTATTATTTCCGTCATCAACCTCAGAAAATAAGTTGAGGTCCTTTTTACTCCCTGCTAATTCAAAATTAATATTAGTTTTTTCTGAAGGAGAATAGCTTCCGTGGACGCCTGCTAATTGTAATGCTACCGGTGCATTGAGTTGCACGATGGGCTCAAAGTCTCCTTGGGGAATACCATTGCTAGGAGGGATATATTCAAAAATACGGGCGATTGCATTTGCGGCACTTAACACATAATTACCATTGCCTAAGCCAACATTAGAAAACCTAACATTAAAGAGATCATCTTGCTCTATGGGTGCATAAACAAATATTTCTACTCCATTTAAAATTTCTTTTCGGTAGAGAATTTTGTTTTCAGAAAAGGTGTCTTCTGCGGCAGATGGTGCGGTCATGGCTGCCATATCATCTCCTGCTTGTTGTAAGATTATTACTTGGTCTTCAGATAGGTTTTGTTGTAGGGGTTGGTTTTTAGAATCGTTTTCAGAATATACGTAGGCACCTATTGTTAGATTTTCTGAGGTATACTCTCCTCCTCCGTAGCCAATAAACCGGGTGTAATTTCGGTCTGTATATTGATAATCTACCATAATACGCATCGTGGCGTCAATGGGATAGGTTGGGTTAAATTTAATTTCACCTGCATTATAGTCTATCAGGTAATCTTTGTCCTCACCTCGACGTATGGGGATGCCATTTACATACACTTTTTCACTTCCAGAAACGATGAGAACAAAGAGTTCGCCATTAGGCCCTATTAGTTTATAAGGCCCTTGATTTCCTTCTTGTGGTAAGATGTTACTGGTGGTAAAAACACCTCGTACAATGGCTCCAGCTGCAAAGGCTTTTGTTTTAGTATTGTCTGTGTGGTCTAGTGTTCCGCTAAGAGAGATTCCCTGTACTTTTTTTGTAAAGGCAGCGAAGTAGCTTTCGGTGTTTTGGAGGTCTACATCACCAGCACGTATGTTCCATTTATCACTGTATAGCTCGATAAAAATTTGGTCAAACTCGTCCAGGTTTTGAGAATAGCCTCCGGCTTGTGTAGGTAAGTTAGAATCCTGTAGTGAGGCTCTTATGGAGACATTTTCATTTAATTTTCCTGTAATCTGAAGATCGAGTTGTGAGTTGACTACAGCGTTTTGATTATTACCAGCTGTTACGCCTCGTGAAATGTTTCCAGTTGTGGTAAGCCCATCAAAAGGGGTGAATTCCTTTTTTCTATTTGATTTACCGAGGGTCACAAGTCTTTCTGCGTTATCGCTATCTGGGACGATGATGCTTTCGTCAAATAAGAAATACTTTTTGGTTAAAAATTGAGGATAGCGCAGGTACTCAATAGTGAGCGAATCTTGGGTGTTTAAAATTTCCGAAGTACGTAAGATGCCATTATTAAAATCTACTTGGTAGGTGAGGCTGTCTAGTTGCTTTCCGTTTTGATAGACCTTAAAGTAGGCTGGATTCAGCGAAATACTGTCCACTTTTATACTGTCTGCAACGGCTACTTTCCTTAAGTGATAGGTGGCGTCGTCTTGTGCCAGCCCCGTGAATGAGGTTGTCAGAGTAAAAAAAAATAAGAGAATCTTTAAACTTCGCATAGTAAACACCTATGTATACAACCACTAAGGGCTGTTTTTATTTTGTTGATTGTTTATGGAAAACCTTTTTGAGTATACTATGCGTAAAAATACAATGTTATTTACTTTAGCGCAGGAGTTATTTGAGTTCGATTTTTAAAGATTTCAGAATCGAATTAACCAATAAAAAACCCCCGCATAAGCGGACACAGAAGATGAAAATACTGAGTTATAATGTAAACGGAATACGTGCAGCAATGCGCAAAGAAATGCTCTCTTGGTTGACCCAAACAGGGGCAGACGTAGTGTGTATCCAAGAGACAAAAGCAAACGAAGACCAAGTAGAAATAGAGGCTATTGTTGCGGCGGGCTATCCATATCACTACTGGTTTAGTGCCCAGAAAAAAGGATATAGCGGTGTAGCTATATTCTGCAAAAAAGAGCCCAATCATATCGAGTACGGTACCGGAATCGAGTCTATGGATTTTGAAGGCCGAAATATTAGAGTCGATTATGACGGTTTGAGTGTAATGAGCTTATATCTGCCAAGCGGAACAAATAGCGCACGTCTCGATCACAAATTTGAGTACATGGCGCTTTTTCAAGACTATGTAAATGAGCTAAAAAAAGAAATTCCAAATCTGGTTATCTGCGGGGATTATAACATTTGTCACGAAGCTATAGATATTCATAACCCAGTGTCAAATAAAAACTCCAGCGGATTCTTGCCTGTAGAACGTGAGTGGATAGGCAATTTTATGGACAGTGGTTTTATAGACAGTTTTAGACATTTGAATAAAGAACCACATAACTATACCTGGTGGAGTTATCGAGCAAATGCTCGCGCTAATAACAAAGGCTGGCGCATTGATTACAATATGGTAGCAACACCATTGAAAGAAAAGATAAAAAGAGCCGTTATATTGCCAGCCGCTGTACATAGTGACCATTGTCCACTGTTAGTTGAACTAGACGTAACTGTGTAATAATAACATAAAAACTTTGTTGATTTCTTCGGAAATGTGCCGTGTTTGAACCCTGAAAACTAAACAAAAATGACCTTCAAAAACTTACTATTTATTGTTGTAACGAGCGTGTTACTTGCGAGTTGCGTTACCGCAAAGATTCATGAGGAATTACAAGATAAGTTTGAGACATTAAAGACAGAGAACGCGTCTTTAATGTCTCAACTCGATACTGCCCCCGGAGCTTCTAGTATGGGGTTGGAGCAAGCAAGAGCAGCTCTTGAAAAATGCAAAAGTGAAAAGACACAATTAGCCATGGATCTTGCAGGGGCAAAATCTAAATATGATAGAATCAAGCAAGATTATGATGCGCTTGAAGCAAACAGCAGCGAAAACCTCACTGAGAATCTAGAACGCAACAGAACATTACTCGCAAAGCTAGAAGAGAAAGAGCGACTCTTAAATAAAAAAGAGGCGGACCTTTTAACACAAGAAAAAACGTTGCAAAAAGCGCAAGCAAATCTAAATACAAGTGCGGCAAGAGTGCTGGAGCTAGAAGGAATCATTGCGGCAAAAGAAGCACAGATGAAAAAACTTAAAGATGCAATTTCTGCGGCCTTGACAAATTTTGAAGGCAATGGACTCACCGTGGAGCAACGCGATGGGAAAGTATATGTCTCTATGGAAAATAAACTTTTGTTTGAGAGCGGAAGTTGGGATGTAAATACACGCGGAAGAGAAGCTGTAGTGGCATTAGGAAATGTGCTTGGTGATAATAAAGAAATAGCCGTGCTCATAGAGGGACACACAGATAATGTGCCTTATGGTGAAAAAGGCTTAATCAAGAATAACTGGGACCTTTCTACAAAAAGAGCCACGGCGATCGTAACGATATTGACAGAAAATAACAACATCCCAAAAGAGAACCTTACTGCCGCAGGTCGCGGTGAATATGCGCCTATCGCTAGCAATGCAACTAGTGAAGGCAAAGCAAAAAACAGAAGGATAGAAGTGGTCTTGACGCCTAAACTCGACGAGATCTCTAGGTTGTTGAATGAGTAATGGGATTGTGAAATTATCTGCAAAAAATAGCAACTAACAAAATGACACTATTTGTTCCTTTTCACCGTTTTGGCAAAAAAGGATTACTTATATTATCAAAAAAGGAAAACGATACATGAATACCGATACAAATATAAATAAGCCTGCCCCGATCGCGATAGATGAAAATCAAATTTTGTTTGACGCTGAAGCTGATATCAAGGGAATCATTGAAGACTTAGTACAAGGTAAGTCAATATTAATTAGTGATTTTTATAAAGATGGCTTGTCGCTTCTCCGGGAGATTCATAAGTATTTAAAACAAAAGTTGCCTAATAAATCTTTTAAGGAGCAGCGAGAATATCGCGCAGAATACGCTAGGCTTTCAAACTTAGTTTTATTAGAAATTATTGATCAAAATATAAGCGCACAGAAGTCACCAAGCATTGGCTGGTTGCAGAAATTTTATCCCGAGAATAATCATTTCTGTTTGACCTTTCCTCAAATACAAGGATTAAATAGCGCTTGGCAATGGTATAAAAATGGGATTTCTATTCCTGTGTTGCGTAACAAATTGCATCCTTACTACGGAACTTATTTTCCTACGCGTTTTGAACATTTAACACTTTTTGACAATTGGTTAAAACGGTATAAAGGACCTAAAAAAACAGCGATAGATGTAGGCGTAGGTTGCGGAGTATTGTCTTTACAAATGGTGCAGCATCAATTTCAGAAGGTATTTGCAACGGACATCAACCCTAATGCAATTTTTGGACTAAGGGAGTTTATGGGAACCACAAAACTATCCCGAAAGATTGAGCTGGATTTTGGACATCTTTTTGGTGCTTGGGAGAAACAAACCGAATTGATTGTGTTTAATCCGCCTTGGTTACCGGGTTCAGAAAATTCTGGGAGCATAGATGATGCGATTTATTATAATAAAAAATTATTTCCAGAATTTTTTGCGGAAGCAAAGAAGCGTCTTTTACCAGAGGGAAAACTGGTGGTCATATTTTCAAACTTAGCGCAAATCTCTAAGGTGACAAAAGACCATCCTATTGAAACAGAATTAGCCGAGGGCAAAAGGTTTCAATTAGAGAAACAATATAAGAAAAATGTAAGTGCTGCTTCTACAAGTACAAAGCGAGATCAGCATTGGCGTGCTGAAGAAGAAGTGCAACTTTGGCTGTTGACACATATTTAAACGTTGCCGTCGTGAAGTGACGCTCTTAATAGCGTCGTGCATACACCCGTTTATTATTCTGCAGTTTTATTGAATCGCTAGTTTTGCGCCTATAAATTGAGGTGTGCCTTTATGAAGTTCCGTTAAATTTCCTAGGCTGTCTCTTGTGAAATGAAAGCACAATTCTGCATCGATATTAAAAAGCACCTACCACATTTCTTATGCCATACCAGCACCAATTAGTAGTGGTCCTTTTTTTTGAGCTATAGATTGACTTTTTGCGGTATTCTGCTTGGTGATTTAATTTTGACAAGAAATGAAGAAAATAAAATGCCAGACGCATTTTATTATACAGCGCTTCTAGGTTGGTTTATTTAAATTCTCCTGTGTCTACATCTTTTATAAAATCTATCAATCCAGCAAAGTAGTTTGCAGGATCGTCAAACTGTGAACAGTGGCCTCCATTAGTAGTGACACTTCTGCCGTTCTGCACCTCTGTCGCCATCCACGCCATATATTCTGGATCCATCGTATCATATTTGGCGCCAAGCATTAAGGTGGGTGTTTTAATTTCTTTGAGTCTATCTGACACGTCCCAATCTTTTAAGGTTGCGTTACCAGTCATTCCAAACTCACTGTGCCCTTGCATGTACACATAGATATTTGGATTTAGATGTTGAAAAAGTAAGTTGACAGATTTAGGCCATTTTTCTAAAGGCATTCTTACAATATGCTTTATATAATAATTAGTCATTAGAAGTTCGCCATATCTCGGATTATCAAAATCGTTATTTGCTTCTATATCCATAATTTCTTTTAGCACAGCCGGATCCATCTGTGGGCCTAACACCTCATTAGCATATTTAGTGTATTCTGGAGCACTTGACATCATATTTGAAATGATGAGTCCTTTTAAATTGTCTTGATATTTTAGGGCGTATTCCATCGCTAATATCCCACCCCAAGATTGTCCAAGAAGGTAAAAATTATCTTTATCAAGGTTTAGGGCTTTTCTTACTTGCTCTACTTCCTCCACATAATGTTCTGTAGTCCAGAGCGTAGAATCGTTAGGCTTGTCGCTATAATAAGAATCGAGTTGGTCGTAATAGATGTACTCAATATTTTCATTAGGAAGATAGCCGTCAAAATTTCCGAATTCTTCATGCGTACCTCCGGGACCTCCATGAAGCAGGAGCACACGCTTGGTAGGACTGTTTCCCATCCGTTTTGTGTAGACATTAAAGGTGCCTTTTTCGGTTTTGATAGGAATCATTTTAATGCCGCCTGTCGCTTGGTCATCGCTGTTTGAGTAATCAAAATAACCGCTGGCTTCGGCCTTTACGATTTGGTCTTTCTTAGTATCTGTGCAGCTCACAATGAGGAGCAATGAAAGGAATACGGATGCTATTGTATATTTCATGATTTTCTATTTTAATTAGTGCTTCGTGTTTTATGAACTGCTACGGTTAACATTTTATTGTTACCTGCTTGAACGACTAATGTAATAAATTATAGATAGAAAATCTATGAATCTGGATGGTTTTTGGAAAGCGTATCTGTTTTATAACCAGGTAATTAATGATGCGTGGTGTAGGTTTAATCTTTTTAAAATAGTTGTATTAGGGTATTAGATAGAATACACAAAAGAATGCGTTAAGGGTTCTATTTATAGGCTAGTGAAATATTAATTTACCCTATCATTCATCCACTTACGAGAATTACATTGCTCATCGTTGGGTTCACCTTGTATGGTAAAACCGTCTAATTCACAATCAAGGGGTGCAGCAACACTTAATATAGTTGAATTTATTGCTTGGCTCAGTTCTTTTGCAATATATTCTCCAGCCATTATAGGGTTTGTAAGATTATCGCTTTCACTCCAAACATCAAACATCAACTGCGCAATTTTTTCTAATTTAATTCGTGTCATAATTTCTTTTATTTCGTTTCGTTAAAAATCAACCCATATACAAGTGGGTATTGCTGTATACTTGAAATAGCTTTTACAGAACTGTATGGTACTTGTCAGGCTGTATCACCATATTGTATTAAAGCAAGTGTGCTATTTGAGGAAAGAGACACGATTTAACTCTTTTATCTTCGATAAAATTTGAGATTAATATGGCTTCGTCACCTTGCTTCAATACGTGCTTTTTTCATTAAATTAATTAATATTTCCTCCGTACTTAAATAAGCTGAACGAGATTGGTGTTTTAAGCTTGTATAAATACATTCTGCTTTTTGTTGGTCTGCAACTATTTTCTTACTTCCGAAGAAGTTGTAAAAAAACTATCTCGCGATTAGTTTTATGGTCTTGTAATGTGTTTTTTCACTTATAATTTTACAGAAATAAACACCCTTGCTTAGGTTGTTTAAATTTAAGGGAATTACATTTTTGCCAGGTGTGGTGCTATGTGTTGTTTGAAAAATTGTTTTACCTAATTGATCATAGACTGCAAGTCGTACTTTTTCTATTTGTTCCGTTGTAAACTGTATCGTTGTGGCTGTTGTTACCGGGTTCGGTGATGCCGCTATTTTAATAGTTTCTTGCGCTAAGTTTGCTATAGATAATGCTTGTTGAGACAAGCGCAGGTTCTCGAGTGTTAATTCTTTTGTAGTCAAAGTGCCATCTTCATTTACCATTGTAAACACTAGGGTAACTACATCACTCAATACTACATTTATTCCATTTTCAGATTCAAAATTTGCTATTGCTAAGACATAGTTTTGAGACACATCACTTAAAGTAATGGTGCTTTTATATTGATCTTCCCAGTTAGAAATACTTGCTTTTACAAATGTGATTTCTAAATTACCGGTTCCTTTTGCGCTAAATTGCAGGCTGTTGTAATCACTTAAATCTACTGCTTGAAACCTAGGCGTGAGTGCTCTGTAAGCAGCTAAATAGCTATTAGTTGTTGCGGTTAAAATCACATTGCGCTCTATTGGAAAGTCTGTAGTCTCAAAAGTGAAATCGTTGGGTAAAATTGCATAGCTCTCTATGGTCGTGTTTCCTGATGAATAATCAATTCCCCAAGGGCCATCAGACATAAATATATCATCTGGAGTTGCAATTCCATCACCAATTCTAAAACCAATATCAAATAAGTTTCCAGTTTCTAATTGCAGGTTTGTAATGTATTGTGAGTTTAAGTTTACTGTAGTGTTCATCGTTTCAAAATCACTGGTTTCAGTGGCTCTAAAACTCGCGTCAAAGTTTATTGTTTCCGTGGCATTTACATTGATAATTTGCAGATCTAAAGCACCGTTATAGTACATCCCTTTTCTAACAAACACTGCTGGTGGTGTTGAGTTATGATATGTCGAAATTAATTTTTGGGCTTCCAGTAAGTTTAGGACTTCTTGACCGAGTAAGAATAAATCATCAACTTCGTTTGTCCATATTTGGAAGTTGTAAAAGATAACATCCTGTTCGTATTGATCGAGGTTCCAGTGACTCTCTATGGCAAAATTTTCATCATTATTTACCGCCTTCGCAGATAAGCTTAATACAAACTCATTGGTGCCATCTGTATTTTTGATAATAGATTTAATGAACGATTGTCCGTTGATATTAATTGTATTTACTGAGATTAGCTCAGCTCCTAATAATCGATCACAAATGTATTTGGTATGTTCATACACACCGTTCTCAGTTTTTAGTATTAGAATGGAAGCAATTGATGTATTGTTTTTTAAATAGTCTACACCATAAACCTCAGTAGCATTTGTTATGCTCACTAAATCTAAGGGAGAAGCGTCAATGACCTCATCTTCATTAATAACATCTAGGGGAATAAAGTCTTCTAAACTAAAGCTAGAATTACGTTGGGTATAATTACCTTTTTTCGTTATTCTTCTTGCAGCATTTCTGTCAAATGCATATCCATTTTTTGCACGATAAAAATTACGCTTATTAATCTGCTCAGACAACCTGTTATTGCTTTCTAAACCACCGTCATTACTTCCAGAAGATTCAGAATTATCGCTAGTACAATCACCAAAAGTGGAGCACGAAGGATCTTCACAATCTATAAGTCCGTCACCATCATCATCTATTCCATTATCACAAATTTCTTGAAGCACATCTTCTGTTGGGCGACGTGCACCATCACTATTAGAACTTGAGGGTCCGAAGGAAAATAACTTAGAATCTATAGAATCATTTTCTGTTAAGTTTTGTACACTTTCAATCGCATATATGGTTCCTGTTTCATTTGCTGAAACGTAAAAACGGCCCTCTGCATCAAAATAGGCGGCCCCGTAAGTATAGGTTAATCCTGATAAGATAGGCACTTCTCCTATTGCTTCTATGTTACCATTTAAAGAATCAATGCGGTATAAAATATTGGAGTTTTTTTCTATGGTGTATAGATATCCATCAACAGCATTAAATGCCCAATGATCAATATCTATGTCTTGAGATAAAACCTCTGTCGATTCGTGTTGCGCGTAATTTGCAGAATTTGGATCAAGGTCTATGGTGTAGTAAGTGGTGCCATCTCCTTTTAAATAATAGATGCCGTCTGCACTTACATCTCCAATGGTGCTAGTGCTAACTGGCAATTCATCTATATAAAAACTAGTTGTATTAAAATTTTTGCCAATACGAACAATGGTGTTTTCTGGTGAACTTAAAGCTCCCCAGATATATCCGTCTGCTGGATTATAACCCGTTGCATTTATGTTGCCTGGTGTAATATCGGTTGCAATTTCATAAGAATTTCCTGATGCGAGATCAATCGCAAATACATCATTCTCCTGAAATAATAAAGCTCCAAAATCGACATCAAAAGGAATACTGGTAGAAGGGATTGTTGCAACAGATCCACTAATTGCGATCGCACCAACAGTAGCATATAACCTTCCGTCTAGGGCTCCTCCAGCTCCCAGTGCAACTGCACCTGGATATCCTATAAACGTGCCAGCCATAGTCGCATTTGCACCCAGGCCAACCGCACCAACGGCAATCCAATAAATATTATCAGATGAAGCGCCATTAATCAAAATAATTTCTGACCCAGCAACTGAAGAAAGCGCTCCGCCTATTTTAAAAACAAACAGCGCATCAGAATCTCCCTGAGCATCTAAGGTTAGAGTTCCAAGAATAGATGTAGCTGCTCCTGTAGAATACACTCCAGGATAAATAGTCTCCCCAGCAACACTTCCGTAAATCGTACTATGGTCTGTTATTGTTACTGGTGTATTTTGAATTTGAATACAGGCCGCTGCTAAATCTAAAGAGGCTTGTAGCGTAATCGAGTTGGCATTTTCTATAGTTCCGTTCAGAATGGTAGGTGCATCAAAGCCAGATATCGCTCCTATATGAGAACCTACATCTCCAGTTATCGTAGAAACCCCAGTATTTGCAACAGCCCCAGATCCTGAAAACAAAATAAAATCTGCAGCTGTAGCAAAATCGAAATCTGAACCAGACATTTTATTTTGAGCTATTGCAGTAAAACAACTTGCGACGATTGCGATAGATAGTATTATTATTTTCACGGTATAATTAATTTATGGTATAAAAGTATACTTCAGACAGCCCCTTTTTTTAGTTTTTCGATTGACGCACCATTGAAAGCGTTCGGGGGTTAGTAACCGTCGACGAGTGGTTTTTTTCATCCTTAGAAACTTTAATATTAAGTAGGTTAATACATCTCATTTATTCTGTCTTTTTTACAGAATAAAGGGGTAGCGTGTTTTTTTTGGAAATGACTAATGCCTAACTTGAATGAGTTATGTAACCCCTGTTCTATTAGAGTAGGGGCCAAAACAATTAATTATACTTTGGTTTAGATTCGAAATTTAAACAGTCAAAGTTGAATTGTAATTTTTGTATATAATGGGATAATAAATGAAGGCATATTTTAAATTATTTCCAGTTTTGGTTATCTCCAGAACATATGAGTTTGTCGACTTGCACCGGATATAATGGGCAAAGTTTATATTTTTTCTTATAAGTCATAAACGCTTCTCTCTACTGAGAGGCTTCTTTTTAAGATAAAGGCTCACACAAGTTTCTAACGTTTTCTTTAAAGAGTATTAATACGCGGTCCATCAAGGCACAATCACGATGTACATCGCGCCCGTCAATCTCTACCATAGGAGTAAGCTCTCCCATGGTTCCGGTAGCAAAGGCGCCTTCCGCGTTTATAAATTCGCTTAAAGAAAGATCTGCTTCTTTAATTTTAATACCGTTCTGCTTGCAAAGTTCCATCACCGTATTTCTCGTAATGCCGGGGAGACAGGCATGTGCAAAAGGAGTGTATATGGTATCGCCTTTTATCATAAAGACATTGCTGCCGTTGAGTTCTGCCACAAAGCCACGGTCATCCAGCATCAAGCCTGCGTCTTTTCCTGCTACGTTTGCTTGTATTTTTGCGATGATATTGTTTAATAAATTGTTGTGATGAATCTTGCTATCCAGAAACTGAGGCGCATTACGTCGCTGGCTTGTACTTAATACTTTGATGCCGCTTTTATTATCATAGACTAAGGGTTTCCACTCTGCAAGGACAATAAGACAAGAACCATCTTGATTTAGCCTTGGGTCCATCCCGCTTGTTATTTTTGTGCCTCTGGTGAGTGTGAGCCTTATGTGGACGTCATCGTTCATTCCGTTTGCATCGAGGGTTTGCTTTATGGCTTTTTTAATAACTGCCTTGCTTGGGATATCTGTAAACGCAAGGGTCTTTGCACTGGCATGTAACCTAGATAAGTGTTTGTCTAGACAGACTACACCTTCCGGATAAACGCGCAATCCTTCCCAGACCGCATCACCACCTTGCACGGCACTGTCAAAAACAGAAATTTTTGCTTCGTCGCGATGGTATAATCTATCCTTGATATATACTTGTATGTTGTCGTTCTTTGGGTTTTGTTCTTGTAGCATTAATCGTTGATTAAAATATTATTTTTTAGAATCGTGTAATAAGTAAGCGCTTCATCTAGTACTGGCTGCAAATGTGCAGGCATCTTTTGACTGCTCGATTTTTGAACTTCAAAGCTACTAGAATTATGAACGTTTTTATACCAGTGTGAGGCCCAAACACCATCTGCTGGATTGCCGCCTGGATCCCAACTGAGCATTGCTTCGGAAAAAGGAATTTTTAGATGTTCGCACATTTTTTTGAGATACCGGCTAGGGCTTTTAAGGAGTTCATCGCTATCTATGACTAATGGTGTATGACCGTGCAATTGTAAAAACTGAAAAATTTCCGAAGCCTTTTTAATGCCTATGTCTATGATGCTTGGGTTTTCTATCACTTTTGAGAACGAGGCGAGCAGCTTTTCTGGATGCCGTATAAGGATGATGTTTGTCCAGGGAAACAGAAATGTGGGCTGTGTTTCTAAGATATGGTGGGCCATCCCTTTTACAAACCTGATGTCTGTCTTAACAGCATTAATTAAACGTATGACAGATTCTTTACTATGGGGTAATGATTTTAATATTTCTGCCTCACCAGGATGTGCGACGGTTACTTTTGCGTGACTGAGGTAATAAGCATAAAATGGTTCATCTAGGACAGTCGTGTCTTTGCGCTCTGCAAATGAATACATTAAGGCCGTAGAGAGATTGCGCGGGCCAGCGATGAGGTTGATTATTTTCATTTATTTAAAAATACTAAAAATAATAGTACTTAAAGTTAATATAGCGGTAACATTGGGTGGCATTTTAATTAAAAATCCATTTCTTTGCAGCAACTAATAACACCCTAAAAAAACCTAGGTAATGGAAGAATTATTAAGTCAGTTTGGTAGTACTTTTGATACTACATTGGGCCTCACAAGCTATATTTTAAATATTGTGATCTGTGCGGTGATGCTCTTAATCTTGTCGTTCTTCTACAGCAGATTTGGTAATTCTATTTCTAATCGTGGGCAGTTAGCAAAAGTGCTGGTTATTGTTGGGATTACAACATTTATCATTATTACCATTGTAAAATCTTCACTGGCGCTTTCGCTTGGTCTTGTAGGTGCACTTTCTATTGTTCGTTTTAGAACCGCTATTAAGGAGCCAGAAGAATTGGGTTATTTCTTTATGGCGATTGCAATAGGTCTTGGGATGGCGGCCAACCAGGTGGTACCTACTGGTATAGGCTTTGCTATGTTATTATTAATTGTAGCGCTGTTTAAAAAGAACGCGTTTAAAAGTTCGATCACTCAAAATCTATTAGTGAGTTTAGATTGCAGTGATGACGAAAAGACGACAATCACTAAAAATATAGCTGCTATAATTCAAAAGAATTCTTCACAGTTGGAGGTAAAGCGTATCAACTACGCAAATAGCCATGTTGATTTAAATTTCTTGGTAAAAGTTTCTTCATTGAATGATCTTAATGCGATACAAGATGGGATTATGGACACAAGAAAAGAAGCAACAGTTACCTTTATAGATAATACGCTATAGTCAAAACTAGAGCAAATGAAAATAGAAAAAACGTCACGAAAAAGTAATATAGGGTTTATCTCCCTGTCCCTTTTTATCATTTTAGTGCTTGTGTTTTTAGTTGGTTTTTTTGCAATGCAAAAAAACGATGATGACGTCCCATCTTCTAATAATCCAGATGATCGCAATTATATTGCTACTACGGGTTTTGATGTCAAAAACTTAATTGATGACAAGAAGCATCTCTACAACGATAGTGATGTGAGCATTTTTGCATTAGTAGATGAAGACAAATCAAAGCTAGCATTTGTATACAAAGAAAAGCCAATAGGAAAGCAAAGAACAGATATGTTCTTTATTCATATTTTTCTAAAAGATACTTCTTTAATTAAAAGTGAATTTTTCAATATTACCTATTCTGAAAAAGAGGATCCAGAAAAGATTACTATGGACGGGAGTGATTATTATGTTTTCAAAAAAACATTATCCAGTGATGTTTTTAAGGAGGCGTACGTTCCTTTTAACGAAATAGATTACTTGAATGTAGGACGTTTTTCTGCTGGAGTTGGAAGGAGCCTTGATGCAAATAAAATTAAAGTGCCTAGTGAAAAAATTATTAGTTTTTTAAAAAAAGTTTCTTTACAGGATGCTGTCTCAAATAAGGAATATAAAGTAAACAGAATTGACATCTACACAAAGAAAAACTCTTTTGACCAAATTAAAGTGAAAAGAGAGGCCGCATTAAAGACTGGCATCCTATTAACAAATGATGATGATTACATAAAAGGTGAAATAAGCCTCAACTCTGGCGTTACAATAAATACCGACTTTAGATTAAAAGGGGATTGGACAGATCATTTAAACGGGAAGGATAAGTGGTCTTATCGTGTGATTATAAAGGAAGGTAAAACAGTGCTAGGAATGCGTAAATTCTCATTACAACATCCTAAAACAAGACATTTTCAATGGGAATGGCTGTTTAATAAGGTGATAAAAGATGAAGATATAATAGGCCTCAGATACGAGTTTGTTAATTTTAATATTCATGTTGAAGGAGAAAACGCTATTACAAATGGTATCATGGCATTAGAAGAATCTTTTGATAAAATATTAATTGAAAACAACAAAAAAAGAGAAGGAATCATATTGGGTTTTGATGAAGATCTTTTTTGGAAGGACAAAGAACAATTGGTGCGTTTGGGATTAGGCCAGGCTGCGTTGGATTATTATGGCCCAAGTTCATTTAAGAATGCAACGATAAAGGTATATAATGAAAATAAGGTATTATCAGACCCAAAATTGTCAAAGCAACTATTTGTGGCAAAGGATTTATTGGAAGGTTTAAGGGATGGGAAATACAAACTCTCTGAGGTATTTGATATAGATAAACTCACAACATATGTTGCCATTGCAAACCTCTTTGGTTGTGACCATGCCCTGGTATGGCACAATTTGAGAATATACTTCAATCCTATTACGAACAAATTAGAGCCAGTGAGTTTTGACTCAAATCCGGGTCTCAAAAAAACGGAAATTAAACACTACCCTTTTTATGAAGGCGATGAGATTTATAAAGAGAATTTGGCAAAAAAGCTGAGTCATTACAGTAGTCAAAAATATTTAAATAGTATCATAAATAAATATGGAGGCGAGCTAAATAGTGTTTCAAAATTAATAAAGGATGCATACGGCTATTTCAATTTTAATCCGTCAATATTAGAGTATAATAGCAATTTTATAAAAAAAACCGTTTATCCTTCTGAAATAATTATTTCGGGGCTTATCGAGCATTCTAAAAAAGAGTTGAAAATAGAAGTGACAAACATCACACAATTCCCTGTAGAAATAAGAAGTCTTAATCATAAAGACGGCAAACGGTTGGATATGCTGCCAGAATCTCTAATAATACCAGAATATGCCACGTTGGTGGTCGCTATTCCATTGAAAGAGGCATTTAATAATGCTTTTGTTTCAAAAAAAAACCAAAAAGGAGGGTTTCAATATCCTAATGATATTGGAGATCTTCGTCTCGAAGCTCAAATAATAAACACAGATTTCCCTAGGGCGTATGCTATCAACTCTTTTGGTAATAGTCAGGATATAAATGCAAGCATTGCTTTATATAAAAAGATAAAACAAGCCAATTACGTGCATCTTCCTTTTGTAGCCATAGACTCTTTAAATAAGGCGATCTTATTTAAAAGTGGCACCTACGCTACCGCAGAAACTTTAAACTTTCCGGCAGGATATACGATTACTATTGAGCCAGGATTTATGTTAGACCTAAGCTCTAACGCGTCATTTATTTCAAAATCGCGCATTATTGCCGAAGGCACTCAAACCAACCCTATTTCATTTACTTCAACAAGCAATACAGGTGGTGGTCTATTTATCACAGACGTTGATCAAGAATCTATTTTAAACTATTGTATTTTTTCAAACTTATCAAATCCAAATAATGAGCTTTGGGAAGTTTCTGGTGCAGTGAATTTTCACGAGAGTGATGTGACGATTACTAATAGCCAGTTCAAAAATAATCGCTGTGAAGACGCGCTAAACATTATACGATCAGAATTTACTTTGCAGGACTCTCAATTTTACGACACTTTTTCAGATTCTTTTGATGGAGATTTTGTCTCTGGGCTGATAAAAAACTGCCAATTTTATAATTCAGGTAATGATGGTGTAGATGTTTCTGGCTCACAATTGATATTAGAAAATGTGCTTATTCAAAATCCTTCAGATAAAGGTATAAGTGCTGGTGAAGCGAGTACGATGTCAGGAAATAATATTACTGTAGAAAATGGTGAAATAGGGATTGTGAGTAAAGATTTTTCTACCATTAGTTTTACTGATGTCACTTTAAATAATACACGTCTCGGGTTTTCGGCATTTCAGAAAAAACCAGAATACGGGACGGCGTCTATTACAATTAATAGAATATCTCAACTCAATAATGAAACTAATTATTTGATAGAACGAGAGTCGAGGCTTATCATTGATGATATACTAATGCCCACTGTCTCTAACAAGGTGATTGATCAAATGTACGGTAATGAATATGGCAAAAGCAGTAAGTAATACAGAAGAGGATCTCTCATACCATAGTCTTAGATTTGAGCGTAAATTCATTTTTGAAGGTATGCTCTTAGAAGATATTTTGGCAAATGTCGTTTTGTGTAACCCGTTTTGTTTTAAAGAAATATTTCATCGGAGAACTGTAAATAATATATATTTTGATGACCAGAATATGAGTTTTTACAGACAGAACGTGGCGGGTGACGCCAATCGCGAGAAGTATAGATTGCGATGGTATGGGGATAATTTTACACAAGTGTCTAATCCTACTTTTGAGATTAAAAAGAAGTATGGGGAGACTGGAGATAAATATTCTTATAAATTAAAAGGTGCTTCATTTGACTTAAAGGAGACGAAGGCCTTAGGAGCACAAGACATAATAGAGGCTCAATTACTCGCGGAAGAGAACTTGACACTTTATAACAACCTGCGACAACTTGAACCCGCATTGTATAATACCTATGAAAGGAGGTATTTTTTATCTCATTGCGAGCGTTTTAGAATCACTTTAGATTATAATATGGGTTTTTATAATACCAAGGCAGATGCATTTTTAAACACGAATGTTAAGGCAGATGATATTGTTTTGGAGTTAAAATACGAAAGAGCACATGACGATGAAAGTCGTGATTTAACTCAATACTTCCCGGTCAGGCTCTCTAAGAATTCTAAGTACGTAAGAGGAATAGATTTGTTTAATAGATAACATTATTCAACCGTTACAGACTTTGCAAGGTTTCGAGGTTGATCTACATTTTTGTCTAGCATCACTGCAATATGGTATGATAACAATTGTAGCGGAATTGTAGTTACTAAAGGCGTTAAGGTTTCTGGCGTTTTAGGAACTTCCATTACATAGTCTGCAAGTGCTCTTACTTCTGTATCTCCTTCCGTCACAACGGCGATAATTTTACCGCTTCGCGCTTTGATTTCTTCAATATTACTCACTACTTTACCGTAATGGTTGCTGTTTACTGCAATCACAACTACGGGCATCTGTTCGTCAATAAGGGCGATAGGACCGTGTTTCATCTCCGCAGCTGGATATCCTTCGGCATGGATGTATGAGATCTCTTTAAGCTTTAAAGCTCCTTCTAGGGCTACTGGGAAGTTGACACCTCTACCTAAGTATAAAAAGTTGGTTGCATTTTTAAATACAGCTGCAATCTCTTCTATTTTATCGTTGCTTTTTAGTGCTTCTGCTACGTGAGTAGGAATCATCTCTAACTCGCGAAGGTGCATCATATAATCTGTCTGTGAGATCGTACCTTTTACCTTTCCTATCTTTAAGGCCATCATTGTCAGAACAGTTATCTGTGTCGTAAATGCTTTTGTAGATGCTACACCAATTTCTGGACCTGCGTGTGTGTATGTCCCACTATGAGTTTCTCGAGATATAGTTGAGCCTACCACATTGCATATGCCATACACAAACGCGCCTTTTTCTTTGGCAAGTTTAATCGCTGCTAGTGTGTCTGCTGTTTCACCACTTTGTGAAATAGCGATTACAACATCTTTTTCTGTAATGATTGGATTACGGTACCTAAATTCACTTGCATATTCTACCTCTACTGGTATGCGAGTCCACTCTTCAAATATATACTCTGCTACGAGGCCTGCGTGCCAAGAAGTACCACAAGCGATAATAACAATTCTATTTGCATTTGTAAACCTTGGGATGTAATCTTCAAGTCCGCCAAGTTTTATAATCCCCTGGTTTGCTAAAAGTCTCCCTCGATATGTGTCTTTAATTACTGAAGGCTGCTCAAAAATCTCTTTGAGCATAAAATGATCATAACCACCTTTTTCTATTTGTTCAAGGCTGAGTTTTAGTTTCTGGATGTTAGGATTAACAAGGGTATCATCTTTTATTTTACGCACTCTTATTTCACGACCTAATCTTAGGATCGCCATCTCTTCATCTTCTAGATAAATTGCGTTATTCGTATACTCAATAAAAGGGGAAGCGTCACTGGCGACAAAAAATTCATTATTACCAATACCAATAGCTAAAGGGCTTCCTAGTTTTGCTACGACTATTTCGTCTGGTTTTTTTCTGTCAAAAAGCGCAATTGCATAAGCGCCAACAACTTGATTAAGTGCAATTTGAACTGCCTTACCAAGTTTTACGTTTTCTTGTTTCTTAATCTCCTCTATTAGGTTTACAAGCACCTCAGTGTCTGTATCGCTTTTAAAAGTATATCCTCTATTTATAAGTTCTATTTTTAGGGAAGCGTAGTTTTCAATTATGCCATTATGAATAAGAACAAGGTCGCCACTGTTAGAAAAATGTGGATGTGAGTTGACGTCGTTTGGCACGCCATGTGTAGCCCATCTTGTGTGCCCAATACCTAGGGTTCCTTTTTTTGATATTTCTTGAGCAACACGTTCTTCAAGGTCTGCAACCTTTCCTTTTGTTTTAGCGAGCTGTATATCTGTTCCGTCGTATAGCGCGATACCAGCACTATCATACCCTCTATACTCTAAACGTTTTAATCCATTTATGATAATGGGATAAGCCTGTTTACTGCCTATGTAGCCAACGATTCCACACATATTAATTGATTATAGTTTGATTATTGATTTGGATCTGTATAATAGATCTCTAACGTAAGACGTTTTTCTTCATTAGGGGTTGCGTTACCATATAGCACTGTTCCTTCTGGAGACTGTAAACTTATTTCTGGAACAAAGTCGATTCCTGGAGATTGGGTATTTCTCATTTGTAGAAAATTTGGGTTTACCACATTTTGAGCAACTACGAGTCCAAGTTTTACACTCGTAGAGTCTCTATTGATAAGATCGTTTACATAGTTTGTGATTCTAATTTTATAAGAATCTCCTTTTGCGTCGTCACCTCTCTCTAGTCTTCCCAAATGATTGGTAATGGCATCTATAGAGGGCGAAACATTAACGGTAGGATCTAGGTCAAAATCTCTTAACCTTCTGTTGTTTTTAAGATCATATATAAAAATACGTTCTGGTTCTGTGTCACCACCAACCATAATATCTTGGTTCACGTGAAAAACAAGATTTGCTTCATTAATAACCCAACCTTGCTGTCTTATTTCGTCTATCTCATCTGGTGTTCCATTAGGCTGGTTTACAAGACCGTTATCATTGTACCCTATGGAGTCCTCTTCCCCAAAAAGCTCAATGACAGTCATAATACCTGCACCACCTCTTAAATATAAATTTTCTTCACCATTTACACGATCTACGTTTACAAGGTTGTCTGCAATAGTAGGAGTAAGGGTGTTTGTAAACGTGTTTACAGCGATACCACTAAAATTAAGCTCGAAGGTTGCATTGTTTCTGCCGCTATCTTCATCTTCGTCATCAAAAGAATAACTAATTTCGATAATAGCCGCAGCTAGATTTAAACTTAACAGCGTGCCATCGGGAGAAGCATTTGTTGCTTTTAAGTTGATCCCTCTAAAGTAATCCCGAAAATTAGAGTTACTCAAGAATTCAGGCGAACCAGCCATATCAATAATGCGTTCTTGAAAGAATTCATTAGATAAAGACGCTCTAAGGCCAGGGGACAGTCTTGTTACCACTTCATCCTCACCTTCGCCTTCAATTAAAACGATCTCATCGGGACTTGGTGAAAATTCTGGCAAATCTAGTAAACTAGCTCCTAGAAAGTCATCAAATAACGATCCTTGATCTGTATAGTAGTTTTGATTTTCTTCAAAATCTGAAGAAGGGTCTAAGGCTCTTAGAAAGTAGGTGCTTTCAAAAAGCTCTAGGTGGAAAGGTGCAAGCCCATAAACAGAATCTAATGCGTAAGTGGTAGCTTCATCAACTACTTCCGTTGCCGTACTTAAATAAGGGATATAGATATGAACACTATCTACTGTTGTATTTTCTCCAAAATCTGGATCTATAGCGTCTAAGGCAATTTGCGATAAAATACTTACTTGAGCATCGCCAAAAACAGGGTCGCTATAAACACCTAATTGGTATTTACCTAAACCATTTGATCTAAAAGGAGCGAGTTTTCTGCTATACGCCACCACAGAGGCGTCTCTATTGACAGCGATATCGAGACCTTGCTCGCCAACGATTTCTGTTCCTATGCTATTAAAATCTTCACTACAAGATGCGAGTCCTAAAATGAGTGCAAAAATTCCCAATGAATATGGCAAAAAAAAGTTCTTTTTCATATATTTATTCTGTAGTGCTTTCTAACACTTTGTTTTCATAAAAATCGAGATACGATCGCTCTAAATCCTCTGGCTTCTGAAATGGTAACACTGGAATATTCCTAGACTTAATAAAACTATTTATCTCTTCAGATACTTCTTCAGATCCCATAATCACAGCATCAGAATTTTTAACAGCAAGCTTCATCAGGTTGATGTAATTAGGTGTCTTTAATTCTTCTAAGTTTTCTTCTTCCATTCCGTCATAAAGTACTTTGTCTAGTACTTTTTCATTCAAGGTTCCAGTAAACCCTTGATTGTATACAGATGTAATGATTTTACTGTTCTCAAATAACGGCTCATTTCCGTAGTAATTACGCAAATACAAAGGTAAAAAAGAGGCTAGCCATCCGTGTACGTGAATGATATCTGGTGACCAGTTTAATTTTTTTACCGTCTCAATAACACCTTTTGCAAAAAAGATAGCACGCTCGTCATTATCCTTAAAATAATTGCCATCTTCATCGGCATACATCGCTTTTCGCTTAAAGTAATCTTCATTGTCTATAAAATAGACTTGCATTCTCTCTTTAGGGATAGATGCAACTTTAATAATTAGTGGCATATCCAGATCATTAATGACCAAGTTCATGCCTGAGAGACGAATCACCTCGTGTAACTGGTGGCGACGCTCGTTAATATTACCGTAACGTGGCATAAATATTCTAATTTGCCCTCCGTTGTTATTCACCATTCTAGGGGCTTCAAACGACATCGAAGAAATCTCGGTCTCAGGTAAATAAGGTATTACTTCTGAGGACACATACAAGATTCTTTTATCTTTCATCTCTATTAGTTTTGAACCATTATCCTATTTTAAAAATAGCATCCTCACGGGAGAATGACGACAAAATGCTGGGAGCATTTCATTAAAATAACGGTAAATTAGGTTATTTGTTTAAAAACATGCAAAATTACGAAATTTTATGCAGTTCGCGCTCAATAACTTAATTTTGCTTTTCTAAGAAAACCAAGGGATGAATATCTATAAAACACAAGTAGAACTTAAAGAGGCAATAACTCTTCAAAGCCCTTCAAAATTAGGTTTTGTGCCCACCATGGGCGCTTTACACGATGGACATTTATCTCTTGTTGAAAAAGCAATAGAAGAAAACGAACTTTGTGTGGTGAGCATTTTTGTGAATCCTACACAGTTTGACAACCTAAATGACCTTAAAAAGTACCCTAGAACTATTAAAAAAGATGCAGATTTATTAAAAACGCTTAGCGATCAGATTTTAATTTACGCCCCCAACGCAGAAGATCTTTATGGTGCAAAAATAAAGTCTTCCACCTTTAAATTTGGACCTATTGCAAAAGAAATGGAAGGAGCTTACAGACTTGGCCATTTTGACGGAGTGGGTACCGTCGTGAGTTTGTTATTTGACGCGGTACAACCTACTGCGGCTTATTTTGGGGAGAAAGACTTTCAGCAATTACAGATCATTAAGAAACTAGTTGAAATTAAAGAATACAATATTCGTATCGTTGGTTGCGATATAATACGTGAAACAAATGGGCTTGCACGAAGTTCGAGAAATACAAGACTAAGCAAAGTGCAGTTTGATGAAGCCGCACTCCTTTATAAAACCCTTCAAGAAGTTAAACAAAAGTGGCAATCATCCAGCATATTGGATCTTAACGGCTTTGTAAAAAATACCTTTGAGAAGCACCATTTGTTGGATTTAGAATATTTCGTCATCGCAAATGAAGCAACATTAAAAACGGCAATACGGAAGCGAAATACAAATACATATCGCGCATTTATTGTTGTAACCGCCGGAGAAGTAAGACTTATCGACACACTTAGTCTTGGAAAAGGATGAAAATCAACACCAAGGAATAATTATTTTTTGGTTTTATTTTCTGAAATCTTAAGTATCTTTGCCCTATGCTAATACATGTAGTAAAATCTAAAATCCACAGAGTAAAAGTTACTGGTGCAGACCTAAATTATATAGGTAGTATCACCATTGATGAAGATCTTCTTGACGCCGCGAATATTGTGGAAGGAGAGAAAGTGCAGATCGTAAATAATAATAATGGCGAACGTTTAGAAACGTATGCTATTCCTGGTCCTCGAGGAAGCGGAGAGATTACTCTTAATGGAGCAGCAGCGCGTAAAGTGGCTCCTGGTGATATCCTAATTTTGATTACCTATGCTTTGATGGGCAAAGAAGAAGCTCAAAAATTTAAGCCAAGTCTTGTCTTTCCTAATGAGGAGAACTTACTCACATAGTCTTGAAAAAAAAACTCTCAAAATTTTTACAAATTGCCATCCCGCTTGGGCTTGGTTTTTTTTTAATTTGGTATGTATACAGTAATTTCACTGAAGAGCAATTAGAAGACCTAAAGGCATATTTTAAAAATGCAGATTATGGCTATGTTCTTTTAGCTGTGAGTCTAAGTATTTTTAGTCATATCTCTAGAGCGTATAGATGGTTGTTTATGCTTGAGCCTTTAGGGTATAAACCTAAGCTAGCTAATAATTTTATGACCATCTCTGTGGCCTATCTTATGAATATTTTTATCCCTAAAAGCGGTGAGGTTTCACGCGGAATTCTTATGAGCAGATATGAAAATGTGCCATTTGACAAGGGTTTTGGGACTATTATTTCAGAAAGAGTGGTAGATCTCATTTTCCTCCTTGCATTTACTGTTCTGGCAATATCATTAAAACACGATATTCTCTACACCTATGTCACAGAGCTTATTCCAGTTCAAAAATTATTTATTTTGGGCGGTGCTGGACTTGTGTTTTTGGTGGTAGGTTATTTACTTCTGAAATATCTAAAATTAGCTTTTGTATTAAAAATTAAAGACTTTATTACTGGCCTTAAAGATGGGGTGATGAGTATCTGGACTATGAAGAAAAAAGGGGCGTTTATTTTTCACACATTTTTAATTTGGGGTTTATATGTGCTTTCCTTCTATACCGCAACGCAAGCCTTAGACGCTACTTCTAGCATACCGTTTAGTACATTGATTATTGCTTTTGTGGTAGGGAGTTTTACTTTTGCTTTTACAAATAGTGGCTTCGGAACTTATCCAGCAGCTGTTGCCGGTATTCTAGCTTTATTTGCTGTTGAGTTTACTTTGGGTACTGCGTTTGGGTGGATAGTGTGGACTTCAAATATCGCGGCAATTCTGATAATTGGAACCACTTCATTGATTGTTTTGCCCTTATATAACAAACGAAGAGTTACAAAAGAAAAAGCCCAATAATACTAGCAATAACAAGAATTACTCCTAGTATTAAAAAGGCAAATATATATTTTTTTTTAACTAATTTCACGTGTTAAGAAACTTCAGAGAGCACTAGGTTTTCAACAAAAGTTGTATTGTTAGCCCCCCATTGATGCAAAGGTTGATCACTAGGAAGACGCAATTGAGAGTTGATTAATTCTATTTCTTGATTTACAGTAGACATAGCGATATTAAGTTTATTTGCTAGTTTGTCAGAGTTGTGATAAAACCCAACGTACGCTAGAATTTTTAATTGGAAATCTGTAAAATTACTATAGTTTTCGATTTGTTATTTATATATTTCTTCAAGCAATTCTTTAGAAAATAGTCTTCATTGTTGTGTATTTCCTCCACACAAACCTTAACCTTTTCAATAGTATTATCACAGCTTAAATAACCAGAAACATTAAATTGCTTTGCAATTACTACATCTATTTCTTCTAGCGTATTAAATACTAAGATGAACTTTATTTTAGATCTTTTTAAATCGAGCTTGTTTAATTATGTCAACACCTAAAAGATCTTCATTTTTGGACTTAAAAGACACAAATTGTTAGATTTTCTCCATTAATATAGCGAAACGCTCTTACACTACTAAAGTTCACTCTTAGTGATGGAATAATTTTTACCTTTTAAAATTGTTTGATGTAGGTACTTTCGTTTTCGAAATCGTGTGCGATGAAAGCTTGATTCTTTTTCATAGCATTTATTCGGTCTATTAAAGACTAAATAAAGCATTGAATATCAAAATAAGCGTTGGGGCCGCCTTCCGTAAGGCATTAATGATCTTAATATAGAGATTAATTTACTTTATTCTTCTAAGGTACAAAAAAAGGAATTAAATAAGAAAAATAGATTGCCTAGATACACTTGTTTCTATTTTTGTCATCTAATAATGTACTTAATCCTATATGCTTGAGTGTATTTAAGATTTTGTAAGATAAATTCTCACCTAGTTTTGCGTTGAACTATACGTTAATTTTGGGCGTTATTTATGTTTTAAGTCGATCGCTTGAGTTTTGCCTAAAAAGCAATCAATATGTACTTTCAATTTTTATTATCTTTCACTTTTATAAAATTTCAGAAAAAATGAAAAATATCTTATTACTTCTTATCGCAGTGCTTTCTTATGGCATAGCGCCAGCTCAAACCATTTATGAAGAGTTTGAGTCAAGAAAACTGGATACCACCAGAAGACTTAAAATACAATTGCCTCGTAATTACGAACAGAATCAAGATAAAGTATATCCTATTGTGCTTGTGCTCGATGCAGACTACCTGTTTGAGCCAGTGGCGGGAAATGTGGACTACTTTAGTTACTGGGAAGATATGCCAGAGTCTATTGTAGTAGGCGTGATACAGGGTGACACTAGGTATGACGACGCCTATTATGATGATGTTAATTATATGCCGGTAGATAGTGGGGCTGATTTTTTTGAGTTTTTAGGACTTGAGCTTATCCCGTATATAGACTCTAAGTACCGTACGGCAAAGTTTATCATTACTGTGGGTCATGATTTTACAGCAAACTTTATTAATTATTATTTGTTTAAAGATCCGCCGTTGTTTAATGGGATTATAAGCTTGAGTCCTGATACAGCCCCATCTATGGGAGAACGCCTTCTACAACGAATTCCGGCAATAGAGAACAGAATGTTTTATTACCTCGCCACGGGTACGGATGATATAAAGGGATTACAAGAAGCTGCCATTGAACTTGATGCTCAGCTAAAGACGGTTAAGAGTGAAAAGTTTAATTACTATTTTGACAACTTTGAAGGAGCAACGCATTACAGCCTAGTAGGTCGCGGAATACCTAATGCACTCGAAAAGATTTTTGCAGTTTACAGGCCTATTAGTAAACAACAATATACAGATGAGTTAATGACGACGACAAAACCCATTAATGAATATTTATCAGAAAAATACCAAACAATCAAAGACCTCTTTGGCTTAGATAATCCTATTAGAGTAAACGACTATATTGCTACCGCAACAGCATCAGAAAAAAGAAAGCAGTGGGGATCTTTAAAAGCAATTGCTGCTATGGCGCAACGCGACTATCCGGATACCGTTCTTGGTGATTATTATATGGCTCGTTTTCTTGAAGAAACGGGAGAACCTAAAAAAGCGATGCGCACTTTTCAGGGAGCGTTTAATAAAGAAGAAGTGGAGTTTATAACAATAGATTTAATGCTCGACAAAGCAGATAAAATAAAAGAAGACTTCGGGTATTAATGTTAAAAGCCTCCAAGAGTTATGGGGGATTTTAATGTTTATTTAGCTAGAGCACATATGATTATGTCATTTAAAAATACTAAAAACTTTAATACGAGACAATACCTAGAAATAATTAAAAGTGGAAAAGGCGCGTCAATAATTAACTTGACACGCCTTTTTCACTTTTAATTTTTGCTTTAAAAATCACAGAGAAACAGCAATACCTGCGCTTCATGTTTTGATATTTTCGGTTCCCTATAAAGAGTCGTGTTAAAATTCATCAAACAAATAATGTTACCGTAAGAACACAAATATCTCTTTCACTTCTGAAATAATAATCAAGCAAAAAGTCCTATTTTTACATTGTACTTATGGCTAAAACAAAAACAAGTTTCTTCTGTCAAAATTGTGGCGCGTCCTTTGCAAAATGGCAAGGCCAATGTTCTTCCTGCAAAGAATGGAATACTATTGCCGAAGAAGTCATCCAGAAAGCAGAAAAAGTAAGCTGGGAAGTGGGTGAGGCAATAAAAGCACCATTAAATAGAAGCCGAAGTGCAAAACCTCTTAAGATTTCAGAAATAAATACAGCGGCAGAGGCAAGGATGGATACCCAAAATTGCGAACTTAACCGCGTTTTAGGAGGTGGATTAGTACCAGGAAGTCTTACGCTGTTGGGCGGAGAGCCCGGTATTGGGAAGAGCACCTTGATGTTGCAAATAGCACTACAATTACCCTATAAAACGCTCTATGTTTCAGGCGAAGAAAGTGCGACACAAATAAAGATGCGAGCAGAACGGATTCATCCAGATTCTGAAAATTGCTATATCCTCACCGAAACAAAGACACAAAATATTTTTCGCAATATTGCAGAAATGGAACCAGATATTGTCGTGATAGATTCCATTCAAACACTGCACACAGATTATATAGAGAGCAGCCCAGGGAGTATTTCACAAATACGCGAGACAGCTACAGAGCTTATCAAGTTTGCAAAAGAAACAGCAACGCCTGTTATTCTTATTGGACATATCACAAAAGACGGTAACATTGCTGGGCCTAAAATATTAGAGCATATGGTGGATACCGTACTCCAGTTTGAAGGTGATCGCAATCATATTTACAGGATTTTGCGGGCTAATAAAAACCGTTTTGGAAGCACAAATGAGCTCGGTATTTATGAGATGCAAGGCAGCGGGCTTAGAGAGGTTTCTAACCCTTCGGAAATATTAATATCGAAAAATGATGAAGATTTAAGCGGGACAGCTATCGCGTCAACATTAGAAGGAATGCGCCCTTTAATGATTGAAATACAAGCCTTAGTTTCTACTGCTGTTTATGGAACCCCGCAGCGCAGTGCCACGGGATATAATGCAAAGAGATTGAATATGATTCTTGCCGTTTTAGAAAAACGGGCAGGCTTTAAACTTGGCGCAAAAGATGTTTTCTTAAACGTCACTGGCGGAATCTCTGTAGACGATCCTGCCATAGATCTTGCCGTAGTGGCAGCGGTATTATCAAGTAATGTAGACATCGCGATTGATAAAAGAATGTGCTTTGCTGCAGAGGTAGGACTGGCAGGAGAAGTGCGCCCAGTACCCCGCGTTGATCAACGTATTCTAGAAGCAGAAAAACTAGGATTTGAAACCATCGTCATATCTAAATACTGCAAACTTCCAAAAATGAATTACGAAATTCAAATCGTGAAAGTGGCCAAGGTGCATGACGTTGTGAGACATTTGTTTGCGTAAAAACCAGAGTACATAAGAAGCCTGCTTTGCATCTTGCATCAAGTACGAGCCTCTTTAGATAATTACTAAACCTATAAAATCCTTGTGTACCTTAGGGCTTTTAAAACTTACTTTATATAATGAACAATTTATTGGCAGGCTTAGTAGGTGTCAAATAAATTTACCCTCTATTTATTGTGTGCGGAGTGCCGCTTAGATTCTAAAGGGAAAATTGAATAAAGCGGCTTTTAAGTAGCCATTTCAGATAAAAAATCTTCAATTAAGTGTTTTGAATGACTAGTAGGTAAGACCGGGAAATCAAACCAATCTTGTAGCTCTTTTTCAAACCCAAGAGCATTCAAATAACCATCCAAGGCACGGTTTAATCCATTGGTGTACTTTGGGTGATCTGCCCCGTTTGGATCTTCATGCCATAAGTCGTTTTGAGCAAATCCTTCAAAAACAGGTCCTGTAATTTGTATCCCGAAATCTTGTGGATTTTGTCCTATGGGACTGTGAATCGTGGTTGTAAATTGATGCCAGAATGCAGACTGAATACAGTTCTTTTCAAACAACTGCCTCACCACTTCTAAGGAGTCAATTGTTTCTTGCTCTGTTTCGGAGGGAAACCCATACATGAGATACGCGTGAACCAAGATGCCTTGCTCAGAAAAATTATGTGTCACTCTCGTAACTTGTGCAATATCCACTCCTTTCTTCATCTTAGCCAGCAGTCGGTCTGAGGCTACTTCTAAACCTCCAGTGACCGCAATGCAACCTGATTTTGCCATGACTTCACACAGTTCTGGAGTAAAGGTTTTTTCAAACCTAATATTGGTCCACCACCTGATGTCGAGATTACGTTCTATTAATTGTTCTGATAAAGCGCGCAGCATTTTTGGCGGAGCGGCTTCGTCCACAAAATGAAAACCAGTAATCCCTGTGTCCTTTATTATTTTCTCAATTTTGTTTACCAAATCAATGGCCGTGGTGTTTTGGTAATTCCCAATGTAATCCAAGCTGACATCACAAAACGAACATTGTTTCCAGTAGCATCCGTGAGAAATAGTTAGTTTGTTCCATCGCTCATCGGTCCACATGCGGTGCATAGGATTTACAACATCTAAGAAAGACACATATTTTTCAAAGGGTAATCCAGAATAATTGGGTGCTGGTAAATTTTTATGATGGTAAATAGTATTTGGAATTTTATTCTTGTAAACAACTTCATTGTTTTCGAGTACAAAAGTTCTTTCCAATTCATTTACATCCACCTTACCTTCCACAAACTTTACTATTTTAAGCAAAGGTCCTTCACCATCATCCAATGAAATGAAATCAATAAACTCAAAAATCCTTGGGTCTTCAAGAGAACGTAATTCTGTGTTGCAATAGCCACCTCCAAATGCGATTTTAATCATTGGAAAAAACTGCTTTATAAATTGAGAACAACGCAAGGCCGCAAACAAATTTCCGGGGAATGGAATGGTGAAACAAACTAAATCTGGACTGTGTTTTTGAATTCGTGTTTCTAAAATCGTGAACATTTCATCCTCAATCAACGTAGGTTGATATTGAAGTACCTCGTCTAATTGATCAAAGCTACTGGCTGAAGTTCCTATTTGCTCAGCGTATTTTGTGAATGCAAAAAACTCATCCACATTTGCTTTAATAAAGTCACCTATTTCTTCAATGAATAAGGTTGATAAGTGTTTTGCTTTATCAATAATCCCAAGGTCTCCAGCTTCCCATTTTATTGCGGTATTTACCTTCGATAATCTATGACCGATAGGTAAAAAACCTACTCCTAAAATACGATGTGCTGTTTCTAGATCCTGTTTTTGTAGAAAGCCAATAACAAGATCCACTCTTGAGATGTACTGCGCTCTCATTTTATGAATGTGCGGGTACTCGTGATTCCCTAAGTTCTGGGCTTCTTTGAAAACTGCATGCAAGAAATCGCTTGTAAATATAGAAGTGAATAACTCAATACTCAAATCCATATGCGCTACAGACACTTCTTTTTCTTCTAGAAAACCTTTAATGTAGGCAGTTGCCGGATACGCTGTGTTCAATTGAGTAAAGGGTGGCGTAACTAATAAGAGTTTGGCTTGCATGTGGCAAAGATAGCCTTCTTCAGAAACAAATGCAGCGATTCGTTCTCTTTTACAAGGTGCCAAGTAGGTTTCCAGTTTCTGTAAAAAAGGGGATAATTAGCTCAGGTATAATGCGACAAATACAAGCTCCTTAGTTTTTCTAAAATAAAATCTTGTAATTTTGAAAACTGAAATTTCCATCTATTGAAAAGGGGTTCATGCCAAACAAAAAACAAAATGATTCTGAGCTACAAGGCGTCACCCGCCTGCTTGTAGATGCTACTATAGAAGTAACAGACTTGGTGGAAGCTATGCACCATCGCATCGTCCATCCGCCTTTTTTACCTTCTACACCGGTTCAAAACTTTATTACCGATATTGTTGGCTTAGCATATAAAAACGTGCGATGGAGTACGAAGTTAATAGGCAAGGGTGCAGATAAGGCTTTAGGAAAACTTGCTTCTGTGATGGGAAACATAAAGACTACAGAAGAACAAGAAGTACTGCGCTCGGTTTTAAATGGGTTGATAGGTGACCATTTAGAGAAAACAGCCAATCCACTAAAGATTGATATGCAGTTTAGAAAACAAGGTGAATTCTTCCAGGTGGATCGCAAAAGCATTGAAACGGCATATCCCGACGTGAATGGAAAAATACTTTTGATGGTGCACGGCTCTTGTATGAATGATGTGCAATGGAAGTACAAAGAGCACAATCATGGGGAAGCACTAGCAGAGGATATAGTGGCAACACCTGTGTATCTTTATTATAATAGCGGTCGCCATATTTCGACCAACGGGCAAGCGATGAACCTTCTCTTAGAAGAATTAGTAAAAGCATGGCCTGTTCCTGTTAAAGAATTGGTCATTATTGGTCATAGTATGGGCGGCTTGGTAGCGAGAAGTGCTTTACACTACGGACAAGAGCAAAAGATATCGTGGACCAAGAAACTAAAAAAGATACTGTTCATCGGTACGCCACATCACGGGGCCTCGCTGGAGAAAGCTGGCAATTATGTAGAAGTTATATTAAAAGCGATTCCCTATGCAAAGCCCTTTGCGCGATTGGCAAAAATAAGAGGTGCCGGCGTGACAGATTTAAGGTATGGAAATTTATTAGACGAAGACTGGCAAGATATGGATCAACATACCGTACAAGGAGATCAGCGAACCCCCTTGCCATTGCCTAAAAAAACAGCCTGCTATAGCATCGCAGGAGTTGCTGGAAAAGCAACGGCGTCTAAAACTAAACAGCGCCTTGGTGATAATCTGGTAGGTGTAAAAAGCGCATTAGGACGACATAAAAACCCTGCTAAAAACCTAGACTTTAAAGAGGAACACACCTTTGTTGCTTATGAAAGTTCGCATGCAGGTTTATTAGGAAGTCAAGAAGTCTATACACAACTCAAAAAGTGGATGCTTTGATTTGATGCAAAAAAGAATGCAGGATTTATAATGCTTTTAAAATTTCAGAAGCTACACGTAATGATACGGTTACAGTACCATCATTATTTAAAAAGTAGAGGGTGCTTGTGTGGGATGCTAAAACTAAAGTTGTTCCGATTGAAAATAAGTGTAACTTTAATCTCCCTTAACGGTGATTACTGCCCACTATATTTTTAATTAGGAAAAGAGCATCCGAATGAAAACAGAAAAAAACATCGCTTTAGAATTCAACGATTTTTCGAAGAATTACACGCACGACATGATAGGGTGTGTACCTCATTATTTGCAGTTGCTTTCAAGTTTTGTAAGCCATCTACCAGATTCTTTTACCCCGCGATCTATTCTAGATCTAGGAAGTGGTAACGGAAATGTTACCGCGCAACTTATTCCTCGTTTTCCAGATGCAACATTCACACTGGTTGATGCATCTGAAGAGATGATTGATTTGTGCCGTACTCAATTTAAGGACTATGATATTATTTATGAAAATAAATACTTTGAAGATTTCTCATTTAAGGAGAAAAGCTACGATATGGTGGTGGCAGGATTTAGTTTGCATCATTGTGACACAAGCGAGAAGCAAGCTATTTTTAAAAACATATATAAGTCATTAAAGAAAGGTGGACTGTTTTCTTACAGTGATTTAATGATAAGTAAAACAAACCGCGACCATGAAGACGTGCTAAAAAAATGGAAAGAATTTGTACACACCACCTTTCCCGACGGTGAGAAATGGAACTGGGTGATGGAACATTATAAAGAGTTTGATAAACCAACAGATTTTCAACTTCAAAAAGAGTGGCTATTACAATCTGGGTTTTCCACTGTCGAAACTCCATTTAGAAAGGGTTATTGGATGTATGTTCAGGCAGTAAAATAAGGTAGGCCAAGGGTGCTTAACATCTGCTCAACAGGAATATCTAAAAACTAAACATCCATATCTGGCGTAAAAAAGCATAAAAAAAGAGCCTACATCTCAAAAAGTATAGGCTCTTTCAAACGTATTAACTTGCTTAGTTTGCAGCGTCAAACAACATCTCTGCTACTAATTTTGAAGAGGCAGGATTTTGCCCAGTAATCAAGTTGTCGTCTTGTAAAACGTATTCTGACCAGTCATCACCTTTAGAGTAAATTCCGCCATTTTCCTTCAACATATCTTCCACTAAAAAAGGTACTACGTCTGTCAATGCGACTGCTGCTTCTTCAGTATTTGTAAAGCCCGTTACTTTTCTGCCTTTTACTAAAGGATTGCCATCCGTCCCTTTTACATTTTTTAATGCTGCTGGCGCGTGACAAACAAAGGCAATAGGTTTTTTTTGTTCGTTAAAAGTCTCTATTAATTTGATGGAGGTTTTATCTTGAGACAAATCCCATAAAGGCCCGTGACCACCCGGATAAAATACTGCGTCGTAATCTGCAGCATTAATTGTTGAGAGTTTAAGAGTAGTGTTAATTCGTTCTTGTGCTTCTTCGTCTTTATCAAATCGTTTTGTAGATTCGGTTGCAGCATCTTCTTTGTTACTTGAAGGGTCAATGGGTGCTTTCCCTCCTTTTGGGGTTGCGAGTGTAATGTTCACACCTTTATCTTTAAGGATGTAATATGGACTTGCAAACTCTTCTACCCAAAATCCGGTTTTTTCTCCGGTATCTCCTAATTCATCGTGCGATGTTAATACAAATAATACGTTCATGCTCTTTTCTTCTTTTAGATTATTATTATGTTTTACTTCGGAAACATTATTTCCTTTTTCATTTTTGGTATTACAACTGAAGAATGCTACTAGCATCAAAGCAGTTACTATGTTTTTTACTGTTTTCATTTTTATATAAATTATGCTACAAGAGTTACAAGATCATCCATACTTTTTCTAACCTTTACAAGGTCTACTAGCCAATCATCTGATGCGTCTCTATAACCAATAGGTAATAGCACGGCGCTTCTTAGTCCTTTCTCTCTTAATCCAAGGATTTCATCTACTGCATTTGCATCAAATCCTTCCATAGGTGTTGTGTCTACTTTTTCAAATGCAGCAGCCGTTAAGGCTTCTGCAAAAGCAATATAGGCTTGCCTAGCAGCATGGTTAAAGTTTTCTTCTGCATCTTTTTTCGGATACAAGTTTAGTAGTTGCTGGCGATAATTTTCCCAACCTTCATTTTTAAAACCACGAATATCATTGGTAAGGTCAAACATATAATTAATACGTTCTACCGTGTAAGTATCCCAAGCTGCAAACACTAATAAGTGAGAGCATTCTGTCACTACAGATTGATTCCAGGCTACAGGCTTGATTTTTGCTTTAACTTCATCGCTTGTCACCACGATTATTTCAAAAGGTTGCAATCCACTAGAAGTGGGTGCTAAACGCGCCGCCTCTAAAATTCTATTTACCTTCTCTTCTGCTACTTTTTCACCATTCATGGCTTTGGTAGCGTATCTCCATTTTAATATTTCTAACAATTCTGTTGCGTTTTCTTTCATTTGACCGTTTTAAATTTGGTTATTGTAATTCGTTCTTGTGTGATAATGTGATTACTAGTTCATCAAGGGTGTTCTTTAACTGCTCGATATCTGCGAGTTTGACAGTGTCTGTAAACAACATTTTTAATAATTTTTCAGGAACCTGAGCCGCTTCCGCTTTAAGCTGTTTCCCTTTTTCAGTTAATTGAATAATGATACTGCGTTCATCTTTGTTAGAGCGCTTTCGGCTTATGATATCGGCTTTTTCCATACGTTTCAATAAAGGAGAAACAGTGTTAGTGTTTAAAAGCAGTTTTCCTACAATATAATTGACAGAAACACCATTTTTTTCCCAAAGCACAATCAAAACAAGATATTGGGGATACGTAATACCCATGCCATCTAAATAAGGTTTATAGGCCTTAGTTAAAAGTCTTGAAACTGAATAAAGCGGGAAACAGACTTGATTGTGCAATTGTAACTGTTCCGATTTTTTCATTATATGTTGTTTTAAAAACGCGTAAACTTATATCGCCCACGATACAAATGTACGAGGCAGGTTTTATTCTTGAATGCTATTTAAGAAGACTTTAGGATATAGGTCAAGTAAATTTAGGCTGCAGGATTAGGCATCGCTACATGAACCGCTTCAATCTCTTTTAATATTTCCGCAGAAAGACGAACATCAATACTGTTTATGTTTTCTTCAAGTTGTTTGAGTGAAGTCGCTCCAATAATGTTTGAGGTCACAAAAGGGCGGTCATTGACAAAGGCAAGTGCTAATTGTGTTAGGCTTAAATCGTATTTTTTTGCAATCTCATTATAGGCTTGCGTTGCTTTTATTGAAGATTCGCTTGAGTATCTCGAATAATTAGGGAATAAGGTAACGCGCGCATTTTCTGGGCTTGCACCATCTAGATATTTACCAGATAACATCCCGAAGGCGAGCGGAGAGTAAGGCAGGTAGCCTATGTTTTCCATCTGGAGCACTTCTGTCAATCCAACTTCATCGCGGCGTTGCAGTAGGCTATAGGCATTTTGGATGCTCACCATTTTAAGTTTGCCTTTGCGACGCTCTTCCATATACCGCATGGCTCCAAAAGGAGTTTCGTTACTTAGCCCTATATGTTTAACCTTCCCTTGCTTTACAAAACCTTCTAGGTGTTCTAAAATTTCGGATATATTGTCTTCCCATTTTGCATTAGGCTCGTGATTGTAATCTCGCACGCCAAAAATATTAACGACTCTTTCTGGCCAGTGTAATTGGTACAAGTCAAGATAATCTGTTTGCAAACGCTTCAGACTTTTATTTAAGGCATCTTCAAGAGATGCGAGGCTAAAATCTAAATTTTCTCGAATATCTGAAAAAATACCACGTCCCGTTCCTGTGATCTTAGAGGCAAGTACGATGTCTTTACGCCTGCCAGTGTTTGCGAGCCACGTCCCGATAATTTCTTCTGTACGGCCATAAGTTTCCTGAGTAAAGGGTACTGAGTACATTTCTGCGGTGTCAATAAAATTGACACCTTTTTCGAGGGCAAAGTCTAATTGTTTGTGTCCTTCTGCTTCTGTATTTTGTCTTCCCCAAGTCATCGTGCCTAAGCATATTTTTGAAACGTTGAGGTCTGTGTTTGGGAGTGTGGTATAGCGCATTTTATATTTTATTGTGGTAAAGCTATTGATTAGAACTTTAAAAAGCTACAAAAAAATGATGTTTGGCGATAGAAAGTCGGTTTATAAGAAGCTTATTTTAGTGATTGCTAGTTTGGGTATCCTATATTCTCCTTTCTTCTAAAATATGCGAGATATGAACGCTAAGTCTTATGGATAAACCAAAGATACAGCCTTAAAATTTCCGAAGAAAAAAAGCAATAAAAAAACCCTATTTCATGCTTGTAATATTTCCGAAGAAAAAACTATCTTTGCAGCGTTAAAAAAGAGGGTGCTTTTTGTGCCCGTAGATAACTTAATTAGAAACAGTTAATAATGTCACAAGTTACAGGAAAAGTTGCACAGATTATTGGGCCAGTAGTAGATGTTGAGTTTGCTAGTGGAGCAGTGCTTCCACAGATTTACGATAGTCTTGAAGTAAATAATAACGGAAACAAGTTAATTCTTGAAGTACAATCTCACATGGGTGAAAACACCGTAAGAACCATCTCTATGGATTCTACAGATGGTTTGAGCCGTGGCGTGGATGCTATTTCTACAGGTGCAGCGATACAAATGCCTATTGGACCAGATATTTATGGTCGTCTTTTTAACGTGATTGGTGATCCTATCGATGGTATGGCCGCGCTTCCTAAAGAAGGAGCAGACGGTTTACCGATACACAGGGATGCACCTTTATTTGAAGAACTTTCAACTTCTTCTGAGGTACTTTTTACTGGTATTAAAGTAATTGACCTTATTGAGCCTTATGCAAAAGGTGGAAAAATTGGTCTTTTTGGTGGTGCCGGAGTAGGTAAAACAGTATTGATCCAAGAATTGATTAATAATATAGCAAAGGGTCACGGTGGTCTTTCAGTATTCGCAGGAGTAGGGGAAAGAACACGTGAAGGAAATGACCTTTTAAGAGAGATGCTTGAGTCTGGTATTATCAAATACGGTGATGACTTTATGCACTCTATGGAAGAAGGCGGATGGGATTTGTCCAAAGTAGACAAGATGGAGATGAGAAAATCTAAAGCAACATTTGTTTTTGGACAAATGAATGAGCCACCAGGAGCACGTGCACGTGTTGCATTATCAGGTCTTACAATTGCTGAGTATTTTAGAGATGGAGCAGGTGACGGACAAGGGAAAGATGTACTTTTCTTCGTTGATAATATTTTCCGTTTTACACAAGCAGGATCTGAAGTATCTGCACTTCTTGGACGTATGCCATCTGCAGTAGGATACCAACCTACACTTGCAACAGAGATGGGTGCGATGCAAGAGCGTATTACTTCTACTAAAAAGGGTTCTATTACATCTGTACAGGCAGTATATGTACCTGCAGATGATTTAACAGATCCAGCACCAGCAACAACGTTTGCTCACCTTGATGCAACTACAGTATTATCTAGAAAGATTGCAGAACTAGGTATTTACCCAGCGGTAGATCCTTTAGATTCTACATCTAGAATCTTAACAGCTGCTATCTTAGGCGATGAGCATTATGACTGTGCGCAACGTGTAAAGATGTTGTTACAACGTTATAAAGAATTACAAGATATTATTGCCATCCTTGGTATGGAAGAATTATCTGAAGAAGATAAACTTGCAGTAAACCGTGCACGTCGTGTACAACGTTTCTTATCACAACCTTTCCACGTGGCAGAGCAGTTTACTGGGATCCCAGGAGTATTGGTTGATATTAAAGAAACAATCAAAGGATTTACAATGATTATGGACGGTGAGTTAGATCATCTTCCAGAAGCAGCATTTAACTTGAAAGGTTCTATCGAAGAAGCGATTGAAGCCGGAGAGAAAATGAACGCGGAAGCTTAAAAAATAGTAGTGAGTACTTAGTATTGATTTGTTAGTGGTTTATGCTAAACACAATACTAAGTACTAACTACTCAATACTAAAAATATGTATTTAGAAATAGTAACTCCAGAAGCATCCTTAGTAAGTGGTGAAGTAGAAAGTGTAACGGTTCCAGGAATGGACGGTGAGTTTCAGATGTTGAACAACCACGCGGCTATTGTAGCATTACTAATGGAAGGAACGGTAAAGTTTAAAGGAAATCCAACCATTGCTGAAGGATATCAAGAAAAATTTACTCAGAATGATGGACAATGGTCGATGGCAATCAGCGGCGGTACTATCGAGATGAATAACAATAAAGTGATGGTGCTGGCAGACTAAGGCTTATAAATCACAAAACAAAAATCCCAAATTCCAATTTATGGAATTTGGGATTTTCTATAACATCCTTTTTAGGCTAACCAACTTCAGACTATCTTTGAGGAGTGTTACCAGATAAATTAAACCATAAATTAAAAAACCGTGAGCGTGAAAACTCCTTGCGCAAACTAGGCACGCCCAATACCCTTATAGATTTTGCGAGCAACGATTATCTAGGCTTTAGTAAGAACAATATTATCTTTTCATATGCTACGGAAATTTTAAAGCGGGACAACCTCGAAGCAAATGGAGCAACAGGCTCTCGACTCCTGTCAGGAAATCACAAGATCTACACAGAGACAGAAAAAATAATTGCATCCTTTCACAATAGCGAAGATGCCTTAGTGTTCAATAGCGGCTACGATGCAAATATTGGCTTCTTTAGTAGTGTTCCACAGCGTGGAGATATTATTATTTTTGATGAACTCTGCCACGCTTCTATAAGGGACGGCATTAGAATGAGTAATGCTAAAGCCTTTAAGTTTAAGCACAATGATTTAAAAGATTTATCAAAATTACTAAACAAAAAGATCAATAATTCTCTCCTTCCGGGAGAGACGTCCTTCGGACAGAGAGAGTTAGTCACCCCAGACCAAATTTACATCATCACAGAATCCATTTTCTCTATGGATGGAGATCAACCAGATCTTAAAGCAATAGCGAGTATCTCTCAAGAGTACAAGTGCAGCTTAGTAGTAGATGAAGCACATGCGGTCGGTGTTTTTGGAAAAAAAGGAGAAGGCCTGGTTCAAGAACTAGGACTAGAGGACGCGGTGTTTGCAAGAATTATAACATTTGGCAAAGCCTTGGGTTGTCACGGCGCAGCTATCTTAGGGAGCAGTGAATTAAAGGAGTATTTAATAAACTTCGCGCGAAGCTTTATCTATACAACGGGATTACCACCTAACGCAGTTGCGACTATTCAAGCAGCTTATCATGAATTAGAAAATGGAACAACAGCACGTGAACTCTTAAAAAGTAATATTGCAATATTACAAAATGAAGTAAATAAGAATCATTTAGAAATTGATTTTATTTCTAGTAATTCTGCCATTCACAGTATTGTGATTCCTGGAAATGCTCAAGTCAAGAAAGTTTCCGAAGAAATAAAAACACTTGGATTTGATGTAAAACCTATTCTATCACCCACCGTAACCGAAGGACGAGAGAGACTCCGTATTTGCTTGCATAGTTATAATACGAAAGATCAAATTCAGCAGCTTGTAGTATCTTTAGGTAGCTATTTAAAGATGAAAAAGTAATGAATGACAATTATACCATACTTGACGTTTTTGAGTATTCTGCGGAGGCACAGATTTCAAAAATAAAACTAGAGGCAGAAGGCTTACAAACGTTGCTTATGGATGAGAAAACAATAGATTCAGATCCTCTTATTAGTGGTGCGATAGGGGGTGTCAAGTTGCTCGTGCATAATGATGATTTAGCAAAAGCAAAACGAATATATAGTGAAATCAGAGTCTACGCAAAAGATGCGAACGACCAGTTGTTCACGTGTCCTAATTGTTCATCTCACAAAGTCTTAATTGCACCCCTAGAACGTAAAAATATATTCTTTATGCTTTTCCCTTTTTTTGAAAAGACAAAGCGGAAGTGCACTATTTGTCAAACAATATTTTAATGAAAGACACTTATTTTATTACCGGGATTTCAACAGAGGTAGGCAAAACCATTGCATCTGCCATCATCACAGAAGCGCTAGAAGCAGATTATTGGAAACCTATTCAAGCTGGCGAACTCGACAACAGCGACACGCATAAAGTAACAGGATTAACTTCTAACCAGAAAACAGTTTTTCACCCTTCTGCCTATAATTTAAAGACTCCCATGAGTCCGCACGCCGCGGCTAATATTGACGGAGTTACTATTTCTGTAAAAAAAATGAAGGTGCCCACCACTAAAAACAACTTGGTTATTGAAGGGGCAGGAGGATTATTAGTGCCGCTTAATGAAAATGAAACGATCGCAGACCTCATACAACCCACAGATAAAGTAATCATTGTTTCCCGTCATTATTTGGGAAGCATCAACCATACATTATTGACCGTTGAAGCATTAAAATCAAGAAATCTAAACATACACGGAATACTATTTAGCGGCGCAGAACATCCTACTACAGAAAAGATTATTGCAACGATGAGCGGAGTAACGATATTAGGACGTATCGAAGAAGAGCCTTACTTTGATCAAAATGTGGTGAAAGAATATGCTGCGATACTAAAGTCAAAACTTTAGAAACAAGACTTCGGATTCACGACCTCAGAATCTAGAGCCAAGATTTAGGATGGTTTGACTCAAGATCATAATAGAGAAATACACGCGATATTTTTAGTCATCTGTCACGCAGAGCGCGCAGCAAACGATCGTAGTTCCTAGTTCAATTCCATTAACTTTGTAAAATGAAATTAACCCAAAGAGACAAAGCCCACCTCTGGCATCCACTTACCCAACACAAAACGGCATCTGCGCCTCTAGCTATTGTAAAATCAAAAGGAGCCTTGCTTTGGGATGAAGATGGCAAAGAATATATAGACGGTATTGCATCTTGGTATACAAGTATGTATGGGCATTGTAATGAATATATTACAGCTGCAATTACAAAGCAAATGCAGGAACTAGATTTTGTAATGTTTAGTGGACTTACACATAAACCGGCGATAGAATTATCTGAAAAGTTGATGGAGATTTTACCCTCCAATCAAGCAAAAATATTTTTTAACGACAATGGTTCTACAGCGGTCGAAGCAGCCATAAAAATGGCGTTGCAGTTTCACCATAATGGCGGTGAAAAACGGGATACCCTTATTGCTTTTGAAAACGGATTTCACGGCGATACTTTTGGAGCGATGAGCGCTTCTGGCATTGCGAGTTATAATGCTCCTTTTGAAGATTTTTTGTTAAAAGTGGAGCGTATTCCGGTTCCCACAGATGATACTTTAGCCGAAACCTTAAACACCCTAGACCAGATTTTACAAAACAATAAGTGTGCGGCTTTCTTATTTGAACCCCTCGCACAAGGAGCAGCAGGAATGAAATTTCACACTGCTGCAGGTCTGGATGCACTGATCAAAAAATGTCAAGAACATCAAGTGCTGTGTGTCGCTGATGAAATTATGACAGGCTTCGGGAAAACAGGAACTAATTTTGCCTGCGATCAATTGACGCAACAGCCAGATATAATGTGCTTAAGTAAAGCACTTACGGCTGGGCTGTTTCCGTTGAGTATAACAAGTTGTTCAAAAGAAATATATGATGCTTTTTTAAGTGATGATGTTCATAAGGCCTTTTTTCACGCGCACACTTTTAGTGCGCATCCTTTGGGATGTGCTGCAGCCATCGCTGGATTAGACTTGTTAAATTCGCCAGAAATAATATATAAAAGAAATTGGATTGAGGAATGTCATCAGGCATTTGTAGCGAAAATAAAGAAACACCCAAAAGTAAAAAACGCAAGGAGTAAAGGGGTGATTTTGGCAATAGATTTAGCAATTGATATGGATCGATACGGAAGTGTACGAGACGAGCTATATCAATTCTTCTTAGAGAGAGGCTTGTTAATTAGACCACTAGGGAGCACTATATACTTGTTGCCACCTTATGTGATTACTGAGGAAGAATTGGAGAAGTGCTATTCTATGTTTGAGGAGGTATTGAACAGTTTTAAACTTTTTAATAGATAAGAATTGCGATTCTTAGGAGCAATTTAATTTCTGAAACGTGATCGCTTGATTACCTTTGCATAAATTATACAGATTGAAACATCCCATTTCTATAACACATATTTCATCTATTTCTGCATTAGGCGTTGCGCCCGAAACTGTCTGGAAAAACTACTGTGAAAAAGCGCGACTGTTTTCTAAAATGGATGGGGATTGGGTGTCTAAAATTTCAGCAGAAAATGAACTAGCTATTGCTCAACTCATACAAGAAAAGACAGCGTACAGAAACCTGGACCGGACGGTATTACTTGCGATATTAAATGCACGTGCATGTGTAACATCTTTAAAATTTCAGCAGAAAAGAATAGGAGTCAACGTTGGATCTTCTAGAGGTGCGACGGGACTATTTGAAGGGTATCATAAGCAGTTTTTGGAGCGCGAAAAAGTATCTCCGTTTGCATCACCCACCACCACGATGGGAAATATTTCTTCTTGGGTCGCACAAGATGCAGGGCTGGATGGTGTCACCATAGATCATTCTGTCACCTGCTCAACAGCGATGCATTCATTGTTAAACGGGATCGCCTGGTTGCAAGCAGATATGGCAGATGCATTTTTAGTAGGAGGGAGCGAAGCAGCGTTAACACCTTTTACGATGGCGCAAATGAAGGCCTTGAAACTATACACAACATCAGATAATGTGCTGGCTTGTGAGTCCATGCGATTTGAAAAAACTAGAAATAGCATGGTCCTAGGCGAAGGTGCTGCCATGGCGCTTTTAGAGCGAGGGGTTTCAGAAAACTCACTGGCAGTTATCGCCGGTTACGGTTTTGCATCAGAACTATTAGAACATAACAGTTCAATTTCTGAACATGCAGATTGCTTTCAAAAATCAATGAAGCGCGCACTTAGTGCGGCCGGCTTAGAAACGGTAGATGCTATTGTAATGCACGCGCCAGGAACAGTAAAAGGAGATATGGCGGAGAAAAATGCCATTGACATTATCTTTGGGAAACAGATACCTTTATTAACTTCAAATAAATGGATGCTAGGGCACACCTTTGGCGCAAGCGGAATGTTTAGTGTTGAGCTGGCGGTATTAATGTTGCAACAAAACACCTTTATCGAGAATCCATATTTCAGCAATGCAAGACGCCTTCCGGAAACGCTTAAAACAGTGCTGGTAAATGCTGTAGGGTTTGGGGGAAATGCTGTTAGTATAATTTTAGCTTCTCCTTCATAGAGGCGCGACGGCTAGCTTTCCTTACTGCCAGAACCAAGGTAATTCGCTGTTTATTTTTTCTAAATTTTGTATTGTAATGCTCCGAAGCTTGCTTCCTCTTTAATTGTTCATTTTGTCTTAATTCTTGTTTCCTTAAAGTCGGGTTTGAGTAATAGTAACTTTGTTAGTAATATTTAACAATAGGCCTACACGAAAACAGGAATTTATTTATTTTTGGGCTATGACAGAAACAAAACATAATTGGACTAAAGATGAGGTAATGGCAATCTACAATAAGCCATTAATGGAGTTGTTGTATGATGCAGCGACAATGCATAGAGAGAATCATAATCCAAATCAAGTGCAGGTTTCTACCTTACTTTCAATTAAAACTGGCGGATGTCCAGAAGATTGTGGTTATTGTCCGCAAGCAGCGCGATATCACACTGACATTGAAGGAAATGATTTAATGAGTGTACAACAAGTAAAGGCCCAGGCACTAAGAGCAAAGTCAAGCGGAAGTTCGAGAGTATGTATGGGGGCAGCGTGGCGTAACGTAAAAGACGGTGCAGAATTTGACAATGTATTAGAAATGGTACGTACCATCAACAAGCTTGATATGGAAGTATGTTGTACCCTAGGTATGATTACAGAAAACCAAGCGCAACGTCTTGCAGAGGCAGGTTTATATGCCTACAATCACAACCTTGACACCAGTGAAGATTATTATAAAGATGTCATTTCGACACGTGCTTTTCAAGACAGATTAGACACGATTGATAACGTGCGTAAAACAAATGTCACTGTTTGTAGTGGCGGAATCATTGGAATGGGAGAACAACTAGAAGACCGCGCGGGAATGCTCGTAGCATTAGCTAGTTTAAGTCCGCAGCCAGAGAGCACTCCTATTAACGCCTTAGTTCCCGTTGCAGGAACACCTATGGAGCAATTTGAAAAAGTCTCTATCTGGGAAATGGTACGTATGGTAGCAACTACAAGAATCATATTGCCAAACACACAAGTACGACTTTCTGCAGGAAGAACAGATATGTCTCGTGAAGGACAAGCCATGTGCTTCTTTGCTGGAGCCAATTCTATTTTTGCTGGAGATAAGCTTTTAACCACGCCAAATCCAGATGTAAATGAAGACATGAAAATGTTTGACTTGCTTGGATTAGTGCCAATGAAACCTTTTGCAAAGAAAGACCAACCAGAATCTGTAGATGCACAATACTCTAAATACCAAGCGCAAGGTGAAAAGCCAAAATGGTCGAGACCTGGGCATGTTATTGAGCGTAATGTTGAAGCAAAGGCTAAATCAAAACTTTAGATTTTGAAAATCAAGACCTCATTCTTATTTGTACTTTTACTCAGTATATTGTACATAAGCTGTGATGTAGATGATGAAGATAAATCATGTCTTGCCCCAAGCTCAGCAACTATTACAGAGCTTGGGTTTACAAGTGTGCGTATAGAAGTAGCAGCAGAAAACGTACGTGAGTATGTGGTGCGTTATGGAGAAGAAGGGGTAGACCCTTTGAGTCCAGGTTTGTCTATAGCGTATTTTAATACTTTAGAAGTTATTGTGACCAACTTAACTTCAGGTCAATCATATGACTTTTATGTGAGTGTACTTTGTAACAATGGGCAATCTAGTGCCCCTGTTGCTATATTAAATGTGACCACAGCTTCAGAGATAGAGACGGTTTGTTTTCCTCCTATGAACGTGACATCTACAGTCATTGATTATAACGAGACTTTAGTTGCTTGGGAAGCAAGCGTAGACAACGAGCTTTCTTATGAAATAGAATACGGTTTCACAGGTTTTGAACTTGATACTGGAATACAAAAACAAGCTTTTGAAACCACTTTGTTATTAGATGCTTTGCTCGTAGGGACATCCTATGATTATTATATACGTTCCTATTGTGAAGTGGAAGTAAGTCTATTTGATGGCCCATTTATGTTTACTACAAGAGCCTGTGTGCTGCCTACAAACTTTATGGTTTCTGAAATATCAAGCACAACCGCACTTGCCTCTTGGGAAGGAAATGGTGAAGTCTCTTGGGAGCTAGAATACGGAGCAGCCGGTTTTGAATTAGGTGATGGAGAAGTCATTTTTTTAGGGGAGACCGAAGTAGTACTAGAGAGCTTAACATCAGCTATTATATATGATGTTTATCTGCGCGCTAATTGTGGACCTAATGGGCGAAGTAAATATATTGGCCCAGTTACATTCACAACATTGTAATCTCTTTACAACCTTTTTGCTATTTTTATCGAACTAATAAAAGGTTGTAGTTTACAGTATTTAAAACAAACTAAAAATAATATCTTTATCAAAACCAAAAACTCTTTTAAAATGAAAACACTTTTTACTTTTATTCTAGCACTCGCATCTACTGCCATATTCGCTCAAGCCTACACAGGTCAGGGGGATACTAAGTTTCAGGTTGGTGCAAATATTCAAGCAGAAGGAACTGGTATTAACGTAACATACGACGCTGGTGTTGGGGAGAATATTTCATTTGGTGTTTCTAGTATTTACCTTTTAGGGGTGACAGATTTTCCTGAAGAATTGTTAATAGAAGAAGCGGAGTTTTTAGACCGTTTTGACCTGCGTGCACGTTTTAATGCAAACTTGAGCAATGTGCTTAATATAGATGAGAACTTTGATTTATATCCAGGGCTTAACCTGGGTCTAAAGAACTTTGGAGGGCACCTAGGTGCGCGTTATTTCTTCACAGAGGGTTTTGGGGTGTACTCTGAGGTTCAGGTGCCATTTGCGTCTTATAAGAAAGATGAGGACTATACATCAGAGGAGCTCCCTAGAAAAGAATTAAACAACCAGTTTAATGTAAGTATAGGAGCGGTTTTTAATATTTAAGTCGCTCGTTTATAAACTCATAAATCATAGCGGACTCCCAGCCACGATAGAGCAGGTAGTCCGCTACTTTTTTGCGCTTTTTTGAGGTGGAGGTTTCTTTTTCTATTTGACCTAATCGTTTTTCTGCTAGGGCATCAAAAGTGGTATAGTAGTCTTTTGGGTCAATCTCTTTTAAAGCGAGCTTTATATTATAAGCAGAGATTTTACGCAGCTTTAATTCACGGGTAATCCTATTTCGTCCCCATCTTTTGATTCTAAACTTCCCTCTAGCAAAAGCCTGTGCAAAGCGTGTTTCGTTTAAAAAATTATGTTGGATGAGGTGCCCAAAGATCTCATCCATAGCCTGTGGGACCATTCGCATTTCTCGTAGTTTCTTATCTATATCATTGTGACAACGCTCTTGATAGACGCAGTAGCGTTCTATCTTGCGCTTTGCTTCTTCTAGGGTGTATGTTTTAATGGGTTGATGCATGTGTTGTCCAAAGGTAGCGTTTGCTAATAGATTTGCCATTAAGATTTATTCTGGGTTACACTTATTATTTCTTGATGCTATCTAGTGGGTAAAACACTCCAGAAGAGAGTGTAAGAAGTGATTTCAAAAAAAAACCCCTCACTAAATAAATAGCAAGGGGTTAATCTGTTTTGTTCTAAAGCTCACACTAAAGAACGGGGTTAAATTATCTCGTTACCATCTTTATCTTGAAAGTGGTATTCCAGATACGTGTAAGCATCTCTTGGTTGGATTTTTACCCATTTTTTGTGCTCCATAAACCATTTATGTCGCGCTGATGGAAAACCTTTTGTTAAAAAGGCTGCTATAAAAGGGTGCGCATTAAGCGTTACCTTTTTATAGTCTTTTGTTAAGATTCGTTTTACATCTTCTGCGATTTTACTAACGACCGTTATAGGAGCTTCTATCTCGCCACTTACTGTGCCAGGAGCATCTTCACGGGTTTTAATGTTCATCTCAGGACGTACACGTTGTCTTGTTATTTGGATTAAACCAAATTTACTAGGAGGCAAAATCTTATGCTTTGCTCTGTCGTCTTTCATCTCATCTCGCATATGATCATAGAGTGCCTTGCGATTTTTTGCTTGAGCCATATCTATAAAATCAACTACAATAATACCACCCATATCACGTAAACGTAATTGTCTGGCAACTTCTGTAGCTGCGATAATGTTAACTTCTAGCGCTGTATCTTCTTGGTTTTTAGATTTATTGCTACGGTTACCACTATTCACGTCTATAACGTGCATGGCTTCTGTATGTTCTACAACTAAGTAAGTACCTTTAGTACTTGATACGGTGCGACCAAAAGAAGTCTTAATCTGTCTATCTACACCATATTTTTCAAAAATAGGCACGTTAGAATCATGATGTTTGACAATATTCTCCTTGTCTGGTGCAATGCTCTGCACATAATCTTTTATTTGTAAATAGAGCGTTTCGTCATCTATGCATATATTAGTAAACGAGTCGTTAAAGACGTCTCTTAATATGGATGCTCCTCTATCTAATTCACTTAACACCTTACTAGGGTGGTGCGCCCCTTGTAGCTTTTTACACATCGCATTCCAGCGATCCATAAGACTTTGTAAGTCTCTATCCAGTTCTGCTACTTTTTTGCCATCTGCTACAGTGCGTATAATAACACCAAATCCTTTAGGACGTATGCTCGTTATTAATCGCTTTAATCTTTCTTTTTCTTCTTTGCTTTCTATTTTTTGTGAAATAGAAATACGATCTGAAAAAGGTACTAAAACAATATAACGACCTGCGATAGAAAGCTCAGAGCTTATACGCGGTCCTTTTGTAGATATAGGTTCTTTTACGATTTGTACCAGAATAGATTGATTTGACTTGATGGCGTCATTGATGCCACCGTGCTTGTCAATCTCTTTTTCTAATGGAAAATCCTTTAAAGAATAATCTTTAAGTTTACCTGTGCTTACACGTTTTACAAACTTCAGTAGAGAGGCGATCTTAGGACCAAGATCATGGTAATGCAAAAATGCATCTTTCTCGTAGCCTACATTAACAAATGCAGCGTTGAGACCCGGAACAGTTTTTCTGATTTTTGCGAGATAAATATCTCCCACAGAAAACTTGTTATTTTCTTCCTCTTTGTGAAGTTCGATGAGTCTTCCATCTTTAAAAAGAGCAAAATCAACTTCTTGTGAACTGGATCTAATAAATAATTCTGAGTTCACGATAATTAATTTTTATTCCGATCCCAAATAAATTGGGTTTTTCGGAATGGATTAAACAATAATTTTCACAGGATTTTTTACAAGCTATTACACTATGCAATAGGCTGTATAAGTATCCGTAGAAATGTCACTCAGTACAGGTTATGACTGGATGCATTTCATTTTCAAAGAACGATTGTAATTCATATTAGCTGATGTTCAACTAGCTAATAAAGAAAAAAGTAGTCCTAAGGACTACTTTTTCTTGTGTCTGTTGGCGCGTCTTCTTTTCTTACGCTTGTGCGTCGCTACCTTATGTCTTTTTCTTTTTTTACCGCTTGGCATATAAATGATTATTGTGTCCTATTTTAATAGAACGGATTATTATTTTACTTCTACGTTTGTCTTTACACCTTCAACAAAAACTTTTGCAGGCTTGAACGCGGGGATATTATGTGCAGGGATTTTGATAGTTGTATTCTTAGAAATGTTTCTTCCAGTTTTCTCAGCACGAGTCTTGATGATAAAACTTCCAAAACCTCTAAGGTATACGTTATCGCCACCTTGTAATGAAGTTTTCACTTCTTCCATAAATGTTTCTACAGTAGCCTGTACATCTCCCTTTTCCATTCCTAGTCTTTCAGAAATTTTGGCTACGATATCTGCTTTCGTCATGTTTTTAAAATTAATAGGTTTATTAAATATTTTTCTTTTTCAAGAGTGCAAATATAACATTTTTAGTATGAAATACTAATAGGCTAAAACATTATAATTTAAATAGATAAAAGCTACTTTAGCGGGATGCCAAAAATTTCTGCGCAATTTTCTAAATCACTCATTACATGGTACTTACGCAATAAGCGTGATTTACCTTGGCGTAGTATCGACAACCCGTACTTTATTTGGCTTTCCGAAATTATTTTACAACAAACACGAGTAGCACAAGGTACTCCTTATTATTATGCTTTTACGGAGGCATTTCCTACCATTCTTGACCTGGCGAGCGCAGATGAAGAAACTGTCCTTAAGTTATGGCAAGGATTAGGGTATTACTCCCGAGCACGCAATTTGCACACCGCGGCAAAGTATGTAGTAGAAGAGCTAGATGGTGTTTTTCCTAGTACTTATTCTGAAATATACAAACTCAAAGGAGTAGGCGATTATACAGCAAGTGCTATTGCATCGATATGTTTTAATGAATCTACTGCAGTAGTTGATGGCAATGTGTATCGTGTGCTGTCCAGATATTTTGGGATAGACACTGCAATAAATTCTACTCTTGGAATCAAAGAATTTAAAATACTCGCTCAAAAGTTAATAGATCCCCGAGATCCGGCTACCTATAATCAAGCAATAATGGAGTTTGGGGCAAGACATTGTGTGCCTCAGAATCCAGACTGTACTGCGTGTGTTTTTAATGATGGCTGCGCCGCCTTCAGAAAAAACGAGGTGGGAGCATTACCTGTGAAGCTAAAGAAAACCAAAGTAAGAAACCGCTACTTCAATTTTTTAGTGCCGCTAACAGAAGATAAAAAAACCATACTGCAACAGCGCAAGGGAAAAGGCATATGGCAGAATCTTTATGAATTTCCATTAGTAGAAACAGCCCAAGAGGTAGATGAAACTGCATTGCTTTCCGAAGAAAATTTCCGAAGTACTATAAAAGATTGGGATATTGATTCTGTCTCATTATACAATGAGGTTGCAATCACCCACAAGCTATCACACCAGCATTTACATACACGGTTTTGGATAGTAATTTTAAAAAGTGAGCTGGATCAAATGCAGACTATTCATGAAGTGAAAGAGAAGGCAGTCCCCGTTTTGATAGGGAATTTTATTGATACCTTTCCTCCATTTAATACGGTTTAAAAGTGCAGAAACCGCATAAATACAAAAAGTGTATACGAGTTCATTTAAAACGGGAGTGGTATTGTATCTTTGTCTCCTATTAAATTAAGTAATTATGAGTGGTACATTAAACAAGGTGATGCTAATAGGCCATACGGGTGACGACGTAAAAATGCATTTTTTTGAAGGCGGTGGGAGCATAGGGAGATTTCCTGTTGCGACTAACGAGACGTATACAAATAGAACTACGGGTGAGCGTGTGAGTAACACAGAGTGGCATAATGTTGTGGTGCGTAACAAGGCGGCAGAAGTGTGTGAAAAGTATCTAAAGAAAGGTGATAAAGTATATATAGAAGGACGTCTCAAAACACGAAAGTGGCAGGATGATCAAGGAAAAGACCGCTATAATACAGAAATTCATTGTTCTGAGTTTACGTTTTTAAGCCCCAAAGGAGAGAATGAAGCAATGAATAACGAGGCGTCACAAGCGCAAGCATCAGCATCAAGTGCAAGCCCCTCACAAGCGAGTGAACCAGAAAAAGACGATTTGCCTTTTTAATTAATAAACAATACATTTAAAGTATTATTTGCACACAGGTGCTAAAATGCAATATAACAAGTGGATATAGAACCTCCGAGTTACCTTTTTATAACCTTACTATCTTACACTCAAATCCCGAGCTTAGTTGTGCTTGTGATATTATTAGGTTGTTCAGCTATGATCTCTGGAGCAGAGGTCGCTTTCTTTTCATTAAGTTCTTCTGACCTCGATACTGCCGATAGTGACGCTACGCGGAAACTTTCTATCGTCAAGAAATTACTAGACAAGCCCAAGAAGTTATTAGCGACTATACTCGTAGCAAACAACTTTATTAACATTGCCATTGTCTTGCTTTTTGAATCACTAAGCACCGTCTGGTTTGATGGTTGGAACTACGATATCAACCTCTACTTTTTTGAAATTAGCGCTGTATTCTTAGTCAAGGTGGTAGCTGTTACCTTCTTAATTCTTCTCTTTGGCGAAATTTTACCTAAAGTCTATGCAAGTAGAAACAAGGTGTCTTTTGCAATGCTTATGTCGTACCCACTTAATGTGTTAGATTTTTTAATCACACCAGTAAGTATGCCTATGCGGTCCATGACGATATACTTGCAGAATCGTTTTGGGAAACAAAGTTCTAATATAAGTGTAGATCAATTATACCAGGCGTTAGAGCTTACTAACGAAGAAGACACTACGCACGAAGAACAAAAAATATTACAAGGCATTGTCACTTTTGGTAACACAGACACAAAACAAGTGATGAAACCTAGAATGGAGATTTTTGCATTAAATGAATCTGCTACTTTTGCTGATATTATGCCGCAGATTATCGAACGCGGATTCTCGAGAATCCCGGTCTATGCAGAAAGCATTGATAGAATCACGGGAGTACTGTACGTAAAAGATTTAATGCCGCATATAGAGCGTAAAAAATTGGACTGGCAAGCACTTAAGCGAGAAGCGTACTTTGTGCCAGAAAATAAAAAACTGGACGATTTGCTTAATGAGTTTAAAGAGATGAAAATGCATCTCGCCATTGTGGTTGATGAGTACGGAGGCACCAGTGGATTGATTTCGCTTGAAGATATAATCGAGGAGATAGTAGGGGAGATTAGTGATGAGTTTGATGATGAAGATCTTATTTTTTCTAAGTTGGATGATAATAACTACGTTTTTGAAGGTAAGACATCGCTCAAAGATTTTTACAGAGTAATAGAGGTAGAAGATCATAGTATTTTTGAAGATGAAAAAGGGGAAGCAGAAACCATTGCTGGATTTCTTCTAGAAGTCTCAAAAGGCTTCCCAAAGAAAAACGAAGTAATAACCTTTCATAATTATGCGTTTACTATTGAGGCGTTTGATAATAAACGTATCAAACAAGTAAAGCTCACTAGACTTCCAGAATGAGATTCTTAATTATATTTTTACTACTTATTACCTGCGCCTCTTGCGAGGATGATGTGGTGGTAAAACCACACGCCGCACTACGGTTGCGATTTCCGACCCCAGTGTATAGCGAAGTGAAAATGGATTGCCCTTTTGTTTTTAAGCAAAACGAATATGCGCAAGTCTCAGTCAATAAGAACTGTGGCGTTAAAGTGGACTACCCAAATATGAAGGCGACGGTTTTTTTAACCTACATCGAGACAGATAGAACAAAGATGGACGCCCAACTTATTGAGGCAGAAAGGCTCGCGTTAAACCACCAACCCAAGGCAATCAACATTCCTCAAAGTCAATATGTAAATCCTGATAAAAAGACCTACGGTACATTTTATGAAATAAACGGAAATGCGGCTTCTCACGGGCAGTTTCATCTTACAGATAGTATCAAACATTTTGTAACGGCTGCACTTTATTTTGACACAAAACCTCATTTTGATTCTCTATTACCTGCTATCGAGTACGTGCGTAATGATATGCGTATGATGATGGAAACGATGGAGTGGCGGAATTGATTGACGGTAAGAGTTCTAATCAAAATTCTAAGTTTGGTGCAATAAAACTTGATAAAGGTTAAGCTTACTGTATTATCTCACTAAGTTTTTTTGATAATTTTTTTCACCATACGTTGATTGACAGAAGTTAACTCCACAAAATATATACCCGATGTAAAAGCACTCATGTCTATTTCTGGTAATTCAATTTCTTTTGAAATTAATAAATTTCCAGTAATAGAGTATAATTTCACCCAAACACTGTCATTTAGATTTTCCGCATTTAATAAAAATAGTTTGCCAGTTCTAGGATTAGGGGTCAAATGTATGATTGATAAATCTGGCGTAGAGAAACCTACAAACTTAGGGTCGTTCTCATACCAAGCTATTTTACTATCATTTTGCGAGGCAGAAATTACATCCATATCACCATCATTGTCAATATCTGCCGCGATAACATGTCTCGCACTAATAGCATTTGTAGTGATGGTTTGTTGTGGGCCAAAATTACCCAAGCCATCTAAGTTTTCATACCATGCAATCTCATTATCACCCGGAGAGGCTGTTAACACGTCTGTATCACCATCATTATCAAGGTCGGCTCCATAGGTTGCCCAAATATTATTCTCGTTATTTGAAATCAAGTTTCTCTCACTAAAATTTCCCAGCCCATCTAGATTTTCATACCAATTAAAACCTATTGTGTCATTGAGACTTACCGAAAGAATATCAATATCTCCATCACCATCTATGTCTATTGGAAAATTACTAATAGAAGAGGTAAATAGATTACTACTCCCGATTGCCTGCAAGCCTCCAAAATTACCCAATCCATCTATATTTTCATACCAACCAACTATGATGTTACCGGTAGTGGAAACTATAATGTCTAAATCATTGTCGCCGTCAATATCTGAAGTTTTAATAGATCTTCCATTTGCATCCCCAATAAACATTGCGTTCTCAAAATTGCCAACCCCGTCATTTTTATAGAGGTATAATGTGTTTGTTTCAAAAGAACCTCCTAAAATGTCTAAATCTCCATCATTATCAATATCGCTTAGATTAATATCAAAAGCACCATTAATGGTATCAATAAGTTGCTGCGATCCAAAATTACCTAATCCATCCGTGTTCTCTTGCCAAAAAAAGATATCACCATCTGCAGAGGAGGATGCAATATCAAGATCGCCGTCACCATCTATATCTCCTGTGACAATGGCGTTGTTTTCTGAGCTTTCTGAGATAAGTCGTAATGGTCCAAAATCTCCAATTCCTGATTCATTACTATACCATGCTAGTTCATTGGTGACTCTCGCAGCAGATAAAACATCTAGTGTTCCGTTGCCGTCCATGTCACCAACAGCTACTTTTCTGGGAAACAAAGCATCAGTGGAAATCACTTGTTGAGGGCCAAATTGTGCCTGCAGCAAATTTATAGAAAACAATAAAAGAATTAGTATGCAGATTTTTTTCATTTTACATATCAATGTGACAGCCTTATTCATCTTGAGATTGCATATTAAGAGAGAGTAAAAAGCTAATAAGTAGTATATTTCGTTGTGAATCATATTGGGTAGTTTCTTAAAAATACACATTATTAAATTCAAGAAATATACTACTTATTAGATTTTAATGCGAATCTATATAGCGTAATGACGTTTTATTGTTAGGTTGTGAACCTACAATTAATTACCTCATCTTTGCAGTCTCAATATAATAAAATCTAAAATTGTAAAGCTAAAATCGTAAATTTTTCATGCTCGGACTTCAAAAAAAATGGCTTTACTTAATCATCCTCTCTATCGTCTGGGGGAGTTCTTTTATCCTTATCAAAAAATCTCTTATAGGGTTAACCCCCTTACAACTGGGTTCTCTGCGCACTCTTTTTGCAGCTGCTTTTCTTTTAGCACTTGGCTTTAAGCATTTAAAAACCATCCCAAAAGATAAATGGAAATGGATTGCGATTTCTGGGTTCTTAGGGACGTTTATACCTGCGTTTTGTTTTGCCTTTGCTGAGACGGAGATTGATAGTGCGGTGGTTTCTGTTTTAAATTCAACAGTTCCTATAATTGCTTTATTACTGGGGGTTTTTATTTTTGGAATAGGATTTACCCGCAACCAACTTATAGGTGTCATAGTAGGGCTTGTAGGTAGTTTGCTGTTGATATGGAGCGGTGCAACACTCAACCCAAACCAGAACTACTGGTATAGCTTATTGGTAGTAGTTGCTTCTTTCTGTTATGGGATGAATGTAAATATTATTAAAAAGCATCTTCAGGATATTTCTGCTTTAGGGATTGCTGTGGGTAATTTTATAGTACTCGTGATTCCAGCTTTCATCGTATTAACGTTCTCTGGTTTCTTTGAGCAGGATATACTAGCGAATGATGATGTAATGACCTCATTAGGATATCTTGTTATTCTTGCCATTGTAGGAACCGGAGTCGCAAAAGTGTTGTTTAATAAATTAGTGCAAATAAGCACGCCCGTTTTTGCGACTTCAGTGACGTATATGATTCCTATTGTTGCTTTGTTTTGGGGGTTGTTGGATGGTGAGCAATTTGGACTCTCTCAAATAGGCGCGGCTTGTTTAATCATTTTTGGGGTGTATCTTGCAAATAGAAAGTCACCAAAAAAGACCTTTATATAAAGGACGGTCTTGAATACTTCTTATTTCCGAAGTACATTTGTGTTTAATTAATTTAGTGGATGTTGCTCTCTAAAGCTATTAAAGCCTTGTTAAAGAGTTGCCGTTCTGGAAATGGAAAAGCATCTTGAATCTTTACCTTATGAGTAAATTTTAGCACTCATTTAAGCGTTGTAAAATGGCTGGGTTACTTCTGAAACTTTAAAATTTCAGAAATACATCTTAAATCACTTAAAATTAAGGGGAAAGACTTTGTAGTTCTTTTTAATAAAATTATATTTGCAGCCCTCTAAGGAGAATTATGTCTTGTTGTTATTATCAAGCGTTATGAAACCTAGGGAAAACTTAATAATAATTAATATTTAAACGTTACAGCTATGTACGCAATTGTAGAGATAGCAGGGCAGCAATTTAAAGTTGCAAAAGACCAAAAGGTTTTTGTAAATCGTTTATCAACTGAAGAAGGTGAAACTGTAGAGTTTGACAATGTTCTTTTAGTAGGTGACGGTGACAATATTACCCTTGGCGCCCCGGCTATAGACGGAGCTCTTATAGGAGCGAAAGTCCTAAGACACCTTAAAGGTGACAAAGTTATTGTTTTCAAGAAGAAAAGAAGAAAAGGTTACCGTGTGAAAAACGGTCACAGACAAGCCCTTTCAGAAATCGTAATTGAAAGCATCGCAACTTCTGGTGCTAAGAAAAAGCAACGCCTGCAAAGGCTAAAGCTAAACCAGCAGCGAAGAAAGAAGAAGCTAAAAAAGCGGCTCCAGTAAAAGCAGCAGCTCCTAAAGCGGAAGCTAAAAAAGCAGCTCCAAAAAAATCAGCTAAAGGCGATGATCTTAAGAAGATTGAAGGAGTAGGCCCTAAGGCAGCAGAAGCAATGGTAAATGCAGGATTAGATACTTTTGCAAAAGTAGCTAAGGCAAAACCAGAAGCAATTGAAGCTATTTTAGCAGAAGCAAGTTCTAGATTAGCGCATTTAGTTGCTAGCACATGGCCACAGCAAGCTAAGTTAGCTGCAGATGGTATGTGGGACGAGCTTAAAAAATTACAAGACGAATTGGATGGTGGTAAGGCTTAATAGCTGCATCTAATTCTAAGTTTAATATATCCTTATCGCAAGATGAGGTCTAAATTTAAAAATTATGGCTCACAAAAAAGGAGTTGGTAGTTCTAAAAACGGTAGGGAATCAGAATCAAAACGTTTAGGCGTTAAGATATTTGGTGGTCAAGCTGCTATTGCTGGGAACATCATAGTAAGACAAAGAGGTAATACACATCACCCAGGTGAGAATGTATACGGTGGTAAAGATCATACCCTTCACGCAAGAGTGGATGGTTATGTGAAATTCACTAAGAAAAGAGATAACAAATCTTATGTAAGCATTGTTCCAGTAGGAGAGGCTTAAGATTTTATCTTACCCAAAAGTAAAACCTCGATGACCATATGGATGTCGAGGTTTTTTTATGCATTATTTTAAATCTTAGTCTTTCCATCCGCATAGGGTCCTTCCGTGTTCACGGGCATCTATAAGTGTGGTTTCAATAGTAGGTTTTTTACATGCGTTGAGGCCACGACAATTTTTCTTTAAATGATATTTTGAGCTTGTTGTTGAGTTGCAAATAAAAACAGTTTTCTCAAGCGTTTTTGCAAACCCAAATACGGTGAACCCAATACAGATTATTATTCCATATACTTTTAGTTTCTGAAATTCCATGGGGCGATGGGGTTTTTATTTCGCCACAAACCTAATTTATTTTTGCGAGCGTCTTTCTCTAGAAGGTCATAAGATTGATCTTCTGAGTATTTTTTATAATGCCAAGCCATCCCTAATGACACCATTTGTTTGTTTATGTTTTCTCCACTCTCATTGAGTAATACAGCAATTAATCTCCCACTTCTGTCAAAGCTGTTTTCAGTTTTTACCGTGATTATTGTCCCAAAGCATAAGTCTGAAAGTGCTTTTTTAGCGACATTCCCAAAGGGTTGTTTTCCTCTTTTCTCAGGACAGTCTATGTGAGCAAGTCTTATCTTAATGGGTAATTCATGATATAGAATTTCGCAGGTATCTCCATCTATAATTCTTATCACTTTTGCTTTGAAAGTTATTTGGGGTTTTTGTGACACTTCAATTTTTGAACTAACCACTTCTGTGTATCCAATGTTCTGAGAGATAAAAAAAAGTAGTGGTGCTATTAAAAGAATGAAAAGGGGTTTCATTGGTTATGCTTTTATAAAATTAAAACTATGCTGGTATAAAACAACTACACTAATTGAGATAAACTTTATCGGAAACTTTTACCGTCTAGAATTTTCAAAACATTATATAAGATATTTGTGTAAAGAAAAGAGTTGATATTAAATAAGTCGTAACTCCTTTGCAATAGTCACTAAATGTATCATCGTTTTGGCCCCTAGATCGTCACGGAGATCTTTCAATCTTTTCTCTATAGAGCTGCGACTGCTAGGAGAGATCTTCTTGGCCTTAAATAGTGTCTCAATCTCTTTTTGCGTATACCCTTCAGATAACAGTGTAATGAGCATGGTGTCTAATTCTGTAATTTGTACTGTATTCTTGTTTCCAATAGATCTTTGTAGTTTCAACGAAGTATATTTCCCTCCATTTTTGATGGCCTCTATGGCAGCGATTAGATTTTTTAAGCCATTTCTGTCTTTACAAACGTAGGCATCAATAAATCCAGTTTCCCAGATAGTTTTAAATTTTTGTGGGTGGTCTTCCACGGTAAAGACTATTATTTTTAAAGAAGGCTGTTCCTTTTTCAATTGGGTAAACAATGCCTCACCATTCGCTAATTTTTCATTGCGATGATCTTTTTTAAACGATAAGTCTGTGATAAGTAAATCATAAGGAGCTTCATTCAAAAGCTCTTTTTTAAATTTGACATACGCATCATCACAGTATTGTGCTACATTATAATCAAGAATGCCCTGCTCCTTTAGTGTCTTGACAACTCCTAAATTAATACTGTCTATATCTTCTGCAACGAGTACTTTTTTAATCATATTTATCTTGGTAACGTGATTGACACAGAAGTGCCCTTCGTTGTTTCTGAGGCAAAGTTAACTGTACCACCGCAAGAAAAAATACGGGTTTCCACATTTTGAATTCCAGAACCACTCGAGAGTATTTTTTTATCGATTCCTTTCCCATTATCATAATAATTGATTTTCAACAACTTAGCAGTTTTTTTAAATGAAATTACCACGTGAGAAGCTTCACTATGTTTTTTCATATTTGTCATTAATTCTTGAAGCACTCTGTAAATGGCAATCTTTTGTACTTCAGAAATGTCGTCCCAAGGTACTTCTCCAATCCCTTGCAGGATAAGCCGGGTATCGCCATTGCAGTAACTGCTTAAAGTAAAACTCAGGTTTTTTGCATACGAAGAGCCCGTATCCACCATTGATGTTGCTTTACTTATATCTCTAGATCTGTGATACACTATATCCATTCTGTCTAAGATATCATTCTTATCTTCTTTGCTGTCTATAGCCTGCATTATGTAAAAAAGATCGTTTGCTAATTCATCATGTACTTTTTTTGAATACGCAATTTCCGTTTTATAATGGGCTTGTTGTTTTTCTTTTTTAAGCCTTTGTACCCTATATATAAACCAGATTCCCGTGAGTAAACTAAGAATGATGATTGCCGTGGCGCTAATAATGGTTGTAGTTCTTGCTTTCTGAAATTTTAAAGATTTGTTGAGGCTTTCCGTTGTTAATACTTGGTTCTGTTGTTCAAGTCTATCTGACTCAAACTGAAATTTTAAAAACGTAGTTCTAGCCTGTCTTTCTGCAGTTTGAAGACTGTCTGAGAGACTGCTGTATAGAAGCCCTATCTCTTTAATTTTATTAGGTTGCTCAGTTTTTAAGAGGATGTCTAAAGCCTCTAGTCTTGCTTCAGGACTTCTCAGTCGTAAAGCAATTTTATATGCATCGTTAGCATATCCAGAAGCTTCTCTAGGCGCATCTATAACTAAGACTTTGGCAAGCTGCACGTAACTTGAAAATATGCCTAAAATGTCTTTATTCTCTTTACGTATGGACATTGCGTCTATTATTGCAGAAAGCGCACTTTGATTACCATTTTTATAGTCAGCATAGGCAAGATTGCTCAAGATCCTTGCGTAGGTTGATGCGTTGTTTTTAACATCTGGATCATTAAGAAGTGGCGAGAGCAGTTCAATTACTTTTGACCAGTTCTCATTCGTAATATGTACAACAGCAATATTACTAGTGAGTACAGCCTTTTCTATCGATGTTAGCGTCTCATCAATCCCTCGGTTATAATATTTTATTGCGTCTTTAGATTGTCCCTGCTCTTTTGACGCTCTGCCCAATGCATTATACAGCCACAACCTATTGGAAATGTTTTGGTTACCTTCTGCGTAGTCTATTGCTGTGAGTGCCGTTTTTTCAGCACCAATAAAATCTCCTAGATCATTCTGTATGTTGGATAATCGTTCTGCGGCTTTACTGGCCTTAATAGAATCAGGTATTTTTTTATAAAATATTAATGCAGCTTGAGCCGCTTTATAACTAGCAATTAAGTTTCCTATGTTTAGATAATCACGTGCCTGTCTGTATCTTGATTTTGCTAAAAACAAAGTGTCCTTTTTTGCAGAAGCCAGATCAATAAGGAGCGTTAAATTTAATATCGACTCCTGGTGTAATTTATGCCTTCTAAGAAGAATACTCTTGTAGTATAAACTTTTAAAGTATAAAGAGTCTATTCCATTTTCTTTAGATAACATGGCGGCCTTATCAATGAGCTGTAAAGAAATTTTCTGATCTTTTTTTGCCTTTATTGCAGCTTTATAGTACTCTTGGATCTCACTAATTACAACTGCTTTATTAGGGCCTTTCTGGCAATGGCTGTCAGAAAAGCTTAAAAATAAAAAGAGGAATAAAACAACGTGTTTCATTCCTCTAATGTACTATAAACCATGCTGTTTCTTAAACAGATATTGATTAATTAATCGGCGTCTTCTTCATTGCCGTTTGGGTCGTTCCCGTCTTCTCCCACGCCATTCTGTAAGATGTCTGATGATGCCACGCGTTCTGGAGAACAAGAGTAAAGAGCTGAACTTGTAACTAATGCAATAAGAATTATAAAAATTATTTTCATGTTTTCTGAAATTTTAAAAATGATACTTACCGAGGCCTATATGAGAATGCACGGGCAAACTCAATGGCGCTCGAATTAAATTTTCAGGAAAGTGGGTTTTCTAAGCTGTTTTGCTACTTTCCTATTTAACAAAAGGGAAGCTAGAAGACCCAGACCAAATAAAGTTGCGCAATGCCCCTCTGCAGAAGAGCATACCTCATTGGCGAGACAAATATCTGCCTGTTTCATAGGGTTGTTTTGGAAAGAAGCAGGAAATGTTCTGGAAAATAAGTTTCCAAGTATTTTCTTAATTTTGATATTTATGGCTAACTTTAAAACGGTATGGAAAACCCTATTATATTAAAGTTGTGTGAAGAAGCTTTCGCTAAAGCCGAAGTATTGTGTGGAAAGAAAAGTGATAATGGGCGCGCCACTTTTCTGGAAGATGAACTAAGAAGAAGTCAAGTTTCTATAAGTGGAAAATCACTCATTGCATATAAAAATGGGAAGAGTATACCTGGAACAGAAGTGCTTGATGGCTTAGCAAAATTTTTAGATTTTGAGTCCTTTAAAACGTTTCACGAAGAAAATAAAATACAAGAAATTTCAGAAGACACTAGAACTAAAACAAGATCGAGTATCATCCTTTGGATTCTAATTATAGCCTTGGGCTTCCTGTTGACGTATAATATGTTAACGCCAAAAGCAAACGAATGTCTGGTCTGGAATGGGAATAGGTATCAAGTTGAAATGTGCAGCGGTGCGTCTTTAGAAATTCCTTATAAAGAAGAGTTACTTGATTTTAAACAAATGTTTCCTTGTTCTGGTTTTACATTTTATGATGTCGACGGTCAACCAATCGTTTGGTACGACAAGTCTAACGGCGACGTGTCTTTTTTTAATTCGTTAGGAAGACATCCTGTAAATAAAAAAACATTAAAACCCATAACAGATACAATCATCGAGAAGTATGTGCCAGATTGTAACTCTTTGACAGAAAAATCAAATAATCATTCTTAATCAAATTCTGCTAGCGTCACTGCATTTAGAGGCAAGGCCCATTACGTATTTCTAGGGAAATGCGTTTGTATAAATTCTTGGGGTAGCGTTTGAAACGAAAATTGATTCGGTCTATTAGAAGTCCCTTGACTAATGGCCGAAGTAATATCTAAAAGTGCTATCTGCATTTAGACCTGTATACTTATAAAGCTCGCGATAGATAAGAGCACAACCATCACATAATGCTTTTTCTCTTTTTATTCCCCTGACTAATCACGGCCTCTTTTGTGAAATATATTTCTTTTTGTAAGGAGGTGTTAAATCGTAGATCACTATCATAATCAATGTTGCGTGCAACCCAATTAAAAATGACGGTTGCCTTTTGTTCTTGCGTAGAAAGGGACACAAAAAAACCGTCTGATTTAAAACAGACGGTTTTTTTAATATTGTGTAACTATTAACGTGGCTTAATTTATCGCGGGGCAATTACAGCTATATGGCGCACGTCTTCCGCTTAAGAAATCAAGACCAAGTGTGATCTGGTGAAAACCGCCGCTGTTAAAACGAACATTACCAGAAAGGTAAGAATACGTGTAGGCAAACATAAAGTTTTTATATGTTCCTCCTAAAACTGGTGTGACGTATTGTAATTTTTGATCACTTATTTCCTGCCCATTCACAAACTCTGCACCGTCAAAACTTCTTCTATATGAGACCCCTGCAAAAAGTTTTCCGTCATCAAACATTCGATATGCTTTAAAGTTTACATCTATGTTTTGCTCGTTAGTGCGTTCTCTCCATTGGAATAAAAAACCTGGCTCAAATGACCAGTCACTAGCAGATCTTGAACCGCTAGGGCCAGAAATTGCATAGGTCGCTCCCAATAAATAGTTGCGTTGGTTATTTGATTCAAATCCAGGGTTGTTTAATGCTCTATTCTGAAATATTAAATTCTTGATTGTAAGGTGACCAGAGAAATTCAAAAAATTATAAGACAATCCTGCATCTACATTAAAGTAAGAACCACTTTGTAGTATGTCTGCAATGATAGGGTCAAAATTTTCTGGATCAAATAGCGCTGAATCATCTAGTCTTGATTGGATAAGTCCCGCACTCAGACCAAAAGATAGTTGGTTAAGATCTGCCTCACTCCTAGAAAACATCAAGTGATGTGCATATGTAATATAACCTCCTGTTTGAGAATGATACCCGTTTTGGTCATTAATGATTATTGCTCCTATTCCAGAACTTTCACCAACACGAGCATTGATACTCGCCGTTTGTAAATTGGGTGCTTCAACACTATCAAACCATTGTTGACGCGCTGTTAAGCGTACTTGATTGTGCGCTGCAGCTCCTGCCATAGAAGGGTGCAACAAATAATAATTGTCGGCAAAATAATCCGAGTATATCGGTAAGCCGTCCTGCGCAATGGAGATTTGGGCAAAAAACAATGCCAGGACTAAGTAGATTAAGTTGAGTTTCATATTTTTTTATCGTTTCAAAGTAAAGTGACCTCTAAATTCTTTTCTTGTATCGTCTTCAGTATATTCTATTAAGAACCAGTAATCACTAGAAGGTAAAGGGGTTCCGTTATAAGTTCCGTCCCATCCTGCATCATTTATAGGGCTCAATTGCTTGAGTAATTTGCCGTACCTGTCAAAGATATAGATATTAGCCGAAGGGTCAAAACTCGCAATAGATTCAATTTTCCAAGTATCATTAAAGCCATCTCCGTTAGGTGTCATAAAGCGATCGTAATCAATCACTCCAAACTTAAAGGTTGCTTCTCCACAACCATTCACATCCCTAATAGTAATCATTTGTGAACCTGCTACTACATTCTCAAAGATAGCACTCTCTTGGAATGGGCCATCTCCTATACTGTATTCATAGGTCCCTATTCCTTCGGTGACAACCTCTACCGTATTGCTTCCGGAGAACGCTCCGTCAACTAAGCGTGCGCTAAAGTTGATAGGAGGTGCAGATAAGGTTACTGTAGTCATTGCCATTGCACTGCACCCTGTTGCAATCTCTGTGGCAGTTACTTGATATACTCCTCCAGCCACGGCTGTAATAGTGTTTCCTATCTCCCCTTCAAGTACAGCTCCATCTAAAGTCCATTCAAAGACATATAAGTTTTCATCGAGATCGATCCCAAAAGTTGGTGGACTTTCCTCTCCTGAGTCTTCTTGTATAGGGTTTCCATTCTCATCTACACACAGTCTAAATGTTTCTGGCAGCTCAAAGAAAGGCAACTGTTCTACATTTAAGATTACAACTACCGTTTCGCTGCATTCAGATAATGCGTTGGTAAGGGTTGCGTAAATCTCTTGTGGGTTAATGATGTTTGTATAACTTGTTTTTGGTGTTATTGGGTCTATACCCTCTAACGCATTCTCGAGCGTTTCGTAATAAAGCACTCCGTAGATAGTAGGATCTTGAACACCTAGTATTTCATCATCTAATGTTGATAAATCAAAAACTGTAAAACCATCATTAGCTCCTTCTGTATCACAAAGTGTGTATGGCTCTGCAGGCGTAGTTGCTGTTGCCCCATCTCTCGTTTCAAGTTCGAAGAATTGAACACCTCCTATATAACATCCTGTTTCTAGGTTTGTGATTCCTGTGTAAATCAACAACGGCATTCCCGGTATTATTGTCGCAGGATACATATTTGCAGGCGTGATAGGATTGACCATCATCTCTGCATCTAATGCAGTTTCATAATAACTCACCTCGAAGTCCGCAGGATCTTGGTCTGGACCTAATGCTTCATCTTTCTTTAAAGTTAGATCAAATTCTGCAACGCCATCATTGGGCGTTTCACAAACAACTAAACTAGTTAAAACAGCAGTGTCATCTGGTAATGGGTTGACTATTAATTGAACGGCTACAATTTCAAAACAACCCGATGTATTATCAAGAGTATCTACACGAATATAGACTATATCTGCATTCATTTGATTCTCATATATTGTTGGATCTGGAATCCCGTTCATCATATCAAAAGCGTCTTGATAGGTCGCGTAATATTGTACTGTCCAGTTTGCTCCACCCGTAATTAGAGGTGCTGCATCTGTAAGATCAAAAATTTCTATTTCATCTCCCGCATTATTATAATCACATAACTCGAGCACAACATCTGTCGCAGGAGCAGGATTTGAAACTACTCTTAATCTTATCGTAGTAAAATCAAAGCAGGATGAGTTACTGTCTGTTACACGAACAAATAAAGTTTGCGGATTAATCGCATCCCCCATTGTGTCGACATTCATATGCTCGTTTGCTGGCGAAATAGGATTTTCATTTCCTTGCGCCTCGGCATCAGTTAAGAAATATTGCACATTAATTCCAGGAATACCTCCAGTAATTGTGTCATCATAGAGGGTAAGGTCAAAAGTAAAAACACCATCACCTGGCTCTCCAAGAGTATCGCAAACTTCTACTTCTAATGGTCCAATAGCAATAGGACCGTCTACTACCTCAAGCTCAAAACTACCTATAGAATTACATAAATTATCTATGTCATCATTGTCTAGACGATACCAGATAGTCTGCGGGTTTGATGTATTTGTGTACATCATAGGATTTGATATCACGGGCATACCAGCTTCTGCAAATGCAAGAGACTCGTGATAAGTTAACGTAAAATCATCTGGATCTTGATCTCCGTAAATAGTTGTATTCTGCTGGGTTAAATTGAAAATAGAAAAACCATCTCCATCATTTTCGCAAGCTATGAGCGGCTCAAGTTCCAATGGAATTACGGGACTATCTGTAACAATTAAGTCAAGAGTGATCGTATTGTAACAGGCATTACCCATATTTGTCGCATCATATTCTAGGCGCACATATACGGTCTGCATAAACTGAATAATATTACTGTACAGCATCGTCGTATCAAACGCGTTTGTAGCATTATCTGCATCCAGTTGCGTTTCATAATAGCTGATAAGAATATTCATTTCGCCACCAATAATCTCAGCGCTTTTTACTGTTAGATCAAAAAAGGCATAGCCATCATTGTTGTCATCACAAACTACAAGAGGTTCTGGCGTTTCTGGCGAAGGAGTATTTTCTACTCGCAGCTCAAGTGCTACTGTCATTGTTTCAATACAACCCGTCGTAGCATCTTCTGCCAAGATATAAATGGCTTGTGGGTTCTCTATGTTTGGATATGCTTCAGGGTTTGTAATAGGATTAGTCCCATTATCAGCGTCCATTTGCGTTTCATAAAAAGTGATATCTAAATTAAGATCTCCACCTGTAATTTCAAAAATAGCTGCGTTCAAATCAAATATTTCTATTTCATCACCTGGGTTGTTTACATCACAGAGTATCAATGGTGTTGGCGCCGTAAGAATTGGTTGTAAATTTACAATTAGTTCTACTGTAGTTTGGCTCATGCAACCATTGTCAATATCTGTGACTACTATATAAATAATTTGTGGGTTTCCTAAAGAAGGTTGATTTGTATACGTACTAGGATTTGAAATAGGATTACTTCCACTATCTGCATTACCTTGTGTTTCAAAATATTCAACTATAAAAGTTCCAGAAGGTAACATTTGAGCCTCTACGGAATTAAGAATAAAAACCACCTCACCATCATCATCATCATCGCAAAGCATTAATGGCTCTGGAGCAGTAATTACGGGACTGTCACCTACTATGAGTTCTAGTGCTATTGTATCAAAACAGCCCGTATTTAAACCTGTCAGTCTTGCGATAATCGTTTGGTTAAAAGGAACAATGTTTAAATAAGGACTTACTAAAGCATTTGTATTTCCATTTGCTTCTCCTTGTGTTTCGTGATAGGAAACAACTAAAAAACCTGAAGGATCACCGCATCGTACTTCATCATCTCTTTCTGTGAGCATAAACTCACCTATACCATCATTATCACTATCGCAAAATACAAGTGGTTCTGGCTGACAAATCGTTGGCAATGGAGCTACTTGCAATTCAAGTGTAGTAATACTATAGCAACCTGTTGCATCATCTTCAATACGCACCCAAATTGTTTCACCAGTACTAGTGTAGGGAATAATCAATGGGTTTTCTGCATCTTGTGCATCTATGATATTTCCAAAGTAGGTAACACTTAGCCCTACTGCTCCTGCAACAACCTCGTCATTCTTTTGATTTGGGTCAAAAATGGCGGTGCCATCTTCTTCAACATCACATCCGATAAGTGGGAACGGTGCCGAAAATGGAGGGGTTTGACCAAGAATGAGATCAAAACTTCCTTCTGTGGTGCAGCCTAGATTGTTAGTGGCTTGTACATAAATCGTGGTGAAGCCGCTGATATATGAAGAAGGGTTTGCAATAGGGTTATTGCCTGCTTGCGCATCTGCTAACGTTTCAAAGTACTCTAGGCTAACATCAACAAGATCATTAAGAATTTCGTCTTCCTTTGAAGTAAGATCAACCGTTTCTACTCCATCTTCATCATTGTCACACTGGAAAAAATCTGAAATAGGTACTGTTATTTCTGGCGCAAAATCTACTTGTATTTCTAGAGGCACGATATCAAAACAGTTTCTAAAAATGTCTTCGAGACGACCATATACTATCTGGAAGTTAGGCACTACATTCTCGTACATTGTAGGGTCTGGAATAATGTTGATTTCCATCGCTGCATCAAATTCAGATTCATAGTAGTCAACCAGTACATCCATTTGGCCATTGATAATTTGTGAATCTGCTTGCGTAAGGTCAAAAATGGTGATCCCATCATTAGGGGCTTCATCACATTCTCTTATGAAATCTGGGATTACTGCCACAGGTTGTGGAGAAAATTCTATGATAATTTCATCTGTAGCGGTACAATCTACACTTAAAATAGCTTCTATTTGAAATGTTCCACCTTGAGTAACTGTTATTTCATTGTCTGTTTCGTCTGGAAGAATATCAAACATTCCGTTGGTTGGATTCTGGATGTACCACTGAAAAGTGGCTCCAGGTGCAGACTCTTCTACTCCAAAGGTAAACTCATCACCTTCACAAGGTGCATTACCAGAAACAATAGTTGCATCTGGCGGTAATGCTACCCCAATGTTAAAACTACCTTCTCTAAAAAAAACGGCAGAATCAAAAGCAGTATCACCTCTATCCCCAGTGACCATTTTAAGCTCGTATGTTTCTCCCGGTGTCAGTGAGGCCATTGCAATTAATGCTTGCGTATACCCGTCAAATTGTATTTCATTTAAGTTATTACCACCTTGGTTACTCACATATAATTCTGGGAAAAAGTTAACTCCAGGTATTTCAGAACCACAATTGAAAGAATCATCGTGTATAGATAGTGTGTTTACAACAACCCCGGCAGAACCCGGAACGGCTGCAATGTTTGTTCCTCCAAAAACGGTTCCGGAGTCGTCAGGAATACCTGGGCCTTTTAATAAAAATGCAAACCCGTCTCTAAACTGAGCAGAACATTCAAATTGATCCTCATATTCTTCTGAAGCAAAAATGAAATCAAAAGACATTTCAGAAATTACAGGAACGAAAGTAAATTGAAATACTGTCGCATTGTTTGTAGGTTCGTTAAGACCATCAAGACCAAATAATACGGCTTGTAAATCTGCATCGCCACCCCATCCTGGACCAGTGTCACTTACCTCATTATCGTTCGGTCCTTCTGCACTTTTGGCAAAACCACCAGACATAACAAGGCCAGATTCAAATGGAAAGCTTGTGCCAGTGGCATCAAAATAGCCCCAACTGCGCTCATCAATGTTAGTCGCTCCGTCTGGATTTTCTTGTAAAAATGTAAATTCTACATCCCCGCATCCAGAGCCTCCTATGAGGACCTCTGTAATCATTTGTTCTGGAGTGTAATTAGTTTCATTAGCCATTGGGTCGTTGACCAGAATGCTTTGTGTGAAACCGACTAATGGTATTAGTAGAATAATGGTTAGTAAAGTTCTTTTCATAGTAGGCACTTAAGGTTCCAAATATATTGAATACATTGGTTTTGTTTCGCTATTTTTGTCAAAAAATAGAGCCATGGAATCTCATAATATTATCATACAACCCACAAATAACGAAAATATTGTAAAATTCGTAGCTAATTCGTTCTTGACACAGGCAAAAAGCTATGAATTTAAAAATATAGAGGAAGCGGGAGAAAGCCCAATTGCACAGCAGTTGTTTCACCTTCCCTTTGTTAAAACGGTATACATATCACAGAATTTTATTGCTATTGAGAAGTACAATATCGTTAGCTGGGACAAGGTGCAAGAGGAGGTGGCTGTTTCTATTAGCGAATACCTTGATAGTGAGAAAGTTATAGTAAATGAATCTACAGATAAGAAAAAAGTACCAGTAACGGTTTATGGAGAGACTACACCTAATCCAGCGGTATTAAAATTTGTGGCAAATAAACCACTGGTTTCTGGCACATTTGAGTTCAAAAATATTGACGATGCTAAGCACGCACCTCTCGCGGCAGCATTGTTTAACTTTCCTTTTGTGAAAGAGGTTTTTATGAGTAGCAACTATGTTTCGGTAATGAAATATGACGTGGCAGAATGGGATGAGATAAGTATGCAACTTCGTGAGTTTATTCGCGGTTACATCGAAGATGGTAAGAAGATCTTTACAGACGAGATGCTTTCTGAAACTTTAAAAGAAGAACAAAAAGCTGTAGAATCAACCACAGATAAAACTGCGGAGAAAACCTACACTGATATCGATAACGAAATTATGGATATTCTTGACGAATATGTAAAACCAGCTGTTGCCAGTGATGGTGGTCATATCGCATTTGACAGTTTTGATCCAGAGACAAAAACCGTAAAAGTAATCCTGCAGGGAGCTTGTAGTGGCTGTCCATCTTCAACGGTTACCCTTAAGAATGGGATTCAAACAATGCTTAAAGAAATGATGCAAGGAAGAGTGCAACTCGTGGAGGCTGTAAATGGGTAGGTTTAAGTGTTAAAAATTTAAGATTCGAGATTAATTTGTAGAACTCTTATTTTTATAAAATTTAGACATTCAATAGCTTAGTTCTAGTTCATTCGATTTTCAAATTTAATATTTTAACGTAGTATTTATAAAAAGGCATTCTATTCTTAGTAATTTAGTATTTCAGAGGTAAATAACTAAAAAACAAATAATTATGGTCGTTTTAAAAGTGATTGAAGTATGAGCAAATTCTATTGCTAGTTGGGAAGAAGCTGCTCAAAATGCGGTAGTCCACGCTTCAAAGAGTTTGAAGAATATAAGATCTTGTTACATAAACGAACAAACGTGTGCAGTGACAGATGGTAAAATTTTAGATTATCTGGTAAATTGCAAAATTACCATTGAGGTAAAATAACAACAGCTTACCGAACGAAATACGCTTTTGATTCTTTCAAAAGCGTATTTTTGTTTATGTATGATGATAAAAAAATTTACATTCCTTGTGTTCATCCTTTTTTCGATAATAGGATGCACCTCTTCTCAAGAAAAAAAAGAAACCCATTTGTATACCAATAGCCTCATAAAAGAAACGAGTCCTTATCTTTTGCAACACGCACACAATCCTGTAGATTGGCGCGCCTGGAACGATGAAACCTTGACAAAGGCAAAAGCCGAAAACAAACTTATGATTATAAGCATAGGGTACTCGGCTTGTCACTGGTGTCATGTGATGGAGCATGAGAGTTTTGAAGATAGCCTTGTTGCGGCTACGATGAATTCTAATTTTATCTCAGTAAAAGTAGACAGGGAAGAACGACCGGATATAGACCAGATTTATATTAATGCTGTGCAGTTAATGACGGGTAGCGCAGGATGGCCGCTTAACGTGGTTACGCTTCCGGACGGAAGACCAGTTTGGGGTGGGACGTATTTTAAGAAGGATGATTGGATACAAGTTCTAGAGCGTATCCAAAAATTAAATAATGAAAGCCCAGAAAAACTAACGGAGATTGCTACGCAACTTGAAGAGGGAATAAAAAACTTAGATCTAGTAACCTTAAATGATGCCGATGTAGATTTAAAAAACTACCCACTAGAGAAGATACTAAAGTCGTGGAAATCTACTTTTGATCATCGTTTTGGTGGTTACAAGCGAGCACCTAAATTCATGATGCCATCTAATTATGAGTATCTCTTGCGTCATGCGGTTCAGAACAAGGATCAAGACTTGCAAGACCATGTGATGTTTACCTTAGATCAAATGGCTTATGGCGGAATTTATGATGCAGTAGGCGGTGGTTTTTCTAGATACAGCGTAGATGAAAAATGGCACGTGCCTCATTTTGAAAAAATGCTCTATGATAATTCGCAGCTCGTAAGTCTCTATAGCAATGCGTTTAAAGTAACAAAAAATAAGTTGTACAAAGAGGTGGTTGAAGAAACCCTTGTTTATATCTCAGAAGAGATGACCACTGCAGAAGGCGCCTTTTATTCTTCCCTCGATGCAGACAGTAATACAGATACAAGCGAACTAGAAGAGGGCGCTTATTACGTGTACACAGAGAAAGAACTAAAGGAGCAAATAGGAGCTGATTTTGATGTTTTTGCCGCATATTTTAATGTAAATAACTTCGGAAAATGGGAAGATGGGAAATATGTGCTCATTAGAGATGAAGATGATGCGAGCATTGCAAAAGACTTTGGGCTTACGACCGAAGTTTTAAGAGATAAAAAAGCAGCTTGGAAAGCAACCCTAAAAACGTATCGTAGTAAAAGAGCAAAACCGAGACTTGACGATAAAACACTTACGTCTTGGAATGGCTTAATGCTTAAGGGATATGTAGATGCATATACAGCATTGGGGAATAAAGAATATCTAGAGGCGGCCTTAAAGAATGCTGAGTTTATCCTGGATAATCAATTAAAAAAAGACGGATCTTTATACCACAACTATAAAGACGGGAAAAGTACAATCAATGGGTACCTAGAAGATTATGCAGCCGTTATTTCAGGGTTTCTATCTTTATATGAAGTGACAGCAGATACCAAGTGGCTCATTACGGCAAAGGACTTAGCAGATTACAGCTTTGCTAAGTTTTATAATGAAGAAACCGCAATGTTCTATTTTACTTCTTCAGAAGATCCAGAGCTTGTCTCGAGATCGGTGGAGTATCGTGATAATGTGATTGCTTCTTCAAACTCAATTATGGCTAACAATTTATTTGTGCTAGCACATCATTTCGATGAAGAGAATTTCAGAAATACTGCAAAGCAAATGCTTAAAAATGTATTGCCAGAAATAGAAAAATATCCTAGTGGATTTTCTAACTGGTTGGGCTTGCTCGAGAATTACCGCAACCCATATTATGAAGTAGCCATCGTAGGAGATGATGCTATAGAAAAGACTTTAAAATTTAAAACCAATTATTTGCCCAATACGCTCATCGCTTCTAGTACTAAAAACGACTCTCTGCCTTTATTAGCGAATCGTTATATGGATGGAGAAACAATGATTTTTGTATGTCAAAATTACACGTGTAAATTACCAGTTGCCGAAATAGACGAGGCAAAAAAATTAATAGAATAGAATGCAGGAAGCAATAAAAGTAATGGAGGATACAGGTATCATCGATAAAATAAATGACATAAATTTTTACTTAAATAAGTATGGACAGCAGGTGATTGATTATCTGCCAGATGTTTTGTCTGCCATAGTAATTTTAGTTGTTGGCTGGTGGGTAATAAAGATTTTTACTAGAATAGCCCGGAAATTATTTGCTGTGAGGGAAGTTGATCCTTCTTTACAGAAATTTCTATTAGATTTATTGAATTGGGTTCTCAAGATTATTCTTTTTATTACTGTTGTAGCACAATTGGGAATACAGACATCTTCGTTTGTCGCAATTATTGGGGCGGCAGGTTTAGCTGTAGGTTTAGCTTTACAAGGATCGTTGGCTAATTTTGCTGGGGGTGTTTTACTATTAATGTTTAAGCCTTTTAGGGTTGGACACTACATAAAAGCACAAGGTGTAGAAGGGACAGTAAAGGAAATTTCGATAATCTCTACAAAATTATTAACTTTCGGAAATCAATTAGCAGTAATTCCAAATGGCAAAATATCTAACGACACCATTGTGAATTTTACTGAAGAAGGTATTCGACGTGAAAACTTGATTCTAGGTATAAGTTACGATAGTAACATAAAGAAGGCGAAAAATATTTTGTTAGCGCTTCTTATGGAGCAAGATTTGATACTTAAAGAAGAGGGCAAAGCACCTATGGTGGTAGTTAATGAGCTTGCAGATAGTTCGGTAAATTTATCGATTCGATTCTGGGCCAAGAATGAAGATTTTTGGGATATTAAATTTTACACCATCGAAGAAGCAAAATCACGTCTTGAATCTGCTGGAATTGTTATTCCATTTCCGCAGCGAGATTTACATATTATCACTAACGAAAAAAATTAATTTTAAACTGACGGTATGAATCTACAAAAATTCTTTTTAGCAGCAGCAATTTTTACAGTAACGATTACAAGTTCACAAGTAAGAGATTATAGCGATTATAATTTAGTTCAGAATAATGATTCTTTAAACAGAAGTAGATTTCTAAGTGATGAAGAAATAGCTCAGGTTAAAGGTTCTCCATATGTCAATGGAGGTGTTTTCTTATCTGGCAATATATATAAGAATGATGAAAAAATCATGAGTAATGTACTTATGCGATATAATGCATATTCAGATCATTTTCAAACGACAAAAGAGGGTCTTAAGACTCCTACAGGAATTCTATTAAAAGACCCTGGTGCCGTTGTGGAAATAGGCTCGAAAACGTATGTTTTTTTCCCACAGGGGAAGGTTCCCGGAATAGGAGGATACCTAGAGTTAATTTCTGAAGGTAAAAAAGCAAGTGTGTATAAAAGGCATAACGTGACATACGTTGAGGCGATAAAATCAAACGATTCTTATACGGCAGACAAGCCGGCTCGATTTAATGACTTGACTACCTATTATATGGTAGATGTAAATGTTGTATTTACAGAGCTTCCCCAAAGTAAAAAGAAAATTTTAAAAGCTTTCAGCGGTAAACAGAAAGTGATGAAAAATTATATGAAACAAAATAAATTAGATGTAAATAATGAAACTGATTTAGCAAAAATAGTAGCTCATTATTATAGCCTATAATTACCCCACTTTAAAGTCTTTTAAATAGTAAGGTTCAAAATAAGCGACATCCTCGATTTCATTTTTTTTATGCTTCAACTCTGCTAGTTGACCCATCTCGTTTGCAGAAGGTAATGCTTCAGTAACGAAGATCGCATTTGGATGATCACAGATCTCCTCAAACTTTGCGACACCATCCCCAATAAATGTGGTTTTAGCTTCGGTAATGTGTTGGTCAAATGAATGCTCATCCAGAAGCTGAGCCTCTGTACCTCTAGTTCTATTTTTATGAACATCATAAATTGCACTGTAAACTTCCATACGACGTGCATCTAGCATCGGGATGATCGTAGTAGGCTCTTTTACTTGTTGTGCAAGAATGTCTAATGTTTCTAAGGAGATAAGTGGAATATCTAAAGAGTAACAAAGCCCTTTTGCTGTAGATACTCCTATTCGTAAACCAGTATAAGAACCAGGCCCTTTACTTACAGCAATAGCGTCGAGATCACTCAGCTTTTTTGAGGCTTGTTTCATTACATCTTCAATAAAGATGTGCAGGTTTTCTGCGTGAGAATATCCTTCTGTTGCAAGCTCTTTCAACCCAATAACACTTCCATGTTCTGAAAGCGCTACGGAGCAATTTTTAGTTGCTGTTTCTATACAGAGAATTAACCCCATTATTCGGTATCCTTTTTATCTTCTTTTTTATCTTTATCCTCTTCCTTAACTTTATCACCAGGTTTTAGTGTTTTTGTAACCAATGTGTATGGTCCCGTAATCACCCTATCACCGGATTTTAACCCGGATCGTATCTCTATATTAGTGGCGTCTTGTATTCCAGTCTCTACCACTCTTAGTTTTGCGATTCCTCCATTATTAACAAACACACACTCATACTTTTTTGTGTCTGCAGTAATCACCTCTTTCTTAAACGATTTTTTAGTAGAAGAAGTATCCGTTTTTATTACAACGGCACTAATAGGTACGGCAATAATATTTTGTTTCTTATTTGTGATTACATCTACCGTTGCTGTCATTCCTGGTCTAAAAGGAGAGTAGCTTTCTGGTTTGTTCTCCGTAAGTTCTTTATACGACTCAGGAAGAATACGTACTTTCACTTTAAAGTTTGTTACCTGATCTACTGTCAGTGCAGATTCTGCTGAGTTGGCGATTTCTGTAACGAGACCTTTAAATTCTCTTTTAGTCCAAGCATCTACCTCTACAATTGTACTATCACCTACGGCCACTTTTACAATGTCGTTTTCATTTACATCTACTTCCACTTCCATATTGTCTAGGTTGGCAACACGAATGATTTCAGTACCTGCCATTTGTGCGGTACCTACTACGCGCTCACCAAGTTCTACAGAAAGTCTAGAAATAGTTCCTGTCATAGGGGAATAGATTTTTGTTCTATTCAAATTATCACGAGATTGTTTTACGTTTGCTGTTGCACTCTTCACGTTATAGTACACAGAAGATTTATTAGCCTGCGCCATTTCATAATCTGCTACAGAACGATCCCATTCTGAGCGTGAAATAACCCCTTTATCAAATAAAGATTTATTCCTATCATAGTTAGCCTTGGCATTACGTAGACTCGCTTCTGCATTTTCCAACTGCGCACGTACATTTAGCAGTCCTGCTTGACTTTGGCTTACTTGCGCTTGTATTAAGTCTGGATTGATCTTAACAAGAAGCTGTCCTTTTTCAACAAGTTGTCCTTCCTTAACAGGGAGGTCTATGATTTCTCCAGATACTTCAGAAGAAAGAAAAACTTCTATTTCTGGTTGTATCTTACCTGTAGCCGCAACCGTTTCGGTAATGGTTAATGGGGTAACTTCAGTTATTTCTACAACTTTTCCATCATCTTTATTGCCAAACCATCCAGCCTTACTTCCGAAGAGAAGTGCAGTAATGAGTAACGCAAAAATGACAATTATCCAAATGAGTGTCTTTTTTTTCATGATTAGAATTTTAGTTGGGTTGGATCCACACCAAAGTATAATTCTAATACTTTGAGCTTAAATATGTAATCGTATTTTGTTCTGTTAATTTCTATTCTTGCATTGTCGTAACGCAATTTAGACTGGCTAAAGTCAAACGCGTTTGTACGTCCTACATCATACCTGTCTTTTGCATAAGTATACGCCAATTCTTGAGATTCAAATGCTACCTGTGCAGCTTCATAGGCTCTCTTAGAACCACGAACATCTACCATGGCCTGATAGACATTAGACTCAAGGTCTAACTGTGCCTGCTCTAATTGAAACTGAGTGCGATCTAGGTTTATTTTACTTCTAGAAACATTGTTCCTAGCTCTAAACCCATTTAAAATAGGGACACTTAAACTTAGGCCATAGCCTACACCGTCATTAATATATATCTGTTGTTTAAAAGGGGTGTTGATGTCTCCATCCGAATACCTCGTGTCATAGCCAAAAAAGGCATTAACAGTTGGGAGTAGTGCTCCTTTTGAAATCTGGATGTCTTTTTCAGCTAGTGCTACTTGACTTTCGGCAATGCGTATTTCTTGCCTGTTTTCTTTTGCGCTCTCTATTAAGGTGCTCACTGGCGTGTCTGCAATTTCTTCATTCACAACATTAAAATCGTCATTGGCGATATCGAAGTTAGCGTAGTCTTTAATGAGTAGTAATTGAGCAAGACTGATTAGTGATATTTGCACAGCATTCTCAGCAACTGCAATACGCTGTAATTCACTGGCGTTTGTTGCTTGTATTTCTAATAAGTCTCCACGAGGTATAGATCCTGCGTTTACCAATTGCTGTGTGCGTACTATTTGATTTTTAGTTACATCATTTTGAGTGAGTACAACTTCAAGGTTTGCTTTGTTTAAAAGTACTTGTAGATAAGAGTTAGCCACAAATAGTGCGATGTCATCCTTCATTTTTTCAAGTCTATATTGACTTGCTAATTGTGAGATATCTGCACGCTGTACTTGTCTTACATTTCTTAAACCATCAAATAAAGTATAGCCTAAGTTAACCCCACCGTTTGCAGAAAGAAAAACACGATTTTCTAATTGATTGGTCACTGGGTTAAGTCCAAGTCCTGTGGTTTTTGAAACACTAGAGCTCGCATTTATTGAAGGTAGAAAATTACCAACTGCATCAGATCTTTCTAGAGCAGTCGCTTGCACATCAAGCTCGCTTTGCTTTACAGAAATATTATTTTCTAAGGCATACACAACACATTCTTGCAATGTCCAATTCTTAACCTGAGCATTGGCAGCAAAAAAGGTGATTGTAAAAACACCTATAAGGAGTAACTTTTTCATAATTAGATTATCGTTGTTAAGTAAGTCTTCCACTTTGCTAAAGTGTTACATTTTAGTAGATAAATTTTAGTAACCACCTCCGTTAATAGGAGCTTTAAGTTGGTTCCAAACCTTGATATTATGATCCTTTGTGATTCCAGAAATGATCTCCACAAAAATCCCATCACTAATCCCCATTTTAATATCACGTCGTTCAAATTCTTGATCACCCGTCGCTACTTCAACAAAAGGTTGTTTGGTTTCTGGATCGTATTGTACTAGTGCCTCTTGAATAGCAAGTGCGTCTTCTGCTTTGGCTAGAATAATCGAAGCATTTGCACTCAACCCTGCTCTTATAAAGGTCGTATCTTTTTTTGCAAGGGTTCCTTTAATTTCAAATTGAATAGCTCCATTCTCACTCACACCTTTTGGAGCGATATAATCTAAAATGGCATCAAACTTTTTATTCTCGATAGCACCCACAGTAATTTCTAAAGGTAGTTGCTCTTTAATTTTACCTACTTCACTCTCGTCCACTTTACCTTCAAAAATCATTTTATCTACATCTGCGATTGTTGCGATTGTGGTCCCGTCGTTAAAGTTATTAGATTCAATAACTTGGTTTCCAGTTTTTACAGGAACGTCCAGTACCATTCCTGAAACTGTTGCTCTTATTTCTGTATTGGCTGTGGTTCCAAGCCCTCTGGATGTGCCCGTTTTTACAATGTCAAACGTTTGCTGAGCTCCAACTAGGGTTACTTTTTCTTGGTTGTAGCGCTGCTGTGCTTGATTGAAGCTCAATTGAGCATTGTCAAACTCGTTTGCAGAAATCACGCCCTTATCAAAAAGACCTTTCTGGCGATTAAAAATATTACGCTGACTTTCCAATGCGAGACGCGCCGTTTCTACCTGTGTTTTTGCACTGTTAATATTGTTCTTAGCAGAACTTAAAGAATTTACATTAGGCACCACTTTTACCTTAGCAATAAGGTCACCGCTTTTAATAACATCTCCAGCCACGACAAAAATCTCATCGATAATCCCAGAAATATTTGGTTTAATAAGCACTTCTTCTTTTGGGACAATACTACCCGTAGCGACCGTTTTTTTGACAATCGTGAGTCTAGTAGCTTGTTCCGTTTGATAGGTCACAGGATCTTTCCGGTCTTTCACCCAGATATAGTAAATTCCTGCGCTAAAGCCTATCAAAATAAATAGTAACACGATAATGGTTCCAGTTCTTTTCATTCTTGTTTTATTCTAATTAATTATTTTTTCTTCGGAAACATCAACTCAATCATATTTCCGCAGCTATATTTATTTCTTACTCAATACGCAAGGCGTCTACAGGTTTCATCTTTGTAGCCTTCATTGCCGGAATCAATCCCGCTAGAATACCTGACAGTATTAAGATGAAGAAGGCGGTTAAAATGATTCCTACATTTACGGTTGGGTTTGCAAAATTATCAACAGGGCCAGAGAGTTCTAAGACATAATTCATTATCCAGATTAACCCCGCTGCTGCGGCAACACCGCACATTCCAGAAATGATGGTTAACACTAATGACTCTTGAATAATTTGAGTTCTTATACTCCAAGGACTTGCGCCTATTGCCCGACGAATGCCTATTTCTTTCGTTCGCTCTTTGATGACGATAAGCATAATATTAATAATCCCAATCATACCCGAAACCAATATAAGGGTGCCCACAAAAAAGCCAACAAAGGTGAGAATATCAAACAATCCGGTTACACGACCAAATGCTTCGGCACGGTCAAAATTACCCAAAGCTCTCGCGTCATCTGGATGTATGGTACGTTGCTCTCGCAGTTTTGCCATTATTTGTGGCTTTAATGAAGTGATACTCGTACCATCTTCAGCGGTGACTGCCAGCCAACTTACATTATCTCCATAATTAAAGACTTGATTAAAAGTGCTGAACGGCACATAAATGCTATTTGCATCTTCTTCATCATTTCCATCACTGTTGGTAGCTTGAAAAACACCTACGACCATAAAGTTGACGCCATTTATTTTTATATAGGTCCCAATCACATCTTCGCCTATGGCGTATAAAGTCTTCACAACATCAATCCCAATCACAATAGCCTTTCGCTTTTCTGTAATGTCTGAGTAGCTTATAAAACGACCTTGGGTGATATCCATAGGCTGTTGCTTAATGAAATCTGGATAATCCCCGTTGATAGTAAATGCTCCTGTTTTTTCGTTTCGGGTGACATTGTTTGCGCCTTGATATCCACCTAATTGGTTCCTAGGTGATACATAAGTGAGCTGCGGAAAGTTGTCTCTAAGTACCTGTGCATCTTCCGTTTTAAAAGTGAGTCCTCTTCCTTTGGGAAGTCCTTTGTATGGTAATGAGGTGCGTTGTGTCCAGACGAACATAGAGTTTGTGGCAAAGTCGCCAAAATCTTTGCTGACACCAGTACGAAGTCCATTAACGAGCGCCAACAAAACCACTAAAATAAAGATACCCCAAGCCACCCCAAAAGCTGTTAGAAAAGTTCTAAAGCGGTTGGCGTTTAATGCCTCCAGTATTTCACTCCATCTATCTCTGTTAAACATATTATTCTTCTCTTAAGGCTTCAATAGGTTTAATTTTTGCAGCGCGTCTTGCCGGAATATATCCTGCGATAGCACCTGCTAAAATTAAAATAAACACCGTCGTTATTGCTGTCGTAAAATCTACTTGTGGATTTTTTATAAAGTCGTTCTCCATCCAAGGGCCAATAATCTGAAGTACTGCAACTCCGGCAAACAAACCTAAAAATCCAGCTATTGCCGTAATGAAAATAGATTCTTGTAAAATCATTCCAATAATGGAAGAGGGAACTGCACCAATGGCTTTACGAATTCCTATTTCTTTCGTTCGTTCTTTTACGATGATGAGCATGATATTCCCAACACCTACAACTCCTGCGATAATTGTAAAAATACCAATGAACCAAAACACATTACGTATCACTGCAATTAAGGAATAGATTTTCTTTGCTTCTTCTAAGGTGTTATCTATACGCACAGCACTCCTGTCATCTGGTGCGATGATATATTTTTGTTTAATGTCATTTTCAAAACTTTTTGAAAGTTGCATAGATGTTGCAACTGCCTCCTCAAAATTGTCGCTCATTTTTACGGTATAGGCGATGTTCCGTATTCGGTCACCTGCTGCAAAAGATACTTGGGCAGTTGAAAGTGGTACAAAGAATCTATTTTCTTCGCGGGCTCCTCCTGGATCTGTATAAACTCCTATCACTTTAAAGTTGATACCATAAACAGATATCATCTTCCCGATGGGATCTACACCTTTAAATAAATCTTGTTGTATTGTATATCCAATGACCGCTACCTTACGGGCTTCTTCCATATCATCTAAGGACAAGAACCGTCCAGCAGTCAGGCTTGCATTCTCGATAAATTGTTGGTCAGGATTAGCGCCTTCTAGTCTATAGTTGCCGGTTTGTCCTTCAAAAGAAACTTGAGACCCCCACATATTATAAAGCGCTGTTTTAAATTCTAATTGGTCGCCATACTTTCTATTCATCGCTTCAAAATCTTCATTACGAAGCTGAATTTGTCTTCCTGGGTTGAGACCTTTGTATCCTTTTGTAGTGGCACGTGTTCCTATGCGTATGCTGTTTGTAGCATCTTGCTCAAACTGAGTTTTCACTCCTTTTTGTATGCCGCTGCTAAAGCCTAATAAAATAACTAAAATAAAAATACCGGAAGCCACAGAGAGTCCTGTCAAGAATGTTCTTAACTTGTTTTTCCCAATGGTTTCAAAAATTTCTTGCCAGCGTTCTACATCAAACATGCATCGCATTTTTTGCGAGTACTTGCCGTACTCTAGTGTCGTCAATTATCTGACCATCCTTTAGGTTTACGATACGCTTAGTCATCTGGGCAATGTCATCCTCGTGTGTTACAACAAGAATTGTTTTTCCTTCGTCATTAATCCCCTGTATGAGCTCCATAACCTCGTAAGAGGTTGTTGTGTCTAGGGCTCCAGTAGGTTCATCTGCGAGTAATACTTTTGGGTCACTTGCTAATGCTCTCGCAATCGCAACACGTTGTTTTTGACCACCAGAAAGTTCGCTAGGCAAGTGTGTCGCCCATTGTGCTAGGCCTACTTTTTCTAGATAGTGCATTGCTTTATCAGTGCGTTCTGCGCGTTTTACACCTTGATAGTATAATGGCATCGCCACGTTGTCAAGCGCAGATTTATAATTAATTAGGTTAAACGACTGAAATACGAAACCTAAAAATTTGTTACGGTATTGCGCTGCAATCTTTTCGTTTAGACTATTAATAGGGTTGTTGTCCAGCGAATAAGTGCCTTCATCTGCCTCATCAAGCATTCCTAGTATATTTAATAGCGTAGATTTCCCAGAACCCGAAGATCCCATGATGGCTACCATTTCTCCTTCTTCAACGTGAAAGTCGATACCTTTAAGAACGTGTAAGGAGTTTGTTCCTGTTTTGTAAGACTTGTGAATGTTCTGTAAATCAATCATATAAGTAGTAAATGCATTGCAAAGTAACGCACTATGGCATTACTGCAATGTGAATAAATTGTCAAGACTTTTGAGGGATAATGGTTTGCTGGTTGTCTCTAACTATTAAGACAGAATATTTAATGAAATGTTACAGTTGTGATCAAATAATATTTTAGAAATATTAAAAAAAGACTACTAAAGCTAAATATGAGATTTAAGAAGAGGCTACTTTATTCTTCTTAGCCTTTTTAAGCATGCGGTACACCGCAAACACTACACCGCCCACAAGGAGATAAGGAAAAATCATTAAGTACACAATGCCATTGTTGACGCCTTTTGCCATCCCGCCATCAACGTCGCTCTCTAAGACCGCGCGGCACATAGCGCATTGAGCCTCTGCAGGGAGACTAAAGAGTACTAATAGTATGGCTAGGAGAATGATATGTTTCATATTAATAGTATGGCGAAATCATAAAATAAACAAGAACCCCTGTTACTGCTACATATAGCCAAAGCGGAAAAGTGATGCGGGCAATCTTTTTATGCATCTTAAATTTGCCAGAAATGGCACGAACATAGGTAACTAATACAAATGGGATAACCACAATGGATAATAAAATATGACTGATTAATAAGAAAAAGTATACGTATCTAATAGCGCCTTCACCACCGTAGGTAGTAGAGTCACTAGTCATATGATATAATACATAAAGCACCAAAAACAGCACTGAAAATATGATGGCGGTTTTCATTAAACGCTCGTGCATGCGTCGGTTTCCTTTCTTGATCATTACTACCGCCAGAACAAGCAAAATTGCCGTGATCGCATTTGTAGTCGCATAGATAGGCGGTAAGAAGCCCATTCTTTCTACGCCAGGAATTTTAATCGTGAAAAGTGCAGCAACTGCGATAGGAATAATGATTGATAAAATCCAAATCCAGACATTGTACTTTTTTTCTACTTGCTTATCGTAATCTATCATACTATAATATTTTTTTAATGTCTTCTATAAGCATATCTATTCCGTCTTGTTCTAGACCGTCATAATAGATAAGTGGATTGCCGTTTTCGTCTATTCTAGAGGTAACTTTTCCATCTTTGTTTATGAGTGCGAACATACCCGAATGTTCAAAACCACCTTCGGCTTCGTCGCTTTCTGCCGCATAGATCTTGAAACCCTCGTTACTAAGTTTTAAGACATCGGCTTTGTCACCGGTTAAAAAATTCCAGTTTGGGTGTGTGACATTATAACCATCTGCATACGCTTTCAGTATTTCTGGTGTATCATAGGTAGGGTCAATACTAAAAGAAGCAATCCCAAAATCATCTCGCTTTGCAAATGCATCTTGTACTTTTTCCATATTTACATTCATAATAGGGCAGATGCTAGGGCAGGTACTAAAAAAGAACTCTACCACATAAACTTTGTTTTTGTAGTTGGCATTCGTAATGGTGTCGTTGTTTTGGTTGATAAAAGTAAAAGAAGGTACTTCACTAAAAATGGTCATGTCACCTGCGCTTCGTACTTTTGGCGCTTCAAAAGTTTTTGAGGGGTCGCTGCTTCTATTGTTATCCACAGTGTTGCCATTTACAATACGATCGTGAATTCTAGGAATGAAAATCACGGCAAAAATGAGAACTATAACCGATAGGCCTAAGTAGGAGTTTTTCTTACTCATTATATTTTTCTTTTAGATTTGTCTTTTCGCGCGTCTCTATATTCTGCGAGAAGCACTTTTACATCGTCGCTCATCTTGTTGTTTATTTCTGCAATGATACTGGAGTCAAAACCATAGAGAATACCATCTTCTGCATCATCATCGTCATCGCGTCCTCGTACATTGCGCTCCTTGTCTATAATAAACACATAAGGGCTCGCATTGTTATTATTTAAAGTGAGATTTGAACCTAGAGAATTAAAAACACGTGTTATCTCTAAGGCGTCACTAAAAGCAAATCGCCACGATGTAGTAGGGGCAATTTCTTCAATTTTGGTTTTAAGAATAAGTGCTTGGTTACGAGCAGACTTAGGTAGTAAAATAACAAATTGAAATTCTTCAAACTGATGATTCTTTTTGTAAATCTTGTGGGCGAGATTGTAAGCATACGCTTGGTTGTCTATCAAGTCTTCACCAAAGAATCCTAATACTGTGATTCTATCTTCAAGCTGGACTGTGTTGCCTTCAAGATCATTGAAGGCTGAAATCTCTATTACGTTTTCTGTCACAACCGGCAGTTTTCCAAAATTGTTTACGCCAGATGCAAAGAATAAATAGACGGTAATAGGTAATAGAAATAGCACGCCGAGTACTAAAAACTTAAATTTTTGTGGTCGTTCTTCCATGGATTGCAAAAATACGACCTAAGAGCTTGACGTCCATAAAATAATGAAGAATAATTTATTTGAAACTCTTAAAGTTTCGTCATAAAAAAAAGCCTCGTTCTTACGAGGCTTTTTTTTGTATTATTTCCGAAGAAGAAAGATTAAAAGTCAAACTTTACATAGTTTGATTTATACACCTCAAATATGTAATCTCCTTCTAGTAATAAGATCATCACAAGGTAGCAAATTAAGAAAATCCCTGTCCATACTACAGCACGACGTAACCATTTTGCTTCGTCACGCATGTGCATAAAGTCCCAAGTAATGTAATATGCTTTTACGAGCGTTAACAAGATAAAAATCAAGTTAAGTGGCTTCATAAAGATAAAAGGCGATAAAAAAATGTTTCCTAGGGTTGCTAATAGACCGCCTTCAAAAGCAGTCATATAAGGTGTTAATAAGAATTCTGGTTTTATAATACCTAAATACACCTCAACAATTGTGATGATGGATAAGAAGGTGAAAACTCCCCAAATTTTTTGCTCGTTAGATTTAAACTTAACGCGCCCTCTAAAAATTGCTAAACTGTGTTCTGCGTGTGCCATTGTTGACGTTTAATTTTTTTTAATGCTTGAAATTATACCAAGTAAAAGAATGTGAATACAAATACCCAAACTAGATCGACAAAGTGCCAGTACAGACCAACTTTTTCCACCATTTCATAAGACCCTCTTCGCTCATAGGTTCCAATAACTACGTTAAAGAAAACGATACAGTTAATGATGACACCAGAAAATACGTGAAATCCGTGAAAACCAGTAATGAAGAAAAAGAAATCTGCAAAGAGCGGATGTCCATATTCGTTATGTCTTAGGTTTGCACCTTCGACCACGAGTTTTCCATCATTGATTATTTTTGCTTCACTCGCTGCTCTTGATAAAACAGTAGGATGACCGTTTTCATCTAGGTATTGAGTACGTATCAAAAGATTCTTATCTGCTAAGAAACCTTGCTTTACTTCTTCAAAAGAGAAGGTGGTGTGTGTTACTGTTTCGCCCTCGAACCAGACACCATTACTTGCTTCCTGAGCAACTCTGGTCTCAGGAATGTCTAAGGCAAAATCCTTAAGACCTACACGTTCACCGTCTTTGTCTAAAAACTGGATAATTTTTCCACCCTTTGTTTCGACAGCACCGTAGTCTCCATTAATAAAAGTATTCCATTCCCACGCTTGAGAACCTACGAACACCGCACCCCCAATAATGGTTAAGAACATGTATATAATAACTTTGTTCTGCTGCATCTTATGGCCTGCATCAACGGCAAGCACCATTGTTACAGAAGAAAATATAAGTACAAAGGTCATAAATGCCACATAAAACATAGGGGCATCTACACCGTGTAAAAACGGAAAGTGAGTAAACACTTCATCGGCTATTGGCCAGGCGTCCACAAACTTATACCTAGAAAAACCGTAGGCGGCTAGAAATCCAGAGAATGATAAGGCATCCGATACGATGAAAAACCACATCATCATTTTACCGTAGCTAGCTTTAAATGGGCGGTTATTTCCCCCACTCCATACACCTTCGGGAGCTGTTGTATCAACAGTTGTATCCATAGAAAATTTTAGTTTTTAATAAGCTTCAAAAATACGTTTAATTTTTTATCTCACGAAATAGAAAAAGAAAAACAGATAGATCCAGAGGATATCCACAAAATGCCAGAAAGTCGAGGCTAGTTCTATTCCTAGCGTTTTCCCTTTAGCATATCTTTGTCTAGAATGATTATAAATTACTACAAGCAGTGCAATGAGCCCAGCAATAATGTGCGCCAAGTGCATTAAAACGACCAGATATATAAACGAAGTTGTAATCGTGCTCTCGCTTCCTGTAAAATAATATCCGTTCTGGATGATTTCGTTAAAACCGATAAATTGATAAAAAATAAATCCTAATCCTAGTAAAAAAGTAAGAACCAAAAGCAGCATTCCAGCGCTGTTTTTCTCTTTTTTAACCGCAGACTTGGCTAAAATCATTGTCACACTACTCGCGACAATTAAGCCTAGACTCATATAGAAGGCCTCAGGGATTACAAAATCTATCAACCAGTCTGGACGTTCTTTACTTATTACATAAGCACTAGTCAATCCTGCAAAACTCATAGATAAGCTAATGATCCCAAACCAAAGCATCATTTTTTTAGCACGTATGGTTTTTTCGGCAATCTCTTGATCTTGCTCCGTAATTATAAATTTCTGTTCTTCTGAAATCGTTTGCTCCATCATCTTATAAATTTATCTGCCACAAAAATAACTTGTAAAAGTGTAATATAACTCACACTCACAAGCATTAATTGTTTGGCAGCTTTATCTGTTTGTAACTTGTATAGGCGTATGGCATAATACAGCATCCACAACCCTATGGCTCCTATTAGCACAGCGGCCACAACGCTTAGTTTTAAATCTCCCGTCACGTGAAATGCAGGAATCAAAGAAGCAAGAATGGTCCAGATGGTATATAGAATCACCTGTATCGCAGTGCCTTTATTTCTTTTTCCGTTAGGCAACATAAAGAAGCCTCCTTTTTTATAATCTTCAAATAAGAACCAGCCAATTGCCCAAAAATGGGGAAACTGCCAGAAAAACTGAATCATAAATAAAACTCCAGGCTCAATCCCAAACTCATTTGTCGCAGCAACCCATCCTAGCATAAAAGGGATCGCTCCAGGAAATGCACCTACAAAAACAGACAATGGTGTCTTTGTTTTCATTGGCGTGTACATCGCCACATACATAAAAATAGAAATCCCGCCAAACATCGCCGTTTGCGGGTTAATCATATAAAGAACAACAAGCCCAATTAGGGTAAGCATAACGGCAATCACTCCAGCCATTGGCATAGACATCGTGCCTGCAGGGAGCGGTCTGTTTTTAGTGCGATCCATCAACGCATCTAAATCCTTCTCTAGCATCTGGTTGTACACGTTAGACGCGCCCACCATACAATAGCCACCCACACTTAAAAGCAGTAAGGTCATGAAGTCTATCGTCTCACAGCCCAGTAAATATCCTGCAACAGAAGAAAACACCACACTCACAGAGAGTCTGATTTTTGTGATTTCTGTAAAATTTTTAATTACAGAGACCTTTGTCGCTTGTGTTTGCAGTGTCACCACGTTTTTTATTTCTGAAATATTCCAACTCGAATAGCGTGTTGAATTTCAATGAATTCGGTTAAAATATCCGAAGAAAAATCTAACCGTTTAAATTTTGTGCAAAGATACGTTCTACTTGCTTTTTAGGGAAATTTTAGAGTGTTAAATTTCACATAGATACGCAGATGAAAAAGTAAGTTCTAATTGGTATCTTCGTGTTCATCCAAAATATCTTATTATGAAAATCCAAAATGTTATTGCCATGGCGGTTTTAGTAAGCGCTACGACGATATTTGCGCAGGATAAAAAACAAGAAAATCAGAATCTGATAGAAATCACTTCTACTATTTATATGTTACAAGATCAAGGGGGTAACATAGGGCTAAGTTTCGGTGAAGATGGCATCTTTATGATTGATGACCAGTTTGCTAGAAATATTGAAAGTACCCAGGCAACAATTGCAGCAAAAGACAAGCAACCAGTACAGTTTTTAGTAAACACGCATCATCACGGCGATCACACGGGAGGCAATATAGCAATGGCTAAAACTGGGACCGTAATTTTCTCGCAAGAAAATGTAAGAAAACGTTTAAAGACAGCCGTTGATGAAAGTAAAACTAAAGATGGTGATACATCACTACCTATGATTACATTTAGCGAAGACATGAGGTTTCATTATAATGGAGATACCATTTTTGTCTTTCACGTGCACAATGCCCACACAGATGGCGACGCTATGGTTTATTTTATGGATAGTAATGTGATCCATACTGGCGATGTTTTTTTTAATGGAAGGTATCCTTATATAGACTTAAAAAACGGAGGTAGCGTGTTAGGTTATGCAAAAGCATTAAGTAAATTATTGATGCTAACTAATGAGGACACTAAAGTGATTCCTGGCCACGGAGATCTTGCGACGGTGAAAGACGTCACTTTTACTAGAGATATGCTTTTGGATCTTCATAATCAGATTAGCAAACTTTACAAAGCGGGTAAAACCGAGGCTGAAATCTTAAGTGTGATTGGTATTACAGAAAAATATGATGCGCTAGGGTATGGTTCAGGATTTATCAATACAGAACGAATGGTGAAGACAGTGTATGCAGATGTGAAAAAAGAAAATGATTAGAATATGCGACTATTATTTAGCATAGTGATTTTGTTTTATTCTGGTAATTTGCTGCAGGCTCAATTTGGTCCACAATAAGTCATTTCTACTGATGCACTGTTTCCAAGAAAAGTAGCGGTTGGTGACATAGATGGTAACGGAACCCTTGATGTATTATCTGCTGCGCGCACAAGGAACGAATTAGCTTGGTATAGTAATGAGACTGGAATAGGAGATTTTGGACCTTTGCGATTAATCTCAGAAAGCTCAGAGAATAACGCTATTGTGCCTGGTGATATTGATGGAGATGGAGATCTGGACATTATATCATCTTCTGCAGATGGAGATCTTTTTTTTTGGCAAGAGAATATGGATGGATTGGGTAATTTTGGACCCCAACAAATGATAGATATAATTAGTGGTGCATTTGATGTAAACCTAAGTGATATTGATGGTGATGGCGATTTAGACCTATTAGGTGGGTCTTTTGAAACAGGTATTTTGTATTTGTATAAAAATGATGGAGATAGTAATTTTGAAACAAAGATTGAAATTGGCGCTGCTAATGGGTTTTCAATCAGCACTGCTGATCTAGATGGTGATTTAGATTTAGATATTGTGGTTTCTGTTAGCGGTAGTATAATAATAGGGTGGTATAATAATTTGGGTGGCTTTGGAAGCCTACAGACCATTGGAGCTCCAAATACTACTTCAACGGTGAATAACTTCCCAATAGATGTAGATGGCGAAGGTGATATTGATATTATTTCTGCTAGTCTTAATGAAGATTTTGGAATCTCTTGGTATGAAAATCTAGATGGTTTAGGTAGCTTTAGTCCGTTAAAAATAATATTTACAGATATCAAACCTCAATAACGCCGTCTTCGGCGCAGATTTAGACAACGATAATGATGTAGATGTGTTATCTGTTTCTGTAGCTAATAATAAAATATCCTGGTTCGAAAACTTAGATGGTTTAGGGAATTTTGGCCCTCAACAAACCATTACTACAAATGCTTTGAGCGCCAGACATGTGATTGCTGCAGATCTTGATAATGACGGGGATATGGATGTGATTTCTGCCTCGCAAAATGACAGCAAAATAGCCTGGTACGAAAACTTGCATAGTTTAGGCGTTGCAGAACAGTCATTGACAACCATTACTTTAGTTCCTAATCCTACAATGAGTTTTCTTGAAATAAGAAATATAGAGCCATGGCCATTGCAAATAAAGGTGGCAACAGCTGCGGGTAAAATAGTCCTTGAAACTACGCTTTATGAGCAAAACATTGATGTAAGCACGCTGTCTTCTGGTATTTATTTTATTGAGATAGCGACACAAGAAGCTTCTGTGATTAAAAAGATTATCAAATTATAATACGCTATTAATAATCATAATACCAATTAAACAAATCTGTACGTAAGCCAAAATTTAACCAAACCGTGCTGGCACTGCTGTTCAACGCATTGTTAATTTCTGGGTTAAAATCGCGATAGATTACACTTGCATACACTTTTAAGTTGGTAGTTGGATTAATTAAATACCCGCCCTCAAGTTCGGTATGGAAGAAATTTGTGGAGTTTCCTTGTCCCAAGTCATTCCCATCGTCTGATAGTCTGTTGTCTTCTGTACCGTAGATATTTCCGCCGTAAAAAGGAATGTTGTCTTCATTTAATTCAAGACCTCGTTTAGCAACAATAACCTTTGCATCACCATACCATCTGTCTTTTCTATAGCGTGCAATCGCAATTAATTCTGAAAAGTTAGCACCTAAGGTATGTGCTAAAGGTTGGTTGTTATGCCCATAGTTTAAAATGATCGTATTATGCGAATACGCAAATGGACGCACACGATTGTATTCTGCTTGAAGATAGAGGTTGTCTATCTTAAAGGCATTGTAATATTTTACACCTACTTGATACCCTGTTTTGTTTTTATAACTGCCTTCGCCACCAAAAACATCACTGGTCGAAAATTCATCTATAATAAACTGCCCATAGAGATTGACCTTATCGTTCACTTTGTACTTTCCAGAAAGCCCTAGTAAAGCGTTCCCGCCACGCGATCCTGTGCTAAATTCAATCGCTCTATAAAAAATTACTGGATTTAAGTAATTAAAATCAAAACCACGATCATTGTCGTTCTGCCAGATGACAGACTCAAAAAGACCAATATTTAAACGTTCTGTAACGTTGTAGCTCAAGTAATGGTTCGCTATATATTTAGTTCTAAAACTTCCATCTGCGGTAACTTCTGGGCGAACGTCACGAAGGGACATCCAGGTGTTTGTGTATTTAAATTTCCAAAAAGTAGTGTTCAGTTTAAAGTAAGGAAAGGGGGTTGCATTATCACTAAAAAATAAAGAGCGATAGCCATCGCCTAAAAATTGTTTTCCGTGCCCTAGCTGAACATTGAAATATTTTGAAGGAGTGATAGATACATGACCCGTTGCTACTGGATAATCAAAAGAGTCTTCTTTAAATTGCGCGGCAATCCCGCGACCAGGAACGATACCTGGATTTCCGCCATCTGGTTTGATGCTTCGCGCATACCGATCTATATAGGCAGGAAACCGCCCTTGACTTTCATAAACCGTAGCATTAAAGTTAATAGTTTTGCCCAATCCTCCTTGAAAGTTGACCAGCCGTGTGTTATTATAAGTGCTCAAATCATTATCAAAATCACGCCCCACTTGCAAGTCTAAACCTGGATCTAGCGTAAACCAATAGTCTTCTCCTTTTATGGTGACAAAGTGTTCATTCCACCATTTACGGCCTAACCAAGTGCTGCGTTCTTTGATGAGGGTGCTATTTTCTTCTGAAAAGTTATAATACTTGTTTACTTCGCTATAGATATATGGTTTTTGAGCGGTATGCGTATTAGTACCTACACGGTTCATCGCGGCGTCAAAACGTGTGTACATCTCATGCGATAATGGGATGTTGAGTTGGCTAGAATATTCTTCATTGTCAAAAGGCATATTTTCAATCAGCTCATATTCATTCACGAATGTGTCTTTAATTTCTGTTGCTGGAGTGGCCGCTAAGGCTGGATTTGTTGATGCTGCAGTAGCCATAGGATTCATCACAGTTTCTCTTACAACTAAGGGAAATATAACAGGCATTATAAATTGTGAAATAGCTGGCGTTCCATTGTATGTGGTGGGCACAATAGTCGGCATACTAGCAAAAACTCTAGCCGTTTCTTCTTTTAGTGCGGCATTATTACTGTCCGTGTAAATCACTTCAAATATACCTTCTGTAGTCACCTCAAATTGAACGTTAAACGGATTGAGTTCTTCTTCTGATACAGACGAAGGCACCTTAAAATTGTCGACAAGAAATTGTTGCACTTGGGTGTTAAAACATGAGGGGAGCTCAACGTTTGTAACGTTTCCGCAGGCAGGGAAGACAGGGTGTTTTTCTAAAGTGTCTACAGATTGAGCAAAGAATAGCGTAGGTAAAAGCAGTAAAAGAGTGAGAATGCGCGTCACAGTGTTTTGGTTATCAGTTGATGCTAGCAAGATACAGATTTTTATGATTATTTAAGGCGAAAGAAAAAAGCCACCTCGGATGGAGATGGCTTGATTTTGTTTTAAAATATTCGCAAGAATATCAGCTGGAGCGGTGCGAAAATTTTAATGAATACCAGATAAAATTACCCTCGACTGCCTTAACATTGATATTGTTGTGGATTCACAAACTAATTAATCTACGCTAAACTTAATAGGCAGCATATACATTACATCTACTGGAACATCGCCCATTTTTCCCGGCGTAAATTCTGGCAATCTACTTACTACGCGTTGCGCTTCTTTCTCAAGACTTTTATCTGGAGCACGTGCAATGATGTCTACTACGTTTCCGTTTTTGTCTATTTTAAACTGTACGGTGATTGTCTGAGTTCCAGTGGTGCCATAATCAGCTACGCTTGGGTCAAACTTTCGTCCTACAAATTGTCCAATTTTTTCACTCATACACGCTCTCTTGGCTGCATTATTTCCGGCAGATTCACATCCTGGGAAGATAGGTACAAACTCTACAGAGTTAATACTTTTAGGGCTATTGTCTTCAGGAGGGTCTATTACTGGAGGCGCAATAACAGGAGTTACAGGAATATATGGAGCCGTGATTACATCTACTAATTTGGTTTCTTTTATAACCTTGTCATCATCCACAGGTGTAAATTGACTCGTAACTGGGCGTTGAATAGGTGGTGGCGTCAACTTCGCAATAGTCTTAACCGGTGCTACGTTAGGTTCAACTGTAAATAGGTCAAATATAGGTTCTGTAATCGTCACACGATGATCTCTATCAGATGGAATAGTGCGCTCCCCTATGTTTAAATTCATTGCCCAAGCAGCTGCAACGAGTGCGACTACCAAGCCTAGTTGAAAGAAGATTGCGGAGTTGAACTTGATGTTCGTTTTCTTTTTGTCTTCTCTTTTACTTCGCTTTTCGTGGAGGTTATCTGTCTGTTTTTTTGTTACTAATTTCATACATATAATTTTAAAGGGTTTATATTAATACTCTTCATATATCAATTACAAGGGTCGTGCCGTAAAACTATAATGCTAACAATTAGCTCATATTATTGAGATTAATATACGTACTATAAATAATAGACAAGGGAATCAATAAAAAACCGAACGGATAAATGATATATTACTAATAATACATTGCTCGATTTTTAATTAAACAATCCAAAATTGTTTTGAGCGTTTTAATCACCGCTTTGTTAATTAGCAAAGCGGAGTAATTATTCTTTATTCCTCATCCCAAGTGCAATCTTTATTCTTAGCTTGACTGCGTAAGGAGGTAATCATTATGCGATGGATGCTTTAAATGCACACGCGAGCTACTATTCATTGAAACCTATTTCTATTGATAAGTTGATTGAAGCCGTCGAATACGTGACAGAAATCAAGCAAAAAGAAAATACACTTCAAGACAGAGTATTAAAGCCTAGGCAACTAAAAGTTGCGGGAAAAATAACCATCCCAGTACAAAGTGGCTTTGAAGTACTGGAAGTAGTAAACATCTTGTATTGTCAAGTAGATGACAATTAGACTAATATCTTTTTAACAGACGGTAAAAAACTAGTCAGTAAAACCCTCAAGTATTCTGAAGAAATATTAAAACCTTCAGGCCTCGTGCGTGTGCATAAAACTTACTTAGTAAATGTGAACGTAATATTAGAATATAGAAAAGGCAAAAGCGGGAGTGTGGCACTCTCCAAAGGAAAAGAAGTCATAGTGAGTCCTTCTAAGAAAAAAGATTTATTGTCTTATTTTGCTTAGAAGTCCCCTAATCTTATAGTAATATTAGCTTTGTACTCCTCTAGTAACTTGCTCAAAGTGGCTGTGTCACTATTTGTTAAAAATTCTAACTCAGGTTTGCTTTCAGAAATATTTAAAAGATCATTTTTTTCCAGTAGTGATTTGGTCTGTCTTGCTACGGCCGCACCAGAATCGATAATAGTTATGTTGTCTGGTAGTATGGTTAGTAATTTTGGGATGAGGTATGGATAATGGCTACATCCTAAAACAAGATAATCTACAGAAGCCGCAACCATCGGTTTTGTGTATTTAAAAAGAAGCGCTGTTAATTCTGGAGTATTTAATTTACCATTCTCAATAAGAGGCACCAGTCCTTCCCCAATAATCTCTACTACGGAAATATCTTTGGTGAACTCGGCTGCTGCTTTATGAAAGAGGGCGCTGCTCAGGGTTCCTTTGGTTGCAAGAATGCCAATGCTTCCGGTCTTTGTTTGCAAGGCAGCGGGCTTAATAGCTGGCTCAATACCAATAATAGGAACATCAAATTTTTCTCGGAGAATTGAAATCGCATTTGTGGTAGCCGTGTTACAAGCAACAACAATCATTTTACATTTTCTTTTTATTAAGAACTCAGTGTTCTTTATGCTGAGTGCTATTATTTCATCTTCAGACTTCGTGCCATAAGGGGCGTGTTTACTATCTGCTAGATACAGGGTGTTTTCATAGGGTAGGAGTGCGTGAATTTCTTTCCAGATGGAAGTGCCGCCTACGCCAGAATCAAAAAGTCCTATGGGTTTTGTTTGTAACATTTCAGCAAAGATACGTAGAAGTACGACTACAATACACCGGTCTAATGAAGCATAGATTTACTTTGTTTTGTTTTGTTTTGTGTTGGTGGTTGCGGTCGCAATTTGAAGTGAGGAATTTTAATTTACAAATGAGGTTTCTAGTGAGAGAGAACTTAATATAGGAGCGAGAGGCCCGGCAATGGGGAGCGCCTAAACGAAAATATATAATTTTAATATTCCTAAAATAATTGCATTAAAAAAGCCCGCTGAATAAGCGAGCTTTTAATTGGTTTAGAAAATAAGATTACATTCCTAATTCTTTTTTTACGTCTGCTAGAAGGTCTTTACCATCCGCAAGGATTACTCCGTTACCTGTTGCAGAATCAAGAACATATTGAATACCTTGAGCTCTTGCTACTTTTTGGATCGCTGTACGAGCTTTCTCAAGAATAGGCTGAAAGATGTCAACTTCTTTTTGTTGAAGATCTTTTAAAGCTTGTTGTCTGTATGCTTGTATGTTGTTCTGCATTCCTTGAACTTCTTGGATACGTTTTGCGTTTTCCTCTTCTGTTTTAGTAGACGCTTCACCGTCATACTGCTTGATTTTAGTTTCAAGCTCCTTAGCCATAGCTTTAATCTCTGTATCGTATGTCTTCTGTAGTTTTTCAAGTTGACTCTGAGCGCTTTTCATTTCTGGCATCGCCTCGACAAGTGCTTGGGTATCGATGTGTGCCATTTTTTCTTGTGCAGTTACAAAACTTGTTGAACTTGCAAAAAGTACTATGGCAATCAATAATAGTCTAAAGTGTTTCATTGTATTCAAATTTAAAATTAAGTGTTATTTATTTAGGATTTGTATTTCTATTTTCTTCCACCATCTCCGCCATCATCATCATCTGAATCCTCACCAACTGGAGGTCCGGGAGGAGGTGTTCCGCCATTACGGGCATTTAAGATAGAATCTTTTCTTTGCTGACGTTCTTCTAATAGTCTTGCTCTTTTTGCATCAAAGACTGCCTTTTTAGCCGCTCTTATAGAATCGCGTTCTTGTTGTCTCTTTTCTAATAAAGACATACGTTCATCTTTTTTTGCTTCTGCTGCAGTATCACGCTCTGTAACCTCTTTATCTTCATCCATAGAAAGCGCGTCGCGTTTCTCTATAGAATCTTTATCTTTTTTTGAAGTCGCTTGTGTACGCTTTGCCGCTCTATTGATACTTCTTAAAACAATGTCACTAATGTCATTACGTTCTGCTGCAAAGAGCATCACTACGTCTGCAGATTTATCAAATATAAAATCATATTTTTTATTTACGGCAACTTCTTGGACGATATTAAATACCTGATCTTGGATAGGCTGTATTAATTGTCTTTTCTGGATTAATAAATCTCCACGTGGACCAAAACGTGCTTGTTGATAATCCAACATCTCGTCTTCTTTAAACTTAATCTCCTCGTCTCGTTCGTCTATAAGTTCTTTAGTCAATAATACACGCTCATTTGCAAGATCTAATTTCATCTGGTCGATCTCTTTTTGCATCTTATCGATGTCCTTCTTCCAGCGTTGTACTTTGCCTTCTAGTTGTGTTTGTGCTTCTTGATATTCTGGGACACTCTCAAGAATATATTCCATATCAATATAGCCGATACGAACGCCTCTTTGCGCTTGTGCAATAAAAGTGATGCTTAAGAAAGCAACTGCCAGAAAAAATAGTTTGTTAAACTTCATAACTTAATGATTGTTTAGAAAATATCGTGCCAAAATTAAAATTGCTGCCCAATGATAAAGTGTGTTTGCCATCCGTTACGCTCATTTCCTCCTAAAATAGGATCAAAACCATAACCAAAATCAACACCCAATAAACCAAATGCAGGCATAAATATACGCAATCCTGCGCCAGCAGAACGCTTAATGCTGAAAGGATTATATTCCCTAAAGCCATCATACGCTGCCCCTCCTTCCACAAAACCAAGCGCATAAATAGATGCAAGTTGCTTCAATGTAATAGGATATCTTACTTCTAACGAAAATTTATTGAAA